>CP191781.1:5417500-7225559 GCA_050563515.1 Bradyrhizobium guangxiense | reverse complement strand
GGTAGCTGGCTGAGTGGCGCGAGGACTTGCCCCAAGCTCGGCCGTCATCACCCGCGAAGGCGGGCGATCCAGTACTCCGAAACAGTGAGATTAGAACCGAGGAGCCGCGGCGTACTGGATTCCCCGCGTTCGCGGGGAATGACATCGTGATCGGCGCCGCGACCGCAGCGCTTCACGCCGATCGCTCAACGCCTCACGCGACCTCGAACTGCAGCCTTGCCAGCCGCGCATAAAGCCCGTTCGCGGTGACCAGCTCGGCATGCGTGCCCTGCTCGACGATCCTGCCCTGGTCCATCACGAGGATACGGTCGCAGGACAGCACGGTGGCGAGGCGATGGGCGATGACGAGCGTGGTGCGGTGCTTCATCAGCTCTTCCAGCGCGGTCTGCACCAGCGTCTCGCTTTCGGCATCGAGCGCGGAGGTGGCTTCATCGAGCAACAGCAGCGGCGCATCGCGCAGGATGGCGCGGGCGATCGCGATGCGCTGGCGCTGGCCGCCGGACAGCGTCACGCCGCGTTCGCCGAGCGGGGTCTCGAAACCTTCGGGCAGGCGGCGGATGAATTCGGCGGCATGGGCGAGCCTCGGCGGCGCGCTCGACCTCGGCATCGGTCGCATCGGGCCGGCCGAAGCGGATGTTCTCGCGGGCGCTCGCGGCGAACACGTTCGATTCCTGCGGCACCAGCGCGATGCGCGCACGGAAATCACGGGGATCGGCGGATTTGACCGGCACGCCGTCGAGCGAGATCGCGCCGCTGCGCGGGTCGTAGAAGCGCAGCAGCAGGTGAAAGATCGTGCTCTTGCCGGCGCCGGACGGGCCGACGATCGCGACCTTCTCGCCGGGGCGCACGGTGAACGACACGGCGTCGAGCACGTTGACGTCGCGCCGCGCCGGATAGGCAAAGCTGACCCGATCGAAGCCGACCTCGCCGCGTGCCGGGACCGGCAGCGCGCGCGCCGACGCGGGCGCCTTGATGTCGGGCTTGACGTGCAGGATCTCGAACAGGCGCTCGGCCGCGCCGGAGGCCGCCGAGACCTCGCCCCAGACCTCGCTGAGCTGACCGAGGCCGGCCGCGGCGAACACCGCGTACAGCACGAACTGGCCGAGCCGGCCCGGCGAAATCGCGCCTGTCAGCACGTCATGCGAGCCGATCCAGAGGATCGCGACCACGCTTGCGAACACGATGAAGATGATGATGGCCGTGAGCACGGAACGCGCCTGGGTCGAGGTGCGCGCGGCCTCATAGGCCTGCTCGACCTCGCCGCCGAAACGCTTCTCGGCGAACGCCTCGCTTGTATAGGCCTGCACGGTGCGGATCGCGCCGACCAGCTCGCCCGCATAGGCCGAGGCCTCGGCGAGGGTGTCCTGCGCGTTGCGCGACAGCCGCCGTACCCAGCGCCCGAAGGCGACCAGCGGCAGCACGATCAAGGGGATGGCCAGCAGCACGAAGCCCGACAGCTTCGGGCTGGTGATCACCATCATCGCCGCGGCGCCCAGGAACATCATCAAATTGCGCAGCGCGATCGACACCGAGGCGCCGACGGCCGATTTGAGCTGGGTGGTGTCGGCGGTGAGCCGCGAGATCAATTCGCCGCTGCGTGCGGAATCGAAGAAGGCGGGCGAGAGGGAGAGCAGGTGAGCGAACACGTCGCGCCTGAGGTCGGCAACGATCCGCTCGCCGATCGTCATCACGAGGTAGTAGCGCGCAGCGCTGGCGAGCGCGAGCACGCCGACCACCGCGAGCATCACCGAGAAGTAGCTGTTGATCAACTCGATGCCCTCGGGCGTCAGGCCGAAATCGATCATGCGGCGCACCGCGACGGGCACCAGCAGCGTGGTCAGGGCCGCGACCGTGAGTGCGACGAAGGCCAGCGCCGCGCGGCCGCGATAGCGGATGACATAGGGCGCCAGCGCAAGCAGCGGCCGCAGCTTGGCACGGCCCTTGGCCGGCTGTTCGATCAGCTCGGCTTCGATCGAGGGGGTGTCGGCGGGGTTCATTCCGGGCTGACCGACATACTGGTCATCAAGCCGTTCCACTGCGCTCATGAGATCCAACCCATTGCATTCGTTTGCTCCCAATAGGCCGGTGCAAGGGTAGTGGCAAATCCGGGATGTCCCTTAGGGGCAAACCCGGTTCAGCCGCGCAACACGGCTTGTTTTGCCTGGTATCGTGAGGTATAGAGCCGCCCAAATCCGTCATTCGCTAGCCACCAGAACAGGCGCCGGGCGCCGAGGAATTTGCCATGAAAGCCGAAATTCATCCGGATTATCATACGATTAAGGTCGTGATGACCGACGGGACCGAGTACCTGACCCGCTCGACCTGGGGCAAGGAAGGCGACACGCTGAACCTCGACATCGACCCGAAGTCGCACCCGGCCTGGACCGGCGGCAACGCCCAGATGCTCGATCGCGGCGGCCGCGTCTCGCGCTTCCAGAAGAAGTTTTCGGGCTTCCTCAAAAGGATTGATCCGGCCCGCAAGGCTGGAGACGAAAAACGCCCCTGGGACACCAGGGGCGTTTTTGTTTGTGGGGTATCGCACCGTCATTGCGAGGTGCCCTTGCGACGAAGCAATCCAGACTGCCTCTGCGGAAAGATCCCTGGATTGCTTCGCTTCGCTCGCAATGACGAGCAGAGACCTTACCGCTCGAACGCGGCCTTCAGCGCGTTGAGCTGCGGCACCAGCGGGTTGCCGATCGCGACGTGCTCGGCCGGCGGCGTGTGGATCGAGGTGTCGAGGCGGCGGACGCGGGTCTGCAGGCTCATCGAGCGATGGATCAGGTCCTGCAGCTGCGAGGGCAGCTTGTCGACGGTGTCGGCCGGGCCGGGATCGGCGGCGCTGAGCTTGACCTTGGTCTTCTCGCGATTGGCCTGGACCAGCGTCATCTCGCCTTCCTTCACCGCGCGGTGCAGCAGCAGCCACGAGGCGAGCTGCATCAGGCGGGTGGTGAGGCGCATGCTCTCGGTTGCGTAGGTGAGGCTGACGGCGCGGTCGAGCGCCTTGGCCTCGTTGCGGCCGGCGCCGTCGAGATAGGCGGCGGTCTCTTCGACGAGGTCCATGCCCTCGCGGAACAGCGCGCCGAACGCCGCAGAATTGGTGAAACGCTCGCTGAGTTGAACGAGCGCGCCCTCGGCCTGCAAACGTTCCATGGTTAACGCCTCTTACGCAACTGTTTGACCGTCCGGCTTAGACGCCGGCTTATGATGAACAAATCATTGCGCGGGCGGGACGCCGAGTCCAGTGACAAGCGCGGATATGGTTTCCGCGGGTCATTCCCAGGAATTCAACCGCAACGGGATGCAAAAAGCAAAAAAGAGCCGCCGGAGACCGGCGGCTTTTAAAGTTGATAACAGGGAGGCGTCAAACAGAGTGGACAGGAGCCACTCGGTGTCCAAACGAGGACAACGCCAGTCATAAACTCGAAAGCTTAATCGACCGTAAACGAGCGAATTTTTTGAGGGTTCGTTAGCCATATCGGCCAGTGGCCGAGCCGCTCTCGTGCCCCGGACGCAGCGCAGCGCGTAGCGGTGCGCTGCTGAGCCGGGGCCCAGTTCTTTGGCAGAGGAATTCGGAGATGCATGGGTCCCGGCTCTGCGGAGCAGCGTTGTGCGCTGCACCGCGTCCGGGACACGCGAGCGGAGCGAGAAATCCTACTTCTTGAAAAACTATCCGCCGCGTCGCGCGATGCGTGCTTCCTGGTGGCGGCTTCTTCCAGCCTTGCGATCTCGGACTTCAGCAGCGTGACGCGCTCGGTCAGTTCCTCGACCGACAACAGTGAGAGATCCTGTCCGATTTCATGGCTGATCTTCTTGCGCGGGCGGTCGTCGTCTTCCGTCGCCATCCTCGTTCCTCCTGCGTTCGTGTCCGCTAAACGGGGCCGAAGCGGTTGCCAGCCCGGACCGCGCTGGCTAAGCAAAGACCCTCGTCTTCTCCCGCACCTTTGCTCAAGGACACATCATGGACAAGCTGCCCGCGCAAATGACCGTGGTCGCCATCTCCAAGCCCGGCGGACCGGAGGTGCTGGTTCCTGAGCAGCGCAGCGTTCCGCAGCCTGGCCCGGACGAGATCCTGGTCAAGGTGATGGCCGCCGGCGTCAACCGGCCCGACGTCGCGCAACGCTCCGGTGCCTATCCGCCGCCGCCCGGCGCCAGCGACCTGCCGGGCCTCGAGATCGCGGGCGAAGTTGTGGCGGTCGGCAGCAATGCCAAGCGGCACAAGATCGGCGACAAGGTGATGTCGCTGGTGGCCGGTGGCGGCTATGCGCAGTACTGCATCGCGCAGGACGCCCAGGCCATGAGCGTGCCCCCGGCCCTGTCGATCAAGGAAGCCGGCGCGCTGCCGGAAACCCTGATGACGGTCTGGCACAATGTGTTCGAGCGCGGCGGCCTCAAGGCCGGCGAGACGCTGCTGATCCACGGCGGCTCCTCCGGCATCGGCACCATGGCGATCCAGCTCGCCAAGGCGTTCGGCGCAAAGGTGTTCGTCACCGTGGGATCGCAGGACAAGTGCGATGCCTGCCTCAAGCTCGGAGCGGACCGCGCCATCAACTACAAGACCGAGGACTTCGTCGCCGTGGTCAAGGAAGCGACCAACAAGGAAGGCGTCAATGTGATCCTCGACATGGTCGCCGGCGAGTATGTCGACCGCAATTACGACGCCGCCGCGGTCGACGGCCGCATCGTGCAGATCGCGACGCTGAACGGCCCCAAGGTCACCGTCAACATCGCCAAGGTCATGGTCAAGCGCCTGACCCATACCGGCTCGACCCTGCGCCCCCGTACTAATGCGGACAAGGCGGCGATGGTGGCCGCAATCGAGCAGAAAGTGATGCCGCTTTTGCGCGAAGGCCGGGTCAAACCGCTGATGGACAGCACTTTCCCGCTGGAAAAGGCGGCCGATGCGCACCGGCGCATGGAGACGAGCGCACATATTGGCAAAATTGTGTTGGAGGTCTAGGCCGCTGACCCACAGGCAGCGGCGGAAACCCTTTGATTTTCCTCGCTTTCGTGGCATCTATCGCGACGCACCGAACGCACCCGTTCGGTCTGAAATCGTCTTCACCTGAAGAGTTTGCGTCGAACGCGGAGAACTGACCTTGCGTCTGATCAGGTGCCTCGCGCCCATCGCGCTGGGCCTCATGATTCTCGTCGCCGCGTATCCCGCGCGCGCGCTCGACGCCGTCAGCGTCCGCAGTGACGCGCCCGCGATCGACCTCACGGGCGTGCTCGAGCATCAGCGCAGCGATGCCGATCGAATCCAGGTCTCCACCGCGCCCGGCACCGACGGTATCGTCCGCCGCATCGAGGTGCGCGCCCGCGAAGGCGGGCAGAACTGGGTGGTGTTCGCGCTCGCCAACAACACCGACGACCAGCTCGACCGCCTGATCGTCGCGCCGCATTACCGCATCGTGTCTTCGGGGCTGTTGTGGCCGGACCTCGGCCTGTCGCGCATTGCGACCATCACGCCCTCGACCGGCGACCGTCCGGAGCGGCAGGAAAGCCCGACCGCCGACGTGTTCCGCGTCACGCTCGATCCCGGCGCCGTCATCACCTTCGTCGCGGAGCTGCGCACCGACAAGCTGCCGCAGCTCTATCTGTGGGAGCCGGAAGCCTACAAGGACAAGGTCAACTCGTTCACGCTGTACCAGGGCATCGTGATCGGCATCTCCGGTCTTCTCGCCCTCGTGCTCACCATTCTCTTCGTGGTGAAGGGCAGCATCATGTTCCCGGCCGCCGCGGCGCTGGCCTGGGCGGTGCTGGTCTATATCGGCGTCGATTTCGGCTTCTGGGGCAAGGTGCTCGACATGTCGAACAACGCCGAGCGCATCTGGCGCGCGGCGGGTGAGGCGATATTGGCGGCCACGCTCTTGGTGTTCCTGTTCGCCTATCTCAATCTCAGCCGATGGCACGTGCGCTATTCGCACATCACGGTGGGCTGGCTCGCCTTCCTGGGGTCGCTGGTCGCGCTCGCTCTGTTCGATCCGGCGGTGGCCTCGGGCATCGCGCGCATCTCGCTGGTGCTGATCGCCTTCGCCGGCTTTGCGTTGATCGTCTATCTCTCCACCCACGGCTTCGACCGCGCCGTGCTGCTGATCCCGACCTGGTTCCTCCTCGTAGTCTGGGTGGTCGCGGCCGGGATGACGGTGGCCGGTTCCGTCACCAACGACATCGTCGGCCCTGCCCTGCTCGGCGGCCTCGTTCTGATCGTGATGCTGATCGGCTTTACGGTGATGCAGCACGCCTTTGCCGGCGGCGGCGCCACCACCGGCGTCGTCTCCGACATCGAGCGGCGGGCGCTGGCGCTGGCCGGTTCCGGCGACCTGATCTGGGACTGGGACGTCTCCGCCGACAAGGTCTTCACCAGCCCCGAAACCGAAGCCCTGCTTGGCCTCAAGCGCGGCACGCTCGAAGGACCCGCGGCCTCCTGGCTCGAGGTGCTGCATCCGCTCGACCAGGACCGTTTCCGCGCCGCGCTCGACAGCGTGCTCGACCAGCGCCGCGGACGCCTGGTGCAGGATTTCCGCCTGCGCACGCCGGACGGTCACTTCATGTGGTTCGCGCTGAAGGCGCGTCCGGTGGTCGGCTCTGACGGCGAAGTCTCGCGCGTCGTCGGCACCCTCACCGACGTCACCGAGCTGCGCAACGCCGAGGAACGCCTGCTGCACGATTCCGTGCATGACAACCTTACCGGCCTGCCCAACCGCAAGCTGTTCATGGACCGGCTCGGCGCGGTCGCGCATTTCGCCAAGACCATGCCGACGCTGCGGCCGACGCTGATGGTGATCGATCTCGACCGCTTCAAGCAGGTCAACGATTCCGTCGGCATCGCGGTCGGCGATTCCATCCTGCTGACGCTGGCCCGCCGCCTCACCCGTATCCTGAAGCCGCAGGATACGCTGGCCCGCATGGCCGGCGACCAGTTCGGCCTGATCCTGCTGTCGGAGCAGGACCCTGCCCGCATCACCGCCTTCGCCGAGACCATCCGCAAGACCATCCGCGCGCCGATCGCCTTCAACGACCGCGAGATCTTCCTCACCGCGTCGATCGGGCTCGCGCTGTCCGACCCTCAGACGCAGCTGACGGACGAGATCATCAAGGACGCCGAGCTTGCGATGTATCACTCCAAGCGCATCGGCGGCGACCGCATCGACGTCTACAAGCCGGCGATGCGGGCGCGGAAGACCGACCGCCTGACGCTGGAGAGCGAGCTGCGCCGCGCCATCGAGCGCCAGGAGCTCACCATCCTGTACCAGCCGATCGTGCGGCTGGAGGATCGTTCCGTCGCCGGCTTCGAGGCGCTGGTGCGCTGGGATCACCCGAAGCTCGGCCGCATGGCGCCCTCGGAATTCATCACCATCGCGGAAGAGACCGGCCTGATCGTCGACCTCGGCATGTTCGTGCTCGACCAGACTGCCAAGCAGCTCTCGATCTGGCAGCGCGCGATGCGCTCGCGCGAGCCGATCTTCGCGAGCGTCAATGTGTCATCGCGGCAATTGCTGCGCCATGATCTGATCCACGACATCCGCACCGTGCTGTCGCGCTCCTCGGTGGCGCGCGGCACGCTCAAGCTGGAACTGACGGAATCGCTGGTGATGGAGAATCCGGAACACGCGGCGCAGATGCTGACGCGGATCCGCGAGCTCGGCACCGGGCTTTCGCTCGACGATTTCGGCACCGGCCATTCCTCGCTGGCCTATCTGCAGCGCTTCCCGTTCGACACCATCAAGATCGACCAGTCCTTCGTGCGCACCACCAATCGCGGCACGCGGCCGGTGATCCTGAAGTCGATCATCGCGCTCGCGCACGACCTCGGCATGGACGTGGTGGCCGAAGGCGCCGAGACCGATTCCGACGCCGTCGAGCTCTACCAGATGGGCTGCGAATACGCGCAAGGCTTTGCCTTCGGCGAGCCGATGGATGCCGACGCCGCGATGCGGCTCTTGACGGAAGTGCGGCTGGAAGCGGCGAGCTGATCTTTCTTCCCTCTCCCCTTGCGGGAGAGGGTCCGCTCGCGCAGCGAGCGGGGGTGAGGGGTATGTCTCCGCGAGTCCAAATCTCTCAGTTGAAGATGCCGAAGCAACCCCTCATCCGGCGCTTCGCGCCACCTTCTCCCACAAGGGGAGAAGGGAAGAATCGCGCTACCGCCGCCCGTCCTTCTTCATCTTCGTGAACCGCACGGTCTGGCCGTCGGGCATCCGCGTCGCCTTGAAGCCCGCGGCGAGGCAGGCCTCTCGCTGCGGCATCTGGATGTCGGGGCTGCGCGAGGTGTCCCACCACGAGGCACGATTGGCCGCGCGCGGCAGGGCTGCGTCGATGATTTCCTCGATCTGTTCGAAGCTCAGGACGAATTCGGCCTGCTTCTGCCGCAGCAGATAGTCGCGCAACGCGTCGTAGTCGTTCACGTCAGTCCTCTCGTTCGAAACCGGATCTGCTCCCACGGGGCCTGGCCAAAACCGGGAGCTTCGTCAACCAATCCTTAACTCATTGCGGCAGCGCCGTCGCTCCTTAAACACTACTCAAGCTTTCGGGCGCATCCACTAATGTCGGGAGCAAGCGATGCTGTCTGGATGGCGCGAAGTCACGGCCCGCCGGCCGTGGCGTATTTCGGCGAAACTGCTGATCATCTCGTCCGTGGTGACGGTGATCGGCTTTTCCGCCATTTGCGTCAACGTGATGCTCGACATGCGCCGCGGCGAGGAGGCGCTCGCCCGCCAGACGCTGGAGAATCTCGCGACGACCATCCAGTCCGACGTGAGCCGCAACGTCGAGATCTATGACCTGTCGCTGAAGGCGGTCGCGAGCAACATGCTGCTGCCCGAGCCTCGCGACGGTTTCGAAGCCGGTCCGCCACCTGATCCTGTTCGACCATGCGACCACCGCCAGGCATTTCGGCGCCATCCAGGTGTTCGACCCCGAGGGCAAGCTGGCTATCGACGCTTCCACGCTCGATCCCCTCCCAGAGAACCGCAGCGAGGAAGAATATTTCAGGATTCATCGCGACAATCCCGAGGCCGGGCTCTTCATCAGCCGCCCGATGCTGTTCCGCGGCGCCTACGCGATCGTGCTGAGCCGGCGCATCAGCGATACCGACGGCGGCTTCCTCGGCGTCGTCGCCGGCTCGATCCGCTTCAGCTATTTCCACGAATTGTTCGAGCGGCTGAACCTCGACCCCGAAGACACCATCACCGTGCTCAAGCGCGACCGCACCATCATGATGCGGCGGCCGTTCGACCTCGACATCATCGGCACCAACCTGAACGACCGCCGGGCCTGGAAGCCCGACAATCTCCCGATCGGCGCCTCCTATTCCGGACAGGGCCCGGTCGATCCGACGCCGCGGCTCTATGTCCGCAGCGCCGACAGCGGACCGCTGTTCGTGGTGGCGGGCAAACCGCTGGCCGCCGTGTTCGCACTCTGGCGCAAGGAGGCGATCCGCATCGGCGCCGTGGTGCTGGCGCTCGCGCTGTTCGTGCTGGGATCGACGCTCGTGCTCGCGCGCGAGATCGGCCGGCGCGCCGAGGCCGAGCGCAAGCTCGAGGAGATGGCGACGACGGACGCGCTCACCGGCCTGAAGAACCGCCGCAAGTTCGATTCCGTCATCGACGTCGAATGGCGGCGCGCCATGCGCCAGAAGGTGCCGATCGCGCTGTTGATGATCGATGCAGATCACTTCAAGGCTTACAACGACACGTTCGGCCATCAGGCGGGCGACCAGGTGCTGGTCGGCATCGCCATCTGCATTTCCGATTCGGTGAGCCGGGCCGGCGACTGTGCCGCGCGCTATGGCGGCGAGGAATTCGCCGTGCTGCTGCCGAACATCTCCGCCACCGACGCCTTCAAGGTCGCCGAAGCGATCCGCACCAAGGTGCAGGGCTGGTCCGACGACGAGGTGGTCTCGACGGTGTCCTGCGGCGTCGCCAGCCTCGTTCCCACCGCCGGCATGGACTGGGCGGTCCTGATCGCCGCCGCCGACAAGGCGCTTTATGCCGCAAAAGCGGGCGGGCGCAATCAGTCGGTGGTGGCGAGCCTGCCGAAGCTGTCGCTGGTGGCGTGAGACACACTACTCACTGCGGTTGCGCGCGACGCAATCCGCAACAGCCTCGGTGTCGTCCTCGCGAAGGCGGGGAACCAAAACCCAGGGAAAAGTTTGGCGAAGACTCGTCGTTCAGTACTGCTGTCAAACGCGATCGATGGATCACGCGGTATGGGTCCCCGCCTTCGCGGGGACGACAGCGGAATGTGTGGCAGCTACTGCCCCAGATACTTCTTCATCTCCGCGATCAGTCCCTCGCGCAGCTCCGGGCGCTTCAGGCCGTAGGCGATGTTGGCGCGGAGGAAGCCGGGCTTGGAGCCGCAATCATGGCGCTCGCCCTCGAACTCGACGCCGTAGAATTTCTGCGACTTGGCAAGGCCAATCATGGCGTCGGTGAGCTGGATCTCGCCACCGGCGCCGCGCTCCTGGGTTTCCAGGATCTTGAAGATCTCCGGCTGCAGGATGTAGCGGCCGGTGATCGAGAGGTTGGAGGGCGCGGTGCCCTTGGCCGGCTTCTCGACCATGCCGTCGACCTCGAACATCTTGCCGTTGCGCTTGCCGACGCCGCAGATGCCGTATTGATGGGTGAGATGGTCGGGCACCGCCTCGACCGCGACCAGATTGGATTTCTCGCCGAGCGAGGATGCCATCTCGATCATCTGCTTGAGGCAGCCCGGCGTGTTGAGCACAAGCTCGTCGGGCAGCACGACGGCGAACGGCTCGTTGCCGACGATGTCGCGCGCGCACCAGACCGCGTGACCGAGGCCGAGCGGCGCCTGCTGGCGGGTGAAGCTGACGGCGCCGGCTTCGGGCTGGTTCTGCGCCAGGATGTCCTGCTCGGCCTTCTTGCCCCGCGCCGCGAGCGTCGCGTCGAGCCTCGTACATCCGGTCGAAATGATCTTCGATGACGTTCTTGTTGCGACCGGTGACGAAGATGAAGTGCTCGATGCCGGCCTCCCTCGCCTCGTCATAGACGTACTGGATCAGCGGCTTGTCGACGATGGTCAGCATTTCCTTCGGCATCGCCTTGGTGGCGGGCAGGACGCGGGTGCCGAGGCCGGCGACGGGGAATACGGCTTTGCGAATTTTCATGGGATTGATCGAATACCTGGGGGCAGATGGGAACGGAGCCAAGAACGGAGCAATGGCATCTTGCTAACCTGTTTGCAGCCGCCAACAAAGGCGGTTGTGGGGCCTCATCCGCGCAGAGTTAAGAAAAAGGCCGCCACCAAAATTTCACCTTTGTTAAGCTATTGGCAACCGTAACCAGGCCTCCTGATGGCGGATTTTTGGAGCCGGCGGATAGGGCATGATGCAATCGGTAGCAGGGCAGGCAAGACGGGCGGTATCGGCGACCGGCGCGATGATCATGGCAGCCGCGCTGCTGCTGCCCGGCACCGCGCAAGCCCAGGCGCAGAACGGTCTGTCCAACCTGTTCGGCGGCATCTTCTCCAGCCCGAACGCCGCGCCTCCGCAGGCCCCGCCCGGCCCCGGCGGCGCCCTGCCCTGGAGCGGCGAGGACGGCGCCTCCGGTCACCCCTTGATGACGGCCGCGGCGATCCGCGAGGCTGCCGGCAATTTCAACAATTGCGTCGCCGGCATGTGGCCCGATGCCGCGCGGCGCGGCGTCACGCAAGACAATTTCCAGCGCTTCACCGCAGGCCTCAGCCCCGACCTGCGCATCATGGACCTCATGGACTCGCAGCCCGAGTTCACCAAATCGATCTGGGACTATCTCGACATCCTCGTGAACGACAACCGCCTCGCCAAGGGCCGCGAGGTGCTCGCCAAATACAAGGCGCAGTTCGACGCCACCGAGAAGGCCACCGGCGTCGACCGCTACATCATCGCCTCGATCTGGGGCATCGAGTCCAACTACTCGACGCAGATGGGCGACCGCAGCGTGCTGCAATCGACCGCGACGCTCGCCTGCATCGGCCGCCGCCAGGCCTATTTCAAAGACGAGTTTCTGTCGGCGCTGGAGATCCTCAATCGCGGCGATCTCAGGCCGGAGCAGATGCGCGGCTCCTGGGCCGGCGCGTTCGGTCCGACCCAGTTCATGCCGACCGCGTTCAAGCGCTTCGCCGTCGATGGCGATGGCGACGGAAGGCGCGACGTCGTCGACAATCCCACCGACCTGATTGCCTCCACCGCCAACAACCTCAAGAAAGACGGCTGGCAGGCCGGCCAGACCTGGGGCTTCGAGGTCGTGGTGCCCCAGGGCTTCAACTACATGCTGGCGGACCGCGCCAAGGCGATGCCGATTGCCCAATGGGAGAAGCTCGGCCTCAAGCGGGCGACGGGCCAGCCGTTTCCGCATCCGGCAGAGAAGGCCTACCTGCTGGCGCCGGCGGGCGCGCAAGGTCCCGGCTTCCTGATGCTGCAGAACTACCGTGTCATCATGAAGTACAACCCGGCCGAGGCCTATGCGCTGGCGATCGGCCATTTCGCCGACCGACTGCGCGGCGGGCAGCCGTTTGTGCAGCCCTGGCCGCGGCAGGAGCGTGAGCTGTCGCGGAACGAGCGGCTGGAACTGCAGCAACTCCTGGCCCAGCGCGGCTTCTACAAGGGCACCCCGGACGGCCAGTTCGGCGGCCAGACAAGGGAGGCGCTGCGCAACTTCCAGGCCTCGATCGGGGTGCCCGCGGACGGGTTTGCCTCGTCCGACGCGCTGGACCGACTGCGCGGACGGTAAAATCGCCCCGAAAGTAACCCTGAACAGGGATTTTGCCCGCCGACCTTGACGGGGACGGCTGTTCCCCGGTGTATGGGCCAAGAATCTGCAACGGAATTTGCCCGTTTGGCGCCCGATTCCGTTACTATATTGACTGACTTCCAGACCCCATTGCGCGTGCCCGAGATCGCATGTCGAAGCCAAAGTCCTTCTTCAAGGCGCTGACCGAGACCGGCCCGTTGATCGCGCTGGGGACGGCGCTTGCGATTCTGGTGTCGGTCGCGGGACCCGCTTCGGCGCAGTTCTTCAACTTCCCCGGCTTCGGCGGCCCGCCGCAGCGCTCAGCGCCGCCGCCACAGCGGAGCGGTGGTGGAGGCGGATGGTTCGGCGGCGACTTCTTTGCACCGTTCCAGCAGCAACAGCCGCAGGCACCGCGCCAGGATTTTTCGCGCGCGCCGGCGCCCGCGAAGCGTGACACCATTCCTGAGAAGAACGTGCTTGTGCTCGGTGATGCCATGGCCGACTGGCTCGCTTATGGCCTGGAAGATGCCTATGCCGAGCAGCCCGACATGGGCGTGATCCGCAAGCACAAGACCGTTTCAGGCCTGATCAAGTACCAGCCGAAGGGTGAGCCTTCGGACTGGGCGGCGGCGGCAAGGGGTATCCTGGAGACCGAAAAGCCCGACGTCATCGTCGTCATGCTCGGCCTCAATGACCGCGCCGCGATCCGCGAGCCAGCGGCGGAGAAGCCTGCGGATAAGGACAAGAAGAACGACAAGGGCGCGCGCGGCAAGCCAGCCGCAAAGCCCGGTGAGACGAAGCCCGGCACCGATAGCGCAGCCAAGCCCGACGACAAGCCTGCCGATGCCGATCTGCCGCAGGACGACGCCGACAATGCCGACATGCCGGCGGCCGCTCCCGAAAAGACCGCCCGCAATCCGAACGGCCTCTACGAATTCCGCGACGAGCGCTGGGTCGAGCTCTCACGGCAAGAAGATCGAGGAGCTCGCGAACGTCCTCAAGTCCAAGGGCGTGCCGGTGCTCTGGGTCGGCCTGCCCGCGGTTCGCGGACCCAAGGGCACCGCGGACACGCTGTTCCTGGATTCGCTCTATCGCGAAGGCGCGGCCAAGGCCGGCATAACTTATGTCGACGTCTGGGACGGCTTTGTCGACGAAGCCGGCCGCTTCCTGCAGAAAGGCCCGGACTTCGAAGGTCAGATCCGCCAGCTCCGCAGCTCTGACGGCGTCTATTTCACAAAGCCCGGCGCGCGCAAGCTCGCGCACTATGTCGAGCGCGAGATCACGCGCCTCCTGGCCGGCCGCTCCGGCCCGATCGCGCTGCCGAGCGAGCCTGCGACGCCGGACACCAGCGCCGAGCCGGGCAAGCCCGCGCCGCGGCCGCTGGCGGGACCGATCGTGCCGCTGATTGCGGCCTCGATCTCGACCGATCAATTGCTGGGCGGCCCGGGCTCGCGTCCCGCCGCCGTCGATGCGCTCGCTGCGCGGACGATGGTGAAGGGCGAGCCGCTGGCGGCCCCCCGGCCGCGCCGACGATTATGCATGGCCGCGCCGCGAAGTCGGCCGCGAACAGGCCAAGGGCGATACGCCGATGGCCGCGACGCCGCCCGACGGCAACGTCGCTTCGCCCGGCGCACCGGGAGCGGCCGCCGCGATCGCGCCGCCGAAGCTCGCGCCGAAGAAGCCGCCGGCGCCGCCGCAGCAGCCCGCACAGGCCACCCCGTCATTGCGTGATTTCTTCGGCTTCGGCTCTCCGCAACCTGCGCCGCCGCGACAACTGGCGCCGGCGCCCGGGCCGCGCAATCCGAATCCCAATCCAGCGGTCCCGCGGCCGCCGGGTAACGTCGGGCGTTCGGCGGAGATGTTCCGGTAATCCGCGCTCCGTGTCCCGGACGCGCTGCAGCGTGAAACGCTGCTGCGCAGAAGCCGGGACCCAGATCGGCTGCATCAACAAAGAATGGGCCCCGGCTCAGCAGCGCACCATTGCGTGATGCGCTGCGTCCGGGGCACGAATGCTTGTTGTCCTTCAGCCCTCAATAGCGCCAGCGCGACGGCGGACGGCGTGCCGGGCGCGACATCAGCAACGCCAGCGCGAAGCCGACGCCGCCGGCCACCAGCAGTGCGCCGAGCGGATTGTCCTGCACCTTCTTCGACAGCGCCTGCGTGCCGTCGCGGAAGGTGTCGCCGCTGTTGTCGTAGGCGTCCTTGGCGTAGCTCGTCGCGGTGTCCGCGGCATCACGCACGGCGTCCTTGGCCTGGCCGTAGAGATTCTGCACCGTGCCTGCGGCTTCGCGTGCCTTGCCCGACGCCTGCGTCTTGGAATCGCCTGCCATGTCGCCGATCGCGCTTTCCGCCTTACCTGCGTAGTCCTTGGCCGCGCCAACAATCCGATCCGTATCCATGATGCTCCTCCTCGGGGGTCAGCCCAAGTAACCGATCAGGCGCGGCGCGGTTCCAAGCTTTAGCGAAAGTGTAATCCGGATGAAGGTCCGTAGCCCGGATGGAGCGAAGCGCAATCCGGGGAGGTCTTCCTGTGAGGCGAGACCCCCGGATGCCGCTTCGCTCATCCGGGCTACAAGATCTACAAGATCAGCCCGCCATCGACGACCAGCGTCTGGCCAATGATGTAGGACGACAACGGAGAGGCCAGGAACAGCGCCGCGCCCGCCATGTCGGAGGGCGTGCCCAATCGCCGCAGCGGGATGCGCGCGAGCGCGCCTTCGAGCCGCTTCGGATTGTCGGTGGTCACTTTCGTCATCTTGGTGTCGACGAGCCCCGGCGCGATGCCGTTGACGCGGATGCCGTCCTCGGCCCAGGCCTCGCCCAGCGTTCGCGTCAATCCGACCGCACCGGTCTTCGAGGCGTTGTAGGCGGGATTGCCCATGGTGGAATGATAGGCCGCGGTCGAGGACACCATGATCAGCGCGCCCTTGGAATCCCGCAACATGGCATGAAACCGCGTCGCGCAGGCCATCAGGCTCATCAGATTGACCTCGACCACCTTGCGGAAGCCGTTCATCTCGAACTCGCCGCGGCGATAGAGCACCGCGCCTTGCGCCAGCACGAGGATGTCGAGCCGCTCGAACGACGGCTTGAAGGCTTCGACCGCAGCGGGATTGCTGACGTCGAGTTGCGCGTAGGCGAGACCGGCGAGATCGGAGCCTTCCTCGGCCGAATATTCCGTTGCATGAGCACGTGTGCCGCACACCGCGACCTCTGCGCCTCTCGCGCGAAAGGCTTGCGCGATGCCGTTGCCGATACCGCTGGAACCGCCGACGACCAGAACCTGCTTGCCCGAAAAATCCAGCTCGTTCGCCATCGCGGCCTCCCCTTTTGTTGTGCTTGTTTGACCTGTCTGCGGATCGGTGCCAGCCTTGTCCATCTCATAACAACAAGCAAGACACCGCGAGGAACAGCATGTCCGAGTCCAGGGAGGCTCAGCCGGTCGGTGAAGGGCCTGACCGTTCTCGTCACCGGAGCTGCCAGCGGCATGGGGCGCGCCACCGCGCGCGTGTTCGCAAGCGAGGGCGCGAACGTCGCCGTCACCGATTACGACGCGCACGGCGCGCACGCGGTGGCCGAGGAGATTGCCGCCAGCGGCGGATCGGCGAAAGCCTGGAAGCTCGACGTTGCCGAGGCCAGCGAGATCAAGCACGTGGTCGGCGAGGTCGCCGCGCATTTCGGCGCCCTCGACATCGTCGTCAACAATGCCGGCATCTCCGTGCGCGTCGCGATCGACGACGAGACCTATGAGGACGCCTGGGCCAAAGGCATCGCCGTGATGCTGACTGCGCATCCGCGCATCATTCGCGCGGCGCTGCCTCATTTGCGCAAGTCGAAGAGCCCGCGCATCGTCAACATCGCCTCGACAGAGGCGCTCGGCGCCACCGCATTGCACAGCCCCTATTCCGCCGCGAAGGGCGGCGTTGCCAGCCTGACCCGCTCGCTCGCCGTCGAGCCTCGGCCGCGAGGGCATCACCGTCAACTGCATCTGCCCGGGCCCGATCCGCACGGCCATCACCGACCGCATCTCGGAGGAGCACAAGACGATCTACGCCAGGCGCCGCACCGCACTCGGCCGTTACGGCGATCCCGAGGAGGTCGCGCATATGACGCTGAGCCTGTGCCTGCCGGCGGCGTCGTTCCTGACTGGCGCGGTGATTCCGGTCGACGGCGGGTTGATGGCGCGGAATGCGTGAGAGGGAATAGGTCCGTAGCCCGGATGGAGCGCAGCGCAATCCGGGTGGGCCTTTCCGCGGGGTGAGAATCCCGGATTACGCAGCGCTCCATCCGGGCTACAGGCAGCCATGCGCCGCAAGCGTTGACAACGACGAACGCGAGAGTAGCCTTTTCGACTGACAGAGCGGGACCAACCGCTCGCGGCACGCGGGAGAGAACGTCATGACGATCGCCATCCGGCAGCTTCAAAAACATTTCGTCGGCGAGGTGTCGGGCCTCGACCTGCGAAAGCCCCTCACCGAGACCGAGGCGCGCGAGGTCGAGGCCGCCATGGACAAATACGCGGTGCTCGTCTTCCACGACCAGGACATCACGGACGAGCAGCAGATGGCGTTCGCGCTGAATTTCGGCCAGCGCGAGGACGCGCGAGGCGGCAACATCACCAAGGCCGACGAATACCGCCTCAGCTCGGGCCTGAACGACGTCTCCAACCTCGGCAAGGACGGCAAGCCGCTGCCGAAGGACAGCCGCGCCAATCTGTTCAACCTCGGCAATTGTCTGTGGCACTCCGACAGTTCGTTCCGCCCAATCCCGGCGAAGTTCTCGCTGCTGTCGGCGCGCGTGGTGAACCCGAAGGGCGGCAACACCGAATTCGCCGACATGCGCGCCGCCTATGATGCGCTCGACGAGGAGACCAAGGCGGAGATCGAGGATTTCATCTGCGAACATTCGCTGATGTATTCGCGGGGATCGCTCGGCTTCACCGAATACACCGACGACGAGAAGCAGATGTTCAAGCCGGTGCTGCAACGGCTGGTGCGGACGCACCCCGTGCATCGCCGCAAGTCGCTGTATCTCTCATCCCATGCCGGCAAGATCGTCGGCATGAGCGTGCCCGAGGGACGCCTGTTGCTGCGCGATCTCAACGAGCATGCGACCAATGCAGAGTTCGTCTACGTCCACAAATGGAAGCTGCATGACCTCGTGATGTGGGACAATCGCCAGACCATGCACCGCGTCCGCCGCTACGACCAGTCGCAGCCCCGCGACATGCGCCGCGCCACGGTGGCGGGGACGGAGCCGACGGTGCAGCAGCAGGCGGCGGAGTAGGACGACTGGGCGCAGCGCCACTCAGCAAATGGTGTCATCGCCCGGCTTGACCGGGCGATCCAGTATTCCAGACACCGGTTGAGATCGAACCGAGAGGCTGCGGCGTACTGGATGCCCCGGTCAAGCCGGGGCATGACAGGGGTGGGTGGCGTAACACCGGCGTATGTCGACCGACAGACGCGCCAGCTATGCGTGCCCGGCCTCGTTCGAGAGCATGCCGGGGTCGATGCCGATCTTGTGCAGAGCGCGGTTGTATTTGTCGTCGACGTCGTCGCCGAAAATCAGGTCGGCATCCGCGTCGCAGTGCAGCCAGCCGTTGCTCTGGATCTCGGTTTCGAGCTGGCCCGGCGCCCAGCCGGCATAGCCGAGCGCGAGAATGGCGTGCTTGGGGCCGGAGCCGTTGGCGATGGCGCGCAGGATGTCGACGGTCGCGGTAAGGCAGACGCCGTCATCGATCCGCAGCGTGGCGTTCTCGATGTAGAAGTCGCTGGAATGCAGCACGAAGCCGCGGCCGGTATCGACCGGGCCGCCACGCAGCACCTTCATGCTTTCGGCATTCTCCGGCAGCTTGATGTGCTCGCCCTTCTTGATGATGCCGAGCTGCTGCAGAAGCTCGGGGAAGTCGATGCTGCCGGCCGGATGGTTCACGATGATACCCATCGCACCCTCGGCGGAATGGGCACAGAGATAGATCACCGAACGTTCGAAGCGAGAATCGCCCATCACGGGCATCGCGATCAGCAGCCGGCCATCGAGATAACCGGCCGAGTTGGGCAGCGCCGGGCCTGCCCTGCGGGTGCTTTCGCCCGTCCTCTTGCCTGTGGGAGCCATCGGTGAAGCACTCCGGTTTCAATTCCTATCCTGATGTCGGACCTAGCCGCTGTCAAATCAAGGCTTGCAGAGACCCGATTCTGGTGCATCCATCACAAGCAATTCAATGGTTTGCCCCGCGGTGACCCTGTAAAGACGTGCCATGCTCACAAGAGTTCCCCTGCGTGCGGCGATTGGCGTCGCGACAACCCTGCTTGCGTCGTCATTGGCCATCGCAGCCCGCGCCGATGACGCCTCGCCCTGGCAGCGCGACGGGCATTCCGCGATACGGCTATTGGCGGGATCGCGCAGCGGCGCCGTCCTGCTCGGCGGCATCGCCTTCCAGCTCCAGCACGGATGGAAGACCTACTGGCGCAGCCCCGGAGACTCCGGCGTGCCGCCGCGGTTCGACTTCTCGAAGTCTGACAATGTCGAGGCCGTGACGGTGATGTGGCCGGCGCCGCTGAAATTCGACGACGGCGCAGGCGGTCATTCGATCGGCTATCACGACCAGATCGTGCTGCCCTTGCGCATCGTCGCCAAGGCGGCCGACAAGCCCGTGACCTTGCGCGCCGAGATCAACTACGCGGTGTGCGAGAAGCTCTGCATTCCGGTCGACGCCAAGCTCGAGGCTCGGCTTCAACAACGTCGCCTCGACCGAGGATGCCAATTTGCGCGCGGCGCTCGACACCGTGCCCAAGCCCGCCAATATCGGCGATCCCAATCCGCTCACCATCCGCGACGTCAAGCGCGACGGTCCCAAAAATGTGGTGGTCGACGTGGTCACGCCGGACGGGAGCAAAGTCAATCTGTACGTGGAAGGGCCGACGCCCGACTGGGCGCTGCCGATTCCGGACCCGGTCAAGGACAGCCCTGCCGGCGTGAAACGCTTCTCGTTCGAGACTCGACGGCCTGCCGCCGGGCGCCAAGCCCGACGGCGCAGCGCTGAAATTCACGCTGGTTGGGCCGGAGAAGTCGTACGAGTTCAATACGAACCTGGAATAGGTCGTCGCGGACGAAGCAACGAAGCCGATCAGGATGCAGGGCAGGCCTTCGACGCCTGCTTTTCCTGCAACTTCTTCGTGCAATATGCACTGCATCGCTGACCGCCGACCTTGGCGCAGACGGCCAGGCACTTCTCGTATGAGCATCCCCACGCATCCGCCCGCGCGGGTGTCATGGAATAGAGATCGAAGCCGGCCGTCGCGGCAAGCAAGGCCATGCACATCATGAATCGAGTCATCAATCGCTCCTTCTGAAAATGACGTCCTGTGCGCGAGCAGCTGGCCCGCACATATTCCAAATCAATCGACTATGCGGCCAGCATAGTTCGAAGCGGCGCAGGGCGTCACCCCTCCAAGAAGGGGGATGGAGGTTTGCCGGATGACGTGGCGAGGTCGCAACAGCGCCGCCTGCCCCAGCCAGCGCAATGATGTTCGCCTCCATGCACCGGCCTTCGCGGGAAGCCGCCGGAGGCGGTCCAACCGAATCTTAAGGAATGGTTGCTAAGTCCCGGGCCTGCCGCAGCATGCGGGACGCCCTGGGGATTCGTCGTGGCCGTGATGGATGCAGAACCCGCAACGACCGGACCGGCCGGGCTGATCGCGCGGCTGCGGGCCAAGTTGACCGGCGGATCGAGCGAGGCCTCGCTGACGCGGCGGCTCGCCGGCACCATCTTCATCATCCGCGTGATCAGCGCCGGGCTCGCCTATGTCTCGCAGGTGCTGCTGGCGCGCTGGATGGGCACCTCCGACTACGGAATCTATGTCTATGTCTGGACCTGGGTGCTGCTGCTCGGCAGCATGATGGATTTCGGCATCTCGGCTTCGGCGCAGAAGATCATTCCGGAGTACCGCGCCGGCGACCAACAGGCGCTCTTGCGCGGCTTCCTCGCGGGCAGCCGCTGGCTCACTTTCGCGGCGTCAACGATGGTGTCGCTCGGCCTCGCCGGAATCGTCAAACTGCTGTCGCCCTGGATCGCCCCCGCCGAGGAGCTGCCGCTTTATATCGGCTGCATGACGCTGCCCGCTTTCGTCGTCGCCAACACCCAGGACGGCATCGCGCGCTCGCATGACTGGATGCAACTCGGCCTGATGCCGCAGTTCATCATCCGTCAGGCGCTGATCATCAGCATCACGGGCGCCGCTTTCCTGCTCGGCTACCATCTCGGCGCCGTCGCCGCGATGGTTGCGAGCGCGGGCGCGGTCTGGATCGCGATGACCGGGCAGATGGTGGTGCTGAACCGCAAGCTCGCCGATCATATTCCGTCGGGCCCCAAGACCTACGATATCCGGGGCTGGCTCGCCGTCTCGCTGCCGATCCTGCTGGTCGAGAGCTTCTATCTGCTGCTGTCCTACACCGACGTGCTGGTGCTGCAGCAATTCCGTCCCTCCGACGAGGTCGGCGTCTACTTTGCGGTGGTGAAGACGCTGGCGCTGGTCTCGTTCATTCACTACGCAATGTCGGCGACGACGGCGCATCGCTTCGCCGAATACAATGCCAGCGGCGACAAGGCGCGGCTGTCGGCCTATGTGGCGCATGCGATCAACTGGACGTTCTGGCCCTCGCTGGCGGCGACCATCGTGCTGCTCGCGCTCGGCAAGCCGCTGCTCTGGCTGTTCGGGCCGCAATTCACCGTCGGCTACGACATCATGTTCGTCGCCGCGATCGGTCTCGTGGTCCGCTCTGCGATCGGGCCGGTCGAGCGGCTGCTCAACATGCTCGGCCAGCAGCGGATCTGCGCGCTCGCCTATGCACTGGCTTTCGTGATGAACCTCGTGCTCTGCATCGCGCTGGTGCCACGCTACGGCGGCCACGGCGCCGCCGCCGCGACCTCGATCTCCCTCACCTTCGAGACCGTGGTCCTGTTCTGGATCGTGCGGCAGCGCCTCGGCCTGCACGTGCTGGCGTTCGGCAAATAGGCGCCGCAAGGCTCGCAGCCCGCCACGCTTCGGGGAAGGCTCTGTCAGCATATGCATGGGAACGAGGCAAAACGCCTCTCACCATTCAACTTGCGGCAAGATTTTTCTTATTCTGCCCAAGCAGTTGCGCATTAGGGGAACTTTATTCTACCTCGTATTGCCTAACCGACGAGATCAACCTAAGATTCCCCTGAGATGTTCGATCCACTCTACGTCGCCTCTGGATTTGGCGTCGGCCTGCTTGTCGGGATGACCGGCGTAGGCGGCGGTTCGTTGATGACGCCGCTCTTGATTCTGCTGTTCGGCGTCCATCCCTCGACGGCGGTCGGAACCGACCTGCTTTATGCCGCGGCGACCAAGACCGGCGGCAGCGTGGTGCATGGCTGGTCGCGCAGCGTGCACTGGCCGGCGGTACTGCGGCTCGCCTGCGGCAGCATTCCCGCGAGCGCGCTGACGCTGCTGGTGCTGTGGAAGCTCGATCTCAAGAGCGATTCCGAGCGCAGCCTGGTCAATCTCGTGCTGTGCTTCGCGCTGCTGCTGACCGCGACGTCGCTGATCTTCCGCAAGTCGATCATGCAGCGTTACCGAGGCAGGCTGGAGCGCGTGGACGATCGCACCACTGGGATCGCGACCGTGATCACCGGGATCGTGCTCGGCGTGCTGGTGTCGATCTCCTCGGTCGGCGCCGGCGCGGTCGGCGTCACCGTGCTGCTGCTGCTCTATCCGCGCCTGCCGATGGTGACCATCGTCGGCTCCGACATCGCCCATGCGGTGCCGCTGACGCTGGTCGCCGGCATCGGGCACTGGGCGCTCGGCGACGTCGACTGGGCGCTGATGGGCGTGCTGCTGATGGGCTCGCTGCCCGGCATCATCGTCGGCAGCTTCAGCGCGACCCGCGTTCCCGAGACGGTGTTGCGGCTGACGCTTGCCTGCGTGCTGTTCGTGGTCGCCGGCAAGATCCTGTTCGCGGAGTTCCACCTGACCTCCGCATTCGTCACCGCGCTGGCCTGGGGGCATTGAGCGCGGGAGCCTCTGCCCTCATATTCGCAGGGTGGGCAAAGCGAAGCGTGCCCACGCTCTCTCTCAGTCGCGGAGTAAGGTGGGCACGGCGCTGACGCGCCTTTGCCCACCCTACCGCGCCACCGCGCTGCTACGCCGCGGTCCAGCCGCCGTCGATCGACAGATTGGTGCCGGTGATCTGCGCGGCATCGTCGCTGCACAGGAACAGCGCCAGCGATGCGACCTGCTCGGAGGTGACGAACTCCTTGGTCGGCTGCGCGGCCAGCAGCACGTCGTTGATGACCTGCTCGCGCGTCAGATTGCGCGCCTTCATGGTGTCGGGGATCTGCTTCTCCACCAGCGGCGTCCAGACATAGCCGGGGCTGATGCAGTTGCAGGTGATCTTGTGGGTCGCGACCTCGAGCGCCACGGTCTTGGTGAGGCCGGCGATGCCGTGCTTGGCCGAGACGTAGGCCGACTTGAAGGGCGAGGCGACCAGCGAGTGCGCCGACGCCGTGTTGATGATGCGGCCCCAGCCCTTCTTCTTCATGCCGGGCACCGCGGCCCGGATGCCGTGGAAGGCCGAGGAAAGGTTGATCGCGATGATCTGATCCCACTTCTCGATCGGGAATTCCTCGACCGGCGAGACGAACTGGATGCCGGCATTGTTGACGAGGATGTCGACCGAGCCGAACGTCGTCTCGCCGAGCGCGATCATCCCGGCGATCTCGGCGGGCTTGGTCATGTCGGCCGGCGAATAGATCGCCTTCACCTTGAAATCGGACTCGATCTTGGCGCGCTCCTTCTCGATGTCCTCGGGCGCGCCGAAGCCGTTGATGACGACGTTGGCGCCGGCGCCGGCGAACGCACGTGCATAAGCAAGCCCGATGCCGCTGGTGGACCCGGTCACGACGGCGTTCTTGCCTGACAGACTACCCATTCTATTCGCTCCTTTTTGCCGGGGGCGCGGAGACGTCCCCCGTGAGATCGTAGGTCACCATGGTCTCGCCGGATTGCGGCCGCTCGAGCCAGTCCTTGTGGCGCATCGACAGATGCACGTCGTTCACGCCGGCCTCCCAATGCTCGACCATGGCGACGTGCGAGAAATCGTAATCCTTCGACGAGGATTCGTAGTTCTTGCTGCGGTAGATCAGATGCACCACGGTGACGGTGCTTTCGCGCGATACTTTCGCGAGAAATTCGACGGACGGATCGTTCTTCAGATAGTTCGGCAATTTGCCGATCAGGTCGCGCACCGCCCTGCGGGCATTGTGCAATTGCTTGTTCTTGTCGGTGTTCATCCGCGTGCGGCTTGAGAAGCGAATGTCCTTCTCGCGCTCGGTGGCCTCGAGCAGCGAGGTCGGCAGATCGCCGCGCGCGGAGAACAGGTCGACCTGGAAGATCAGCATGTCGCGATCGGTCTCGGCGTCGAGCACGTAGTCGAGCGGCGTGTTGGAGGCGATGCCGCCGTCCCAATAATGCTCGCCGTCGATCATCACGGAGGGAAAGCCGGGCGGCAGCGCGCCGGAGGCCATGATGTGCTCGGGGCCGATTTTCTTGCCGAGCTTCTTGAACTCGTAATTGTCGAAATATTTGAAATTGCCGGAGGTGACGCCGACCGCGCCGACCGACAGGCGCGTCTTCAGGTCGTTGATGCGATCGAAATCGACGAGGCGCTCCAGCGTCTTCTTCAGCGGCGCGGTGTCGTAATAGCTCTCGGCCTGCGGGCTGCCGGGCGGCCAGAGCGGCGCCGGCGGAACGCGCGGAACGAAGAAGCCGGGCACACCGAAGGTGGCGATCAGCGCGGCACTGGTCGAGTTGAACAGCTCACGGCTGTGGTCACTCTTGCCGATCGGTTTCCACGGCACCGGTGCCGACACCATTTCCCAGAATTCTTTCAGCCGCTTGACGCGGGTCTGCCCCTCGTTGCCGGCAATGATGGCGGCGTTGACCGCGCCGATCGAGATGCCGGCGACCCATTCCGGCTCGAAGCCGTGGCCGCACAGCGCCTGATGGGCACCGGCCTGATAGGAGCCGAGAGCGCCGCCGCCCTGCAGGACCAGGACGCGTTGCGCATTCGCGGGGATGCTGGCGGATTCCGGGCTATGATCGGTCATGGGGAAACAATAGCAATGGCGCGCCACCGTGGCGACACTCCGCCGCGGCGTCAATGCATGCCGGGATCAAGTCTGGCTTATCGCTCGGTCGAGGCCAGGATCATGGTCCAGAACACCTTGTATTTGGTGCCGGGAGCATAGCTCGCCGCGATGCCTAATTTTGTGACACCGCTCTTGAGCATGTTGGCGCGGTGCGGGGGCGAGTCGCGCCAGCCGGAAAACGCTTCCGCCAGCGTATGATAGCCGGCCGAGATGTTCTCGACCGCCACGGTCGCGGGATAGCCTCCGGACGCGAGGCGCTTGGCGAGCGGCGCACGGACGTCATGGTCCATCTTGTTGGCGGCGGCCATGGCATTGGACTGGGACTCGGCAAGCCGCATCAGGTCGGGATCGACCACCACCGTGCCGAGCATGTTGTTCTGGCGGTATTGCGAGATCATCACCGCGGCGGCCTGCGCGTCGAGCTGGGCGCCGGGGACTGCCATGTCGGTATACATCGACGGCTGCTGGACCGGCGCTTCGTTGCCGGCGCAGCCGGCAAGCATCAAAGTGATGAGAATTGCGGCCGCAGCGCGCATGGAGGTGCCCCCGAATGAGGGGCCGTTGTTGCATACCAACAATGGCTGAAAGGTGAATTTTGAAGAAAATCCTAGCTGTCATTCCAGGGCAATGCGCAGCATCGAACCCGGAATGACGGGAGCTTAGCCCGCAAATATCCGGTAACGGCGGGGCTCGAGGCCGATGGTGTCGCCGGCCCGAAGTTCCTTGTCCCGGGGGGCGTCGATCTCGATGGTCTTGCCGCCTGACAGCGCGACCTCGGCCCGCTGCACCGGACCAAAATTGCGGACGTGCTGCACGGCGCCCTCGAAGGTGCCGGTGCCGGGCGGGCCGACCAGCATGTCATGTCGCCGCACGAACAGTTTTGACGCGCCAGGCGCAAGCCCGTCGGCTGCAAGGGCGAGCGGCCGGTCGCCGAGCCTCACCACGCCGCTTTCGACTTGAACCGGCAGCTCGATGGATTCGCCGATGAAGCCGTGAACGAACGCGCTTGCCGGCCTCTCATAGACGTCGTCGGGCGAGCCGATCTGCTCGATCCTGCCCTTGTCCATCACCACGACGCGGTTGGCGACTTCGAGCGCCTCCTCCTGGTCATGGGTGACGAAGATCGAGGTGACGTTGATCTCGTGATGCAGCGAGCGCAGCCATCGGCGCAGCTCCTTGCGCACCTTGGCATCGAGCGCGCCGAAGGGCTCGTCGAGCAGCAGGATGCGCGGCTCGATCGCGAGCGCACGGGCGAGCGCGATGCGCTGGCGCTGGCCGCCGGAGAGCTGGCCCGGATAGCGGTCGGACAGCCAGTCGAGCTGCACGAGATCGAGCAGCTCCTTGACGCGCGCGCGGATGGTCGCTTCGTCCTTGCGGATGGCGCGCGGCTGCACGCGCAGGCCGAAGGCGACGTTCTCGAACACGCTCATGTGGCGGAACAGCGCGTAATGCTGGAACACGAAGCCGACATGCCGCTCGCGCGCGCCCTGCGCCAGCGCGTCCTCGCCGTTGAAGGAGACCTCGCCGGCGTCAGGCCAGTCGAGGCCGGCGATGATCCGCAGCAACGTGGTCTTGCCGGAGCCGGAGGGCCCAAGCAGCGCCAGCAGCTCGCCGTCATTGACCTTGAGGTCGACGCCGTCGAGGGCTTTGAAGCTGCCGAACTTCTTGACGAGATTCTTGACTTCAATGGTCATTGACGTCCTGTCCTTCGTCGAGGTGACGTTCGAGAATGGCTTTCGCGATCAGCGTGATCAGCGCCAGCATGGCGAGCAGCGATGCAATCGCGAAGGCGGCGACGAACTGGTATTCGTTGTAGAGGATCTCGACCAGCAGCGGCATCGTATTGGTCTCGCCGCGGATGTGGCCGGAGACGACCGAGACCGCGCCGAACTCGCCCATCGCCCGCGCATTGCAGAGCAGGACGCCATAGAGCACGCCCCATTTGATGTTGGGCAGCGTGACGCGGAAGAAGGTCTGCAGGCCCGAGGCGCCGAGCGAGATCGCGGCCTCTTCCTCCTGCGTGCCCTGCTCCTGCATCAGGGGGATCAGCGCCCGCGCCACGAAGGGGAAGGTCACGAAAGTGGTGGCGAGCGCGATGCCGGGCACCGCGAACAGGATCTGGATGTCGTGATCCCTGAGCCAGCTCCCGAAATAGCCCTGCGCGCCGAACAGCAACACGAAGACGAGGCCGGAGATCACCGGGCTGACCGAGAACGGCAGGTCGATCAGGGTGATCAGGAAGGTCTTGCCGGGAAAGTCGAACTTCGCAATCGCCCAGGCCGCGACGAGGCCGAAGACGAGATTGAGGCCGACCGAGATCGCGGCGACCAGCAGTGTCAGCTTGATCGCGGCCAGCGCCTCGGGCTCGGCGAGCGCGGCGAAATAGGCGAGGATGCCGTGCGAGAACGCCTGCGCGAACACCAGGACCAGCGGCAGCACGACGAAGACGGTGAGGAAGGTCACCGCCAGCGCGATGATGGCGATACGTATCGCAGGCGGTTCGGTGCGAAGACTGTCGCGCGCCGCCACGGCGTGAGCGCGTGCGCCGGGCGAGGCCAGTGAAACGGAATCTGCGATCTGCATCGTCATGATCCGCCCTCAGCGCGCCGGGATCCGGCTCTGCGCCCAGCGCTGGAGCCGGTTCACGGCGAAGATGATGACGAAGGAGACGACGAGCATGACCACCGCAATGGCGGTCGCGTCGGCGTAGCGGAACTCGGAGAGGCGGATCACGATGAGGAGCGGCGCGATCTCGGACACATTCGGCAGGTTGCCGGCGATGAAGATCACCGAGCCGTATTCGCCGACCGCGCGGGCGAAGGCGAGCGCGAGCCCGGTGAGCAGCGCCGGCGCCAGCGACGGAAGGATGACGCGGACGATGGTCTGCCAGCGGCTGGCGCCCAGGCTGCCGGCGGCCTCCTCGATCTCGGGATCGAGATCCTGCAGCACGGGCTGCACCGTGCGTACCACGAAGGGAATGCCGATGAAGATCATGGCGACGAAGATGCCGACCGGCGTGAACGCCACCTTGATGCCGAGCGCGGCAAGCGGCGCGCCCAGCCAGCCCTTTTCGGCAAACAGCGCGGTCAGCGCGACACCCGCGACCGCCGTCGGCAGCGCAAAGGGCACGTCCACGATGGCATCGAAGATGCGCCGGCCGGGAAAGCGGTAGCGCACCAGCGCCCAGACGATGATGCTGCCCATGACGAGATTGACACAGGCCGCCGCGAAGGCGAGCCCGAAGGACACGCGCAACGCATTCAGGGTACGGCGGCTGGAGAGGATGTTCCAGAACTGCTCGGGGCTGAGTCTCGAGCGACTTCAGGAACAGGCCGGCGAGCGGAATGAGGATGATGACGGACAACCAGGACAGCGTCAGTCCCATCGTGAGACCGAAGCCCGGCAATGTCCGGCGTCGTGCTGCAACTGCGCTCACCAGGCCCCCTGTTAAACTCCTTCAGACGGCGTCAGATCAGTTCTTGTAGATCTGGTCGAAGATGCCGCCGTCGGCGAAGTGTTCCTTCTGCGCCTTGGTCCAACCACCGAAAACGTCGTCGATCGTGAAGAGTTCGACCTTGGCGAAGGCGTTCTCATATTTTTTTGCGATCTCGGCATCGCGCGGGCGATAGAAGTTGCGCGCGGCGATTTCCTGACCTTCCCTCGTGTACCAATATTGAAGATAGGCATCGGCGGCGTTGCGTGTGCCTTTTTTATCGGCAACCTTGTCGACGATCGCGACCGGCGGCTCGGCGAGGATCGACTGCGGCGGCGCCACGATCTCGAACTTGTTCGCGCCGAACTCCTTCAGCGCGAGGAACGCCTCGTTCTCCCAGGCGAGCAGCACGTCGCCGACGCCGCGCTCGACGAAGGTCACGGTCGCGCCGCGCGCGCCGGTATCCAGAACCGGCACCTGCTGATAGAGCTTTCCGATGAAATCCTTGGCCTTGTCGGCAGAGCCGTATTTCTTCTGCGCAAAGCCCCAGGCCGCGAGGTAATTCCAGCGCGCACCGCCCGATGTCTTGGGGTTCGGCGTGATCACGGCAACATCAGGCTTGACCAGATCGTCCCAGTCCTTGATGCCCTTGGGATTGCCCTTGCGTACCAGGAACACGATAGTCGAGGTGTAGGGCGACGCGTTCTGCGGCAGCCGCTTCTGCCAATCCGCCGCCGTGAGGCCCTTGGCCGCAATCGCATCGATGTCATAGGCGAGCGCGAGCGTCACCACGTCGGCCTGCAATCCGTCGATCACGCTGCGTGCCTGCGAGCCGCTGCCGCCATGCGACTGCTTGATCTCGACGCTCTTGCCGGTCTCCTTCTGATAGGCACCCGCAAATGACTTGTTGAACTCGGCATAGAGCCTCGCGCGTCGGATCATACGACACGTTCAACAGGTTGATGTCAGCGGCGAGAGCCGAGCTTGCCAAGAAACCTGTCACGACGAGGCCTGCAGCGAGCGGAACGATACGGCGCATCATGTCCATCTCCATTCACTTCGATGACGTCGATGTCAGCGAAGACATGCAGGCGAAACTCGCGGCGAAACGCGCTCAAGTCAACGAAACCGGATTTTCTTGTTCGCTAGGTCGCAGCGCGGCTGTGCTACGAAATCTTCATCGTGTGGATGCCGCATTCTGTCTTGGCTCGGCCGCGCCAACGGCCAGCGCGCTCGTCCTCGTCCTCGGCCGTTCTGCTCGTGCAAGGCATACACCCGACCGACCGGAAACCGGAGGCGACCAGGGGGTGACGCGGCAATTTGGCGCGGACGAAGATCGCCTCGAGTTCCTCGCGCGAGACGTTGGCGAACGGGTTGAACTTCAGCCGCGCGCCGTCGTCCTCGACCACCGCGAGGTCGGCGCGCGCATTGCCCTGGAAGCGCTTGCGGCCGTTGATCCAGGCCGAGAACGGCGCCAGCGCACGCGCCAGCGGTTCCACCTTGCGAATCCGGCAGCAAGCGTCGGGATCGGAGAACCAGAGTTCGCGGTCGGGATCTTCGCGCGACAAGGCCTCCTCGGCGGGCTTGATCGAGCGGACGTCCTTCAGACCCAGCGTCGCGATCAGCGTGTCGCGATAGGCGAGCGTTTCCTCGAACAGCCAGCCGGTATCGAGGAAGATCACGGGGATCGCCGGGTCGACATCCGCCATCACCTTCAAGAGCGTCGCCGATTCCGTGCCGAAGGACGACACCAGCGCCAGCTTCTCGCGCCCGACCGTCTTCAGCGCCGCGGCGATGATCTCCGCGGGCGAGGCACCGCGCAGGCTCCGGTCGAGTCTCTTCCGCCGAAGGCAACGCAGAGACGGACACTGGAGCGAGCTGGGACGCAGCGATGTTCACGTGCCGACACCCTCGGAGTGGCGGAGCTGCATGCGCCGGTGCAAGGCCGTGATGCGGCCGTCGCCGGTCGGCTGGTAGAACACCGAATAACGCTTTGCGGTCTGCATGAAGGCTTCCGCGTCGGCCTGCTTCTTGACCTCGAAGGAATCGAAGCCCGCGCGCAGCATGAACACGAACTGGTCGCGCAGCACCTGGCCGGTGGCGCGCAGATCGCCGCGATAATTGTAACGTTCGCGCAGCAGGCGGGCCTGGCTGTAGGCACGGCCGTCGCGGAACGTCGGGAACACCAGCGCGACGACGGCGATCCTGCCGAGATAGGGCACGAGTTCACTGATGTCGCGATTGTTCGGCCAGATCACGCCGATCTTGCCGGCGCGCTTGAGCAGGGCGTCCGCCTCGCCGAGGAAACGCTCGGCCGGCACCAGGACGTCGCCGCCGTCCGGCAGCGGCGTGTCGACGGCCAGCTTGACGAAGCTGTCGTCGGCGATTTTTCCGCCGTTAACGAGTGGCATAGACGCGCTCCTTGAAGGGTTCGACGCCGAGGCGCTTCACCGTGTCCATGAACAATTCCTCCGGCCGCTCGCGCAGCGCCAGATAGGCCTCCACGACGTCCTCGATGACGTCGGCGACCTCGTCGAACTTCACGCCGGGCCCGATCAGGGTGCCGAGCGCGGCGTTCTCGTCGGCGCGGCCACCGATGGTGATCTGGTAGACTTCCTCGCCGTTCTTCTCGACGCCGAGAATGCCGATATGGCCGACATGGTGATGGCCGCAGGCATTGATGCAGCCGGAGATGTTGATGTGGAGCCGGCCGATCAGATTGGCGAGCCTCGTGGTTGGCGAAGCGCCGCGTCAGCTCCTGCGCGATCGGGATCGAGCGCGCATTCGCCAGCGAGCAATAATCGAGACCCGGGCAGGCGATGATGTCGGTGATCAGATTGACGTTGGGCGTCGCGAGACCGAGCTTGTCGAGCGCCTTCCACAGCGCCGGCAGGTCGCGCTTGGCGACGTGCGGCAGCGCCAGGTTCTGCTCGTGGCCGACGCGGATCTCGCCAAAGGAGTATTTGTCGGCGAGATCGGCCAACGCATCCATCTGCTCGGCGGTGGCATCGCCCGGAGGCGCGCCGATCGGCTTCAGCGAGATCGTGACGATCGAATAGCCCTGCACCTTGTGCGGAGCGACCGAGTTCTTCCGCCACGCCTCGAACTCAGAATCGGCCGCGGCCTGCCGCAGCTCGTCCGGCATGTGCGGCAGCTTCTCGTAAGCGGGATAGGTGAAGCGCGAGCGGATGTCCTCGATCACCTCGTCGTCGATCTGGAGCGAGGAATTGCGGATATGCTGCCACTCCTCCTCGACCTCGCGCGAGAATTTCTCGATGCCGAGCCTCGTGCACCAGGATCTTGATCCGCGCCTTGTAGATGTTGTCGCGGCGGCCGTACTGATTGTAGACGCGCAGGATCGCCTCGATGTAGCTGAGGATATCGCGGCCGTGCACGAAGTGCTTGATGGTCTTGGCGATGAACGGCGTGCGGCCGAGACCGCCGCCGACCAGCACCTCGAATCCGGTCTCGCCCTTCTCGTTCTTGATCAGGCGGAGGCCGATGTCGTGGATCTTGATCGCAGCGCGATCGTGGTCCGAGGCGGTGATCGCGATCTTGAACTTGCGCGGCAGGAACGAGAATTCCGGATGCAGCGTGGTGTGCTGGCGGATCAGCTCGGACCAGATGCGGGGATCCTCGATCTCGCCCGGCGCGACGCCGGCCCACTGGTCCGAGGTGACGTTGCGCATGTTGTTGCCGGAGGTCTGCATCGCATGGATGCCAACCTTGGCGAGATCTTCCAGCGCGTCCGGCAGCTCGGCGAGCTTGATCCAGTTGAACTGGATGTTCTGCCGCGTGGTGAAATGGCCGTAGCCGCGGTCGTACTTTCGCGCGACATGCGCGAGCGCCCGGAGCTGGTTGGTCGCCAGCGTGCCGTAGGGAATCGCGACGCGGAACATGTAGGCGTGCAGCTGCAGATAGACGCCGTTCTGCAGTCGCAGGATCTTGAACTCGTCCTCGGTGAGGCTCGCCGGAGAGGCGGCGCTTCACCTGGTCGCGGAACTCCGAGACGCGCTCGTTGACGAGCGTGCGGTCGATTTCGTCGTAAGCGTACATGGGTAAAGCGCCTTAAGCCTGGGCCGACTGACCGATGGTGACACCGGTGAGGCGGATCTGTTCGCGCAGATTGCCGGGTTCGATCTTGCCGTCCGCGCCGACCTGCACCGGGGCGATATAGGGACCGATCGCGCCGACGTCATCGGCGACGGACTCCGCAAGCAACGCCTTGGCCTCGTCGGAGTTGCGTACGATCGCGGCTTCCGACAGGTCCGCGGACCAGCTCTTGGCGGCGGTGCGGTACACCACGATGCCGTCCCAGGTCCGGTTGGCGGTGACGATCGAGGGGCCGGCGATCTTGATCTTCTTCTGTTCGAGCGGGGAGGTCATTCGGCTGCATCCAATAGGTCAGAGATGATTTGGTGGGGTGTCTCGAGATCAGCGGCGCCGCCGAGTCCTGCGGTAATGCCGGGAATGATCGAATAAGCGACGCCGGCGGCGCGCAGGGCTGCCACTTCTTCACCGCCGCGCCCGAGCACGAAGGAATCGCCGACCTTCAGCCGCACCACCCGCTGGCCGGCTTGCGCGGCCTCGATCATGCGCTGGTTGACGGAATCCTCGCCGGTGCCCGGCTTGCCGACGGCAACGCGCGCGGTGTCGCGGCGGATGCGGTCGAGAATCTCGTTCGAGACCAGCTCGTCATGGAAGACGATGTCGGCGTCCTGCAACGCGCGCAGCGCCTTGATGGTGAGAAGATCGGGGTCGCCGGGACCGGCGCCGACCAACGCGACCGAGCCTTGCGGCTTGTCGGCGCGCGCGAAGGCTGAGGGATCGGCGATCGCCTTGAGCGCCGCGTCCGCTTCGCTCTTGCGCCCCGAAAGCACGGCGGCGCCGATCGGACCGTCGATGACGCGCTCCCAGAAACGGCGGCGCAGCGGAAACTCGGCGATGCGCTCGTTGACGGATTTGCGGAAGCCGCCGATGAACTCGGCGAGCCTCGCCGATGCGTGCGGGCAGCAACGCCTCGATCTTCTCGCGCACGCGCCGCGCCACCACCGGCGAGGTTCCGCCGGTGCCGACCGCGACCACGACTTCGCCGCGATCGACGATCGCCGGAAAAATGAAGCTCGAATGCGCGAGATCGTCCATGACGTTGACGGGCAGGCCGAGCGCCTTGGCGCGCGCCGACATGGCAATGCCGACATCGCCCGCGCCGGCGCAGACGACGGCGATGACACCCGACAGATCGGCGGTGAGCGGATCACCGCTCGCGATCTCAACGCGCGCCGCATCTTCGGTGGAGAGACCGAGATCCTGATTGCCGTCGATCGCATGAACGCGGATGCGCGCGCCGGCAGCGGCGAGCACGCGCAATTTTGCGCGCAAAAGCTCACCCGCGCCGGTGAGAACCACCGGACCGGCCTTCAGATCGAGAAACACCGGCAAGAACCGCATGCGATACTCGCTTCCCCCACATCCGGGGTTGACTGGAATTATTTTCTATATATGTGTCGTTTCGAACGCGCAAAGAGAAAATTTTTTCTTCTATTCCGCGTCGCGACTATAGAATTTTCGCCTCCAAACGCAAAGTGGCAGAGATGCATCTTCTCAAGGACGATTCCGCAGCTGTCGGAGTGAGCAGCCCGGCTCCCGTCGTGCTCGCGGGCTCGCAAGAATTTTCTGCTGATTTTGCGCCGAGCATGGACCATCTCGACCAGCTCGAGGCGCAGAGCATCTACATCTTCCGCGAGGCCTTCGCCCGCCTGAAGAAGATCGCCTTGCTCTGGTCGCTCGGCAAGGACTCCAACGTCATGATCTGGCTGGCGCGGAAAGCCTTCTTCGGCAAGATGCCGTTCCCGGCCATGCATGTCGACACTGGCAAGAAGTTTCCGGAGATGTATCGCTTCCGCGATCACTACGGCAAAGAGTGGGATCTCGATCTGCGCGTCGAGCCCTGCCCGCCCATCGATGCCGTCGATCCGACGCTGCCGCCGGCCGCCCGTTCCGCCGCGCGCAAGACCGAAGGCCTCAAGATGGCGCTCGCCAAATATGGCTTCGACGGCCTGATCGCCGGCATCCGCCGCGACGAGGAAGCCACCCGTGCCAAGGAGCGTGTGTTCTCGCCGCGCGGCCTGGAGGGCAATTGGGACGTGCGCGACCAGCCACCGGAATTCTGGGACCATTTCAACGCATCGCCACCGCAAGGCGCTCACTTGCGCATCCATCCGATCCTGCATTGGACCGAGGCCGACATCTGGGCCTACACCAAGCGCGAGAACATCCCGATCATCCCGCTTTATCTCTCGCAGAACGGCAAGCGTTATCGCTCGCTCGGGGATCAGGACATCACCAACCCCGTGAATTCGACCGCGTCGACCATCGACGAGATCCTGATCGAGCCTCGAACAGACCAAGGTGCCGGAGCGCGCCGGGCGCGCGCTCGACCACGAGACCGAGGACGCCTTCGAGCGCCTTCGCGTCGCCGGTTATCTCTGATCAAGGACGCGATCGCGCCATGAACATGATCGTCACCCCCGCTTCGCCGGCCACGCCGAACGGCACCACCCGTCCGCAGGTCCGCATCGTCATCGTCGGCCATGTCGACCACGGCAAGTCGACGCTGGTCGGCCGCCTGTTGCACGAGACCGGCAGCCTGCCCGACGGCAAGCTGGAAATGCTGAAAGCGGTCAGCGCCCGGCGCGGCATGCCGTTCGAATGGTCGTTCCTGCTCGACGCGCTGCAGACGGAGCGCGACCAGGGCATCACCATCGACACCACGCAGATCCGCTTCCGCACCAATTCGCGCGACATCGTGCTGATCGACGCGCCCGGCCATGCCGAATTCCTGCGCAACATGATCACCGGCGCCTCGCAGGCCGATGGCGCGGTGCTGATCATCGACGCGCTCGAAGGCGTGCGCGACCAGACCAGGCGGCACGGTTATCTGCTGCATCTGCTCGGCGTGAAGCAGGTCGCGGTCGTCGTCAACAAGATGGACCGCGTCGATTTCTCCGCTGACCGCTTCAAGGCGATCAGCGACGAGATTTCCGCGCATCTGAGCGGCCTCGGCGTGACGCCCACGGCCGTCATCCCGATTTCGGCACGCGACGGCGACGGCGTCGCCGAGCACACCGATCGTATCGGCTGGTACAAGGGACCGACCGTGGTCGAGGCGCTGGACCGGCTCGAGCCGGCACGCCCGCTGGAAACGCTGGCGCTGCGCCTGCCGGTGCAAGCGATCTACAAGTTCGACGACCGCCGCATCGTGGCGGGCCGCATCGAATCCGGCAGCCTCGTTGCCGGCGATGAGATCGTGATCATGCCGGCCGGCAAGATCGCCAGGATCAAGACGGTCGAGAGCTGGCCGGTGACGCCGGTCGCAGGTCGTCAAGGCGCCGGCCGCTCGGTCGGCATCACGCTCGACCGCGAACTGTTCATCGAACGCGGCGACATCGTCGCGCATGCGAACAGCGCGCCGCGCGAGACGCGGCGCCTGCGCGCGCGCATCTTCTGGCTGCACGACAAGCCGCTCGCCAAGGGCGACCAGTTGCTGGTGCGCTGCGGGCCGAAGGAAAGCCGCGCCACCGTGGTGGCGATCGAGAAGGCGGTCGATCCGGGCGAGGCTCTCGAGCAGCGAGAACAAGGCGATCGGTCGCAACCATGTCGGCGAGATCGACATTTCCCTTTCGAGCCCGATTGCGACCGATCCCTACACCGAGAACCCGCGCACCGGGCGCCTGGTCATCGAAGTCTCCGGGCGCATCGCCGGCGGCGGCCTCGTGCTGTCGGTCGATGCCGGCCAGCGCGCCGTGCCGGTCGACATCGTGCCGGTGGAATCGGCGCTGCGTCCCGACGAACGCTCCGCGCGCTATCAGCACAACGGCGCGGTGGTCTGGCTCACCGGCCTGCCCGCGTCGGGCAAGTCGACGCTGGCCAAGGCGCTGGAGCGGCGCCTCTTCACCAATGGCGGCTCGCCGATCCTGCTCGACGGCGACACGCTGCGCGCAGGCCTCAACAGCGATCTCGGCTTCTCTGCCGCAGACCGCAGCGAGAACATCCGCCGCCTCGCCGAGGTCGCGACGCATCTCGCGCGTAACGGCCATATCGCCATCGTCGCCGCCGTCTCGCCGGCCCGCGAGGACCGCGCCATCGCGCGTCGCATCGCCGACACCGCGTTCCGCGAGATCCACGTCGCAACGCCGGCGGGTGTGTGCGAGGAGCGCGATCCCAAGGGGCACTACAAGAAGGCACGCGCCGGCGCGCTGGCGTCGTTCACCGGCATCGGCAACGACTACGAGGCGCCGCAGGCGGCCGAGCTGGTGATCGACACATCGAGGCGGACGGTTGCGGAAGCAGCCGACGAGATCGAGCAGATGCTGAAGGCATCAGGCGTGCTGTTCGACGAAGCCGTCGACCTCGCCGCGAATATCTGAGGGCGCCCCACCCCCGCTGTCGTCGCCCGGCTTGACCGGGCGACCCAGTATTCCAGAGACAGCGTTGGGATACGGAAAAGCCGCTGCGTACTGGATTCCCCGCTTTCGCGGGGAATGACAGCGGTGCCCTGGGCCCCCACCATTCCTTGACATTTTGACAACTTATGAAGGTCTTCTCACGGCCCCGATTTTGGGGCTAATAGGCCCCCGAAAGCCGCCCCTGGTGGGCGCATTTTGCTGCTGTCGGGTCAAAAGCAGCCAAAAACAGCCATTTCCAACAAGAAAGCCCATCATGAAACGCGTCGACGCCCACGGATTGAAGATCGCCCCTGTTCTGTTTGACTTCATCGCCAAGGAAGCGGCCCCGAAAACCGGGATCGCGCCGGATGCGTTCTGGGCCGGGGTTGCAGGCATCATCAGGGATCTGGGGCCGAAGAACCGCGCATTGCTGGCGGTGCGCGACACGCTGCAGGCCAAGATCGACGATTGGCACCGCGCGGGCAAGGGCAAGGCGTTCGACCTCAACGCCTATACCGCCTTCCTGAAGGAGATCGGCTATCTCGTTCCGGAGCCGGCGACGCAGAAGGTCGAGACAGCCAATGTCGACGAGGAGATCGGCAAGATCTGCGGCCCGCAGCTCGTCGTGCCTCTCACCAATGCGCGCTATGCGCTGAACGCCGCGAATGCGCGCTGGGGCTCGCTCTATGACGCCTTCTACGGCACCGACGCGATCCCGCACGATCCCTCGGAAGGCGGCAAGGGCTACAACAAGGCACGCGGCGACAAGGTGATCGCCAAGGCCAAGGCGTTCCTCGATGCCGCCGCACCGCTCGCGACCGGCAGCCACACCGACGTCACCGCCTACAGCGTCGTCGCGGGCCAGCTCGCGGTGAAGCTGAAGAGCGGCAACGCCACCGCGCTGAAGAACGCCGCGCAGTTCGCGGGCTTCCAGGGCGATGCGGCTTCGCCCTCCGCCGTGCTGCTCGCCAACAACGGCCTGCATGTCGAGGTGAAGATCGACCGCAGCAGCGCGATCGGCAAGGACGATCCGGCCGGCGTCGCCGACATGATCATGGAATCCGCGGTCTCCACCATCCTCGATATGGAGGACTCGGTTGCCGCGGTCGACGCCGAGGACAAGGTGCTGGTCTACCGCAACACCCTCGGCCTGATGAACGGCACGCTGTCGGCCGACTTCGAGAAGGGCGGCAAGACGCTGACGCGCTCGCTCAACGCCGACCGTAGCTACAAGACCCCCGACGGCAAGGGTGAGTCTCAAGCTGCACGGCCGCAGCCTGCTGCTGATGCGCAATTGCGGTCACCACATGTTCACCGACGCGGTGCTGGACGAGAAGGGCGAGGAGATTCCCGAGGGCCTGCTCGACGCCGCCGTCTCCGGCCTGCTCGCCATCCACGACCTCAAGGGTAATTCCAAGGTCAAGAACAGCCGCACCGGCTCGGCCTATATCGTCAAACCGAAGATGCACGGCCCGGACGAAGTGTCTCTGACCTGCGAGGCTCTTCGGCCGCGTCGAGACGATGCTGGGCCTGCCCGAGAACACGCTCAAGGTCGGCATCATGGACGAGGAGCGCCGCACCACCGTCAACCTCAAGGCCTGCATTCAGCGCGCCTCCAAGCGCATCATGTTCATCAACACCGGCTTCCTCGACCGCACCGGCGACGAGATCCACACCTCGATGGAAGCGGGCCCGATGATCCGCAAGAACGAGATGAAGGCGCAGCCGTGGATCAAATCCTATGAGGACTGGAACGTCGACATGGGCCTGACCTGTGGCCTGCCCGGCCACGCCCAGATCGGCAAGGGCATGTGGGCTGCGCCCGACAAGATGGCGGACATGCTTCAACAGAAGCTCGGCCACCCGCAGGCCGGCGCCACCACCGCCTGGGTGCCCTCGCCGACCGCTGCAACGCTGCACGCGCTGCACTATCACCAGGTCAACGTCACCGCGCGCCAGCAGGAGCTGACCAAGGGCGGGCCGCGCGCCAAGCTTTCGGACATCCTCACCATTCCCGTGTCGAAGTCCAACTGGGCACCCGACGACGTCAAGCAGGAGATCGACAACAACTGCCAGGGCATTCTGGGCTACGTCGTGCGCTGGATCGACCAGGGCGTCGGCTGCTCCAAGGTGCCCGACATCCACGATGTCGGCCTGATGGAAGACCGCGCAACCTTGCGCATCTCCAGCCAGCATCTCGCCAACTGGCTGCACCAGGGCGTCATCACCGAAGCGCAGGTAATGGAATCGCTCAAGCGCATGGCCGTCGTCGTCGACAAGCAGAACGCCGGCGATGCCATCTACAAGCCGATGGCGCCCGCCTTCGACGGCGTCGCCTTCAAGGCCGCCTGCGATCTCATCTTCAAGGGCCGCGAGCAGCCGAACGGCTACACCGAATACATCCTCACCGCGCGCCGCCGCGAAGCCAAGGCGCTTGGATAACAAGGCTCTTGGATAACAAGGCGCTTGGATAACAAGGCGCTTGGATAACAAGGCGCTTGGCTGAAGCCGGTCACCCGAATGTCAAAGCCCCGGCGAGAGCCGGGGCTTTTGTTGGGCTGCCGTACCTTCGCTAGAACACCGCGAGATATTTCAGCAACGACACGATGCCGATGATGATGACGATCACGCGCGCGATCTGCTTGGCGCGTCCGTCCATCGGCAGCATGTTGATGAGATAGAGGACGAGAATGACGACGAGAAAGGTGACGAGTACGCCCACCAGCATCGGAAAACCCCCTTCAGGCAAATTGCGATCCCTACTCTAACGCCCGTCACCCGCGCTGGTTCCATGCAGGCAACCCGTTGCAACTTCTGGTAATTCCGTATTTCTACAGGCAGACGGGCTGCCTAAAACTTTACCCTTTTGCTCTCAGATGCAGAGACCATGCGGGTCTTGCCCCGAATGGCATGCGATTGCCGACCTGCCGCGCCCAATGTCTCGATGTTGCCGGGCGTCTTTTTACTTTGGACATGGGACTTGGGGGGACTTCGATGCTCAACCGTCTGACCGTATCCGCGCTGCTGAAGGCGGTGATCGCGATCACGTCGGCCTGCGTGGTGATCGCCCTCTCGCTCACAGCCTACGAGTCTTGGGACCGGTTGAGGACCGCCACCCGCATCTCCCAGACCACGGATGCGTCCGCGGACCTGTTCAAGGCGATGCACAATCTGCGCACCGACCGTTCGACCACCAATCGGCTCCTCAACTCGACCGATCCGATGGACCCCGAGATCGAGAAATACCTTCGCGGGATCCGCGACGCCGAGATGCCGGCGATGGCCCACGCGCTCGAGCTGCTGCCGGCGATGGACTTTTCGCAATCAGCTACGCTGGTGCCGGAGTTCGCGCGCCTCTACAAATTGGCGACCGAGCAGCAGAAGCAGTTCTGGGAGGACGTCGCCAAGCCGAAGGACAAGCGGCGCGCCAGCCTGCCGAAGGACTATATGGAGACGACGCAGGGCCTGCTCGACACGCTCGACAAGCTCTCCAACGTCCTCGCCGCCACCGTCAATCACCAGGACGCCACGATCGACCAATTGCTGTCGATCAAGCAGAACGCCTGGCTGCTCCGCAACACCGGCGGCGAAGCCTCGCTGATCATCTCGACCGGGCTCAACGCCGGCCGCGTCTCGCCGGAGGCCCGTCTCGCCTACACCCAATTCGTCGGCGGAACGGCCGCGACGTGGAAGGCGCTGGAATTGTCGACCTCGGGGATGCAGCTGCCGCAGGCGCTGTCCTCGGCCATGACCGCGGCGAAGACCGGCTATTTCGATCCGCCATATCTGGCCCTGCGCGATCGCCTGGTGGGCGCGCTCGTCAATGGCGAGAAGCCCGAGATGACCGCCAACCAGTGGACCCCCGTGACGGTGGGCCGCCTGTCGAGCGCGGTCGCCGTCGCTGAAACGGCGCTCGACGCCGCCAGAAACCATACGCTGGAGCAGCGCGGTGCCGCGCTGCGCGCACTGATCATGCAGCTCGTGCTGCTTGCGCTTGCTGCCGGACTTGCCGCAGGCGCGATCGTGCTGGTCAGCCGCCGCGTGATCCGTCCCCTCAACACCATCCGCGACGCCATGCTGAAGGTCGCCGGCGGCGACCTTGCCGTCGACAGCGGCTATCTCGATCGCCAGGACGAGATCGGCGCGCTTGCCGGTGCGCTGGAAACTTTCAAGCAGCAGGCCACCGACAAGCTCAAGATCGAGCAGCAGGAGCGCGAGCGCAATGTGGGCGCTGCCGCACGCCAGCGCGCCGTCGAAGCCTATGTCGGAGAGTTCGAAGGCGCCGTGCGCAAGACGCTCGGCGAGCTGAGCGACGCCTCCGGCGAGATGCGCAAGACCTCGGGCGACCTCTCCGCCGTGTCGCGCCAGACCAACGACCGCGTGCAGGTCGCCGGCAAGGCCTCCAACGACGCCTCCATGAGCGTCGACAGCGTGGCCGCGGCCGCCGAAGAGCTCTCGGCCTCGATCAACGACATCAGCCAGCAGGCAGCCCATGCCGCGGGCATCGCCGGCCGCGCCGTCAACCAGGCCCGCGAGACCGACGGGACCGTACAGGGCCTCGCCAAATCTGCCGGACGCATCGGCGAGGTCGTCGGCCTGATCAACACCATCGCGCAACAGACGAATTTGCTCGCGCTCAACGCCACGATCGAAGCAGCGCGCGCCGGCGAGGCCGGCCGCGGCTTTGCCGTGGTCGCCTCCGAGGTGAAATCGCTGGCAAGCCAGACGGCAAAGGCAACCGAGGAAATCTCCGAGCAAATCGCCGACATCCAGAAGGTCGCGGGCGATGCCATCAACGCGATCCAGACCATCGGCGGCATCATCGGCGAAGTGAACGAGGTGGCCACTGCGATCGCCGCCGCCGTGCAGGAGCAGGGCGCGGCGACCCAGGAGATCACCCGCAGCACCCAATATGCGGCGCAGGGCACCAGGAACGTCTCGGACAATATTACCGGCGTCAAAGCCGACGCGGATGCCGCCGCTGCAGCCGCCGACAACGTCAAGCATGCCTCCGAGACGCTGGAGACCCAGAGCCGCCAGCTCGGTAACGAGGTCAGCGACTTCCTCGGCAAGATCCGCGCGGCATAAGCGCGGATCGCGGAAGGCTTCACCCCCGTAATTTTACGGCGGGAACACTGCCTAAGTCTTTACCCTTTTCGGGCCAAATGCGTCACGCGCTCGCCACAGGCGGGCGCGTCCGTCGCGTGCACCCCCTGGTCTTTCGAAGTTCGTGGGCTGCCGTTCAGGGCCACGAACTCGACTTGCGTACCCCAGGGGTGTTCCGATGCTCAACCGCTTGACCGTATCCACGCTGCTGAAGGCGGTGATCCTTTCCACCGCGCTCGTCGTCGTCATCGGCTTCTCGATCAACGCGTGGAGTTCGTGGGGCCGGCTTCAGCAGGCCAACCGGATCGTTGCGGTTTCGGCCGCCTCGGCCGAAGTGTTCAAGGCGATGGCCAACATCCGGGCCGATCGCTCGACCAGCAATCGCCAGCTCACCTCAGATGTCGCGATGGACAAGGACATCGAGAAGTACATCCGCGAGATCCGCGGCGCCCTGATGCCGGCGCTGGCTGGCACACTCGAGATCCTGCCCACGACCGATATCGCCCAGCGCGAGGCGTTCCTTGCCGGCCTCGGCACGCTGAACAAGACGCTGCTGGCCGCCCAGGCCGAATTCTGGACCGAGGTCGTCAAGCCCAAGGCGGAGCGCCGCTCAGGCCTCGCCAAGGAATATGTCGCGACTGAAGACGCGCTGATGGCGCAGCTCGAAAAGCTTTCGGGCGCGCTCGCCGCCAGCGTCAACCACCAGGACGCCACCATCGACCAGCTCCTGACCATCAAGCAGATGGCCTGGCTGCTCCGCAACACCGCCGGTGAATCCTCGCAGATCGTCGGCAACGCGATCAACGCCGGCAAGATCGCGCCGGAGGTGCAGCTCGCCTACACCAAATTCGTCGGCGGCACTGACGCCGCCTGGACCGCGATCGAGCTGGCCGCTTCCGGCATGCAATTGCCGCCGGCGCTGGCGACTGCGATCACCGAAACCAAGTCGACCTATTTCGATCCGCAATACGCCGCCACGCGCGACGGCGTCATCACGACGGTCGCCAAGGGCGAGAAGCCGTCGATGACCGCCAACCAGTGGAGCCCCTATTCGGTGCCCCGCATGATGACCGCGGTGAGGCTCGCCGACGCTGCCCTGCAGGCCGCCAAGGATCACTCGGCCGCGCAGCGGGCGGCCGCCGTGCAGTCGCTGATCGTCAATACCGCCCTGCTCATCGCCGCGATCGTCCTGACCGGTGCCGCCATGCTGGCGGTCAGCCGTCGCGTGATCACGCCGCTACACCGGATTCGCGACGCCATGCTGAGGGTTGCCGGCGGCGACCTCGCCGTCGACAGCGGCTATCTCGACCGCCAGGACGAGATCGGCTCGCTTGCCGGCGCGCTGGAGACCTTCAAGCAGCAGGCCATCGACAAGCTCAAGATCGAAGAGCAGGAGCGCGAGCGCAACGCGGGCGCCGCCGCGCGCCAGCGCGCGATGGAAGCCTATGTCGGCGAGTTCGAAGGCGTGGTGCGCAAGTCGCTCGGCGAGCTGAGCGAGGCCTCCGGCGAGATGCGCAAGACCTCCGGCGACCTGTCCGCGGTGTCGCGCCAGACCAATGAGCGCGTGGAGATCGCAGGCAAGGCCTCGCACGAGGCCTCGACCAGCGTCGAGAGCGTCGCCGCCGCCGCCGAGGAGCCTCTCGGCCTCGATCAACGACATCAGCCAGCAGGCCGCCCACGCCGCAGGCATCGCCAGCCGGGCCGTCAATCAGGCGCGCGAAACCGACGGCACCGTGCAGGGGCTGGCGCAGTCGGCCGGACGCATCGGCGAAGTGGTCGGGCTGATCAACACCATCGCGGCACAGACCAATCTGCTGGCCTTGAACGCCACGATCGAGGCCGCTCGCGCCGGCGAAGCCGGCCGCGGCTTTGCCGTCGTCGCCTCCGAGGTGAAGTCACTGGCGAGCCAGACCGCGAAGGCCACCGAGGAGATTTCCGAGCAGATCGCCGACATCCAGAAGGTCGCGGGCGATGCCATCAACGCAATCCAGGCGATCGGCGGCATCATCGGCGAGGTCAACGAGGTCGCCACCGCGATCGCCGCCGCCGTGCAGGAGCAGGGCGCGGCGACCCAGGAGATCACCCGCAGCACGCAATATGCGGCGCAAGGCACCAAGAACGTCTCGGACAACATCACCGGCGTGAAAGCCGACGCCGACACAGCCGCGGGCGCCGCGGACAACGTCAAGCAGGCCTCAGAGACGCTGGAGACCCAGAGCCGCCAGCTCGGCCACCAGGTCAGCGACTTCTTGGGCAAGATCCGCGCGGCGTAGGGACAACAGCTGAGAGCGGCGCAACGGCGCCGCGCCTCGTTGAAATGTGCCGCTACTCCTTCGCCACGACCGGCACCTGGCGGAATCTGGCGCGTACCGAGTCCGGCAGCGGCGAGAAATTCATCGCGACGCCGCGGCGATCGTTGGCATTGCGGTTGGCTACCACGAGACCCTCGGCGCCGGCGACGATGTCGCCCTTGCGCAGCGTGGGATCGTCGTCGACCTTGACCTGAGCGAGCCCAACCGGATCCTTGCCATTGCAGGTGCAGCCCGCGACGATCTCGTTGCGATAACGATACGCGTTGGGCAGCTCGGAATAGGCCTTGCCCTTGTCGGTCGTGGCGTCGTCGATGTTGCCGCCATAGACCAGCGAGGTCTCTGACGTCGGACAGAAGCTCTTGCAGGATTGCGCCTTGCTCTCGGCGTCGTTGCCTTGCGCCGGGAAATAGCGGCCATCGCAGCCACGCACGCAATAGGCCGTGCCGCCGCCGTAGGAAGCGCGCTGTCGTGGCACCTCATAGCGAGGCATGTCGTCGTTGGCGAAAGGCGTCCGGATCTCCGGCGGCGGCCGCATCCGGAAGCCGCCGAACAGTGCCGAGAAGAAATCTTCCGCATGCGCCGACGGCGCCAGCACAAGACCCGAGACGGTGACGGCGAGCATTGCCGCCGCGCCGAGGGTCAGTTTGCCGATCGAGCGTTTACTCATGGGACCTCACCGAACTCCTAGTTCACCGCCGACGACGCCGAAATGTTCAGGGCCTGCCGGCCCGAGGGCAGCGTCGTCACGACCGGGCGCTTGCGCACGGGGTCGCCACCCTTGGCCATCAGCGGCGCATTCTTCGGCAGCACCACGACCTTGGCGCCGACATTGACGCGGCCGAACAGGTCGGTGACGTCCTCGTTGGTCATGCGGATGCAGCCGGAGGAAACGAACTTGCCGATCGTGGAGGGATCGTTGGTGCCGTGAATGCGGTATTCGCTGGAGCCGAGATACATCGCCCGCGCGCCGAGCGGATTGCCGGGGCCGCCGGCAACGAAGCGCGGCAGATAAGGCTGCCGTGCGATCATTTCTGCCGGCGGATGCCAATCCGGCCACTCCGCCTTGCGGCTGACGCTCTGCACGCCCGACCAGGTGAAGCCATCGCGGCCGACGCCGACGCCGTAGCGAATGGCCCGGCCGTTGCCGAGCACGTAGTAGAGATAGGTGTTGTTGGTGTCGATCACGATGGTGCCGGCCGGCTCGCTGCGATCGAAGCCGACGACCTGCTTGCGCAGGCGATCGGGCAGTTGGGCATCCTCGTCGGCCGCCTGCGGAGCCTCGTTGACTGCGCCTTGCGCGTAGGACGGATCCTGCGAATAGCCCTGTGGCTGCATGGGCGCATAGCCGAAGCTCTGCGCGCTGGCGCCGCCAAACGGCACGGCCAGCAGAGCGGTTGCAAAGGCGAAGGCGGTGACGGCGCGCGGCGAAAAGCTGCGGCGGACTGCAGAGAACTTTGTCATGTGCTGCCCCGTGAGATGTGAGCATCAGGGTGATGCGCTGCCCAATGAACTCCGCGAGGGCGCCGCAAGTTCCGGCGCAGGGAGCGGCGGCCGTGTCACAGTCAAGCGAGCAATCGTTCACGAAGCCGCGATGGAACCCGCAGGGCGGTCGCGCATTATCGGTCTTAGAACGGGCGCGCGGAGCAGGCTTCCGTGCGGGAGAGAGATTGTGCGCGTCCTTCCCAGTGAACGTCTGACCCCCGGCCACGGCGAAGGCGACCCGCTTCCCGACAGCCATACTGAGCAGCCGCCGGTGATCCGCCGCACGGAGTTCGTGGCCTTCGCGCTGGCCGGGCTCCTGCTGATCGCCATCGTCACCGTTCTCTATGTCGGCAAGGCGTTCTTCCTGCCTGTCGTGATGGCCTTCGTCACCGGCACCATGCTGTCCCCCGCCGCAAGCTTCCTCGAGCGGAGGAAGGTCCCGCGCAGCCTCGGTGCCATCCTGATCGTGATTGCGGTGACGGCCGTGGTTGCCTTCGTCGTCGCGCTGATCGCCTCCCCAGTCATCGAATACAGTACGCGCCTGCCGGAGGCTCGGCGGGCAATTGAAGGAAAAGCTGCACGTGTTCGACCGGCCGCTGGCGTTGTGGCGCGAGCTGCAAACCATGGTCGGCGGCTCGGAGGGGTTGCCGGACTTCCAGCTGCCGAAGTTCGAGTGGGTGCAGCCGACACTGGAATTCCTGTCACCGACCTTCGCCGAATTCCTGCTGTTCTTCGCGACCCTGATCCTGTTCGTGGCGAGCTGGGGCGAGCTGCGCCGGGCTTTGATCATGACCTTCAGCGACCGCAACGCGCGGCTGCGCACGCTCCGGATCCTCAACGAGATCGAGGTCCATCTCGGCAACTACCTCCTGACCGTCACGATCATCAATGTGGGCGTCGGCGTTGCCACCGGCATCGTCTGTGCGGTCACCGGCATGCCAAACGCGGGAGGGCTCGGCGCGCTCGCGGCAACCCTCAACTTCATCCCGATCATCGGGCCGGTCGCGATGTTCGCGGTTCTGGTGGTGGTAGGGGTAGTCGCCTTCCCGACCCTCGGCGGCGGCCTGGTGGCGGCGCTCGCCTTCGGCGGCATCACATTCCTGGAGGGACACTTCGTCACGCCGACGATCATCGGACGACGGCTGGCGCTGAATGCGCTCGCCGTGCTGCTCGCGCTCGCGTTCTGGACCTGGCTCTGGGGCCCGATGGGCGCCTTCCTGTCGTCCCCGCTCCTGATCGTCGCGCTGATCCTGAAGGAGCATCTGTTGCCGACGGATGCGCCGCAGCTTCCGCAGGGCTGAGCGGTTTCCATGAACGGAACTTCCCCGGTGACGAAACGTTTTCCGGCTATCTCAGCCGCAACAGTTCGGAGCTCCCGATGTCCACGACGAATGCCGAAGCCGGGATGAGAGACTGGACCGACAAAGCCACCAGAGAACGCCTTGAAAAGGATGTAGCAGCCGTGAAAAGCGATATCGCCGCCCTCACCGACCAGATCACCGATGCGCTCAACACCTTCGCCAGCTCTACGAGCCGGCAGGCCCGCCGCGGCTACCGCCAGGCGCGCGAGAACATGGACACCGCGATGGACGACATGTCGGACCGCGGCAGTGCGATGATGGACGCGGCCCACGAGGCCTACGGATCGGTCGAGGAGACGCTCGAAGACGCGATCACGCAGCGGCCGCTGGCGACGGTCGGCCTCGCGCTCGGGATCGGCTTCCTGATCGGCGCTGCCTGGCGCCGGTAGGACGCACGAACAGAGGTTAAGACGGCGGCGCTGCTGGCGCCGCCGATGCCGGCTGGTGGACGATACGGCTTGTGGGGATCTGAGGAGCAAAGCCATGTTTCAGCGCATCATCGACGGACTCAGTGCATCCACCGGCACCACTGTGCGCCTGACCTCCCTGGCAGCAGGCGCGGCGTTCGCCTTGTTCATCACCACGTGCTTCCTTTGCGCGGCGGCCTTCATCTCCGTGCTCGACAAGTATGGTCCGGTGCAAGCCTGCCTCGCCGGCGCCGGCGTCTTCTTTCTCCTCACCCTGGTCGCGGCGGTGAGCTATTGGGCCTACAAGCGGGAGCTGCGCAAGCAAGCCCAAATCGCGGCCGAGCGTGCCGCGAAGTCGGCTGCGCAAAGCATGCTCGCCGACCCCATGCTGCTCGCCACCGGGCTTCAGATCGCGCGCGCCATCGGAATCAAGCGGCTGCTGCCGATCCTGGCGATCGGCGGCGTTGCCCTCGGCATCATGGCGAGCCGCGCCGGCGTGTCCGACGAGGTATCGGCCGAACCGGCCGAATGAGGACCAGGTCACGTCAGAAAAACCTGCTTGGGACGACACCAGCGGGCGCAGGGCGGTATCCATTGGCCGACGCTGCGAAATTCTGGCGTCCGGCCCTGCTCACGCAAACGCTACTCGGACGGGCAGGCGGTTGCCGCTAAAAGCACCATCCTGATTCTCAAAGCTATTCTACTCAATGAAACCATCCGTCCAGGCGAACCTTGCCGCGTTCCATCATGACGCCCGGCTGTATTTGACGCTCGGCATCGCCAATTGGTCGGTGTTCGTCGACCACATCCCCCACAACATCGTCAACCTGCTGACGCTGCGCAACTTCGGCTTCAGCGGCGCCGCCGACCTGTTCGTGTTCGTGGTGGGGTACGGTGTTGCGATCATTCACGGCCGCATCGCGCTCGAGCGCGGCTATCTCGTCGCCGCCACGCGCATCTTCCGCCGCGTCTGGCGGCTCTATGCCGCCTATGTCGTGCTGTTCGTGATCTATATCGACACCATCGCCTACGTCGCCTCGCAGTCGATGGCCCCGGAAATCATCCACGAGTACAATATTTCCGGGATTCTCGAGCACCCGCTGCGCATCCTGGTTCGCGGCCTCGTGCTCCAGGAGGAGCCGCTGAACCTCGATCTCCTGCAATTGATGATCCCGCTGATGGCCTTCTTTCCGTTCGCGCTGTGGGGCCTGTTGCGGCGGCCCAACGTGACGCTGGCGGCATCGGTGGCGCTTTATCTGGTTGCGCGCTGGTTCGACTGGAATTTCCGGGTCTATCCGGACCAGGAATGGACCTTCAATCCGCTGTGCTGGCAGATGCTGATGGTGCTCGGAGGCTGGTTCGCCGTGACGGGCGCATCGGGACGCGTGCTACGCGAGATGGGCTGGCTGCGGATCCTCGCCGGGAGCTATCTTGCATTCGCCATGGCCGTCACCTTGCTGCGCCATTCGCCGACGTTGTCCGCTTACCTGCCGGATGTTCTGCTCGATAGCATCGCACCGACCGACAAGGAAGACCTCGCGCCCTATCGCGTGGTCCACTTCCTCGCGCTCGCCCTGCTGGCGACACATCTCATCCCGGCCGATCACCCCGGCCTGCGGCTGAAGCCGCTGCAGGCGGTCATCAAATGCGGCGAGGAATGGCTCGCCGTGTTTTGCGTCGGCGTGTTCCTGTCCTTCGCCGGCCATCTCATCCTGATCACCAGCGCCAATCTGGTCGTGATGCAGATCGTGGTGAGCCTCGCCGGGTTCACCGCAATGACCGCGGTAGCCTACTATATCGCATGGTCGAAATGGCAGGACCTGCCGGCGGCGTTGCGGCAGCAGGCTTAGCCGTCGCGATTTCCCTAGGCCGGCCGCCGAGGCTACGCTATCCCGGAGCAGAAGCGGGCTGTGCGAGGAGAGCTGAGTGGTGACGGCGAATGGCGGGGGTGACGGGGCCGACAGCGCCCCCGGCGCGGCCGGCCACGATCGGTCGAGACCAGCAACGCCATTCTCGACAGCGCCTATGTGCTGATGGCCTCCACGGGCCTTGCCGCCACCACCATTGACGCAATCGCGCGCCATTCCAGCGTCTCCAAGATGACGATCTACAAATGGTGGCCGTCTCGCGAGGCACTCCTGATCGACGCCTTTCTTCAACATGCCGCGCAGATGCTGCCGCTGCCCCCGGAGAGCGCCGGTAGCCCGGCGGCGCGTGCCCGCCGCCACGCCACGGCCTATGCCGAGGCGCTTCAGGGCGAATTCGGCAAGGTCCAGCTCGCCGTCATCTCCGAATGCATCTCCAAGACCGGCTCCGCCGAACTGTTCTACACCCGCTATCTGCAATTCCGGCGCGAGGCGCTGGTGGAGATGATTGCCGCGGGCCAGAACGACGGCAGCATTTCGGCGGAAGGGCCGGCCGAAGATCTCTACGACGCGATCTATGGCGGCCTGTTCTACCGCTACGTCTTCGGCATCGCGCCGATCACGCCGAGCTACGCCCGCAATCTGGTCGACCTGGTGTTGCGGCCCAAGGCTTAGGTCAAGTGTTTGGGCCCGACGCTGGAGGCGGCCTCTAGCGCGCAGGCCGCACCGGAGCCGAGATCTTGTCGGTGCGATCGCGTTCGGTCATGTCGACCACCGTCTCCATCGGCGCAGTCAGCTCATAGACGTAAGAGACGTCGGTGAAATAGCGCTTGGCGGTGCCGCCGAGCGCCTCGGGGCGACGCGGTCGAGCAGGATCAGGCCAAAATCGGAATCGGGGCGGCGCGTTGCCTCGCTGGTGTTGAACTCCTCCCAGCGGAAATGGAAGACCTCGTCGGCCCCCTCGGCCGTCACCGTCCAGCTCGCGGTGATGTGCGGATGCTTTCCGACCAGCGACAGGCCCTCGTCGGAATGCGAGGCGAGTTCGAAGAACAGCAGCGAGAGGCTTTGCGCCGCGCGCGCGCTGACCGCGATATCGGGCCCGCTCACGGCGATGCGGTCGGCATGCGGGATGGCCCGCGCCTCGAACAGGCCCTTCAGCTTGACGCCCTGCCACTGGCTCTCGCTGAGCAGCGAGACCACGTTGGACATGGCGTGGATGCGGCCGATCAGAAGCTCGCGGGCGACGTCGATGTCCGCACCATGGCGTAGAGTGCGCGTCACGATCGACTGGATCACCGCCAGGATGTTCTTGACCCGGTGATTGAGCCTCGTCGATCACAGCGGTGAGCCGGCGCTCGAAGCCGATGCGGACCTGGATTTCCCGGCTCAGCCGCAAATTGTTGTAGGCGACATAACCGAACAGACCGCACACCATCGCCGTGATCGCAAAGCCGATCGCCGCCACGATGATCGCGGTCTGCTCCGCGCGGCGCACCGAGTTGGATTTCGCGTAATAACCGAGTTGCCAGTCGCGGCCACCGAAGCTCACCGTGCGCGTCGCGGACGGTGCCGACCCGTCCGCCGCCAGCACGCGCGTCGAGACCACGCCCTGGTCGTTGGCGATCAGCTCGCCGCCTTCCTTGCGTGGATCCTTCAGCGCGACCGAGAACAACGACATGTCGTCGTTGGTCAGCATGAGCGAGGCGAGGCTCGTAGGAAAACGTGACGAACCCGGCCGGCTCCGTTGCCCCCTCGGGGATGACGGGCGCCGCCACGATGATCCCGACCGGTCCGTTTCCGCGCAGCAGCCTGATCGGGTCCGAAGCCACCGACCTCTTCTCGGTCCGGGCGCGCGTCAGCATGGCGCTGCGAACCTGATCCTGATCATAGCTGCGGCCCGGCAGCGCCTTGGTCTCGTCACTACGCGGCTCGAGATCCAGCAGCACGTCGATCGGCCCGGTGATGTCGGCCGGATTGATCGGCTTGTCGTCATAGCTGCGGATCTTCGGATTCGGGAAGCCCGCGCCCCCGATGGCCGCCTGCGCCGCGGTCAGCTCATCCGGCTTTATCCGGGCGATCCAGCCGGCCACCACGAAATCCGTCTTGAAGGCGTAGATGGCAGAGCGCAGCGGCTCCAGCATGTTCGGCTTGATCACCGATGGCGCGCGGAACAGGCCTGAGGCGACACGCGCGAGCAGCTCGCGCTCGGTGAGCCGATCCTGCACCAGGCTGGCGTGAACGTCGATCGCACGCGCAAGCGCAATCCGGTCCAGCGCCAGCTCCTGGTCGTGGACGCGATAGGCCGCAAGCCCGGAGAGCAAGGCTCCGAGCAGAGCAATGAAACCGATGATGAAACCCAGCCGGACCACGCGACTACTCAGGCGAAAGCGGGAGGTCGGCAATAAACAGGGAGCATATGAACGCCGCTCGAACGGCCATGTGCCGAAGCAGGGTGAATCTCAGTGACGGTGATAATGGAGGAGGAGACATCGGTACGCAACGTGGCTCGCCTGAAAAGCTTGATCCGCCCGGCCGATGGTCAGGCCGGGATGATTTGTCCCGGGCACCGGAGGTAATTAATCGCCGTGTCCGAAATTTGTTCCGTCCTCGCGGGCTCGGCCGCCAAGGTTAACGGCTCAAAACCCGTGCGCCAGTTCGTCGCGCCGTCAGCCCGCCCGTTTCAAGCCACCTTTGGCCTCGATGAAGCCGACGATGCGGTCGAGTCCCTCGCTCTTCTTCAGGTTGGTCATGACGAAGGGACGCTCGCCGCGCATGCGGCGGGCATCGGTGTCCATCTTCTCGAGGGAGGCGCCGACATGGGGGGCGAGGTCGATCTTGTTGATGACCAGAAGATCGGATCGGGTGATGCCCGGGCCGCCCTTGGACGGGATCTTGTCGCCGGCCGCCACGTCGATCACATAGATGGTGAGGTCGGCCAGCTCGGGGGAAAAAGTGGCAGCGAGATTGTCGCCGCCGGACTCGATCAACACGAGATCGAGGCCGGGAAACTTGGCGCGCATATCCGCAACCGCGGCGAGATTCATCGAGGCGTCCTCGCGGATCGCGGTGTGCGGACAGCCGCCGGTCTCGACGCCGGCAATGCGGTCCGGCGTCAACGAGCCCGAGCGCACCAGGAATTCCGCATCCCATTTGGTGTAGATGTCGTTGGTGATCGCGGCGATGTCGTAGCGCTCGCGCATGGTCTTGCAGAGCAGGTCCATCAGCGCGGTCTTGCCCGATCCGACCGGGCCGCCGACGCCGACACGCAAGGGCCCGTGAGATTTCGACATGTGATTTACTCGCTCTCGATGGGTTGAAGGCCGCGCCGCTCTCACGAGCGGAACAGCCGCGTATATTGGGTCTCGTGCCGCAGGCTGGCGAGATCGGCGCGGAAGGTCGCGCTGCCGAGATCGTCCAATGTCGCATTCAGCGCACGATTGGCGGTGGCGGCTACGGCGGCTTCCAGCCTCACCAGCACACGCTGGCTGTCGGTCTGGCCGAGCGGAACAAGGCGGCTGGCCGCGGAAATCCAGTTCGAGACGACAGCATGCAGGAAGGCGTGCAGGGTCGGCGCGAGCGGCACGCCATGCATGGCAGCGACTACACCGACCGCGACCGGATAGACCGGTGGCGTCTGGCACGCCGCAACCATGGCATCCAGCCCGTCGGCATCCCATGCGGCGCGGGCGATGTCGATGAAGGCCCGGCCCTGTGAGCTCGTCTCCAGCTGCCGCTCGCGCGACGGCACGAAGGCGGCAGCGAGTTCGGCGGTCTCGCTCAGAGCGGTCGTCTCGCCAGCCTCGGCGGCGCGATAGGCCTGGACCAGAAACGTCGCGTCGCAAAACCCGGAGCCGTCAGCGAGCATCGCGTCGAGCCAGTCGGCCAGCGTCGCCGTGTCGACGATGTCGTTCGCCTCGACCGCCCATTCGATGCCGCTGGAATAGGAGAAGCCGCCGACCGGGAACGCCGGCGACAGCCAGGTCATCAGCCGGTACAGCGCCGCTGCCTCGCCCTCGGCGAGGTCACCGGTGCCGACCAGCTCATTTGTGGTCATGAGCATGCTTGTGGCCGTGGTGATGGTCGGGATGATCGCAATGCTCGTCGTGGTGATGGTGATGGTCGTGCCCGTGGTCGTGAGCGGCATGGCCGTGGTGCTGATGATCATGGTCATGGTGGTCATGATGATCATGGTCATGATGATGACCGTGATCGTGATGCGCATGGTCGTCGTGGCCATGCGCGTGGCCGGCGTCGGCATAGGCGCCGCCTTCGGGATCGAACGGCGCTTCGATCTCGATCACGCGCGCACCGAGGCCCTGCACCATGGCCTCGATGACGTGATCGCGGCGAATGCGCAGGGCTTTGGCCATGATCTGGGTCGGCAGATGGCGGTTGCCGAGATGCCAGCCGACGCGGATGAGGTGATGCGGATCGCGGCCGCGAATCTCCAGCAACGGCTCCGCCGCCGCAACCACTTCGACCAGACGGCCGTCCTCCAGCACCAGCGCATCGCCGCCGCGCAGCGCGACGGCATGCTCGAGATCGAGCAGGAATTCGAGGCCGCGCGTCCCCGTCATCGCCATGCGGCGGCGGTGCCGATCGTCGAAATCGAGCACGACCGTGTCCACCGGTGCTTCCGTGAAGCGGTGCTGTCCCTTAACCTGCGTCGCCCGGATCATGCTTTACCTCGTTACCGTGTCTCGACCTTCTCGGGCGTGATCACCTCGATCTTCGGCGGCGCCGTAAAACACTTCACGGCGACGCGGCCGAACGTCTTCATGTGCTCCATCGCGCGATGCGGCACCAGCGCCTCGGCGTTCTCCCACTGCTCGACGAACACCATCTTGGCAGGGTCCGTGACGCTCTCGTGCAGGTCGTAGGCGATATTGCCGGGCTCTTTCCGCGTCTCCTTGATGCAGGCGGTGGCCGCTGCAATGAATTCGGCGCGCGTTTCGGGTTTGATGGTCAAGGTGGCAACGACATAGATCACGAGAAATCCTCCCGGCTTTTCTTCTGAGGGTTCAATACCGGGCGGGACATTAGACCAGGCGGGATCGAACGCAAAACCGTAAAAGCCGTCCCCGGACGCTTGCCGGGGACATGCGTCGAGGCGCTATTTCAGTACATGAAATATCGCTGCGCCATGGGCAGCACTTCGGCCGGCGCGCAAGTAAGAAGCTCGCCGTCGGCGCGCACCTCGTAGGTCTCCGGATCGACCTCGATATTGGGCGTGGCGTCGTTGTGGATCATGCTCTTCTTCGAGATCCTGCTGCGGGTGTTCTGGACCGCGTAGAGCTTCTTCTCGATGCCGAGCTTTCGCGCGAGCCCACCGGTGATCGCGGCCTTCGAGGTAAACACCACGGAAGACGCCGTGCGCGCCTTGCCGAAGGCGCCGAACATCGGCTGATAGTGCACCGGCTGCGGCGTCGGGATCGAGGCGTTGGGATCGCCCATGGGCGCTGCGACGATCGTGCCGCCCTTGACGATGCAGTCCGGCTTGACGCCGAAGAAGGCCGGCGACCACAGCACGAGATCGGCCATCTTGCCCTTCTCGACCGAGCCGATCAGCTTCGACACACCATGGGCGATCGCGGGATTGATGGTGTATTTCGCGATGTAGCGCTTGACGCGAAAATTGTCGTTGTCCTTGCCCTTGTCCTGCGGCAGCGACCCGCGCTGCTTCTTCATCTTGTCGGCGGTCTGCCAGGTCCGGATGATGACTTCGCCGAGACGGCCCATGGCCTGCGAATCCGACGACATCATCGAGAGCGCGCCGAGATCGTGCAGGATGTCTTCGGCCGCGATGGTCTCCTTGCGGATGCGGCTCTCGGCGAAGGCAAGATCTTCCGCAATGGAGGGATCGAGGTGATGGCACACCATCAGCATGTCCAGATGCTCGTCGATGGTGTTGCGCGTAAACGGCCGCGTCGGGTTGGTGGACGACGGCAGCACGTTCTTCAGTCCCGCGACCTTGATGATGTCAGGGGCATGGCCGCCGCCGGCACCCTCGGTGTGGAAGGCATGGATGGTGCGGCCCTTGAACGCCTTGATCGTGTCCTCGACGAAGCCGGATTCGTTCAGCGTGTCGGTGTGGATCATGACCTGGATATCGTGCGCGTCGGCGACCGACAGGCAGTTGTCGATCGCGGCCGGCGTCGTGCCCCAGTCCTCGTGCAGCTTCAGCGCGCAGGCGCCGGCCTTGATCATCTCGACCAGGGCTGCGGGCCGTGAGGCGTTGCCCTTGCCGGAGATGCCGAGATTGACCGGGAAGGCGTCGAACGACTGGATCATCCGCCCCATGTGCCACGGCCCCGGCGTACAGGTGGTCGCGAAGGTGCCGTGCGACGGGCCGGTGCCGCCGCCCAGCATCGAGGTGACGCCGGACATCAGCGCATGCTCGATCTGCTGCGGGCAGATGAAATGGATATGGCTGTCAAAGCCGCCGGCGGTGAGGATTTTTCCTTCGCCCGCGATCACGTCGGTGCCGGGACCGATGATGATGGTCACGCCCGGCTGAATGTCGGGATTGCCGGCCTTGCCGATGCCGGCGATCATGCCGTCCTTGATCGCGACGTCGGCCTTCACGATGCCCCAGTGATCGACGATCAGCGCATTGGTGATGACCGTGTCGGCGGCGCCCTGCTTGTTGGTGACCTGCGACTGCCCCATGCCGTCGCGGATCACCTTGCCGCCGCCGAACTTCACCTCCTCGCCATAGATGGTGAAATCCTTTTCCACCTCGATGATGAGATCGGTGTCGGCCAGCCGCACCTTGTCGCCGGTGGTCGGGCCGAACATGTCGGCGTAGACGGAACGCTTCATCTTGACGGACATCACAAGCCCCGTTTGCGTTTGAATGTTTTGTTGTCGCTCACAGCGAAGCCCTCGCTGCTCTCACGGCATCGTCGAATTTCGTATCGAGCCACGGATTGCCGCCGCGGCAGCCGGCAACGACCTGCTCGGCCCATCCGGCATAGTCGGCGAGATCGCCGCGCTCCTCCGCGCTCGGGTCGGAGTGAATACGCGCGCCGATATTGCTGATCTTATCGGCGATCTTGATCAGCTTGGCGCCGGCAGATTTCATCGGTGCATCCACAACCTGCAGACGCCGCCGCTCTGCCTTGGGAAGGCTCATGTCGTCGGTGCATTCGACGATGAGAGAGGCAACGCGCTCGGAGAATTTCTTCGCCAGTTCATCGCGCGTCGTCTCGGTGTCCTCGATCACATCATGCAGCCAGCCTGCCGCGACCAACTCGGCATCGGCACCGTTCGTCGCGGTAGCCAGCAGGTTCGCGACCTCGGCGAGGTGGTTGATGTAAGGCTCACTCCCCCGCCCCTTCCGCGCCATGCCATTGTGCCGGCGCGCGGCCAGCTCAGCGGCTTCGGAGATCAGGCGGATGGCAGGCAGCATGACTCACAGCTTCCCCATCACCTCGCCGCGAAAACCGTAGATCGTCTTTTTCCCCGCCAGCGCGACGAGCTGGACATCGCGGGTCTGGCCGGGTTCGAAGCGGACGGCGGTGCCGGCGGCGATGTCGAGACGCATGCCGCGGGACTTCTTGCGGTCGAACTTCAGCGCCGGGTTGGTCTCGAAGAAATGGTAGTGCGAGCCGACCTGGATCGGGCGGTCGCCGGTGTTGGCGACCGTCAGCGTCACGGTCTTGCGACCGGCATTGAGCCTCGATCTCGCCGTCCTGGATGAAGAGTTCGCCGGGGATCATGCCTTCGCTCCTATCGGATCGGTTCGTGCACGGTGACGAGCTTGGTACCGTCAGGGAATGTCGCCTCGACCTGGATGTCGTGGATCATCTCGGGGATTCCCGGCATCACCTGGTCGCGGGTGAGAACCTGCGCGCCGGACTGCATCAACTCGGCGACTGTGCGGCCATCGCGTGCGCCCTCGAGGATGAAGTCGGAGATGATCGCGATCGCCTCGGGATGGTTGAGCTTGACGCCGCGATCCAGCCGGCGGCGGGCCACGATCGCCGCCATCGAGATCAGAAGCTTGTCCTTTTCGCGGGGAGACAGGTTCATGCGACATCTCTTCCGTTCAACACGTCAATTCACCCAGTCAGTTCAACCACAGCCGCGGCAGCGCTACGCCGGTGCGCGCCAGTACGGCCATCATGTCGGCGCGCAAGCGCGCCGCATCTTGGGCACAGAACCGCGCCATTGCAAAGCCATTCCACGCGGAGATTCCGACCTCGCCGGAGAATGACTCCGAGGCCTCCCGAATGCGCTCCACCAGCGCCTCGTCGCCGGGCACGATCAGCGCCGTGCCGATCGCGGCACCGCCCTTGGCGACGGCGGACCGCCCAAGCTTTGCGCCGATATCGCCGTCGAGCCGGATCGTTTCGGCGAACACCAGCTTGCCGCCGCGGCGCAGCCGCCAGCGATCGACGAACTCGCCCTGCTGCATCCGCTCGCCCATGGCGGTGCGGCCGAACACGACGATTTCGCAAAGCAGGAGCGAGGCGGCATCATCGAGCCTCGATGTCGAAACGGCGGTGGACCCGGGCGCGATCGAACAGGATGGTCTCCTGCGGCAGCCAGCCGAGATGCGCGTCTGCTGCGACCTTCAAGGCGATACTGAGCTGCGCCGCGTTACCGGGTGCACGATAGATCTTCTCGGCCGCCGCCGTGGTCAATGTCAGCCGCGAACCTTCGCCCGCCGCGATGCCGACATCAAACCTGTCCCCTCCCGCGACGCCGCCGGCCGTGTTGACGAACACGCCGGAGAGCCCCTCGCCCTCGGGCGAGGGAAAGCGCACGCGCAGGGAGCCGGACTCATGCAAGACGCCGCGCCGTGTCATGCCGTCTCGCGCATGCACGTCGAAGCGCACCGCGCCGCGGGCACGGTTGGCCTCGAAAACCCCTGATGTGACTGACAGGTCGCTGCGCATCCGCCTCCCCAGCCGGCCGCGTCAGAATGACTTACAGCGCCATCTGGCGGCTGATTTCGGCCGGGTCAAGATTCGAGCGGTCGCAGGTGAACTTCACCGCGCCGCGATCCATCACCGCGAAACTGTCGCCGAGTTCGCAGGCAAAGTCGAGATATTGTTCGACCAGCACGATGGCGATGTTGCCGAGGTTGCGCAGATAGGAGATGGCGCGGCCGATGTCCTTGATGATCGAGGGCTGGATACCCTCGGTCGGCTCGTCGAGCAGCAGCAGTTTTGGCCGCATCACCAGCGCGCGGCCGATCGCGAGCTGCTGCTGCTGGCCGCCGGAGAGGTCGCCGCCGCGCCGGCCGAGCATGGATTGCAGCACCGGGAACAGCGAGAACACGTCGTCCGGAATGTTCCTGTCCTCGCGCTTGAGTGGGCCGAAGCCAGTCTTGAGGTTCTCCTCGACCGTCAGCAGCGGAAAGATCTCGCGCCCCTGCGGCACGAAGCCAATGCCTTTGCGCGCCCGCTCATAGGGCTTCAGGGCGGTGATGTCGCTGCCGTCGAGCACGATCGCGCCCGACGAGATCGGATATTGCCCGACCATGGCGCGGAGCAGCGAGGTCTTGCCGACGCCGTTGCGCCCGAGCACGCAGGTGACCTTGCCCGGCTCGGCCGCGATCGAGACGCCGCGCAGCGCCTGTGCCGCGCCGTAGAACAGGTTGATGTCCTTGACCTCAAGCATCGCTCAGCGCCCCAGATAAACTTCGATGACCCGCTCGTTGGACGAGACCTGGTCGATGGTTCCTTCCGCGAGCACCGTGCCCTCGTGCAGGCAAGTGACCTTGACGCCGAGGCTCGCGCACGAACGTCATGTCGTGCTCGACCACCATCACGGTGTGGGTCTTGTTGATCTCTTTCAACAGCTCGGCGGTGAGATGCGTCTCGACGTCGGTCATGCCCGCGACCGGCTCGTCGACCAGCAGCAGCTTCGGGTCCTGCGCCAGCAGCATGCCGATCTCGAGCCACTGCTTCTGGCCGTGGCTGAGGCTGCCGGCGAGGCGGTTGCGAGCGTCGGTGAGACGGATGGTCTCCAGCACCTTGTCGATACGCTCGGACTCGGCCTTGCTGCCGCGCCAGAACAGCGTGCCGCGGACCGAGTGATCGACATTGAGCGCGAGCAGGAGATTGTCCTGCACCGTCTGGCTCTCGAACACGGTCGGCTTCTGGAACTTGCGGCCGATGCCGAGCCTCGGCGATGCGGGTCTCGTCGAGGCGCGTGAGATCCGTGACACCGTCGAACAGCACGGTGCCCTCGTCGGGCTTGGTCTTGCCGGTGATGATGTCCATCATCGTGGTCTTGCCGGCGCCGTTCGGGCCGATGATGGCGCGCATCTCGCCGGGCTCGAGCGTCAGCGACAGATTATTGATGGCGTGGAAGCCGTCGAACGAGACGTGGACACCGTCAAGATAGAGCATTGCGGAGGTTGCGCGATTGTCCATGACGTTCATGTGCGCCTACTCCGCCATCTTCGGTTGGGTGACACCGTCTTCGGCGGCAACGCTCGCGGAGTTCGCGGCGCGCTTCTCCTTGGTCTGGTCCCACCATGCGTTGAAGGTGCCGACGATGCCCTTCGGCAGCAGCAACGTCACCAGGATGAACAATGCGCCCAGCATGAACAGCCAGTACGGCGCCAGCATGCCCGATGTGAAGAACGTTTTGGCGTAGTTGACGACGACCGCTCCGAGCGCCGCGCCGATCAGCGTGCCGCGACCACCAACCGCGACCCAGATCACTGCCTCGATCGAATTGCCCGGCGCGAACTCGGATGGATTGATGATGCCGACCTGCGGCACGTAAAGCGCGCCGGCGACGCCGGCCATGCAGGCCGACACCGTGAACACGAACAGCTTGTAGGATTCGACGCGGTAGCCGAGGAAGCGCGTGCGCGATTCCGCATCGCGCACGGCAATCAGCACCTTGCCGAGCTTGGAGGAGACGATGGACCGGCAGATCAGGAAACCGAGGATCAGTGCCAGGCAGCTCAGCGCAAACAACGCGGCGCGCGTGCCTTCGGCCTGCACGTTGAAGCCCAGAATGTCCTTGAAGTCAGTGAGGCCGTTATTGCCGCCGAAGCCAAAATCGTTGCGGAAGAAGGCGAGCAGCAGCGCGTAGGTCATCGCCTGCGTGATGATCGACAGATAGACGCCGGTGACGCGGGAGCGGAAGGCGAGCCAGCCGAAGCAGAAGGCGAGCAGGCCGGGGACGACCAGCACCATCAGCGCCGCAAACCAGAACATGTCGAAGCCGTACCAGTACCAGGGCAGCTTCGAGTAGTTCAGGAACACCATGAAGTCCGGCAGAACAGGATTGCCGTAGACGCCGCGGGTGCCGATCTGCCGCATCAGGTACATGCCCATCGCGTAGCCGCCGAGCGCGAAGAAGGCGCCGTGGCCGAGCGAGAGAATGCCGCAATAGCCCCAGATCAGGTCGATCGCGAGCGCCAGAATGGCGTAGCAGACATATTTGCCCCAGAGCGCGACCAGATAGGTCGGCACCTGCAGGAACGAGCCCGCGGGCAGCAGCAGGTTGGAGAGCGGGATGAGGATGCCGCAGGCCGCGACGACGGCGAGGAAGATCGTCGCGCCGCGGTCCAGCGATCGCGTCAGCATGTGAGGGGTCATGCTTCCACCGCACGGCCCTTGAGCGCGAACAAGCCGCGCGGGCGCTTTTGAATGAACAGGATGATGAGAACGAGGATCGCGATCTTGCCGAGCACGGCGCCGGCGACCGGCTCCAGGAACTTGTTGGCGATGCCGAGCGTGAAGGCGCCGACCAGCGTGCCCCAGAGATTGCCGACACCGCCGAACACCACGACCATGAAGCTGTCGATGATGTAGCTCTGGCCGAGATTGGGGCTGACATTGTCGATCTGCGACAGCGCCACGCCGGCGATGCCGGCAATGCCCGAGCCGAGGCCGAAGGTCAGCGCATCGACGCGGGAGGTCGCAATGCCCATCGAGGCCGCCATGCGGCGGTTCTGCGTCACCGCGCGCATCTCGAGGCCGAGCGCGGTGTAGCGCAGCATCGCGAGCAGGATCGCGAATACAGCGAGCGTGAACACGAGGATCCAGAGCCGGTTATAGGTGATGGTGATCTGGCCGAGCTCGAAGGCGCCGCTCATCCAGGAGGGATTGCCGACCTCGCGGTTGGTCGGGCCGAACATGGTGCGCACCGCCTGCTGCAGCACCAGGGACAGGCCCCAGGTCGCAAGCAGCGTCTCCAGCGGACGGCCGTAGAGGAAGCGGATGATGCTGCGCTCGATCAGGACGCCGATGGCGCCGGCGACGAGGAAGGCGAGCGGCACGGCAATCAGCAGCGAATAGTCGAACAGAGCGGGATAGCGGGTGCGGATCACCTCCTGCACCACGAAGGTCGTGTAGGCCCCGATCATCACCATCTCGCCATGCGCCATGTTGATGACGCCCATCACGCCGAAGGTGATGGCGAGCCCGATCGCGGCGAGCAGCAGCACCGAGCCTAGCGAGAGGCCGTACCACGCGTTCTGGACCATGGACCAGACCGCGAGCGAGGACTGGATCGAGCCAATTGCACTGGCCGCAGCCTTGGTCACCGAGGCTGGCTGGTCGCCCATGCCGGTGAACAGTGCCAGTGCCTCCTGGTCGCCGCGGCTCTTGAGGGTGGCGACCGCCTCGAGCTTTTCGACCTCGGATGCGTCCGACTTGAACAGCAGGATGGCGGCGCGGGCGTCGCCGAGCGCTGCCTTGACCGACCTGTTGGTTTCCTTGGCGAGCGCGGCATCGACCGCCTCGAGCGCCGTCTCCTCATGCGACTTGAAAACGGATTGCGCGGCCTGCAGGCGCGTCCCCACATCCGGCGACTGCAACGTCAGGCCGCCGAGCGCGGCATCGACGCTGCGGCGCAGACGGTTGTTGAGGCGGACCGCGCTCGCGCTGTCGGGAACGCTGGCCACCGCTTCGCCGGTCGCGGCATCGATCGACTTGCCGTCGGCGCCGGTGACGTAAACCTTCTTGCTGTCAGGATCGGCCATCAGCCGGCCGTCCTGAAGCGCGCTGATGATGGGAAAAGCCAGCTTGTTGCCGCTGCTCGCGACCGCGCCGATCGCCTCTTCCGTGTCGGAGAAATCGTCATTGGCAAATTTGGCGACCCCGTCCTCGAACGGACCGGCGAAGGCCGGCAGCGCGAACGCGATCAGAAGTAACGAGAGCGCAAGCGCGCAGAGGCGCGCGGACAAATGGACTGGCACTGTGAAAGACCCCGGCAGAAATGGTGGAGAAGGCGGCGGGATCGCCGCCTTCTCCGATCGTGCAATGGAGCGTCAGATCCGGATCAGGAACCCGAGCCGAGGCACTTGTTGGTCTTGGTGTTGAAGTTGCCGCACTTCTTGCCGACCCAGTCGCCGATCAGGTCCTTGGAGCCGTCGAGCTCCTTCGACCAGGCGTCGCCCGGAACGAGGCTCGGGGTCTTCCAGACCACGTCGAACTGGCCGTTGCCCTTGATCTCGCCGATGAACACCGGCTTGGTGATGTGGTGGTTCGGCAGCATCTTCGACACGCCGCCGGTCAGGTTCGGTGCCTCGATGCCGGGAAGCGCGTCGATCACCTTGTCCGGATCGGTCGACTTCACCTTCTCGACGGCCTTCACCCACATGTTGAAGCCGATCACGTGCGCTTCCATCGGATCGTTGGTCACGCGCTTCGGATTCTTGGTGTAGGCCTGCCAGTCCTTGATGAACTTCTCGTTCGCCGGATTCTTGATCGACTCGAAGTAGTTCCAGGCGGCGAGATGGCCGACCAGCGGCTTGGTGTCGATGCCGGCGAGCCTCTTCTTCACCGACCGAGAACGCCACCACCGGGATGTCCTTGGCCTTGACGCCCTGGTTGCCGAGCCTCCTTGTAGAAGGGAACGTTGGCGTCGCCGTTGATGGTCGAGACCACCGCGGTCTTCTTGCCGGCCGAGCCGAACTTCTTGATGTCGGCCACGATCGTCTGCCAGTCGGAGTGACCGAACGGCGTGTAGTTGATCATGATGTCTTCCTGGGCGACACCCTTGGACTTCAGATAGGCTTCCAGGATCTTGTTGGTGGTGCGCGGATAGACGTAGTCGGTGCCCGCGAGCACCCAGCGCTTCACCTTCTCTTCCTTCATCAGATAGTCGACGGCGGGGATCGCCTGCTGGTTCGGCGCCGCACCCGTGTAGAACACGTTGCGCTCGCTCTCCTCGCCCTCGTACTGCACGGGGTAGAACAGGATGCTGTTCAGCTCCTTGAACACGGGGAGAACCGACTTGCGCGACACCGAGGTCCAGCAGCCGAACACCACCGAGACCTTGTCCTTGGTGATCAGCTCGCGCGCCTTCTCGGCGAACAGCGGCCAGTTCGAGGCGGGGTCGACGACGACGGCTTCGAGCTTCTTGCCGTTCACGCCGCCCTTCTTGTTCTGCTCGTCGATCAGGAAAAGGATGGTGTCCTTCAGCGTCGTTTCGCTGATGGCCATGGTGCCGGAGAGGGAGTGCAGCACGCCGACCTTGATGGTGTCGTCGGCAGCTTTCGCGCCAGTGAATGAAGCCAGACCGAGCATCAGACCGGCGGTCGCGGCGAGCACGCCGCGGCGGCTCAATGACGCCGCTATATCGTGAGTAGATTTGCTAAACATGAGTGTCTCATCTCCCTGACGCAGACGTGAAAAACGCTGCGAAACGGCCCCACGGCCGCCTGCGATTAACGGATTCGCAAGAACCGTGCCATGGCCTAGGCACTCATCAACTCATTGATTTTTAAGATATAATCTCTCGAAAACGAAGTTTCGCCGCAACCAGAAAGCTCAAATCTTGGGCAACTCAAATGTATGCCGAAGCGGCAGGCTGGTTATTTTTTTGGCAAATTGTCGGTTCTGGCTAAATTTCCGGCATAACTATTTCTGCACCGCAATCGTCATTTGGAGCGAACTTGCCTTGAAAGCGCCCCCTCAATGTTCCATATGAGCAGCCGAGACCTCTTGCGAATCAAGGGGTCGTAGCGAGCCGCGTGTTCTTAAGCCCCCTACGGGCCTCTGGCTTGCCCCATATCTCCCAAGCCATCCGACACCCCAAACACGCAGGTGTCCTCACGACACCCTTTTGCGCGCGCCGCGCTGATGCGCCGGGCGCTCGCTTTTGACATGGAAAGAACCCCTCTTTTGACTTCGTTTCAGGATTTCGGCCTCGCCGAACCCATCGCGCGCGCTCTTCAGGAAGAGAATTACGTCACCCCCACCCCCATCCAGGCCCAGACTGTTCCGATCGCGCTGACCGGCCGCGACGTCGTCGGCATCGCCCAGACCGGAACCGGCAAGACCGCGTCCTTCGCGCTGCCGATCCTCCACCGCCTCCTCGAGAACCGCATCAAGCCGCAGCCCAAGACCTGCCGCGTGCTGGTGCTCTCGCCGACCCGCGAACTGTCCGGCCAGATCCTCGACAGCTTCAACGCCTATGGCCGCCACATCCGCCTGTCCTCGACGCTGGCCATCGGTGGCGTGCCGATGGGCCGCCAGGTCCGCGCCCTGATGCAGGGTGTGGACGTCCTGGTCGCCACCCCCGGCCGCCTGCTCGATCTCGTGCAGAGCAACGGGCTGAAGCTCTCGAGCGTCGAATTCCTCGTGCTCGACGAGGCCGACCGCATGCTCGACATGGGCTTCATCAACGACATCCGCAAAATCGTCGCGAAACTCCCGATCAAGCGCCAGACGCTGTTCTTCTCGGCCACCATGCCGAAGGACATTGCCGAGTCTCGCCGACGCCATGCTGCGCGACCCCGCCCGCGTCGCGGTGACCCCGGTCTCCTCGACCGCCGAGCGGATCAACCAGCGGATCGTCCAGGTCGACTTCTCAGCCAAGCCCGCCTTCCTGACCAAGCTTCTGAAAGACGAGCCGGTCAACCGCGCCCTGGTCTTCACCCGCACCAAGCACGGCGCCGACAAGGTGGTGAAGTCGCTCGAGAGGGCCGGCATCCCCGCCAGCGCCATCCACGGCAACAAGTCGCAGAACCATCGCGAGCGCACGCTCGCCCAGTTCCGCTCGGGTGAGATCTGCACCCTGGTCGCCACCGACATTGCCGCCCGTGGCATCGACGTCGACGGCATCAGCCACGTCATCAATTTCGACCTGCCCAACGTCCCCGAGACCTATGTGCACCGCATCGGCCGCACCGCGCGCGCCGGCGCCGAAGGCACCGCGATCTCGCTGGTCGCAGGCGGCGAGGAACTCAGCTACCTCCGCGACATCGAGCGGCTGATCAAGGTGGCACTGCCGCGCGAGGACCTTCGCACCGACGCCGGCCGCCGCGACGCGGGTCCGCCCCCGCCGCAGCAGCGCCAGGGCCGGCCGGGCGGCCGCCCGGGCCAGCGCCCGCAGGGCGCCCGGCATGGCGAGGGACGGCGTGGCGACGACAGGCATGCCGACGGACGGCACCATAGCGCCGGCAGGCAGGGTGACGGACGGCAAGGCGAAGGACGGCATGCTGATGCAAGGCACGCTGACGGCAGGCATGTCGATAGCAGGCATGGCGACGGACGCCAATTCGACGGCAGACCTGTTGATGGCAGGCCCGGTGAGGGCCACAAGGCCTCCAAGGGGTCTCGCCGCCGCCGCGGTCCCGGTGGTAAGATGAACTCCTCACCAGCTGATCGGTCGGAACAGCGTCCCGCGCATAGCGCCGGCAAGCCTGATGGAATACAAGGCGTTGCCTTTTTGCGTCGCGAGAGCCGCCCCAACGGCCGACCGAACCGCAATCCGCATTCGAACTAACAGTCCACGACTGGAGACACCCACATGGCTAAGGAAGAGCTGATCCAGTTCGAAGGACTGGTCACCGAAATCCTCCCCGACGCCCGCTACCGCGTGCAGCTCGACGCCGGCCACGAGATCGTTGCCTATACCGCCGGCAAGATGAAGAAGAACCGCATCAAGACCCTGGCGGGCGACCGCGTGACGGTGGAGATGTCGCCCTACGACCTCGAGAAGGGCCGGCTGATTTTCCGCCACAAGGACGAACGTCCGAGCGGGGTCGGCGGACCTCCCCGTCCCGGACAGCGCGGCGGCCAGTTCCGTCGCCGCTAACCGATCGCGGGGCTCAAGCGGAAAGTGGGAATTCCGACCTGAATGCGGATCCGCCGTGGACGTCACGGCGGATCAAAAATTCGTGCGCGCCCGGATTGTTTTGGGGCCCCAATTCCGATAAAAGGAAATTATCGATTTTCGGCCGGACGACATTAGCATCCACCGGTACAGCCGGTTCAGACACGCTGACGACCCTTCCAAAAATTCGATCTAACCGGCCTGCGCGAGCAGGTTATCACATTGTGAATCTCAAGAAGGGACTACCCCCGTGAGCATGGGAACCGTGAAGTGGTTTAACGCAACCAAGGGCTTCGGCTTCATTCAGCCCGACGATGGCGGCCAGGACGTGTTCGTCCACATCAGCGCCGTGGAGCGCGCGGGCCTCGGCACGCTGCGTGAAGGTCAGAAGATCTCCTACGAGGTCGTGGCCGACCGCCGCTCCGGCAAGTCGGCAGCGGACAACCTCCGCTCCGCAGGCTGAAGCCGTCGGGCGCCTGCCCGATCGGTCCGCGAGAAACAAGAAGGCCGTGCGCAACGCACGGCCTTTTTCATTTCAGGTCCCGCGCTGGGGTCTCAGCACGAGGACGGCACGCCGTTATAGGGCACGCAGGCGACCTGGCGCGGCCGCGTGTAGGACAGATCGCTCAGCAGTATGCTCGACTTCAACACGTAGCCCACGGTCGGCTTGTAGGTGTAATTCGCCTCGCTGAGGATGAGGTAGGTCGAGGGGATGAGCAACGCCGAGGGAATCTGGCTGGTCACCTTGTCGCCGGCCTTTCGCGTGGAGGTCGCCAGCGTCGCTTGCACGGCGCCGCTCGCAATGGTGCCGGCCTTGCTCCACTGGACCGTGGCAACGCTGTTGGCATCGATATAGATCTGCGAGATTTGGCCTTTCACGAGCGACGCGTCGTAAGGCATGATGATCGAGATGCTCGCCGTGAACGAGTTCTGCATGTCGGAATCGGCAAGCGTCGTCGACTGCGACGTCAGATCGGACAGCGTCCGCGCGATCAGCGTGACCTTGCGATCGATCGCCACGGCCGACGAGAATTCGACCGTGCCGAAGAACATCACCAGCATCAGCGGGACGATGACCGCGAATTCGGTCGCCGCGAGCGCGCGCTTGTCGGCGACGAAGTCGCGCACCGCGCGACGGACATTCCTCGAAAGATTTGCAATGGCCTGCATCGGTCCGTCCAAATCCATCTGCCTCAGAAGGGTTCGTTCTTGAAGGCCGCGGTCGCCACCAGCAGCCGCTTGCTGCTGCAGCCGATGTTGTAACCGAGGCCGGTGACGAAGAGCGGCCACTGATAGAACATCCTGACCACGACGACCTGGCTGGCGGTGCCGGGATTATATTGGACGCCGGATGGATTGAAGCTGCAGGAGTCGCCGTAATTGGGCAGGCTCAGCGCCGAGAAGGAGGTTGTGCTCACGACGTCGACGAAAAGCTTGCTGCAATCGAACAGCGCCGGAATCTGGGTGCAGACATAGGCTTTGAAGGTCGTCTGATCGCAAGCCGAGACCGCGTTGGGCGTGGTCTGGCAGGCTGCCACCGAGCCGCCCTGCGCTTGCGCCTGGCCGGTCAGAATGGCGCGCGCCGAATTCTGCGTGACGGTCTCGAGCACCTGGCCTGCGAAGAACACCAGCGCCGTCTCGATGATGGCGAACAGCAGGCCGAAGAAGATCGGGGCGACCAGCGCGAACTCGACCGCCGCGGAGCCGCGGCGGCTGCGACGAAACCGGCGGAGCGCCTTGCGGAGCGTGAACCTGGCAGGTGAAGGCGATGGCATCGCGTGAAATCCCTCGGCAGCAGCGGTCATCTGCCCCGATCAATAGCTAAAACTGATTGTTTAAGTGTTGCAGGCGATTCACACTCCGCGAACCGCACCGTTAAGAATACGTTAACCCTGCACGCCGTGCGACTACGGACGAAGGCGCGCGCAGGGACTTCGCCCTGACGTCCGAAACGTCAAGGCGAGAGCAGGCGTCGTCGATCTGCTTAGTTGGACTTGGTGCCCGCGCCGGCGGTGCCGCTGGCGTTGCTGTTGAGCGAACCGGCCTGACTCATCGTGTTGTTGAAGTAGGCGTCACTGTCGCCGAGCGTCACCCGGCGCTGGCAAAGCGGCACGCAGCTGTAGGACTCGCGCTCGACGCCGCGATAGACGGTGACGAGCCGGTCGCTCGGGCCTTCCACCTGGATCTGGCGGTCGACCAGAATCTCGCCGGTCCGGTCGAGCGCGATGAAATTGGTGGCACCGTAGCCCTTGCCGGTCACGACGATCATGCCGCCGGGCTGCAGCGTGACGTCGGCGATCAGGGGGTTGCCGACCACGATGGTCGCCACCTTGCCGGGCAGCCGCACCAGCTTGGCCTGGTCGACACTGACGGCGATCATGTCGGCGGTGGACTCGGCGAGGCCGGCAGCCGGCGACGCCAGCACGGCGGCCGCAACCAGCAGACAGACGCGCGCATGACGGCGCAGCAGTTCTTTACGCATACTCTTACCCCCGGGACGTCACAAACCGGCAGAAGCGAACAGATAACAGCGGAGCCGGTGCCCGACCCGGCTAACCTGCCTTTAATTCATGAACGTTCCGCAAACTCCCCGACTATTGTTTGAACGGCCTGGAGATTTGGCCCCGATCGTCCCGCCCTAGTGGCGGAACGGATAGGCCAGCTGGCCCCCGAACTCCTGCGGCATGGTCGCTTCGTCCTTGCCGTAATCCTGCGGCAGCTCCCCTCCGGCATGCGGAAGGTGCCGAACAGCACGTCCCAGATCGGGAATGTCCCGGCGAAGTTGGTGTTGCCGCCCTCCTGGAGCGAGGTGTGGTGCCAACGGTGAAACACCGGCGTCGCCAGCAAATATTTGAACGGTCCGAAGGTCCAGTTCAGGTTCGCGTGCACGAAGGCCGAATGGAAGGTGGTGAACGGGCCGACCCAGATCATGACGTTGGGAGAGATACCGGCCATCAGCAGCACGACGTCGACGCTGATCGTCCCGAGCACGAGGTTGACGGGATGGAAGCGGGCCGCGGAAATCCATCCGATCTCCACCGACGAATGATGGACGGCGTGATACTTCCAGAAGCCGCCACCGTGAAAAAGCCGGTGCACCCAATAGAGCATGAAATCAGACAGCACCACGAACAGCGCACCCTGCACCCACAGCGGCAGCTCCGACAGCGGACCGTGTCCGTTGTCGTAGAAGGCGATGAGCCCGTCGGCGTCGTGGATGTTGAAGACGACGCCGGCGCCGACGATCAGAAGTCCGATCCGCATCGTGCGGGCGAACACCGGAACGAAGAACCAATAGCAGATGTCGGTGATGATCTCCCGCTTGCGCCACCACGGCGCGCCGGGATTGCAGGCCCAGAAATGCTCGAGCACGGTGAAGACCGCCGCAAGCGCCATGGTGACGGGGATCACCTTCACGATGGTCTCGCCAAGCATCAGGGCGACTAGCATGGGCAGGCTCGACATCGTCGCCTCTCTTCGTGAATTCCGGTCCTCTTAGGCCTACTCCGCGAAATTTAAGGGAGGATGAAGCCGCCGCCGCGCCGCGGATGCATCTGGAACCGAACGGAATTGCGGCCGCCGTCTTAAGGCGAAATTCACTGTGCACGAAAGCATCGCGCCGGAAGCGGGTTTGCGCGATCGAATTAACTCTACCGAAAGAGCCTCGGCTCTCATGGTCATCGGGTCAAAGACGGCGCCGAACGAGGCGATCCCCACCCCAGATGGAGTTTTGTTCATGAAGAACTTGATTGCACGTTTCGCGAAGGATGAATCCGGCGCCACCGCCATCGAATACGGTCTGATCGCTGCCGGCATCGCGCTGGCCATCATCACCGTCGTCAACAATCTCGGCACCACGCTGAACACCAAGTTCACCTCGATCAGCTCTTCGCTGAAGTAAGCCGAGCGACGAACGACGGCAAAAGCCCCGGACCTCCGGGGCCTTTGTTTTTCTGAAGACGGCGAGTTCCAGTGGCGTTGCGCGAGTACAGAACCGATGCCGCGGTCGCGGCGAACGAGGCAGGGGCGGCACAGGCCGGCTCCCCGGTCTATTGGATCTGCCTTGCGCTATTGCTCGCAACAGTTGCGCTCGCCGCGCGCATTGCCAGCCTCTGGTGAGCAGGCGTTCGGCGGCCTGAGCCCCGCGCCACCTTTTACCGCCGTTGTCGGTTTGTTTAGCACTGCCGGCTAGCATCGGGGGACGCCAGTTCCCGCGGCAAACCCAGGCCTCAAGACGCAACCCATGATCCTCGACCTTGCGCGCCTTCTGCTCTTCCCGGCCCTGATGGCGTTCGCCGCCGCGAGCGATCTCTTTACGATGACGATCTCGAACCGCGTGTCGCTGGCGCTGGTCGCAGGCTTCTTCGCCCTCGCCTTCGCCGGTGGCATGGCACCTTACGAGATGCTGAGCCACGTCGGTGCCGGCGCGCTCCTGCTGGTCGTGGCTTTCACCTGCTTTGCGATGGGCTGGATGGGCGGCGGCGACGCCAAAGTCGCGGCCTCCGTCGCGCTGTGGTTCGGCTTTACGCCCTTGATGGACTTCCTGCTCTACGCCTCGCTGTTCGGCGGCGCGCTGACGCTGCTGCTGCTGCAGTTCCGGCAATGGCCGCTGCCCTACGGATTGGCGGGCCAGGCCTGGCTGGCACGGCTGCACGACAAGCAGAGCGGCATCCCCTACGGCATCGCGCTCACGCTCGGCGCGCTGATAATCTACCCCGAGACCGAATGGGTTAAGGCGATCGACCTCGCCCATCTCGCGCTGCGCTGAACGCAACGGGTAAACCCGGCGTTAAGGCGATTTAGATACGCCTCATTAACCATGCTTTGACGAATAGCTGGTCAACTGCCGATTACGGCGGCGGCAGCGTCGCGGCGTCTTGTGGAAAGTGAAGCGTATGAATAGGGCACGCATTGTCGTCCTGACGGTCGCCATCTGCGCCGGCGGTGTCGCCGCGTACCTGGCGAGCGGCTCGGACAATTCTGCGCCGCCCCCGGTTGCTCCGGTCGCGCAGCTTCCGACCGTCGACGTCCTCGTGGCCAAGAACGACATCGGCCTCGGCCAGACCGTGAAGCCGGACGACGTGCAATGGCAGACCTGGCCGGCCGCGACCGCCAGCGCCACCTTCATCCGCCGCAACGAGCGCCCCGACGGCGCAACCCAGGTTACCGGCTCGATTGCCCGCGCCCCCTTCATTCAGGGTGAGCCGATCCGCGATCAGAAGCTGGTCAAGGCCGAAGGTTCCGGCTTCATGGCGGCGATCCTTCCCACCGGCATGCGGGCGATCTCGACCGAAATCTCGCCGGAAACCGGCGCCGGCGGCTTCATCCTGCCCAACGATCGCGTCGACGTCCTGCTCACGCGCCGGCTGAAGAACCCGGACCAGAGCAACGGCGCCCCCGACATCGTCACCTCCGAGATCATCCTGACCAATATCCGCGTCCTCGCCATCGACCAGGCTCCGAAGGAGAAGGACGGCCAGAACGCGGTGGTCGGCAAGACCGTGACCCTCGAGCCTCAATCCCGGGCAGACCTCGACGCTTTCCGCGGCACGCCAGAGCGGCACGCTGTCTCTGGCGCTGCGCAGCCTCGTCGACGCCAAGATGAGCGAAATCACGCTCGATGAGTCCGCTCAGAAGCGGGACGGCATTTCGATCATTCGCTACGGCATTCCGAGTCAGACGGCGAAAGTACGATGAAGACAGTCGATATGAAAAACAGGGCGAACTGGGCGACGATGCGAACCTCCATGGTCCGCGCCCTGTCGTTTTCGGCCGCTCTGGCGCTGGCGCTCAACCCGGTGCTGAGCCCGGTGGTCGCCGCCGATTACCGCCCCGTGGCGCCTGCCGCGGCCGACGGCCAGATGAACGCACGCTTCCTCTCGCTCGGCGTCGGCAAGTCCATCGTGATCGACCTGCCGCGCGACATCAAGGACGTCCTGGTCGCCGATCCCAAGATCGCCAATGCCGTGGTCCGCTCGGCGCAGCGCGCCTATATCATCGGCGCAGCGATCGGCCAGACCAACATCGTGTTCTTCGATTCCGCCGGTCAGCAGATTGCGGCCTACGACATCGCGGTCAAGCGCGACCTCAACGGCGTGCGGGCCGCGCTGAAGCAGGTGCTGCCCAATGCGGACATCCAGATCGACGGGCTGGGCGAAGGCGTCGTCCTCACCGGCACGGCGGCGAATCCCCTGGAAGCGCAGCAGGCCAACGACCTCGCGGCGCGCCTCGCCGGCGGTTCCGACAAGGTGCTGAACTCGATCGTCGTGCGCGGCCGCGACCAGGTCATGCTCAAGGTGACCGTGGCGGAAGTCCAGCGCAGCGTCATCAAGCAGCTCGGCATCGACCTCACCGCCAATCTGAACTACGGCACGTCGGTGGTGAGCTTCACCAACTCCAATCCGTTCACGGCTCTCGGCAAGAACCTCGTCGACGGCAACAATCTGACGACCAAGTTCGGCGGCGCGCCGACGGTGCAGGCCACCCTGCGCGCAATGGAAACCGCGGGCGTGATCCGCACGCTGGCCGAACCGAACCTGACCGCGATATCCGGCGAATCGGCGACGTTCATTGCCGGCGGTGAATTTCCGGTTCCCGCGGGCTATGCGTGCGACCCCACCACCCATGTCTGTACCACCCAGATCAGCTTCAAGAAGTTCGGCATCTCGCTCAACTTCACCCCGATGGTGCTCAGCGAGGGCAAGATCAGCCTGCGCGTGATGACCGAGGTCTCCGAGCTGTCGAACGAGAACGCGATCACCCTGTCGCAGGCGGTGACCTCAAGCTCGGTGAACTCGCTGACGGTTCCCTCGATCCGGACGCGCCGCGCGGAGACGTCACTGGAAATTCCCTCCGGCGGCGCGATGGCGATGGCCGGCCTGATCCAGCAGCAGACCAAGCAGGCCGTCAGCGGACTGCCGGGGCTGATGCAGCTTCCGATCCTCGGCACGCTGTTCCGCAGCCGCGACTTCGTCAACAACGCGACCGAGCTGGTCGTGATCGTGACGCCTTATGTCGTTCGCGCGGTGGCGCCGAAGGACCTGTCGCGGCCCGATGACGGCTTCACGCCGCCTGCGGATCCGCAGGCCCAGCTGATCGGCAACATCAACCGCATCTATGGCGTGCCCGGCCGGACCGAACCGGCCAAGAACTACCGCGGCACCTATGGCTTCATCACCGACTGAAGCGGAACGGGGACTTCACGATGATCACAAGACCACCCCAGCTTCGCAAACGCGCCGTCCGCCTCGGCGGCGCGCTCGTCGGCCTGACGCTCGTGCTCGGCGGCTGCCAGCACAACGAAGCCGTGACCGCCTCCATTCCCGACGATTACAAGCAGCGCCATCCGATCGCGATCGAGGAGCAGAACCGCTCGATCGTCGTCTTCGTCGGTCATGCCCGCGGCGGATTGACCGCAGCCCAGCGCGCGGACGTGATGGGCGTCGCATCGGCATGGCTGCACGAAGGCACCGGCGCCATCCGCATCGACGTGCCGTCCGGCACGCCGAATGCGCGTCCGGTGGCCGATACGATGCGGGAAATCCAGGCGATGCTGGCCGGCGCAGGCGTTCCGCCGCGCGGCGTCAACGTCCGCCCCTACCAGCCCGACGACAAGCGCTTCCTGCCGCCGATCCGGCTCACCTACTCCAAGATCGCCGCGGTCGCGGGCCCTGCGGCCTGTGGCCGGAGGACATCGGTCCTTCGATGAAGAACAAGAGCTGGTTCGAGAACAAGGACTATTACAATTACGGCTGCGCGTATCAGCGCAACCTCGCGGCCATGGTCGACAATCCGTTCGGACCTGGAGCAGCCCAGGCCCGAGACGCCTTCCTACACGGTACGGCGCACCGCCGCCTTCGAGAAGTATCGCAAGGGAACGTCGACGGCCGTCACCTATCCTGAGGCCGACAAGGCCAAACTCAGCGACACCGGCAAATGATCAGCTACGCCCGCCAGACACACGAAGAGCAGCCGGACGCAGCGCCTCCGCCGGTCGAGGAGCATATTGCGCCCGCGCCGCGCGTCTCGGTCCAGGCCTTTTGCGAGACCGTGGAGACCGCTGCGGCCGTCCAGTCGGCCGGAGAGGATCGCCGTCTCGGCAAGGCCCATCTGAAGATCCAGATGGGCGGAATGGCCGCCGCGATCGAAGCCTACCGCTCGGCTCCCACGCCGAACGTGATCGTGCTCGAAAGCGACGGCCGCAACGACCTCCTGAACGGCCTCGACCAGCTCGCCACCGTCTGCGACGCCGGCACCCGCGTGGTCGTGATCGGCCGCATCAACGACGTCATGCTCTACCGCGAGCTGGTGCGCCGCGGCGTCAGCGACTATGTGCTCGCACCGGTCGGTGCGATCGACGTCGTCCGCTCGATCTGCAACCTGTTCTCGGCACCGGAAGCCAAGGCGGTCGGCCGCATCATCGCCGTGGTCGGCGCCAAGGGCGGCGTCGGAGCCTCCACCATCGCCCACAACGTCGCCTGGGCGATCGCACGCGACCTCGCGATGGACGCCGTCGTAGCCGATCTCGACCTCGCCTTCGGCACCGCCGGGCTCGACTACAACCAGGATCCGCCGCAAGGCATCGCCGACGCGGTGTTCTCGCCCGATCGCGTCGACACCGCCTTCATCGACCGCCTGCTGTCGAAATGCACCGACCATCTCAGCCTGCTGGCGGCGCCGGCGACGCTCGACCGGGTCTATGATTTCGGCACCGACGCCTTCGACGCCGTGTTCGATACGCTGCGCTCCACCATGCCCTGCATCGTGCTCGACATTCCGCATCAATGGTCGGGCTGGACCAAGCGCGCGCTGATCGGAGCGGACGACATCCTGATCGTGGCCGCCCCCGATCTCGCCAATCTGCGCAACGCCAAGAACCTGTTCGATCTCTTGAAAGCCGCGCGGCCGAACGACCGGCCGCCGCTGTACTGCCTGAACCAGGTCGGCGTGCCGAAACGGCCCGAGATCGCCGCCGCGGAGTTCGCCAAGGCGATCGAAAGCCAGCCGATCGTCTCGATCCCGTTCGAGCCCCAGATCTTCGGCTCGGCGGCCAACAACGGCCAGATGATCGCGGAGATTTCCGCCAACCACAAGTCGATCGAGATGTTCCTTCAGATCGCCCAGCGCCTGACCGGCCGCAGCGAAACCAAGAAACAAAAGTCCTCTCTGCTTTCACCCCTGATTGACAAGTTGCGGGGAAAATAAGCCCCCGCATGGAGCTGTTAAGTGTTCGGTAAGCGTAGCGGAACAGACACCGACCTTCGGGCCCCAAAGCCCGGCGCCGTGTCGCCCGAGCCTGTCCAGGCTCCGGCGCCGACGGTGTCGCGCGCCCCGCCCCCGCCGGCCGTCGCCTCGCCGCCGCTTGCCCCTGCAAAGGCTCCGCCGCCTCCGGCCATGGAGAGCCGGCGTTCGGACAATTATTACGAGGTCAAGGCGACCATCTTCGGCGCGCTGATCGAGGCGATCGACCTCGCCCAGCTCGCCAAGCTGGACTCCGAATCCGCACGCGAGGAAATCCGCGACATCGTCAACGAGATCATCGCGATCAAGAACATCGTGATGTCGATCGCTGAGCAGGAAGAGCTGCTCGACGACATCTGCAACGACGTTCTGGGTTACGGTCCACTCGAGCCGCTGCTGTCGCGCGACGACATCGCCGACATCATGGTCAACGGCGCCAACACCGTCTTCATCGAAGTCAACGGCAAGATCCAGAAGACCGGCATCCGCTTCCGCGACAACCAGCAGCTCCTCAACATCTGCCAGCGCATCGTCAGCCAGGTCGGTCGGCGCGTCGACGAATCCTCGCCGATCTGCGACGCGCGTCTCGCCGACGGCTCCCGCGTCAACGCCATCGTGCCGCCGCTGTCGATCGACGGCCCCACGCTCACCATCCGCAAATTCAAGAAGGACAAGCTGACGCTCGATCAGCTGGTCAAGTTCGGCGCGATCTCGCCGGAGGGCGCCGAAATTCTCCAGATCATCGGCCGCGTCCGCTGCAACGTGCTGATCTCCGGCGGTACCGGCTCGGGCAAGACAACGCTGCTCAACTGCCTGACCAATTACATCGAGCACGACGAGCGCGTCATCACCTGCGAGGACGCCGCCGAGTGCTCCAGCTCCAGCAGCCTCACGTGGTGCGGCTGGAAACCCGCCCGCCCAATATCGAGGGCGAGGGTCAGGTCACCATGCGCGAACTGGTGCGCAACTGCCTGCGTATGCGCCCCGAACGCATCATCGTCGGCGAAGTCCGCGGACCCGAGGCGTTCGACCTGCTGCAGGCCATGAACACCGGCCATGACGGCTCGATGGGCACGCTGCACGCCAACAACCCGCGTGAAGCCCTGTCGCGCTGCGAATCCATGATCACGATGGGTGGCTTCTCGCTTCCCTCGCGTACCATCCGCGAAATGATCTGCGCCTCGATCGACGTCATCGTCCAGGCCGCGCGCCTGCGCGACGGCTCGCGCCGCATCACCCACATCACCGAGGTGATGGGCATGGAAGGCGACACCATCATCACGCAGGACATCTTCCTCTACGACATGGTCGGTGAGGACGCCAACGGCAAGATCATCGGCCGCCACCGCTCGACCGGCATCGGCCGTCCGAAGTTCTGGGAACGCGCCCGCTATTACGGCGACGAAAAGCGCCTTGCCGCCGCCCTGGACGCGGCGGAAGTCGCGCCGAAGACGTGAGCAGGTCGCCATGAAGATGCAGGTTCTCGCTCTCGCATTCCTCGCCACCGCAGCGGTCGGCGGCATCGCCTGGGTTTTCCTCTATCCGCTGCTGTCCGGCGAGCGAAAGGCGGAAAACCGCCGCGCCTCGATCTCGCGCGCCGAGGCGCCCACGATCCGCCAGGCGGAGAAGACCCAGCGTTCGCGCCGCGAGCAGGTCGAGACCACGCTGAAGGACCTGGAGGCGCGCCGCCTGCAGGAAAAGAGCGTGCCGCTCACCGTCCGCCTGTCGCAGGCGGGACTCGATTGGACGCCCCAGAAATTCTGGATCATCTCGGCGGTCGTCGCCGGCGTATTCTTCGCGGCTGCCCTGTTCGGCGGCGGCGGCCTGATCGGCGCCGTCGGCCTCGCCTTTGCCGGCGGTTTCGGCCTGCCGCGCTGGGCGCTGAGCTTCCTGAAGAAGCGGCGTGAGACCAAATTCCTGGCGGCGCTGCCCGATGCGGTCGACGTGATCGTTCGCGGCATCAAGGCCGGCCTGCCGCTGTTCGAATCGATCAAGGTCGTCGCAGCCGATTCGCCCGAGCCGCTGCGCAGCGAGTTCCTGGCGATCATCGAGACGCAGGCGATCGGCATGCCGCTCGGCGAGGCCTGTTCGCGGCTTTACGACCGCATGCCTCTGCCGGAGGCCAATTTCTTCGGCATCGTGATCTCGATCCAGCAGAAGTCGGGCGGCAACCTCTCCGAAGCGCTCGGCAACCTTTCCAAGGTGCTGCGCGACCGCAAGAAGATGAGAGAAAAGATCCAGGCCATGTCGATGGAAGCCAAGGCCTCGGCCGGCATCATCGGCTCGTTGCCGCCGATCGTGATGTTCCTCGTCTATCTCACGACACCCCAATACATCTCGCTGCTTTGGACTCACCCCACCGGCCAGCTGATGCTGGTCGGCTGCGTCGTCTGGATGTCGGTCGGCATCATGGTGATGAAGAAGATGATCAATTTCGATTTCTGACGGTGCAGTATGGTCGAGTTTCTCGTTGCGAAGCTACATGACGTCCGCTTCATGACCATGATGCTGGCGGCGATCGCCGCCAGCGCCACCGTCTATACGCTGGTGATGCCGCTGTTCGCCGGCGAAGGTCTCTCCAAGCGCATGAAGGCGGTCGCGAGCGAGCGCGAGCGCATCCGCCAGCGCGAGCGTGAGCGCCTCCACAAGAACGAAAAGGTCTCGCTGCGCCAGACGCCGAAGCAGCTCGTCTCCAAGGTGGTCGAGGACTTCAACCTCACCAAATGGCTCGCGCAGGAAGCGGCGCGGGACAAGCTCATCATGGCCGGCTACCGCGGCCAGGCGCCTTACATCACCTTCCTGTTTGCCCGCATGGTCGCCCCGATCGTGCTGTTCATCGGCTCGATCGTCTATGTGTTCCTGATCGCGCATATGGAGCAGTCGATGCCGGTCAAGATCGGCATCTGCGTCGGCGCCGCCTATCTCGGTCTCCAGGCGCCGATGCTGTTCCTGCGGAACGCGATCTCCAAGCGCCAGCTCTCGATCAAGCGCGCCTTTCCCGATGCGCTCGATTTGCTGCTGATCTGCATCGAATCCGGCATGTCGGTCGAGATGGCGTTCCGGAAGGTCGCCACCGAAATCGTGGGCCAGTCGATCGCGCTGTCGGAGGAGTTCACGCTCACGACGGCCGAATTGTCCTATCTGCAGGATCGCAAGGTCGCCTACGAAAACCTGGCCCGGCGCACCGGGCTCGAGGGCGTCAAGTCGGTCTGCCTGGCGCTCCAGCAGGCGGAACGCTACGGCACACCGCTCGGTCATTCCCTGCGCGTCATGGCTCAGGAAAACCGCGATATGCGCATGACCGAAGCCGAGAAGAAGGCTGCCGCCCTGCCGCCGAAGCTGACGGTGCCGATGATCCTGTTCTTCCTGCCGGTGCTGTTCGTGGTCATTCTCGGGCCGACCGGCATCAAGATCACCGAGATGCAGTAACGGGAACGCCGGACGCAAGCCGCGCGAGATATGCGCGCACCAGAAGCCTCAGGACGGCAGAATCGGATCTGATTAGTTGCGCTGGCTGAGCGCCGCGACCGGCATCCGCTTCGGCGTGCCGTGCTGACCGTCGTTGCGGTTCAGCATTTCCTTGAGATAGGCGACATTGGCCGCGGCCTGATCCGGCGGCAGATCGGCCTTCACGATGGTCTCGGCTTCCGCGAAGCGGCCCTGGAGACCGACGACCAGGCCGAGATTCTGCCGCACCCGGCCGCTCGCGCGCGGGGAGGCATAGGCCTGCCGCAGCGCCTCTTCGGCCTTCGGCAGGTCTCTCGACAGCATGTAGGACAGACCGAGATTGGAGAGCACGCCGGGATCACCCGGCGCGATCTTGAGCGCGCTGGCGTAATAGGAGCGCGCGTCCTCGTGACGGCCCATCTGGTCCAGCGCAGTGCCCTGCACCGAGAGCAGGCGCCAGTCCGGATTGTCAGGCGAATGCGCCTTCGACAGGACGTCGTAAGCCTGCTGGAAATTGCCGTTGTCGGCGAGGGCGCGGCCGTACTGGGCGAGCAGAGCCTTGTTGCCGGGATTTGCGATGGTCGCCTGCTCGAGCACGGCGACGGCCTGGGCGCGCTGGCCGTTGGCGCGCAGCGCCTGACCGTAGCCGAGCGCGGCGTCGGCGTCCTTGGGATTGGCGCGGTAGCGCTCGCCATAGACCTCGACGGCGCGTACCGGATCGGTGGGCGCGCGATCGGCGGGAGCCGCCTCGGCCCGGGGGCCGCCGATCGAGCCCGTGACGTCGGAGAGTTTCGACATGGCCGTGCAGCCGCCGAGGCCCATGGCAACCGTAGCGGCCACCGAGGTGGACGCAAGAAGCCGGGCAAGACTGAACCGTTGACGCATGACGCTTTGACTCTCGAGCCGATTGATCGAGCCGAACGCGTCAGCAATAGACTGTTAACCCTAACGACCGGTTAATGCCGCTACGGACCACCCATCTCGCGGCAGCGCCTCCCGCCGGGTCGGGATCGGAGCCGAGCGCCCTCACCTGCTCGTTCAGATGCTCCGGTAAGTGCCGCCTCAATATTCGATGGCGAGCCGCTTGCGGATTTCGTCGACGCGCTTGTCGAGCGCATCGAACCGCGCGTGGACGGAGCGGTCGTGGAGATAGAAGACGTAGCCGCCGGCAAGGAGCGCGAAAATCCAGTGGTGGTGTTCGACATAGCCGAAAATCGCCTCGATGGCCTGGCCGATGAATGTGACCACGCTCCACACAAATTCCATCGCAATTCCTCCCGGGCGCGCTTTGTCGCCGGCCGCCCGAATTACCATCCCGAGAGACCGTTGCCGGAACCTAGCATGGCCCCCTTGCCGCGAGTAGCGGCTCGCCGAACGGTGACGGCCAAGCCGATTGCAGCCGCCGCGAAACTCTGCGAAGTCTCGTCCGTTCGCATGACCCGTTTGATCCGACGATCCGGACCCGCCAATGCCTTCTGTCTTCGAGACGTCACCCACCGCCATCCCGATCACCTTCGTCACGAAATCGAGCTGGGATCAGATCGCCGAGGCGTTGCCGCCGCAGCAACGGCAGTTCGCCACGGCGTGCGCTTTTGCTGCCAAGCCGGGCGCCTATCTGGCACTGCCGGCCCCGACGGCGCATTGGCGCAGGTGCTGTTCGGCCTCGAGGACGAGGGTGCGCGGTCGCGCGATCCGTTCCGGCCCGGCGCCCTGCCCGGGCTGCTGCCGCCGGGCGCTTATCGCTTCGCCAATGCGCCGCATGATGCGCGGTTGGCGGCGCTTGCTTTGCACTGGGGTGCTACCGCTTCGCGCGCTACCGCAAGGCCGACAGGCCAGAGGTCAGCCTGGTGCCGCCCGATGGCGTCGACGCGGCCGAGATCGAGCGGATCGCCGACGCCGCGATGCTCGCACGCGATCTCATCAACACGCCGTCCAACGACATGGGTCCGGAGGAGCTCGCCGCCGCGGCGCAAGCGCTCGCCGCCGAATTCGGCGCGAGCTTCGCCTGTACCATCGGCGAGGAATTGGAGAAGCACTTCCCGCTGATCCACGCCGTCGGCATGGCCTCCAGCCGCGCACCGCGGCTGATCGACATCGGCTGGGGCGATCCTGATCATCCCAAGGTGACGCTGGTCGGCAAGGGCGTCTGCTTCGACACCGGCGGGCTCGACCTGAAGCCGTCGAGCGGCATGCTGATCATGAAGAAGGACATGGGCGGCGCCGCCAACGTGCTGGCACTGGCGCGCATGGTGATGGACGCCAAGCTGAAGGTGCGGCTGCGCGTGCTGATCCCGGCGGTGGAGAACGCGGTCGCCGGCAACGCCTTCCGCCCGCTCGACGTCTTCACCTCGCGCAAGGGCATCACGGTCGAGATCGGCAACACCGACGCGGAAGGCCGCCTCGTGCTTGCCGACGCGCTGGCGCTGGCCGACGAGGAGAAGCCGGACCTGCTGATCGATCTCGGCACGCTCACCGGTGCCGCGCGCGTCGCGCTGGGACCGGATTTGCCGCCCTTCTACACCAATGACGAGACGCTCGCCGCCGACGTCGCGCGCTGCGCGGTGAAGGAGAACGATCCGTTGTGGCGCATGCCGCTGTGGCCGCCTTACGATGCGTGGCTGGACTCCAAGACCGCCACCATCACCAACGCGCCGTCGGGCGGCTTTGCCGGCTCGATCACCTGCGCGCTGTTCCTGCAGCGCTTCGTCGAGCACGCCGGGAGCTGGCTCCATGTCGACATCTACGGCTGGACGCCGTCGGCCAAGCCCGCACGCCCCGAAGGCGGCGAGTGCCAGGCCGCGCGCGCCATCTACAAAGTGCTGAGCGAGCGCTATGCATGATCCAAAATACGATTCGAGGATAACACCGGCGCGGGGCGACCTCGCCGCGAAATATCTCGAAGGAAAAGTGCAGGCGGATCGCTTCGTCGCCGGCGAGGAATTCGAGGTGGCCGAGCCGGTCGCGGCGGTGCGCGAGCAGTCGTCCTCGAGCGCGATGCTGATGACGGAGGCGCTGCGCGGCGAGCGCGTCACCATCTACGACCGCAACGGCGAGGGCTGGGCGTGGGGCCAGCTCAATGGCGACGGATATGTCGGCTGGCTGCCGGAAGCCGCTCTCGTGAAGCCGTCAGCTGCGCCAACCCACACGGTCAGCGCCCTGCGGACGTTTGCCTTCCCGGGTCCCTCGATCAAGCTGCCGCCCGCCGAGACGCTGGTCATGGGATCCAGGCTCGCGGTGACGCGCGAGGACGGCAGCTTCGCCGTGACACGCGACGGCCGATATCTGCCGAAGGCGCATCTCGCCCCGCTCGATCATCGCGAGCCGGACTTCGTTGCGGTCGCCGAGCGCTTCGTCGGCACGCCCTATCTCTGGGGCGGCAAAAGCAGTCTGGGCATCGATTGCTCCGGCCTCGTCCAGGTCTCGTTGACCGCAGCCGGGACCGGTTGCCCGCGTGACAGCGACATGCAGCAGGCCAGCCTCGGCCACGCTCTGGAGCCGCATGAGCGAAGCCGCTTGCAACGCGGCGACCTGATCTTCTGGAAGGGGCATGTCGCGATCGTCCGCGACGGCAGCACCATGGTCCACGCCAACGCGCATCACATGGCGACGGTGATCGAACCGATCGAGCCGGCGATCGCGCGGATCAAGGCGGCCGGCAGCGAGGTCATCGCGATCAAGCGGCTGTGACGGCAGCTACGTCGCGACCGAGCCGCCGCCCGCCGTCTCCAGCCGGAACGCCGCCGCGAACAAGGCGCGCGTATAATCCGTCTTCGGGTTCTTGAACAGATCCGCGGCTTGTCCCTCTTCGACCACCTTGCCGCCGCGCATCACGATGAGATGGCTCGCGAGCGAAGCGACGACGCGCAGATCGTGCGAGATGAACATGTAGGTGAGTCTCGCGCTTGCGCTGCAGCTCGCGGAGCAGATCGACCATCTGCGCCTGGAACAGCATGTCGAGCGCGCTGGTCGGCTCGTCCAACACGACGAAATCCGGCTCCAGCACCACCGCCCGCGCAATCGAGATGCGCTGACGCTGGCCGCCTGAAAATTCATGAGGATATCGATAACGGGTATCCGGCTTCAGCCCGACGTCTTCCAGCGCCTTGACGACGCGCGCCTCGCGCTCCTCTTGCGAGAGCTTCGGCTGATGCACGGAGAGACCTTCGGCGATGATGTCGGCAACCGACATGCGCGGCGAGAGCGAGCCGAACGGATCCTGGAACACGATCTGCATGTCGCGCCGGAACGGGCGCATCTCCTTGAAGCGTAGGCCCTGGATGTCTTTCCCCAGGAACACGATGCGTCCGTTCGACGAGATCAGGCGCAGCAGCGCCAACCCCAACGTGGTCTTGCCCGAGCCGGATTCGCCGACGACACCGAGCGTCTCGCCCTTGCGCACCGCGATGCTGACACCGTCGACCGCCTTGATGTGGCCGACCGTCTTGCGCATCAGGCCGCGCTTGATTGGAAACCAGACCTTCAGATCGTCCGCCGACATCACCACCGGCGCATCCGGCTGCGGCGGCGCCGGATCGGGCTTCGGCTCCGCGGCGAGCAAATCGCGCGTGTAGGAATGCTTCGGCGTCTTGAAGACCTGCTCGACCGGCCCCTGCTCGACGATCACACCGCCCTTCATCACGCAGACGGTGTCGGCGATGCGGCGCACGATGCCGAGATCGTGGGTGATGAACAGCAGGCTCATGCCGAGCCGCGAGCGGATCTCGGCGAGCAGCGCCAGGATCTGCGCCTGCACGGTGACGTCGAGCGCCGTGGTCGGCTCGTCCGCGATCAACAGGTCCGGCTCGTTGGCCAGCGCCATCGCGATCATCACGCGCTGGCGCTGGCCGCCCGACAGCTGGTGCGGATAGCTGTTCAGCCGCGTCTCGGGCTCGGGAATGCCGACCTGCGTCAAAAGCTCCAGCGTCCGCTTGCGCGCCTGGGCATTGCTGGTCGGATTGTGCAGCTGGATGATCTCGCCGATCTGCGCCTCGATCGTGTGCAGCGGATTGAGCGAGGTCATCGGCTCCTGGAAGATGATGGAGATGTCGCTGCCCCTGATCTCCCGCATCTCCTGCTCGGAGCGGTCGATCAGCTCCTGCCCCTTGAAGCGGATGCTGCCCGAGGGATGGGAGGCGTTCGGATAGGGCAAGAGCTTCAGGATCGACAGCGCGCTGACCGACTTGCCGGAGCCGGATTCGCCAACCAGCGCCAGGCACTCGCCGCGCTTGATCTGGAACGAGACCTTATCGACCGCGAGCGTGGTGGCGCCACCCTGGTGGAAGGCCACCGAGAGGTCGCGAACGGCAAGCAGGGGCTGGTTGATCGCGTCCATGGGCTTACCTGAAGGTCTTGCGCGGATCGAAGGCATCGCGCACCGCTTCGCCGATGAAGATCAGCAGCGACAGCATGATCGCCACCGAGAAGAAGCCGGAGAAGCCGAGCCAGGGCGCCTGCACATTGGATTTGGCCTGCGACAGCAATTCGCCAAGCGAAGCCGATCCCGGCGGCAGGCCGAAGCCGAGGAAATCCAGCGCCGTCAAAGTCATCACTGAACTCGACACGATGAACGGCAGGAACGTCATGGTCGCGACCATCGCGTTCGGCAGCAAATGGCGGAACATGATGACCGCGTTGGAAACGCCGAGGGCTCGCGCCGCCTGGATGTATTCGAAGTTGCGCCCACGCAGGAATTCGGCGCGGACGAGACCGACCAGCGAGACCCAGGAGAACAGCAGGAGGATTCCGAGCAGCACGAAGAAGCCGGGCACCAGGACCGAGGACAGGATCAGGAGAAGATAGAGCGAGGGGATAGCCGTCCAGATCTCGATGAAACGCTGGAAGATGAGATCGACTCGGCCGCCGAAATAACCTTGCACCGCGCCTGCTGCGATGCCGACGACGGATGAGACGATGGTGAGGCATAGACCGAACAGCACCGAGATGCGGAAGCCATAGATCAACCGCGCCACGACGTCGCGGCCCTGATCGTCGGTGCCGAGCCAGTTATATTCGAGGTCGCGGCAGCTCTTCAGCCCCTTCTTCTCCACGACAGGCTGGCACTGCTTCTCGGTCAACATCCAGGTCGGCGGCGAGGGCGCCGGCGTCGGCAGGTCGAGATTGTGGGTGTCGTAGGAATAGCGGATCAGCGGCCAGACGATGCTGCCGTTCTTGTCCTTGATCAGCTTCTGCAAGTAGGGGTCACGATAGTCGGCGGCGGTTTCGAAGTCGCCGCCGAAGGTGGTTTCCGAGTAGGTCACGAAGGCGGGCCAGTAGAGACGGCCGTCGAACTTGATCAGAAAGGGCCGGTCATTGGCGATCAGCTCCGCGAACAGCGAGATCACGAACAGGGCGATGAAGATCCAGAACGACCAGTAGCCGCGGCGATTGGCCTTGAAGTTCTGCCACCGCCGCTTGTTCAGCGGCGACGGCGCGAAGGGCTTGCGCGTGATCGGAACGATCTCGCCAAGCGGAGACTTGGTCGTGGTCTCGATCGGTGTTGGAGCGGTGATCGTCATCAGACCTCCCGCGCCTCGAAATCGATTCGGGGATCGATCCACATATAGGTCAGGTCGGAGACCAGATTGATCACGAGGCCGACCAGCGAAAAGATGTAGAGCGTGCCGAACACCACGGGATAATCGCGGTTGAGCACGCTTTCGAAGCTGAGCAGGCCGAGGCCGTCCAGCGAGAAGATGGTCTCGATCAGAAGCGAGCCCGAAAAGAACGCGTGGATGAAGGTGCCGGGAAAGCCTGCGATCACGATCAGCATCGCATTGCGGAAGACGTGCCCATAGAGCACGCGGTTCTCGCTGCAGCCCTTGGCGCGCGCGGTCATCACGTATTGCTTGCGGATCTCGTCCAGGAACGAGTTCTTGGTCAGGAACGTCATGGTGGTGAACGCACCCAACCCCATGGCGATCAGCGGCAGCGTCAGATGCCAGAAATAGTCGATGATCTTCCAGTACCAGGGAAACTGCGACCAGCCGTCCGAGGTCAGTCCACGCAGCGGGAACCAGTTGAAGAAGGAGCCGCCGGCAAACAGGATGATCAGGAGGATCGCGAACAGGAAGCCGGGAATGGCATAGCCCAGCACGAGAATGGTCGACGTCCAGGTGTCGAAGCGCGTGCCGTCCTTCACCGCCTTGCGGATGCCGAGCGGAATCGAGATCAGATAGGTGATCAGGGTCAGCCAGATCCCGAGCGAGATCGAGACCGGCAGCTTTTCCTTGATGAGCTGAATCACGCTGACATCGCGGAAATAGCTCTTGCCGAAATCGAAGCGGGCGAAATTCCAGACCATCAACGCAAAGCGCTCAGGTGCCGGCTTGTCGAAACCGAACTGCTTTTCCAGTTTCTTGATGAAGTCGGGGTCCAGCCCCTGCGCGCCGCGATATTTCGAATTGATCGCGTCGCCGCCGGCCCCTAACTGCCCCGGCGCACGCTGTGCGAAGTCGCCGCCGCCCGAGATGCGCGAGGTGCCGCCGGTATCGGCGCCCGAGAGTTGCGCGATCACGCGCTCGACCGGGCCGCCCGGCGCGAACTGCACGACGACGAAGGACACGAAGAGGATTCCGAGCAGCGTCGGAATCATCAGGAGGATGCGGCGGGCGATATAGGCGCTCATGATTATTTCGCCTGCTCGAGTTTGGCGGCCTTGGCCGGTTCATGCCACCAGATATCGGGTGCGCCGACGCCATTGGCGTAACGCGGCAGCTTTTGCGGATGGCCGAATTGGTCCCAATAAGCCAGCCGGTGCGTCTTGTTGTACCATTGCGGCACCCAATAACGGCCGGCGCGGAACAGGCGATCAAAGGCGCGGCAGGCAACGGTCAATTCCTCGCGGTTGTCCGCCGCCATGATCTTCTCGATCATGGCATCGATGGCCGGGCTGGCGACGCCCGCGAGATTGTACGAGCCCTTGGTGTTCGCGACCTGCGACGAGAAGAACGCGCGCATGGCATCGCCAGGGGTCGCCGACATGCTGAAACGCTGGATCGTCATGTCGAAGTCGAAATCTTCCACGCGCGCGCGATATTGCACGGCATCGACGAGGCGGAGGCTCGCCTCGATGCCGAGCGTTGCCAGATTCTTGATATACGGCGCGTGATGCGGCTGGAGCGAGGGCTCCTCCGCCAGGAACTCGATCTTGAACACTTCTCCGTTCGGCAGCACTCGCTTGCCATCCTTGATCGGCAGACCTGCCTCGTTGAGCAGTTGCTGCGCCTTGCGCAACAGGCTGCGGTCCTGCCCCGAGCCGTCGGAAACCGGCGGCAGAAATGGCGCGGTGAACACCTCGTCGGGAACCTGGCCGCGGAATGGCTCCAGCAGCTTCAGCTCTTCAGGCGATGGCGGCCCGTTGCTGGCCATGAGATCTGAATTCTGGAACGGCGACACCGTGCGGGCATAGGCGCCGTACATGATGGTCTTGTTGGTCCATTCGAAGTCGAAAGCATTGATCAAGGCCTCGCGCACGCGAGGATCCCTGAATTTCTCGCGTCGCGTGTTGATGAACCAGCCCTGCGCCCCCGAAGGCGTGTCGTCGGGCACGATTTCGAGCTTGACGCGCCCTTCCTTGACGGCGGCGAAATCATAGCGCGTCGCCCAGATGCGCGAGGTGAACTCCTCGCGATAGAGATAATTCTTGCCAGTGAACCCTTCGAAGGCCACGTCGCGATCGCGATAGAACTCGTAGCGCACGACATCGAAATTGTAGGTGCCGCGGCAAGGCGGCAGATCGGCAGCCCACCAGTCCTTGACCCGCTCATACTCAATGTAGCGATTGACCTCGAACTTGCCGACTTTGTACGGACCCGAGCCCAGCGGAATATCGAGAGACGATTCATCGAAGGGACGAGAGGCGTAGTACGCCTTCGAGAAGATCGGCAGGCTCGCTGCATAGAGCGGCACATCGCGCGCCCGTCCCTTGGCAAAGGTGACGACGAGCGTTGCATCGTCGACCGCTTCGGCGCTGACCATGTCACGCAGCTGCACGAGGATCAGGGGGTGTCCCTTGGTCTTCAACGCCGTCAGCGAAAACGCCGCATCGTGGGCGGTGAGCTTGGTGCCGTCGTGGAATTTCGCCTCCGGCCGCATCGTGAAGCGATAGACCAGCCTGTCCGGCGAGATCTGCACGGATTTGGCGGCAAGCCCGTACATCGCATCGGGCTCGTCGTTCGCGCGCACCATCAGCGGCGCGAAGGTCATGTCCATGCCTTGTGCGCCGTCGCCCTTGAGGATGAAGGCATTGAGCGAGTTGAAGGTCTGGTAGGACTGGTTATAGGCGCGCACCGACGGGATCAGCGAGAACGTGCCGCCCTTTGGCGCATTCAAATTGACGTAGTCGAAATGGTGGAAGTCGGCGGGATATTTGAGATCGCCGAAGGCCGAGAGGCCGTGCGCTTCGGTCCCCGCTTCCGATGCCCGCGCGCCCTGCAAGAGCGGCGCACTGACGGACGCCCCAAGGGCGCCGCCGACACCCAAAGCCAGCACGTGACGGCGCGACATCTGCGTCATGCGGGGAATGTCCTTCACGACTTCTTTGCGATCCGCGCCGCCTTGTCTGCGTCGTACCACCAGATGAACGGGAAGCCGGACAGGCCATATTTGGGCAGTTCCGCCGGCCGGCCGAAACGATCCCATCTCGCGGTACGCAGCTTTGGATAATTCCACTGCGGTACGACGTAGTGATTCCACAGCAGCACGCGGTCCAGCGCCTTGGTCGCGGCGACGAGATCGTCGCGATCCGTGGCGTAGATGACCCGTTCGACCAGCTTGTCGACCGCAGGATTCTTAATGCCGGCAAGATTGCGCGAGCCTGCGATGTCAGCCGTCTTGGACGACCAGAACTCGCGCTGCTCGTTGCCCGGCGATGGCGACTCCGGCCAGGAGTTGGTGACGATGTCGAAATCCCACTCGCGCGTCCTGTTCTCGTACTGGGTCGGATCGACCGTCCGCACGCTGACGGCAATGCCGAGCCGCTCCAGAGACGGCTTGTAGAACAGCGTGATCCGCTCGAAGCTCGGATCCGAATTGAGCAATTCGAGGGTGAACTGGGCGCCGGTCTTGACGTCGGTCAGCTTGCGGTCGCGCACCTCATAGCCGGCCTCCTTGAACAGGCGCAGTGCCTCGCGGAGATTGTCGCGCACGGCTTCCGGATTGCCGCCGACCGGATTGGTGTAGGGCGTGGTGAAGACATCGGGCGGCACCTGGGCACGAACGGTTTCGAGGATTTCGAGGCTCTTTCCCTTGCGGCAGGCCGGTTGCCATCAGATCTTCGATGCCGTCGAAATAGCTGCTGATGCGCTTGTACTTGCCGTAGAAGATCTGCTTGTTCATCTCCTCGAAGTCGAACGCGTAGTTGAGCGCACGCCGCACCCGGGGGTCGCTGAACTTGGCGCGGCGCAGGTTCGGCACGAAGGCCTGCATCACGCCCGAGCTGCGATTGGCGAATTCCTCGAGGATTACCCGCTTTTCAGTCACGGCCGGGAAGTCGTAGGCGATCGCCCAGTTCTTCGCACTGTTCTCGGTGCGCCAGTCGACCTGGTCGGCCTTGAACGCCTCGATCGCGACGGTGGCGTCGCGGAAATATTCGTAGCGCAGCTCGTCGAAATTGTTGCGGCCGACATTGGCCGGCAGATCGCGCCCCCAATAATCCCTAACGCGCTCCAGCGCGATCGACCGCCCGGCAACGAAGTCTTTGATCTTGTAGGGACCGGAGCCGAGCGGCACTTCGAGCGTGGTGGCGGAGACATCCCGCTTGCGCCCCTGCGCGTCCGTCCCTTCCCACCAATGCTTCGGCAGAACGATGAGTTGCCCGACGATCTGCGGCAGCTCGCGATTGCCCGGCGCGTCGAAAACGAATTTCACCTCGCGCTCGCTCACCTTCTCGGCCTTCACCACGTGGCTGTAATAGGCCGAGTACATCGGGTGGTGCTTCTTGAAGGAATCGAGCGAGAAGATCACGTCATCCGCTGTGACCGGCTTGCCGTCGTGCCATTTGGCCTGCGGCCGCAGGCGGTAGGTGACGAAGGAGAAATCGTCGGGATGGCTGACGGCCTCGGCCAGCGCGCCGTATTCGGTCGAGACCTCGTCGAGCGAGGCCGTCGTCAGGGATTCGTAGATGAACGCGACGGCACCGGCGATCTGCCCCTTCACGCCCGACACGACGATGTTGAAATTGTCGAAGGTGCCGACGGCGATCTGACGGGCGACGCCACCCTTGGGCGCATCCGGATTGACGTAGTCGAAGCGCTTGAAATCGGCGGGATACTTGACCTTCCCGAACAGCGACAGCGCGTGGCGCCAGGGCAGCTCGGATGATTGCGCATGCGCCGCGCCGATAACGGGAACGCCCGCCACGGAACCGAGGGCGGGAAGCGCTGCGGCAGCAGTGCCGGTGAGCAGGAGATCGCGTCGGGTAATGGCCAAATCAGCATCCCTGTCTGGAAGGAGGGTCACTCCTTTAAGTTCCCAATATAGGCGAGGTTTCGACCGAATATGTTGCTTTTTCCTCATCTTGGAAGGCCGGGCGGCCTGTCGGATGCGGCCAAACGCCCCGATAAACTCGCCACGAGGCCCGGATAAGCAAACGGCCAGGCTTCTCAGCCTGGCCGCATATTCCAAAATCGGTTTTTGGCGACCTTACTTCGAGGCCGTCGGCAGCGGCTGCGGGTGCTCCGACAGCGAATTCAGATAGGCGATGACATCGGCGCGCTCGGAATCCTTGGGGATACCGGCGAAGCCCATCGCGGTGCCGGGGATGAAGCCCTTCGGATTGGCAATGAACTTGTTGAGGTCGTCGAACGTCCAGCTGCCGCCCTTGGCCTTCATGGCAGCCGAGAAGTTGAAGCCGTTGCGGCCTTCACCCCTTGCCTCGCCGACGACGCCATAGAGGTTCGGACCGACGCGATTCGGGCCACCCTTCTCGAAGGTGTGGCAGGCGCCGCACTTCTTGGCGGCGGCCGCGCCCTTCTCGACGGAGGCGGTCTGGAGCAGCTTCTCGATCGGCTCGGCGGCTGCGGCAGCGGCGCCGCCTTCCTTGCCGTGGCCGGCCTCTTCCTTCACGGCGATCTCGAAGCCCGGCTTTTCTGGCATCTTGGGCGAGAACAGCGCGCTCGCGGTGAAGCTCGTCACCAGCAGGATGAGACAGGTGCCGAGCACGGCACCGAGAATCTTATTGAGTTCGAAAGAGTCCATTTCCGGCCAGGCCCCACACCGCAAGAAGAATCGAGCGGCCGGGCGGCCGCCAGGACGAGCCTCGGGAGAATCAAACGTTCCCTATTGTTTCCCCGAGTTTTGCCATTGAGATATCGGTTTGCCCGGGGTCTGGCAACCCGTATAAGCGACCCCGCTGGCAGCCCGTCCCCACTCCATTTCCCGGCGCGGAAAACGCCCCGTTTCCAGGCCCTTGACCCCAGACCTTTGACCCCGATGATCGACCCCCGCATCCTGGTGCTGATCCCCGCCCGCATGGCCGCCACCCGCCTGCCCGGCAAGCCGCTCGCCGATATCGCGGGCCTGCCGATGATCGTGCATGTGATGCGCCGCGCCGAGGCCGCCGGCATCGGCCGGGTCGCGGTCGCAACCGACACGCCGGAGATCGCCTCCGTGGTCACCGCCCATGGCGGCGAGGCCGTGATGACCCGGTCCGACCACCCGTCCGGCTCGGACCGCATCCACGAGGCCATGCAGAAGCTCGATCCCGAGGGCAAGGCCGAGATCGTGATCAACCTGCAGGGCGACTTCCCGACCATCACGCCGCAGACCATCCGCGAGGTGCTGCCGCCCTTTGCCGACCCCGCGGTCGATATCGTGACGCTGGCATCGCAGATCCACACCGAGGAAGAGGACCTCGCGCCCAGCGTCGTGAAGGCCATCGGCACGCCGATCGGGCCGCGGCGGATGCGGGCACTTTATTTCACGCGCGCCACCGCGCCTTACGGCAACGGACCGCGCTACCATCACATCGGCCTTTATGCGTACCGGCGCGCTGCGCTGGAGCGGTTCGTATCGCTGCCGCCCTCGCCGCTGGAGCGCCAGGAAAGCCTGGAGCAGCTACGGGCGGTGGAAGCCGGCATGCGCATCGACATCATGATCGTCGACAGCGTGCCACGCGGCGTCGATACCCCGCCCGATCTCGAAACCGCGCGCAGCATCCTTTCCAAATCCTGAGCGGCTGCTACAAGGCGCCGCAGGAGCACTTCTAAGCATGAGCAAGCTGAAAATCGCATTCCAGGGCGAGCCCGGGGCCAATTCGCATATCGCTATCGTCGAGGCCTATCCCGACGCCGAGCCGATGCCCTGCGCCACCTTCGAGGACGCGCTGTCGGCGATCTCGTCGGGCGAGGCCGATCTCGGCATGATCCCGATCGAGAATTCGGTGGCCGGCCGCGTCGCCGACATCCACCATCTGCTGCCGGCCTCCGGTCTCTTCATCATCGGCGAATGGTTTCTCCCGGTCCGGCACCAATTGATGGCGGTGAAGGGGACCAGGCTCGAGGACATCAAGAGCGTCGAGAGCCATGTTCATGCGCTGGGCCAGTGCCGGCGCATCATCCGCAAGCTCGGCATCAAGCCGATCGTGCATGCCGATACCGCCGGCAGCGCCCGCGATATCTCCGAGCGCAACGACAAGACGGTCGCCGCGATCGCCTCGCGCCTCGCCGCCAAGATCTACGGCCTCGACATCCTCGCCGAGGACATCGAGGACGAGTCGCACAACACCACGCGTTTCGTGGTGCTGGCGCGTGAGCCGAAATGGGCGGCGCAGGGCTCCGGCCCGCTGGTCACGACGTTCGTCTTCCGCGTGCGCAACCTTCCCGCAGCGCTCTACAAGGCGCTCGGCGGCTTTGCCACCAACGGCGTCAACATGACCAAGCTCGAAAGCTACATGGTCGACGGCAATTTCTTCGCCACGCAGTTTTATGCCGATGTCGACGGCCATCCCGACGACAAGGGCCTCGCCTTCGCGATCGAGGAGCTGAAGTTCTTCTCGCGCGAATTCCGTATCGTCGGCGTGTATCCCGGTCATCCGTTCCGCGCGACGTTCAGCGAAGCGCAGCAGGATTAGTCTCGTGTCCCGGACGCGCGAAGCGCGAGCCGGGATCCAGGAACTGCGAGCCTCGGAGCAACCATAGGCCCCGGCTCAGCAGCGCATCACTGCGTGCTGCGCTGCGTCCGGGGCACGAGACTGGTTTATGCCGCGCTCTTCGCCAGCCCGAACGCCTCCGCCAGCAGCGAATACGACTTCTTCCGCGCAGCGTGATCGTACACGGCGGTGATCACCATCAATTCGTCCGGCTTGCTCGCCTCGATCAGCGGCTGCAGCTTCTTCTGCACCGTCGCTGGATTGCCGACGAACAGGCGCGAACGATTGCGCAGGATCGAGGTTCGCTCGGCGTCGGAATAGGGATAGGCTAGCGCCTCCTCGACGCTCGGGAGCGGCAGATATTGACCGCGGTCGCGGCGCAACCGGTTGAGGTCGAACGACGAGGCGAGCCGTTCGGCGTCCTCATCGGTATCGGCCGCGATGGCGGCAACCGCGAGGATCGCATGCGGGCTCGCGCGCCACGCCGAGGGCTGGAAGCGATTGTGATAATGCACCATCGCATCGACCGCATCGTGGGAGGCGAAGTGATGGGCAAACGCGAAGCCCATGCCGACCTGGGCGGCCAATTCCGAGGAATAATCGCTGGAGCCGAGCAGCCAGATCGGCGGCAGCTTGGTGTCGTCGGGCATCGCGACGACGTTGTTGTAGGGGTGCCCAGAGGGGAATTCGCGGGTCTCCCACAGAATCAGCTCGTGCAGCCGCTCCAGGAAATCATCGCCCTCGCGGCGGTCGAGCCGGCTGCGCAGCGCGTAGGCCGTCGCGCCGTCGGTGCCGGGGGCTCGGCCGAGACCAAGGTCAATGCGGCCGGGAAACAGCGCCTCCAGCATCTTGAAGCGCTCGGCGACGACCAGCGGGGCGTGATTGGGCAGCATCACCCCGCCGGAGCCGACGCGGATGTGCTTCGTCACCGCCGCGATCTGGCCGATCATGACGTCGGGCGCGGGGCTCGCGACCGAGGCGAGGTTGTGGTGCTCGGCGAGCCAGTAGCGGACATAGCCGAGCCCGTCGACATGGCGGGCCAGGTCGATGCTGTTGCGCAGCGCCGCGGCGGGCTTGGTGCCTGATGTGACGACGGAGAGGTCGAGGACTGAGAGCGGGATCATGGCGGCTTAACCTAATGGAGGGCCCAGCGGCGACAATGGGGCCGCCGCGCAGGTCTGACGTGTGCGGGCCACGAGCGGAGCCGAAGTGAGCGATGGGCCAATTAACGCCTAGATAACAAATTCCGTTAACTGCCCACCCTCAAAATTTCCTCGATCTCAGCCCTTAACTGAGTTAATAGTATGAATTATAATGATTTTCATTAGAATACCTATTTCCCACTCGCTTTCGAAAATAGCCAAAAATTACATATCTGTTGGCGGAAGTGGGCCACTTCCCACCCTTGATGGGCTGTCGATTGGCAAGCCTTTGGCTTATCTTGCCCATCCAAGCGAAACCTGACCGTCGGCCGCCAAGACCCTGGCGACAAGACTTTGGCGACAAATCTGGAGTGAGTGGTGCCATGACCGATCTGACGATGCCTGCCCGAGCCGACGGGCAAGACGGGCACCTGAAGCGGCCTGCGATCTCCTTCGAGTTCTTTCCGCCCAAGACGGAAGACATGGAGCGCAATCTCTGGGAGACCATCAACCGGCTCGCCCCGCTCGACCCGAAATTCGTCTCGGTAACCTACGGCGCCGGCGGCTCGACCCGCGAGCGCACCCACTCCACCATCTCGCGCATCTTGAAGGAGACCGCGCTGCTGCCGGCCGCGCATCTGACCTGCGTCGGCGCTTCGCGCGGCGAGATCGACGAGATCGTCGACCGCTACCACGAGGTCGGCGTCCGCCACATCGTCGGCCTGCGCGGCGATCCCGCCGGCGGCATCGGCACGCCCTATTCGAGCCATCCCGACGGCTACCAGAGCTCGGCCGAGTCTCGTCGCGGGGATCAAGAAGCGTCACGCCGATATCGAAGTGTCGGTCTCGGCCTATCCCGAGAAGCACCCCGAGGCGCGGGACTTCGACGATGACATCGACACGCTCAAGGCCAAGGTGGATGCCGGCGCGACCCGCGCGATCACCCAAGTGTTCTTCGATAACGACCTCTACTTCCGCTATCTCGACCGCGTCCGCGCCCGTGGCATCGACATCCCGATCGTGCCGGGCATCATGCCGATGCACAATTTCAAGCAGGCCCGCAATTTCGTCACCCGCGCCGGCACCACCGTGCCGGACTGGTTCGCCGCGAAATTCGAAGGCCTCGACGAAGACGCCGAGACCCGCAAGCTGGTGGCCGCGACCGTCGCCGCCGGCCAGGTGCAGAAGCTCGCCAAGCACGGCGTCGACACCTTCCATTTCTACACAATGAACCGCGCCGATCTCGTGTTCGCGATCAGCCATTTGCTCGGCATCCGCGCCAAGAGCGCCCAGAAGGCTGCGTAACAGACAATGACCGTTCCCGTTTCCGAAAAGCGAACCGCCCTTCTCAACGCCGCCCGCGAGCGCATCCTGGTGCTCGACGGCGCCATGGGCACGATGATCCAGAACCTGCAGTTCGACGAGGCCGCCTTCCGCGGCGAGCGCTTCAAGGACTTCCATCGCGACCTGCGCGGCAACAACGATTTGTTGATCCTGACCCAGCCGCAGGCGATCGAGGACATCCACGCCGCGTATCTGCGCGCCGGCGCCGACATCGTTGCGACCAACACCTTCTCGACCACCTCGATCGCGCAGGCCGATTACGACCTGACCGACATTGTGTATGAAATGGCGCGCGAAGGCGCACGCCTTGCCGGCAATGCCGCACGCCGCGTCGAGGCCGAGGACGGCAAGCCGCGCTTCGTCGCCGGCGCCATCGGCCCGACCAACCGCACCGCCTCGATCTCGCCCGACGTCTCCAATCCCGGCTACCGCGCCGTCACGTTCGACGACTTGCGCAAATCCTATGGCGAGCAGATCAACGGCATGCTCGACGGCGGCGTCGACCTCCTGCTGGTCGAGACCATCTTCGACACGCTGAACGCCAAGGCGGCGCTCTATGCGATTGCCGAGATCACGGAAGAACGCGGCATCGACATGCCCGTGATGGTGTCGGGCACCATCACCGACAAGTCCGGCCGCCTGCTTTCGGGCCAGATGCCGGAAGCGTTCTGGAATTCGGTGCGGCACGCCAGGCCCGTGACCATCGGCTTCAACTGCGCGCTCGGCGCCGAAGATTTGCGCGCGCACATCGCCGATATCGGCCGCGTCGCCGACACGCTGGTCTGCGCCTATCCGAACGCCGGCCTGCCCAACGAATTCGGCCAGTATGACGAAACGCCCGAATACATGGCGCGCCTCGTCGGCGAGTTCGCTGCGTCCGGCCTCGTCAACATCGTCGGCGGCTGCTGCGGCACCACGCCGGAGCATATCGCGGCGATTGCTGCCGCGGTGGCCCCGCACAAGCCGCGCATCGTGCCGGAAATCGAACCGCGCCTGAAACTCTCCGGCCTCGAGCCGTTCATTCTGACCGACGCCATTCCTTTCGTGAACGTCGGCGAGCGAACCAACGTCACGGGCTCTGCGAAATTCCGCAAGCTGATCACGGCCGGCGACTACACTGCGGCGCTGCAGGTCGCGCGCGACCAGGTCGAGAACGGTGCCCAGATCATCGACGTCAACATGGACGAAGGCCTGCTCGACTCCGAAGCCGCGATGGTGACCTTCCTCAACCTCGTCGCCGCCGAACCCGACATCGCCCGCGTCCCCGTGATGGTGGACTCCTCGAAATTCTCCGTGATCGAGGCCGGCCTGAAATGCGTGCAGGGCAAGCCGGTCGTCAACTCGATCTCGATGAAGGAAGGCGAGGAGAAGTTCATTCACGAGGCCAAGATCGCCCGCCGCCACGGCGCGGCGGTGGTGGTGATGGCGTTCGACGAGGTCGGCCAGGCCGACACGTTCAAGCGCAAGACCGAGATCTGCAAGCGCGCCTACGACATCCTCGTCGAGCGCGTCGGCTTCCCGCCTGAGGACATCATCTTCGATCCGAACGTCTTCGCGATCGCGACTGGCATCGAGGAGCACAACAATTACGGCGTCGATTTCATCGAGGCGACGCGCTGGATCCGCCAGAACCTGCCGGGCGCGCACATCTCGGGCGGCGTCTCCAACCTGTCGTTCTCGTTCCGCGGCAACGAGCCGGTGCGCGAGGCCATGCACTCGGTGTTCCTGTATCACGCCATCAAGGCCGGCATGGACATGGGCATCGTCAATGCCGGGCAGATGATCGTCTATGACGACATCGATCCGGAATTGCGCCAGGTCTGCGAGGACGTCGTCCTCAACCGCGACGCGGGCGCCTCCGAGCGTTTGCTGGCACTTGCCGAGAAATTCCGCGGCAACAAGACCCAGACCAAGGAAGCCGATCTCGCCTGGCGCGAATGGCCGGTGGAGAAGCGGCTGTCGCATTCGCTGGTGCATGGAATCACCGAGTTCATCGAGCAGGACACCGAGGAAGCCCGCAAGAATTCCTCGCGCCCGCTCGACGTCATCGAAGGCCCGCTGATGGCCGGCATGAACGTCGTCGGCGACCTCTTCGGCGACGGCAAGATGTTTTTGCCGCAGGTGGTGAAGTCCGCGCGCGTCATGAAGCAGGCGGTGGCCTGGCTGATGCCGTTCATGGAGGAGGAGAAGGCCCGCAACGCTGCGAACGGCATCGAGTCCGGCCAGAACTCGTCCGCCGGCAAGATCGTGCTCGCCACGGTGAAGGGCGACGTCCACGATATCGGCAAGAACATCGTCGGCATCGTGCTCCAGTGCAATAATTATGAGGTCATCGACCTCGGCGTGATGGTGCCCGCCGCCAAGATCGTCGAGACCGTGAAAGCCGAGAAGGCCGACATCGTCGGGCTCTCGGGCCTGATCACGCCCTCGCTCGACGAGATGGCGTTCTTCGCCGGCGAACTGCAGCGCGAGGGCCTCAAGCTGCCGCTCCTGATCGGCGGCGCCACCACGAGCCGCGTGCACACGGCGGTCAAGATCGACCCGAGCTATCGCGCCGGCCCCGTCGTCCACGTCAACGACGCCAGCCGCGCCGTCGGCGTCGCCTCCTCGCTGCTCTCGCCGGAGAGGCGCGAGGCCTATGCGGCCGAGGTGCGGGCCGAATACGCAAAGATCTCCGAGGCGCATCTGCGCGCGCAGGCCGACAAGAAGCGGCTGAAGCTGGCCGCCGCCCGCGCTAACCGCGTGCCGGTGGACTTTGCCAAGAACAAGCCGGTGAAGCCGACCTTCCTCGGCATCAAGAGCTTCGACGATTACGATCTCGCCGAGCTGGTCGACTGCATCGACTGGACGCCGTTCTTCCAGACCTGGGAGCTCGCCGGCCGCTTCCCCGCGATCCTCCAGGACGAGAAGGTCGGCGAAGTCGCGCGCTCGCTCTATGACGATGCCCGCAAGATGCTCGACACCATCGTCAAGGAGAAATGGTTTCGGGCCCGCGCGACGATCGGCTTCTGGCCGGCGAACGCCGAAGGCGACGACATCGCGCTCTATGCCGACGAGAGCCGCACCAAGAAGATCGCGACGCTGCACACGCTGCGCCAGCAGCTCGAGAAGCGCGAGGGCCGCTTCAACGCCGCACTCGCCGACTTCGTCGCGCCCGCGGGCGTGCCCGACTATGTCGGCGGCTTCGTCGTCACCGCCGGGATCGGCGAGGACGCCGTCGCCGACCGCTTCAAGATGGCCAATGACGACTACTCCTCGATCCTGTGTAAGGCGCTGGCCGACCGTCTGGCCGAAGCCTTTGCCGAGCGCATGCATGCCCGCGTGCGCCGCGAGTTCTGGGCCTATGCGCCGGACGAGGCGCTCTCCAACGACGAGATGATCCTGGAGAAATACTCCGGGATCCGCCCCGCGCCCGGTTATCCCGCGCAGCCCGATCACACCGAAAAGGCAACGTTGTTCGAGCTGCTCGATGCCGAGGCGACCTGCGGCGTGAAGCTGACCGAGAGCTTTGCGATGTGGCCGGGCTCCAGCGTGTCCGGGCTCTATTTCGCCAGCCCTGAGAGCTATTATTTCGGCGTCGGCAAGATCGAGCGCGACCAGGTCGAGGACTACGCCGCGCGCAAGGGCATGAGCGTGGCGGAGGCCGAGCGCTGGCTCGCACCGGTGCTGAACTACATCCCGTCGCGAGAGACCGACAAGGCCTTTGCGGCAACGCCGGCGAACGACGAGGCCTCCGCGGACCTCGCCTCGCATCCGCCGGGCTGCACCTGCGCGGTGCATCTCGTCTGGCAGAAGAAGCGCGCGGGCGCCGGCTAGGCGTCCCCCGCTCTTTCCGCACCGACATTGCGAGCGTGGCGAAGCAATCCGGAATCTTTCCGCGGAGAGATTCTGGATTGATTCGTCACCAGCGCAAAATTGCTACGCAATTTTGTCGCGGCCTCCTCGCAATGACGGCATGTGAGGCAGATAGCTCGTCCTCCAACCTCCGCTGTCATTCCCCGCGAAGGCGGGGAATCCAGTACGGCCTCTCGATTCGGTCACTGCCGTCCCGGCGTACTGGATCGCCCGGTCGAGCCGGGCGATGACAGTTGGGTGTGTGGCGGGCATCGCGCCCCTGCGTGTGACCTGCAGACACGCCTTCGCCTCCTCGCGGCGCGCCGCGCCCGAGTCTTGCTCTCCGCATCACGCCCTCACGGAAAGGGCGCAGGGAAGGCCGGGCGCCGGCTGGCACCCGCTTGTCCGTCGTGCGATGAAATGCACACGCAAATGCACAACGGATGACAGGTGAAGCCGAAACGTCCGGCCTTCCCTGCGCGGTGGTTGACGGCGTATGGCGCGCTCTCCCGGGAGCCGAACTTTCCTTTGGCCTCCCTCGTCCTCGCGAATGAACGGCGCGCTTCGCCCGGTTGGGCTCCGTGCACCTCCGCAAGGGCTTGGCTGTAGCAACGACAGCCAGGACCACGCGATTTGGCCGTACGCTTCAGCGCCGCTCGTCCGCACGCGGCCGAGACCTCACGGGGTTCATCCCGCCCTGCTCCCGCCTCTCGTGCACGACGCTGCTGCGTCCACCGCTCCCCGATCCGCGGTTCGAAACGACGTACGACCGCCCCTTTCGCCGGATCAGGATGGGTCACACATACGCCGAAACCGAATTTCGGTAAAGCGGAATATTTTGACTTCCGGGGATTGACCCAGCACTGGCGTGTTTTGCCCGTCGGGCAACCCACGATCCGGTAGCCGGAGACCACCGACGCCTCACCCCTTCGAAGGCCAGCGGTGACACGACCTCCTGAAACGGAGGCGACGCTTCGCAAGATGCGGCATGCGCGCTCCGCGACCGAACAGCCGCAGGTGAAGCGACGACGCAGACGAATGCGGGACTCGCGAATGCAGGCTCAAGACCGCAAGGCTCGCGACGACAAAACTCTCAACGACGCGTCTCGCGCGAAAATTCTACAGGATGATACCATTTCATCGGCCGGCTGCGACATAACGCGCGGCAACTTCAGTGGAATTACGCACCCCCGATTAAACCTTCATTGAGTCGCGCGGCCTAGCGTCGACATCGGAATGCGAGTCGCCGCACCTCGACAGTGCGGATGCCAGCATGGGTGTGAACAACCCCATCAGGCTACCAGGATGGGAATTATGTCCGTCACTTCGTTCCGCACCGTCATGACCATTGGCAACAAGATCTACGCCTTGATCGGCCTCAGCTTCATCGGTCTGCTGGTGGTCGCCTACCTCAATTCGCGCGAGCTCGGGGAAAACCTGATGCAGCAGAAGCAGCTCGAACTTCGCCACGTCGCCCAGGTCGCGCTCGGCATCCTCAAGGAAGAACATGACACCGCGCAGAAGAGCGGCGCGAACATGGCCGATGCACAAAAGCGCGCGCTCGCGCGCGTCTCGACCCTGCGCTACGGCCAGGACGACTATTTCTTCATGACGGATCTGGAAGGCCGCCTGCTGATGAACCCGGTCTCGGAGAAGCTCGTTGGCCAGATGCTGACGGACTTCAAGGACGAAACCGGCAAGCGCTTCTTCACCGAGATGCTGGACAAGGTGCGGGCCAGCGGCAAGGGCTATGTCGACTATTACTGGCCCAAGGTCGGCTCCGAGCAGGCGCAGCCCAAGCTGAGCTATGTCGAGGGCTTCACGCCCTGGGGCTGGATGATCGGCACCGGCGTCTACATCGACGATCTCCTGGCGCAGAAATGGACCTCGACGAAGCGCTCGCTGATGGTCCTGGCCGTGATCCTGCCGTTCGTTCTGGTGATCTCCACGCTCGTCGCCCGGCGCATCGCGCGGCCGCTGCAGCAGATGACGCTCGCCATGACCGATATCGCGGACGGCCGACTCGACGCCGCGGTGCCGGGCATCGGCCGGGCCGACGAGGTCGGCAGGATGGCCGCGGCCGTCGAGGTCTTCAAGAGCAACGCCGTCGCTCGCCAGAGGCTTGAGGCCGAGCAGAAGGAAGCCGAAGTCCGGGCCGTGGCCCAGCGCAAGGCCGACATGTCCAGGATGGCGGACAATTTCGAGCAGGCGGTCGGCCAGATCGTCGACACCGTGTCGACCCATTCCTCGCAGCTCGAATCCGCCGCGGGCTCGCTCACGGCCACCGCGGAACGGGCCGAGGAGGCTCGCCGTCAACGTCGCGGCGGCTTCCGAGGAGGCCTCCACCAACGTGCAGTCGGTGGCGTCCTCCACCGAGGAGCTGTCGTCCTCGATCAACGAGATCAGCCGCCGCGTGCAGGACTCAGCGCGGATGGCGGGCGAAGCCGTGAACCAGGCCCGCACCACGACCGATCGCGTGAACGCGTTGTCGAGCGCCGCCACGCGGATCGGCGATGTCGTCGAGCTGATCAACACCATTGCCGCCCAGACCAATCTGCTGGCGCTGAACGCCACGATAGAGGCGGCGCGCGCGGGCGAGGCTGGCCGCGGATTCGCGGTCGTCGCCACCGAAGTCAAGGCGCTGGCGGAGCAAACTGCCAAGGCGACCGACGAGATCGGGCATCAGGTCACCGGCATTCAGGCCGCGACACGGGACTCCGTGCACGCGATCGAGGAGATCAGCGGCACCATCGAGCGGCTGTCCGAGGTTGCCTCGGCCATTGCCGCCGCGGTCGAGGAGCAGGGAGCCGCCACCCAGGAGATCGCCCGCAACGTACAGCAGGCCGCGCACGGCACCCAGCTCGTGTCCGCCAACATCGCCGATGTGGAACGCAGCGCGACCGAGACAGGCTCGTCGTCGTCCCATTTGCTGTCGGCAGCGCAATCGCTGGCCGGCGAAAGCGGCAGGCTGAAGCGCGAAGTGAGCACGTTCCTCGGCTCGGTCAGGGCCGCCTAGCGCGAGGAGATTTGGCTCGCTCACCTCTCTCCTGCGGGGAGAGGTGTCTCCCCGGCCCGCATCTACTCACTGAGCCGTGCCAGCGGGACGAGCCAAGGCCGCGTCCGCCACAAGGCTCACCCCTTCGGTGGCGCCAGCGGCTGCACGATCTCCTTGAACGAAGGCAACGCCTCGCAGCGCTCGGCATGGGCCGCGAGCGCCGGGTAACGCGCGGCTTCGAACAGCTGCGGATGTGCCTCGCGGGTGAAGCGGACGACGCAGGCCACCGCGACGTCGGCGTGACCGATCCGATCGCCCAGCCAGTATGGCGTCGTCACCTTGGCGCGCTCAGCCTCGAGCACCTTGAGGACGTCGCCGATCTGCGCCTGGCAGCGCTCGACCCACAGCGCGAGCTGCTCCTTCCGCAGCACGCGTTCATAAAGCAGGCTCACCGCCTTGTCGCCAAGGCCGGACGCGAGCGCGCAGATGCGCAAATGCCTGCGGCGGTCCGCGCCATGGCGCGGCAGCATCGCCTTGGCGTCGCCGACGCGCTCGTCGAGATAATCCAGGATGACCATGCTTTCGATCAGCGCCTCGCTGTCGTCGAGCACCAGCGTCGGCACGCGCCGCAGCGGATTGTAGGCTGCGATCTTGTCGGCATCGCCGAAGGTCGACCACGGCCGGTGCTCGAAGGCGAGCCCGTAAAGCCTGAGCGCAATCGCGACACGGCGGACGAAGGGGGAATCATATTGGCCGATCAGGAACATGGTTCTCGCTCTTCTCAGTCAATGAACAAGACAGGGCCGTGTAGTTCATCGCCAATGCGCGGGCACGGCAACATCTATCTTGGAACAAGAGCATTGCGCGCGACGCAACAAAGCGGGATCAATGGACAACCAATCGGGGCCCTCGCCATGCATCTGCGATCATTCATCGTCCTCGTCCTGCTCGCCAACTCGGGCCTCGCCCGGGCGCAGGATCTCCCGATCGGCTTCCTGACGCCGTCGAAGAATATCGTCTGCCAATTCTATGCTGACAACGGTCAAGGCGTGCTCCGCTGCGACATCATGAGCATGGACGCGCGCCCGCGACGGCCAGCCGATTGCGAGCTCGACTGGGGCCACGCCTTCGAGATGAGTGCGAAGGGCGCTGCGGGACGCATCTGCGCCGGCGACACCGTGATGGACGCCTCGCTGCCGGTGCTCGCCTATGGCGAGGTGTGGCAGCGCGGCGGATTTACCTGCCGGTCGGAGCAGACGGGGCTGACGTGCTTCAACGCGATGCAGCGCGGGTTTTCGCTGGCGCGGGGGAAGCAGGAGGTGTTTTGAGGCTCGGATGGAGCTTAGCGGAATCCGGGGACGCTGCCCAGCTCACGCTACGCTCCATCCGGGTCACGAACTAAATCCTAAACAGCAGGTCGGAAAGCAATCGCGAATTGATCGAATTCCTCGTTGGATTAGCACTGGGATGAGCTGCGGAGCTGTCGATCGACAATGCGCTTACGTGACGACGACGAGACATGAATCTTGCAAGTCTCTTGCTTATGGCAAACGCACTGCTATTTGCAGGGTTAGGGTTTAGCCAAACAGCAAAGGCCCGCCTAATTTCGAAATCGGAGAATAGCTGAATGAAGAGATCCTCACCACCAACCAATCTACTTGTTGCAGAGATCTGCGCTGGCACAAGCACTTTGTACCTGCGACGCTTGTCCACCCAACCGTTCTTGATGTCACGTTTCACATCCGAATAGCTCTCTCCTTTCTCGTGCCAAGACGATAGGCGCAAGAACAGATCAGTGTCCGGATGAACGTAGTGCTTGCGAGCGATCTTCTTGGAAGTCGGGTAGCCGCCATAGACGTGATAGAGTTCGAACTCTTCGAAAATCGATCTTATCTGATTACTTTTTCCACTATTCTGATCGGCAAGAACCATCACTAAGGTGTCTATCATCCTTAACGACATCGCCTCTCCTTTTGAATTATGCGCTCACGTCCTCTACTCTCGATTTGATCTTTTCGGCGTCTGATTCATTCGTAGCGACGCTGAACCGGTAGCCAGCACCTTCGAAATCCAAATATCGACTTACACTTGTTTCGCTTCCGTCGTGAAAGACAATTCGAGCTTCACACAACGTCGGACCGTAGGCGTTCGTTCGAACGGCAAAATTGTCGGTCCCATTCGTAACAACAAACTTCGTACCATATTCATTCTGCTTGAGCCCAAAGTGTTGACCAAAATAATACTGGACTTCCCTGACATCGTTCAAATGACCGAAGTTCTTATGGGAGAGAAGGTACACCGTGATATCGTATGTAGGGAGCTTGTTAAATGGGTGGAATTGCCCCGATGGCCGCGTCCTATGAACGAGAAATAGATTCTTGTTGTCTCTGTAACTCTTGTGCCGCTTATCAAACAGAAATTTGTCTGCTGGGACTTGCGTGTACTCAGAGCCATTCCGCAAATCAAGCGCGTCTATCTGAATCGCGCGAAACTCAAAATCCTTCCATTTTAGCGCGGCTCCAGACGCCAGCTGCCGCTGAAATTGCAGAGCGATGGATCGTAGCTCTCTGCGGAAATATACAAGGATTACTAGAAGTGCTGCCGGCCAAGCAAAGCCCGACAGTGCCGTAAGAAAACTGTTGAATTCAGCCATATCAACTTCTCAAGCAGAAACTCGAAATAACAATTGTAGGTTGACATCAACCGCGAAGCAATCCGTCCTGGCAAATTTCTAACAAGCCGAAGCCCGGATTGCGCTACGTTCCATCCGCCTTACTTAGATGAGCCGATTGGAAGCGACGGTGCCGCCCTCACTCCGTCATTGCGAGCGTAGCGAAGCAATCCAGATTCTTTCCTCGGAAGCAGTCTGGATTGCTTCGTCGCAAGAACTCCTCGCAATGACGGTGGGGAGGCCGTCGCGCGCTATTCGATAACCGGCACATGCCTCGCCGCATCGCGTGACGCCGTGCCGTCAAGCCTCGGGTCGTCGGCGATTTCGATCTGGCGGCGGAAGGGACGGAAGCCGGAGCGCTGGTAGAACGCGACGGCGGAGGGATGATCGAGCGTGCAGGTGTGGACCCAGACGCGGCGGACGTCGCGCGACCACGCCAACTCCAGCGCGCGGTTCATCAGGAAGCGCGCGGCGCCGGTGCCGATCAGGCCGGAGGTGACGCCGAAATAAACCAGCTCGCATTGGCCGGGCTCGCGGAAATCGAGCCTCGAGCAGGCCTTCATCGCGGCCGTCTGCGGCCAGGGCGTAGACCTCGACGCCGGGCGCGTGGATGATCGCGGCGAGCCTCCGCATTGCTCATGCGGGCACGCGAGAACCACAGCCAGTCCTCGCCGACGCGGCGGAAGAGATCGCGGTACCAGGCAAGTGCGGGGGCATCGACCTTGCGCAGCGACCAATGGCCGGGCGGATCGTCACGGCGCGCGGGCCGTGCGGTCATTTCCAGATGGGTGACGACGGCGGCGATCTTGCCGGCGGGGACGTCGGAATAGCCGTCGGGGAGGATCATGGTTGGTTGCTCTGCTTCATCGCGAGAAATGCCAGAACTGGCACCACACATTCCGCTGTCGTCCCGGACAAGCGAGCGTAGCGAGCGCTGATCCGGGACCCATAACCACAGGGAGTGGTTTGGCGAAGACTCCGAGTGCGGTGACGCTACCTTCGCCTCTGGATAGATCACGCGGTATGGGTCCCTGCGTTCGCAGGGACGACGGTGTGGATAGAGCCTCTGCCTACCCTTCCTCGTCGCTCGCCAGCACGCCTTTCACCGCCCTCGCCCATCCCGCGAGCTTCCGCTCGCGCGTGGCCTGGCTCATCGCGGGCTTGAAGCGATGCTCCAGGCGCCAGTTGTCGGCGAATTTGGTCGGCTCGGGATAGACGCCGGCCTGGAGGCCGGCGAGATAGGCGGCGCCCAGCGCCGTGGTCTCCTGGATCACCGGGCGGTCGACCGGAGCATCCAGGAGATCGGCGAGGCGCTGCATGGTCCAGTCCGACGCCGTCATGCCGCCGTCGACGCGGAGCACGACGCTGGCCGTCTCCGAGCCTCGGCCAGTCCGCGCGCATCGCGGCCCAGAGGTCGAAGGTCTGGTAGCAGACGCTTTCCAGCGCCGCATGGGCGAGCTCGGCGGGACCGGTGTTGCGGGTGAGACCGAACAGCGCGCCGCGCACGCGCGGATTCCAATAGGGCGCGCCCATGCCGACGAAGGCGGGGACGAGATAGACGCTCTGCATGGAGTCGGATTGATCGGCGAGAGGTCCGGTCTCGGCGGCATGCTTGATGATGCCGAGGCCGTCGCGCAGCCATTGCACCGCTGAGCCCGCGACGAAGATCGAGCCTTCCAGCGCGTAGGTGCGTTTTCCCTCGAGCTGATAGGCGACGGTGGTGAGCAGCTTGTTCTTCGACACCACCGGCGTGGTGCCGGTGTTGAGCAGGGCAAAGCAGCCGGTGCCGTAGGTGGACTTCATCATGCCGGGACGGAAGCAGGCCTGGCCGATGGTGGCGGCCTGCTGGTCGCCGGCAATGCCCGAGATTGCGATGGCGCCGCCGAACAGATCGGGCGTGCTCTCGCCGAAGCGCGCGGAGGAATCCTTCACCTCGGGCAGCATCGAGCGCGGCACGCCGATGATCTCCAAGAGCTCATCGTCCCACTGGCCGGTGTGGATGTTGAACAGCAGCGTGCGCGAGGCGTTGGTGGCGTCGGTGGCGTGCACCTTGCCGCCGGTGAGGCGCCAGAGCAGATAGCAATCGACCGTGCCGAACATCAACTCGCCGCGCGCGGCACGGGCCCGAGCGCCGGGCACGTGGTCGAGAATCCAGGCGACCTTGGTGCCGGAGAAATAGGGGTCGATGATCAGGCCGGTCTTCTGCGAGATCACGCCCTCGCGGCCATCCGCCTTGAGTTTGGCGCAGATGTCCGCGGTGCGGCGATCCTGCCAGACGATGGCGCGGTGCACGGCCTGCCCGGTGGCGCGGTCCCACACCACGGTGGTCTCGCGCTGGTTGGTGATACCGATCGCGGCGATGTCCTTGGCGCTGATGCCGGCCTGCTCGATCGCCTCGCGGCAGACCATCACGGTCGAGGTCCAGATGTCCTCCGGCTCGTGCTCCACCCAGCCCGAAGCGGGAAAATGCTGCGGGAATTCCTGCTGCGCTTTGGCAGCAATCGAGATATCGCCGCGGAACACGATCGCGCGCGAGGAGGTGGTGCCCTGGTCGATGGCGAGGACGAAAGACATGGCGGCTTACCCTAGCGTTTCCCTTGGGAGTGATTGTGTCGCGGCAAAAGGAGCGGATTAGGGCGGCAAGGTCAAGGCTCGCCCCACACATGAAACTGTCCTTCCCTTCTCCCGCTTGTGGGAGAAGGTGGCGCGAAGCGCCGGATGAGGGGCTATTTCAACACGTTCGAATGTAAGAGATTCGCGCGCGGAGAGAGCCCCTCACCCGCCTCGCTTCGCGAGGCGCCCGCTCCCGCAAGGGGAGAGGGAATAAACGGCGCTCGGTCAGGGAGACTAGGACGGCCGCGGCGAAGATGGTACATGCCGGACGGGCCAGTCGGGGCGGCATGACATTCACTTCCTTTCAGTTCGGCGTCTTCGTCGCGGTCGTGTTCGGCGCCTATTATTTTCCGCCTTTGCGCCGTTTCCAGGCCCAGCTTCTCGTTGCCGCGAGCGTTTTCTTCTACGGCTTCGGCCAGCCGGAGCTGCTGCCGCTGCTGCTCGTCGCGGTGCTCGGCACCCATGTCTGCCTGGTGCTCGCGTTCGAGAATCGCGCGGTCTGGATGCCGGCCGGCATCGTCTTCAATCTCGCCCTGCTGGCGTTCTTCAAATACAAGTTCCTGTTCGTCGACCCCGGCGCGGCGCATCTGACCGGCGCCGCGCCGATCGACTTCCTGCTGCGGCTGCCGCTGCCGATCGGCATCTCGTTCTTCGTGTTCCACAACATCAGCCTGCTGGTCGATCTGACGCGCGAGAAGCGCAGCGTGCGGCTGCGCGAGGTGTTCCTCTACATCATCTTCTTCCCGCAGCTCGTGTCCGGCCCGATCACGCGTGCGGCCCAGTTCATGCCGCAGATCGTGCCGAAGCGGATCGCCGACGTCGCCTTCGTCGAGGCGGCGAAGTGGATTCTCGTCGGCTATTTCTTCAAGCTGTATGTGGCGAACAATCTCAACGAGATGACGTCCTACATGGACTTCCCGCTCTACGAGACGCTGCGCACGCAGGACCGCTGGCTGCTCGTGTTCCTCTACAGCTACCAGATCTACGCCGACTTCTTCGGCTATTCGGCGATCGCGCTCGGGCTCGGCCTGCTGTTCGGCTATCGCCTGCCCGTAAACTTCAACCTGCCCTACACCTCGACCTCGTTCTCCGAGTTCTGGACGCGCTGGCACATATCGTTGTCGACCTGGCTCAGGACCTATCTCTACATCCCCCTCGGCGGCAACCGGCATGGAAGGCTGCGCACCTATCTCAACCTGATGATCGTGATGACGCTCGGCGGGCTGTGGCACGGCGCGAGCCTGAGCTACGCGCTGTGGGGCATGGCGCACGGGCTGCTGCTCGTGATCGAGCGGCCGTTCCTGAAGCTTCTCGGCCATGAGGCTCCGGCGCTGCGGGTGATCCGGATGGGCATCGTGTTCTTCTGCGTCACGATGCTCTGGATCTTCTTCAAGCTGCCGGACTTCGACCACGCACTCAGCTACCTCAAGGGAATGTTCGTCGCGACCGATGCGCCCAATCCGCCGAAGCTGTTCACCAATCTCGCCTTGCTTTACGCCCTGCCGGTGATCCTCCAGCATGCCGGCATCGGCGCGCTGGTTACGGGCCGCTTGCGGCGGTGGGAGCCGTATCTCTATGGCGTGCTCGCGGCGCTGGCCTATCTCGAGGCCGGCCCCGACAGCGCCTTCATCTACTTCCAGTTCTGACGATGCAGCAGGTCTCGACGCTTCCATGGCTGGTCAGGTGCGCGGTCGCAGCAGTCGCGCTGCTGCTGGCCTGCGGCCTGGCCACGATGCAGTTCGGCGCGGCCCTGCAGCAACCGGCCGTCACGACGCGCGACGGCACCTTCGTCACCCTCAACCGCTATGTTCGAGAGCCGACGCCTGACGTCGTGCTGGTCGGCAGCTCGGTCACCTGGCGGCTCAAGGAAGACTATTTCTCGATTCCGTCCGTCCGCAACCTGGCGCTGGCCGGCGGCTCGCCCGTGACCGGCCTCGAGATCGTCGCGAGGCAAGCCAGACTGCCGAAGACCGTCCTGATCGAGACCAACGTGCTGTCGCGCGAGGCCGACCGCGCGCTGATCGAGAAATTCTCGTATGGCACGGGGGCCGAACCGCTGCTGCTGCGCCCGGTGCGGACCGCGGTCGCGGCCTATGAGACCTGGAATCACGCCGGCCCCGATGCCGCCCGGGCGCGCGCCGCGCAGGATCGCCTGCTCGGCCGGCCGCCTGGTACGTTCGACAACAAGGTCTATCTCGACCGCGCGGTGCAGCAGATGAATGACGGCGACCCGACGACGCCGGCTCGCGCGAACGTGACCCGCATGCGGCAGCTGATCGACGATCTGCAACGGCGCGGCGTCCGCGTCTTCCTGATCCACATTCCCTTCGCGCCGGAGATCGAGGGCTCGCGCCTGGTCCGGATCAGCGACGGGATCGTGGAGCAGGCCTTCCCGGATCGCGCGCTATGGCTGCCGATCGATCCGCCGGGGCGAGAGCTGCGCTGGGACGACGGCGTGCATCTCGACGAACGATCGGCCCTGATCGTCGTGCGCGCCATCGAGGCGGGGCTAGCCGAACGAACCGGCGCACGCCCCGGCCGGTGAGAGCTACACCGCCGCCGTGGTGACGCCGCCGTCGATGACGATGGTCTGGCCGGTCATGAAGCTCGACGCATCCGAGGCGAGATAGGCGACGGCGCCGGCGATCTCGTCGGGTTCGCCGATGCGGCGCAGCGGCGTGGTGGCGGTGCGCCGCTTCAGCATGGCTTCGTCTTCCCACAGCGCGCGGGCGAAATCGGTCTTGACGAGGCCCGGCGCGATGCAATTGACGCGCACGCCCTTCGGGCCCCATTCGCCGGCGAGCGAGCGGCACAGCGCAAAGTCGGCCGCCTTCGAGATGCCGTAGGCGCCGATCACGGTCGATCCGCGCAAGCCGCCGATCGAGGAGATGATGACGACAGAACCGTTGCCGCGCTCCGCCATCTGCGGGATCGCCAGCGCCGAGAGCCAGATGTTGCTCTTGACGTTCGAGCCCATGATCTTGTCGAAGGCCTCGTCCGTGATGTCGAGCAGCGGGCCGTAATACGGGTTCACCGCGGCATTGCAGACCAGGATGTCGATCTTGCCGTAATGCTTGATGGTGCCGGAGATCAGCGCTTCGACCTCGGCCTTGCGCGCGATGTTGCAGGGGATGACGATGGCATCGCCGCCCGCCGCATTGATGCCGTCGGCAACCTCCCTGCAGGCGTCGGCCTTGCGCGAGGAGACCACGACCTTGGCGCCGAGCTTGGCGAGCAGTTCGGCGGAGGAGCGGCCAATTCCGCGGCTGGAGCCGGTGACGATCGCGACCTTGCCGGTGAGATCGAACGGGGTGTTCTTCATTTCGTTAGGCTCCGCTATGTCCCCATATTCGGCGTCATCGCCCGACTTGATCGGGCGATCCAGTACTCTGCGGCGGACGTTACATGGACTCATTGCCGCCACGGAGTACTGGGTCCCCGCCTTCGCGGGGGACGACAGTCGTGATGCGGCTAGATCAACCCGCCCGCATCGGCGACGCGGCGCTGGTGGTAGTCGGTGTCGCCGAACGAGTTCTCGATCATCGTGAGACGCTTGAAGTAGTGGCCGATCTTCGCCTCCATGGTCATGCCGATGCCGCCGTGAAGCTGGATCGCCTGCTGGCCGACGAATTTCAGCGACTTGCCGATCTGCACCTTGGCCGCGGCGATGGCGTTCGAGCGCTCCTTGGCGTTCTCGAAATCGTTCGCCATGGTGGCGAACATCGACATCGAGCGAGCCTGCTCGGCCGCGACGAACATGTCGGAGGCGCGGTGCTGCAGCGACTGGAACGAGCCGATCGCGACGCCGAACTGTTTGCGCGTCTTGATGTACTCGACCGTGGACTTGAGCGACTCGTCCATCAGGCCGACGGCCTCGGCGCAAAGCGCAACGCGCGCTTCGTCCACGACGCGCTCGATCAGCGCGAGCGAATCGTCGGGATTGCCGAGCGCGGCGTCGGCACCCACCTCGACACCGGTGAAGGTGATGTCGGCGGCGTGCAGGCCGTCCTGGGTCGGATAGGACTTCTTCGTGACGCCCTTGGCGTTCGCGGCGACCAGGAACACACCGATGCCGGACTTGTCGCGGCGATCGCCTTTGGTGCGCGCGGTGACGACCAGCGTGTCGGCGTTCTCGCCGTTGAGCACGACGAACTTCTCGCCGTCGATGACCCAGCCGTCGCCCTTCTTCTTCGCGGTGGTCGCGACGTCGAACAGGTCGTAGCGCGAGTTCTTCTCGAGCTGGGCAAACGCCAGCGTCTTGCTGCCGTCGATGATCCCAGGGACGTGCGCAGCCTTCTGCGCATCGGAGCCCGCATGGCGCAGGAAGCCGCCGCCGATCACGACGGTCGCGAGATAAGGCTCGAGCACCAGGGCCTTGCCGAGCGCTTCCATCACGATCATGGTCTCGACGCCGCCGCCGCCGAAGCCGCCATCGGCCTCGCTGAAGGGCAGGCCGAGCAGGCCCTGCTCGGCGAGCTTGAGCCAGACGGCCTGGCTCCAGCCGCCCTTCTCCTTCATGTATTTCTTGCGCTGCTCGAAATCGTAGGAATCGGTCAGCAGGCCGTCGATGCTTTCCTTGAGAAGCCGCTGCTCCTCGTTCAGATCAAAATCCATGTTCTTTGCTCTCCCGGTATCGATGTCGTCATGCCCGGCCTTGTGCCGGGCATCCACGTTCTTCGCGCCGCTAGGCGTGGATGGCCGGGTCAAGCCCGGCCATGACGGCGAGTGTGTGGTGACGGTGTTCGATCAAAGCCCCAGCACCGCCTTGGCGATGATGTTACGCTGGATCTCGTTGGAGCCGCCGTAGATCGAGACCTTGCGGTTGTTGAAGTAGCTCGGCGCGATCTGAGCGGTCCAGTCCATGGCCTCGTTGGAGCCGTCGTCGCCGTGCACGTCGTAGGGCGCAGCAAACGGGCCGATCACTTCCATGAGCAGCTCGGTGGTGGTCTGCTGGATCTCGGAGCCCTTGATCTTCAGCACCGAGGAGGCCGGATTGGGCTTGCCCTTGCCGTGCTTGCCTTCGTCGGCGACGACGCGCAGCTGGGTGAGCTCCAGCGCCTTCAGCTCGATCTCGCAGGCCGCCAGCTTCTCGCGGAACGCAGCATCCTGGATGATCGGCTTGCCTGATGATTCGACCTTGCCGGCGAGATCGCGGATACGGCGCAGCCGCTCCTTGGAGACGCCGACGCGCGCGATGCCGGTGCGCTCATTGCCGAGCAGGAATTTGGCGTAGTCCCATCCCTTGTTCTCCTCGCCGATCAGGTTCTCGATGGGAACCTCGACGTCGTCGAAGAAGACTTCGTTGACCTCGTGGCCGCCGTCGATGGTCTGGATCGGGCGCACGGTGACGCCCTTCGACTTCATCGAGAACACGATGAAGGAAATGCCCATCTGCTTCTTGGCATTGTTGTCGGTGCGGCACAGGCAGAAGATCATGTCGGCATGCTGGGCAAGCGTCGTCCAGGTCTTCTGGCCGTTGATGATCCACTTGTCGCCACGGCGCTCGGCCTTGGTCTTGAGCGAGGCGAGGTCAGAACCCGAACCCGGCTCGGAGAAGCCCTGGCACCACCAATCGTCGACATTGGCGATGCGCGGCAGGTACTTCTTCTTCTGCTCCTCATTGCCGAAGGTGTAGATCACGGGACCGACCATGCTGACGCCGAAGGCGAGCGGCTGCGGCGCCGGATAGGACTGCAGCTCCTCGTTGAAGATGTAGTGCTGCACCGAGGTCCAGCCCGTGCCGCCATATTGCTTGGGCCAGTGGCTGACGCCCCAGCCCTTCTTGTTGAGAATGCGCCACCAATTCACCATCTCGTCCTTGGAGAGGTGACGGCCCTCCACCAGCTTGCGCCGCGTGTCCGGCGGCACGTTGTCGCGGAAGAACGACCGCACTTCCTCGCGAAACGCCTGCTCTTCTTTCGTGAATGCGAGATCCATCGGATCCTCCTGTGAGCTTCCCTTCGTCGTCCCTGCGAACGCAGGGACCCCAAACCACCGGCCTTCGTTTTGAGAAAGGCCATTACCATTGACGTTCCATACGCCTGCTGCGGCGTATGGGTCCCGGATCGCCGCTCCGCTTCGCGGAGCTTGTCCGGGACGACAGCACCTACTGCAAAACTTCGAACAGCCCGGCCGCGCCCATGCCGCCGCCGACGCACATGGTGACGACCGCGTATTTCGCCTTGCGGCGGCGGCCTTCGATCAGGGCGTGGCCGGTGAGGCGCGCGCCCGACATGCCGTAGGGATGGCCGACCGCGATCGCGCCGCCGTCGACATTGATCTTGTCGGGGTCGATGCCGAGCTTGTCGCGGCAATAGAGCACCTGCACCGCGAAGGCTTCGTTCAGCTCCCAGAGGCCGATGTCGTCGACGGTGAGGCCGTGGCGCTTCAGGAGGCGCGGCACGGCGAAGACCGGACCGATACCCATCTCGTCCGGCTCGCAGCCCGCGGAGACGAAGCCTCGGAAGATGCCGAGCGGCGCAAGACCGCGCTTGGCCGCTTCCTTGTCGCTCATGATCACCGAGGCGCTGGCGCCGTCGGAGAGCTGGCTGGCGTTGCCGGCGGTGATCGAAAAGCCTTCGCCTCGCACGGGCTTGAGGCCGGCAAGGCCCTCGATCGTGGTCTCGGGGCGCGGACCTTCGTCCTGCGACAGCGTGATGTCCTTCATCGAGACAGCGCCGGTGGCCTTGTCGGTGACCGCCATCTGCGTCGTGATCGGCGCGATCTCTTCCTTGAACTTGCCGCCCTGCTGGGCGGCCGCGGTGCGGCGCTGGCTCTCCAGCGAATACTCGTCCTGCTTCTCGCGCGAGATGCCGTAGCGCTTGGCGACGATCTCGGCGGTGTCGATCATGGGCATGTAGACCTCGCCCTTGATCTTGAGCAGCGCTGGGTCCTGGGCGTGGAAGCCGTTCATCTTGTCGTTCTGCACCAGCGAGATCGACTCGCCGCCGCCGCCGACCGCGATCTCGACGCCGTCGAAGATCACCGAGCGCGCGGCGAGCGCGATCGCCTGCAGGCCCGAGGCGCATTGCCGATCGATGGTGGTGCCGGCGACGGTGACGGGAAGGCCGGCCCGGAGCAGCGCCTTGCGGGCGATGTTGCCGCCGGTCGCGCCCTGCTGCAGGGCTGCGCCCATCACGACGTCCTCGATCTCCTTCGGATCGACTTTTGCGCGCGCGACAGCCTCTGCGATGGCGTGGCCGAGCAGGGTTGCGCCCTCGGTGGCGTTGAGCGCGCCGCGATAGGCCTTGCCGATCGGGGTGCGGGCGGTGGAAACGATGACGGCGTCGGTCAAGAACGACCTCCTGATGGGGCTCGAGTGGATTGTGACGGTTTCTGCTGCTGGCGCAATTCGTGGCGCGACAATTTTCCGACCGGCGTGCGCGGCAAATCGTCGACGAACTCGACCTCGGCCGGCAGTTCGTGCTTGCCGACCTTACCCGTGAGCTGGGTGCGCAGCTCGTCGAGCGAGAACGGCTTTGCGTCCGGCTTCAGCTTGATGAAGGCTTTCGCGGCCTCGCCCCGGTACTGGTCGGGAATGCCGAGCACGATCACCTCGTGCACGCCTGATATGGTGTAGATCGCCTGCTCGATCATCTGCGGATAGACGTTGAATCCGCCGGAGATGATCATGTCCTTCTTGCGGTCCACCAGGAAGAAATAGCCGTCGGCGTCGACATAGCCGATGTCGCCGGTGAGGAAGCGGCCGTCGACGAAGGCATCCGCGGATCCCTCCGGCTTGTTCCAATAGCCCCTGGTGACGTTCGGGCCCTTGATGCGGATCTCGCCGACCTCGCCCGATGGCAGCACGCGTCTCGGATCATCCAGCGCGACCACGTCGAGCCTCGATGCCGGGCAGCATCAGGCCGATTGAGCCGGGCTTGTCCGGGCCCACAGGCGGATGGCCGGTGCCGGGCGAGCAGGTCTCGGTCATGCCCCAGCCGCTCTTCAGCTTCTTGCCGACCTTGCGCTCGAAGAAGCTCGCGACCTCGACCGGCAGCGGCGCGCCGCCGGAGCCGATGGCATTGAGCGAGGAGAAATCGCGCTTGTCGAGATCGGGCAGCGCCGCGATCGCGATCCACATCGTCGGCACGCCCGGGAAGTATGTCGCGCGCTTGATTTCGATGTCGCGCATGACGGCTTCGACGTCGAAGCGCTGGTGGATCGAGATCAGATTGCCGCGGGCAAGCGAGGACAGCAGCACCACGGTGAGCGCGTAGATGTGGAACAGCGGCAGCACACAGATCACGCGCTCGATCACGTCGCCACGCGCCGCGCGCGTCGGCTTGCCCCAGACGTCGTAGATCGACACAGCGGAGGTCAGATTGCCATGAGTCAGCATCGCGCCCTTGGGCAGGCCGGTGGTACCGCCGGTATATTGCAGCAAGGCGACGTCATCGACCCCCACGGACGGCCACTGCGCGGGTGCCGCGGCGCCTTCGACGAAGGTTTTGAAAGTGACGATGCGGGGATCCCCGGGGATCGGCGCCTGCGGCGTGCCGATCTTGCCCCAGTCGTCGTCCTCGCAGACGACGAGCTTGTCGATCAGGCCCTTCTTCAGAAACTTCAGCGCGGTCGGCAGCAGCGCGGCGAGATTGGAGGTGACGAGCAGGCGCGAGCCGGAATCCGAGACCTTGTGCGTCAGCGCGATCTCGCCGTCGAGCGGCGACAGATGCGCAACGCGGGCGCCGGCCTTCAGCGCACCGAAGAAGTTGACCGGATGATCCGGTGAATTGCCGAGGAACAGCGCAACCGACGTACCCTTGCCGCAACCGGCGCGAAGGAACGCAGCCGCCGCGCGCTCGGCCCGGGCTGCGAGTTCGGTATAGGTGATCGCACGATCACGAAACTCCAGCGCGGTGCGCGGGCCGTAATCCACGGCCGCCTGCGACAGCAGGTCGGGTAGTGTGCCCTGGACGATGGCGTCGTCCCAACGCACGCCCTCGGGGTAAAACTGTTCGCCGGGATGGGTCATTTCGCTTCGTTACTTTGCACGTGAGGCAGGCACGGACGGATGGGCTCCCTCCCCACTTGTGGGCCCCTTGTGGGGGAGGGTTGGGGAGAGGGGTGCCGCGCACTCAGATTTCGCCCGGGGCCACCCTCCTCCCTGCCCCTCCCCCGCAAGGGGGAGGGAACGGAAAGAGCATCGCCTCGGAAGAATAAGTCGCAGCCACAGCCGATCCGATCACGCCGCCTTCGACGCCGCCGCCAGCGAGGCGAAGGTCTTGCCTTCGGCCGCGAGCTTCTTCAGCAGCGGGGCGGGCTCGAGGCTGGGATCGTTGGTCTCCTTGGCGTAGAAGGCCAGCCGATCGGCGATGTGCTTGAGGCCGACGCTGTCGGCCCAGAACATCGGGCCGCCGCGATAGATCGGCCAGCCATAGCCGTAGAGCCAGACCACGTCGATGTCGCTGGGACGCGCCGCGATGCCCTCTTCGAGGATCTTTGCACCCTCGTTGATCATCGGATACATCATGCGCTCGAGGATCTCCTCGTCGCTGACGACGCGCTTCTTGCGGCCGAGACGCAGCAGCGTCTCGTCGATCAGCTTCTCGACCTCCGGATCGGGAAGCGCCGAGCGCGAGCCGGCCTCGTACTTGTAGTAGCCCTTGCCGGTCTTCTGGCCGAAGCGGCCGGCCTCGCACAGCGCATCCGCGATCTCCGACTTGATGCCGCGGTCCTTGCGCGAGCGCCAGCCGATGTCGAGGCCGGCAAGATCGCCCATCGCGAACGGCCCCATCGGCATGCCGAACTTGGTCACCACGGCATCGACCTGCTGCGGCAGTGCGCCTTCGAACAGCAGCTTCTCGGACTGCTTGCCGCGCTGGGCCAGCATGCGGTTGCCGACGAAACCGTCGCAGACACCGACGACGGCCGGCACTTTGGCGATCTTGCGCGCGATGGTCACAGCCGTCACGAGAGCATCCGGCGCGGTCTTGTCGGCGCGCACGATCTCGCACAGCTTCATGACGTTGGCGGGGAGAAGAAGTGCATGCCGAGCACGTCCTGCGGACGCTTGGTCGACTTCGCGATCTCGTCGATGTTGAGATACGAGGTGTTGGAGGCGAGCACGGCGCCTTGCTTGACATACTGGTCGAGCTTGCCGAACACTTCCTTCTTCACCGCCATGGTCTCGAACACGGCCTCGATGACGAGGTCGGCATCGCCGACATTCTCGATGCCGACGACGCCGTTGATCAGCGCCATGCGCTTGGCGGGCGCGTCGGCCGGGATGCCACCGCGCGCCGCGGTCGCTTCCCAATTCTTCTGCATGATGCCCATGCCGCGCTTGAGCTGCTCCTCGCCGGTCTCGATCAGCGTGACGGGCACGCCGGCATTGGCGAACGACATCGCGATGCCGCCGCCCATGGTGCCGGCGCCGAGGATGGCGACACGGTTCACGGGACGCGACTTGGTACCCTCAGGGACGCCGGCGATCTTGCTGGCTTCGCGCTCGGCGAAGAAGGCATAGCGCTGCGCCTTGGACTGGTCGCTGGCGACGAGCTTCAGAAAGCCCTCGCGCTCCTTCTTCAGACCTTCGTCGAAAGGTAGGTCAATGGCGTAGCCCACCGCGTCGGCAGCCGCGAACGGCGCCTCCAGGCCGCGCGACTTCTTGGTCATGGCGGCGACCGCGTTGGTGAAGATCGAACGGTCAGCCTTGGCGGCCGCGATCTTGGAATCGTCGTCGCGCAGGCGGCGCAGCGGACGCTTCTCGGCCAGCAATTTTCGCACGAAAGCTTCGCCGCCCGAGGCCGGTCCTTCGACGATTTCCTCGATCAGGCCGTTCTTCAGCGCTTCCGCGGCACCGATGGGATCACCGCCGACGATCATCTTGACGGCGAGTTCGGGACCGACCGCACGCGGCAGACGCTGGGTACCGCCGGCGCCCGGCAGCAGGCCGAGCTTCACCTCGGGCAGACCGAGCTTGGCCTCCTTCACCGCGACGCGGAAGTGACAGGCGAGCGCGACCTCGAGGCCGCCGCCCAGCGCCGTGCCGTGGATCGCGGCGACGACCGGCTTCGGTGAATTCTCGATCTCGGACAGAACGTCATTGAGGCCCGGCGGCTTCGGCGGCTTGCCGAATTCGGTGATGTCGGCACCCGCAATGAAGGTACGGCCGGCACAGGTCAGCACGATGCCCTTGATGGCGGGATCGGCGATCGCCGCCTTGATACATTCCAAGATACCACCGCGGACTGCGGCACTCAGCGCATTGACCGGAGGGCTGTTGACCGTGACGATCCCGACTTCGTCATGACGCTCAAGCTTGACCACTTCGCTCACGGTGTCCCTCCTTGGTGGGGCTATATACTTTTGTCGATTTCGCGGTGCGGAATTTAATTCCGCATCTTGACGGCAGGGTTATTTTGAAGCACGGACGTTGTCAACGACTCCGCGCAAGAAGCAGATCTGGGATGAAGCGTACAGGAAAGAAGACCGCGACCGATCGGAACTTCGTCGTCGCGCTTTCCCGCGGACTCGACGTATTGCGCGCATTCCACCCCAATGACGGCCTTCTCGGCAATCAAGAAATCGCGGCGCGGACCAACCTGCCGAAGCCGACCGTGTCGCGACTGACCTACACGCTGACCAAGCTTGGCTATCTGGCGCCGGTTCCCCGCTTCGAGAAGTACCAGCTCACGCCTGCCGCAATGTCGCTCGGCTACGCCGCGCTCGCCAACCTCGGTGTTCGGCATTTGTCCGAACCGTTTCGTGAGGACGTGATGCGCGCGACCGGCGGCGCCGTCGCCGTCGGCGGCCGCGACCGTCACAGCATGATCTATTTCGGACAGAGCCGCGGCACCGAGACGGTCGGTGTTCAACTTGACGTCGGCTCCCGCGTGCCGATTGCAACCAGTGCGATGGGTCGCGCCTATTTCTGGTCGCTCGACGCCGACGATCGTTTAGAGCTTTCGCGCCTGCTGCGGGAGCATTACGGCAGTCGCTGGCCGAAGATGCGCGAAGGGCTGGAACGTTCGGGCGAAACCGTCGCGAAATACGGCTTTGCGATTTCGGTCGGCGACTGGCACGACGACATCGGCGCCGCCGGTGTCGCACTCAGGCTCAACGACGGAACTGGTCCTTACGCATTCAATTGCGGCGCGCCCGCATTCCGTTTCACGGAAGAGCGTTTGATCAACGACATTGGACCGCGTCTCTTAGCGATGGTAAGGAACATCGAAGCGGCGCTCGGGGGTCTGATGCCGCATTCCAAAAAAGACGTCAGCAAAAAGCTGAAATCAGGAGGGAAACTTGCTCGTTTGGCCGAGGGGATCAGATAGCCTTTGTCATCACCGGGAGCGGTTCGCATCGCCCCATCGCTCACTGAACGACGTGAGCGAGACGAGATGACGCAGGCACAGCTCGCGCAGGGGACATCGCCCCTGCTCGCGGTTCGCGACGTCAGCGTCGTGTTCGGCGGCATTGTCGCGCTCAACGGTGTGTCCTTTGACATGCATAAGGGCCAGATCCTCGGCTTGATCGGCCCCAACGGTGCCGGCAAGACCACGCTGTTCAACTGTCTGTCCCGGCTCTATCAGCCCTCGTCCGGCGACATCCTGATGGACGGCGCAAGCATCCTGACGCGGCCGCCGCACCGGATCGCCGAGATCGGCATCGGCCGCACCTTCCAGAACGTGGCGCTGTTTCCGAACCTCTCGGTGATGGACAACGTCCGCGTCGGAACCCACGCCCGGACCTCCAGCGACATCATCAGCGATTCGCTGCGTCTTGCCTGGATTCGCCGCAGCGAGACCGACGTGAACAAGAAGGTGCACGACATCCTCGCCTATCTAAATCTCGAGGACGTCGCCCACACCATCGTGTCCGGCCTGCCGTTCGGCACGCAGAAGCGCGTCGAGCTGGCGCGCGCGCTCGCGGCCGACCCGAAGATCCTGCTGCTCGACGAGCCCGCCGGCGGCCTCAATCACGAGGAAGTCTACGTGCTCGGCGACCTCATCCGCAAAATCCGCGACGAGCGCCACATGACCGTGCTGCTGGTCGAGCACCACATGGGCCTCGTGATGTCGATCGCCGACCACGTCGTCGCGCTGAATTTCGGCAAGAAGCTCGCAGAAGGCACGCCCGCCCAGGTGCAGGCGGACCCCGACGTCATCAAGGCCTATCTCGGGAGCAAGGACCAATGACGACGCTGCTCAACGTCAAGGACCTGCGCGCCTATTACGGCCAGGTCCAGGCGCTCCACGGCCTGTCCTTCTCGCTCAACGAGGGCTCGCTGACGACGCTGCTGGGCGCCAACGGCGCCGGCAAGACCACCACGCTGCGCGCGATCTGCAATATGGTGCGCTCCACCGGCGGGATCGAGTTCGACGGCAAGCCGCTGAACAACCGCTCCACCGAAAGCATCGTGCGGTTCGGCATCGCCCACGTGCCGCAAGGCCGCGGCACCTTCACCACCATGACGGTGGAGGAGAACCTCCAGCTCGGGGCCATCACCCGCAAGGACAGCGCCGGCATCGTCTCCGACATCGAGCGCATGTACGCGCATTTCCCTGTCTTGAAGCAGCGCCATACCCAGCAGGCCGGCACGCTCTCCGGCGGCGAGCAGCAGATGCTCGCGGTCGCCCGCGCGCTGATGCTGCGGCCGCGGCTGATGCTGCTGGACGAGCCCTCCTTCGGCCTCGCGCCGCTGGTCGTGCGCGACCTGTTCGGCATCCTCGGCAAGATCAACCGTGAGGACAAGGTGTCGATCCTGGTGGTCGAGCAGAACGCCCAGCTCGCGCTGGAGCTCGCCGACCAGGCCTATGTGATCGAGACCGGCCGCATCGTGATGTCAGGCAACGCCAAGGACATCGCGAACAACGAAGAAATCCGCAAATCTTATCTGGGTTACTGAGGGAGCCGGGACAATGGAGCTGTTCACCAACCAGGTCCTGGCCGGCATTGCCACGGGCGCGATCTATGCCTGCATGGCGCTCGCCGTGGTCATGATCTACCAGGCCATCGACCATCTCAACTTCGCGCAGGGCGAGATGGCGATGTTCTCGACCTTCATCTCCTGGCAGCTGATGCAATGGGGCGTGTCCTATTGGGCCGCCTTCGTGCTCACGCTGGCATTTTCCTTCGTCGCCGGCATCGCGATCGAGCGCATCCTGTTCAAGCCGCTTTCGAAGGCGCCGGTTCTGACCAACGTCGCCGGCTTCATCGCGCTGTTCGCGATCATCAACTCCTCGGCCGGCCTGATCTGGGACTTTACCATCAAGCAATACCCGACCCCGTTCGGCTCCTCGCCGTTCCTGGGCAGCCAGCTGATCTCGACCCACCAGGCCGGCATGATCGGCGTCACCGTGCTGCTGCTGCTCGGCCTCTACTTCTTCTTCCAGTACACCCGGATCGGCCTTGCGATGCGGGCCGCCGCCTCGGTGCCTGAATCGGCCCGCCTGGTCGGCATCAATACGAGCTGGATGATCGCGCTCGGCTGGGGCATGGCGACCGCGATCGGCTCGATCGCGGGTATGCTGATCGCACCGGTCGTGTTCCTGGAGCCCAACATGATGGGCGGCGTACTGATCTACGGCTTCGCCGCGGCGGTGCTCGGCGGGCTGTCCAGCCCGTTCGGCGCCGTGGTCGGCGGCTTCCTGGTCGGCGTCTTCGAGAACCTCGCCGGCACCTACATCCCCGGCGTCGGCAACGAGCTGAAGCTCCCGATCGCGCTCGCGCTGATCATCTCCGTCCTGGTCGTCAAACCCGCTGGCCTGTTCGGCCGGCAAATCGTCAAGCGAGTTTGATCATGAGCGCAGCAGAAGAAGTCGTTGCCGAAGGCCACCAGGCGGTCGAGGCGGTTCCGAAGCGGTCCATGACGCTGGGCACTGGCACCTCGCTGGTGGTGCTGGTGGCGCTGTTGATCGTGCCGGTGTTCGTCAAGAACTTCATCATCTTCCAGATGACGATGCTCCTGATCTACGGCCTTGCCGTACTGGCGCTAAACATCCTGACGGGCGGAAGCGGCCAGTTCTCGCTCGGCCAGAGCGCGTTCTACGCAGTCGGCGCCTACACGTCGGCGGTGCTGATGGAGTACTTCAACGTCAATTACGCGCTGACGATTCCGATCTCCGCCACGGTCTGCTTCGGCTTCGGTTACCTGTTCGGCAAGCCGGCGCTGCGGCTGTCTGGCGTTTACCTCGCGCTCGCGACCTTCGCGCTCGCCACAGCGATGCCGCAGCTCTTGAAGCTGAACTTCCTGGAACACTGGACCGGCGGCGTGCAGGGCCTCGTCGTCACCAAGCCGGACGCGCCGTTCGGCCTGCCGATGTCGCAGGACACGTGGCTGTACTACTTCACCCTCCTCGTGACGATCGCGATCTACCTCCTCTCGGTGAACCTGCTGCGCTCGAGGTCCGGCCGCGCCTTCATGGCGATCCGCGACAACGAGATCGCGGCGTCCTCGATGGGCGTCAACGTCGCGCTTTACAAGACGCTGGCCTTCGGCGTGTCGGCGGCGGTCACCGGCGTGGCCGGCTCGCTCGGCGCCATCGCGGTGCAGTTCGTGGCCCCCGACAGCTACACCATCACGCTGGCGATCTCGCTGTTCCTCGGCATGGTCGTCGGCGGCGTCGGCTGGCTGCCCGGCTCGTTCGTCGGCGCGGCCTTCATCATCTTCGTGCCGAACATGGCGGAGAGCATTTCCAAGGGCCTCTCCGGCGCCGTGTTCGGCGTGCTGCTGTTCCTCGTCATCTACCTCGTGCCGCACGGCGCAAGGCAGATCGCGATCCTCGGCCAGCAATTCGCTGGAAAGCTCAAAAAGAACTGAAGACCTGTTGGACTGAAAGAAGGAGATCGAATTGTATTTTGGAAGAACACTGAGAGCCGCCGCGCTGGTCACGGCAACGGCGGCCATTGCCCTCACCTCGACCGCTGCGCTGGCCCAGAAGAAATACGACACCGGCGCGTCCGATACCGAGATCAAGATCGGCAACATCATGCCGTACAGCGGTCCGGCGTCGGCCTATGGCGTCATCGGCAAGACCGAAGAAGCCTATTTCAAGATGATCAACGACAAGGGCGGCATCAACGGCCGCAAGATCAACTTCGTCACCTATGACGACGGCTATTCGCCGCCGAAGGCCGTCGAGCAGGTCCGCAAGCTGGTCGAGAGCGACGAGGTTCTGGTCGTCTTCAATCCGCTCGGCACGCCCTCGAACAGCGCGATCCAGAAGTATCTCAACTCCAAGAAAATCCCGCAACTGTTCGTCGCCACCGGCGCCACCAAGTGGAACGACCCGAAGAATTTCCCCTGGACCATGGGCTGGCAACCTTCTTACCAGAGCGAAGCGCAGATCTACGCCAAATGGCTGATGAAGGAGAAGCCCAACGCCAAGGTCGCGGTCCTCTACCAGAACGACGATTTCGGCAAAGACTACCTCAAGGGCACCAAGGACGGCCTCGGCGCCAAGGCCTCGTCCATGATCATCATGGAAGAGAGCTATGAGGTGTCCGAGCCGTCGATCGACGGTCACATCGTCAAGATCAAGGCGGCCAATCCGGACGTGCTGCTGATCTACACCACGCCGAAGTTCGCCGCCCAGACCATCAAGAAGACCGCCGAGCTCAACTGGAAGCCGCTGCAGATCCTCACCAACGTGTCGATCTCGGTCGGCAGCGTGATGAAGCCGGCCGGCTTCGAGAACGCCGAGGGCGTGTTGTCGGCGGCCTATGCCAAGGACTCCACCGACCCGCAGTGGGCCAGCGACCCCGGCATGAAGAAGTGGAACGAGTTCGTCGACAAGTACATGCCCGGCGCCGACAAGTCCGACACCAGCATGGTCTACGGCTACGGCGCCGCGTCGACCCTCACGAAGGTGCTGGAGATGTGCGGTGACGATCTCACCCGCGCCAACATCATGAAGCAGGCCGCGAGCCTGAAGGATTTTACACCGGACACCCTGCTGCCCGGCGTCAAGATCAACACCAGCGCGACCGACTTCGCCCCGATCTCGCAGCTCCAGATGCAGCGCTTCAAGGGCGAGAAGTGGGAACTGTTCGGCGAGATCATCAGCGGCGACGTCGCCACCGAGTGACACACTGACGTCATGGTCGAACTTCGAGAAGCCCCCGCGAGCGATCGCGGGGCTTTTTGTTGACGGCAAGCGCCAATCTTGTTCAATGCAGCTCCGATTTAACTCGGGGCAGGAGAACAATGACCGCGGTTCGTTTTCAGGTTGCGGCCTTCTGGACCGCGTTCGCGTTGTGCACTGCAGCGATCAACCCGGTACTGGCGCAGAAGAAATACGATACCGGGGCCTCCGACACCGAGATCAGAATCGGCAACATCATGCCCTATAGCGGCCCGGCCTCGGCCTATGCCGCGATCGGCCGGGCCGAGGAAGCCTATTTCAACAAGGTCAACGCCGAAGGCGGCATCAACGGCCGCAAGATCAAGTTCATCTCCTACGACGATGCCTATTCGCCGTCAAAGACGGTGGAGCAGGCGCGTAAGCTGGTCGAGAGCGACGGGGTGCTGCTGATCTTCGGCTCGCTCGGCACCTCCACCAACGGCGCCATCCGCAGATACATGAACGAGAAGATGGTGCCGCAATTGTTCGTGGCGAGCGGCGCCTCGAAGTGGAACGACCCCAAGCAATATCCCTGGACCATGGGCTGGCAGCCGAGCTACGCCAGCGAGGCGCGCATCTACGCCAAATACGTCATGAAGGAGAAGCCGGACGGAAAGATCGGCGTGCTCTACCAGAACGACGATTTCGGCAAGGACTATCTGAAGGGGCTGAAGGACGGCTTCGGCGCCAAGGCCTCGATGATCGTGCTGCAGGAGGCCTACGACACGGCCGAGCCCACCATCGACGAGCACATCGTGAAGCTGAAGGCCTCAGGCGCCGACGTCTTCATCAGCATCACCACGCCGAAATTCGCCGCGCAGGCGATCAAGAAGGCGGCGGAGATCAACTGGCATCCGGTCTACATCGTCTCCAACGTCTCGGCCTCCGTCGGCGGCGTGATCGAGCCGGCGGGCCTCGAGATCTCGCAAGGCATCCTGTCGGCGAGCTACACCAAGGACGGCTCCGATCCGCAGTGGAATGCCGACGACGGCATGAAGAAATTCTATAACTTCGTCGCGCAATACGATCCCAAGGCCAACAAGCTCGATGCCGGCGTCGTGTTCGGCTACGCGGCCGCGCAGACCATGGTGAAGGTGCTGCAGATGTGCGGCGACGACCTCACCCGCGAGAACGTCATGAAGCAGGCGGCTTCCCTGAAGGACTTCGAGCCCGACACGCTGCTGCCCGGCATCAGGATCAACACCGCGCCTGACAATTTCGCCCCGATCGAGCAGCTGCAAATGATGCGCTTCAAGGGCCGGAAATGGGAGCTGTTCGGCGACGTCATCTCGAGCGAGATGGGTCACTGAAGCGACGCAACTCGAAATCGACCATTGATCGGTCAAGCAACTCAAGGCAGCCGCGCCTTCTCGCAGTCGCACATGGGGCCTGGCGCCCCTGACTACTAAAGACGCAGCCCCTGCGACGCCGTTGCGGGGGCTTTCTGTTGAAGGTCTCGGCCAAATCGTATTGAATTGCGGCCGCGTCACCAAAAACAACCAAGCCAAGAAAAGGGACGCACACACACCAAGAAAATAGGGAGATAGGAATGCCCGCTGTCATCGGCAAGCTTGCGGTCGCGTCACTGGCGCTCGCGCTCATTGCGGCCACGACCTCCACTGCGTCGGCCCAGAAGAAATACGATACCGGCGCGACCGATACCGAGATCAAGATCGGCAACATCATGCCCTACAGCGGACCGGCCTCCGCCTATGGCATCATCGGACGGACCGAGGCCGCCTATTTCAAGAAGATCAACGACGAGGGCGGCATCAACGGCCGCAAGATCAACTTCATCTCTTACGACGACGGCTATTCGCCGCCGAAGACCGTCGAGCAGGCGCGCAAGCTGGTCGAGAGCGACGAGGTGCTGTTCATCTTCAATTCGCTCGGCACGCCGCCGAACTCGGCGATTCACAAATACATGAATTCCAAGAAGGTGCCGCAGCTGTTCGTCGCCACCGGCGCCACGAAGTGGAACGATCCGAAGGACTTCCCGTGGACCATGGGCTGGCAACCCAACTACCAGAGCGAGACGCAGATCTATGCGAAGTGGCTCTTGAAGAACAAGCCGGATGCCAAGATCGCCGTGCTGTTTCAGAACGACGATTACGGCAAGGACTACCTGAAGGGCCTGAAGGACGGCCTCGGCGCCAAGGCTGCTTCGATGATCGTCATGGAGGAGAGCTATGAGACCTCCGAGCCGACCGTCGACAATCACATCGTCAAGCTGAAGTCGACCGGCGCCGACGTCTTCATGAACATCACGACGCCGAAATTCGCGGCGCAGGCGATCAAGAAGAATGCCGAGATCGGCTGGAAGCCGCTGCACTTCCTCAACAACGTCTCGGCTTCGGTCGGCAGCGTGCTCAAGCCCGCCGGCTTCGAGAATGCTCAGGACATCATTTCCGCCGACTATCTCAAGGACGTCTCCGACCCCGAGTGGAATAACGACCCCGGCATGAAGGATTTTCTCGCCTTCATGACCAAGTACTTCCCGGAGGGCGACAAGCTCGACCACGGCACGATCGTCGGCTACGGCGTGGCGCAGACCCTGGTCCAGGTGCTGAAGCAGTGCGGTGACGATCTCACCCGCGCGAACATCATGAAGCAGGCGGCCAGCCTGAAGAACTACCGCACCGAAGTGCTGTTGCCGGGCGTCCAGATCAACACGTCACCGACCGACTTCGCACCGATCAGTCAGCTCCGGCTCGAGAAGTTCAAGGGCGATAAGTGGGAGCTGTTCGGCGACGTGATCAGCGCCGACGTCGGCGGCTGAACGCCCGACGATCTGACGACGGAAAGCCCCTGCGAGACCATCGCAGGGGGCTTTTGCCTGCCCGCCGATTATGATCAAGCGATTGCATAATCGAATGATGGCAAAGCCCGCTTACGCTTTGGCGCCCGATGCGGTAGGCAGGTGGACCGCGGCGCTCGTCGCCACTCTGTTCCGTCTGCCGAAGGCCATCGTCATGACCGACCGACGTCCCCTGCTCCGCGCGCTCTACGACGCCGCCGTCGCCGCTGCCCATCCCAATGTGGTACTGGCGCCGCACTTGCGGCCCGCACCCAGGGGGCGCGTGATCTGCCTCGCCGCCGGCAAGGGCGCAGGCGCCATGGCCGCGGCAGCGGAGCGGCATTATCTCGACACGCTCGGACTGGCGCCGGAGCGCCTGGTCGGCATCGCCACCACGCGCCACGGCTACGGCGTGCCGACGCGCCGCATCCGCGTGGTCGAAGCCGGGCATCCCGTTCCCGACGAAGCCGGCCTGAAGGGCGCGGCCGATACGCTCGCGCTCGCCGCCGAAGCCGGGCCGGACGACCTGCTCCTGGTGCTGCTCACCGGCGGCGGCTCGGCAAACTGGATCGCGCCGAGCGACGGCATCAGCTTCGCGCAGAAGCAGGCCGTCAACAAGGCGCTGCTGCGCTCGGGCGCGCCGATCGGCGAGATGAATGTCGTGCGCAAGCACCTCTCGCGCATCAAGGGCGGACGTCTTGCGCGCGCCGGCAAGAATGCCGCCGAGATCGTCACGCTCGCGATCTCCGACGTGCCGCATGACGATCCCTCCGCGATCGCCTCCGGTCCCACCGTGCCCGATCCGACCACGCTGGCCGATGCCCGCGCGATCGTCGCGAAATACAAGCTCGACATCGACGACGCCGTGCGCAGCGCGCTCGAGGATCCCCGCAACGAAAGCTGCAAGCCGGATGATGCCGCCTTCGCGCGCGCGCATTTCGAATTGATCGCGCGGCCAAAGCAGTCGCTCGATGCCGCGGTGAAGCTCGCCGGGGATGCCGGTTATGAGACCATCGACCTCGGCGCCGATCTCGAGGGCGAAGCGCGCGAGGTCGCCGCCGCTCATGCCAGGCTGGCGCTGGACGCGCGCGCGCGGGGCAAGCGCCTCGCAATCCTGTCCGGCGGCGAGGCTCACGGTCACCGTGCGCGGCAATGGGCGCGGCGGGCCGAACCAGGAATACGCGCTGGCGCTGGCCTCGCTGCTGAAGGACACGCCCGGCATTGCGGCGCTGGCCGGCGACACCGACGGTGCCGACGGCGGCGCCGGCCACCCCACCGATCCCGCGGGCGCACTGATCGACGCGGCGACCTTCGCGAAGATGAAGACGCAAGGGCTGCAGCCGCAGAGCTATCTGGACAACAACGACGCGACCAGCTTCTTCGAGGCGACGGGAGATCTGCTGCAGCCCGGCCCGACGCTGACCAACGTCAACGACATCCGGGTGATCCTGGTGGATTGAGGCCCAGACGTCTCCTCCGTCATGGCCGGGCTTGACCCGGCCATCCACGACTTCTTCAGCTGCACCAAGAACGTGGATGCCCGGGACTAGCCCGGGCATGACGACGAATCAGCGATGCCGTCAAAACTCGTTGGCGATCTTCGAGAGCATCTCGATCAGGGCCTCGCGGTTGGCCTGCCCCAGCAGCTCGTTCAGCCGCGCCTCGTGCTTGGTGGCGACCAGCTTCTTGGCACGGGTCAGCACGGCCTTGCCCTTATCGGTCAGCACCAGGATGTGCGAGCGGCGGTCGTTGGTGGAACGGATCCGCGCGCACAGGTCGCGGCTCTCGAGATTGTCGAGCATCGCCACGAAGTTCGGCCTGAGGATGCCGAGGGTGGAGGCGATCTCGGTCTGGTTACGGCCCGGATTCTTCTCGACCAGCAGCAGCACGGAGAACTGCGCCGGCGTCAGCTGGAGCGAGGCCATGCAACGCAGAAAGTTCTCGAACACCTTGAGCTGCGCCCGTTTCAGGACATAGCCGAGCTGCTCGGAAAGCTCGCCGAGCTGGAGGGCTTCGGCGGCCCCCTGACCGTGCGGCTCGGCCGCGTCCTTGCGGCTCTTGGGCGCGTCGGCGCTCTTTTCAGAGGACTTTTCAGCGGTCTTGGAAACGGTCATCGCCTCGTGCTCGTAATCCCGCTAAATTCGGGACGGGTCGTCCGGCACCCTTGATGTTATATTTGATAATTGTTATGGACCATATCAAATATCGGCAGCGTTTTTCAATGGCTGTGAGGGACCGTCCACCGCAATCGAAGGGACCGGTCCTTAAATCTTGAGGGGGAGCGTCCGGTCTTGAATACCACCATCATGCTGTTCCTGCTGCAGGACGGCATCACCAATGGCGCGATCTATGCGCTGCTCGGTCTGGCGCTGGTCCTGGTGTTCGCCGTCACCCGCGTGATCCTCATCCCCCAGGGCGAATTCGTCACCTATGGCGCGCTGACCTATGCCTCGCTGGCCGCGGGCCAGATGCCGGGTACGGCCAAGCTCGCGCTGGCGCTCGGCATCGGTGCCTTCGCCTTCGACCTGTTCGTCGCCCGCAAGGCGCTGCATGGGCGGCTGATCGTGCGCAGCCTCCTCACCAACGTCGTGCTGCCGGCCATCGTGCTGGCGCTGACCGTGTACTTCGCGGCCCAGAAGCCGCCGGTCGCGGTCGCAATCGCGCTGTCGCTGGTGATCGTCGCCATGATCGGCCTCTATCTCTACCGCATCGCGTTCCAGCCGCTGGCGCACACCTCCGTGCTGGTGCTGCTGATCGCATCGGTCGGCGTCCACCTCGCGCTGCAGGGTCTCGGCCTGTTGTTCTTCGGCGCCGAAGGCCAGCGTGGACCCGCCGTGCTGTCCGGCGCGTTCACCGCTGGCTCGCTGCGATTTACCGGCCAGAGCCTCACCGTCTACGGCATCACCATCGCCTTCATTGTCGGGCTCTGGCTGTTCTTCGGCCTGACGCTCTACGGCAAGGCGTTGCGCGCGACCGCCGTGAACCGGCTGGGGGCGCGGCTCGCCGGCATCCGCACCACGCTGTCGGGGCAGATCGCCTTCCTGCTCGCTTCGGTCATCGGCGCGCTCTCGGGCATCATGATCGTGCCTATCACGACGCTCTATTACGACTCGGGCTTCCTGATCGGCCTGAAGGGCTTTGTCGCCGCGATCATCGGCGGCCTCGTCAGCTATCCCCTCACCGCCGTCGCGGCGCTGGTGGTCGGCATCGTCGAGGCGTTCTCGTCCTTCTATGCCTCCAACTACAAGGAGGTGATCGTTTTCATGCTGCTGATCCCCGTGCTGCTGCTGCGCTCGCTCGCCGCGCCTGCCGTCGAAGAAGAGAAGGACTGAGGGCGATGCAGAGCCGGCTTCCTATCATCGTCTTCGCACTCGTCATGGCGGCAATTCCGTTCGTCCCGGGCATGCCGCCGTTCTGGATCGTGCTGCTCGACAATATCGGCCTTTCGGCTCTGGTCGCGATGGGCCTCGTGCTGCTGACCGGCGTCGGCGGCCTGACCTCGTTCGGGCAGGCGGCCTTCGTCGGCTTCGGCGCCTACACCACCGCGGTGCTGACGACGTCCTACGGACTGTCGCCCTGGCTGACGCTGCCGCTGTCGCTCGTGGTCAGCGGATCGCTGGCGGTGCTGCTCGGTCTGATCACCGTCCGCCTCTCCGGCCATTACCTGCCACTCGGCACGCTCGCCTGGGGATTGGGGCTGTTCTATCTCTTCAGCAAGCTGGAGTTCCTCGGCCGCAACGACGGCATCTCGGCGATCCCGCCGCTGTCGATCGGAACGTTCAAGATGCTCTCGCCCGGCTCGATCTATTACGCGATCTGGGTCGCCGTGATCCTCTCGGCGCTGCTGACGATGAACCTCCTGGACTCCCGCACCGGCCGCGCCATCCGCGCGCTGCGCCGCGGGCACGTCGCGGCCGAGGCCTTCGGCGTGCACACGCCGCGCGCAAAGCTGCTGGTGTTCATCCATGCTGCCGTGCTCGCCGGCCTCTCCGGCTGGCTCTACGCCCACCTCCAGCGCGCGGTGAATCCGACGCCGTTCGGCGCGCAGGCCGGCATCGAATATCTCTTCATCGCGGTGGTCGGCGGCGCCGGCTATGTCTGGGGCGGCGTCCTGGGCGCGGCGATCGTCGTGGTCCTGAAAGAGGTGCTGCAAAGCTATCTGCCGCTGATCCTGCCCGGCTCCGGCCAGGTCGAGACCATCGTGTTCGGCATCATGCTGGTGGCGCTGCTGCAGCTCGCGCCCGGCGGCCTCTGGCCCTGGCTGATGGCGTTCCTGCCCGAACGCGCGGGCGGCAAGAAGCCCGACACCTCGCTGAAGCTCGAGCAGCGCCCCCGCGCGCCCGGCCAGTCCAGCATCCTGCTCCAGGTCGACAAGGCGCGAAAGCAGTTCGGCGGCGTGGTCGCGGTCAACAACGTCTCGTTCGACGTCCAGGCCCGCGAGATCGTCGCGCTGATCGGCCCGAACGGTGCCGGCAAGAGCACCACCTTCAACCTGATCACCGGCGTGCTGTCGGCGACGGCAGGCTCGATCTCGGTGCTGGGCAGGAAGGTCGACAACGCGCCGCCGCAGGAGATCGTCAAGCTCGGCATCTCGCGCACGTTCCAGCATGTGAAGCTCGTGCCCGACATGACCGTGCTGGAGAACGTCGCGATCGGCGCGCATCTGCGCGGCCATTCCGGCCCCCTGTCCTCGATGCTGCGGCTCGACCGCGCCGATGAGGCGAAGCTGCTTGCGGAAGCCGCCCGCCAGATCGAGCGTGTCGGGCTTGCCGACCAGATGCATCAGCTCGCAGGCAGCCTGTCGCTGGGCCAGCAGCGCATCGTCGAGATCGCCCGCGCGCTGTGCGTCGACCCGATGCTGCTGCTGCTCGACGAGCCGGCCGCGGGACTGCGCCACATGGAGAAGCAGCAGCTCGCCGCCCTGCTGCGCGAACTCCGCGACGGCGGCATGTCCGTCCTCCTGGTCGAGCACGACATGGGCTTCGTGATGAACCTCGCCGATCGCATCGTGGTGCTCGATTTCGGCACCAAGATCGCCGAAGGCACCCCCGCCACGATCAAGACCAATCCCGAAGTGATCAAGGCCTATCTCGGAGTGGCGGCATGAGCGCACTGTTGTCCGTCACCGATGCCCATGTCGCCTATGGCAAGGTCGAGGCGGTGCGCTCGGTCTCGCTCGAGGTCGGCGCGAACCAGATCGTCACCATCGTCGGCGCCAACGGCGCCGGCAAGACCACGCTGCTCTCGGCCATCATTGGCATCCTGCCGCTGAAGGGCCGCGTTACGTTTGCGGGGCAGGATTTGGCGCGCCTCGATATCGAGGACCGCGTCGCGATGGGGCTCGGCCTCGTCCCGGAGCACCGCGAATTGTTCGTGACCATGAATGTCGAGGATAATCTCGAGCCTCGGCGCCTTCCGTATCGAACGGAGCCGGGCCAAGTCCTCGATCGAGCGCGTCTATACGCTGTTTCCACGGCTGAAGGAGCGGCGCAAGCAACTCGCCGGCACGCTCTCCGGCGGCGAGCAGCAGATGCTGGCGATGGGCCGCGCGCTGATGGGCGAGCCGAAGCTGCTGATGCTGGACGAGCCGAGCCTTGGCCTCGCCCCCATCATCGTCGCCGACATCTTCCGCATCGTCACGGAGCTGCGCGCCAGCGGCGTTTCCGTCCTGCTGGTCGAGCAGAACGCGCAGGCCGCGCTGAAGATCGCCGACCAGGCCTATGTGATGGAGCCTCGGCGAGTTCGTGCTCAGCGGCAAGGCGAGCGACATCGCGGCGAACGAGCGGGTCGCGGCGAGCTATCTCGGCTTCCAGCATGAAGGCGCCAGCGCGATTTAGCTTCAAGGCGCCGCGACAGACGCACTGTCATCGCCCGCGGAGGCGGGCGATCCAGTACTCCGAGGCGACTATGATTGAGCCGAGATGCCTTGGCGTACTGGATGCCCCGCCTTCTGTTTAGTCCGGAGACATGGCTGACACCTGTTCGGACACATCACTGACAGGTTGGCCATTGGTCAAGTCGATCGATGCGACCTGCCAGCTGGCGAAGAAGATACCGTAATGGCCATCGCGGTCCAGCGGCCGAATGGCGAGGCGCTCGCGGGCGAAGGCCTGGGGAACCTTCCAGAAGCGTCCCTTGAAGGAGATGTAGGGTCTTGTCGATGAGACTCTGCGCACGATCTCACCACTGTCGTATTCGACGATCGGAACGCGAGCCGGCATGGCACGGGTGCTCGGCCGGAAGCGATCGGCGGGGACGTGCATATCGAGGCCCTGGTGGGGACGCTCCAGATTGTAGACTGGCCGCCAGGTGTCGAGGGCGCGCTGGACTTCCGAGAGAGTGCGGAAGCGACGCATGGCAAAAACCTCGGCCTTCAGGGTGCGATGGAAGCGTTCGTTCTTGCCGCGCGCCTGCGGGTGACAGGGCCTGGCATGCACCACCCTGACACCGAGCTTGAGCAGCCACACCTTCAGCCCGGTCCAACGAACACCTGACGTATCGCCCCACGGTGAGCCATTGTCGGTGTAGAAAGCCTCCGGCAGGCCGTAGCAGCGAAACGTCGTCGTCAGATGATCCTGCACGGTAAGACGCTGCTCGTCGGCGCAGGCCTTCAGGCACAGGACATAGCGCGAATGATCGTCGACAATAGTCAGCGGATGGCATCGCGTCCCGTTGGCGAGCGGCAGATGACCCTTGAAGTCCATCTGCCACAGCAGGTTGGGAGCTTCCTTCTCGAAGCGATGCCCCGGATTTGGCGGTGCATTCTCGCTTGGCTTGACCCGACCGTGCCGCCACAGGATTTGGTGTATCGTTGACGGCACGGGCACCGTCTGACCGCGCCGCTTCAGGCAGTGAGCGATCTTCCGCGCTCCCCAAGCCGGATGCTTGTCCCGAACGGCCAGAACCTGCGCCTCGACCGCAGCCTCACTGCGCTTGGGCATCGCATGCGGGCAACGGGAGCGGTCGGCCAGTTCTCGATCGCCAGCCTGCCAGCGCCGCAGCCATTTGTAGCCCACGTCAGGGCTGATGTTGAACCGTTCGGCACAACTCGCGCCGATTGGCGCCTTCCTGCAAAGCCAGCCGCACGAACTCGTGACGCTGATCCATTGCTGACACCTCACTCCAGGGCATGGACGGCCTCCCGAATCGGACCAATCCAGCCAATCTTGATGTGTCAGCTATGTCTCCGAACACCCGTCAGTGATCTGTCCGGGCTAAACACTTCGCGGGGCATGACACCGAAGAAAACGGCGAGAGAGGAGGGAAAGTCCCCTCAACCCGTCCCCTTCTCCCCCTTCAACGCCGCGACCTCCGCCTCCAGCTCTGCGATCCTGGCATCCCTCGCCGCCAGCGCAGCTGCAACATCACCCGCGTCGAACTTCTGCGGGATGTGCTGCGGGCAGTTGGTATCCCAAGCCGCGATCTTGAACAGGATCACCTGCTCCGGCCTCGCGCGATATCCCTTCGGCATCAGTGAGGTCGTCAGTGCTTCGTCGTCCTCGACGATTCGCGCCTCGCCCCAGATCTTCACGCGGCGGCGGTGGGCGTAGTCCATCACGAAGATATAGGCCTTGGTGTTCTCCGAGAGATTGCCCTGGGTAATGAACTGCTGGTTGCCGGCATAGTCGGCGAAGGCAAGCGTCTGCTTGTCCAACACCTTCAAGAAGCCCTTCGGGCCGCCGCGATGCTGGATATAGGGCTGGCCGTCGGCCGAGGCGGTGGAGAAATAGAAGCTGTTGGCGTCGGCGAGGAAGGCTTCGAGGTTCTCGTCGACCTCGGTGCGCCAGCCGCGCTGCTCGACGCGGCCATAGGCCTCGCGCGAGCCCTTGCGCGACTGGATCGTCTTCACCGCGGGGGTGAAAGCCACGTCGCTGGCATAGGTATGAACTGCGGTCATCGGAACATCTCCTAAAAATTCCGGCGCATTGCTGCGTCTTTCGAAACCAAAGATGGACCTTCCTGCCGCTAAAACAATCAAGCCGCTTGACACTTCATCATTGCTATATATGCAATAATGCCATGGACCGTCTGGATGCCATGCACGTCTTCGTCACCGTCGCCGATCTGCGCGGCTTTGCCCCGGCGGCGCGCAAGCTGCGCCTGTCGCCCTCCGCCGTGACGCGGATGATCGCCGCGCTGGAGGAGCATCTCGGCGCCCGGCTGCTGCAACGGACGACGCGGCAAGTGCGGTTGACCGATGTCGGCACCCGCTATCTGGAACGCGCCCGGCGGATCCTCGCCGATGTCGAGGAAGCCGATGGCTCTGCCCGCGAGGAGCGCAACCGGCCGAGCGGGCGCCTCGTGGTGTCGGCGCCGGTCGGGTTCGGCCGGCTGCATGTCGGATCCGTGATGACCGCCTATCTCAAGCGCTATCCCGAGGTCAGCGCCGAGCTCAGGCTGTCGGACCATCTCGTCAATCTCGTCGAAGACGCCGTCGACGCCGCGGTGCGGATCGGTCACCTCGCCGATTCCTCGCTGGTCGCGCGCCAGGTCGGCGAGATGCGGCGGATCACCGTCGCGACGCCGGGCTATCTCAGGCGTCACGGCGAGCCGAAGACGCCGCAGGACTTGCTCGCGCACCAGACCATTGCGTTCGGCCCGTCCGCCCATTGGCATTTCGTCCAGGACGGCCGCGACATCGAGGTGGCGCCGGCCCCGCGCTTCTCCAGCAACAGCGCCGACGCCGCCCTGCAATACGCCGAGGCCGGCGGCGGCGTGACACGCGTGCTGGCCTATCAGGCCGCCGAAGGTCTGAAGCGCGGACGGCTCAGAATCGTGCTGGCGAAATACGAGCAGCCGGCGCTGCCGATCCACATCGTCTATCCGACCTCGCGCCTGCTCTCGGCCAAGGTGCGCGCCTTCATCGATCTCGTGGTGGAGACCGCGGAGTGGAGGTTTGGGTGAGGCGCGTGCCCCGGACGCGCTGCAACGCGAAGCGTTGCTGCGGAGAGCCGGGACCCAGAAAGCCAGAGGGCAAGCTGCGGATGGATCGGCCCCGGCTCTGCGGAGCGGCACTTCGCGCCGCACCGCGTCCGGGGGACGAGAGCATCACCCTTTCTTCGGCACCACGCGGAATGTGCCGCTCGCCCGCGCGATCACGGCGTCGTCTGCTTTTACCAGGCACTGCGCGAAGCAGATCGTCTTGCCGGCCTTGATCACGTCGCTCTCGATCGCGCACCATTGGCCGATCTCGGCGGAACCGGCGAAATCCACCGTGAGCGAGACCGTCACGAACGACGTGGCCCAGCCCGTCGCCTGCGCGCAGCTATAGCCCATGGCATTGTCGGCGAGCGCCGCGATGAGACCGCCATGGATCAGTCCGCGGCCATTGGTGTGCGGCTTGGCCAGCCGCAGGCCGATGATCACGGCCTTGTCGGTCTTCTTCGCGTAGAGCGGCTCCCAGGGCTCGGTGAGAGGACTCTTGCGGAACAGCGGCTCGAAGCCGTCGGGGATGTCAGTGCCGGTCATGATGATCTCGCGTTGCCGTGTCGGGCGCATTGAACGCGATGTGGACGACAGTTTCACCGCCTACAAAGTTTTAAACGGGATTTGCGTGGGTGTTTGAAATGGGGCGCGCGCCGTTGCCACACCACAGCTGCCATCACCCGCGAAGGCGGGTGATCCAGTATCCAGTGACGGCCGTGATCGAATGGAGGGGCCGCGGCGTACTGGATGCCCCGCCTGCGCGGGGCATGACAGTCTTGGTCAAACCGGCAGCGCCTCCCTAAAACGGCAACCCCACGTAATTCTCCGACAATGACGTCATCGCGGCTTGCGACTGCGTGACGTAGTCGAGCCTCGGCGAGCTGGATGCGCGCGCCGATGGTGCCGGTGTCCGGGAATTTGTGCAGCATCGAGGTCATCCACCAGGAGAAGCGCACCGCCTTCCAGACGCGCGCCAGGGCCGTGGCGGAATAGGCGTCGAGGCCCGTGCTGGATTTCTCGTCGTAGAATTCGCGCAAGGCGCTCGACAAATAATGCGCGTCGCTGGCCGCGAGGTTGAGGCCCTTGGCGCCGGTCGGCGGCACGATGTGGGCGGCGTCGCCGCACAGGAACAGCTTGCCGAAGCGCATCGGCTCGGCAACGAAGCTGCGCAAGGGCGCGATGCTCTTCTCGATCGAGGGGCCGGTGACGAGGTTGTCGGCCGCCTCCTGGTCGAGCCGGCGCTTCAATTCGTCCCAGAAACGGTCGTCCGGCCATTGGTCGACATGATCGTCGAGCGAACACTGCACGTAATACCGGCTGCGCTTCATCGAGCGCATGGTGCAGAGCGCAAAGCCGCGGGCGTGGTTGGAATAGATCAGTTCGTGACTGACCGGCGGCGTCTCCGACAAAATGCCGAGCCAGCCGAATGGATAGACGCGCTCGAACTCTGCGATTGCCGAGGCCGGAACGCTGGCGCGGCTGACGCCGTGGAAACCGTCGCAGCCGGCGATGAAATCGCAGTCGAGCGTATGGGTTACGCCGTCCTTGACCCAGGTTACGCGGGGGTGACCACCGTCGAAATCGTGCGGCTGCACGTCCCTGGCCTCATAGACCGAGACGAGACCGGCGGCCTTGCGCGCATTCATCAGGTCGAGCGTGACCTCTGTCTGGCCGTAGATCATCACGGTCTTGCCGGTCGCAGCCTTCATGTCGATGCGATGACGGCGGCCGGAAAAGGCGAGCTCGATGCCCTCATGCACCAGGCCTTCGGCATGCGCCCGGGTCGCTGCGCCGATCTGGTCGAGCAGCGCGACGGTTCCCTCCTCCAGAAGGCCGGCGCGGATGCGACCGAGCACGTAGTCCGGGCTCTGCCGCTCCAAAATCACATTGTCGATGCCATAGGCATGCAGCAGTTGCCCAAGCAACAATCCGGCCGGCCCGGCCCCGATGATTGCGACTTTTGTCCGCAATACTTGCTCCTCCCGATCCTGTAGGCTTTCGTTGCGGCCCGCTTGTCGCTTCAAGTCGCGCAGGATAATTATACCATATAACGGTCGGGCAAAAGGGGAGTGCGGGTCGCCGCGAATGGCGACGAATCCATGCGACAGGGCTGACGGTGCGACGCGACAAAGGTGCGCCAGTTCCGGCTTGAACACGCCCGCCATTTAGATAACATGTTAATTAATGAGACCGGGCCATCGAAGCCCGCCGTCGACAACAGGGAGAAACGTGTGATGAGGAAAGCCTGTCTGGCTTTGCTGCTGGCAGCAAGCGTGACGCCCGCGTTCGCGCAGGACAAGACCTTCGATTTGAAAATCTCGCACTGGGTGCCGGCTTCGCATCCGCTGCAGAAGTCGCTGGAGGATTGGGCGGCTGCGGTCGAGAAGGATTCCGGCGGCACCATCAAGGGCAAGGTGTTTCCGGCCCAGCAGCTCGGCAAGGCGTTCGACCATTACGACATGGCGCGCGACGGCATCGCCGACGTCACCTACGTCAATCCCGGCTATCAGCCCGGCCGCTTCCCGATCATCGGCGCCGGCGAACTGCCCTTCCTGATTTCGGACGCCAAGGGCGGCTCGATGGGCCTGGACGCCTGGTATCGCAAATATGCCGAGAAGGAGATGAAGGACGTCAAATACTGCCTCGCCTTCGTCCACTCGCCCTCCTCCTTCCATTCCAAGACCAAGAAGATCGTGATGCCCGAAGACGTGAAGGGCATGAAGATCCGTCCGGCGCACGCCACCATGGCGAACTTCGTGACATCGCTCGGCGGCACCAACGTGCAGTCCTCGGCACCGGAAGTGCGCGACATCATCGAGCGCGGCGTGGCCGACGGCGTCACCTTCCCCTGGGGCTCCCTGGTGCTGTTCGGCATCGACAAGGTGACCAAGTACGACATGGAGGCGCCGCTCTACACCACGACCTTCGTGTTCGTGATCAACAAGGACAAGTACAATGCGATGTCCGACAAGCAGAAGGCCGCGATCGACAAGAACTGCTCGGTCGAAATGGCCGGCGTGGTCGGCGAGCACTGGGGCAAGTTCGAGGATGCCGGCATCGACAAGGTGAAGGCGGAATCCGGCCACGAGGTCTACAAGCTGACGGCGGAGCAGACTGCCGCCTGGAAGAAGGCCGCCGAGCCGCTGGTGAAGACCTGGAGTGACGGTGCCAAGAAGGCCGGCGCCGATCCCGACGCCGCGCTGACCGAGCCTCAAGGCCTCGCTGAAGAAGTACAACGCGCTGGCGGAATGAGGCCGGGCTGCGGCCGCGCACTCGCTGCACCTCTCCCGCTTGCGGGAGAGGTCGCGCCGAAGGCGCGGGTGAGGGCTTTCTCCTCTTGGGGGTTCTCGATTGTGGAAGCACCCTCTCCCCAACCCTCCCCCGCAAGCGGGGGAGGGAGCGCACCTTCTTCGCGGCAACAGCTGAACCCAGCTTCGCTAATTCTATATAGGACTCATCGCCCATGAAGCGCTCCTGGATGGACCGCATCATCGACACCATCGAATGGATCGCGGCCGGCTTCGTCGGCATCGTCGCGCTCGACATCTTCCTGTCGGTGCTCTTGCGCAACACGCTGAACTATTCGATCCCCGACAGCTTCGACATCGGCCGCATGCTGCTCGGCATCCTCATTTTCTGGGGCATCGCCGCGACCTCCTATCGCGGCACCCACATCACGGTCGACCTCGTCTGGGGCAATGTCGGGCCGCGCCATCAGCGCTGGATCGACGTGTTCGCCACCCTGGTGCTGCTGTTCGTCGTGACCGTGCAGACCTGGACCTTGTTCGACAAGGTGCGCGGCACCTACAACGACAACGTCCAGACCTTCGACATGCACATGCCGACCTGGCCGTTCTTCGCGATCGCGTGGATCGGCGACGCGGCCGCCGTGCTGCTGATCGCGATCCGCACCTACCGGCTGATTTTCCACCCTGAAGACATGCACGATTCCAAATTGAAGGCGACGGAGTAATCATGAGCACCGATGCCGTCGCCTTAATCGGCTTCGTTTCCTTATTTCTCCTGATGCTGCTGCGCGTGCCCGTCGGCATGGCCATGGGCCTCGTCGGCGTCTCCGGCTTCGCCTATCTCGTCAATGGCAATGCGGCACTGAAGCTGGTCGGCCAGACCTCGATGCGGACGGTCACCGACTACACTTTCGGCGTCATCCCGATGTTCCTGCTGATGGGCTCGTTCGTCAGCAATTCCGGCATGAGCCGCGAGCTGTTCCGCGCCGCAAACGGCTTCGTCGGCCATTTGCGCGGCGGCCTCGGCATCGCCACCGTCGGCGCCTGCGGCGGCTTTGCCGCAATCTGCGGCTCGTCGGTCGCGACCGCCGCGACCTTCTCCGCCGTCGCCTATCCGGAGATGCGCCGCTTCGGCTATCCGCAGTCGTTCGCGACCGGCGTGATCGCTGCTGGCGGCACACTGGGCGCCATGCTGCCGCCCTCCACCGTACTCGCCGTCTACGGCATCATCACCGAGCAGGACATCGGCAAGCTCTTCATCGCCGGCATCATCCCGGGCCTGCTGGCGATGTCGATGTACATGATAACGATCTTCCTGATCGGCTATTTGCGGCCCGACTTCCTGCCCAAGGGCAAGGTGACGCCGTGGCGCGAGCGCTTCGCCGGCTTGAAGGAGATCTGGGCGCCGGTGCTGCTTTTCGTGTTCGTGATCGGCGGCCTCTACGGCCTGCCCTTCCTGCCGCGCTTCACCCCGACGGAGGCCGGCGGCGTCGGCGCTGCCGGCGCCTTCATCATCGGCGTGGTCACGGGCCGGCTCGACCGCGAAAAGATCCTGGCTTCGCTGCTGCAGGCGACGCGCACCGCCGCCGCCGTGTTCACCGTGCTGATCGGCGCGCTGATCTTCGGCTATTTCCTCACGGTGACGCAGACGCCGCAGAAGGTGACCGAATTCCTCACCGGCCTCGGCCTTGGCCCCTACGGTGTGCTGGCGCTGATCATGGTGATGTATCTCGTGCTCGGCTGCCTGATGGACGCCATGGCGATGATCATCCTGACCGTGCCGATCATCTTCCCCGTGATCACGCATCTCGGCTTCGATCCGATCTGGTTCGGCGTCATCATCGTGATGACCGTCGAGGCTCGGCCTGATCCATCCGCCGGTGGGGATGAACGTCTTCGTCATCAAGAGCGTGGTGAAGGACGTCTCCTTCTCCACGATCTTCAAGGGCGTGATCCCGTTCGTGGTCACGGACCTGATCCGCCTCGTGATCCTGATCGCCTTCCCGCTGCTGGCGACCTGGCTGCCGACACGGATGATGGCGAATTGAGAGGTGAAGCGATGACCACACCGACGCTCGGGACCAAATACGTCTTCACCATCACCGCGAAGATCGGCGATGTCGTCACCGCCGGCGAGACCGGGATCGGCGTTCGCCGCATCATCCCGATTATCGGCGGCGAAGTGACGGGCGCGATAACAGGCAAGGTGCTGCCGTTCGGCGCGGACTTCCAGACCATCCGCCCCAACGAGCTGATCGACCTCGAAGCCAAATACGCCTTCGAGACCGACGACGGCGCCGTCGTCTATGTCGAGAACAAGGGCATGCGCTTCGGCCCGGTCGACCTCTTGCAGAAGCTCAAGCGCGGCGAGCCGGTCGATCCCCAGCTGATTTATTTCCGCACCGTGCCGAAGTTCGAGACCGGGCATGAGAAGTATCGTTGGCTAATGGAGCACATCTTCGTCGGCTCGGCGGCGCGGCACGCCGATCGCGTGGTGATCGACGTTCACCAGGTGGTGTGAGGGCGACGTAGGGTCCGAGCCCGCGCCTAGCGCTCAGCCGTCGTCCCTGCCTAGTGCGCAATCGCGCATGGGCGCAGGGACCCATACCGCGTGATTCATCAGTTTGGGCGGTCGGCGTACCGAACCACGAGCCTTCGTCAAACGCCTCCCTGGGGTTATGGGTCCCTGCGTTCGCAGGGACCCATAGGGTGCGGAGCAGCATTCTAACGCCCCTGACCTTGACTCCGTCCGAATTCGTTATACAACATAACTATTCTGATAAGGACGCAAATGACACAGGGAAACGCCGAGACCGCTGACGCGGGTGCCTCCGGGCTGCTCCGGATCGAACGGGCGGACCGGGTTCTGACCGTGGGTCTGAACCGGCCGGCCAAGCGCAATGCGCTCAATGACGGCATCATCCTGGAAATCGGCGAGTGTTTCGCGTCCCTGCCCGAGGACATCGGCGCGGTCGTCATCCATGGCATCGGCGATCATTTTTCCTCAGGCCTCGATCTCTCCGAATTGACCGAGCACGATGCCACCGGCGGCCTGCTGCATTCCCAGATGTGGCACCGGGTGTTCGACCGCATCCAGTACAGCCGCGTGCCCGTGATCGCAGCCCTCAGGGGCGCGGTGATCGGCGGCGGGCTCGAGCTTGCGTGCTCGGCGCATATCCGTGTCGCCGAGCCCACGACCTATTTCGCGCTGCCGGAGGGGCAGCGCGGCATCTTCGTCGGCGGCGGCGGCTCGGTGCGGCTGCCGCGGCTGATCGGCGTCGCCAGGATGATGGACATGATGCTGACGGGCCGCGTCTACAGCGCGACCGAAGGCGCCTCCTACGGCTTCGCACAATATGTGACGGAAGCCGGCAACGCGCTCGGCAAGGCGATGGAGCTTGCGACCAAGGTTGCCGCCAACGCGCCGCTGACCAATTTCGCCGTGCTCCAGGCCCTACCGATGATCGCAGAGGCCAATCCGCAGACCGGCCTATTGATGGAATCGCTGATGGCGACCGTGGCCCAGAGCGACAAAGAGGCGAAACGCAGGATCCGCGAATTCCTCGAACACAAGACCGCAAAGGTGAAGCCGAAGTCATGAGCGCGCAGCCGTCCTCTTCCAGCATGGAGCGCGGCGCGAGCACTTTCCCGCTGCGGCCCATTTCGTTCGGCGATCCCCTCGTCAACATCGAGCGGCGCGACGACGGCACGATTTACCTGCGGCCGAAGCAGCCGCTCGGCGATTATCCCGTCCGCATCACCGACCGCCTGCATCACTGGGCCAGCACCACGCCGGACCGCGTCTTCATGGCCGAGCGCGAAGGCGGCCGCGGCTGGCGCAAGATCACCTATGCCGAGCTGCTGATCGCGAGCCGGCACATCGCATCCGGCCTGATCGCCCGCGGCCTGTCGGCGGAGCGGCCGGTCGTCATCCTCTCCGGCAATTCGATCGACCACGCGCTGCTCGCGTTCGGCGCGTTCTATGCCGGCATTCCGTTCTGCCCGGTGTCGCCGGCCTATTCGCTGGTGTCGAAGGACTACGGCAAGCTGTCCTATCTGATGAAGCTGCTGACGCCCGGCCTCGTCTTCGCCGAGGATGCCGACAAGTTCGCCGATGCGCTTGCCGCCAACGTCTCGCTCGGCACCGAGATCGCCGCGTCCTATGGCCACGTGCCGGGCCGCGACGTCTCCCTGCTCGCCGATCTCATGGCAACGCCGATCCGCAGCGATCTCGACGATGTCCACGGCAGGATCGGCCCGGACACGATCGCGAAATTCCTGCTGACCTCCGGCTCGACCGGCAACCCCAAGGCCGTCATCAACACCCAACGCATGATCTGCGCCAACCAGGTGATGCTGCGCGAGACGCTCGCCTTCCTCAAGGACGAGCCGCCCGTCATCATCGACTGGCTGCCCTGGAATCATACCTTTGGCGGCAACCACAATATCGGGCTGACGCTCTACAATGGCGGCTCGATGTATCTGGACGCCGGCAAGCCGATGCCCGGCGGCATCGAGGAGACCGTGCGCAATCTCCAGGAGATCTCGCCGACGGTCTATTTCAACGTGCCCAAGGGCTACGAATCGCTGCTGCCTTATTTGCGCGACGATCAGGGCTTGCGCGCAAAATTCTTCGACAAGCTGCACGCGATGTTCTTCTCGGGCGCCGCGCTCTCGCCCTTCATCTGGGACAGCCTCGACGAGCCTCGCGGTGAAGGAAAAAGGTTATCGCGTGCCGATGCTGACCGGGCTCGGGGCGACCGAGACCGCGCCGTTCTTCATGTCGGTCAATCCGCGCACCAGCCGCTCCGGCCATGTCGGCCTGCCCGTTTCGGGCAACGACGCAAAACTGGTGCCGAACAACGGCAAGCTGGAGGTCCGCGCCAAGGGACCGAACGTGATGCCCGGCTATTGGCGCCAGCCCGAGATCAGCGCGAAATCCTTCGACGAGGAAGGATTTTACAAGATGGGCGATGCGCTGAAGCCGTCCGACCCCGATGATCTCAACGCCGGCTTCGATTTCGACGGCCGTGTCGGCGAAGACTTCAAGCTCGCCAGCGGCACCTGGGTCAGCGTCGGCCCGTTGCGCGCGCGCCTGACGGCGGCCTGCGCCCCGCTGGTGCGCGACGTCGTCATTGCCGGCATCAACCGTGACGAGGTCTCCGCACTGGTCGTGCTGGACCTCGACGGCTGCCGGCTGATCAATCCGACGCTGCCGACTGACGATCTCGTCGTCGCGACGCGCGACCGGCTGGTCCGCGAAGCCTTTCGCGAGCGCCTGACCCGTTTCCTCAGCCAGGCCACGGGGTCCTCGACGCGGATCACGCGCGCGATCCTGATGGACGTGCCGCTCTCGATCGACAAGGGCGAGGTCACCGACAAGGGCTCGATCAACCAGCGCGCCGTGCTCGAGCACCGCGCCGAGTTGATCGAAGAGGCTCTACGCTGCCAATCCGTCGGACCGTGTGATATCGGTCGGCTAAGAAATCATCGATACAGGAGAACGCCATGTTGTTGAAGGATCAGGCAGCCATCGTCACCGGCGGCGCATCGGGACTGGGCGCTGCCACCGCGCGAAAGCTGGCGGCGCAGGGCGCCAAGGTCGCCGTCTGCGACCTCAATACCAAGCTCGCCGAGACGGTCGCCGCCGAGATCAAGGGCGTGGCCGTGACCTGCGACGTCTCCGACGCCGCCTCCGCTGAAGCAGCGGTCGCGCAGGCTGCGAAGGCTCACGGCCCGGCGCGCGTGCTGGTCAATTGCGCCGGCATCGGCGTTGCCAAGCGCGTCGTCGGCCGCGACGGCCCGATGGCGCTCGCCGATTTCGACAAGGTGATCAAGGTCAATCTGATCGGCACCTTCAACATGCTGCGCCTTGCCGCGACCGAGATGTCCAAGCTGGAGCCGCAGGCGACCGGCGAGCGCGGCGTCATCATCAACACCGCCTCCGTCGCGGCTTATGACGGCCAGATCGGCCAATCGGCCTATTCGGCCTCCAAGGGCGGCATCGTCGGCATGACGTTGCCGATCGCGCGCGAGCTGGCGCAGTTCGGCGTCCGCGTGCTGACGATCGCGCCCGGCCTGTTCCTGACGCCGCTGCTGGCCAATCTGCCGCAGGAAGCCCAGGACTCGCTCGCCGCCGCCATCCCGTTCCCGCGCCGGCTCGGCCACGCCGACGAGTTCGCCGCACTTGCGCTGCACATGGTCGAGAATTCCTACCTGAACGGCGAAGTGGTGCGCCTCGACGGCTCGCTGCGCATGGCGCCGAAGTAACGTCGTAGAGCAAGGCCGGCAGATGTTCGTGAACAGGCGCGAGGTCCAGATCCAATGGGGTGATTGCGACCCCGCCAACATCGTCTACTACCCGCGCTATTTCGCGATGTTCGACGATTCGACCTCGACCCTGTTCGAGGTCGCCGGCTTCTCCAAGCAGGATCTGGTCCGCAAATACGGCCTGGTGGGCATCCCCATGGTCGATACGCGATCGAAATTCTACATCCCCTCGACCTATGGCGACTGGATCACCATCGAAACGAAGATCGAGAGCATCAAGCGCTCGAGCTTCGAGGTGAAGCACAACGTCTACAAGGGCGAGGCGCTGGCGATCGAGGGTTTCGAGACCCGCGTCCTGGTCGGCCGCGATCCCGTTAACCCCGACAAGCTGAAATCGGCACCATTCCCGGCGGAAATGGTAGCCAAATTCACCGGGAGCTGAGCCTGAAGCTAAATCGCCGCATCACCAAAAGAGGGGGCTGAATTACCCCCCGATTTCTGCTTTCAAAGAAACACGTCAAGGGAGGAATAAATGAAACGCTTTTACCTGACCGCCGCCATCACGGCGGCGACGCTTACCCTGCCGGCGCTGCCCGCACTGGCGCAGACCGCCGAAGTCACCATCGGCATCACCACCACCACGACCGGCCCGGGCGCCGCGCTGGGCATTCCCGAGCGCAACGCGCTGGAATTCGTGCCGAAGGAGATCGGCGGCGTGCCGCTGAAGGTGATCGTGCTCGACGACGGCGGCGATCCCACCACCGCGACCACCAACGCCCGCCGCTTCGTGACCGAATCCAAGGCAGACATCATCATGGGCTCGGCGCTGACGCCGCCGACGATCGCGGTCTCCAACGTCGCCAACGAAGCCGGCATTCCGCATTTCGGCCTCGCGCCCTTCCCGATCACGCCCGAGCGCATGAAGTGGTCGGTGGCGATGCCGCAGCCGATCCCGATCGTCGGCAAGGTGCTGTACGACCACATGAAGGCCAAGGGCGTGAAGACGCTCGGCTATATCGGCTACTCCGATTCCTACGGCGACCTCTGGTTCAACGATTTGAAGGCCCAGGCCGTGCCGATGGGCATGACCATCGCCGACGAAGAGCGCTTCGCCCGCCCGGACACCTCGGTGACCGGTCAGGTGCTCAAGCTCGTTGCCGCCAATCCCGACGCGATCCTGGTCGGCGCCTCCGGCACCGCTGCGGCGCTGCCGCAGACCGAGCTGCGCGAGCGCGGTTACAAGGGCCTGATCTACCAGACCCACGGTGCCGCCAGCATGGACTTCATCCGCATCGCCGGCAAAGCGGCGGAAGGCGTGCTGATGGCCTCGGGCCCGGTGATGGATCCGGAGGATCAGCCGGACAGCGCGCTCACCAAGAAGCCGGGCCTCGCGCTCAACGCGGCCTATGAAGCCAAGTACGGCCCGAACAGCCGCAGCCAGTTCGCCGGCCATTCCTACGATGCGTTCGAGATCCTCAAGCGCATCATTCCCGCGGCGCTGAAGACCGCCAAGCCCGGCACGCCGGAATTCCGCGAAGCGATCCGCCAGGCCCTGCTGTCGGAGAAGGACCTCGCGGCGAGCCAGGGCGTCTACAACTTCACCGAAAAGGACCGCTACGGCGTCGACGAGCGCGCCCGCATCCTGCTGACGGTGAAGGACGGCAAGTATTCGCTGGTGAAATAAGCGCAGCAGCAGTTCTGAGACGACGAGAGCCGGCCCGATGGGCCGGCTCTTTCGCTTTGGCTGTCGAGGCGTACGACTTCCGCGGTGTCGTTGCGCCCCCTCCCCGCAAGCGGGAGAGGTTGCACCGAGCCCGCGGATACGCCTCGGGCTACGCCGCCTGCCGCAGCGGGCTCCAGGCGAACTCGGGATAGTAGCTCTCCATCATGCGGTCGACATAGGCAGTGAGGTTCGGAAATTCCTCGGCGCGCTCGCGAAAGGTCGATTCGAAGAACGGCGAGAGGATGCCGGCGAGCATGCCGAAGGCGGTGGCGTCGACGCCGCTGGGCTTGTTGCCCATCAGATAGGACTTGTCGCCGAGCTGCACCGACAGCGCGAACAGCGAGCGCACGGCAAGATCGACGTCTTCATCGGGCGCATGGCGGCCAAGGCCGGAGAGCAGATAGTTTTCGGCGACGCGAAACTGCGCATCCTCGCGCAGCTTCTCGCGATTGTGCTCCGGCGCGCCGTCGAAGAAATGCGCAGGCCCCTTGGCGAAATTGACCGGATCGACCCAGCGAGCGCCGACCAGCCCCCAATAGACGTGATGCTCGATCATGCGTTCGAACGCCCAGGCCTGCGCCCGCTCAGCCAACGACAGACCGGCGTCGAAATCGAAACCGTAGCGGCGCTCGATATGGGCGCGGATGAAGGTGGAATCGGCCACCGCCTCGCCGCCGTCGTCGATGAACGGCAGTTGTCCCTTGGGCGAGGCCGGCGGCATCGCCCGCTCCTTCCGGTAGGGCAGCCCCGCCATCTTGAGCTGCACCTCGGTCTTGGTGACGAAGGGGCTGATTTCAGGCAGGCCGAAGCCGGTGCCAAAGCCATAAAGCGTGATCATGCGATCTCTCCTGGACCTCTCGAAAGTTTGGGGAACCTAGCGACCGGCTGCTGCCACCATGGTGGCAGCAGCCGTGATATCTTCTGCGAAACGCGCCCCTCGCCAGGCGCGGCCCATCACGTGGCGGACCAGCGCGTCCGCGGCCTGGGTCAGCGAGCGTGCGACCACGCTGGCAAGGGCGAACCGGGGGTCGACCGCCATGAGATCGAGCGAAAAGAGGCGACCGAACGCCGATACGGACCACGCCTGTGCCCGCAACATCGGAATGCCCGGGCCGAAATGGGTTGGAATGATCATGGACAAATCCTCTTCAGTCGATGTGTTGTCCCGGTATAGAACTCCCCTGCTGCCAACATCCTGTCAGCAGCCGCGCTCCGTCTTCTGAAAAGACCCCCGATAAGAGAATTGCCATGAGACGCGCCGACCGGCTGTTTCAGATCATCCAGGTGCTGAGGCGCACGCGTAAGCCGCTGACGGCGGACGCCATCGCGGCCGAGTCTCGAGACGTCGAAGCGCACGATCTATCGCGACATCGCCACGCTGATCGGCCAGCGCGTGCCGATCCGCGGCGAAGCCGGCATGGGCTACATCCTTGAAAAGGGATTTGACCTGCCGCCCTTGATGCTGACACCCGACGAGATCGAGGCCGCTGTGCTGGGCGCACAATGGGTCGCAGGCCATGCCGATTCCGCGCTGGCGCGCGCGGCCGAAGATCTGATGGCCAAAATCGCCGACACCGTCCCCGAACGGCTACGGCCCTTCGTGCTGGAACCCGCGAGCCGCGCACGCCCAAGCTGGAACAGGGAGCCGGACCGCCTCGACATGGTGCGCACGCGCACACAGATCCACGAAGGCAAGAAGATCATGCTGCGCTATCGCGACGAGCAGGGCCGTGCCAGCGAACGCATGATCTGGCCGATCTCGGTCGGCTATCTCGAAGCGGTGCGGTTGCTCGCGGCCTGGTGCGAGCTGCGCGGCGACTTCCGCAGCTTCCGCACCGACCGCGTGGTGGAGGCAAATTATCTCGACGAGAAATATCCGGAACGGCGCGACGTGCTACGCGCCAGGTGGCGGCAAAGCCTGGTCTGGGGCCCGCCCAAAGATACCTGAAAGACACGTGACCAGGATGGTACAGACCTCGCCCATCGACCTGTCGAGCCTCTGCCAGAGTTGCGGCGCGTGCTGCGGCTATTCGGCCAACTGGCCGCGCTTCTCGACCGAGAGCGACGAAGAGCTTGCGGCGATCCCGGAGACGCTGGTCAACGCGCGCCAATCCGGCATGCGCTGCGAAGGCGATCGCTGCTCGGCGTTGAAGGGAGAGATCGGCAAGGAAACGGCGTGCGGCATCTATGCCGTGCGGCCGGAGGTGTGCCGCACCTGCATGCCGGGCGACCCCGAATGCGCGATGGCGCGCCGGAAGTTCGGATTGCCTGTGATCGCTGACGCTTAGGCGGGAACAGCTTCGCTGATCTCGTCGTCGAGCTCGTCCTCGAGCGGTGCGAGCACCGACAGCGGCTTGGTCGACAGCGTGATCGGCTTGCGCCCGCTCGACAGCGACGGCGAAGATTTCGCCGCGCCTTCGCGCGACAGCGCGTAGAGCGTCGAGCCGACGCGGCCGCCGTTCTCGATCAGGTCGCGTTCGTTGCAGCTGCCTGCGATCGCGACCGCCAGCGAGTGCAAATGGCTGCGGCGGTAGCAGAACAGCGCCAACCTGGCGCGCGCGTCAGGGGAAACACTCTCAACCAACCTCGGCAGGCCACTCTCGCTGGCGCGGTACATCTCGCCAAGGAGCCTCGTCGCGGACCGGGCAGAAATCGCTTTCAAAGGTATCGCGGCTTGAAAACATTGCAGTTCTCCCTCGAGGGGAAGATGCAGCGCAATTCTCTAACGAAAGGTTAACCACACTGCCCGGTAGTCACCCGGGGTAGTTGCGCCCAGGCCGCGAATCAGAGGCGCTCCCGACCGAATGCCTTCAAGGAGCTGCGTAGCCCGGATTGCGCTGCGCTCCATCCGGGCCACGAACCAGCCGCCGCCTTACGTGCGAGGCCGTCAGCCCTGGTTCGCCGCCATGAAGATGGAGAGGCCGAAGCCGGTGAGATGGTGCAGGGCTTGGTCGACGCCGATCAGGGTCCAGAACCAGGGATGCTGAAGGTCGACGCCGAAATTGGCCGAAACGAACCCCTTGGCGCGGTCGATCGTGATGTGGATCACGAAGTCGATCAGCGCCACGAACCAGAATTTCGGCGCCACGATCAGGATGAGGGGCAGTGCAACCGCAAGGTGAACGAGGCAATGCACCAGGAGTGGCAAGGCCCAGCCGTGCTTCTGGTCCTTGCCGTGTGCCATCCACGCGGTCTGGAGTACGAAATCGGCGATGATGTGCTTGAAGGTGAGCAGCAGCATCCAGCCAATGAGCGCTTCGACCGGAATCGCCGATGACATGGGTGGAAACGACAAGGCTGACGCCCTCATTGACGTGACAAGAAAAATTGGAGCGTTCAGCGCAACTTCTTCTTGGACCGGTTTTGGACCGGTCAAATCGCCGGGACGCGCGATTTATGACACCTCCCGCGGCGGAAAGCAGCCGGGGGAACCGGAAAATCGCCAAGTGTGGCTAACCGGTGATAGGATGACTGATCGCCGCGGACGTCTCGTGTAAGGTTACCGGCGGCTCGAATTTTGCATTCCGCGACCTTCGCGCTATCATTGCTGGCACAGAATATCGTTCTTTTTTCAGGCGTTTACGAATTTCAGGGCACTCGCCGCGATCACATCCGCGAGCCGCCCGCCACCGCAAAGACAAGGCCAAGTGCTGCCATGAGTACTGAAGGCCCCATTCCGCCACCGACCGAACCGCCGCCCCGGCGACCCAAGGTGATCAAGACCAATCAACAGCAGGTCTTCCTCTACGTCGTGCTGACCCTGCTGCTGTCGCTCGCCACTGTCTGGGGCGGTCGCGCCATGCTGCACAATTCGGAAACGCTGATCTTCGCTGTCGGCGCTTCCAACAGCGACGAGGCGCTGTTTGCAGCCAAGCTCGCCGCCGTGCTCGCGACCAACGCCTCGCGCTTCCGGATCAAGATCGTCAACAACGCGGACAACGCCAAGGCGCTCGCGCAGTTCGACCGCAAGCAGGCCGACCTCGCCGTCCTGCGCACCGATGCCAAGGTCCCGCTGCGGGCGCGCACGCTCGCGATCCTCGAGCACGACCTCGTGCTTCTGCTCGGTCCCGGCAACAAGAAGATCAAGTCGATCGCCGAGCTGAAGAAAAAGAAGATCGCCGTCGTCGCCGAGAACGAGTCCTCCCTCGCTTTCGTCCGCGGCATCCTCGACATCCCAGACGGTCCGGACGCCGCCAGGATCCAGATGGCGCCGCAGGGCGCAATGCTCGACAAGCTGTTCGCGCCGTCAAACGGCTTTGGTGCGGTGATCGCCGTCGTCCACGCGTCCAGAGCAGTACGGGACAAGGCCTATGAGCAGGCCGCCAAACGCGGCGGCTTCACGCTCAACGCGATCGACGAGGCCAAGGCGCTGGCGCGCAGGCTGCCCGGCATTTCCAGCGAGACGCTGACGGCAGGCACGCTGTCGACCTCGCCGCAAATTCCCGACGACGATCTCGACACGATCGGGCTCGAATGGCTGCTGGTCGCTCAATCCAGGATGTCCCCCACCACGGCAGGCGAGCTGGCACGCACCGTCTACGAGAACAAATCCGCGCTCGGGCTCGACAACGGCTTTGCCAGCAGGATCGAGCCGGCCTCCGTCGACAAGGACGCCTTCGTGATGGCGCACCAGGGCGCGGCCGATTACATCAACGACGACACCAAGTCGTTCATGGAGAAGTACAGCGACCTGATGTATCTGGGCGCCGCCGCGCTCAGTGTCATCGGCTCGATCTTCGCGGCGATCTACGCCAAGATCACCCGCATCGCGCCCGAGAAGGCCAGCGAGGCTCTCCACCGCCATCCTCGACATCGGCGAGCGGATCGAGCACGCCCACTCGCTCGATCAGCTGGAATGCCTGCAGGATGAGCTGGAGGGGATCCTGCGCGGTGCCGTCATCGGCCTCAGGGACGGCACGATCAGTACCGACGGGCTCGACACCTTCAAGCTGGGCTACGAGTTCGTCCGCGACGAGATCGGCATGCGCCGGGACTATCTGAAACGTCATGCCGGCGAGACCGAGAAGACGGTGCAGGGCGGCGGCCCTGCCCAGCACGACGACAGCAATGTCGTGGTGGTGAAGACCGCCCAGAGTGCCTGAGGCGCGGGTTCTGCCCCCGTTCCTGTCGGATGTTCCTATCGAGGACATCGATTAATTCGGGAACTGGCGTGATCTGCAACCGTTGGTTCCCGACTACAACCGGAGACCGCAGCATGCGTGCACTCCTCATCATCCTCCTTCTGGGAATGCTGGCGGCAGCCGGCTACTTCGCTTATTCCGCAATGTCGATCGAAGGTGAGCCAATCCCGACGGAAGGCTATGTGGCGCTGGCGCTGGGCGCGGGGTTTTCCATCGTGGTGGGCATCGGGCTGATGGTGCTGCTGTTCTTCAGCAGCCGCCGCGGTTACGACGAGCCGCCTCACTTCAGGTAGGTCGCCGGCCGGCAACGGCGGCACGGACCGGCGGCGCCGGCGGGGGCAGCCTGCGCCGTCGTTGACGGCCTCCGCCCGGACGGGCACTTTGCCACCGACGTCCCAACCGGGGCCTCGAGACTTGCCCCGAGACCGAATAGCCTTCCCGCATGTTCAAGCCGCTGATCTCCGCTTTGGCCCAGTTCGCGGCCGCCACGGCCGGCCGCAACATGACCAAGGCGGCCTACGTCGCGGTGACCGTCGGCGTGCTCAGCATGGTGTTGCTGACGGACAACCGAGCCATGGAGGCACGCGGCTGGGTCGACGTGCTGCTCTGGACTTGCCTCGCCTATTTCGTGTTCGAATGGCTGGTACGGCTGCGCCACATGGCGCGGCAGGGGCGGCTTTCGCTCTACGTGTCCTCCTCCGCCGGCATCGTCGACGCGATCGGGGCCCTGGCGGTGCCGGTTGCGCTGGTTCTCGGCGCCGAGCCCCGGACGGCCTGGCTGCTCAGCGTGCTCTGGGTGTTGAAGGTGGTCCCTGGCATTCCGGGCCTGCGGCAGCTTCGCCGCGTGCTGGTGCTGGAATCGGGGCCGCTGGTCAGCGTGCTCGTGATCTTCCTGATGGTGGTCTTCCTCGCCTCCGTCGCCGAATATTTCCTGGAGCGGGACGTGCAGCCGCAGACCTTTGGCAGCGTCCCTGCCGCGCTGTGGTGGGCGGTCGTCACGCTCACGACCACCGGTTACGGTGACGCCGTGCCGGTCACGCCGCTCGGACGCCTGGTGGCCGCGGGGGTGATGATCTCCGGCCTCGGCGTGTTCGGCCTCTGGACCGGTATCCTGGCGACCGGATTTGCCGCCGAGACGCGGCGCGACAATTTCCTCAAGACATGGGAGTCCGTCAGCAAGGTGCCGTTCTTCGCGGCGCTTGGGCCGGGCGCCATTGCCGACGTCACCCATATGCTGCGCACCATGGAACTGCCGGCGCGCACCATGATCATCCGCAAGGGTGCGCAAGGCGACTGCATGTATTTCATTGCCGCCGGCGAGGTCGAGGTCGACCTGCCCGGCAAGAAGGTACAGCTTGGCGAAGGCGCCTTCTTCGGCGAGATGGCATTGCTCGGCAGCAACAAGCGCGGGGCCAACGTCTCGACCACGAAGGTGTCGCGGCTTCTGGTGCTCGACCTCGTCGACTTCCGCGTGCTGATGGCACGGCACCCGGAGCTCGCCGAGACCATCGACGCGGAAGCAAGACGCCGCGCGCTCGAAAACAGGTAAGAAGGAGACAAGAATGTCGGACACAGCCGACGCGGCATCCAGCCCCGTGCTCGAAGTCAACGGCGCGCGCGCCACCATCCGCCTCAACCGGCCGAAGCACCTCAATCGCCTGCAAGCCGAGGATCTCGGCGAGCCTCCTGAAATTGTTCGACCGGATCGAGGCCGATGCCGCCATCCGCGTGCTGGTGCTGACCGGCACCGGCCGTGCCTTCTCCGCCGGCTATGACCTCAACTCGGTGGCCGAGCGCGCGGTGAGCGCGAACGAGCAGCAGAGCGCGGGCTCGGCCTTCGAGGTGGTCGTCAACCGGCTCGAGGATCTCGGCGTGCCCACCATCTGCCGGCTCAACGGCGGCGTCTATGGCGGTTCGACCGACCTTGCGCTCGCCTGCGATTTCCGCATCGGCGTCGACACCGCCGAGATGTTCATGCCGGCAGCGCGGCTCGGGCTGCATTACTATCGCAGCGGCATCAAACGCTACGTGACCAGGCTCGGCGTCGACAACGCGAAGCGACTGTTCCTGACCGCGCAGAATATAAGCGCGCCGGAGATGCTGCGCATCGGCTACCTCACCGCGATGGTGCCGGAAGAAACGCTCGACGAGGAGGTCGACAAGCTCGCCGGCATCCTCGCCGGCAACGCGCCGCAGGCAATGCGCGGCATGAAGCGCGCCATCAACGAATTCGCCCGCGGCGAGGCTCGACGAGGCCGCCGTCGACCAGCGCCACCGCGACAGCATGCGCGGCGACGAGATCAAGGAAGGCATCAAGGCATTCGCGGAGAAGCGGCCGCCGCGGTTTTGAGCGGGGCGCGGGTGGAGCGTGAGGCGCGCGCCCTCAGCCCCCGACCGCCTTGGCATGCTGCGCCGCCATCTCGTCATCCGCCGCGTTGATGCGCTGGAATGCAGGCCGCGAGGTCATGCGATCGGCATAGCGGACGAAGACGTCCTTCTTCGGCACGATGCCGAACATCATGGTCCAACTGAAGGCGACGCCCCACAGCACGTCCGCAGCCGTCATGCGCTCGCCGAGCAGATACGGCCCCTTCGACAGCTGCGTTTCGAGCGCGCCTAACATGGTGTCGTAGTCGGCATAGGGCGACTGCGTGATCGGCGCTGGCTCGCGCTGCATGAATTTGTCGATCAGGGCCGGCTCGAACGACGAGCCGTAATAAGTGATCCAGCGCAGATACGGCCCGCGCAGCGGATCGTTCAGCCCGGGCGTCAGCCCCGCCTGCGGAAACAGATCGGCGAGATAGATCGTGATCGCGACCTGCTCGGTCACGAGCGCCTCGCCATGGCGGATCGCCGGGACCTTGCCGAGCGGATTGATGGCGAGAAAAGCGGGCTGACGCTGCTCGCCGGCCTTCATGTTGAGAACATGGAGATCATAGGGCGCCCCCAGTTCCTCCAGCAGCACCCGCGTGCCGGTGGCGCGTGTCTGCGGCGAGTAATACAGCGTGATGCGGTTTGGGTCGGTCATGGCAGGCTCCTTGGGCGCCGTGTAGCGAGGCGCGTCTTGTAGCCGCCCATACCTGACATCCTCTGTCAGGTATGATTTAAAGGATTCATGCGCGCGAGCCGGATGCTGTCGATCCTCACCACCCTCCAGGCCAGGCGGCAGGTCACCGCGCCCGAGCTTGCGGAGGCCTGCGAAGTCTCGGTGCGCACGATCTATCGCGACATCGATGCGCTGGCGGCCTCCGGCGTGCCCGTTTACGCCGACCGCGGCGCGGAAGGCGGCTATCGCCTGCTCGACGGCTATCGCGTGCGTTTGAACGGGCTGTCGCACAGCGAGGCGGAAGCTCTGTTCTTTGCGGGACTGCCCGGCCCCGCCGCGGCGCTCGGGCTGGACGCGGCGATGATCGCCGCACAGAACAAGCTGATGGCGGCGCTGCCTGCCAACCTTCGCGAAGACGCCGGGCGGATGCAGGAGCGTTTTCACCTGGACGCGCCCGGCTGGTTCGGTGAAACGGAAGAACCGAAACATCTGCGCATCATTGCCGGCGCGGCCTTGCGCGGAACGCTGATCAAAATCCGCTACCAGAGCTGGCGGGCAGAAAAGCAGCGTCGCCTCGCGCCGCTCGGCCTCGTGCTGAAGGGTGGGAACTGGTATCTCGCGGGCCAGGTCGATGCCAGCGTGCGCACCTATCGCGTCGCGCGCGTGCTCGACTGCACGGCGCTCGACGATCGCTTCGATCGCCCCGCCGATTTCGACCTCGCCGCCTATTGGCAGGCCGCGACACTTCGCCTCGAGGCCGAGATGCATCCCAATGTCGCGGTGGTGCGGCTGTCGCTATTCGGCGTCAAGCTGCTCGACGCACTGAGCCAGCCCTATGTCAGGGCGCGCACGCAGCTCGAGGACAGCGCCGATGCGGACGGCTGGCGCATCGCCCGCGTGCCTGTCGGCAAGACATCCTGGCACGCCGCGGCCGAATTGTTGCGGCTCGGCCCCGAGGCCGAAGTGCTGGAGCCCGCCGATCTCCGCGACAAGATGATGGAGATGACGCAGGCCATGGCCGCGCGCTATCGCGCGGCGCGGAAAGCATGATTCCGGCACATTTCGCCGCAGGCCACGAAACAATCCTGAAACACGAATCTCCCCGGCGCGCGTGAACGCGTTCGCATCTCGGCTCGACCGAAGATGCAGGGACACAACAACGGCCTTAGCGCCACACTGGAGAATGAAAATGTTTCGTAAGCTTGCTCTTGGTCTGATCGCGGCCGGTTCGCTCGGCGTCGCCGCTCTCGCCCCCACCGCGGCGTCTGCCGGCGGCGGCTTCTATCCCCATCATCACTGGGGTCACGGCTGGGGCTACGGCGGCGGCATCTACCTCAACACCGGCGTCAGCAACTGCTACCAGGAGCGCGTCGTCCAGACCCGTCACGGCCTGCGCGTGCGCGTCGTGAATGTCTGCGCCTACGGGATCTACTGAGCCCGTCTGCATCAGATTGGCGAACCCCGGCCGCTTCGCGACCGGGGTTCGTCGTCTCAGCTCGCAAGAGCCGTCGGTGTCGCGGAAGCGGCTCGCTCGTCGGCGAGGGAATTGCGCTCCGAGATCCATCGTTCGGCGCGCGAGCGCCGCAGCGAGGGCGCGAACAGAAAGCCCTGGGCGACGTCGCAGCCGATCCGGCGGATGATTTCGAGCGCCTCCGGGCTCTCGACGCCCTCGGCCACCACTTTCATGTTGAAAGCCTTCGCCAGCGCGACCGAGGCATCGACGATCTTCATCATGTCGTCGTCGGATTCGCAGCCCTTGATGAAGGACTGGTCGATCTTCAGCTCACTGAACGGCAGCCTCACCAGGGCCGCGAGCGACGAATAGCCGGTGCCGAAATCGTCGATCGCCGTTCCGATCTTCTTGATTCGCAGCCGCACCAGAATGTCGTTGGCACGGTCGACGTCGGCCATCGCCGAGGTCTCGGTGATCTCCACCGTCAGCGACGCCGGCGAGATGTTTTCGCGGCGGAGGATCTCTTCGATCCGGTCCGGCAGGGTCAGGTCCGACATCAGCGAGCCCGAAATGTTGACGGCGATGGTGAAACCGGGATTACGCTCGATCAGCTTGCGGCCCTGCGACATCGCCGACGACAGGATGCAATCGGTCACCTCGCGCATCAGGCCCGCCTCCTCGGCGATCGGAATGAAGACCAGCGGCGAGACCAGGCCGAATTCAGCGGTGCGCCAGCGCGCGAGTGCTTCGGCGCCGACGACCCTTCCGGTCTCGAGTGCGATCTTCGGCTGAAACTCGACGAAGAATTCGTCGGCGGCGAGGCCCTGCAGGATCCGCTCCGGCGTGATCCGAAGCTGCGGCGAGGCAAATGTCGTGGTCAGCGGCGCGCGGCACGGCAATTCCAATGCGCTGCGCAGACGGTTCAGATCGAGCGGCTTGGTGAGGCATCCGCCGACCGACAGCTTCAGCCCGTTCGCGACCCGTCGCGTGGCCTTCATGATGCGATCATCGCAACCGCTGATGATCACGATCGACATCGCGTGGAGGCCCCGCTCGGCGACGAAGCGTAACAGCTCTACCCCGTCCCGCTCGCCGAGCGACAGGTCGAGCGCCATGACTTCAAAGGCGCCGCGGGTCAGAAGTTCAGTTGCCGCCTCGAAGGAGGAAGCAACGACCGTCTCATAACCGAGCTTCGCCCCGATCTTGCCGATCAGAACTCGCTGCACCAGGTCGTCGTCGACCACCAGAAGACGGCCTCTCGTCACACTCATCACCAATCTCTCCAGACGTCGATGGCGTTGATGTCGTCGACACTAGAACAGCGGCCTCGCCTGGTTATGAATACAAGACGGATAAAACTTTCTCGATCCGGAAGGAATCGTTAGGGACGTTTTCGGAGGCCCCAAGCGATTGATTCGTATGCGGTTTAAGCAGCGCCTGGCGCACCGGTAGCGGGATGTTCCGGGCCAAGCGCAAGTGCGATGAACATGCCGTAAAGCTTGCTATCGGAAGCCGGCAGATGCCCGACGAATTACGGGGACGCCTTCAGCGACGCTCCTCGATCGTCCCGGCCTGCAGCTGCCGTCGAAACCAATTCCAGGTCTCGCGCGTGGTCCTGATGTAGCCGCGGCCGCGATGAACGATCTCGCCGTCGACGATGGCGTTCAGCTTCGGCAGCGCGTGAAAAGGGATCGAGGGATAAGCGTGATGCTCGACGTGATAGGGCATGTTCCACGCGAACCATTTGACGATCGCGGCGGTATAGGTGGTGCGCGTGTTCTGGAATGCGCTGCGGGTGCGCTCGCAGCCGGTGTGCTCGGCATAGAGATAGGGCCGCAGGAAGAGCTGCCCGATCGCAAGGGGAACGATCCAGACCCAGAGCAGCAGCGCTGACGAGAACCACAGCGAGAGCGCGAGCAGCAGGGCATAGAGCGCGACATAGGCACGCGCTTCCCTGACGATGACAGCGCGCTTGCTCTCGGGAATCCAGGGCACGGTAATTTTGCCCGCGATCGCATGGCCGAGCATCAGCCGCAGGCGGCCGGCGACCTGGAGCAGGCCGCTATAGGCGATCGCGAGCTGCGTATCGGATGTCGGCTTCACGCCGACGATCAGCTCGGGGTCCTTGTCGGGATCCTGGGTATAGCGGTGATGATCCCAGTGAAACAGGCAGTAATATTCGTAAGGCAATCCGATGATGAAGGCCGAGAGATGGCCCACAGCGAGATTGAGGCTGCGGCTCCTGAACGCCGTCTTGTGCGCGGTCTCGTGCACCGCCATGAACAGGAAGGCGACGACGTAGCCCTGCATCGCCATCAATGGCAGCGCCCAGAGCACGCCCCATGTCGCGGACACCTTCCAGATCAGCGCGCCCATCAGCACGATCGCGCCATAATGGCCAAGGCTCTGGCTTGCGCCCCTGAGATCGGAGCGGGCCGACAATTCGCGCAGCATGGCCGGCGCCAGCGGCTTCAGGCGATGGCCGGGTTCTGAAACGGTCGCGTCGGTCATGATCGAATGCCTGCCTTACTTCGCGAGAAGCGCCGCGACCTCGGCCTTGAGGAAGGCCTGGTCGCGCGGATTGCCGACGGGGTTGCCGGCGCGATGGCCATGCAGGGACGGGATCGGATGCAGCACGGCCGATTTCGCGTTCACGAGCCGGCCGAGTCTCGCCCTCGTTGTCGCGCGCGTCGAAATAGCGGTCTGTCGCGCCCGGCATCAGCAGCATGTGCGCCTTGATCGCCGCCAGCGCGCGATCGAGATCGCCACCGAATGCCGCACAGCGGCTGATGTCGCCGCGCTGCCAGATGCCGACTTGCGCCAGCAGATCATTGGCGTCGCGCCGGGCGAACGTCGCGTCCCAGGTACGGACGAGATAATCCTCCAGCGAGGCGAAGCCCGCTTCGCGCCAGAGTTCGTCGCGGTAGAAGCCGTGCGACATCGCCCAGCCGGCATAGACGCGCCCCATGGCGCGATAGCCGGCGACGGGCTTCTCCACGAAGCGCCCGTCGCGGTAGGCGGGATCGGCGGTGAGCGCGGCCTTGACGCTTTCGAGGAAGACGTAATTGTAGGGCGCGCAACGCGCGCTGCCGCAGACCACGGCAGCGCGCTCGACCATGTCGGGATGCAGCGCCGCCCAGTGATAGGCCTGCATGCCGCCCATCGACCAGCCATAGACCAGGGCCAGCTTCGAGATGCCGAAACGCTCGGCGAGGAGCCGGTGCTGGACCGCGACGGCATCGTGATAGGTCACCTCGGGATACGGCGCGGCGGTGTTGGACGGCGAGGAGGACAGGCCGTTGCCCAGCAGGTTCGGAATGACGATGAAATAGCGCGAGGGGTCGAGCACGCCGTCGGGCCCAATCAGCCATTCGGTGTCGGTGTGCTGCGCGCTGAACGAGGTCGGGTAGAGGATGACATTGTCCCTGGCAGGATTCAGCGCGCCGTAGGTCTCGTAGACGAGCTTCAGCGAGGGAAACACAGCCCCGGACTGCAGCGTGACATCGCCGGCCTCGAAGATCTCGCCATCGCGCAACGCCGTCATGTCTCCAACTCCCGCTCACGCGGCCGCAGCGGGCCGCAGCTTCCACGATGCATCGATCGTGCCGAGCCCGCAGCTGCATCATTGCAGCCGATTTAATAACTGTATTTATAGTACAGTTATTAAAGGCCGGCAAGACAAATCCGTTTAGTCCGCCCGTTCAGGCGATGGCCGCGATGTAGCGCTCGACCGACGCCGCGAAGGCCGCCTTGGCGCCTTGAGCGATGTTGCGGCCCCACCAGGCGCCATAGATGCGATCGAAGGCGAGCGGTTCGACGGCGGCAGCAATCCGCCGTACTGCGGCTGCGTTGAGCGGCATGTAGTTCGGATAGGAGTACATGAAGCTGACGAAGCGGCGGTCCATCGTCACCTGGGCGATGTCGCCGGTCAGCAGCGCGCCCCGGCCCTCCGCGCTGCGTGCCGAGTGCAGCATGGTGGCGCCGGCGAAGTGCCCCCGGTGCGCAACAGCAGCACATCGTCGGAGATCTGCAGGCTTTCGCCGGTCCAATGCACGATCGAGGGATGCGGCCGCGTGACGAAGGCGCGATCATCGGCATGCAGATAGACCGGTATGTCGCCGAAGGCGTCGCTCCAGTCGGCGACCGCGCCGTAATAGTGCGGATGCGAGATCGCGATCGCCTTCAGCCCGCCGAGTGCGGCCACGTATTGAATCGCATCGTCGGTTACGAGCGGAATGCAATCCCACATCACGCAGCCGTCGCCTTGAGACACCAGCAGCGCGCGCTGCCCGATGGCGAAACTCGGCTCAAGGCCGATGCCGGTGAGACCAAGATCATCGCGTCCCACCAGTCGGTGTCCCTGCATGAGCGCCTCGCGCGTGAGAAAGCTCTGCCCGTTCCAGTTCACGAACTGCCGCTCGTCCTCGCAGATCACGCAGGAGGCGGGAGAATTTCCGCCATTCGGGAATTGCGCGCCGCAGGTTTCGCAGGTCCAGAGAGGCATCAGCAAAGCTCCATCGGGAGGTTCGCAGGATGGCATTTGGAACGCGCATCCAGCAAGGTCGATGAGCGCAGGGCCGGCAGGAACCAACGCGGCGAGCGCCCGTTACGTTCAACGCCAGAACGATTGGCCAAGAGGACCACGGCACACGAGCGACATGTTCAGGTATCGATGACTTCGCGGCCTCCCTCCCCGACCCGGATCTGGCCTTTATTCGCGCTCAACTTCTTCATGGCCGACATGCAGTCGGGCATCGGGCCGTTCGTCGGCGTCTTCCTCCAGGAGCGGGGCTGGGCGACCGGGCTGATCGGCACGGCGATGACGATCGGCAATGTCGCGGGCATGCTGGTGACGACGCCGATCGGCGGCTTCATCGACTCCAGCCACAACAAGCGGATGTGGGTCGTCATTCCCGGCGTCTGCGTCGTGCTCGCCTCCGCCATCATCCTGATCTCGCAAAATTTCTGGGCGGTGACGTTCTCGCAAGTCGCGCAATCGCTGGCGAGCGCCGCCATCGTACCGGCGGTCACCGGCATCACGCTCGGCATCGCCAGGCAGAAGGGCTTCAACGCACTCAACGGCCGCAACCAGGCCTACAACCATGCCGTCAACATGGTCGGCGCAGCCTTGTCGGGCTATCTCGGCTACAAGTTCGGCTATTTCGCCGTCTTCGTGCTGGCGGCCGTGTTTGGCGCCATCGCGATCGCCTGCGTGCTGATGATCCCCGCCAAGGCGATCGACGACCGCGCCTCGCGCGGCTGCAAGGACGACGACCCCGACAGCGCCCCGGATGCGTTCACGATGCTGCTCAAGCACCGGGCGCTGCTGGTGCTGGCGCTGGCCCTCGCGCTGTTTCATCTCGGCAACGCCGCGATCGTTCCGCTCTATGGTCTCGCGGCGGTCGCCGAGGGACAGGCCAACGGCCCGAGCTTCGTCGCAACCACCGTGGTGATCGCGCAGGGCGTGATGGTCGTGACCTCGCTGGTCGCGATGAAGGCCGCGAGCAAGCGCAATTACTGGCCGATCATCCTGATCTCCTTCATGTTCCTGCCCATCCGCGGCGTGCTCGCCTTCTTCGTCACGGGATGGTGGGGCGTGGTGCCGATGCAGGTGCTCGACGGCATCGGCACTGGACTGCAGACGGTCGCCGTTCCCGGCATGGTCGCACGCGCGCTCAACGGCTCGGGCCGCATCAATCTCGGCCAGGGCGCCGTGATCACGGTGCAGGGCGTCGGCGCCAGTCTAAGCCCCGCGCTCGGCGGCTGGATCGCACAATGGATCGGCTACGGGCCGACCTTCCTGCTGCTCGGCGGCTTCGGCCTCGCCTCGATCGCGTTGTGGATGGCGTTCGGCGCGGCGGTGAAGAAATACTGAGCTTCACCGCCGGTGCGGGCGTCACGGCGCAAGCTGCCGGTTCAAACCGATCCTGAAGGTGTGGAGGCTCGATGTCGCTCGCCGACATGCTGGTCGCGGGAATGGACAGGCCAGCTGACAGCCCAGGCTCCACGCCGACCGGCTGCTGCTCCTACTTCCACCGCGCGTTTCGCAGCCGCTTCGGCCAGGCCGCCGGGCGACGTCAGGAAGCTTTCCGGTGAGACGAGCTAAGGGAAGTCGACGACGATCTTGCAGAAATGACCGCCCTGCTGCATCAGGCGTAGCGCGTCCGGCACGGCATCGAAACTACACACGCGATCGATCACCGGCCTCATGCCGTTGCGTTCGACCGCCGCCGTCATGCCCTCGAACATGCGGCGGCTTCCGACGGAGAGGCCGATGACATGAAGGTTCTTGGCGAACAGGCTCGGAATCGCGATCTGCTGCGAGAAGCCCGTGAGCACACCGATCACCAGGATCGTGCCACCGACGCGCGCGGCTTCGAGTGATTGCGCGAAGGTGTCCTTGCCGCCGACCTCGACGACGTGGTCGACGCCTCCGCCGGTCCACTTCGCCGCGGCCGTGCCCCAATCCGGCACTGAACGATAGTTGATGGTGTGGTCGGCGCCGAGCGCCTTGGCGCGTTCGAGCTTGTCGTCGCTCGACGACGTCACGATCACGCTTGCACCGGCGAGCTTTGCGAATTGCAGCGCGAAGATCGAGACACCGCCGGTGCCCTGCACCAGCACGGTATCGCCGGGCTTCACCCGCGTTTCCTCGAACAGCGCGCGCCAGGCCGTAAGCCCGGCACAGGGCAGCGTCGCGGCCTCCCTGAACGACAGATGCGAGGGGATGCCGCTGACGCCCTCGGCGTCGAGCACCATCACCTCCTGCAGCACGCCGGGCCGCGTACCGCCGAGCGCGTAGCGGCGGCTCGTCGCAGAAACCTGTCCGTCGATCCAGGACTGGAAGAACATCGGACAGACGCGGTCACCGGCCGCGACGCGCGTGACGCCCTCGCCGACGGCTGTCACCTCGCCCGCGCCGTCCGAGAACGGGATCAGCGGCAATCGGGTGACGCCCCCTTGCCCTGGACGGTCAGCAGATCGCGATAGTTGAGCGACGCGGCCTTCATCCGCACCGCCACCTGACCCGGCCCGGGCACAGGCTCCGGCAGGTCAGTCAGCTCCATCCCGTCGATCGACCAGTCGCGCGCGACCTGCCAGGCTTTCATGGGAAGCGCTCCGTCTCAGGTGCCAAAGCTCTTCTGCACCGCCTTGTCCAGCGTCTCGCCGCCGACGAAGCGCTGGCGCAGCTCGCGCTTGAGCAGCTTGCCGCTCGGATTCTTCGGCAGCGCGTCCACGAAGATGACGCGTTTCGGCACCTTGAAATGCGCCATCTGGCCGGCGCAGTGCTTGATGACGGTCGCCTCGTCGAGCTTCTCGCCGCTCTTCACGACGACGATGGCGGTGACCGCCTCGATCCAGCGCGGATCGGGCAGGCCGACGACGGCGACCTCCGACACGGCGGGGATTCGATAGACCATCTCCTCGACCTCGCGGCTCGCGACGTTCTCGCCGCCAGTCTTGATCATGTCCTTGACGCGATCGACCACGGTGATGTGGCCCTCCTCGTCGACGGTGGCGAGATCGCCCGAGTGAAACCAGCCGCCCGCGAACGCCGCCGCGGTCTTGACGGGATCGTTGTAATAGCCGGACAAGAGATGCGGCGACCGGTGCACGATCTCGCCGACTTCGCCGACCTTGACGTCCTCCATCGCCGTATTGACCACGCGCGTCTCGACATTGAGCACGGGCTTGCCGGCCGAGCCGGCCTTGCGCAGCTGGTCCGCCGGCCGCAGCACGGTGGCGAGCGGCGCGATCTCGGTCTGGCCGTAGAAATTCCAGAATTTGACATTCGGCAGCCGGCGCTGAAGTTCGAGCAACACTTCCACCGGCATGATCGAGGCGCCGTAGTACCCCTTCTCGAGCGTCGACAGATCGGTCTTGTCGAAGTTCGGCGAGCGCAGCATCGCGATCCAGATCGTCGGCGGCGCGAAGAAGGACGTGATCTTGTGAGCCTGGATCAGCGCCAGGATATTGTCGGCGGTCGGCTTGCCCGTGATCACGCCGGAGGCGCCGAGATAGATTTGCGGCCCCAGGAACACGTCGAGCTGCGCGCAATGATAGAGCGGCAACGCGTGCAGGAACTTGTCGTCCACGCTCATGCCGCCGTCGATGATGCAGCTGACATACTGCCACATCACCGCTTCATGGGTCAGCATCGCGCCCTTGGGGAGCGACTCGGTACCGCTGGTGTAGACGATCTGCGCGAGATCGCGGCTATCCACCGATGCTTCCAGATACGAGCCGTCGGCATCAAGCAGATCGTCGAAGGTGGTGAGCCCCGCCGGCGCCGTGGCGGGATCCTCGCCCGGCAGCCAGATCATCTTCTCGACCGCGCAGTCCTTCGCGCTTGCGGCCTTTGCCGGCTCGACGAAATCGGGCCCGGCCGCAAGCAGCTTCGCGCCGGAGGCTCTTCAGGATGAAATTGATCTCGTCGGGATTGAGCATGAAGTTGATCGGCACCAGCACCGCGCCGATCCGCGCCGCAGCGAAGCGCAGCGCGGCGAAGGCGTGCGAGTTGCGCGAGAGCACGGCGATCCGATCGCCCTTCTTCACGCCGAGACCGAGCAGGCCGCGGCCGAGCCGGTTGCAGATCGCATCCATCTCGGCAAAGCTCCAGCTGACATTGCCGCAGCTCACCGCCAGCTTGTTCGGCTCGCGGCCCGCCGAGCGGCGCAAGAGGTCGCCGATGGAATGCTCGCGGGCCTTGGCGATGGTGGCTGCGGTCTCGGTCATGTGTCCCTCCGTAGGATGTCTTTATTGTTTGGATTTTCTGGCTGAAATCTTGCGTCTTGTCGTGCAGCGCTACCTGCGCCGGGCCGCCCGCGCGTGCTCCATGTACATGTGCTCGACCGAGCGATCGAGCGAGGCGATCTTCTCGAAGCCGCGCCGCCAGTCCTGCAGATGCCGGCGCGTCCACAGCACGCCGGCCTCGCGGTCACGGCGGCGGATCGCCTCGATCAGATGGCGATGCGCGGCGACGAGGCGCGGGCCGCCCTCGGCGACACCCGTCACGATCATCTCGGTGGTCGGATAGAACAATTGTGCCGCCGGCTCGCGCGCGAGCTGGAGCACGCGGTTCTGCGAGGCCTTGGCGACAAGCACGTGGAATTCGGCGTCGCATTCGGCCAGCCTCGCGGGATCGCCGACCACGGCCTCGCTGCGGGCGAGATTATCCGTGAGCTCCGCGACGTTCTCCTCGCTGGCGCGCTCCACAGCACCTTCGATGCTGGCGACCTCCAGCGTCATCGATGCCTCGTAGAGGCTCGCGGAAGGTGACCTCGTGCAGGACCAGCGCGCGGCTGAGGCGGCTTGCAAGCTTGCTGTAACGCGGCAGGCAGGCATGCAGGCGGCGCGAGGAATCGCGGCTGATCAGCCCGCCCTCCTCCAGCACGCGGATGCCCTCGCGAATGGTCGAGCGGTTCACGCCGAACTGGCGAACCAGATCGTGCTCGGTGCCGATGGGATCGCCGGGCTTGATCCGGCCATTGACGATCTCGCGCTCGATCGCGTCGGCGACCTTCTGATAGGCCGGCGCGACATCGATCGGGCGAAATAGCGGCGCGACAGGCACGATAGCTCCTAATGGCGTTTGTCGGACAAACTATAGGATCGGTCTGAAATCACGTCAAATCGCAGCAATCATGCCGCATACGCAACAAATTGACTCCTATGGAACCCGCCTCTAACTTTGTCGGACAAAGGGGCAGAATAGCCCCGCTTTAAGAGGAAACGTATCCATGAGACCTATCGCAGCCCTCGTGTCTGCGGCCGGCCTGCTGTCGGCTGCCCTGATCACCCCCGCCTCCGCTCAGCAGGCGCCGCTGAAGATCGGGGTGCTCTCCGATTTCTCGTCGGTCTATTCCGACATCGGCGGACAGGGGAATGTGGAAGCCACCAAGATGGCGATCGAGGATTTCGGCGGGCAGATGTTCGGCAAGCCGATCGACATGGTCGCGGCCGACGTGCTCAACAAGCCCGACGTCGCCTCCACCATCGCCCGCAAATGGTGGGAGACCGAAGGCGTCGACATGATCATCGACCTGCCGACCTCGGCCACCGCGCTCGCGGTGATGGAGCTGTCGAAGCAGTACGAGAAGATCATGATCGTGACGGACGCGGCGAGCTCCGACATCACCGGAAAGTCCTGCTCGCCCTATACCGCGCACTGGACCTACGACACCTATGCCAACGCCCACACCGTCGGCAGCGCCATCGTCAAGAACGGCGGCGACAGCTGGTTCTTCCTCACCGCCGATTACGTGTTCGGCCATTCGGTCGAGCGCGACACTGGCGATGTCGTGAAGGCGGCCGGCGGCAAGGTGCTGGGCAGCGTCAAGCACCCGCTCAACTCCTCCGACTTCTCGTCCTTCCTGCTGCAGGCGCAGGCCTCAAGGCCAAGATCATCGGTCTCGCCAATGGCGGCGGCGACACCATCAACGCGATCAAGCAGGCCGGCGAGTTCGGCATCGTCGCCGGCGGCCAGAACCTGGCTGCGATCGTGATGTTCATCTCCGACGTGCACAGCCTCGGCTTGAAGCTCGCGCAGGGGCTGATCATCACCGAGGCCTATTACTGGGATCTCAACGACAAGACCCGCGCCTTCGGCAAGCGGTTCATGGAGCGCGTCAAGCGGATGCCGACCATGAACCAGGCCGCGACCTACAGCGCGACGCTGCATTACCTCAAGGCGGTTCAGGCCGCCGGCACCCGCGACACCAAGACGGTGATGGCGAAGATGCGCGAGATGCCGGTGAAGGACGCTTTCACCGACCATGGCGTGCTGCGCGAGGACGGCCGCATGGTGCACAGCATGTACCTGTTCCAGGTGAAGAAGCCGGAAGAATCGAAGGCTCCGTGGGATTACTACAAGCTGCTCGCCGAGGTGCCCGCCGATCAGGCGTTTCGTCCTCTCAAGGATGGCGGCTGCCCGCTGGTGAAATGAGGCGGCCTGGATCTCGCCGATCGTAATCCGTTCAGCACATCCGGCTCGTCCGCTCTTTCAATCCGGGCGGACGAGCAGTGGGGCCGTGCAGCCAAAAATACAGGCATAAACGGTTCGCGCCGGCGTCTGATCTGCATCAAGTTGCGGTGCAAAATTTGGCTGCAATGTTGAGGTCGCCCGCCCCGCAAAATCCGCGGGCCGGGCCTACGTCTCTCAACAATGGGCGCCATCTCACGGCGTTTTGAACCGATGAACTTCACCTTGGGTCGCGGCATCGCCGCGATCGCCGTCCTCCTTGCAGGTGGCGGCTATTACTACTGGCAGCACCGCGATACCAACACGCTGCCGGCAGGCTTCGCCCGCGGCAATGGCCGCATCGAAGCGGTCGAGATCGACATCGCGACCAAGACGCCGGGCCGGATCCGCGAGATCCTGGTGAGCGAAGGCGACTTCGTGCGCGCGGGCCAGGTCCTGGCGCGCATGGACACCGAGCAATTGCAGGCGCAGCGCCGTCGAGGCCGACGCGCAGCTGCAGCGCGCGTCCATCAACGTCGAGACCGCAAAGAGCCTGGTGAATCAGCGCGAGGCCGAGCGCAAGGCCGCCAAGGCCGTGGTCGACCAGCGCATCGCCCAGCTCGACAGCACGAACCGCAAGCTCGATCGTTCCGAACAATTGATCAAGACGAGTGCGGTGTCGCAGCAGGTCCTGGACGACGACCGATCCGCCAACGCCACCGCGAAGGCCGCGCTCGCCGCGTCGCACGCCCAGGTCGCGGTATCCGAAGCCGCGATCAGCTCCGCGCGCGCCATGGTGATCGACGCCGGCGCTTCGGTCGATGCCGCGAAGGCCGCGATCGAAAGCATCAATGCCGACCTCAACGACAGCGTGCTGAAGGCGCCGCGTGACGGCCGCGTGCAATATCGGGTGTCGCAGCCCGGCGAGGTGCTCGCCGCCGGCGGCCGCGTCCTCAACATGGTCGACCTCGGCGATGTCTACATGACGTTCTTCCTGCCGACGGCCGACGCCGGCCGTGTCGCGATCGGTGCCGAGGTTCGCCTCGTGCTCGACGCCATCCCGCAATATGTGATTCCCGCCAAGGCCACCTTCGTCGCCGACGTCGCCCAATTCACGCCGAAGACCGTCGAGACCGAGGAGGAGCGGCAGAAGCTGATGTTCCGGATCAAGGCCCATATCGCGCCCGACCTGCTGCGCCAGCACATCGAGCACGTGAAGACCGGGCTGCCCGGCATGGCCTATGTGCAGCTCGATCCGGCCGCGCAATGGCCTGGCAACCTCAACATCAAGCTGACGAGATGAGCACGACGGCCGCAGCCGAGCGACCTGCCGGACCCGGCAGCGTGGTGCATCTCGAAGGCGTGGGCCTAAGCTACGGCAAGACCCGCGCGCTCGATGCCATCACGCTCGACCTCCCGTCGGGCTGCATGATCGGATTGATCGGCCCCGACGGCGTCGGCAAATCCAGCCTGCTCTCGCTGATCGCCGGAGCCCGCGCGATCCAGCAGGGACGTATCGAGGTGCTCGGCGGCGACATGGCGAGTTCGCGCCATCGCCGCAACGTGTGCCCCGATATCGCCTATATGCCGCAGGGGCTCGGCAAGAACCTGTATCAGACGCTGTCGGTGTTCGAGAACATCGACTTCTTCGGACGCCTGTTCGGGCACGACAAGGCAGAGCGCAACAGGCGGATCGCCGGCCTGCTGCGCGACACCGGCCTCACACCCTTCGCCGACCGGCCGGCCGCAAAGCTCTCCGGCGGCATGAAGCAGAAGGTCGGCCTGTGCTGCGCGCTGATCCACGATCCCGAGCTGTTGATCCTGGACGAGCCGACCACCGGCGTCGATCCGCTGTCGCGGCGCCAGTTCTGGGAGTTGATCGCCTCGATCCGCGCCGGCCGGCCCGGCATGAGCGTGATCGTCTCGACCGCCTACATGGAAGAGGCCGCTCAGTTCGACTTCTTGATTGCTATGAATGCGGGCCGCGTGCTGGCGACCGGAACGCCCGCCGAGCCTCAAGCGGCAGACCGGCGCCGATACGCTTGACGAGGCCTTCATCCGTCTCCTGCCCGAAGCCGATCGCGGCGACCATGCCGACGTCGTCATCCCGCCCAGGAGCGAGGACCACGACGAGGTCGCAATCGAGGCCGATCATTTGACCCGGCGGTTCAACGGCTTCGTGGCCGTCGACGACGTCAGCTTCCGGATCAGGAAGGGCGAGATCTTCGGCTTTCTCGGCTCGAACGGATGCGGCAAGACCACCACCATGAAGATGCTCACGGGATTGCTGCCGGTGAGCGAGGGCACTGCGCGGCTGTTCGGCAACACCATTGATGCCGGCGACATGTCGGTGCGGCGGCGCATCGGCTACATGTCGCAGGGCTTCTCGCTCTATTCGGAGTCTCACGGTCGCGCAAAATCTCGACCTGCATGCGCGCCTGTTCGAGCTGCCGGCGGAGACCATCGCCCCGCGCATCGCCGAGATGATCAGCCGGTTCGATCTCGCCGACGTCGCCGATGCCTTGCCCGATGCGCTGCCCCTGGGCTTGCGGCAGCGGCTGTCGCTGGCGGTCGCCATGATCCACGGGCCCGACATCCTCATTCTCGACGAGCCGACATCCGGCGTCGATCCGATCGCCCGCGACCGCTTCTGGCAGATCCTCGCCGAGCTCTCCCGCAAGGACAACGTCACCATCTTCGTCTCGACCCATTTCATGAACGAGGCCGAACGCTGCGACCGGGTCTCGCTGATGCATGCGGGCAAGGTGCTGACGTCGGACACGCCCGCGGCGATCGTGGCGGCGCGCGGCACCGCGACGCTGGAGCAGGCCTTCATCGCCTGCCTGGAAGAGGCAATCGCGGATACGACGGAGCCGACCGGCCAGCCGGCGCCCGCACCGACCATGCCGGCGGAGAAGGCGGCAGCGCCGCGCAAGCGCGGCATGACGTTCAACCCGACCCGCATGCTCGCCTATTCCCGGCGCGAGGCGCTCGAGCTGCGGCGCGATCCGATCCGCGCCACGCTCGCGATTCTCGGCAGCGTGCTGCTGTTGTTCGTGCTCGGCTACGGCATCAGCATGGATGTCGAGAACCTGACCTTCGCCGTGCTCGACCGCGACGACAGCGCGATCAGCCGCGATTACAGCCTCCAGATCTCGGGGTCGCGCTACTTCACCCAGAAATCGCCGATCACGGATTATGCCGACCTCGACCGTCGCATGCGCGCCGGCGAGATCGGCCTCGCCATCGAGCTGCCGCCAGGCTTCGGCCGCGACGTCAGCCGCGGCCGCCATGTCGAGATCGGCGCCTGGGTCGACGGCGCCAACCCGACGCGGGCCGAGACGCTGCGCTCCTACGCCCAGGCGATCCATGCCACCTGGCTCGCGCAGAAGGGCCGCGAGGCTCTATGGCGAGGCGGCGGTCGCCGGCGCCTACCAGCTCCAGCTACGCTACCGCTACAACCCCGACGTCATCAGCGTCGTCGCGATGGCGCCGGGCATCATCCCGCTGCTGCTGGTGATGATCCCGGCCGTGCTCGCCGCGCTCGCTGTGGTGCGCGAGAAGGAGCTCGGCTCGATCGTCAATTTCTACGTGACGCCGGTGACGCGGCTGGAATTCCTGCTCGGCACGCAGCTGCCCTATGTGGTGCTGGCCTTCGGAAACTTCCTCCTCCTGGTCGGCTTCGCCCTTGCCGTCTTCCGTGTCCCCTTCACCGGGAGCTTTCCGACCTATGCGCTCGCCGCGCTGCTCTATGTCACGGCGACGACCGGCATGGGGCTGGTGATCTCGGCCTTCATGAACAGCCAGATCGCGGCCCTGTTCGGCACGGTGCTGATCACGCTGATTCCGGCCATCCAGTATTCCGGGCTGATCGACCCGGTTTCATCGCTGCAGGGGGCGGGCGCGCTGATCGGCCGGCTCTATCCCACCACTTATTTCGTCACGATCTCGCGCGGCACCTTCTCCAAGGGGCTGGCGTTCGACACGCTCCACAACGATCTGCTGGCGCTCGCCATCATGGTCCCCATCCTGGTGATGGCCGGCGCGATGCTGCTGAAGAAACAGGCTCGCTGACATGCGCATCGACAACGTGTTTCGGCTCGGCATCAAGGAATTGCGCGGCCTCGTGCGCGACCCCATGCTGCTCGTGCTGATCGTCTATTCCTTCACGCTGGCGGTCTATGCCGGCGCCAAGGCGCTGCCGGAAACGTTGAACCGCGCCGCGATCGCGGTCGTCGACGAGGACCATTCTCCGATATCGACCCGCATCGCGATGGCGTTCACGGCGCCCTATTTCTCCGAGCCGCGCCTGATCTCTCAATACGACATGGACCGGAGGATGGACGCCGGCCTCGACACCTTCGCGCTGGACATCCCGCCCGACTTCCAGCGCGACCTGCTGGCGCGCAAATCGCCCACCATCCAGCTCAATGTCGATGCGACGCGCATCTCGCAGGCGTTCAACGGCGGCGGCTATATCGAGCAGATCGTCAGCGCGGAAGTCGCGGAATTCCTGGCGCACACGCGCGATGCGCAGACCGCGCCGATCGAGCTGGCCCTGCGGGCGCGGTTCAATCCGGAACTGAAGAAATCCTGGTTCGGCGCCATCGACCACGTCATCACCTCGATCACCATGCTCTCGATCATCCTGACCGGCGCGGCGCTGATCCGCGAGCGCGAGCACGGCACGATCGAGCACCTCCTGGTGATGCCGGTCACGCCGCTGGAGATCATGGTGAGCAAGGTCTGGTCGATGGGCGCCGTGGTGCTGGTCGCCTCCGCAGCGTCCATCGCCTTCGTGGTCAAGGGATGGCTGGCGGTCACGATCGACGGCTCGCTGGCGCTGTTTCTGGTCGGCGCCGCGCTGATGCTGTTTGCGACCACCAGCATGGGAATCTTTCTTGCCACCGTCGCCGGCTCGATGCCGCAGTTCGGGCTGCTGCTGATCATGATCCTGCTGCCGCTGCAAACCCTGTCGGGCAGCATGACGCCGCGCGAGAGCATGCCGCAATTCGTCCAGGACATCATGCTGGCGGCGCCCAACACGCATTTCGTAATGCTCGCCCAGGCGATCCTATTCCGCGGCGCGGGCCTCTTGGCCGTGTGGCCGCAGCTCGTCGCGCTCGCGGTGATCGGCGGCGTCTTCTTCGTGATCGCGCTGCGCAGGTTCCGCGCCTTCCTGGCCTGACGCGCTCGCCGCAGCTTTAGAGCTTGTGTCCCTTCTGGCGCAGCGCCTCGATCAGGCGCTGCTTCAGATCGTCGGCGGCCTTCTGGCTGACCTCCTGGCCGATTTGCGCACTCGCCTGCGCCAGCGCGTCCGACTTCTCCAGGAGCTTCTTCCCGACCGGCTGGGCATAGAACGCCTCGATCTGGCGCAGCTCGTCCACGCTGAAGGTCTGGGCATAGAGGGACGCGACCTGGTCGATCATCGATGCCAGCAACGGGGTGTAGATCTCGGCGCCGGGCGCCGTCATCGCGTCGTAGTCGCGCTCGATCTCGGGCCTGTCCTGAGCCACCAGCGGCCGGAGCCTGAGCAGGAGCTGCGGCAATTGCGCGCGGTACTGGTCCGCGACCTTCAGGGTGAGGACGAGCTTGCGCGCCGCGCTCATCGCCTCGGGTGCAGGTCGTTGCGCGGAGGCACTACAAGCCAGCAGCAGGAGGACGCCGGCGATGGTCAACATGCATCTGGACATGGATGGCTCCGTTGGCTGGCGATGCTCAATGCGCCGAGGGCGCTGCGGCGGCCGTCGCCGCCGGCGCGTTGTCCGGGGCCGGCTCGTCCTCCTCGACCTCCGTCACCTTCACGAACAGGCTCGGCACGCGCTCGGCCCGGTCGAGCAGCCAGGCCGCGCCGATCATGATGACGATGCCAAGGGCGGAGACCGCGAGCTGCTCCCAGATGCCCCTGGTGTACTGCGTCAGGATCCAGTGCGCCGAGAACGACAGGAAGACGCCGAGGCAGAAGATCGGCAGCGAATGCTGGCCGCAGAGGATGATGGGGCGCAGCCAGACCCCGTGCAGCGCCCGCCATTTGCGCGAGATGAAGTGAGTGACCCAGATCGCCAAGGCGAGGAAATGCGTGAAGCGCAGCATGTCGAGATCTGTCTTGTCGATCGGGTAGATCGACTTGATCATCCATTTCGGGATCAGCGCCTCGAGCGCATGGATATGCCAGGTCATCACGATGAGGAAGGCGAAGACCAGCCACGCCGCCGCCAGCGCCATCGCCGTCCTCGACCACACCCATTTCGCGATCGTGTCGATCTGCCCGATGCCGCACCAGGCCGCGAACACGAACATCAGCTGCCAGCAGAACGGGTTGAAGTACCATTTCGTGCCGGGCGGATAGGAGGCGATGTTCCAGTCGAACCAGCGCGACAGACCATAGAGCAGGACGGATGCGGCCAGCGTCAGGTTCGGCCGGCGCACCAGGCACCACACGACAAAAGGCGACGCCACCACCAGCGCAATGTAGAGCGGCAGGACGTCGAGATTGACCGGCTTGTATTTCAACACGATCGCTTGCCCGATCAGCTCGTCCGGATGCGACAGGAAATTGAAGACGTTGAACTCGTGCGCGTACATCGGATTGTCGAAGCGGCGCACGGTTCGGGCGATCTGCGCCGTGAACAGCAGGAACAGCATGATATGGGCGACATATAATTCGGCCGCGCGCCGCCATAGCCGCTTGACGGCCGCGAGAAACCAGCCGCCCGCGATCACGGGCCCGTAGATCCAGCCGACCAGGTAGCCCGAGATGAACACGAAGAACTCGGCGGCGTCGCTGAAGCCGTAATTGCGCAGCGTGAGCCAGGCGACGACGTCCTGCGGGATGTGGTCGAGGAAGATCATCCACAGGCCGATGCCGCGGAAGAGATCGAGCCGCAGGTCGCGCTCGACCGGCGACAACAGTGCCGAGTGGTCCCGGGTGATCATGGCCCCGCCTCTCTCGCTGGGCGTCGCGCCATCGCGGCGCCGGCAAAATGGGATGCTAAAAAGAATCTCTCAGAAGTCACCTGGCCGTGCGGCTACTGGTCCCGACGGTAGCCCAGCTTGGCCTCCGGGACGCGAGGCCTGATCAAAATAACCGAAAACAACCCCATGCACAGTAGCTAACCCATTGCACTACTTGCGAGATTTATTTGACATTTGAGCGGCCATCGGGGGCGGCGGCGGCGTCAGATCAGCTCGCCGCCGCGCGCCAGCACCTCATTCAGCATCGACTCGGCCTTGCGCTGGAGCGGCAGCGCGCCGCTTTCGGACGCGATCGCGATGGTCCCGCGCAAGGACGCGAGGAGGGACGCATGATCGTCCTCGGCGGAGGCAGGCGTCACGACGGCTTCGCCGAACAGGGCCTCGGCCTCGAGGCCCGAAAACCCCTGCTGTCGGGCAGTGTTGCGCGCCTCACGCAGCATGTTCTGCGCCGCCTTCGCATCGCCGAGACGCCAGGTGGCGAGCGCCAGGTAGATCGAGCTGCGCAGCACGGCCGAGGTATAACCGACCGCCTTCGCCTCCTCGCGCGCCTCGGTCAGCATGCCGCGCGCCCGGTCGAACAGTCCCTGCTCCAGATAGGCCACGCCGAGGTGGCAGGCGAGCACCGGCACGAACAGCCGCACACCGTGCTTCTGCGCCAATACGAAGCCGTCTTCGAGAATGGCGGCCGCCGCGGCCGGCTCGCCCCGACCGAGCATGAGCCAGCCGCCGCTATAAGCGGCGGCGACCCGGTCGTAGGGCCGTCCAGTCTCCTCGGCGATCGCGGCTGCCTGTTGCTGGAGCTGCCCGGCGGCATCGAGTTCGCCCATCACCGTGTGGGTGATGCTGTTCATCATGCAGCAAAGCAGGAGGAGAGATCGCGGGGTCGTACCGATCGGAGCGCTGGCTTGTGGCCCCTCCAACCGGGCGCGGGCCTCGGTCAATGTCAGTCCCGTTTCGCGATAGCGGCCGGCGAGAAAATACGCCTGACCGAGACTGTATCGCGCAAGATTGAGCCAACCCGCATCGCCCCACTGTTCCGCGAGGCGAACGACCTCCTCCGAAAGCGCGACGGCTTCGACAGGCGCGCCGAAAAATTCTGAGCGCCGGCCCTGACCGTCATGGCGGCGACCTTGCGTCCGATGTCATCGATCGCTCCCGCCCGCCGTTCGGCCTCCTTTCCGAGATCGACCCACTCGGTCACCTGGCCAGAGGCGATGAACGCCGCACGCGCTTCCATCCGCAAATCGATCGCGTCCGCCTCCCGCGAGGGCGTCGTCGGCGTCTTGTCGAGCGCGCCCATCGCGATCTCGAAATAGCTGGCCGCGTCCGAGAACGCCGAGCGGCTCAAGCATTTTCGTCCCGCGCTCCGGCCGTGGCTGAAAGCCTTGAGCCAATCGCGGGCGCGCACCGCGTGATAGCACAGCGCGTCGGGCTCATCCGCACCCGCCCCGGCGTTCTCCAGCCTCGCAAGAATGCGCGCGTGAATGTCTTCGCGCACCTTTTCGACCATGGAATCATAGGTCACCTGACGGACCATCTCGTGCCGAAACTCGAGCACGTCGCCCAACTCGCTGTCGATCCGCACCAGCAATTCGGCTCGATCGAGTGCTGCGAGGCTATCCTGCAAGCTATCCTCGGGCAATTCGAGCAGCGTGCGCAGCATGGCGATGCTCGATCGCGGGCCAAGCGCAGCCGCGACCTGTAAGACGGACCGCTCCTGCCGCGACACCCGATCGAGCCGCGCGGCAATGACCCCCTGAATACTCGAGGGAATGCCGAGGCTCCTCGATTGGACGCACCAGCGCGAGGTCGCCCCATTGGCCGTGAAGCGTTCCGCTGTCCCGAAGCCCGCGGCACACTTCCTCGATGAACAGAGGGACATTGGCCGTGTGCGAGATAATCCGGTTCTTCAGATCGTCGTTCGCCGTGGAGGGACCAAGCATGTCGGTCAACATGGCCAGCCCCGAATCGTCGTCGAGAGGCTGCATCGCGACGATCTCGGCGCGGCAGCGCGCGATCCAGACCGGCATGCCGTTTGGCCTGGACGTGAGCAGGACGAGAAGACCCGGCACCTGAAGCGAAGCGATCGTCGCCATGATCGTATCGCTGGCCCGGTCGATCCAGTGCAGGTCCTCGAGCAGGAGAACCGTTGGCTGGCGGTGGGCGATACGCTCGACAATGGTGCAGCTGACCTCGGAGATCGCACGGCCGCGGGCATGAGGCTCGAGCTGATTCCACTGCGGATTCGAAATCGGCAGATCGAGCACGGCATCGAGGGCGCAGCGCTGAATCTCCCCGAGATCGTTCCGGGGATCGGAGGGACTGCCGGGGTCCCTGACGGCCGCCTCCAGCACCGAAAGCAGGAGACGCTTGAGCGTGCTGAACGGCGCCCCCTGCAGGTTCGGGCTGCACTCGGCGTCGATCAGGCGCCAGCCGTGGGGCCGGAGCTCCTGGACGAATTCGTGCGCAAGCCGCGATTTTCCGATGCCGGCATCGCCCAGCAGCAGGACCGTCTGCCGGCTCGTTCCGGCGCTCGCGACCGCACGGGCCAGCAACGCCCGCTCGGTCGTTCGATCGACGAACCGCGAGACGCTGCGCGCGCGGCGCACCCGCCAGCTCGACAGGTCACTCGCCCCCACGATCCGGTAGACCGGCACGGACTGATTGAAGCCGCGCAGCGGCTTGCCACCCAGAAACTCGAACCGGACGTGGCCTTCGGCAAGCTCCTGGCAGGCCTGCGACACGTAGATCTGATTCGCCTCGGCCGCCGTTTCCAGCCGGGCAGCCAGGTGCTGGGCGGCCCCGCCAATCTCGTAGACCTTGGAAAACTCGCTGGCGACCATGTAGGCAACGACATGGCCGGAGTGGAGCCCCACCCGCACCTGAAGCCCGGGGTCGCCGAGGCTTGCAACGCGCCGGACCAGCTCGATCGCCGCGTGGCAGGCCAGCGGTGCATGATTGTCGTCCGCGATGGGAGCACCGAACACCGCAGAGAGGCCGTCGCCCAATTCCTTGCTGACGATGCCCCCGAATTGACGCACCGCCGCTCTCATCGCGGCCAACGCCGGCTCCAGGCGCGAGACCGCCTCTTCCGGATCGAGATCGGCAACGAGCCCGGTCGAATCAACGACGTCGGCCCGGAGAATCGTCACGAACCGCCGTTCGCTCTCCGGTTCGGATCGCCGCACGGCCACTCCGCATTTGGAGCACCAGCTGTCGCCTGGGTTGATCGCCGACTGACACGCGGCACAATGCATTTCCGTGCCTTCAAAAGTCGCAGCGCCATCCTTCCGGCGCGCGCGAGGAGCCTGACCCAAGATTACCTATCGGAAGATTCATGGCAATCGAACTTGCGCGCAAGCATGGCCGCATCACCAACCGGCATCTCTCTGGACGAAACACAATTTCTGGTGATAGCGTTCGCGCGCGCGAACATGGGGCCGCGCGTTCTGGGGGCGCCGAGGGCTTTCGTTTGGCCAACGAGCTTTGCTGGGCTGCAGGTCACCCTGATTGATTGGATCATATTAAAGGACAAGGCGATGGGCGGCAGGACATATAGCGGCAAGGCATTTCGAGACCTGATGAATAGCAATTACTTTCCCTTGGCAAACATGAAGAAGAGCGTCGCCAAGCTCAAGGCTTCCGACGACATCGACCTGCCGACCCTGGAATACGGCCAGTATCACCTGATCCTGAACCCGCCCTCGAGATGGCCCCAGGGAAGCGCCAAGTACTGGCACAAGGAGAAGGGCCGGGCCCGCCTCGACCTCAGCACGCAGCCGAACACCGTCCCGCTGTCCAGGGACGAGCCAGGTGTCATCCCGCTGACGCGATGCGACCTGCTCGATGCCTGCGTCCGGAAGTGCTTCAACTCCGAGCCGCCGATCCCGATGAAGACCAACATCATCGTCCACGCGCCGAACGACGCCTATGCCCACCGGCACGAGATCCGGCTGGAATGGGAGTACAAGAAGGGCTCGGACAAGCCGACGCTGCTCAAGCTGACGATGGTCTGCCCGTTCAGGGAGTGAGCTTCGGTCATCTGGCTTCCTTCAACGAGGTCGTCAGCGCCCGCGCGCGACAGCTGCGCGGGCGCTTTATTTCGCCGCACATGCGCTTCTCCGAGGCTTGTCGTTCACCGATTTGCCTTTGCGAGCCGGTCGTCATGAGAACGCGGTGACCAGTTTGGACCAGTCGCGAATTGCCGCCGCATCCGCGACCCTGGGCCCCCGTCGTCGCCGTCGTGAATCGCCGTCGAGCGCCCGAGGCGGCAGTCGTTGCTACCTACCGCCTGCCGAAAAACCCGTTCAATTCGCTCGCCGTCTGTTGCGGAAGCTCCTCGGGGAAGAAGTGCCCACCATCGAGGGGCTTTCCTTGCACGTCATCGGCCCAGGTCAGCCATAGGGCCAACGGGCCGCCCTCGCTCGCATACCAGGAGTTCAAAGGGCCGCGTCCGCTCCAGAGGACCAGGACAGGGCACTCGATCCCGCGGCCGGAATTGCGATCCGCAAGATCGTGCTCGTGATCGATCGTCGCAGCCGCACGATATTCCTCGCAGATCGCGTGAACATGCGCCTCATGGCGCAACGCCTCGACATAGGCTGTTCGTACGGCCGGACTAAAACTGTCGGCGCTCGATCCCCAGCCATGGAGCGCATTGTCGATGACGGCATCGGGAGCTGCGGACAAGAGCCGCTCAGGCAGGGGTTCAGGCTGCGCGAGCAATGACCAGGGCCAATACCCGACCGCCAGTTTCTTGTCCGCGCGCTCCCAAGCATCGGCGATCGGAACGACGTCGAGGACGGCAAGCCGCTCTACGCGGTCGCGATGGTCGAGCGCGAGCCGATAGGCGACACGACCGCCGCGATCATGGCCTGCAACGGAGAAGCGATCGAAGCCAAGCGTCGTCATGACGGAGGCCATGTCCTTCGCCATCGCCCGTTTCGAATACGGCGCGTGGTCCGGGCCGGAGGGTGGACAAGCGCTGCGGCCATATCCGCGAAGATCGGCGCAGACCACGGTGAAGTCCTGCGCAAGCAAGGGCGCAACGTCCCGCCACATCAGATGTGTCTGGGGAAATCCGTGCAGCAGAAGAAGCGCCGGTCCCGAACCGGCCCGGCGTATGAAAATTCGCGCTTCCTCCGCCTGCACATCGGCGGCCTCGAAATCCTCGAACGTCATGGGGCCGGCCCTTCCGAATGACAGCCGGAAGACAAGTGCCGGACGGGTCCGGCAACAATGATGACGCGCGGATCGACACCCGGTTCCTTAGATCTCGCCGTGCTGTTCGGGCGACCTCGCGCTGCTGCGCCCAGCATGCACCCCAGTAGCTGCCGAGCCGTGCGCTCTTGCGAACCCGAGGCGCGGCACGTGCGGCCAGCGCCCAAAACAAAAATGGCCCGCATCAAGCGGGCCATTTTCGTATCGGATCCGGTCGATCCGAATTTGGTTGCGGGGATAGGATTTGAACCTATGACCTTCAGGTTATGAGTATGAATTTCACAGTTTTCTGTAATTATCCCAAGACCTCTCGCTTTACCTAAGCCACTCAAAATACTAGTGAACTCTAGTCTCGCGATTTACCGAGATATCCTGCCATTCCCGTTACGGTGGCGACTCGGTGGCGATTCTGGAGGTCAATGTGCCGGTACTGAAGCTGACGCGGAGAACGATCGACGCAATCGAACCGGTGGGCAAGCCGACCATCTTTTACGACAGCGAACTGACCGGTTTTTGCCTCAAGGTCCTTCCCTCCGGCATCCAGAGATGGTGCGTCGAGTACCGCAGCGGCGCCGGCGGACGGAGCGTCGGCAAGACGCGGATGGTGCTCGGATCCACCACAAGCATGACGCCGGACCAGGCGCGCGCTACGGCCAAATCAACCCTCGCCGCTGTGGCCCTCGGACAGGATCCCGCCCGCAAGCGCTCGACCGAGCGCGCCATGCCAACATTCGCCGAGTTCGGCGAGCGCTATCTCAGCGAGGAGGCCGAGACAAAGCTCAAACCGCGCACGGTTGTGAATTACCGCATCTATCTCCGTAAGCACGCCGCTCCCCTCCTCGGGACCCGCAAGCTCGATGCGCTCGACAGCGCCGACGTTTCGAAGATGCACCGGAAGATCGGCAAGGAGACGCCGATGACCGCGAATCGGGTAGTCGAGTTCGTCGGGTCCGTCTTTCGGTACGCTGCCGTCTGCGGCCTCGTCGCCAAGGGGCACAACCCCGCGAGTCACGTCCAAGCCTTCCGCGAGCAGCGCCGCGAACGGTTCCTGAGCGCTGCGGAACTCGGCCGCCTGGGGGATGCCATTCGTGAAGCTGAAACGGTGGGCATCCCCTGGTCTGTGGACAAAGACCAGCCCAACGCGAAGCACATTCCGAAAAATGGCCGCACGAAAATCGGACCGCATGTCGCCGCCGCCCTGCGGCTTCTGATTCTCACCGGCGCTCGGCTTCGGGAAATTCTTGAACTCAAGTGGGAGTATGTCGACCTCCAGCGCGGACTGCTCCTGTTGCCGGATAGCAAGACGGGGCAGAAGGCGATCATTCTCAACGCTCCGGCCGTCGCTCTTCTTGAAAAGCTTCCGCGGGTTGATGACTTCGTGATTGCCAGCGATATTCTCGGCCAACCGCGCCATGATCTCAACAAGCCATGGAAGCTCGTGAGCACGCGATCGGGCTTGGCGGGGGTGAGAATTCATGACCTAAGGCATACGCACGCCAGCTATGGTGCGGGCGCGGGCTTTGGGCTGCCCATTATCGGCAAGTTGCTTGGACATTCTCAGCCCGCTACTACCGCCCGGTATGCGCATCTGGACAATGATCCATTGCGTCGAGCATCCGACCACATCGCAAAAGCACTGGCGGAAGCCATGGGCGATTGATGTCCGATCGGCGTAACCGAGACAACGAAGCGAGCGAGTTCACTGAGATGGATGAATCCGATTTTCACCTGGTCCAACCCCCTTCGCCCAATTGGACGAGGCCCTTTGGTGGATTGAATTTAAGCATATGGACGGGTCGAAGAGCGATGGATGGTCATCAACACTAGAAAGCGCGGATCGGCTTGAAGCAGCTCTGCTCGACGGAACACTTCAGGGATATGGCTCTCTGGATGCGGGGCCTGTGCAGCTCATCGAACGTTGGACGTGGACGGAGTTCGAGTTTCTCCCCGCTGATAGCGAGGGCCGGCGCATCGAGAAAAAGGTGGATTACATTCCCCAGTTCATTGTTTGCTCTCTTAAAGCCTACCGTGCAGAAACACTTAAAGACCTGAGCCAGCGGGCCTCCAGACTCGTGGCCGGCATGAAGGAAAGCGAGCTTGGGTTCCACCGGGTGGTCGACCAAATCGTTTTTCTTGAAAGTGACTTGCGGCGAGCATTCCCGACAGGGGCAGTCCCATCGAAGGCAAGTCCACGGCTGGACAAGAAATACCCCAAGCTCCTGAAAGAAATCGAAGGCGGAAAGTATCTTCACAGCCCCGAGCCGCTCGGGTTCGACCAGGTCTTCGGTCTTCTGATCGATTATTTGAAGAGGACGCGGCAGCTCAGCTCTGCGGACAGCTCAATCCGTAAGGGCCTCCAACGCCATTACGAAGAATTCAGCAAACACGGACAATAAGACAAAGCCAGACATGTCCGCAGTTGTCTGAGCAGCTCTCTGCTTTCCTCCTGTAGGAAGCAAATGCCGGAATTGATCCGGTGTTTGCAATTGGGGAAAGCAATTGAACGTCGAGACTCGATACGAACAATCGCGGTGGCTTACTAGAAAAGAAGCGGCTACATATCTCCGGCTTGGAGAGAGCACACTCGCGAAGCTCTTTGTCACGGGCGATGGACCTCCTGCAATCAAAGTGGGACGTTCGGTCAGATATGAATCGGGCGACCTCGATGCCTGGATGAGTCTCTCGTCGGCGACGCTCGACGTCCGACAGCGGCTCCGCCAAGTGAGGTCGCTCCAATGGATGCACGAGCCTTCACCCGCGAAAAGATGCAGTGGCTCAACGCCATCAGTCTTGAGTGCGAAATCAGCTCTACGGCCTTTCGGGTCGCTTATCTTATCGCCGATCATCAAAACTCGGTTGCTGGGTTCGCATGGCCGTCCCTCGCTCGGCTAGCCGGGAAAGTCTGTCTATCGAGCAAATCGATTCAAAGAGCGGTTGGGCAGCTGGAACGATTGGGATGGCTTGAGGTGGAACGAAGAAGGGAGCGTTCTAACCGATATCGCTTGAGATGGCCGCCAGGACGAGCCCCGGTGCATACACCGACCGAAGGCGATGATGCAGACAAAACTGTCCTCGTGGACCGACAAAAACGTCTCACCGGAGGAGACACAACTGTCCGCCAATCCTACTTAAATAAACACCTTAAAACCTTCTCAAGCAGGCTTGGCGGAGGAAGGCAGGCGACGCGGTTTGCCGATCAAGGCAAATTCGAAGCGGAGATCATTGCGCGGTTTGGACCGCGCATGATTGACTTGCTCGAAAAGTTGAACGAAATCGACCCCGGCGCCGTCGAACAGCTCTGCAGGCGAGCGAAAGATGGCACCTTGTCACGCGTCGATATTGCCGCCGCTGAGCTGACTGCAGCGCAGAATTAGAAGGACTGGCGAATGACAGAATTTGACGAGATTTTGTCGAAAGCGCTCGACGCGGCGAGATATTACTATCCGCGTTTGAGTGCAGAGGTCTATGTCTTTCCAAAGCCAGCTAATGCGGCGCAGCCGGCAGAACTGGCCGCATCGCAACTTCGCGAGAGGCGCTGCCGCATCGCTATGACATGGATCGAAAGATTACTGACGAACGGCGAGTTCGACAAAGGAGGGATCACGATCAATCAGTTGCGGTCTCGGATTTTTCTTAGTGAGCGCATCTTTATCCCGCGAGAAATCATTCTTGCGATCGCCGTCTATAAATGCGTTGAAATTTTTGTCAGCGGACATGAGGTCTGGCTGGGGGAAGCTGTGGGATGGACCCGTACCTGTTTAGTTGTCTTCCGAGCTATTTTGATTGGGTCCCTCCCAACCCCCTCCCCCATACGGCATAAATGCGCCCCGGAAATTCGCTAGCCGCAGATTTCAGATTCTGGGTTGACACCATTGACAGGTTGACACGTCTGGCACGTCCGAACTTGCTCCGGATTGCTTCAGTGTCACCGCCATAAGGATAGCAGACAATGCCGTACCGTACTGTATGGCGCAGACCCGCAATCGGTGGTGGGAAGAGCTGACCATGGACTGAAGCGCATTCTGCGTCAGTCTTTGGGCCAACTAGAACCGTGCGAAGATTATTGAGAGACTTCCCTCCCACCGCCCCCAATCAAGACAACACGCAATGCCATAGATGACTTCGCCAAATTTGAAGCCGCGCCCCGAAAAGCCTTTCGGCGCGCCCCGCCGGAGGCCGTTTCTTTGTTGCACATGTGGCAAATGCGACTACTATTACCAACTTATGATAGTTACACCTTCTACTAGAGCGGCATTGGAGACGATCGTGGCGTGCACACGGCGACATTTCTCAATCCAGCTGCTTGCGAGCATCGCTGTACCCACGCTATTCGATCTGCGAACACCTGCTGTCGCGCAAACCGCGCCTGAGCTTCCATTTGATCAGGCTCTCGACCAACTCATAAGCGATTCTGATGCGTTGCGATCGGCACGGAGCTTCCGCGAACTTGAGTATATTGAAGCGGGTCCTTCCGCCGAGCAGCGTTTGCGAAGACCAGCGCTACCTCGTCGCTGGGTTTCGGATCTAAAGATCTCCGACCGAGCGGTAGATCTTATCGTCGCATGCGAGGTCACGAGCAAGCAAGTCTACGAACGGACCCTTCAGCGAGCCACTTGGCCAAAAGGCCAATCCGGGGTCACCATTGGAATCGGTTATGATCTTGGTTATGTGAGCACCACCGATTTTGCTTCCGACTGGAAAGGCTTTCTCGATGATGCACAGGTTGCTACACTTGGACCTGCATGTGGCCTTCGAGGCCCGAAGGCTGGGGATGTCATTGAACAGTTCAAGACAGTTAGTGTGACTTGGGAGTTAGCGAGGGCGCAATTCCAGGAAATGCTAAAATATTATGCCGGCCAGGTAGTCGCCTATTTTCCAAACGCGGACCGCCTAACGCCGGATAGCTTCGGCGCACTAGTGTCATTGGTCTACAATAGAGGTAGCGCTTCCAGCTCTTCTCCGGATGATCAACAAGATCGACGCAAGGAAGTCCGAGAAATTAAGCAGCTGATGATAGAAAGCAAATTTCAGGACATCCCACAAAAGTTTCGTGACATGAAACGACTCTGGATGAACGATCCTGATGCTCGAGGCTTGCTGTTGCGGCGCGACGCTGAGGCAGCTCTCTTCGCGCTCGGATTGCAGAAATCTAAATGATCTTAATCAAGTCGCAACACCTTTCAGCGCGACGGCAAACTAAGTTCAATTCGCTCCAACGTGAATGAATGGAGCCCAAGTCGAAGGGTGCGCGAACTCTTTCCTTCGAGGATCGGCTTGAATACTTATCATTCCGGCTCGCAGCCCTTCCGCCATACTGGACGCTCGGCCGCTCTGCCCGGCTCTAACAGCAGATGTAGCAATCGCTACTGCAACATCTGTATCGACAGCCCAATGAGTTACTAGCATAGAGTGTGCGCCAGCATAGAAAAATGACTGCACCAAACCTGACAGTGGTTCGAGGTTCTGTTGTGAGGTCGAGGCCGTATTGCAGGCAGATAGAACTACTGCATCAGCATTTAAGCGCAAGCCTGCAATTTCTGAGGCAAGCAAAAGGCCGTTGTCTCCAGACGAGTCATCCGGGGTGAAAACGAGCGCGGGCTGCGCTATTGCCAAATCTGAGGGAATGTCTGAAGCGAGAAGGCCATGCGTCGCAAAGTGTATTATTTTATACTTCTGCAGCGCTCCTGACTTGTTTAAATCAAACAGCCTTCGTTTGGTCATAGATGATCCCAGATAGAGATCATCTTTAGTGGCTCCAAGCTGGTTGGCTATACAAGTCAGCTCAAGATTGGCTTCTGGAAGGCTGCACATCGAACGCACAAATTTGCGGACATTTTCTTGCAAAGATGGATTCGCAAGCTGCTTAGGCCCTCTAGAACGATCTCGGCTAGCCAACATTGTTCCGTTCACAGTACCGCCGCGCCCGCATTCTTGGGTGGCGGCTGCGGGCCAGCACGCAGTCAAAGCTGGATCGCCAAAGCCAAGGAAAGGATGTGCCTGATCACTTTGAGTGCTGGTTTGGCTGCGCAACTGAACCAAACTGCGCACCGCAGGGAGCACGCTAATCGTGCGCTCCAACCCGAGCCATCGTATGCCACGCAAATCTTCATACTTGTCGGACACATCTACGGTAGGCTTGGCCGTTACCAACACCTGCAAAGGGATCTTTTGCAAAGTCCCGGTAGGTACGTAAAAGATTCGCTTATCGCCAATAAGCTGCTCGAATGGCTTAATCAGCTTTTCGTACAAGATGTAACTGTAATCCAAACGAAATGGGAGCGGATCCTTAGGTCCTGGACGTGGGCGGCTTACAAGATCCGCGCATGTGTTGCTGAATATCTTTTGATCCCAGTATGAATCGTCAAGACCACATCGCAATGCCTCACTTATGGCGCGTATAGACATCGCACGAATGTCCAGTTCTTCGACATGCAATTCATGTTTTGAAATCAAAAATACGAAAGAGGCGTCTAAAGACGCTATATCGGCGGCCTTATCTTGGTACAACGGATTCATCACGTAAAAGAGAACCACCTCGCTTTCTGATAATGCGTCCTGCACCTCCTTAACTGAGACCGGCGTGGGCCTCACGTACGTTGCGTACTGACGAAATTGCCGATTGAGTTCACGATTTTGGTTGGCTAGCTGTGCCTCCAATCGAGTACGTTCGTCGCTTAGTTCCTGCAGCTTCTTCGAGCTTTGCTGAACTTTTGATTTGAGATATTCAGATATCAAACTATCGTTTACGACCCGAAGCTGCTCATCCGAGGCCTGTAACGCGTTCACCAAACTCGCGACCGCGGGTGCCGGGGCGGCCATCCGGGCGCTCATCAAGGCAAGCGAATTTGAGGCGCTGGAAATTGATGCCCACTGTGAATTGATGAACGCCTGCTCCCAAAGCTGCGTTTGTCGATCCGGCTCTTGCTTTGCGAAACGATACGCGGCTTGCACCGAATAGAGAAAGCTGTCCTTTAGCGCACTACCTGTCAGAATAGCGTCTTCCAACAATGGACCTGTTTCCGAGGTCCAGCCGGACTCGAGTCGCCGCGCGTAGATTGCTGTTGCGTGCGAATATACGTCGTTAGCCGCAGCCCAGTTTGAGTCCATTAGGTAGACGCGGCCTAGCCGAGCATATGCCACCGCCGCATCGGGATGATTTTCTCCGACGCTTGTCACTACGGCAGTTAAATACTGAGAGAGGAGCCGCTCGGCGGTACTGTACTCTCGGCGATTCGCGTACCTTTCAGCCTGAATGGCGAGCGTCATTAGGGTATAACGATGGTTCGGCCCAAGACGCCTGCTCCGTATATCTAAGGCTTTAGCGATGTCCTGCTCGCTTCCAATGCTATCTCCGGTTCTTTCTCGAGCATAGGACCGGTCATGGAGGATTCTAGCGACGATAAGCTGGTCATCCCCGATCGTACCACGCGCTAAGATCATCGCACGGTCAAACTCTTGAAGAGCCTCCTTATTTCGGTCGAGCGACAAATAGACTTCCCCGAGCTGAGCTACAGACTCAATAATAGTGCTTGCACTCGACGGAATCGTTACTGGTGGCGCGGATGGACCGACCAATTGACGGAGTGCGCGCTCTGCATCTTGAAAACGCCCAAGCGCTGCGTACGCAGTTCCTAGACCACTGACCGCTCGTGCATACAACTGTTCGTCGTCCCGTCCTCGAAGTGACGAAACTGCATTTGTATAGTTGTCTACTGCTTGCGCGTACCGGCCCGCTTGTTGATGAATAGCCGCGATGTCCGAGTACTGCCTCGCATAAGCAACGGCATCAGTTGAGCCTATGCGAGATAGCTCGCGGAGTGCTTGCTCCGAATAGTCTAAGGCCTTAGCAGATTGTCCAAGTCGGGAGGCTACGATAGCGTTGATCCGAAGGGCAGTGAAAATCGCCAAATCATCGAACTGATTGCTACGAACGTAATCTAGGCAGGCAGCAGCGATCTCTTGCGCTTTGCTAAGCAAGTTTTGGGCGTCGGCCAAATTGATGGCATTGACCGTCAGCAGGAAAGTTGTCTCGTTTGAGCGCATAGGATCGTTTTGGATCGCAGCAAAGGCTTTTCCAACAAGCTCGATTGCTGCTTGGAAGTTGCCTTTTGACTGCTCCGCTAACGCTTGCGCATTGTACTGTCGCGCCAGAGTATCAGCGATATTCGTATCGACACTTTTGGAGCTGCTCACTTCAGGAATCCAGATCAGCCCGCGAGGCGAACACTCCCGTCTGACTGGCACATTGGCCGGTCGCGAGAAATCCTGAGCTAGCGCCGGATGAGCTTGGAAGTTCAGAATCAGGACTGTGAGGATTACGAGCCTTTCAAGCCAAACAATTATCATCTCGGCCCTCGCGACCGTCAGTAGAAACAGCAGAACAAGTCTCGCAGGATTTTTTGGATTCGGCAATCTTAGGTGATATATCGAACAAACTTCTTCTTACCAATCTTCTGCGGACCGCTCCTCTTGACGTCCGATAACAACGCCGTCGTAAAGCCGGAGCCCGGCGTTCTAGCTCGGCAGGCGCTTATGCCATGTTAGGGAATCCGTCAGCGACCGACTTTCGCACAACAATTCCAGGTCGCTAGGGGCACCGAAGTGGTAGCTATCGGAGGTTTCACTGGCACGCTAAAGTGAGTGATGGGAAATCAGCCCAATTTCGGGCCGTCCTCGATCCTCCCAATGAAGTTGATGCGCCATGAGCGAAAACGACGAAGATCCCTACGATGACGAGCTGGTCCGATTCGTCTTCGATCTTCGCAAGGAAGACCCCCTCGGAATGATCGTGCGAGCCCAGGCTCGAATCGAATTCGCGCTCCGTCAGTTCATCATTGGCAACGCCATGTCCCCGCGCCATATCGAGGGTAGAGATCTAGAGTTCGAAGGTGTACTCCGTCTTGCGTTGATCCTGGGATTGAACTCAGAGATCAGGCCTGCCCTCAGAGCTTTAGCTGCTCTGCAGAAGAAGTTCATTCGCAACTCTGACGCTGAATTCGACCGTCAGGACGCGGACAACTTCTACAATATTCTTGGGCCAGAACTGAGGAGCGTGCTGCGCGACGTCTATGAAGGCTTTAAGATCGAAAGGAACCTTCCGCACTTCAAACGTCAACCCCCTTTGACTCGTCTTGTCTGGTTTCTGATCGGCATTTGGTCGGCAATATATTCGGATCGAAAGAACGGACCATCGCCTGACCTGCGTGCTGCTGTCACGTTTCCGACAGGGTACGTGAAGCACATCGAGGACAGACGCACCAAATTTCTTCAACTTTTGGACAGCGGCGATGACTTTCAACTCGTCGTCCGCGGGCATAGCCACTTGGACCACGAGGTGAGAGAGTTTATTCTGGCCGCTGCGCCTCAGCCGGACGCCGTGAAATCCAAGGACGATGACTACGCTGGCGCTATGCGATTGGCTTTTTTGCTTGGGCTGGATCCTTCCCTTGAAGATGGCTTGGCAGCTGTTGGCAGGCTTCGAAACAAATTTGCGCATCGTTACGAAGTTGAGTCTCTCGAAAGAGGAGGCAACAAGCATATACGAAACAATCGGCAAAGCTCGCCAAGCTGATGCCGAACAAGCTTGGACGTCGACGTTCCTGAAGCGCCCCTACGAGGGCCGGCCGGCAACACTCCGCCAAGCACTCCCGAGAGACCTGGTCGCGGTCAGCATGGCAATGCTTTTTAGCGATGTTCTACTTCAGCAGCTCAAGCTGAGAACGGCCGCTTTGCGATCCGGGCCCGACCAAGGCTGATCTCTTAGCTTGAGTTCTGGCTCGCAATAGAACGGCTCGACGCAAAGGGTGTTTTTTGTTCCGTCGTGGCGGCTCGAGAAGTCTTCAGAATTGTTGCCTATATGACTTCACGACCACTGTTTGCGGCCTTTCGCTAGCCTGATAACGTTGCGTCCACTTGATCCATGGCAGCTCAAATGACACCAAACAAGACCGATTTAGAAGCCATGGCTGAGATTCTGGCTCGATCACCCGATTACCGTGTACTTCGCCGACTTGCGCCTCGAACAGAGTATACGCCATCGGCCGGACAGCCCACTCGGGTTGGCATTTTACTTGATGTCGAGACCACTGGGCTCAACACGACGCACGACGAAATTATTGAACTTGCGATGGTGAAATTCGAATACCTTCCGGATGATAGGATTGCTCGTGTTACTGACGTTTTTTCTTCATTCAATGAACCATCGCGTTCCATCCCAGAGGAAATTACTGAGCCTCACGGGGATCACAGATGAAATGGTTCTGGGACATCAGATTGACGCAGAGGCTGTTTCGTCGTTCGTCTCAAATGCGGCAATAATTGTCGCCCATAATGCGAACTTCGACAGGAAGTTCGCGGAGAGATACTGGGCGCTATTCGAAAGCAAACCATGGGCCTGCTCAGCGACGGAGATCGACTGGCGCAGGTACGGCTTCGACGGATCGCGTCTAGCGTACCTTCTGGTTAACGCTGGCCTATTCCACCAAGCTCATCGCGCGATCGATGACTGCAGAGCGCTTCTTGAAGTCCTTTCCAGGGACCTTCAAAAGCTAAACCGATCTGCCTTCTCTATCCTTCTCGAACGTGCTCGACGCAAGACTGTTCGAATATGGGCGGAAAGTGCCCCATTTGAGTTGAAGGACATTCTAAAAAGCGAGGCTATCGCTGGAGTGACGGTACCGATGGGCGGCCTCGATCTTGGTACATCGACGTCGACGAGCCTCTTGAAGCTGCAGAGATGGAGTTTTTGAGAAAGACCATATATCTGCGAGATGCCGATCCACGAGTCCAACTGATGAGCGCGCTAAACCGGTTTTCGAACCGACCGTAGAGCCCGAAGGGTAATTCTCCAAAAGATCCATAGTTTGGGGATCATCGGCGCGAAAGCCTAATATCCCGCGGGCGGGTATTTCCACTTTGCAGATTGCCCGAGCCCGTGCCGCTTCCGATCCTTCATATCAGCGATGTTATCGATTTCAAAGAATGAGATGCTCGCCTGCGGCTGTCCATGAGTATGAAATATTTGACGCTCATAGGCTTCTCCTTTGGGTAGGTGCGCATTGCTTCCGCCGAACGTTCCGTTGTTTGCAACGATAACGAGCTGATACATGTGATAGTGCAAAGCCTGCGCCATTTGATCGAACGTCCCGACGTCCTTGTTGAGGGCTGGTATCGCGAAGACGTCGGACCGACTGCGGAGATCGGATGCCAAGTCTAGATCCGTACCATCGTAGCAGATCGCTCCCGTGAGCCAGAGGGGCTCGGTGGCGAGTTGCGATGACCACTCATATCCAATGAGCCACTGACAGGGACGAAAACCTTGTATCGTAGGCTTCACTTGATTGAATATCGCTTCCATTGGCGAAAGAAACTGTTTTCCCTGTCGCCGAATGATCGTTTGAAGACCCTGACCAGGAACCATGCGCGGGAGTATCCAAAGCGCCGAATTCACAAATAGCCCATTGGGTACAATCGGCTCGTAGGTTAGCCCCGCCAATATCGCCGTTTTGAACGCTCGGGCAAAAGGAACCAGATGAGTCTGAACATCACGGGGATGAACTGACAATTCGGGAAGGATGAGCCAATCCAATCGCTTATTTTGGTTCTTGTGAGTGTCTCTAAGATCCAGCATTTTTTCTACAGCGGCGAGCACCGTGGACAAGTGATTTCGATGCTTCCGCCGCATGGCGGGATCCGACATATCAGGACCAAAGCGTTTCAATTCAGCAACATCAGGCGTGACCGCCTGAACTACGCAACCGCGGAGCGGTCGCGGTACCGCACGATGACCTGGAATGGGAGCGGAAATAGGAAGCATAAGAATTCCTGTCGACCGCCCAACCATGCCTTTCGCTAGCTCAAGTTCATGAGCCACTCGAGCTTCGATAGATTCAATCTGGACAGTATCAATGGCGTTGCTTGCGCGACAACCAGGCCAGATGAGTAGAGAAAAAAGGAAATCCTGCGTGAATTGCGAAATCGGCAGCCAGTCGTCGCCAAACGCCTCGTGGCCGTTATAAATTCCGTACAATCGCTGGTACCAATGACCCAAAGCAGGTCGATAGATGGGGCCCTCTTCCTTCCATGATACAGGCCTAACTGGGACAGTGAAATCAATCCGCGCAGTAAGTAGGTAGCGAAGAAGGTAGCCGAGTTTGAACCGCCAGTTTTGCTCTCTGGATGCCCATTCTGGGGGTGTATATATGGACCGATATGTCCTTTGCACCGGAATAGCGCGAAACGCGAGCTTGGAGACAGCTTTGTAAGTCCCGTCTTGCACGAGTCGGACATAGATCGACGAAGGCGTCACAATAGGCGGTACGTGGTCGCGACGAACCTCGCGGATGAATTCCAGTGCAAAGCTTAATACGCCGATCTCATTGCGCAACGCGTGCAGCGGATTGCTAGCTACAATCTCTTTCAGAGCTTGCATATTTGGCGCGGTTGGCCCCTCCGCAAGCCCCAGGTCCTCTGCAATGCCGCTTACGGCGACTGGAACAGCTCTCGTGCGGTAAATGTCGCGCGCAAATTCAAGGTCGCGTGCAGAGATCTCAGCGAACCGCCTTTCACTGATAGAGGAAACAACGAGCTGGACGGCCCCTTCACGTGAAAGGAAGGAGCGGCGCGCAACTATGGCTAGGATAGCGTACTCCGAGTCGGTAAAATGGTCATGTTGCCCAACCAAGAAACGAAGCATTCTACGGTGCCTCCCTTCTCCTTTTCGCGCGACAGGCAGCCTTGCTTGTTGAGGGCCGTGCACAGCCAGAAACAGGCGAGCTTGCTGCTTGAGAAACCAAGGAAGTGCAGTTGAGGGCGCGCGATCGATTTTGATTGCGACCGCAAGCAGCAAAAACCGGTAGCCTTCTATATCTATCCCCTTTGGAAATGACTCCTGATCTTCAACAAACCCTGTTTCGGTTGCGCCGGCGTGAAGTACGTCCGCAAGACTATAGAGAGCTACGTCTCTCGACAGGCTCTGCTCCGCCCGACGCCGAATAAAGGGCTCGAGGAGATTCAGGACTTCCTTCAGAATAAGGGGGATGGCCATAGATCGAGAGCAATTCTCAGTAGTCTCACGTTTGATGGGTCCTCGATCCAACGATCGATCAACGTAAGCGAGAAGGATCTAGCTTCTTCATCTAGCTCGTCTTGAGTAAGACGCTGACGGCGAAAGCTCTCCTCCCCTACTTCGTTTAGCTCTGGAAACCGCTTGTCCTCCAACAACGGGCGGAGTGAGCGATACGTGGTGCGAAAGCGCACCGCCGCAAACCTCCCAACAGTTTCGTCTTTCACGTCGGGGACAGCCGTCAGCTTATTGGACCGACTGACATCACTCGAAGAATTCAAACTGATCTGAGATCTAACAAGCGCCTCAATAGCTTGGATAACTTCTTCACCCCCGGCCGCATCGAAGCCTCCAGAAATGGCCGCCTGAATTCTTCCCATTTTCCGCGATTGTCGGACAAGCTGCGGCTCTGTGCCACCGAACTCGGCCACCTTTGTCTTGCTCATCTCCAGGAACAGCCCAGGCGCCTCCGCCGCGAGCAGTCCCCCAAGCCAATCGACCAACTGAGATCGCAGCTCCTCATGGCCAGCAATCGATGACGCCGTAACAGTCAATCGAAGATCGTCTACATACCGACAGGCGTCCTTGAGTCTGATGCCTGGTACAATTTCTTGACCGAATTTGGCACGCAATCGATCGTCGAAATCCATCAATACGACGTTTGAAAAAAGCCAGCAGACACGAGGCCTTGCGGTAGCGCAACCCGCGAATAATCAGGCAGCTCGACTGACGTAGCGTATGCCTCAGCTATTGGCTTGGAGCTTCTGCTCCATTGCCATGTAAAGAACTTTTGTATGAACTCACGAAACCGAACGTCGTCACCTTCGATCATTAAGTCGGATAGTTTCTGATGGAGAAGCGTAGGGCTTACTCGGTCGTAGAATTGCTTCAAGTCAGTTTGAAGGACGAACGTTCGGCTATCAGTCGGCTCTTCCAGGGCAGCGATCTCAGACCTCGTCAAAAAGGCTCGATAGTCTTGGAAGTACGCGCGATAGAGTTTGGTGGACCCCCAGCGATGAACCAGCGTTTGACCATCTAGTTCAAAGTCGCAAAATAGGCGGTTACCGTAGGAAATCACCCCGGCTCGCTGCTCTGCCTCTCGTATATCTGCCGTCGGATTTCCCTGACGTGTCTCCACGCGCTCGCTAAGACACAGTAAAATTGCTGTCGCGACCACTTGATCCGCCAAGGATACTTGGGCCAATGGGCGGATTTTCATTTCTCGACGATCAACGGGTCTCCATCTGCCATTGGCGCTTATCATCCATGGTTGGCTCTTTGGTGCCGGGACGATGCGGATATCACTGGTTTCATAAATACCGGATCGTATACGCCGACCGAGCCGCTCAATAAACTTCGGCAGATCGACAGCAGTCCGGTCTAACTCTAACGTATCGGCAAACCAGTTGTGGCGCCGGATGTGGTTGGCGGTCTTCTTCCAAGCCTGAACCAGAACATACTCCTGCGAGAGTAAACTCAAGTCCGGCACCAACCGCTGCATGATATCTCCCTCCCCGGCGAATCATATCAAGTTCAAGACGATTTCAGAAATAGAGCCTATTGAGAATGCTCGCTTTAGTTTAACTCGTGACTCCGCTGGCGGCCGGCGACCAGCAGCACCTAGAAGAATTGGGACTGGCCGCAGGCGCTAGATGCCCGACAAATCGATCGATCTAGACAACGTCCAAAAAGTCATGGAGGTGGTCGATAATTTCTTTACCGGAGCCGATGGCTTACTTAGCGACAGAACCGGACAGCCAAAATAACCAGCAACGCTTAAGCTTCTTCAGGCACCACACACAGATCACCAAGACCCATCATACGAAGCTGCGAGCGAGCTGCGGCCGCATAAGGCTCATTCGGATACGTGCTATTGCGCATGGCCTTAATCAGCCTCTTCATAGGCGCCTTGTCTGCGAATGCGTCATCACCCTCGCTCGCTTTGAGCATGTCAGCCAACATTTCCGATAGCTCGCTTACCTGCCTCATCGCGCGCAGCCGCGCTTCCTTTAGCCTGGGAAGATCCAACCCGAGCCTGACGATAGATGCCTGCACACGCTTTTTATCGGTACCAAGACAGTACTTGCTCGGCCCCATACGACCATCAGCTTGCACGTCGATGAGGCGCACATCCTCGGAATTGGTTGGATCGAGCAGCAATGGCCGTTCTTGATCAATACAACGATCATTCCAGCTAGCCTTTGGACTTCCATCGATGAGAGGGAACCAACTGCCCTTTCCATCCGTCTCGTCCGTCTCCTCATTGCGGACAGGTCTGTTGGACAGTTGGGCGGAAAGCCGAAAGTTATCCCACGAGAACGCCAACCAGTCGTAACCCGGCTTATCACACACGCTTTCGTCCCGACGTGCCTCAAGCTTCGGACGAAAATGGTCAACGTCAAGATGCGACTGGGCCTCGGGGCTTTCTGAGTACCAGCACTTACCGTACGACATGTGTGACAGGTAGCCCTTGAAGTCCTTCCAAATCTTCGAATTTTTCTTGATGTATTCAGCACGTTGGTCGGCAGGCAATTGCTCCAATTGCTGCTGCGCTGCGACCGCCTTATCAAGTAGCGCCTGCGGTATTATGTCCGCGTCACGCTTCACATAGATCAAGTAGCGCTCTCCTGCTTCGTAAGGAGGTCCTTGATAAGCACTTTCATCGCATTATGCCGCTTTTCGATTTGCTCGGGAGACATTGGGGGACGATCTGCGTACTTCACATCCTTCCAGGCACGTAGGAAATCCTGATAGAGCGGCTCTCGATCTTCAAACATAAAGCCGAGGCGTGCCAGTCTGTCATTGATCTCGATGAGATACTTTTCCTGAGCTTCGCTGCGTTGATCAAGTCGCGCAAGCGTGTTGCGTTCGTCGACCTGCCGCTGCGTGTCGGGATCGAGGCTCGACGGCAGGCCAAAGATCTCCGTGAGAGTAGCAGTGAACCCCATCCCCTTTGGGTCGGTGTAGGGCGCCGTAACGCCCACCTTTCCCTGCTCGTCCGCAAACATTACGCGCACTTCGCGACGATCAAGCGCCGCGATGGTGAGTGGATTATGGGAGCTCATGACAATGTGACAGTTGCTGGCATCCGAGGCCTGCCCCGTCCAGTCGCGGATCAAGTCCAGATAGCTGTGCTGCCAGAGAGGATTCAGATGGGTGTCCGGCTCGTCCAAGAGGAATAGGGCGCGCTTGCCGCGGGATACGCGGATCAGCCCGAGAACCATCAGCAACTGACGCTCACCATCGGAAAGATCGGCGAAGCTCACATCTCCTGATTCATCGTTCGCACGACATACCCAGAGATGCAATTCGCGGAACAGATCTGAAATGTCTACCGCCTCTAGCGCAGCGAACAGCTCCTGATCATCGGAATAGCTCGCCTTCAATCGCTCCAACGTTTCACGGTTCTTGATGAAACATGCGAGTTGCGCCTCGCTTTGCTGTTTGTCGCGATAATCGTCAATTGCATTCCCAATCAGACGCAGCGGATAAAATGCCTGATCTCGAAAATTACGAGCGCATTTGCCTGCCGGCCCCTTGGCATCCCAAAGTTCAGTCGCGGCTCGCAACTTGTTCGACTGTCCTCCTTTGGCGAACCACGGCTCCTTGAAATGCGCCAGCGCGGAGTGGAAACCAGTGATCCCTAACTTATCCTGCAGCAACCGAAGGACCTTCGGATCTGGGAAGGAAAAAAGGAGAAGAGCGAAAAGATGCCGTGGATCGGTCGGCAATAAAATAGCCGGCGCGCCGTAAGGGCTTGCTGGCATTCCTCTGTATCGTCGTTCGTCTTGATCGCGTCGTAATACCGCCGCTGGTGACTGTCAAAAAGCTTCTCGAGACGCCGACTGCCACCAGAGTAATATCCAAAGACAAGATCCGGGAATATTTCCGGCTTCTCGCGTTCGAAGGCAGAGCGGGCCATGGCTCTGCCGTCAACTTCAATATTCGCCTCCCCCGAGCGATTGCTCAAGCGAACCTTGTGATTGCCGATTCGATAATCGATTTCATAGACGTATCGAGGTACGCCGCGATTAAGATCGACGAACCTAAAGACATCAATAATCGCTTCGATCAGATTGGACTTTCCCGCCCCGTTCTGACCTATAATAACCGTCGTCAACCGACTTTCGTCAAAGTCAGCCTCGACTTCCCGAAGGTTCTTGAAACCGTCGATGTAGACCCGATCGAGCCGCATCAGGCCGCCTTCAGCTCTCGGTTAGCATCATCAATGATATGCCCACCATCAATTTCCCATGCGAGCTGCTTATAAAAATCAGTCAACGGGAGATCGGCTAATTTGAACAATTCCTCGACAGTCGAGGCACCTCCGACCTTGCGGATCATCTCGGCGAGATATGGCTTGTCTTTAACTTCGTCGTCTTGGCGGCTCTTCGTCATAGCGGTCTTCTCCCGCGGTGCCCTTTGTGCTGTTGCCTTTCGCCCGCGCCTTGATTGGGGCTCCAACTCTTGGGCTCGAGCAACTTTCATGCGCTCCAGCAGTACGCTGGCCGGCTCGTCATTCGGATCCTGCGGTACAAGCTCGCCCTTGAACGCCTTGCTCAGAATCGCGGCCTCTAGGCGATCGAGCAGCGCGCGTGCGCGCGCCACTTCGAGTTCGAGCCGGCCCGCATGGGCGTTCGCTGATTGTATCGTAGAGATCACCGATCGTTGGGCCTCCAACGTCGCCGCTGGGATCATCAGAGTCTTCAACTGCTCCGCGTTTATGTTGTTCACGCCACTTGTGGAGCGAGCCAACCCTTCTATCGTCTGCCTTGCGCTCGGCGACGAAAGAAATGCATGCAGATAGTCTGGCAAGAGCTTCGATTCGTCGAGACGCAGCCGTATGAGGTATCCCGCATACAGCATACCCGCGGCGGCATCATCCACCACGGCCGACCTTCCCACCAAGTCTCGGCTTCCGTTCGATCTGATGACGAGCACATCCCCCAGTCGCAGCGACAGCTTCGTCAATTCGTCGCTTTCGAAATCCGCGCGCTTGAGGTCCTCTATACTTATCCTTCCGCTTGCAATGTTCGGTATGCGTAAGACTGGCACCCCGTCTCCGTAATCACACTTCTTCGCTGTGCCATAGCGAATGTCTTCAAGGACCGAACCAAGCTTCAGCATGTGCCCGGTGAAGCGCGCAAATGCTCGAGAGTATACGGCTTCGCGGGCCTTCTTAGAAAGGTTGACAACGCGATCAAGCTCCGCCTGCGCGCGGGCCAATCGCGCGAACAACGCATCCAGCTCGGCGACAATACGGCCCTGTTCGGCGAGCGGGGGAAGTGCAATATCGACTTCGCCCAGCAACTCGCGAGAAATTACGCCCTGGGCCGTACCCACCGACGCGCCTCGAAGGCGCGCGACTTCAGATTTCATGCGCGGAAACAGAAAGTCCGCGCTGGTCGCTGGACTAGGCCTTATGGCGGCGACCGATCGTCCGATCGCGCAATCGGCTCCCCGATTTAGCTTACCTGCGGTAGCACCTACGACACAGATCAGCACATCGTCGTGTTTCGCGAGCTTAAGAGGGCGAGTGGTCCATTCCTTAATTTCGGGGCGCTCTCGACCAAATTCCCCGGCTTTGACAAACGGAGTACCGATTCCGTTGAAGTTGCAATCTTCGCCCGGCGGAGCCTGTCCCATGACAAAATCGGCAATTTCGCTCAGTTTTGTTTCAGTCCATCCGCTCGGCAAGCTCACTCCGCAACCTCCTCGATGGCATCCCCAGTCGTGGACGTTTTGTTGCCAAGGTCTTCAACAAGCGCCCTGATCTCCTCCAATGCCGTAGACAGATGAACCTCGATCGCCGCAGCGATCTCCTCCGGTGCTTCAAGCCCGTTCTCGGCGGCAGCGCTGTCGTCCTTCAGCCAGGTGACGTCGAGATTGTCGTCTCGCGCGGCGATTTCTTCACGGCTGAAGCAGCGGAAACGGCTCTGCTCGCCCCGATCCTTGCGCGCAGCACGGCCGTCTGGATCATCGCCGAACGCGGCTACAAAGTCGTTGAAGTCGGATGGCTTTAGCGGGTTGGTCTTCCCATAGGCAGGCGCCCCGGAGCGCATGTCGTAAATCCAAACGGCTTCGGTGGCGTCGGTCGCCGGGGCTTCCTCCTTGCTCCGCGTAAAGAACAGCACGTTGGTCTTGACGCCCTGTGCGTAGAAGATCCCAGTCGGCAGCCGCAAGATGGTATGTAGATCGCACCAGTTCATCAGCCGCTGGCGAAGCTGCTTTCCCCTGCCGTCATCGAACAGAACGTTATCGGGCACGACAATCGCGGCGCGACCGCCGAGCTTTAGTGCGCGGATGCAATGCTCGACGAAGGGGAGTTGGTAGGAGGACACGCGATCGGTGATGGTAAGATCATCGCGCGTCGGCGGGCCGCCGGCCGGCCCGAACGGCGGATTGGTCAGGATCAGGTCGGCGTTTTTAAACTTCGGCTGCGTGCCGCTCGGCGACAATGTGTCCGCGAGGTCGAGATGATCAGGATCGATCTTGTGCAGATGCAGATTCATCAGCAACAGCCGAAACGTGTCCTGCACGTTCTCGATGCCGCGCAGCGCCGACTGGAGCTGGAAGTTCTGCTGCTTCGGCAACAGCTCGAAATAGTCGTCGGTCTTGGCTCTCATAAAATGATCGGCCGCGATCAGAAATCCGCCGGTGCCTGCGGCAGGGTCCTGGATCACCTCACCCGTGCGAGGCTGCATTAGGCGCACCATGACGTCGATTAGTACGCGTGGCGTGAAATACTGCCCAGCGCCGCGCTTGGTCTCCTCGGCCATCTTCTGCAGGAGGCCCTCATAGGTGTCACCGAAGGCGTCGCGCTCCTCGCTGAACCAGTGCAGACCGTCGATAGCATCGATCAGCCGGCGCAGATTGACCGGTTCGCGCACGATCGTCGCGGCGTTCTGGAAAATCGCAACCACCGAGCGGTCGGCGATCTTGGTGCCGTCGCCGAGGTCGATCAGCGCTTGGCGATAGCGCTGCAGCACCTCAGTCTCCGGTGCCGACTTCAGCGCGCTCCAGCGATATTTCTCGGGGATGCGGCTCTCGTCCTTCTGTTCTGAGGCCATCTTCAGGAACAGAAGATAAGTCAGCTCGGTGACATATTGCTGGTAGGTCACGCCGTCCTTGCGCAGCATTGCGCACAGACGCCAGAGCTTGTTGACGAGATCGGTCGCTGGATTCATGTCTGTTCCATCTCAGGCGACGTGGTGATCCCAGATCGCGCCATTAAGGTCCTTCAATATGTCACCTAGCCCGTGATCGAAGGCCTGATCAATGACCTCGAAGCCACCCGCCTGTACAAACAGAGGATCGGCGAGGATGTCGGGATCGCCGACCGGCTGCGCCTTGAGCGCGCGGCCGATTCGCTCCAGCCAGCGCTTCTGGGTCACCGTCCAGGCCCGACTGGCGAGGATGCGCTTGACGCCGTTCTCGACCCGGGTCTCGTAGGGTACCAGGGGATCGCCGAGCGCGGCCTGACGCACGAAACCGATGATGTGGGCGGCGATGTCGGCATTGCGCACGCGACCATAGGCCTGGCGCAAGGACGCCTCGGAGAAGCCGTTGGCGTCGAGCAGTACCGCGAGTTCCTTCAGCTCTTTGCGCGTCAGCTCGCGTGGCTTCTGGGTCGCCGCAATCAGCGCCGGGGCGGCGTTCATGTTGGCCTTCACGAAGGCCTCGAAGCTCTCGATATAGTCGGCCGGGCTGGCACGGCCGCCGAAATCGTCCTCGACACTGACGAGGCTCGTCCTCATGCTCGGAGATGTAGACGCCGTCGTGCGGGCGACTTGGGCTGGCATTGTCGAGAATGCCGGCGAGCAGCGGGTGTTCCTTGAACAGCGCGAGCGTCTCGGCCGTCGGCGCATCACGCAAGCGGTCCGGCAGCGCGGCGAGTGGGCCGAGCACGGTTTCCAGCGTCTCACGCGGCTGGCCTTCGATGTATTTCAACCGCTGACGCAGCTTGACCACGATCTGGTCGCGAACGAACACGCGATCCTCATCGGTCGCGGCGCGTTCGAGATCGCCGAGGAGGGTCGCGAACGACAGCGCCGGGTTGACCACCACGGGCCGCATGTCGCTGACCTCCTGCAGATTGGCATAGATATCGACCGCGTCGAAGATACGGAAATATTCCTTGCCGATCTCGTCGCAGCGCCGCGTGGCGCGGCCGATCATCTGGTCGTAGAGGATGCGGCTGTTGACCCGGCGGACGAATACGAGGTTGGTGATCGCGGGCACGTCCACGCCGGTCGTGAGTAGGTCGACGGTAACGACATACTTGGGCCTGGGATCGTTCTTGAACGCCTTGATCCGGTCCAACGGCTTGTCGACGGAGCCGGTGATCTTCTCGACGATGTCATGCGGCTGCGGGCCGTATTCCTCGGTCAGGGCATCGCGTAGCGCATTGACCAGCGTATCGGCATGGTCGTCGCGGCTGGCAAAGATCAGCGTCTTGCCCCGCTCGCTGGGCGGGCACTCTCGCGCGACGGCATCGGCAACGGCACGGTTGAAGGCCGTGGTCAGCACCTTTTTGTTAAACTCGGCGACCTCGAAATCGACCTGGTCGTCGAGATTGAACAGGTCGATCTGGCCAGTGCGAGGATCGATGATGTTGACGTCCTCGCCGGCCTCGAAGCTGATGCCGGTCTGGCTCAGCGCCGTGGTGATGCGGCGCGGCGGCCGGTGGTCGATCAGGTAGCCATCGATGACCGCCTGCCGATAGCCGTAATGAAATACGGCGGGACCGAAGATCTCACGCGTGTGCAGCGCTGGTGTCGCGGTGAGCGCGATCCTGGTTGCGTCGAAATAGTCCAGCACGCGGCGATAGGCGGAGAGATAATCTTCGAGATTGCGGAAGCCGAGGTCGTCTTCGCGCAGCTCAGCATCCAGCGTGTAGCCGCGATGTGCCTCGTCGACGATGATGAGGTCATAAGTGCCAGGCGTCGGCCTCATCACGTCGGGGTCATCGAATACGCGACGGATCATCGCCTGGACGGTCGCGACCTGCACGCGATCAGTGGCCTCGGGGAATTTCTTGGCGAGGTCGGCGACCGGAAACACTTGATCGAATTTAAGGAAGCCGGCGGTGTCGGTCGTGCTCATGGCGTCCAGCGTCTGCCGGCCAAGCGCATTGCGATCAACCAGGAACAGGATGCGACGGAAGCGCTTTCGGCGTAGCAGCTCGTACATCAGCGCAATGGCAAGCCGGGTCTTGCCGGTGCCGGTCGCCATCGCCAGCAGCATGTTCTTCTGGCCGGCAACGATCGCGGTTTCAACGGCCGTGATCGCGTCGGTCTGGTAAGGCCGGAGGCCGGTAACGCCGAGCTCGCGGTCGGCGAGCGCAGAGAAGTCCTCGGTCTGCTCCAGCCGCTCGATGAGATCCTGCGGGGAGAACCATTCCGGCAGTGCGCGCGGATTGCCGCCGGTTGGGCGCGCATCCCAGAACCAGATGCCCGACTTGGTCTCGAATTGCTTCACATAGGGCCGGCCGTTGGTAACGAACAGGAACGGCACGCGGAAGCGATCGAGCCCCTGATGCCATGGACTGCCGGGAAGGGTCTCGTCCAGCGTCAGGCGGATGTCGCGGGCGTAACGCTTGGCTTGGCCAAGCCGGCCCGGCACATCCGTGATACTCCGCTTGGCCTCGATGACACCGACGCAGCGGCCGTCGATGAAGAGAGCGTAATCGACCGGCCCGCTGTCGGTCGGCCACTCGGCTATGGCGATCTTCTGGCTCGGTTGTGGTCGCGTTCCTGCGGCATATCGGAGCGCCGGCGTGTCGACGGTCCAGCCGGCCAGGCGGAGTTGCTCGTCGATCAGGAGGCGTGTGGTTGCCTCGTCCAATTCGACCTGTTGTGCCTGCCGGTTGGCGAGTTGCGCCAGCAAATCGAGCTGCTGTGGGGGCGCAGCTTCCGCCGCAGTCTGTGCAGCTTTCAATGCGGCTTCAGTCTTGCGCAGGCCAGCCTCGGTCTCACTGGCGTAGGCTTCCCAGAATTCCTTATCCTGCTTGTGGGCCTCGACCTCGGACAGAGCCTTTAACCGCGCCTCTTCGGCATCACGGGCTGCGAGTAGCGCTTTTGCCGCCTCGTCCGAACTAGCGCGGACCTGCTTCCGCAGCTCCTCAAGCTCGGCCGCAACTACGGCCGTAGCATCGACCGGCGGTCGAGGTGGTACGAACGGCCCGGCCTTGAAGTTCGGCTTGCCGCCATAGGTTTGGTGGAACCAGACTGCGGCGCCTCGCGCGATCTTAAGCGCGAAGAGCGCGTTGGCGGGTGTCCCGACGTCCTCATGGACGGCCTCGTTGCCGAGCCGCTTCAAGTTAAACAGGAGATCCGCGATCTCACGCGGCAGGATCGCGCGAAGCCGCAATGTGCGCAGCACCTCGTCGAAGGTGACGTTGTTGGAAGGTAGGAGGCCGTGGCGAGCGGCAACCTCCTTGGAAAGGAACTCGGCGAGCTGGCGCAGCTTGATTAGCACCGAGGGGGCGTCGTCAAAAAAAGCGTTCGGCCAGCGCGCCGAGCCGCGCTAGGCGCTCGTCCTGCGCCGTAAGGAAATCGAAATTGCTTGATACCCCCATCGGGACGGGAAGGTACCGATCTTCGCCACGAGTTCAAGGAGTTGAGCCCACCGACTCGTACTACTTAAGTGACCGGCCAGCTGTCCCCGGGAGATCTCTATCGCCTCTGACAACAAGAACGAGTTGGAAGCACCTTTTTATCGGTGGCGACTCGGTGGCGATTCTGGACAAATAAAAGGCCGCCCCGAGGAGCGGCCTTTTGATTTTATGTTGAATTTACAACATCTTACTTGGTTGCGGGGATAGGATTTGAACCTATGACCTTCAGGTTATGAGCCTGACGAGCTACCGGGCTGCTCCACCCCGCGTTAAACATTTGCGCGCCTTCGGTGAGATCCCGGGGACGGTCGGTTGAGGCCGGCGCTGTTCGCGTGGCTTTCCCAGTCCGTCCCAAAGGCTTCCTTGGAAGGCAACCCCGGGCAAAGCCCGTCGGGTGCGGGGCGTATGTAACAAGGTGGGCTGGCTTTGGAAAGGGCCGCGGGAACGTTTTTTCGACTTTATGACAGGGGAATCGACCGATTTCCGCAGCGTTCCCTGTGCTCTTGCCAGAAGTTCCACAAAGGGCCAGCTTGCGGCAACAACATTAAGGGCCGAAACGCGCCCTGAGGGAGGAAACGCCGTGGACAAATCCCTGACGAGCGCCCCGGTCGGAGCGCTGGAGGAGGCCTTCCACGCCATGGTCACGCGGTCGCGGGACGAGCCAGCGCCCGGCCTTGCCGAACGGCTCGACCGGCTGGCGCGGCTGCGCAGCGTCGTCGCCGACAACGAAGAGCGTTTTCGGCAGGCAATCTCGGCCGATTTCGGTCACCGTTCGGCGGTCGAGACCACCATCGCCGAGACGATGCTGCTGTTCTCCGAGATCCGGCATGCGACAAAGCACCTGAAGAGCTGGATGGCGCCGCAGCGGGTCGCGACCGCGCTGCAATTCCTGCCTGCCCGCAACCGGCTGATGCCGCAGCCGCTCGGTGTCGTCGGCATCATCGCGCCCTGGAATTATCCGCTCCAGCTCACGCTGGCGCCCGCGATCGGCGCGCTCGCCGCCGGCAACCGCGTTCTCGTCAAGCCGAGCGAGTTGACCCCGCATTTTTCGGCGCTGCTGAAGGAGACGGTCGCCGCGCGATTCGATGCGACCGAGTTGCTCGTCACCGGCATCGAGGGCGAGATCGCGGAGGGCTTTGCGCGCCTGCCGTTCGACCACCTCGTGTTCACCGGCTCGACCCGGGTCGGGCGGATCGTGGCGGAGACCGCGGGGCGCAACCTGACGCCGGTCACGCTCGAGGCTCGGCGGCAAGTCGCCTGCGATCATCGACGCCTCGGCAGATCTCCAGGAAGCCGCCGAGCGCATCGCCTATGGCAAGCTGCTCAATGCCGGGCAGACCTGCATCGCGCCGGATTACGTGCTGGTACCGGAGCAATCCTTGCAGGCCTTTGCCGAGAAGGTCCGCGCCCAGATGCGGCGGATGTTCGGCACCGATCCGGCGAACAAGGACTACACCTCGATCATCTCGGACCGGCATTATGCGCGGCTCGAGGGCTTGGTTGCGGATGCGGCGCAGCGCGGCGCAAAGATCCTGCAGCCGGCGAAGGCCGACGATCCCAACTGGAAAGCGCACCGCAAATTCCCGCCGACGCTGATCGTCGGCGCGACCGAGGCGATGGCGGCGATGCAGGAGGAGATTTTCGGGCCGGTGCTTCCTGTTCTCTCCTATCGCGATCCGGCGGAGGCCATCGCCTTCATCAACCGTCGCGACCGGCCGCTGGCGCTGTACTGGTTCGGCAAGGACGGCGCGGCGCGCGACGAGGTGCTGGCGCGCACCGTCTCCGGCGGCGTCACCGTCAACGACTGCCTGTTTCACTTCACGCAAATCAACCAGCCGATGGGCGGCGTCGGCGCGTCCGGCACCGGCGCCTATCACGGCGAATGGGGCTTTCGCACCTTCAGCAAGCTGAAGCCGGTGTTCTATCGCTCCAAGTTCAACCGCCTCGCCGACCTCTATCCGCCCTATGGCGGCAAGATCGCGCGGCTGGAGAAGCTGATGCGGTTCATGTCGTAGATCATCGAACGAAAAGAAAATGCAAGGGGAGAATTAATTGACGGACACATTCGATTTCGTCGTCGTGGGCGCGGGGTCGGGCGGCTGCGCGGTTGCGGCGCGGCTGTCCGAGGATGCGGCAACGTCCGTGGCGCTGCTCGATGCAGGCGGGCGGAACGACACTTGGCGGATCACCACGCCGTTCGGACTTGCTCTGCCATACAAGGCGGCCAATTGGGGCTTCGACACCGTGCCGCAGAAGGGATTGAATGGCCGCATCGGCTATCAGCCGCGCGGCAAGGGCCTCGGCGGCTCTTCGGCGATCAACGCCATGGTCTACATCCGCGGCCATCGCGCCGACTACGACCACTGGGCTTCACTCGGCAATACCGGCTGGTCGTACGCGGACGTGCTGCCTTACTTCAAGGCTTCCGAGAACAATTCCGATTTCGACGGCGAGTATCACGGCAAGGGCGGCCCGTTGCATGTCAACAGGCTGCGCACGGACAATCCGATTCACGACGTCTTCCATCAGGCCGCGCGCGAGGCGCAGTTTCGCATCCGCGAGGACTTCAACGGCGAGGACCATGAAGGGCTCGGCAGCTACCAGGCAACGCAGCATAACGGCGAGCGCTGGAGCGCGGCGCGCGCCTACTTGCAGCCCCACATGGACAAGCGCGCGAATCTGCGCGTCGAGACGGGCGCGCACGCCACGAAAATCCTGTTCGAGGGTAAGCGCGCGGTCGGCATCGAATATATCCAGGGCAAGCAGAAGAAACAGCTGCGCGCCCGCCGCGAGGTGATCCTCGCCTCCGGCGCCTTCCAGTCCCCGCAATTGCTGATGCTGTCCGGTATCGGCGACCGCGATGCGCTGGCCGCGCACGGCATTGACGTCGTGCATCATCTGCCGGGCGTCGGGCGCAATCTGCAGGACCATCCGGATTTCGTGTTCGTCTACGCCTCCGACTATCCGCACTTCGTTCATGCCTCGCTCGGCCGGCTGCCGTCCCTGCTCCGCGCCATCCAGCAATACCGCCGCGAGCGCCGCGGCCTGATGACGACCAATTTTGCCGAATGCGGCGGCTTCCTGAAGACCCGTCCCGACCTCGACGTGCCGGACATTCAATTGCACTTCATCATCGCGATGCTCGACGACCACGGCCGCAAGAAGCACAAGGAGGCGGGCTTCTCGTGCCATGTCTGCCTGCTCCGGCCGAAGAGCCGCGGCAGCGTCTGGCTCGGAAGCGCCGATCCGCTCGCAGCTCCCATGATCGATCCGAACTTTCTGGGCGAGGACGAGGATCTCGAGACCATGGTCGCGGGCTTCAAGACCACGCGGCGGCTGATGGAGACGCCGGCGATGCGCGCGCTGCAGAAGAAGGACATGTTCACGTCGGACGTGCGCACCGACGACGACATCCGCAACATCCTGCGCAACCGCGTCGACACCGTCTATCACCCCGTCGGCACCTGCAAGATGGGAACGGATGCGCTTGCCGTGGTCGACCCGGCACTGAAGGTGCACGGCGTGGAGGGATTGCGCGTCGTCGACGCCTCGATCATGCCGACCCTGATCGGGGGGAACACCAATGCGCCGACGATCATGATCGGAGAGAAGGCGGCCGATATGATCAGGGCGGAGATGCGGGCGAGTTAGGTGAGGCCTGTACAGCGGAGAAGTGCGAAGCTCTCGCCTCGTCCTCCGCTGTCGTCCCCGCGAACGCGGGGACCCATAAACACAGGGAGGAATTATGGCGCGAGCTGGTCACTCCGAGTCTTCGCCCAACTTCTTCCTGTGGCTATGGATCCCGGATCTGCGCTCCGCTTCGCTTCGCTTGTCCGGGACGACAGCGGAGTGAGCCTCACCTCCCGAAGACGACGGCGGTAGCTCAGTTCAGCAAGAACCCGCCATCCACCGTCACCACGCTGCCCGTCATATACCTTGACGCCTGCGATGCCAGCAGCAGGATCGCGCCGTCGAGATCGGACTCGGCGCCGACGCGGCGCTGCGGGATGCGCTTGGCGAGGCGCTCGCCTGCAGGCGTCGTCCAGAACGCGTGGTTCATCTCGGTGTCGATATAGCCGGGCGCGAGGGCGTTGACGCGGATGCCCTGGCCTGCGAGGCTCCAGCGCCATCGCTTTCGTCGCCTGGATGATGCCGGCCTTCGAGATCGCGTAGGGCGAGACCGCCTTCAACACGCCGGTGCCGAGCACGGAGGCGATGTTGACGATGTTGCCCGACTGCTTGCGCGCGATCATGCGGCGCGCGACCTCGGTCGCGAGGAAATAGGCGCCCTTCAGATTGGCACCGATCACCGCGTCCCAATCGGCCTCGGTCTGCTCGGTCGCGAGCTTCTCGATCGCAATGCCGGCATTGTTGATCAGCACGGTGACGGGACCGAGCGCGGCTTCCGCGGCATCCACGGCCCTGGCGATCGAGGCGGTGTCGGCGACGTCGAGCGCGACCGCGGCGGCGCGGCCGCCTTTGCCGCGGATCTCCTCTTCCAGGCTCTTCAGCTTTTCGGTCTGCCGCGCCGCGAGCGCGACGGCTGCGCCATGGGCCGCCAGCACCCGGGCAAATTGCCGGCCCAGCCCCTGGCTCGCGCCGGTGACGAGGATGGTTTCTTTACTGACGTCGAATAGGTCTGACATGACGTTTCCTTGCGCGATTACCCCGAGCTTTGGAGCCAAAAATACAGACGATTTTAGCGACCTGAAACCGGAATGATCGGTTCGGCGTTCATTCGTTCCATCGAGGCAGGGTTGCACTCATGAACAGTTTCGATCTCGCCGTCTATGCCGCGCTCGCCGTCGCGATCGGGTTCGGCTTCAGGACCGGCCTGCTGCGCAGCGCCATGACCATTCTCGCCTATCTGCTCGCTGCGCCGATCGCAGTGGCGCTGATGCCGCTGATCGTGCCGCAAATCGCCGGCAACCCGAATGCGCCGCTGCTGCAGAACTGGATCTGGCTGTTCGGCATCTTCGTGGTCGTCGGCATGCTGTTCGGCTATATCGGCCGCCTCGCGCTGAACGACACGATCCGCGACACCGGCATCGGCGACCGGCTCGGCGGTGCCGCGCTCGGCGCCATCAGGGTCGGCCTCGTCGCCACTACGCTGGTTCTGGTGTTCGATCAGATCGTGCCGGCCAACAAGCAGCCGCCGTTTCTCGCCGGCTCGCACCTGCGGCCGCTGTTTTCGACGGCGGGGCAGATGGGCTTCAAGTCGCTGCCGCCGGAAGCTGCTTCCGCGATCGACCGCCTCAAGCAGGAGCGGCGCATCTAGAGCCCAGCCGCATTTGCATCGCCGCGCCGACGCGCATGCATTTTGATGCGAGCCCATGCCTTATCAGCGGCGCCACTCTTGGCTAGAGTGGCCGCATCCAAAACCTGCCTGACATTTACGGGAGTGAAACAGTGGATCTTGGGATCAAAGGTCGCCGCGCCATCGTCTGCGCATCCAGCAAGGGCCTCGGCCGCGCCTGCGCCATCTCGCTGGCGGACGCCGGCGTTGACGTCACGCTGACCGCGCGCGGCGCCGAAGCCTTGAAGAAGACGGCGGACGAGATCCGCAAAGCCTATCCTGGTGTGAAGGTTACCGAGATCGTCGGCGACATCACGACGCCCGCGGGCCGCGAGGCGGTGCTGAAGGCGTGCCCCGAGCCCGACATCCTGATCAACAATGCCGGCGGCCCGCCGCCCGGCGATTTCCGCAACTGGACCCGCGATGACTGGATCAAGGCGATCGACGCCAACATGCTGACCCCGATCGAGCTGATCAAGGCGACCGTGGACGGCATGATGGCGCGCAAGTTCGGCCGCATCGTCAACATCACCTCGGCCGCGGTGAAGGCGCCGATCGACATTCTCGGCCTCTCCAACGGCGCGCGCGCCGGCCTCACCGGCTTCATCGCCGGCCTGTCGCGCAAGACCGTGATCAACAACGTCACCATCAACGGCTTGTTGCCGGGCCCGTTCGAGACGGACCGCCTGACCAGCACCGCGAAGGGCGAGGCGGACAAGCGCGGCACGACGCCCGAGCAGGTCCTGGCCGAGCGCGCCAAGCTCAATCCCGCCGGCCGGTTCGGCCAGCCCGACGAGTTCGGCTATGCCTGCGCCTTCCTGTGCGGCGCCAAGGCCGGCTTCATCACCGGCCAGAACATCCTGCTGGATGGCGGCGCTTTCCCGGGCACGCTTTGAGACGTCGATGCCCGGGCTTGTCCCGGGCATCCGCGTTCTTTGCACTGCGGAGAAAGATGTGGATGGCCGGGTCAAGCCCGGCCATGACGATGTGGAGGCATCAAAGCCCGATCATCACCGCTGCTTCGTCGGCTCGTCCTCGTCCTGCTGGCTGGGACCGGACGAGTCGGCCGTCGTGCGCTCGTCGGTCCAGTCGACGCCGAACTCGTCCATGCCGTTCGCGAGCAGATCGCCCAGCATGGGATCACCCAGCAAATAGTGCACGGTTTCGCGCCGCGGGCTGCGATACTCGCTGCGTGCTTCCACGGCGCGGGACCGCAGATCGTCCCAGTCGTCGATCGTGCCGTCACCGCGACCGAGCCAGGTCAATGTGACGAGATCGAGCTGCTCATCTTCGTTCAAAGCGATCATGAAGCTTCCGAGTCTCCTGGACAACGGGATCTGAGCCATCGTCCTCGAGAACATCGAGCGCATCGTCATCACCCGGATTCGAGCCGGAATCCGGATCGGAAGCCCCCTCCTTGACGTCGAATTCGCGCGCCTTCTCGATGATGAATGCGACCTTGTCAGCGGATATTGCAAGCTCTGGCATGGCTCCTCCTCAGGTTCCCGCGATAACGCCGCATCGCGTCAGATGATCCATTGCGCCCGATGGCGGAACACCGCATGGTTTGGCGCCAAAACAAGAAAATGGGAGGTGCCGGATGCAGTGGAAGGTGGGCAGGGTCAAAATCACTCAGGTGGTGGAGTTGGAGACGGTGGGCTCGACCCGTTTCATCCTGCCGCTCGCCGGCCACGCGGAGATCCAGAAGCTGCCCTGGCTGATCCCTCATTTCGCCACCGAAGAAGGCCGGCTGAAAATGTCGATCCACTCGCTGGTGGTGGAGACGCCGACGCAACGCATTGTTGTGGACACGGGACTCGGCAACGACAAGCAGGGCCGCAATGTCCCGACCTGGAACAACCGCACGACGCCGTTCCTGGAAACGATGGCCGCGGCCGGCTTTGCGCCCGACAGCATCGACACCGTGCTGTGCACGCATCTTCACGTCGACCATGTCGGCTGGAATACAAAGCTGGTCGAGGGCCAATGGGTGCCGACCTTTGCAAACGCGCGCTATGTGTTCGGCAAGACCGAATACGAGCACTGGCGCGACCATTCCACCGAGCCGGACAAGGCGGCGGTGTTCAACGATTCCGTGCAGCCGATCGTCGCTGCCGGCCGGGCAGATCTGATCGCGAGCGACCATCGCCTGTCGGACGAGATCAGCATGATCCCGACGCCGGGACACAGCCCCGGGCATATGAGCATTCTCATCCGATCCGATGGCGAAGAGGGCCTGCTCACGGGCGACGTCGCCCATCATCCCTGCCAGATGGCGCATCTCGACTGGTCCTCGACCGCGGATTCCAACCAGGCGCAATCGGCGACGACACGGCGCGAATTGTTCGGCCGCTTTGCCGACACGCCGACATTGGTGATCGGCGGGCATTTTTCGGCCGGGCACATCAAGCGGGACGGGGACGCGTTCAGGTTCGTGGCGCTGGGGTAGTTCTTGTGTCCCGGACGCGACGCAGCGCGGAGCGGTGCGGCGCAGAGCCGGGACCCATGTCGCGGCATTCTGGGTCCCGGCTCTGCGGAGCAGCGTTGCACGCTGCACCGCGTCCGGGACACTGGACCGCGCTTGCCCACCGAATCGAGGGGGCTGCAATGCATGCCTTTTCGGCGGTTGAATTTCCCGCCGCCCTGTTCCATGAAGCTATTAACCGATCGGTCCAATCTCCAGGGAGAAACGAGAATGAAGCTTGTTCGTTATGGCGAAAAGGGTGCGGAAAAGCCCGGCCTGATCGACAAATCCGGCCAATTGCGCGACCTGTCGGCGCATGTGAAGGACCTCACGGGCGAGGCCTATTCGCCTGAGAGCCTGAAGAAGCTGGCAGGCCTCGACCCGGCCTCGCTGCCGGCGGTCTCTGGCAAGCCGCGGTTCGGCGCTCCCGTCACCGGCATCTCGAAGTTCGTCGCGATCGGCCTCAACTACTCCGACCATGCCAAGGAGACCGGCGCCGATATTCCGAGCGAGCCGATCATCTTCATGAAGGCCAACACCTCGCTGTCCGGCCCGAACGACGCGGTCGAGAAGCCGCGCGGCTCCACCAAGCTCGACTGGGAGGTCGAGATCGCCGCAATCATCGGCACCCGCGCCAAGTACGTCTCGGAAGCCGACGCGCTGAACCACGTCGCCGGCTATTGCGTCTGCAACGACGTCTCCGAGCGCGCCTTCCAGATCGAGCGCCTGGGTCAGTGGACCAAGGGCAAGTCGCATGACACGTTCGGCCCGCTCGGACCCTGGCTCACGACCAAGGACGAGATCAAGGACGTGCAGGACCTGTCGATGTGGCTGGACGTCAACGGCCAGCGCCGCCAGACCGGGTCGACCAAGACCATGATCTTCTCGATGGCCAAGTGCATTTCCTATGTCTCGCAGTTCATGACGCTGCTGCCCGGCGATGTCATCACCACGGGCACCCCGCCCGGCGTCGGCCTCGGCATGAAGCCGCCGACCTTCCTCAATGTCGGCGACGTCGTCACCCTCGGCATCGAGGGCCTCGGCGAGCAGCGCCAGGAGATCGTGGCGGCGTAAGCTGCGCCTACACGCTCCGTCGTCATGCCCGGGCTCGACCCGGGCATCCACGTCTCACAGTCTTGCCACGCGGCGACGCGTGGATGGCCGGGTCGAGCCCGGCCATGACGGAGGAGACACCGTTCGTACAAGATCGATTGCAGGGATTGGTCCATCATGAAACTCTCCTTCTCTCCCGCCTCGCCCTTCGCCCGCAAGGTGCGCATCGCCGCGATCGAGCTTGGGCTGATAGACAAGATCGAGTTCACGGCGGCAGCCGTTGCGCCGGGCACGGCCAACGAGGACTATTCGAAGATCACGCCGCTGAAGAAGCTGCCGGTGCTGATCACCAATGACGGTGATGTGATCTTGGACTCCTATGTCATCGTCGAATATCTCAACGAGATGGCCGGCGGCAGCCTGATCCCGGAATACGGACGGGCGCGCTGGAAAGCCAAGACCAATCACTCGCTGATCAACGGCATGCTCGATTCCATGCTGCTGTGCCGCTACGAGAAGATGGTGCGGCCACAGGGCCTGCAATGGCAGGCATGGTCGGACGATCATTGGAACAGGGCCTGGACCGGCATGGCGCGCTTCGAGAACATGCCCGAGGTGCTGAACGGCCCGTTCGACATCTCGCAGATCGGCCTCGTGTGCGTGCTCGGCTATGCCGATTTCCGCTTCGCCGATTGCGGCTGGCGCAAAGCCTACCCCAAGCTCGACGCCTTCCACCAGAAGATGCTGGAGCGGCCCTCGGTGAAGATCTCGGTGCCGCCGGCCGCGTAATTCGCAAGGAGTGTCCATGAGCCTGAAGTTCTCGGTCGGCGATCTCACCATCCATCGCATCATCGAGCAGGAAACCTCGTTCGTCCCGGCGCTGGAGATGATCCCCGGCCTGACCGCCGAGGTGCTGGCCGAGAACCGTGCCTGGATGCGGGAAGCGAAGGCGCTCGACGAGCAGGATGTACTGCTGCTGTGCTTCCAGTCCTACGTGGTGAAGACGCCGCACCACACCATCCTGGTCGATAGCTGCATCGGCAACGACAAGCCGCGGCCCAATCGGCCGAAATGGAACATGAAGACCGACGACACCTATATGCGCGCGCTGGGTGCCGCCGGTTTCTCGCCTGCCGACATCGATTTCGTGATGTGCACGCATCTGCATGTCGACCATGTCGGCTGGAATACGCGGCTGGAGAATGGCCGCTGGGTGCCGACCTTCCCGAGGGCGCGCTACGTCTTCGCCAAGAAGGAATTCGACCATTGGTCCGCGGAAAACGCGAAGACGGAGATCCCGCCCTTCGCCGACAGCGTGCTGCCGGTGGTCGAGGCGAAACGCCACGAGCTGGTCGGGAATGATCATGTGATCGGCGACCACGTCCGCATCTTGCCGACGCCCGGCCACACGCCGGGCCATATCGCCATCACCATGGGACGCGGCAAGGACGACGCGGTGTTCTCCGGCGACCTCATGCACTCGCCGCTGCAGACGCTTTATCCGGAGCTGTCGATCAAGTTCGACGTCGATCCGGCCGCGGCGGCGACGACGCGCCGCGGTTTTCTCGAGCGCTATTGCGACACCGACACGCTGTGCTGCACGGCGCACTTCCCGTCACCGTCGGTCGGAAAGATCAAGCGCAAGGGCAATGGGTTCGTGTGCGCGGTGGTGTAGGAGCGCCCCTCTATCCTCCGTCATGCCCGGGCTTGTCCCGGGCATCCACGATCTTACAATCGACGCCAACAAGAACGTGGATGGCCGGGACATAGGCGAGCGGAAGCGACGCCGTCCTTCGGACGGCTAAGCCCGGCCATGACGAGGAAACAATCATGACCGCACTCCCCGACATTCCGCTCCCCGGCGGCATCCGCTCGCGTTACCTCGACGGCATCAACGGCCTGCGGATGCATGTGCTCGAGGCCGGGTTCGAGACCCGGGGCCGTCCCTGCATCCTGCTGTTGCACGGTTTTCCGGAGCTCGCCTTCTCCTGGCGCAAGGTGATGCCGACGTTGGCCGCGGCCGGCTATCACGTGATCGCGCCGGACCAGCGCGGCTATGGTCGCACCATTGGATGGAGCGCGGATTACGACGGCGACCTGGCCCCGTTTTCGCTCCTCAATCTCGTGCGCGATGCGCTCGCGCTGGTATCGGCCTTCGGTTACAGGCAGGTCGACCTGGCCGGGCACGATTTCGGCAGTCCGGTCGCGGCCTGGTGCGCGCTGATCAGGCCCGACGTGTTTCGTTCGGTGACGCTGATGAGCGCGCCGTTCGGCGGAGCGCCGCCATTGCCGTTCAACACAGTCGATGCGCCGGCCAGGCCTGCGGCGGAAGACCCCGTGCATCGCGAGCTTGCCGCGCTGCCGCGTCCACGCAAGCACTATCAATGGTACTATTCGACACGCGAGGCGAATGCCGACATGCAGCATGCGCCGCAGGGCGTGCATGACTTCCTCCGCGCCTACTACCACCACAAGAGCGCGGACTGGATCGACAACAAGCCGTATCCGCTGCAGTCGTGGTCGGCGAGTGAGCTTGCAAAGCTGCCGACCTATTACGTGATGGACCTCAGTGAGACCATGGCCGAGACGGTGGCGAAGGAGATGCCCTCGCCGGCCGCGATCGCTGCCAACCAATGGCTGCCGGACAGCGACCTCGCCTATTACAGCGCCGAATATGGCCGCACCGGATTCCAGGGCGGCTTGCAATGGTACCGCTACGGCACCTCGGGCACGCTCAACAGCGAGATGCAGCTGTTTGCGGGACGCAGCATCGACGTGCCCTCGTGCTTCATCTCGGGCCTGCAGGATTGGGGCACTCATCAGCGCCCCGGCGTGTTCGAAGCGATGCAGGGAGGCGGCTGCACGAACATGCTCGGCTGCCATCTCGTCGATGGCGCCGGCCATTGGGTGCAGCAGGAGCAGCCGGCCGAGGTGAGCCGATTGTTGCTCGAATTCCTGGCCAAGGCCGGCAGCGCGTGATTTGACCCGGGAACCGTCGCGCCCTATATAGTTTAGAACAATTCTAAATTGATGAAACAGGGCCGCCGTGAAGACTTTTGCCGAATTGACCGAGCGCGAGGTGCTTGCGGTCGCAATCTCCTCCGAGGAGGAGGACAGCCGTATCTACATGACCTTCGCCGAGGACCTGAAGGAACGTTATCCGGACTCGGCCAAGCTGTTCGAGCAGATGGCCGAGGAGGAGCGCGGCCACCGGCACATGCTGTTGGAACTGTACGAGCAGCGCTTCGGCCCGCATCTGCCGCCGATCCGGCGCGAGGACGTCAAGGGATTCCTGCGCCGTCGCCCTGTCTGGCTCACCAAGAACCTGTCGCTCGATGCCATCCGCAGGGAGGTCGAGACCATGGAGATGCAGGCGGAACGCTTCTACGTGAAGGCCGCCGAACAGGCCCAGGACGTCGGCGTGCGCCGCCTGCTCGGCGATCTCGCCGAAGCCGAGAAAGGTCACGAGGAAACCGCCGCAAAACTGACGGGCGAGATCCTGAATTCCGACGCCCGCGCCGAGGAGGATCGCACCAACCGCCGCATGTTCGTGCTGCAATATGTGCAGCCCGGTCTTGCCGGCCTGATGGACGGCTCGGTCTCGACGCTGGCGCCGCTGTTCGCGGCCGCCTTCGCCACGCACCAGAACTGGCAGACCTTCCTGGTCGGCCTTGCCGCCTCGATCGGCGCCGGCATCAGCATGGGCTTTGCGGAAGCGCTCTCCGACGACGGCTCGCTGACCGGGCGCGGCTCGCCCTGGCTGCGCGGTTTCACCTGCGGGGCGATGACGACGCTCGGCGGGCTCGGCCACACCTTGCCCTATCTCGTGCCGGACCATTGGGCCAATGCGTTCTGGATCGCGACCGCGATCGCCGGTGTCGTCGTGTTCTTCGAATTGTGGGCGATCGCCTTCATCCGCGCGCGCTACATGGACACGCCGTTTCTCCAGGCCGTGTTCCAGATCGTGCTGGGCGGCGCCATCGTGCTGGCGGTGGGGATATTGATCGGGGCGGCGTAGCGGCCTTTCATCTCCGGTGTCATTCCCCGCGAAGGCGGGGAATCCAGCGCGCCGCGGCCCGTCGGCTCCATCACTGTTGTCACGGAGTACTGGCTCGGCCGGTCAAGCCGGGCGATGACAGCGAATTTTTGATTTCATCCGTCCCGTCTCGCCAGCACATCAATCGCCATCAAACAACCGTTGCGGCATTCGGCCAAACTGCGCATCATCCCTGGACAACAAGAACAGGAGACGCGCCGTGGCCAAATCGCAATGGAGTTTCAAGAGCGCTGTCGAGCTGTCGTCCGCGCTGGCGGCGAAGAAGGTGTCGTCGCTCGAACTCACGCAGGACGCAATCGACCGCATCGAACGGCACGACGGCAAGGTCAATGCGATCTGCGTGCGGGATTTCGAGCGCGCACTCGGTGCCGCGCGCGAGGCGGACGCCGCCTTGGGCCGCGGCGAGCGCAAGCCGCTGCTCGGCCTGCCCCTGACGATCAAGGAATCCTTCAACATCGCCGGCCTGCCGACGACCTGGGGCTGGCCGCCGCAGAAGGATTTCAGGCCGGCGGAGGACGCGCTGGCGATCGGCCGGGTGAAAAATGCCGGCGGCGTCATCCTGGGCAAGACCAACGTTCCCGTCGGGCTCGGAGACTGGCAGAGCTACAACGACATCTACGGCACGACGAACAATCCCTTCGATCTCGGCCGCACGCCCGGCGGCTCGTCGGGCGGCTCATCGGCCGCGCTTGCGGCCGGCTACGGGCCGCTGTCGCTGGGCTCCGACATCGGCGGCTCGCTACGTGTGCCGGCGTTCCATTGCGGGGTCTATGCGCACAAGCCGACCTACAATCTCTGCCCGACGCGCGGCCATACGCCGCCGCCATTCCCCGCGATCCCGATGGAACGCGATATGGCTGTCATCGGCCCGATGGCGCGGAGCGCCGCCGACCTGACATTGCTGCTCGATGTGATGGCCGGGCCCGATCCGCTCGACCTCGGCGTCGGATACAGGCTCGCGTTGCCGGAGGCGCGCCACGCCGGACTGAAGGATTTCCGCCTGCTGGTGATCGACAGCCACCCGCTGCTGCCCGCCAATGCCGAGGTCCGCGGTGCGATCGAGAAGCTGGCCGGGCAATTGACGCGCGCCGGCGCGAGCGTCGCGCGCGAAAGCCCGCTGTTTCCGGACTTCCAGGAGGCTTCACGGCTCTACATGCGGATGCTGATGGGCTTTCTCGGCGCGTTCTTTCCGCCTGATATTCTCACTGGCGCGCGTGCCGGGGCGGCGCAGCTCTCGCCTGAGGACAAGAGCCTTGCGGCCGAGCGGCTGCGCGGCATGACCTCCAGCCATCAGGCCTGGGTGTTCGACGAAGGCGCGCGCGCCGGCCTGCGCGCGCAGTGGCGACACTTGTTCAAGACGTTCGATGCGGTGATCTGCCCGATCATGCCGACCCCCGCCTATCCGCATGATCATTCGCCGGAGCAGGAGAAGCGCCGGATCAATATCGATGGCAAGGATCATGCCTATCCGGACCAGCTCGCCTGGCCCGGCATTGCCACGCTGACGGGCCTTCCGGCCACCGCAGTCCCGCTCGGCCTGTCGAAGGATGGCCTGCCGGTCGGCGTCCAGATCATCGGACCGTTCCTCGAAGACCGCACGCCGCTCAAGCTCGCCGAGCTGATCGAGCGCGAGTTCGGCGGGTTCGTGCCGCCGAAGATGTTTGACGATTAGATCGTAGCCCGGATGGAGCGTAGCGCAATCCGGGCTACCCACTCTTCGCAATCACGGAGCAAAACAATGTCGAGATTCCGGGTTCGCGCGCCCCGGAGTGACAGGGAGGAAGAACCATGAGCGACGACCTCGAACAGCTCACCGCGCTCAACCGCGACTATGTCGCCTCCGTACAGAACTGCGACGTCAAACGCTTCGACGAGATCCTGGCGCCGGAGTTCTATTGCTCCAATCCCGACAAGTCGCTGGTCGATCGCGCCGCCTTCCTGGAGCAGACGGCGCGGCCAATCGCGATCCGCAATCTGCATGCCTACGATGTCATGATCCGCATCATCGGCGATTTCGCCATCATCCACGCGGCGACGCGCTACACCACGGCCGATGGGCAGCAAGCGACCGGGCGGTACACCGATTGCTGGGCGAAGCTGAATGGCAAATGGCTGGCGGTGTCCGCGCACGTGTCGCGGTGAGCCCTTTCGTGTAGCCCGGATGGAGCGCAGCGCAATCCGGGAGGCCGACTCCCGGAAAGCCCCCGGATTGCGCTGCGCTCCATCCGGGCTACGGATCGTCATGCCCCGCGAAGGCGGGGCATCCAGTACGCCGCGCCGGTCGTTCGTCCACACAAAGGCCGCCTCGGAATACTGGATCGCCCGGTCAAGCCGGGCGATGACACCTGTTGTGGGGTTATACTGGCGAGCGCCAACGCTCAGCTATCGAACATGATCACGCTACGCAGCGTCTTGCCGGCCTTCATGTTGGCAAAGCCTTCGTTGATCTCGGACAGCTTCAACTTCGCCGAGATCCAGTCTTCCAGATGCAGCCGTCCCCGCAGGTAGAAATCGACCAGGCGCGGCATGTCGACGCGAAAGTGGTTCGAGCCCATCGAGGAGCCCTGGATCCGGCGCTCCCTGAGGAAATCGAAACCGTGCAGCTCGATCTTCTGGCCGAACGGGATCATGCCGACGATGGTGGCGGTGCCGCCGGAGGCGAGCATGCCAAAGGCCTGCTCGGCGGTTTCCTTGCGGCCGAGCACCTCGAAGGAATGGTGCACACCACCATTGGTGAGGTCGCGCACCTGCTTCACGACGTCACCGTCGGCGGGATTGATGATGTCGGTGGCGCCCAGCTTGGTGGCGAGCTGCAGCTTGGCCGGATTGGTGTCGATGGCGATGATGCGGCCGGCGCCGGCGATCTGCGCGCCGTTGATGGCGGCCATGCCGACGCCGCCGCAGCCGATCACCGCGACAGTCTCGCCCGCCGTCACCTTGGCCGTGTTCACCACCGCGCCGTAGCCGGTGATGACACCGCAACCGATCAGCGCGGCGAGATCGAGCGGCATCTCTCTGCGGATTTTGACGATGGCGTTCTCGTGCACGAGCATCTGCTCGGCAAAGGAGGACAGGTTGAGAAATTGGTGCAGCTTTTCCGGCTTCGACCACTGCATGCGGTTCGAGGCGCCGGGCAGCAGCTTCACCGTGGTGTCGGTGCAGAGCACCGTGCGGCCGGTGGTGCAATTGTCACAGGTACCGCAGAACACGGACAGGCAGGTGACGACGTGATCGCCCGGTTTCACGTAGGTAACGTCGGAGCCGACCTGCTCGACGACACCGGCGGATTCATGCCCGAGCACCGCAGGCAGCGGATGCGGATAGAGGCCTTCCATGAAGTGCAGGTCCGAGTGGCAGAGGCCGGCGACCGAGGTGCGGATCAGCACCTCGCGCGGGCCGGGCTTCGGCAGGCTCACATCCTCGATGACGAGCGGCTGGTTGACTTCATAGAGGACGGCGGCCTTCATCGAGCACTCCCTATCGCGTTTCTTGGTTCTAGCGTGGAGCGCAGCCTACGCTGCCAGAACCAGTTCGCCAACCTCGCTCATGCCGGCGTCGCGATCTCCCAGCAGCAGCGCGGCGATCCTGCCTTGCGTCGCATTTTCCGTCAGCCGGAACGGATCGCTTGGCGACACGCGATGATCGATCACGAGCCGCGACAGCAGCAGCCGGCGGGCATCGCCGCGCATCTCGTGGATGCGCTGCGCCTCCCAGGCGAGCGCGACCGCGCTGGCGACATGATAGAGCACGCTGGTGGCACGCCGCGCGTCGGCTTCGTTCTCGGACTTGCCCGCGACCTCGCGTGCGAAGCCGACGGCGCGATCGACGAGGCCGCGCAGATGGTCGCGCCAGGCCTGCGGTACGGAGGTGCTGTCATCGAGCCGCGCATGCAGATCGGCAGCCAGCGCGGATTCCGCGCCATGGCGCCCGACCGCGCGCCGGAGCGCGTCGATCGCGACGATGTTGCCGGTGCCCTCCCAGACCGAGCCGAGATGCGCGTCGCGCAGCAGGCGCGGCGTGGCGAATTCCTCGATATAGCCGATGCCGCCGCGCATCTCGAGCGCATCGCCGCAGACCTTTCGCGCATCGCGCGTGGCGCGGAATTTCAGCGTCGGGGTGAGGATGCGCAGCAACGCGGCCGCATCCTGGCTGCCGGCTTCGGCGCGGTCGAGCGCATCCGCCGTGAGAAAACTCATCGACAGCGCCTGCTCGACCGGCAGCATGATCTTCAGCATCTGGCGGCGGCCGAGCGGCAGGTCGATGATGCGGCTGCCGAACACCACGCGGTTCTTCGCCACCGTCATTGCGTCATGATAGGCGCGGCGCATCAGCGCGGTGGACTTGACGCCGTTGGAAAGCCGCGACGAGTTCACCATCTCGGCCATCTGCACGAAGCCGCGGTCGAGCTTGCCGACCGCATAGGCGATCGCGCCTTCGAGCTTGATCTCGCCCGAAGCCATCGAACGGGTGCCGAGCTTGTCCTTCAAGCGCACGATCCGGTAGTGGTTCTGCGAACCGTCGTCGAGGAAGCGCGGCATCAGGAACAGGCCGACGCCGCGCGTGCCGGGGCCGGCGCCTTCAGGGCGCGCCAGCAGCATCACCACCTTGGCGTCGGCATTCGAGCAGAACCATTTTTCGCCATAGAGCCGCCAATGGTCGCCCTCCTGCACCGCGCGCGTGGTCAGCGTGCCGACGTCGGAGCCGCCCTCCTTCTCGGTCATGAACTGGCCGCCCTGGGTCAGCCTGCTCATGTCGGTCGAGGTCAGGCCGTCGAGATATTTTGCCTTCAGCGCCTCGCTGCCGAAATTCGCCAGCAGCTTGGCGCAGCCGTCGGTGACGTTGATCGGGCAGCCCATGCCGAATTCGGTCTGGTTGAACAGAAAGGTGAAGGCGTGCTTGGCGGCAACGGGATATTTGTCCGGCCAGCCCATGATGCCCTTGCGGATCGAGAGCGCGTGGATGCCGAACTCGCCGAACGCGGCATTCTCGAGTCTCGCGATAGGCCGGATGATATTCGATCGACTGCACGTCGCGGCCGAACTTGTCGCGCTGGTGCAGCACCGGCGTGTGGCGGTCGGCAAGGCGCGCGCATTCGTCGAGACGGCCGCCGGCGAGCTCGCCGAGCCGATCGAGATGCGGCTCGATATGGCGAAACAGCGACTCCGGCAGATGGATGCGCAAGAGATCCGTCAGCGCGGGATCGGCGCGATAGAAGTTCATGCCGCTGGTGTCAGGCGCCAGCAGACCGGACGGTGCGGCCGCGACATCGTTCGGCTGGGCTTGGACCGGCTTGTGCATGATCGTCCTCTGTCGTTTCCGCCTTGCGGACATTTTGCGCTGATTTGGCGCTTGCCGCTTGAGATGATGTCGATCATGCTCCAGTCGCGGGGGGCGATAAAGCCGCAAATCGTCAGGGAGGCATGATCGCAATGAAGGAGCAATTCGCTCTGCGGAATTGTGATCGTACCGGCTGGTTGTTCGCGCGAGCGATGCATAGATCAACATCTCCCAGCCCCAAAGAGATCACGCCATGGAACATCCAAAGTACAAGATCGCCCTCATCGTCGGCGCCGGCGAAGGCCTGAGCGCCTCGCTGGCCCGACTGCTCGCCGCGCAAGGCATCCGCGTCGCGCTGGCCGCGCGCAAGATCGAGAAGCTGGGCGCGCTCTGCAGCGAGACCGGCGCCAAGGCCTATGCCTGCAACGCGGCGGAGCCGGAGGAGGTCGAGCGGCTGTTTGGCCTCGTCGAGCGCGAGATCGGCACGCCCGACCTCGTGGTCTACAACGCCAGCGGCCGCGCGCGCGGGCCGTTCGTAGATCTCGTTCCCGCCGACGTCGCCAATGCGATCGCGATCAGCGCCTATGGCGGCTTCCTGGTGGCGCAGCAGGCTGCCAAGCGCATGCTGCCGAACAAGCACGGCGCGATCCTGTTCACCGGTGCTTCGGCCAGCGTCAAGGGCTACGCGCAGTCGGCCTCGTTCGCGATGGGCAAGTTTGCGCTGCGTGGCCTTGCGCAAAGCATGGCGCGCGAATTGTCGCCGCAGGGCATTCACGTCGCGCATTTCGTCATCGACGGCGGCATCCGCAGTGCGGCGCGCACGGAAGCCGCGGACAAGCCGGACTCGATGCTCGACCCCGATGCGATCGCGGAGAGCTACTGGAATGTGCTGCAGCAGCCGCGCAGCGCCTGGAGCTGGGGCTCGAGCTGCGGCCCTGGGTGGAGAAGTTTTGAGGCACGACCGCCGTAGGGTGGGTTAGCCGAAGGCGTAACCCACCCTACAAGAGGCAAACAAGAGCAGGGAGGATCCATGACCACGGAAACCACCATCGATACCGGCACCAGCGAGCCTCCTCTGCGTCATCCGCGACCGCGTCGCCATCATCACGCTGAACCGGCCGGAGGCGCGCAATTCGCTGTCGGACGCGCTGACGCCGGCGCTGCGCACGATGATCCGCAGCTGCGGCGAGAATCCTGGTGTCGGCGCGCTGCTGCTCACCGGCGCGGGTGAAGCCTTCTGCGCCGGCGGCAACGTCAAGGGCATGGGCGCGCATCGCGACCCGAAGAAGCTGGAGATGTCGCTGGAGGATCGCATCGCCGATCTGCAGGAGCGGCAACGGCTGCTGACAGGCGCGCTGGTGTCGGTGCGCAAGCCGACCATCGCCGCCCTGCCCGGCCCCGCGGTCGGCGCCGGGCTCGCCATCGCCATGGCCTGCGACATCCGCATCGCCGCGCAGTCGGCCTTCGTCGCCACCGGCTACGCCCGCATCGCGCTGTCAGGCGATTACGGCATCGCCTGGCTGCTCACTCGCCTCGTCGGCACCGCGCGGGCGCGCGAATTGATGTTCACCGGCGACCGCGTCGATGCCGCTCGCGCCGAGACCATCGGCCTCGTCAACCGCGTCGTGCCCGATGACAAACTGCAGACGGAAGCCTTTGCATTGGCGAAGTCGCTCGCCGAAGGCCCGCGCCTCGCGCTGCGCTACATGAAGGACAATCTCGACGAGGCCGTGCTGTTCGACTTCGAAACCGCCCGGGATCACGAAGCCGAACGCCTGATCCGCCTGACCACGACCGCCGATCACAAGGAGGCGGTGCAGGCCTTCATCGAGAAGCGCAAGGCGGTGTTCACGGGGAAGTAGGTGTTGGAGCCACAAAAAAGCCCGGCTCTGTTTGACCAGAGCCGGGCTCTCAGTGGTGTCAGGCCGAGGCTGAGGGGCGTTCGGCCTGACGGGAAAGCGCGGCGAGGCGCCAGCTCGCGCAGGGAATGTCTTTCGGTGCGATCGAGATTTCCTTGTCGAAGCGCACCAGCTTCCAATCGTCGGGGTGATTGACGAAGGCAAAGCCGGATTTGCGCGCGAGCGAGACCATGGCCTCGTTGGAGCGCAGCGTGTCGCCGAACATGTGCTCGCCGCCAAGCGCGGCGGCGCGGCATTCGAGATTTGTCATCAGCGCAGTGGCGATGCCATGGCTCTGCCAGCGGTCGCCGACCGACAGGCCGAATTCGAGCGTCGCGGTTTCGGCGTGCAAGGCATAGCGCGCTTCGGCGACGATGGTCTCGAAGCCGTCGACCACCATCGTCGCGACCACGGTGAAGCGGTCGCGCGCGCCGATCTCGAGGAAATCGTGCAACAGCCCCTTCGGCAATTCACTGATGGCACCGAAGAAGCGGTTGTAGCGGGAGCGGGTCGAGAGGGAGCGGAAATAGTGCTGAAGCTCGTCGGTGTCGCGCGGCTCGACGAAGCGCACATTGAGCGCCATGCCGTCGCGGGTGCGCAGCATGTCCGAAAATTGCTTGAGGTCTTCGAGGCGGAGCGTGCTCATGACACATGCCATACGAAAAAGGGACCGCCGGCGCCCCTCTGATGAGGCGGCGCCGGCCTGGCGGCCAATCAGGCCCGCCAGAAGGGTTTGTCGGCCTCAAAGGCGATGTCGCTCCAGGACAGTCCGACGTCCTGGAGATCGCGGGCGGTCCAGCTGGTGAGCTCGCGCCGGGTCCGGTAGCGCTCGTGCCAGACGTGAAGCGTCTCACTGACCTGCTGGACCAGCCCTGGCGCATGATGATTTGTCATCGAGTTGTGGGTCAAAGTAGACATTTTCAGCTCCTGGAGCTAACTTGAGCGCTAATATCTGCTTCCTATTGCACCGCGACAAACGACAATTTGTACCCGTTCGCATGAAATAACGTCATGTATCCTGCTGCCAGATGACTGCCAGATTGCCCTCCCTGAACGGATTGCGGGCGTTCGAGGCCGCCGCGCGCCATCTCAGCTTCACGCTGGCGGCCAGCGAGCTGAACGTGACGCAGACCGCGATCAGCCATCAGATCCGAAGGCTCGAGGAGGAGCTCGGCATTCGCCTGTTCATCCGGCAGAACCGCGCGCTGGCGCTGACGCCGGAGGCGCGCGACTATCTCCCGGGCGTCCGCGCCGCTTTCAACGACCTGCGCCTGGCGACAGACCGGCTGTTGCGCAAGGACGACGACAAGGTGTTGACGGTCTCGACCCTGGCTTCGCTCGCCGCGAAATGGCTGCTGCCGCGGCTGACGGATTTCCAGGAGCAACACCCCGGCATCGACGTCCGCATCACCACCTCGACCAGCCTCGTCGATTTCCAGCGCGACAATGTCGATGCCGCGATCCGCTACGGACGCGGCCAGTGGCCGGGCCTGCGCGCCGACTGGCTGATGGCGGACGAGCTGTTTCCGGTGTGCAGTCCTTCGCTACTGCGCGGCGACAAGGCGCTGCGCCGCCCCGAAGACCTGCGAAACCATCCGCTGCTGCACACCTCCAACGCCAATAGCGACGACTGGCGGCTCTGGCTCACCGCGGCGGGCCTGCCGGCCGATATCGCGCGGCAGCCCGGCATCACCTTCGACATGATCTTTATGACCATCCAGGCGGCGATCGACGGCATTGGCGTCGCGATGGGGCGAACCTCCTACGTCCAGGACGACATCGCCAAGGGACGGCTCGTGGTGCCCTTCAAGATCGCGCTGCCGGCCGATGCCGGCTTCTACCTGGTCGCGCCCGAGGGGCGTCGCGAAGCGTCAAAACTGACTGCGTTCCGCCAATGGATGATTGCTGCAACGCAAAACAAAGCCTGAGAAATCAGCAGCTTCTGCGCAAAACCGATTGACTCGCCCCGTCTCGCGCGGGAAGAGGCGTGGCAGATTGTCGCAGTATTTGTCGCCTTGCCGTGGAGTGATTTCCCGGTCCGGCCACACCTGTCCCAGGGAGCAACGCCATGGCTGGACCAGCCACCTCAAGCCATCCGCCCGCGATCAAATCCCGCATCGGCGCGATCCTGCGCGCAACCAGCGGCAATTTCCTCGAGCAGTTCGACTTCTTCCTGTTCGGCTTCTACGCCGCCGCGATCGGCAAGGCATTCTTCCCCTCCACCAACGAGACCGCGTCCCTGCTCAACACGTTCGGCGTGTTCTGGCTCGGCGCGTTGATGCGTCCGGTCGGCGCGATCGTGCTCGGGGCCTATATCGACCGCATCGGCCGCCGCCAGGGCCTGATCGTCACACTCGGCATCATGGCGGTCGGCACCGTCGTCATCGCGTTCTGCCCGAGCTATGCAACGATCGGCATCGCAGCGCCGGTCATCGTGCTGATCGGCCGCCTGCTGCAGGGCTTCTCCGCCGGCGTCGAGCCTCGGCGGCGTGTCGGTGTATCTCTCGGAGATCTCGACGCCCGGCAATCGCGGCTTCTACACCTCGTTCCAGTCGTCGAGTCAGCAGGTCGCGATCTTCGTGGCGTCGATCCTCGGCTATCTGCTCTCCGAAGTGATGCCGGCCGACACGGTCGCCGCCTGGGGCTGGCGCATTCCCTTCTTCGTCGGCTGCCTGATCATTCCGCTGATCTTCTTCCTGCGGCGCACGCTGGAGGAAACGCCGGCCTTCCTTGCCATGAAGAAGCACCCGACTGCGAGCGAAGTGTTCGCCTCCGCGCTCGCCAACTGGCGCATCGTCATCCTCGGCATGATGATTGCGGTGCTGACCACGACCACGTTCTACTTCGTCACGGTGTACACGCCGACCTTCGGCAAGACCGTGCTGAAGCTCTCGACGCAGGATGCGCTGCTGGTGACGCTGCTGGTCGCCGTCAGCAACTTCTTCTGGAATCCGGTCGGCGGCGCGTTGTCCGACCGCATCGGCCGCAAGCCGGTGCTGATCACCATCGCCTGCCTGTCGCTGATGACGGCCTATCCGGCGCTGCACTGGCTGGTGGCGGCGCCGAGCTTCGGCAAGCTGCTCGCGGTCGAGATGATGTTCTCGTTCTATTTCGGCGTCTACAGCGGCACCATGCTCGGCGCCCTGGTCGAGATCGTGCCGGCGCATGTGCGCACCACCTGCTTCTCGCTCGCGTTTGCGCTCGCCGCCGCGCTGTTCGGCACCTTCACGCCGTTCGCCTCGACCTGGCTGATCCAGCATACCGGCGACAAGGCCTCGCCCGGCTTCTGGCTGATGTTCGCGGCGCTGCTCGGCATCGTCGCGGCCTCGACGGTCTATCGTGGCGGCGGCAAGGCCGTGCCGACATACGACACGGCCGCGGAGCCGGTTGCGGGGCATTAGCTCGGTGTCATTCCGGGGCGCGCTCTTTCTTCACCTCTCCCCGCCTGCGGGGAGAGGTCGGAAGTCAAGCGCAGCTTGATTTCCGGGTGAGGGGGTACAGGTCCATCGGTCATCTCGCCCGTGGAGAGAGGCCCCTCACCCCAACGCTCTCCCCGTAAGAACGGGGCGAGGGAGCGCACTGCCCGAGCCGCTACAGCTCCACCACCACGTAATCGCTCTCGATGCTCACCGGAATCGTCTCGGCGACATACGGGCCCTTCACCACGCTCGCGCCCGGCTCGACATGGGCCGGATAGGCCTTCACGCGGAAACGGCGGGGGTCGCAATAGGACTGGCCGGTGCGGATGTCGAACTCCCAACCGTGCCAGGGGCAGCGGATGATCTCTCCCAGCTTCGTGTATTCGATCTCGCCAGGCTCGCTCGACTGCGCGAGGCCGATCAACGGGCCCTCGCACAAAGCCGCGCCCTGATGCGGGCAACGGTTCATCAGGCCGAAATATTCGCCCTTGATGTTGAAGACCGCGATCGGCCGGCCGTCGATCTCCAGGAATTTTCGCGTACCGGGCGGCAGTTCATCCACCGTCGCGATCACATGACGCGCCATCAATCAATCCCGTAGAGGGCGCGCGCATTGCCGAGATAGAACGCCTCGCGATTGGCGTCGCTCACGCCCGCCGGCAGCACGCGCGAGGGCTCGTCGTAATCCCAATGTGGATAGTCGGTGGCGAACAGCAGCCGGTCCCAGCCGATCCAGTTGATGACGTCGAACAGATCCTCGCGCCTTTCCGGGTCTTCCATCGGCTGCGTCGTCCACCACACCTGCTCGCGGATATATTCGGAGGGCGGCCGCTTCACATGCGGCACCTCGCTGCGCAGCCGCTGCCATACCTTGTCGAGCCGCCACGCCAGTGACGGCGCCCAGCCGAAACCGGCCTCGATCATCACCATCTTCAGTTTCGGGAAACGCGCGAACACGCCTTCCAGCACGAGGCTCGCCAGCGCCGATTGCTGGCACTGCGAGTGCCCCACCATCTCTTCGATGTAATAGGACGGCCAGCCCGAGGGCGTGATCGGGTTGCCGCCGAAGCCGAAGGCATGCACGCCGACGGGAAGGCCCGCTTCCTCCGCGGCCTGATAGATCGGCCAGTAGCGGCGCTGGCCAAGCGGCTCGACGTTGCGGCTGAGCAGCAGCACCTGCACGAAGTTCTTGTCGCCGGCGCGCTCGCGGATTTCGGCAGCAGCCGAGAGACCATCCTCATTGCCGACGACGATGGACGCCTTCAGCCGTTTGTCCTTGCTGGTCCATTTGTCGATCTGCCAGTCGTTGATCGCCGAGCACAAGGCGGCCGAGAGCCTCGTGATTGCGGATGCCCTGCCCGGTGTTGAGCGGGTTGAGCACGCCGAGCTGGATATTGTTGGGATCGAGCAGCTGCTTCTGCATGAAGGAGAGCGAGGAGCCCTGCGGCCCGCCCTCGGGCGGATAGGCATCGCGGCGCGAGGCGTTGGGCTGCGCCTTCGGATAGGGCGGGCCTTCCATCATGCCCTGATAGGCATGGACGCCGTAGACCTCGAGATGATGCTGCCAGCGTTTGGCGAGATAGGGATAGAGCCTCGGTGCGGGTGGCGCGTGCCGGATGGATGTCGCAGTCCGCGATCGCGGTTTTGACGGTCAGCGGGGAAGCGGCTTCTTGGCTCTCGCGGAACTGGATATTCATCGCCTTGCCTCCTTGGCAGCGGGCTCATTTCAGGCGGGGATAGGTCGCATGCGGATTGTCGATCATGATCTTGCGCACAAGATCGGGGGACAGACCTTCGGGCAGCGCGTCCTGGCCATCGAACTGCCAGTGCGGATAGTCCGTGGAGAATAGGACCAATTCGTCGGACTGCATATGATCAAACAGGCGATTTAATGTCGCCTCGTCCGGCGGTGCATCAAACGGCTGTAACGAGAAGCGGATGTTGCTCCGCACAATGTCGATCGGCGCGCGATCCACCCACGGCGTCTCCATCCGCACCCCGCGCCAGAATTTGTGTAGCCGCCAGAGATAGGGCGAGATCCAGGAGACGCCGGATTCCAGCATCACCATCTTCAGGCGCGGAAATTTCGCGAACACGCCCTCGACGATCAGGCTGGTGAGCTGGGTCTGGAACGCCTGGGCCTGACCGACATAATCCTCGATGTGGTAGGAACCCCACCCGACGGCGGTCGGCGGATTGTGATAGGCGGAACCGGCGTGGATGCCGATCGGCAGGCCGAGCCGTTCCGCGGTCTCGTAGATCGGCCACAGCGTGCGTTTGCCGAGCGGCGTGTCGCCCATGACGAGCATCAGCACCTGCAGGAAGCGCCGGTCCTGCGCGCAGCGCTCGATCTCGGCGACCGCCTTATCGATGCTTTGCGTGGGGATGACGATCGAGCCGCGCAACCGCGCGTCGCGATCGAGCCATTCCCTGGCAAGCCAGTCGTTCAGCGCGCGACAGAAGGCGGCCTGCATGTCCTCGGAAAACACCATCTGCACGCCATACAAGGGATTGCAGATGGCGTAGCTGAGCTGGAAAGGATCGAGCACATGACGCTGCATGTCCTCGAGACTCTCGCCGGGCTTGCCGGTCTCCGGCCGCCAGTCGGGCCGCGCCGCGATCGGCGAATTCTGCGGATAGGATTGCGAGATGAGGTCGACCATGCCGCGCGTCGTCACCTGATCGCGCCAATAGTCGTTCAGGTAGGGCAGCAGGCTGGTCAGATGCGGCACGGCCGGATGCAAGTCGCAATCGATGCCGCCGGCGATCAGGGACGCCATCACGTCTCCCTTCTCACGTTTCCTCACACGTCTCATCTTGTACCCGCCATTCAAGCAGGCCTGCCCGCCGCCCGCAACTCGGCCAAGCGTGCTGTCATATGCTAGGAAGGCTGAGCCTCGGTTGCGAAGGAACAGGGGTTGCGGAATGAAACAGCTCGTCGGCATTGCGGAACAGGTCGCCGCCAAACTGATTGCGCGCAAGCAGACCATCGCGGTCGCGGAATCCTCCACCGGCGGCCTGATCGCGGCCAGCCTGCTCGCGGTGCCCGGCGCCTCCGCCTATTTCCTCGGCGGCGCGGTGGTTTACACCCGCGATGCCCGGCGCGTGCTGATGGATATTTCGGACGAAGGAATGAAGGGCTTTCGCTCCTCGTCCGAACCCTACGCACAACTGCTCGCCGGGCAGATGCGAACGCGCTTTGGCAGCGACTGGGGCCTGTCCGAGACCGGTGCCGCCGGCCCCACCGGCAACCGCTACGGCGATGCCGCCGGCCACAGTTGCATGGCGGTTGCAGGACCTGTGGCGGAAGTGATGACGCTGGAGACGGGTGACAACGACCGGTTCGGCAACATGCAGCTGTTCGCGGCGACGGCGCTGACGCTGTTGCTGAGGACGCTGGAGGGGTGACGGCAGAGAGTATGGCGGCTCACCGTCCCAGATGCCGCATGAAGATCCGCACCACATAGCCCTGCACCCGCGGCGCCTCGTCGTAGATGTCCGACGCGATCCGCTCGATGGTCTCGCGCAGTGACAGGAACTGCGCCTGCCGCGCGCTGCTTTCGGTGCCTTGCATGCCCGCGAGACTCGTCCATCGCGGCGTCGCTGATCTGGCAATGGACGGCCTCGCCTTCGTTCAGCATGGTGAAGCGAAAGGCCAGCCGTTCGAGGTCATGGCCGATGATCCTGTCGCGCGTCAGCGGCATCCAATTGTCCCGTTCGCACCCCCGAACGGGACAATGATGAAAATCGCGCCTGTTGTCAGCAGCAAAGAGATGCTTCGTCCTACTGGAAGCTCACCTCGGCGAAGCTGCGCAGCTTGCGCGAATGCAGCCGCTCCGATTCCTGCTGCTTGAGCCGCTCCAGCGCCTTCAGGCCGATCTCCAGATGCTGGCCGACCCTGCGGCGGTAGAACTCGCTGGCCATTCCTGCGAGCTTGATCTCGCCGTGCAGCGGCTTGTCGGAGACGCACAGCAGCGTGCCGTAGGGCACGCGGAAGCGGTAGCCGTTGGCGGCGATCGCGGCGGATTCCATGTCGAGTGCGACCGCGCGCGACTGCGACAGGCGGCGGATCACCTCGGGTCCGGAGATCTCCCAGTTGCGGTTGTCGACACTGGCGACGGTGCCGGTGCGCATCAGGCGCTTGAGCTCGAAGCCTTCGAGACCGGTGACATCCTCGACCGCCTCCTCCAGCGCGACCTGCATCTCGGCCAGCGCCGGGATCGGCACCCAGAGCGGCAATTCGCGGTCGAGCACGTGATCCTCGCGCACATAGCCGTGCGCGAGCACATAGTCGCCGAGGCGCTGCGTGTTGCGCAGGCCCGCGCAATGGCCGAGCATCAACCATGCATGCGGGCGCAACACGGCCACGTGGTCCGTGACGTTGCGCGCATTGGACGGACCGGTGCCGATGTTGATCAGCGTGATGCCGCGATAACCTGGCGCAACCAGATGGAAGGCCGGCATCTGCGGCGTGCGCACCGGCGGCGAGCCGCTGGTGGCGCCGCCGTTGCGCGTGATGATGTTGCCTGGCGCCACGAAGGATTCGAGGCCCGCCTCGCCAGACTGAAGCCGTTGCTGGCAGGCTTGCGCGAATGCATCGACATAGAACTGGTAGTTGGTGAAAATGACAAAATTCTGGAAATATTCGGGATCGGTGCCGGTGTAGTGATAGAGCCGGCGCAGCGAGTAATCCACGCGCGCGGCACGAAACAGCGACAGCGGCCTCGGCGCACCGGGCCGCAGCTCGAACGTGCCGTCGGCGATGGAATCGTCCATGGTGGCGAGATCAGGCACGTCGAACGCATCGCGCAGCGATCGCGCGACCGGCGAATTCTCGCTGGTGGTGATGGCGGCCTCGATGTTGATGTCGCGGCGATAGGCGAAGTGGATCGGGATCGGCTCGTCGGACTCGCCGATTTCGACGGGCACGCCGTGGTTCTGGATCAGCAATCCGATCTGCTCGACGAGGTAGCTGCGGAACAGATCCGGTCGCGTCACGCTGGTCTCGTGGACGCCGGGCCCGGCGACGAAGCCATAGGCAAGCCGCGAATCCAGCCGCGCATGTGTCGCGGTGGTGATGCGCACGAAGGGGTAATAGGCCCGCACCCGCGCCGTGATCGCCTCGCCGCCGACATAGGCCTCGAACCGATCGCGCAGGAATTTTGTGTTGCGCTCGTAGATCTCTTCGAGGCGCGCGACCGCCGCAGATGCGTCGGAGAAAGATTCGGCAGCGATGGAGGGGAGAGATTGCATGGTTGGACCGCGGGGCTATTTGAGCTTCGAGCCAAACTATAGCAAAGAAGATGGTGTCGTAGGGTGGGCAAAGCGAAGCGTGCCCACCATTCCGTCGTATCGGAGAAAGATCGTGGGCACGGCGCTTTGCGCCTTTGCCCACCCTACGAGAGCGAATTTTGCCGCACGAGATCCCGGATGCGCGCTAAGCGCGCTCCGGGATGACGCGCTTTCGCGCGTCACTTCTCCCTGAAGGCGCGCATCAGCTGGTCGTGCAGCGGCTTCATCAGATAGGACAGCATGGTGCGGTCGCCGGTCTGGACGAAGGCTTCCACGGGCATGCCGGGAATCATCTTGACATCGCCGAGACGGGCGATCTCTTCGGCCGGCATCGTGACGCGGATGGTGTAGTAGCTCTGGCCGGTGCGCTGGTCGGTGGTGACGTCGGGCGAGACGCGGCTGACGAGGCCGTTGAGCCTCGGGCGTGGTGCGCTGGTTGAACGCGGAGAGGCGAAGCAGCGTCTTCTGGCCGATCTGGAGCTTGTCGATGTCGACCGGGTTGACCTTGGCCTCGACCTGGAGATCGTCCGCCTGCGGCACGATCAGCATGAGCGCGTCGCCGGCGGTGACGACGCCGCCAACCGTGTGCACATTCGATTGCAGCACCATGCCGTCCTGCGGCGCGCGGATGTCGATGCGGCGAAGCTGGTCTTCGGCGGCAACCTTGCGCTCGATCAGCTCGCCGATCTTGTCGTTGGTCTCGCGCAGGTCCTTGGAGACCTCGCTCACCACGTCCTTGTCGACCTGGATGATCTGCAGCTCGGTCTCGGTGATCTTGCCCTTGGCCTGGGCGCGCGAGGCGATGTACTGCGCGCGCTCGCCGTTGAGGCGGGCCGAGTCGCGTTCGAGCTGGGTCAGGCGCGAGATCTGGACCAGGCGCTTGTCGTAGAGCTCCCGCACGCCGGTGAGCCTCGTTCTGAACCAGCGAGATCTCCTGGTCCTTGGCCTTCTCCTGGGCGCTGAGGCCGGAGATTTCCTCGTTGAGCTGCGTGATGCGCTCGCGGAGCTGGGCCTTCTGTCCGGTGCGGCCGTTGACGCGCACGTCGAACAGCTTGGTTTCGGCGGAGAGCAGCAGCTTGACGTCGGGATCGCTGGCGCGATCGAGCAGCGCTTGCGGAAACTCGATTCTGTCGACACCGCGCTGCTCGGCCTGCAGTCGTGCCGCGCGCGCCTGCGCGGCGTCGAGATTCTTGGTGACGATGGCAAGGTTGGCCTTGGTGACGGTGTCGTCGAGCCGCACCACGATGTCGCCGGCCTTGACTAGATCGCCGTCGCGGGCGCGCACCTCGCCGACCACGCCGCCGGTCGGGTGTTGTACCTTCTTGACGTTGGACTCGACCACGATCTGGCCCGGCGCGATCAGCGCGCCCGAGATCAGCACGGTCGAGGACCAGCCGCCGAGACCGACGACCAGGACCAGGACGATGCCAAGTCCGAGCAGCAAATGAAACTTGATGGACTCGCGCACGGTCTTCTTCGCGGCAGGCTTCGCGCCGCCGATGGCCATCGTGCTCATGGTTTGGCCACTCCGCCTTCGCTGACGATCTTGATCGGGGCCGGCGGCGTCACCCGCGGTTGCAGCACCTGGGCGAGCACCTGTTCCTTCGGGCCGAAGGCCTGCATGCGGCCGTCGCGCAGCACCAGGACCTGGTCGACCGCCTCGACGCCGATCGGGCGGTGCGCCACCACGACGACGATGGCGCCGCGCTCGCGCGCGCTGCGGACGGCGCGGCTCAGCGCCTCATCGCCTTCGGTGTCGAGGTTGGAGTTTGGCTCGTCGAGCACGATCAGGAAGGGATTGCCATAGAGCGCGCGCGCCAGCGCCACGCGCTGCGCTTGGCCGGCCGAGAGTGCGGTGCCTTGCTCACCCACCTGGGTGTTGTAACCTTCGCGCATCTTGATGATCATCTCGTGCACGCCGGCTTCCTTCGCCGCCGCGATGATGCCGTCGGACGTCGCCTCGGGGTCGAACCGGCTGATGTTCTGCGCGATGGTGCCGCCGAACAATTCGACGTCCTGCGGCAGATAGCCGATGTGGCGGCCGAGCGCGTCGGACGACCATTGGTCGAGCGCCGCGCCGTCGAGCCGCACCTTGCCGCGCACCGGCTGCCAGACCCCGACCAGCGCGCGGATCAGCGACGACTTGCCGGAGCCGCTCGGGCCGATCACGCCGAGACCGTTGCCCGCGGCGAGCGCGAAATTGATGTCCTGCACGACGAGGCGCTGGTCGCCGGGCGGCACCATGGCAACGCCCTCGACCGAGAGCCGGCTCGTCGGCGCCTGCAGTTGGGTCGGCATCGTCTGCGCCGGCATCTGCTCCAGCAGGCGGGTGAGGCGGTGCCAGCTCTGGCGTGCCGCGACGAAGGATTTCCAGTGCGCGATCGCGAGATCCACCGGCGCCAGCGCGCGGGCGGAGAGGATCGAGCCGGCGATGATGATGCCGGCGGTCGCCTCCTGGTGGATGACGAGATAGGCGCCGACCGCAAGCACGGCCGATTGCAGCATCATGCGCAGCACCTTTGCGACCGCGCCGAGACCGCCGGCAACGTCGCTCGCGTGCTGATTGCCGGCGAGATATCGTTCGTTGGCCTCGCTCCAGCGCGCGTTCATCCGGCCGGCCATCCCCATCGACACCATGACTTCCGCATTGCGGCGGCTGGTCTGGGCGAGATCGTTGCGCTGGGCGGCAAGGCCCATCGCCTCCTTCGCCGGCTGGCGGGACATGAATTCGGTGACCAGCGTCAGGCCGACCAGGATGATGGCGCCGACCAAGGCGGTGACCCCGATCATGACGTGGAAGGCGAAGCAGATGGCGAGGTACAGCGGCAGCCAGGGCAGATCGAAGAACGCGCTCGGGCCCATGCCGCCGAGGAAAGAACGGACATTGTCAAGATCGCGCAGCGGCTGGAGACCTTCGTTGCGGCTGCCGACCAGGAGCGGCAGGCGCACGATGGTGTCGAACACGCGCTTGTTGAGGGCCTCGTCCAACGCGGTGCCGACCCGCCCCAGGATCCGATTGCGGATCATGTCGAGCACGCCCTGGGCCATATAGAGGAAGCTGGCGAGGATGATCAGGCCGACCAGGGTTGGAACGCTGCGGCTCGGCAGCACCCGGTCGTAGACCTCGAGCATGAAGATCGAGCCTGTCAGATAGAGCAGGTTGATCATGCAGCTCATCAAGCCGACGCCGACGAACGCTGTGCGACAGGCGCGCAGGGCGTCACCGAGGCTCTGAACGGCGGACGCCAGGACCGGCTGCCATCAGTGTGATCTCTTTCAGGTGGGGGCCAAAACCCCTGATTTCACGGGCAATTCAGGGTACGCGCCCCGAATTAACATCATGTTGGCGCTGCGTCCAACGCGGGCAGAACCCGATGGGCCACATCTACCCCTGACGGCCCGGCGCGCAAGTCCGGTATTTCACAGTCTTTGCGGCTTTTTGGTGCAGAGACGCCGCCTCTCCCGGAGTTCAGGATAAGGCGGCCAGTTCCGGTCGATCGAACCGGGGGCGGTCGCTAGAGCCGGCCGCCGCCGCGCACCAGCCGCACCACCAAAAGCAGGATCACCGCGCCGATGGCGGAATAAATGATCTCGGAGACCAGGCCGGTGCCGAGGCGGATGCCCAACTTCGGAAACAGCAGGCTCGCCACCAGCGCACCGCAGATGCCGATCACGATGTCGCCGATGATGCCGAAGCCGGCGCCCCGCACGATCTTGCCGGCCAGCCAGCCCGCGACGAGGCCGACGAACAGGATGACGAGCAGGCCTTCGTTGGAAATGTGCATCAGTGAGGTCCCTCTCCATGAAAGGCCGCATGGAACGGGAACCGGGATGAATGGGGTGTGAATGGTGGGACCGGGCTCGCGCCGCCGCGAACCGGGCTCTCCTCATCCGAAACTTATGACACCGCCGTGACCGGCTCCGCCAGCACGCATCGCGCCGCGCGGCCGGGTCCGACCTCCACATTCGCAGGCAATCGCTCCAGGCAGCGCGGCTCGGCGAGCTTGCAGCGGGGGGCGAAGGAGCAGTTGTGGGGCCTTTCGGCCAGCGAGGGCGGCGTGCCGGGGATGGTCTCCAGCCGCGCGCCACGCGCGGCGCCGTGAATGGTGGAAGCAAGCAGGCCCTTGGCATAGGGGTGCACCGGGCTGCGGACGATGTCGCGCAAGCTCCCCTGCTCCACGATCTGGCCGGCATACATCACCGCGACGCGGTCGCAGATTTCGATGGCGACGCCGATATCGTGGGTGACGAAGATCACGGACATGCCGAACTCGCGCTGCAGCTCGCGCAGCAAGAGCAGGATCTGGATCTGCACGGTGGCATCGAGCGCCGTGGTCGGCTCGTCCGCCAGCAGGATCTTCGGCCGGCAGGCGAGTGCCAGCGCGATCATGGCACGCTGGCGCATGCCGCCCGACATCTCGTGCGGATAGGCATCGAGCCGCCGCTTGGCCGAGGGGATGCGCACGACATCGAGCATCTCGAGCGCACGCGCCCTGCCCTCCGCGTAGCTCTTGCCCTCATGGCGGACGACGCTTTCCGCGATCTGCGCGCCGATCGTGTAGACCGGATCGAGCGCGAGCGCGGGCTCCTGGAAGATCATCGAGACGGTCTGGCCGCGGAACGACGACAAGTCGTCGTCGCTCATGGCCAGCACGTCACGGCCCATCACATTGACCTTGCCGGAAATCTGCGTGCGCTTCTTCGGCAATAGCCGCATCAACGCCCGCAGGGTCACGCTCTTGCCCGAACCGGACTCGCCGAGCAGGCCCAGCACCTCGCTATTCCCCAGCGATAGACTGAGGTCGTTCACGGCATAGACCGTGCGTTCGCCCGTGAAACGGATGTTGAGGCCCGAGATCTCGACGAGATTTGTCATGACGGCAGTTTCGGCAATCGATCGTGATAGTCGGTGACGCGCTGGAAGGCGGCGCCGATGGTGAGCAGGGTCGCTTCGTCGAAGGAGCGGCCGATCAGCTGCATGCCGACCGGCAGGCCGCTTCGGGTGAAGCCCGAGGGTACCGTGAGCGACGGCAGGCCCAGGAAATTCACTGGGCGGGTGAACAGCGTCAGCCGCTGCAGCAGCGCCGGGGCATTCGGGCCGCCGCCGACATCGCTCTCCTCGATCGTCGGCGCCGGCACCGGAGATGCCGGCGCGATCACCGCATGAACGCCTGCTGTCGCGGCATTGTGCGCCGCGAGCGCGGGACCGCGCCAACGCATGGCCTCGAGATAGGTGATGGCGGGAACGGCAAGACCGTTCTGCAGCCGCATCAGGACCTGCGGACCATAATCCTGCGGGCGCTCGATCATCCAGCGCTTGTGGAAGGCGGCAGCTTCGGCGGCAAGCACGAGCTGGCTCGCCGAGGACAATTGCCGCTGGTCGGGCAGCTCGATCTTGACGATGTCGGCCCCCTCGCGCTTGAGCACCGCGATGGTCTCGTCGAGCACGCGCGCAACCTCGCTGTCGAGATCGTCGACATAGAACGATGCGGGCACGCCGATCTTGAGACCCTTCAGCGAGCCCTTCGTCGCACCGACATAATCCGACAGTGGTTCGTGGCTGCAGGTGGAATCGGCGGGGTCGGCGCCGGCCATCAGCGCCAGCAGAAGCGCACAATCCTCGGCGGTGCGGGCCAGCGGGCCGACGGTGTCGAGCGATTGCGACAGCGGCATCGCGCCGGCGCGGCTGACGCGGCCGACGGTGGTCTTGAGGCCGGTGACGCCGCAGAAATGCGCGGGCATGCGGATCGAGCCGCCGGTGTCCGAGCCGAGCGCCGCAAAGGTCAGCCGCGCGGCGACCGCCGAGCCGGAGCCAGAGGATGAGCCGCCGGTGATATGCGCGACGTTCCAGGGATTGCGCACCGGGCCGTAGTGATGATTGTGCCCGGTCGGGCCGTAGGCGAATTCGGCGAGATGCAGCGTGCCGAGGCGGACCTGGCCGGCGTCTTTCAACCGCTGCAGGGCGGTCGAGGTGACGGTCGGCACGAAATCGCGGCGGATCAGCGAGCCGCAGGTCGAGACATGACCGGCATCGTAATACATGTCCTTGTGCGCGAGCGGCACGCCGTGCAGGGGGCCGCGGACATTGCCCTTGGCAAGCTCGGAATCGGCGGCTTCCGCCGCTTTCAATGCAGCCTCGGCCTCGACCGACATGAAGGCGTTGAGATGCGGCTGCCACTGCGCGATGCGATGGAGCAGCGCGCGCGTCACCTCATGCGAGGAGACTTGCTTGATCGCGATCGCGCGCGCGACCTCGGTGAGCGTCATGAGTGCAGGCTCGAGGCTCATTTCGACACCTTCTGCGTCTGCGCGATCGGATAGAGCGCCGGCTCGAGGTCGAACGGCAGCGTGCCGGCAATAGTGGCAAAACCTTCGAAGGCAGGCCCGATGGAATTGGAGATACGGGTCGCGATCTCGTCATCCACGGGAACGCCCGCGACTTGCGCGATCGGCTTGATCTCTTTCGGTGTCGGTCTCGTCATGCATTTGTCTCCCTGGGCGCGCGGCTATGGCCAGAACCCGGAATGGCCATGTAGCACGCGGCCTCGTGGCCCATATTATCGAGCGCAGTGAGCTTTGGTGTCGCATTTGCGCAGAGCGGCTCCGCAAACGGGCAACGGGTGTGGAAGCGGCAGCCGGGCGGCGGATCGATCGGATTGGGCGGATCGCCCGTGATCGGCGGCGTCTCGGTACGGCGATCCGGGTCGGAAGACGGCATCGCGGCAAGGAGCGCGCGGGTGTAGGGATGCGCCGGATTGTCCCAGACCTGGTCGACCGGACCGAGGCTCGACGACCTCGCCGAGATACATCACCAGCACGCGGTCCGAGATGTAACGGACGACGTTGAGGTCGTGGCTGATGAAGAGATAGGTCAGCCCGAACTCGCGCTTGAGATCGGCCAGCAGATTGAGCACCTGCGCCTCGACGGATTTGTCGAGCGCGGAGACGGCCTCGTCCAGGATCACCAGTCGCGGCGACAGCGCCAACGCACGCGCGATGTTGACACGCTGACGCTGGCCGCCGGAGATCTCGTGCGGATAGCGGCTCGCGAAGTTCTCCGGGCGCAGGCCCACCTTGCCGAGCAGCTCCCGCGCCAATGCGCGGGCCGTGGCATCGGCCATGCCGTGGACCTTGGGGCCGAAGGCGATGGATTCCTCGATGGTGAGGCGCGGATTGAGCGAAGCGTAGGAATCCTGGAACACCATCTGCATGCCGCGGCGCAATTCGCGCAAGGAGAGCGACTGACCGACGGTCATGCCGTCATAGATGATGTCGCCGGTGTCGCGCGGCATCAGATGCATCAAGAGCCGCGCGGTGGTCGACTTGCCGCAGCCGGACTCGCCGACGATGCCGACGGTCTCGCCCTTGGCAACAGTGAAGGAGACGTTGTCGACGGCGCGCACGGTACGCTTGGCGGCGAATAGCCCGCCGCGCACGGGAAAATGCTTGGTCAGGCCGTTGACCTGCAGCAGCGGCTGCGCGACGCCGCCGACGTCCTCGACGGGCTCCAGCATTTCGACGGATGTGTTTCTCTCGCTCATGGCTAGTTCCTGATGTCCATGGCGCTGCGCAGGCCGTCCGAGAGCAGGTTGAAGCAGATCGAGACCGCGAAGATCATCGCACCCGGCAATGCCGCGACCCAGGGATTGACGTAGATCGCGGTGCGCAAGGTGTTCAGCATCAGGCCCCATTCCGGCTCCGGCGGCTTGGTACCGAGACCGAGGAAGGAGAGACCGGCCGCCAAAATCATCGAGACCGAAATGAGACTGGTGGCATAGACGAAAATCGAACCCAGCACGTTGCCGAGAATATGCACTCGCATGATGGTGAAGGGGCCGGCGCCGGAGGCACGCGCGGCCTCGACGAAGTCCATGTTGCGCACGCCCGTCGTGACGCTCTCGGCGACGCGAGTGATCTGTGGCACGAACACGACCGTGAGCGACACGATCGAGTTGAGGATGCCGGCGCCGAGCGCGCCGGAGATCGCGATCGCCAGCAGCACGGAGGGGAACGCGTAGAACACGTCGATCGTGCGCATGATCGCCGTGTTGAGCCTGCCGCCGACATAGCCGGCGACAAGGCCGAGCGAAGTGCCGATGCAGAAGGCGAGGATCACGGGCAGGATGCCGATGACGAGCGACAGCCGGCCGCCGTAGACGAGGCGTGCGAGCATGTCGCGACCGAGCCTCGTCGGTGCCGAGCGGGTAGCCTGTGGTACCGATGTGGCGCAGGCGACGGATCATCGAGCCCTTGTAGGGGTCTTCCAGACCCAGCCATGGCGCGAGGATCGCGGAGAGGAAGATCAGCAGCAGCACCAGCGCGCAGACCATGCTGACCTTGTCGCGGGCGATGCGGCGGCCGACGGTCGCCCAATAGCCGCGCGCCTTGGTCGCGGGCGCAGCCTGCAGCGCGGCGTCGGTGGCGGCGGTCAACGGAAGCTCGCTCATCGCTAGCCCCGCTTGATGCGCGGGTCGATCGCGGCTTGCGCGATGTCGACCAGCAAGTTCAGGAAGACGAAGAACAGCGCCAGGATCAGGATCGTGCCCTGCAGCAGCGGCAGGTCGCGCTGGAAGATCGCCGAGTTGAGCAGGAAACCCGAGCCCGGCCAGGAAAACACGGTCTCGATCAGGATCGAGCCGCCGAGCATGTAGCCAAGCTGAAGTCCCATCACCGCGAGCGCGGTGGGCGCGGCGTTCTTGATGACGTGGCGAAACACGCCGGTTTCGTGCAGGCCCTTGGCGCGCAGGGCCTCGACGAAATCCTGGCTGAGAATATCGCCGGTCAGCGCGCGCACCGTGCGGGTGACGATGCCCATCGGAATCACCGAGGTCGTGATCGCCGGCAGCACCAGGTATTTCAGATGCGCCCAATCCCAGGCCCAGGAGTTGGAGCCATTGGGCCCGGCGCCAACCGCAGGCAGCCAGTTCAGCTGCACCGAGAAGATGATGACGAGCACCATGCCGAGCCAGTAATGCGGCACCGAGACGCCGGCGATGGCGAAGGAGGTCGCGACCTTATCGATCCAGGTCTCGCGGAAATAGCCGGCGATCAGGCCGAGCAGGATGCCCATGGTGAAGCCGATGACGGCGGCGGCGATCGCGAGCGTGACGGTGTTGCTGACCGCGCGCATGACCTCGGCGAGCACGGGACGCCCGGTCGCGATGGAATTGCCGAGATCGCCATGGAGCGCGCGCATCAGCCAAAGGCCGAACTGCACCGGCAGCGGGCGGTCGAAGCCATAGGCGGTACGCAGCTGCGCGGCGAGCCTCCTGCGAGGCGTCGGCGGGGAGCACCGCGACGAGCGGATCGCCCGGCGTGATGTGCACGAGCAGAAAGCACACCAGCGCGACGCTGATGACGATGGGGACGACGTAGACGATGCGTCTGGCGATATAGGCGAGCACGTCGGATTCTTTCTTCCCTTGTCCCCTTGTGGGAGAAGGTGGCGCGAAGCGCCGGATGAGGGGTATCTCTCCGCGGAGATAGTCGTGACGAACGCGAGAGGGGCACTCGCGGAGAGAGACCCCTCACCCGGCTTTGCTGTCGCGAAGCCACCCTCTCCCACAGGGGGAGAGGGTGCACTGAGCAAGCCGATAGACTATTGCGTGATCGACACCGGCGAGAAGTCGATGAACCAGCTCTTCGGTTGCACGACGCCTGTCACCTTCGGGCTCATCGCGCGCGGGCCGACGTCGTGGGCGACGTAGAGGAAGGCGGCGTCGTCGACGGAGGCCGCGTGCAGCTCGGCGAGCGCGGCGTCACGCGCGGCGGGGTCGAAGGTCTGGCGCGCCTTCTTCACCAGCTCGTCGAACTTGGGATTGTTGATGAAGCCCCAATTGTTCGAGACCGGCGGCGCCATGCCCGACTGCAGGAAGCGCACCAGCGCGAAGAACGGATCCATCGCCGCATAGGTGACGTTGGTCGCGTTCGAACCGTTGGCGCTGGGGTCCTTGGCGCCGCGGCGCCAGTTGGTGAACAGCGTATTCCACTCGATGACGTCGAGCTTCACGTCGAAATAGCAGTCCGCCAGCGCCTGCTGGAGATACTCGTTCATTGCCAAGGGCTGCATCTGGCCCGAGCCTGAAGCGGACGTCTGCGTCTTCACCGTCAGCTTCTTGTTGGGGCCGAAACCGGCCTCCTGCATCAGCTTCTGGGCGGCGGCCTTGTCGTACTTGATCTCGAACGTCGGCTTGCCGCGCCAGGGGTGGCCGGGCTCGAAGGTGCCGGTCGCGGGCACCATCAGGCCGGCGAGCAGGCCGTCCTTGAGACCTTCGCGATCGATGCAGAGATTCGCGGCCTTGCGCACGCGGATGTCGTTCCAGGGCGAACCCTCGACACGCGAGAACTGCCACGGCCAGACATGCGGCTGCTCGTTGGCATAGAGCTTGAAGCCGCGCTGCTTCAGCTCGGGCAGCGCGTCCGGCGCCGGTGCTTCGACCCAATCGACCTGCCCGGAAAGCAGCGCCGCGGTGCGCGCGTTGGCCTCCGGCATCGGCAAGAGCACCATCTTGTCGACCTTGGGCACGCGCGCCTTGTCCCAATAGCTCGCATTCTTCACCAGCTCGAGCCGCTCGCGTGGCGTGAAGCTCGCCATCTTCCACGGACCGGTGCCGGCGGCGTCCTTTGCAAACGCCGTCCATGCGGCCTGCGACTTGGCCTTGGCGTCGGCGCCTTCCGCCTTGTCGTAGAAGTGCTGCCACTTCGCCGGGCTCGCCATGAACAGGTTGGTCAGGTTGATCGGCAGGAAGCTGTCAGGCTCCTTGGTGGTGAGCTCGACCGTCATGTCGTCGATCTTCTTCGCCGAAGCCAGGGTCGGCATGCGCGAGGCCGTGACGCCAACCTGGCTGGCGTCGAACTGCGGCGCGTCCTGCTTCAAGACCTTCTCGACGTTCCACACCACGGCGTCCGCGTTGAAGGGCGAGCCGTCATGGAAGGTCACGCCGGGGCGCAGCTTGAAGATCCATTTGGTCTTGTCGGCATCGTCGACCTTCCACTCGGTCGCAAGGCCGGGGATCACCACGCTCGCCTTTTCGGCGGAAGACAGGTCCCAGCCGGTCAGCGCGTCGTACATCGTGAGGCCGGTGAAGCGATTGCCTTCAAAGCCCTGGTCGGGCTGGCCCAGCGTGCGCGGAATATCGGCGGCCGTCATCCCGATGCGCAGCACGGTTTCGGCGCTCACCGCACGCGGCCAGGCAGCCGCCGTCGTTAGAGCGAGCACCGCGATCAGTGCCGCGCGCGTGTTCTTCTTCGTAAGCATCGCCTCAATCCTTTTCCGGCTTCGATGACTATTTTTGATGCAATGGTATGCAATGGCTATGCCAAAGAGAAACTTATTCTGCAATTTCGCCATGCGACGACAAGTCCTTATGCGTCGCAGGCGGGCGCACGCGCCGCGCTGCCTATTCTGGCATCAAGATTGCAGGTTTGGTCCTGAAATCCCCTGGGAGCTCTGGACCATGCGTATTCGTCAATCGATTTGTCTCGCCGTGCTTGCGCTGGCGCTATCCGCAATCTCGGCGCGCGCCGAAACCGTGGTGCGCTATGGAATCTCGATGGCCGACATTCCGCTGACCACGGGCCAACCCGATCGCGGTGCCGGCGCCTATCAGTTCACGGCCTACACGATCTACGATCCGCTGGTGGCCTGGGAGATGGACGTCGCCGATCGTCCCGGCAAGCTGGTGCCGGGGCTCGCGACCGAGTGGAAGGTCGATGACAGCGACAAGACCAAATGGCGCTTCAGCTTGCGCAAGGGCGTCAAGTTTCACGACGGCAGTGAGTTCAATGCCGATGCGGTGATCTGGAATATGGACAAGGTGCTCAACGATAAGGCGCCGCAATTCGACAAGCGGCAGAGCGCGCAAGTGAAGACCCGCCTGCCCTCCGTCGCCAGCTACGCCAAGATCGATGATTTCACCGTGGAGATCACCACCAAGACCGTCGATTCCTTCTTCCCGTATCAGATGCTCTGGTTCCTGGTGTCGAGCCCGGCGCAATATGAAAAGCTCGGCAAGGATTGGGACAAGTTTGCAAGCCAGCCCTCCGGTACCGGCCCGTTCAAGCTGACCAAGCTGGTGCCGCGCGAGCTTGCCGAGCTCAGCAAGAATGCGGACTATTGGAACAAGAAGCGCACTCCCAAGGCCGACAAGATCGTGCTGGTGCCGATGCCGGAAGCGCTGACCCGCACCAACGCGCTGCTCGCCGGACAGGTGGACCTGATCGAGACGCCGGCGCCGGACGCCGTGCCGCAGCTCAAAGCCGCCGGCATGAAGCTGGTCGACAACGTCACCCCACATGTCTGGAACTATCATCTCAGCGTGCTGCCGGGCTCGCCCTGGACCGACATCCGCCTACGCAAGGCGCTGAACCTTGCGATCGATCGCGATGCCGTGGTCGGCCTGATGAACGGCCTTGCCAAGCCCGCCAAGGGCCAGGTCGATCCGTCCAGCCCGTGGTTCGGCAAGCCCAGCTTCGAGCTGAAATACGATCTCGCCGCCGCCAAGAAGCTGGTCGAGGAAGCCGGGTATTCCAAGGCAAAACCGCTGAAGGCCACCTTCATCATCGCGCAGGGCGGCACCGGCCAGATGCTGTCGCTGCCGATGAACGAATTCCTGCAGCAGAGCTTCAAGGAGATCGGCATCGACATCGACTTCAAGGTCGTCGAGCCTCGAGACGCTCTATACGCATTGGCGCAAGGGCGCAGCCGACGAGATCAATGCCGGCATCACCGCCAACAACATCGCCTACGTCACCTCCGATCCGCTCTACGCCATCGTACGCTTCTTCCATTCGGGCCAGGTTGCGCCGGTCGGTGTCAATTGGGGCGGCTACAAGAATCCGAAAGTCGACGCGCTGATCGACGAGGCCAAGCAGACGTTCGACAGCGCCAAGCAGGACGAGCTGCTGGCGCAGGCGCATGCGCTGATCGTGGACGATGCCGCGCTGGTCTGGGTCGTCCACGACACCAACCCGCATGCGCTGTCGCCCAAGATCAAGCAGTTCGTGCAGGCCCAGCACTGGTTCCAGGATCTGACGACGATCGGGATGGAGTGAGGCGGCGCGGACAGGTGCCGTAGGGTGGGCAAAGCGAAGCGTGCCCACCACCTCGGCATTGCGGAGCGAGATCGTGAGCACGGCGCTTTGCGCCTTTGCCCAGCCTATGGGGTTAGGGCCGAAGCTGGCTTTTGGGCCGAACCGCCGCATCAAACTCAGCTGTCGTCCTGGGGCGCGCGAAGCGCGAGCCGGGATCCATACGCCGCAGCAGCAGTTTAGCGAAGACAGGCAATGACCATCTCGCTTAACGACTACTGCTGCGGCGTATGGGTCCCCGCCTTCGCGGGGACGACACCTTTGGTGCGGCGCTAGCGAAGCCTTTACTTCGTCAGCAGCGCATAGGCTCCGGTCCAGCCTTCTGGCGGCGGATTCAGCTGGAAATCCCCGATGCGCGCCTCATAGAGCTTGAACAGTTTCTCCAGCGTGTCCGCATCCTCGCTGCGACGGCCGCGTTCGATCGCATCCAGCGCGCCCTGCCAGTCGCGGCCGCGATAGCAGCCGAGCATCTCGATCGTGATGTTGCGCAGGCGCTGGAAGGCCGCCGAATGCATCACGTCCTCGCGGCCGGCGATGGCGTAGATCACCTCCGGCTCGCTCTTGCCCTTGACCGTGATGAAGTCGAGCTCGAGGATCGCGAACCTGTCCTTGGCGGCGAGTGCGGTCCTCGACCCCACGATGATCGGGAAGCCGTATTCCTTGGTCTGCCCTTCCAGGCGAGAGGCGAGATTTACGCTGTCGCCGAGCACCGAATAGTTCTTCTTCAGGTCGGAGCCCATATTGCCGACCACGCCAATGCCGGTGTTGAGGCCGATGCCGACATTGAGCGGGATGTAGACGTGGCCGCCCTCAGCGGCTTCCTCCTCGCGCTCCTTGTTGACCGTATCGATCTGCTCCAGCATCTGGATCGCCGCCTCGCAGGCATTGATCTCGTGCTCGGCATCGTCCAGCGGCGCGTTCCAGAACGCCATGATGGCGTCGCCCATGTACTTGTCGATATAGCCCTTCCGCTCGATGATCACGTCGGTGAGCGGCGTCAGGAAACGGTTCATCAGCTCGATCAGCCCTTGCGGATCGTGCTTGTAGCTCTCCGAGATCGTGGTGAAGCCGCGCACGTCGGAGAACATGATCGTCATCTCGCGTTCCTCGCCGCCGAGTACCAGCTTTTCCGGCGACTGCACGAGCTGCTCGACCAGCACCGGCGACATGTACTGCGCGAACTGCCCGCGGATCTGCACGCGCTGGCGCTGCTCACGCACGAAGCTGGCGAAGATCAGCGTCAGATAGACGGCCGTGGTCGAGAGCAGAGGATAGGTGAAATCGATGAGGTAACGGTACTGGGCGTAGAAGAACCAGGACACGCCGATCAGGATGGCGGCGAAGGTCGCGCCGGCCAGCACGAGGCGCACGGGACCGAGATTCGGCGTGAAGATGATGACAAGCAGACCGATGACCAGCGCGGCGATCAATTCGACGCCGAGCGCGTAGTTCGGCTGCGAGATGACCGCGCCGCTGAGCACGCTTTCGAGGACCTGGGCGTGGATCTCGACGCCGGGCATGGTTGCCGAGACAGGCGTCGTCTTGATGTCGTTGAGGCCGGCAGCGGAGGTGCCGACCAGCACCAGCTTGCCGGCGAGCCTCCCCGGCGACAAGCTATTGTCGAGCACGTCCGCCGCGGAGACATAGATCGAGGGATCCCGGCGCGCGTAGTGCACCCAGAATTGGCCGTTCTTGTCGGTTGGGATCTCGGCACCCTTGAGGCGTACGCTCCGCACGCCGGTCTTGTCGGTCCGGACCAGCAGCGTCGGCGTGTTCGTGACAACACGCAGGATCTCGAGGCTGAGCGACGGCATGATATTGCCCTGGGCGCGCATGATCATCGGCACGCGGCGGATGAACCCGTCCCGCTCTTTCCTGATTGAAAACAGTCCGCGACCGGCTGCGACCTTCTCTATGACCGGCACGTTGCGCAGCAAGCCTGGAAAATCGAACAGGAAGCCTTCGGCGCCCTCCTCCCCGACCGTCGCAACTCCGGTAAGCGGAAGCGATTTGTCCAACTCGGACAACACCTCTGGAAGCCCGGTCTCGCCCAGCACCACGCGCGAGCGCTTGATCGCCTCGGAGAGGATCTGGTCGTTGGTCGGCAGCTCGCGCAGCTTGGCGCGTGTGGCCTCGTCGAGATAGCGCATATGGCTAGCAACCAGATCCGGATTGAGCCGGTCGGGTTCGGAGAACACCATGTCGAAGCCGATCGCCACCGCGCCGCTATTGGTGAGATTCTGGATCAGGTCGGCAATCCGCGTACGCGGCCACGGCCACTGGCCGAGCTTGGCCAGGCTCTTGTCGTCGATGTCGACGATGACGACCGGACGTGCCGCCTTGTGGCGCGGATCGATCAGCTGGAACATGTCGAAGGTGCGCAGCCGCAATTCCTGGATCGGCGGCGGATCCCACAGGCGCGCGCCGGCGAACACGACCAGCAGCGCAAGGCACATCAGCCGCGCGAAGCCGAGCTTCCGCGCAAACCATCGCCGCAGGATCTTCAGACGTTTCATTTCGATCGGACTTCCTGCCTCGGACCGTGCCGGGCGCGCCGATCATGAAGCGCCGGCGCGGGATTGGCTATGCCCTGGGTGCCGGGGCCCATGGAATTTTTGCCGCGATCGATGCCGCAGCCGCGTCGATCAAGTGATGTGGCTGCTGCCGAAGATGAAGTCGCTGGCCTGAAGATTTCCGGCGACGTTCTTCAGCAACAGCGATTCTTGCTCGGTGATCGGCGCGCCCTCGAGCTGACGCACCTGCTGCTGCCACGTGACCAGGATGTCGCCGGATTGCGGAGTGATGGTGAGGTTGGCGATGGAGGTGACATCCGAGAACGATCGCAAATCGATCTTGTCCTCACCAATATGGAAATCGTTGATGGCGTGCGAGAAATCGGTGATCGGCTGGAACGAATCGTCGTATTGGATCGCGCCCGGCGAGAACACGAATTGATCCTTGCCGGCGCCGCCGGTCAGCGTGTCGTTGGTATCGGTGCCGAAGATGACGTCCTTGCCGCCAGTCCCCACCAGCTGGACCTCCTGACCGCTGTCGCCAGCTTCGTTGAAGATGAAGTTGACGGTATCGGACAGGCCCGTGGTCTTGTCAGTCACGATCAACGTGATCTGTTCGGCGGACGGCGCCTGGGCTTCGGGATCGGAGCTGGCGCCCGTCGGATTGTAGGTGATGCCCGTCTCAAAGCCCAGATTGATCTCATCAAGCGAGCCGGACGTCGGAGAGAAGTCGACCTGGCTGAGGCCAGGATGCGCGGTCGAGACCTCGACGTTGAAATTGTGGGACGCAGCTCCAGCCTCGGTGACCACGAGGTTGGTGATGAGGTCGGAGTTGTTCTCGTTGAAGTGCTGGACCTGAAAACTCTCGGTATCGATGACCGGGCCGTCGGCGTCGTCCGCGCCGTTCACGTCCACGGTGAGCGTGGCCGTGCCGGTCGCGCCATGCACGTCCGTGGTCTGAACCGTAAACGTATCCGTGTAGGAGCCTTCCGGCAGCGCGTTGATGGCTGCCGCATCGGCAACGTAGCTGTAGCTGCCGTCGGAGTTGACCGTCAGCGAGCCGTAGAGCCCCGCAACCGTCGTTGCCGCGTGATGATCCGCATTGAGCACGGCATAGGTCAGCGTCGCCGTCTCGCCGGTATCGGCATCGTGGCCGGCCAGCGTCCCCGTCAGGTCGGAGAAGGTGTCTACGGCAGCGGTATCCGACAGCGGTCCGATGTGGAGATCGGCAAGCGTCGGCGCGTCGTTGCTGCCGGCGATGTTGACAGTGACGACCGCACTCGTGCCGGTGCCAACGGCATCCGACGGGACGATGGTGTATTGCAGCGACAGCGTCTGGCCGGCGGCAAGGAAATCGAAGGCCTGGCCGCCCGAATTGAACTGCCACCCGAACTGCGTATGCGTGGCGGTGCCGTCGAGGATATCGCCGGACGGGACGGAGAGATAGTTCAACAGGGTCTCGTGCGACGGGCCGCCGACGCTGCCGGCTTGCGCGACGCCGTCGAGAATGACCTGCAGCCCGTCGACCGACACCGTGACGTGATCGGTCGCATCGACGTCGGAGATCGTTAGCGTGCCGTGCGCAAGCTGGCCGGCATTGGTTTCCACGAGATCGGCAAGGGCGCCGCCCGGGCCGGACGTGCTGCTGGCCCAGTCGGCATCGCCCTCGATTGCAAGGCCCTTGGCGGGATTGGCCGTGTTCGAGGCTGTGGTCCCGCTGCCGTCGGCGAGCTGGTAGTACGCGGCCAGATTGGCCTCGCTGCCGGTGAGCGCGGTGAAATCGATCGACTGGATCTGCGCCTGGGTCAGCGCGCTGGTCCAGACGCTGACATCGGCGATCGAGCCGAAGAAGCCTTCCGCGCCGAAGCCGGCCGCGCCCGGTTCGCTCGCAGCACCGATCATCATGTAGGAGTGCGACGGATTCGACGGGCTGCCGTCGATCGCGTTGAACGACCAGGCCTGCGAATATTCGAGATTGCCGTCGAGATAGAGCGTGAAGCTGCCGTTGTCACGGGTCAGCGCGATGTTGTGCCATTGCGAGGCCGCGAGCGCCACGCCGGTATCGGCGATCTCGACGCCGCCCGCGAGGATCTGCAACTCCATCGTGCCGTCGGTATTGACCGTCCCGAGCAGACCGAAGCCGGTGGTCGAGGTGTTGCCGTTGTAGAACAGGATCTGACCATGGCCGGTCTCGGCACCGCCGTTCCAGTTCACCCAGCCATCCAGCGTCACGTCGTTGGAGGCGACCGTCGGCACGTCGCCGACCGCGATGGTATGGCCGTCGAAGTTCATGTAGTCCGACGTCACATAGGACACCGCCGGCGCATCATTGGTGCCGGTGATGGTGACAGTCACGTCCTTGCTGACCGTTCCGCCGTTCTGGTCGTCGAACGTGACGGTGTAGACCTGGGTGATGGTCTGACCTTCGGCCAGCGACTGCAGCACGGGATCGTTGTTGTCGAGCGTGAAATGCCAGCCGAGCGAAGCGCCGTTGTCGCCGTCGGTATTGGATTCGGTCACCGACGAGTCGATCGTGAACGTGCCGATATGCGAGCTGGTTCCGAAGCCCGGCAGGTCCGAGCTGGTGGACGACGATTTGAACGACCATGCCGCGGTGTGGGTGTCGGTCAGGTCGACGTCCTGGATCACTAGCGTACCGTCGGCCGTGAGGGTGGCGCCCTCGTCCTCGGTGACCGCGCCCGTCGCCGCAGCGGCATCGCTCGTGATCGTCGGCGCGTCGTTGGTGCCGGTGATGGTGACGGTGACGTCCTGGGTGATCTTGCCGCCATGCTGATCGTCAAACGTGACGGTGTAGACTTGCGTGATGGTCTGTCCGTCCGCCAGCGACTGCAGCACGGGGTTGCTGTTGTCGAGCGTGAAGTGCCAGCCGAGCGAGGCGCCGTTGTCGGTATCGGTATTGGATTCGGTCACCGACGTGTCGATCGAGAACGTGCCGATATGCGAGTTCGCTCCGAAGCCCGGCAGGTCCGAGCTGGTGGAGGACGAGGTGAAGGACCACGCCGCCGTGTGGGTGTCGGTCAGGTCGACATCCTGGATCGTCAGCGTGCCGTCCGCCGTGAGCGAGGCGCTTTCATCCTCGATGACCGCGCCCGCCGCCGCAGCAGCATCGCTGGTGATCGTCGGCGCGTCATTGACGCCCGCGATCGTCACGGTGACGTCCTGGCTGACGGTGCCGCCATGATGATCGTCGAACGTGACGGTATAGACTTGGGTGATGGTCTGCCCGTCCGCCAGCGACTGCAGCATCGCATTGCTGTTGTCGAGCGTGAAGTGCCAGCCCAGCGTCGCGCCGTTGTTGATGTCGGTATTGGTTTCGAGCACCGACGGATCGATCGTGAAGGTGCCGAGATGCGTGCCGGCGCTGAAGCCCGGCAAGGCCGAGCTGATGGACGACGAGGTGAACACCGCTTCCGCCGCGTGGGTGTCGATCAGGTCGAGATCCTGGATCGCCAGCGTGCCGTCGATCGACAGCGTCAGGCCTGCGTCCTCGACGACATGGCCTGTCGCCGCCGCGGCATCGCTGGTGATGGTCGGCGCGTCATTGACGCCGGTGATCGTGACGGCGACGTCCTGCGTGACGGTCGCATTGTGATTGTCGGTGAAGGTAACGGTGTAGACCTGGGTGATGGTCTGCCCGTCCGCCAGCGACTGCAGCATCGCATTGCTGTTGTCGAGCGTGAAGTGCCAGCCCAGCGTCGCACCGTTGTTGATGTCCGTATTGGTTTCGAGCACCGACGGATCGATCGTGAAGGTGCCGAGATGTGTACTGCCTTCGACAAACCCCGGCAGGTGGGCGCTGGAGGACGACGATTTGAACACCGCGCCTGCGGTGTGGGTGTCGATCAGATCGAGGTCCTGGATCGCCAGCGTGCCGTCGATCGACAGCGTCAGGCCTGCGTCCTCGGTCACCTTGCCCGTTGCCGCCGCGGCGTTGCTGGTCACGGTCGGCGCGTCGTTCTTGCCGGTGATGACGACCGTGACGTCCTGGGTGACCGTGCCGCCGTGATGGTCGTCGACCGTGACGGTGTAGACCTGCGTGATGCTCTGGCCCTCGGCCAGCGACTGCAACACCGGATTGCTGTCGTCGAGCGTGAAGGTCCAGCCCACCGAGCCGCGGGAGCTGACGCCCGGGCTTTCGACCACCTGGTCGAGCGCGAACGTGCCGATATGCGACGCGCCGTCGTTGAAGCCGGGCAGGTGCGCACTCGACACCGTCGACTTCAGCACGTAGCTCGCGGTGTGGGTATCCGTAAGATCAGGATCGTTGAAGGTGATGGTGCCGCTCGCGGCGAGCGTCGCCGCATTGTCCTCGGTCACCGCGCCGGCCGGATTGGTGTCGTCCGCGACGATCGTCGGCACGTCATTGGTGCCCTCGACGTTGACGTCCGCGCCGTTGATGGACACGGTGATCGGCGTGCTGACGACACCGCCATGCCCGTCGTCGACCTGCACCACGTAGTTGAGGGTCAGCGTCTCGCCTTCGGCGAGGAAATCGAACAGATGGTCGGGAACGCTATAGGTCCAGCTGGCCGAGCCGTTGTTGGCATTCCCCGCGCCCTGCACCACCGTCAGCGGCACCTCGACGGCGGCGATCGCCGCGAGCTGCTGCGGGGTCAGCGTCGACGTGATGTCGTGGCCTTGCGCATCGAGATATTTGAACGGATGGCTGGACGAGAGTGCCGCGCTCACGATCGGCCGGTCCGTCAGATCGACGTCGGTGAAGGTGACCGTGCCGGTAATGGTGTCGAACGCTTCGTTGCCGGTGCCGACTTTCTCGATGACGGTTCCGCCCGCCGTCGCGACCGTGGGCACGTCGTTCGTGCCCGTAACCGTGATGGTGATCGGGATGAGCCTGGACTCGGGATTCACCGTGAAATTGGTGTCGACGCGAACCATATAGGTCAGCGTCACGGTCTCGCCGGCCGCGAGGAAGTCGAAGACCTTGTCCGGGATCGTGTAGGTCCAGACCGCCGAGCCGTTGTTGTCGTTGCCGGCGCCAGGGACGACGCTGATCTGGATCTGCGTCGCCGCGATGTCCAGCTTCTGCAGCGCGGAGAGCGAGCCGGTGACGTCGTGCTGGCCGGCGTCCTTGTAGACGTAGTTGGGCGCGTCGGCGAGGCTGATGCTCACGGTCGGCCGGTCGCCGAGGTTCTGATCGACGAACCTGATCAGGCCGGAAATCGTGTCGGCATGCGTGTCGCCGGTCGTGTCGGCGCGCTCGGTCAATGCGAAGGCTGACTTCACGTTGCCGCTCGCGTCGAAGCTCTGCACGATCGGCTGGCCGGGAATACGCGGGGCGGACTGCGTGGAATTGCCGGGCCCTTCCGACCCCTGCGAATTGAGATTGACGAAGGTCGCGATCACGACGGGGCCGGCGCCCGACTTGAACACCAGATCCTGGCTCGTCGGCGTGAGCGTGTCGGTGTAGTTCGTGGTCAGCTTGGTGTTGGTGTTGTTGTCGGTGAACTTCAGCGTGAACACGTCCGTGATCAGCTTCTGCACGTCCGGCGACATCAGCGCATTGGAGATCGAGACGTTGCCGCCGCTGATCTGGATCATCTGGCCGGCCTGATTGACCGTCGCGATCGGCAGCAGCGTGATCTTATCGAACAGGATGTAGGAGCCCGTCGTGCCGTTGGGCTCGACCAGCACCTGGAAGCTCGCCTGCGGCTGCGGATCGCCACCGCCGGCGGGAACGACGAAGTTGATCTGGGTGAGCACGGCGGTGCCGCGGATACCCATGGTGGCGACCGGCGTGTCGATCTTCATGTCGCCGTGCTTGGCGGTCTCGCCGGCGACGAAGGTGATGGTGCCGGCGACCAGGCTCAGCAACGAGGAATTGCTGGAGCCGTTGGGGTCGTAGACCATCTCGTTCAGCACCATCCGCGCATTGGAGGACAGGCCGAACACGGTGCCGTCGATGAAGGTGATGCCGAGCGTCGAATCGCCGCCGGTGGAGACGACGTCGCCCTTCTCGACATTGTCGCCGTTGTTCAGGATGACCGAAACGCCATTGCGGACCGCGGTCGCGCTGCCCACGAGCTTGGTGACGTGGCCGATAACCTGGGCCGCGGCCGCGCCGGGCGCGGCTTGCGCGACCTGGACATAGCCCGTGAGCGCGTTGACGACATCACCGCTGAGGTGGGCGCCATCGGGGGAGGCGAGCGCAGCACGCTTGTCGCCCCTGAAATAATCGTGAACGACGAACTCGTGACCCTCGTGGGACAGCACGAGATCTAGGCCCGTGCGCTTGAAGTCGCCGTTGAAGATCAGGTTCGGGTCGGGAACGACGAACGCGCCGTCAGGTACGTGACCATGCGCTTTCGCCGTAAAGGAATCGACATGGGCCCCGGCAGGCGAACGGGGGCCCTGGCCGTCCAAAGGAATCGCGGCGTCAAATTGGCCAGCGTAATTCAACCGGGCACCGTAAAAAGAGTTAAAATTTAAGTAAGTATCGACTGCCTATGCTTGCATAGCATTAGCAAGTCCTTAGCGATACCATCTATTGCTTGTGTGATTTCGCATCACTTGGCTCTGGAAGCCCCCCGGGGTTGGGGTTTGTTCAGAGAAGCCGAAGTAATATCCTAGATATTCTGAAGTCGAATTCGGCCTATTTTCACGCATTTCCAGTCACCCCAAGTAATCTGCTGTATAGTCGGTGAGCAGATACTGACGTCATCTTTCCTTGGTGAGGTCCCGCCGCATCCTGCGGCAAATACGGAGTTAAATCTGTGACCTAACTAACAGAACCCCATGAAATAGGGGGGCGTTAGCCATGCGACGCAGATTCGCTCCCCACAACTTGTGCCTGCAATTGGCGCCGTTTCGCGGCAACAGGACACGTCGTAGCCGGCGAATCGTAAAATTTTACGCAATACGAGCAGGTCGGTTTCAGCCTGTTCCCCGGTTTTCAGGCCCCCGGTCGGCGCGTTAAGCAGACCAAAACGGCCCATCTCGCACTATCTCCCCGAAAGCAACAAAGCCCGGCGCGTCAAGGTCGAGGGGGACCCGACGAAGCCAGGGAAGGGGATGTCAGATGGAGACCGCTGCTCGCTCGCGCACCTGGCGCGCAATCCTTGTCCTGTGCGGACTGGTCCTATGTGGGTCGGCCGCCGAGCTTCGCGCCGGCACGCTGCTGTCGCCGGGAGCAGGCCTTCTCGTGCGCAAATCCGCCGAGCCATTCGGCGTGTTCGCCTTCGCCGTCTCGTCCGGCAGCTTGCAGCAAAAATGGTCCGCCCTGCAGAACAGGTTCGACGACGACATGGTGCAGCTCGCGCTGTGCGACGGTGACCGGGACAATTGCGCTTCGCCCGCGGCCTTGAAGCTGCTGGCCATCGTCGACCAGGCCCGCGCCCGTGACGGCCGCGCCCGGCTCGGCGAGACCAACCGCGCCATCAACCTTTCCATCCGCGCCACCGACGACGGCATTGACGATGTCTGGAGCTCGCCGCTTACGACCTTCGCGCGCGGCGCCGGCGATTGCGAGGACTACGCCATTGCGAAGCTGGCCGCGCTGCGGCTTGCGGGCGTTGCCGCCGGAGACCTCCGCCTCGTCGTGGTGCGTGACGTCAGGGCCGGCGAAGAGCACGCGGTCGTCGCGGCAAAGCTCGATGGCCACTGGCTGGTGCTCGACAACCGCCGCATGGCGATGGTCGAGGACGACGCGGCGCGGAGCTACCAGCCGCTGTTCGCGCTCTACCAGTCGGCCGTGATGAAATATGTCGATGAGCCCGTGCGGGTCTCGGCCATGGCCGCCGAGGCGCGTTGATCGCACCTTGTAGCCCGGATCGAGCGCAACGAAATCCGGGACTTTGACCCGTAGCACCGGCCCCGGATTGCGCTTCGCTCCATCCGGGCTACGGCCTCTCATACCGCGCACGCGCACAACCCCATTCCACCGCGCGAGCGGGGACGCTAGCATGGCGCCTTCCATGCGGGGGCGTCGGGAATGCGGGACATCGTGCTGAGGGTGATTGCGCTGCTGGCGTTTGCCGCACCCGCGTCGGCGCAATCCGAAAGCCCCATCGCCGACCGGCTGCCGTTGTTCGCCAAGAACAACTGCCAGCAGATCCGCGATCCCGGCAATCAATTGTTCTGCGGTGATCCCGCGCTTGCCGCCGCCGCCGCTAGTCTGAGCACCGCGGTCGAGGCGCGGCTCGCCCGCCTGCCCGATCGCCTGCCCGCGATCGAGGAAAATGCGATCTGGGTCCGCCAGCGCAATCTCGGCTGCGGCATCGTCGGGCAGAGCGCAATCCGCGCCGACGATTTCGACCGGGTGAAGGCCTGCCTGCTCAAGGTGACCGAGGAGCGCGCCGCGATCGTGCGCGATCCCGATTTCGATTGCCTCGCAGCCAACACCGCAGCCGGCGCCGTGATCTGTGCGGACCCGTCGCTGGCGTCGGCCGAAACCGAGTCTCAATGCCCAGGTGCTCGGCCTGATCGGCAAGCTGGACTCGACCGCCGCGCGCTTTGCCTTCGCCGAATATGGCAGGTGGACCCGCGAGCGCGACCGCAAATGCAATCTCGTCGGCAAGGAGAACGTGCCGCTCCAGGAGCTGGAATCCGCGGAGGATTGCCTCGCCGGGCATTTGAAGCGCAGGGCCGACGAGATCCGCGCGGCGAAGGGGGATCCCAAGAAGGTGTTCGGCCGGCAGGTCGCGGCGCGCATCCCCGACACGGACGCGGTCGACTTCTGCGCCGCACGAATCCATGCCGCCAATTCCTGCGGCAATTTCCTGCGCATCAACCGCGTCTATGCCCTCGACAGCCAAGTGACCGAGCACGAGGCGCAGGTCACCGGCGAGATCGAGATGGCCGTGCTGGCGCCTTTCACCGTGTGCAGCAAGGTCGCCTCCAGCTGCACCGGCACCTGCTGGGACGCCAGGACAGGTCTTCCGCAGCCAGGCGCCGCCAACAAGGAGCGCTCGGCGGAAGCCTTCAACGTGACGCGCCGCCTGCGCATTCAGCGGACCTTTGCGTTCGTCAAAGCCGCCGACGGCTGGCGCTGCCGCGAGGACGAGCTGGCGCCGGTGAATTCGGGGACCGCGAGCGGGGGATCGTAGAACCTTTCTTCCTTCTCCCCTTGTGGGAGAAGGTGGCGCGTAGCGCCGGATGAGGGGTTCTCACCATTCGCGAGACTATTCGCGAGGATAGATACCCCTCACCCGGCGCGCCGCTTTGCGGCGAGCCACCCTCTCCCACAAGGGGAGAGGGTGCACCGATCGCGCAAGAGGCGAAGACGCATCAGAACATCAGATTGTCCTTCACCAGCACCCAGCGGCCGCCCTTGACCTGCTGGACCTGGGTGATGGTGTTGGCGAGGTGGTCGGTCTTGGAGAACTTGGTCGGCGGCGAGTTGAAGATGTCCAGGAATTTCTCGCCCGATTCCAGCGAGTCCAGCATCTTCTGACCCGTGAGGTCCTTGCCCGCCTTGTTGGCGTAGAACGCAAACGTCATCATCGCATTGTAGCCGATGATCGCCTGCGTGTTGGCGTCGGTGCCGAACATCTTCTTGTAGTTGGCCAGCCAGTCCTTGACCTTGCCTTTCGCGGTGTCCTCATAGGGGATCTCGAAGCCGCTCGCGGCGTAGAGGCCTTCGACGGCGTCCTTGCCGAGCATCGGCACTTCCATCACGTTGGTGGGCGTGGCGCCGAGGAAGGTGACGTCCCAGCCGAGCTTCTTGGCCTCCGTCATGGCGCCGATCGGCTCACGCAGCACCGCGCCGAGCACGACGAGATCGCAGCCGTCGGACTTCATCTTGGCGACCTGTGCGCTGAAGTCGGAGGCGCCGCGCTTGTAGCTCGTGATCGAGGCCGGCTGCACCTTCATGGCGGTGAGCTGCTGGTTGAATCCGTCGAGCACGTTTTTGCCGTACTCGTCGTCCTGATGCATGATGCAGGGCTTCTTGAAGTTCTTCCACTCCATCATGTATTTCAGCGCCGCGCGCGTGCTCTCGACATAGGGCAGCAGATTGTTGAACTTGAGCCGCTCCTGCGGCTTGGCCGGATCGAACTTGAAGGTGAACTCGGCTGCCGTCAGCGGGAAGAGCTGAAGCACGCCGGCGTCGAGCAGGATGTCCTGCGCGGCGAGCACGGTCGGCGATCCCATCGCTCCGACCATCGCGAAGATCTTGTCGCGCTCGATCAGTTTCTGCGAGGCCAGCACAGCCTTCTTCGGATCGTAGCCGCTGTCCTCAATGACCAGGCGAATCTTGCGGCCGTTGACGCCGCCCGCCGCGTTGATCTCCTCGACCGCCATCTTCATGCCGTTGGAGACCGGAACGCCCCAGCCCTTGATCGGGCCCGAGAGATCCTGGTGAGTGCCGACGACGATCTCGCTTGCCGAGATGCCCTCGTTGGTGACCTTGGTTTGCGCCGCGGCCGGCAGACAGGTGAGCACCATTGCACTCACAGCAAAGCCGAACGCGCTGAACGATTTCGACATTGACGTCTCCTCTCCTAAAGGCCCGTGTTACGCGGAGGGCGGGGGCCGTCGCTCCTTCGCTTTCTCAGATGGAATTGCTCAAATGGCCTCGCGCCTCACGCTACCGCGCGCTGGCGATACATCGCTTCGATCTCCGCGGCATAGCGCTTGTTCACGAAGCCGCGCTTCAGCTTCATGGTCGGCGTCAGCTCCTCGTCCTCCGGCGTGAGCTGGCGCTCGATCAAATAGAACTTCTTGATGGTTTCGACGCGCGCGAAATTGCCGTTGACCTGCTCGATCTCGCGGCCGATCAGGTCCTGGATCTCCATGGCCCGGCACAGGCTCGCATAATTGGTGAAGGGGATGTCGTGGTCTTGCGCGAACTTCTCCACATTCTCCTGGTCGATCATCACGAGGCAGGTGAGATACGGCCGCTTGTCGCCGATCACCACGGCGTCCGAGATGTAGGGCGAGAATTTGAGCTGGTTCTCGATCTCGGACGGCGTGACGTTCTTGCCGCCTGAGGTGATGATGATGTCCTTCATCCGGTCCGTGATCCGGACGAAGCCCTCATTGTCGATGGTGCCGACGTCGCCGGTATGCAGCCAGCCGCGCGAGTCGATCGCCTCGGCGGTCTTCTCCGGCTGGTTCAGATAGCCCATGAACAGGAAGTCGCCCTTGATCAGGATCTCGCCCTCGGGCGACAACGCGACCTCGCCCCAGGGCACGGCGGTGCCGACCGAGCCGAGCTTGACGCGCTCCGCCGGCATCATGGTGGCGACGCCGCAATTCTCGGTCTGGCCGTACAGCTCATGCATGTCGATGCCGAGGGCGAGATACCAGCGGATCAGCTCCGGCGCGATCGGCGCCGCGCCGGTGAAGGCGATGCGGCAGCGGTCGAGCCCCATCATGCGGCGGATGTTGCGGAATGCGACCCGGTAGGCAATGCGGCTTGCGAGCCGCAACGACAGCGGCGGCGCCTTGCCCTCGAGCCTGCAGTCGACCACGCGGTAGCCGATGTCGATGGCGCGGCGATAGACCCATTGCTGGAGCGGCGTCGCATCCTTCAGTGCGATGGTGATGGCGGAGTAGAACTTCTCCCAGATGCGCGGCACCGCGAGGAAGATGGTCGGCTGCACCTCGCGCAGATTGTCCGGCACGGTCTCCGGGCTCTCGGCGAAATTCATCACCGAGCCGAGCGCGACCGAGATGTAGTAGCCGCCGATGCGCTCGGCGACATGGCAGAGCGGCAGGAAGATCAGCCGGTCTTCGTCTTCCTGCGCCGGGATGAAGTCGTTGGCGTGCCGCATCTGGTGCGTGACGCTGCGGTTGGCGTGCATCGCGCCCTTGGGCGGACCTGTCGTGCCTGAGGTGTAGACGAGGATCGCGAGATCGTCGGCGCCGCGGCTGTCGATCATCTCCTGCCACAGCGCCTCGCGGCCGACCATGTGATTGCGGCCGAGCGCACGAAACTCGTCGAGCGACATCACCATGTCGTCGGAGAAGCCGCTGAGGCCTTCCATGTCGAACACGACGATCTTCTGCAAGGTCGCGCAGCGCGCGCGGCAGGCGAGGACCTTGTCGAGCTGCTCCTCGTCCTCGGCGAAGATCACTTTCGTCCGGGAATCGTTGACAAGATATTCGACCTGAGACGAGGCGTCGGTCGGGTAGATGCCCGAGGAGACGCCGCCGGCGCAGAGAACGCCCATGTCGGCGTGGACCCATTCGGGCACGGCGTTGGCGATGATGGAGGCGACGTCGCCGGGCTGAAAGCCCGAGGCGTGAAGCGCGTAGGCGATCTCCCTGGAGATTTCCAGCCACTCGCGCCAGCTGGTCGGCTGCCAGATCCCGAACTTCTTCTCGCGGATCGCCGGCCGGTCGCCACGCGTCTCGGCAGCGCGCAGAAAGCTCTTCGCGATCGTGTCAGCGACCGTCAGCACCGCCGTTCGGGCCATGCGCCTCTCCTCCCTGTCGCCTGCCTCCGCTGCCTGCCTTGCCGGCGGTCTTTGTTGCGGATGACGGGTTCATCTTACTGCCAGCACGTCCTCACCGCCACGTCTTCTTCTTCTTCCAGCGCCGCTCGCCTCGCGCGCCCGCTTCCTTGGCGCCAAGGTAGAACTCCTGGATGTCCTGGGAATGCATCAAGCGGTCGCAGCTGTCGTTCATGACGATGCGGCCGATCTCGAGCACATAGCCGTAATGCGCGGTCTCCAGCGCCACCTTGGCGTTCTGCTCGACCAGCAGGATCGACATGCCCTGCTCCTCGTTGACGCGCCGGATGATGGTGAAGATCTCCTTCACCAGCAGCGGCGACAGGCCGAGCGAGGGCTCGTCGAGCAGCAGCAGCGTCGGCCGGTTCATCAGGGCGCGTCCGATCGCCAGCATCTGCTGCTCGCCGCCGGAGAGCTGGCCGGCCGGCTGGTTGATGCGCTCCTTCAGCCGCGGGAAATAGCCGTAGACGCGCTCGATATCCTCCGCGACGCCGTCGCGATCCCTACGCGGATAGGCCCCCATCATCAGGTTCTCGCGCACGGACAGGAACGGGAACACCTCGCGTCCCTCCGGCACATGACTGAGGCCGAGCCGCACGATCCGGTCGGCTTCCATGCGCTGGATCGGCTTGCCCAGGAATTCGATCGAGCCCTTCTGCGGATCGAGAATGCCGGAGATGGTCTTCAGCACCGTGGTCTTGCCGGCACCATTCGCCCCCAGCAGCGTGACGATGCGGCCGCGCGGCACTTCCAGCGAGATGCCGCGGATCGCCATGATCGGCCCGTAATAGCTCTCGATGTTGGAGAGCTTCAGGATGGTCTCGGGTGTCGCGGTCGCATCCATCGCCTCAGGCCCCCAGATACGCGGCGACGACGTCGGGGTGCTGCTGCACCTCGGCGGGCGAGCCCATCGCCAGCACGCGGCCGTAGTTGAGCGCGATGACGCGATCGGAGACGCGGTTGACGAGCGACATGTCGTGCTCGACCATCAGCACGGTGACGCCGAGACTCGCTCTTCATGTCGCGGATCCAGAACGACATGTCGTCGGTCTCCTCGACATTGAGGCCGCTTGACGGCTCGTCGAGCAGGATCAGCTTCGGCTCCGAGCATAGCGCGCGCGCGAGCTCGATCACCTTGCGCACGCCGTAAGGCAGGCCGGAGATCAGCTTGTCGCGATAGGGCTCGAGATCGAGGAATTCGATGACCTGCTCGACCCGGCGGCGATGCACCTTCTCGTTGGCCCGCACGCTCGGCAGGAACAACAGCTCCTGCCAAAGCTGCGTGGTCGAGTGCCGATGGCGGCCGACCAGAAGGTTGGAGAGCACGGTCGCATTCTCGAACAGCTCGATGTTCTGGAAGGTGCGGGCAATGCCGAGCTTTGCGATGTCGTAGGGCGGCTCATCCGTGATGTCCTGGTCCTCGAAGAAGATGCGGCCCGAGGTCGGCCGGTAGATCCGCGAGATCAGGTTGAAGATCGAGCTCTTGCCCGCGCCGTTCGGCCCAATGATCGACAGGATTTCGCCCTTCTCGACCGCGAACGACACCGCATCGACGGCCTTGAGGCCTCCGAAATGCAGCGACAGATTCTCGGCGCGGAAATAGCTCATCGATTCCGCTCCGACTTCACATAGATCTTCTGGCGCTTGAATGTGGCGCGCTTGTAGAGCGGGAACAGCTGGAAGAAGAGTTTTATCTTGAGCCAGCGGCCGTACAGTCCCAGCGGCTCGAACAGCACGAACAGCACGATGATGATGCCGTAGATCGCCCCCTTCAGGCCATTGAGCGAGGCGAAGGCCGCGACGGTGGACTTGATATTCCCTGCAGTGGCCGGGCCGGCGCCGAACGTCGCGGCGATGCCGGCGATCATGCCGGGCATGTCGTCCTTCAGATAGGTCAGGAACGGATCGATCATCACGATGAAGATCGCGCCCAGCACCGCGCCGTGCAGGCTGAAGGTGCCGCCGATCAGGATCACGATGATAAACTCGATCGAGAGCTGCAGCGTGAACATCTCCGGCGAGATGAAGGAGAGCTTGTGCGCGAACAGGACCCCCGCAAAGCCGGTGATCGCCGCCGAGATCGCAAAGGACTTGACCTTGTAGAGCGCGACATTGACGCCCATGCTGCGCGCCGCCGTCTCGCTGTCGCGGATCGCGACGAAGGCGCGCCCCGTCGGCGAGCGCAGCAGATTGAGCGTGCCGACGATGGTCAGCACCAGCACGGCAATGCAGAGGTAATAGAAGGTCGGGCTGTCGCGCGGCACCGTGACGCCGAACAGCGACAGCGTCTTGACCCGCATGCCCTCGTTGCCGTTGGTGACGCTTTCCCAGCGTGCCAGGATCTCCTCGACGATCAGGGCAAAGGAGATGGTGGCGATGACGAGGTAGATGCCGGTCAGGCGCAGCGCGGGAAAGCCGACCATCGCGCCGATGATGCCGGTCAGCCCCCGGCGGCGAGGAAATAGACCGGAAATGGCACGTTGTACTTCTGCAAATACGCGGCCGTGTAGGCGCCGATGGCGAGAAACGCGGCATGACCGAGTGAGGCCTGGCCGGTGAATCCGGTCAGGATCAGCAGCGCCACGCCGACGGTCGCATAGATGCAGACGAAGACGAGCTGGCTCATCAGATAGCTGGAGAGCATATAGGGCGCGATCAGCAGCAGCGCGAGCAGGATGCCGTAGGAGACCAGATAGCCCGAATGCGGAAACAGCTTGATGTCGTCCTCGTAGTCGGTCTTGAACAGGAAGCGCATGGCGTTCAGACCTTCTTGCGGACGTGATGGCCGAACAGGCCTTCGGGCTTCAAGAGCAGCACGGCAAGCAGCACGAGGTATGGCGCGACGTCCTTCCAGCCTTCGGGCAGGTAGAGACCCTGCCATGCTCTCGATCACGCCGATCAGGACGCCGCCGACCACCGCGCCTGGGATCGAGCCGAAGCCGCCGAGCACCGCGGCGGGAAACGCCTTCAGGCCGAGCACGAGGCCGACATTGGAGTGGATGAAGGTGATCGGGGCCAGCAGCACGCCGGCGCAGGTCGCGACCGCCGCGCTGATCGCCCAGACGATCGACACCACGCGCTTGACCGGGATGCCCATGTAATAAGCCGCGAGCATGTTCTCGGAGCTGGCCCGCATCGCGGTGCCGAGCGTGGTCTTGTTGAAGAACAGCCAGAGCAGCGTGCACAGGATCATCGTCGCCGCGATCACAGACAGCTTGTCGTAGGCGAGCACCAGCGACCCGATCCGCAGCACGCCCTGACTGAACGGCGTCTCGATCTTCAGATCGTCGGTGCCCCAGACCATGCCGGCGATCGAGCGCAGGAAATAGCCGAGGCCAATGGTCGCCATGATGATGGAGAATTGCGGATAGCCGAGGATCGGCCGCACCACCACGCGCTCGGCCAGCATGCCGAACAGCGCCATCGCGGCCACCGCACCGGCGAAGCCGATCCAGTAGTTCAGGCCCATCATGCCGATGAAGGTGAAGGCGAAGAAGCCGCCCAGCATCATCAGATCGCCCTGGGCGAAATTGACGACCTCGGTGGCCTTGTAGACGAGCACGAAGCCGAGCGCGATCAGGCCGTAGACGCAGCCGAGCGCAACACCGCTGACCAGCTGCTGAACGAAATCCAGCATTGCCGCGCTTCCTCCCGATGCGACGGCGGCTCTTTTGACCGCCTTGCCGCATCTTGTGTCCAGTCGCTACGCAGTCGTTTCGCCGCGTTAGCTCCATTTGTCCGGAACCAATTCAGCCTGAACCGCCGAGCGCTGTCAACAAACGGTGACTTGCACGGTGACTTGCCTTTAGTCCAACCCGGATGCCGGAATTTACGGCAATGCGATTCACCGCGCCGAAACATCTTCAGGTCATGGTCGCGGGCGTTGCGAAACCGGATGGTGTGGCCGTCATGAAGCCGGACAGCTCGGCGCTGGAAGTCCTGGGGTTAACGAAGCGTTTTGACCGTCTGGCGGTCGACAGCCTGGATCTCATTATTCACGCCGGTGAATTCTACGCCCTGGTCGGCCCCAACGGTGCCGGCAAGACAACGACGTTGCGCATGGTTGCGGGCCTGCTCCGTCCCGATGCCGGCTCGGTCTCGATCTTCGGCATCGATGCGCTGCAGAATCCCGTCGCCGCCAAGCAGGTGATGGCGTGGGTCTCGGACGAGCCGATGATCTACGACAAGCTGACCCCGCTCGAATATCTCGAATTCGTCGCCGGCCTCTGGGGCATCGCGCCGTCGGCTTCGGAGCCGGTTGCGCAGGACCTGCTCGACTCTCTCGGCCTCGCGCCGCACCGACACGAGCGCTGCGAGGGCTTTTCCAAAGGCATGCGCCAGAAGGTGGCGCTCGCGGGCGCGCTGGTGCACGATCCCCGCCTCATCATCCTCGACGAGCCGCTGACGGGGCTCGACGCCGTATCCGCTCGCCACGTGAAAGGCCTGCTCGGCGATCGCGTCCGCGCCGGCTGCACCGTCATCATGACCACGCATATTCTCGAAGTGGCCGAGCGCATGGCCGACCGCATCGGCGTGATCGCCTCGGGCCGTCTCGTCGCCGAGGGCACGTTGACCGAGCTTCGCGAGCAGAACGGCCATGCCGACACCAGCCTGGAGGATCTCTTCATCGCGCTGGTGACGCTTCCGGAAGCCGCATGAGGCTCGGCAACCGCGCTGTCCTGGTTCGCCCGCCACGAGCTTCGGCTCGCCTGGCGCGAATGGCTCGCCATGATGACCGGCGGACGCCGCAAGCGGACGCGCGCCGCCGTTATCGGCCTCGTCTGCTTCGCCGCGCTGCTGCACTTGCCGGCCTGGGCGGTGATCGGCCGTTTCGCCGATCTGCAGCTGCCGCTCGACAAGTCCTCGCTGATCGTGATCTCCGCGACGATCTTTCTCGCCTGGACCTTGATGCTGTCTCAGGCGATCGAATCGGTGACGCGCGTGTTCTACGCCCGCGCCGATCTCGACCTGATCATGTCTTCGCCGGCAACGCTTGCCAATCTGTTCTCGGTCCGCATCGCCGCGATCGCGCTGACCGTCACGGTGATGGCGCTGCTGTTCTCGACGCCCTTCATCGACGTGCTCGTGATCGGCGGCGGGCCGCGCTGGCTCGCTTCATTCGGCGTCGTGGTCGCGATGGGCCTGTCGGCCGCGGCGATCGCGATCGCCGTCACCATCCTGTTGTTTCGTCTGATCGGACCGGCGCGGACGCGCCTGATTGCCCAGATCCTCGCCGCGATCATCGGCGCCGGCTTCGTGATCGCGCTCCAGATCGCCGCGATCATGTCCTACGGCACGCTGTCGCGCTTCACCATTCTGACCTCCGGCAGCGTTGCCGCTTACGCGCCCGACGTCGACAGCATCTGGTGGTGGCCGGCGCGGGCGGTGATGGGCGACAGCGAAGCGTTGCTGCTGCTCCTGGCGCTCGCCCTGGTGCTGCTCGGAAGCGTCATGGCGATGTTCTCGCACCGCTTTGCCGACACGGCGATCGACGCGGCGGCCTACGGCACGCCCGGAAGCCGGCGCGCGAAGGAGCGCCCGTTCCGCGCGGGATCGCGGCAACAGGCGCTCAGGCGCAAGGAATTTTCGCTGCTGTGGCGCGATCCCTGGCTGATCTCGCAGACGCTGATGCAGCTGCTCTATCTGGTGCCGCCGGCCTTGCTGCTCTGGCGCAATTTTGCCGACAGCTCGGCGGCGCTGACGCTGATCACCCCTGTCATCGTGATGGCGGCCGGGCAACTCGCCGGCGGACTTGCCTGGCTGACGATCTCGGGCGAGGACGCCCCCGACCTCGTCGCGACGGCACCCTTGACGCCCTCCAGCATCATCCGCGCCAAGATCGAGGTGGTGCTGATCGCGATCGCCGCGATCTTCTGCCCTCTGATCGCCGCGCTCGCTTTCGCTTCCCCGTACCAGGCCGCGGTCAGCGCCGCCGCGATCATCATCAGCGCGGCCTCCGCCACCGCGATCCAGCTCTGGTTCCGGGTCCAGGCCCGGCGCAGCCAATTCCGCCGCCGCCAGACCTCGTCGCGGCTGGCGACCATTGCCGAAGCGTTTTCCTCGATCGGCTGGGCCGCCAGCGCGGCGCTGCTGCTCGCCTTGCCGATCGCCGGCCTCATCAGCGGCCTGATCACGGCCGGCCTCGTCGCGATCACCTGGAAGTTCAGCCCGAAGCGCGACTAGAAAGCGGCCGCAACGGGTGCGACACTGACGCGCTGTTGATCGCCGGCTGTTGGCGGCGCTCCGCATTGCGCGCTAGACTTTCCCTCGAAGTCATCGGGGATGGATATGTGGCGACTTGTTTCGGCGGCTCTGGCGCTGTTCGGCGTATTCCTGACCCCTGCCCTTGCCCAGCAGCCACAGCGCAGCGAATGCCTGGCGATGGCCAACGCGGCTCCGCGGGCCGTGCCGGTCGCATTCCGGCCGGCCGCCGGCTCGGCCGAGGTCGAGATCACCTATGCCGGCCACTCCACCTATTTCATCGACACCCCCGGCGGCTTGCGCATCGCGACCGATTATAGCGGCGCCTACCAGGTGGGGCGGCTGCCCGACGTCGTCACCATGAACCGGGCCCACAGCACGCACTACTCCTTGTTTCCCGACAAGCGCATTCCTCACGTGCTGCATGGCTGGAGCGAAGACGGCAAGCCGGCGATCGTATCGGAGCGCATCGGCGACACCTTCATCCGAAACGTCACCACCGACATCCGCCGCTATTTCGGCGACGATGCCGGCACCGACATGATTCGCGACGGCAATTCGATCTTCATCTTCGAGGTCGCGGGCCTCTGCATCGGCCATCTCGGCCACCTCCACCACAAGCTCGACGACAGCCATTTCGCCCAGATCGGGCGGCTCGACATCGTGATGGTGCCGATCGACGGCACTTACACCATGTCGCTGGGCGGCGTCTCCGAGATCACCAAGCGGTTGCGCACCTCGGTGGTGCTGCCGATGCACCGCTTCGCCACCCCGCTCGACGACTTCATGCAGCGCATCGGCCAGCAGTTCGAGATCGACCGCCGCACCGGACGGTCGTTCCGGATGTCGCGGGATGCGCTGCCGTCGAAGCCGACGGTGATCATCCTCGACGGCGTCTGAGCCGCAATTTTCTCCAAGCCGGCCGCCGCCCTTCGGTGCTGATCTCCTCGCGACAGGAGATCGCCATGACTGACTTTGCGAGGTTGTTACACGCCGACGGCCCCAATCCCGAGCACGCCGCGGCACTGCAGCTCTACGGTCGCTTCGTCGGCGACTGGGATGCCGAGGTCACCTCCCATGGACCCGACGGGACGAAACACAAGGCGCCCGGCGAAATCCATTTCGGCTGGGTGCTGGAGGGCCGTGCCGTGCAGGATGTCTGGATCATCCCCCGGCCCGCGGGCGCACCGGCCTTTCCGATCGCCGGCAATTGGTACGGCACGACGCTGCGCGTCTACGATCCTACCATGTCCGCGTGGCGGATCTGCTGGTTCGATCCCGCGCGCTGCGTCTTCCGCCAGCAGATCGGTCGACCCCAGGGGCAGGACATCGTGCAGGAGGGAACGACGGAGGCCGGCGAGCTGACGCGCTGGAGCTTTACGGAGATCACGGGCGATTCCTTTCACTGGCTCGGCGAGGTCAAGCCTGCCGCGGCCACGGATTGGCGGCTCATGGTCGATATGAAGGCGAAGCGGCGGACTAGGATCTGACAGCTGTTTCGTTGGGTCCGCGACTCCGGGCTCGCTGCAACCTCTCCCGCTTGCGGGGAGGTCGGCGCGTAGCGCCGGGTGGGGCTTTCTCCGCATTGGGAGTGTCCCATTGCGGAAACACCCCCACCCCAACCCTCCCCGCAAGCGGGAGAGGGAGCGCACCTCCTCCTTCGCTGCCATGGGGCTCTGAGCAACGCGCGCTGCTTTGCTGAGACATCAGGTGCTAGGCTCCCTGCACAAAATGCATGAGGGAGCGAATTTCGATGGCTGCAAGCGGTTTGCCCGCCAATACGAGCGGGCTGTTCGTCGAGCCGCGCGAGGACTGGCTCGCGCTGCATCAGGAGGAGATCATGGATCCCTCGCGGCCGATCGTCGATCCTCATCACCATCTCTGGAATCGCGGCCACCGCTATCTGATCGAGGAGATGGCGGACGACATCGCCTCCGGCCACAATGTCATTGCCACCGTCTATGTCGATTGCCGCTCGATGTACCGCGCGCACGGGCCCGAAGCGTTGCGGCCCGTCGGCGAGGTCGAGTTCGCCAACGGCGTCGCGGCGATGAGCGCCAGCGGTGGTTACGGCAAGGCCGCGATCTGCGCCGGCATCGTCAGCCATGCGAACCTTCTGCTGGGCGATGCGGCGAAGCCGGTTTTGGAAGCCGAGATCGCCGCCGGCAATGGCCGCTTCCGCGGCATCCGGCATTCCTCGGCCTGGGACGAAGACCCCGTCGTCGCCGGCATGTATGCGAGCAGGCCGAAGGGATTGCTGCAGGATCCGACCTTCCGCAATGGCTTTGCCTGTCTTGCGCCACTGAACCTGAGCTTCGATGCCTGGCTGTTCCATCCGCAGATCGGCGAGCTGACCGAGCTGGCGCGCGCCTTCCCCGACACCAGGATCGTGCTCGACCATTGCGGCGGCCCGGCCGGGGTCGGCCGCTTCGCGGGACGGCGCGAGGAGGTGTTTGCGCAATGGCGCGACTCGATCCTGGAGATCGCCAAATGCGAGAACGTGGTGGTGAAGCTCGGTGGCCTCGCGATGTGCCTGCTCGGCTACGACTTCCATCTGCGCGAAAGGCCGCCGTCCTCCGAGGAGCTTGCCGCGGCGTGGCGCCCCTATGTCGAGACCTGCATCGAAGCGTTCGGCGTCAAGCGGGCGATGTTCGAGAGCAACTTCCCTCCGGACAAGGGCCAGTGCAGCTACCAGGTGATCTTCAACGCCTTCAAGCGGATCGCCGCGCCACTGAGCGAGGCCGAGAAGACGGCCCTGTTCTCGCAGACCGCAACCGATGTCTACCGGCTCGAACTGCCCTCGTAACGAGAAGAGGGGCCGGGATGTGATCCCGGCCCCTCTTCGTCGTGGCCGCTGGGAAGCGTCCTTGAAACCTTATGCGAGCTCTAGCCGGCGCCCATCAGCGATGCCGGGCGGCGCTCGCCGGTGAAGGCGAAGATCTTCTTGAGCTTGTTGACGACGCGGATCAGGAAGCCGATCATCACGGGATTGGTCTTGCGGCAGAAGGCGATCTTCTTGACGTAGCCTTCGACATGCCATTTGGCATGCGCGCCGTCGCGGAAGAAAATGACGTCGCCGGGGCCGTAGCGCTTCGGCGGCATGCCTTCGCTTTCGAGCACGATCGATCCTTCCATGATCATGATCGTCTCGTCGATATCGTAATACCAGTTGAAGCGGCCTTCGGTGCAGTGCCAGATGATGGTCGAGGCGGTGCCGTCGGCGCTGGTGGACAGGATGTGCGAGCGCGACACCGGGTTGCCCTCGATGATCCAGGACGGCTCGATCGGCCGCAGCTCGAGGTCGACATTGCAACTACCGATTTCAATCAATGAACGCGACATCTTCTTCCCCAGGGGATATAATATGTATGGCCGGGTCTCGGCCCGGATTGTTTCGAAAGATGTCGGGAACGCTAGTCATCGGTTTTTAATTCTTTATTACGCAGGCCTCGAAAATCAGCCGGAAGTTGCAGGCGCGAAAACGGTTAACGTCGCGATTTCCCTGCAAATTCGCGCACATGAACCGATCCCTTTTGGGGTGCGACAAAGTGCGCGGAAGCACCAAAACGGAGCTACTCCGATGCCCCTCACGCCCGAGGTTGTGACAACCCATCGCGCGGTCGTCGCCCGGCTCGCCAGCCTCGATGTCTCCTTCGTGCCGGACGAGGAGCCCTGGTTCACCATCGACGGCATCGAGACCCCCCGGCAGATCGGCAGCGACGGCTCCGGCGGCGCGTTCGTGCTGCTGCCGCCGCAGAACGTGCTCTACGTCTCGTCAGAGGGCCGAGCAGGAATTATCGCGGACAGTTTCGAGGCATTCATCCAGCTCGTGGTCGCCCGTCCCTATTGGCTCGACATCCTCAAATTTTCCGGCGGCGGTGAACTCCAGGAGATGCGACGCGCGGCGGAGGCGCTGGAGGCCACACTCGACGACGAGGACGACGTCAACGAGGCCCGCGCGGAGATCCGCAAGAACCTCGGCCTCGGCGAGGCGGACGATCCCGTCGGCGCACTCTACGAGGCGGTCGCCGCCTCCGACACCATCGTGCGAGCCACCGACGGCAGCCCGTTCACCACACTGTTCAACCGCTTCAGCATCGACAGCAATCCAATGCTGCGCAATGCGGCGGCGTGAGCTGTTCGGCAGAGATCGAGCGCGCGCCTGGTCCTTCGAGACGCCTGCCGCGCAGGCTCCTCGGGGTGAGGCTCATCGACACCGAGGCCCGCTGAACCAACTGCCACGCCCTCCGTCCTCATCCTGATGAGGAGCCCGCCTAAAGCGGGCGTCTCGAAGGATGGCCGCAGGGAAGCATGTGCGATTGCTCTGTCCTACCGGAGAGGTGACGTCTTACTTCACCCACTCGCCCTTGCGGAACACCGGCACCTTGCTGCCGTCGGGGAGGATGCCGTCGATATCGGTCTCGGCCGAGCCGATCATCCAGTCGATGTGGATCAGGCTCTGGTTGCCGCCCTGCGCCGCGATCTGCTGCGGCGTGAGCTGAGCGCCATTGACGAAGCATTTCGAATAGCACTGGCCGAGCGCGATGTGAGAGGCTGCGTTCTCGTCGAACAGCGTGTTGTAGAACAACAGTCCGCTCTGCGAGATCGGCGAGGAATGCGGCACCAGCGCGACTTCGCCGAGCCGGCGCGCGCCCTCGTCGGTGTCGAGCACCTTGTTCAGCACCTCCGCGCCGCGCGAGGCCTTGGCGTCGACGATCTTGCCGTCCTCGAACCGCACCGCGATATTGTCGATCAGCGTGCCCTGGTAGGACAGCGGCTTCGAGCTCACGACATGGCCGTAGACGCGACGGCAATGCGGCGTGGTGAAGACCTCTTCGGTCGGGATATTGGCGTTGCAGCTGATGCCGTTCTTGGCGGACGAGGCGCCGCCTTCCCATTCATGGCCGTCGGCAAGTCCGATGGTGAGGTCGACGCCGGGTCCGTTGTACTGGAGCGCGCGGAAGCGCTGGCCGTTGAGCCAGTTGGTGCGCTCGCGCAGCACCGCATTGTGGCTCGCCCAATTGCCGATCGCATCCTCGCGGTCGACGCGCGAGGCCGCGAAGATCGCGTCCGCCAGCTTGCCGATCGCCACGTCCTCGGGATCGCCAGGGAACACCTGCTTCGCCCAGGACGGGCTCGGATAGGCGATGATGTTCCAGTTGGTGTCGAAATTGACGATCTTTTCCAGCGCCGGCTGATAGGCCATCGAATTGGCCTTGCTCGCGCGCGCCACCTTGGACGGATCTTCGCCGGACAGCAGCATCGGATTGTCGCCGACGATGGCAAGGCGCGCGGTATTCTCCGAGAACGCCTTGGCCATGCCCTCGTAGAGCCAATTGGCGGCACGATCGAAACTGTTGTCGTGGCCGTGGCGGTAGCGCGCCAGCGTCATCTCCTCGTCCGACAGGATCGGCGTCACGATACCGGCGCCGGCCTTGTAGGCATGCACGGCGATCCGACGCACCAGTGGCAACGCGATCGCCGGCGCCGTCAGAAGCAGATCCTGTCCCGGCCGCAAGCCCAGGCCCACTTTCACCGCGACTTCGGCCAGCCGGTCGAGTTTGACGGGATCGATGGGAGTGGTGGAATTGCGGTGATCAGTCATGCCGGGCCCTCTGCCGAAAGTCTCTTGGTCAATCTAAGTCTAGCATCGCGAGACGCAAGTGCGCGAGCACCTTGCGACACGGAGAAGATACGCAGTTTCGCGCATTTTGGTTTTCAACGCGTTGCCGATTTCAGCACCCGGTCGACCATGGCGGGCGCGAGTCCGAGGTAATTTTTTGGTGAGGTGAGCGCCTCGATTGTGGCACGATCGATGCGGCTCGCGATCCGCTTGTCCGCCGACAGCGCATCGGCCAGACTCAAGCCCTTCTCGTTGGCCTCACGGCAGGCGTCATAGACCACGTCGTGCGCCTCCTGCCGGCCGAGCTGCGGCGCAAGCCCCATCATGACAGCTTCGGCCACGATCAGGCCGCGGCTGACGGCGAGATTCTCGTTCATCTTCGCCTCGTCCACGATGAGGCCCGCGAGCGCGAACTTCGCCTGGTGCAGCGCGCCGGCGGTCAGCACGAAGCTTTCGGGAATCGCCATCCATTCGGCGTGCCAGGGGCCGGTGGCGCGCTCGAAATCCTGCACCATCGCATCCAACATCAGGCCGGCATGCTGGCGCACCGCCTTGGACGCCGCCAGCATCAGTTCCGACGAGATCGGGTTGCGCTTCTGCGGCATGGTCGAGGAAGCGCCGCGGCCCTTGACGAAAGGCTCGTAGACCTCGGCGAACTCGGTCGAGGCCATGATCATGATGTCGAGCGCGATCTTGCCGAGGGAGCCGGTGACCAGGGCAAGGAAATTCACGGCTTCCGCAAAACCATCGCGCGCGACGTGCCAGGTCGAGGCGGGAACGCCGAGCTTCAGCTCGGCGCACAGGGCTTCCTGAACCTCAAAACCCTTGTCGCCGAGCGAGGCCAGCGTCCCGGCGGCGCCGGCGAATTGGCCGACCAGCACCCGCGGCTTCAGTTGCGTAAGCCGCTCGGCGTGGCGATCGAACATGGCGAGCCAGATCGCGGTCTTGTAGCCGAAGGTGACCGGCAGTGCCTGCTGCAGGTGCGTGCGGCCCGCCATCGGCGTATCACGATGGCGCCTGGACAAGTCGGCGAGGATCTTGCGCAGCTCGGCGATGTCACGTGCGACGACCTCAAGCGCAGCGCGGAGCTGCAGCACGACGGCGGTGTCCATGATGTCCTGGGTCGTCGCGCCCCAATGCACGTAGCGGCCGGCCTCGCCGCATTGCTTCGCCATCTGGTGGACCAAGGGAAGGATCGGGTAGCCGACAATGTCGGTCTCCTGCCTGAGCAGATCGAAATCGAGCGTGGCGACGTCCGTCCGCGCCGCGATCGCCTCGGCCGCCTGCTGCGGGATCACGCCGCACTTCGCCTCCGCCTTCGCCAGCGCCACCTCGACCTCCGCGTAGCGCGCCACGAGCGCGACGTCGGAGAACACCTCGCGCATCTCGGGCGTCCCGAAGGCGTCGCGGAACAGCATGGAATCGAGCACGGTGGTGGACGCTGGGACGGCGGGCATGGGCGTTTCTTCGTGGTTGGTGTTTGCAGTGGGCGATAGCTTACGCAGGCCGCGCAGCTCGGCAATGGACATTCGCAGTTTCGCCACACATTCGTCGCGCATAACGCTGCGAGCACTTCGTTCCGTACCGTCATCCCGAGGTGCCGGAGCGAAGCGGTCTGCGTAGCCCGCATGAGCGAAGCGATATTCGGGACGACCCGCCCCGGATGTCGCTTCGCTCATCCGGGCTACAGACCATCGCGTCTCCGGCGCTTGGACGGAATCCCGTCACGGTTTTATTCCCGTCCGCAAACCGCATGGCTGCCATCGCGCGATCGTGGTGAACCAAGCATGCCCGTCGGCAGACTCATGATTTTCGACCCAAATTTCATTTTTGTCGTTTTGCTTGCCTGTTTCGTCATGAAGCCTGAGTTTTCGACGTGCAGTTTTTGTTCCGGGATCATCTTCTCGATACCGACCGGCGCGAGCTGAGCCGCGAGCAGGTTCCCGTTGCCGTGGAGCCGCAGGTCTTCGATCTCGTCGTCCATCTCATGCAGAACCGCGACCGCGTGGTCAGCAAGGACGAGTTGATCGACAAGATCTGGCACGGGCGCAGCGTTTCCGAATCCACTTTGACCAGCCGGATCAACGCGGCGCGCAAGGCGGTCGGCGACACCGGCGCCAGCCAGGCCCTGATCCGCACCATCGCCCGCAAGGGGTTTCGCTTCGTCGGCGACGTCGAGGCCAAGGGGGATGCGATCGCGGCCGCCCCTGGCCGTACCGCATGGGTGCCGCGCGCGGCGCTTCCGCTTCCCGAGCGGCCCGCGATCGCCGTGCTGCCGTTCACCAACATGAGCGGCGAGGCCGGACAGGATTATTTCTCCGACGGCATCAGCGAGGACATCATCACCGCGCTGTCGAAGCTGCGCTGGTTCTTCGTCGTCGCGCGCAACTCCACCTTCGTCTACAAGGGCCGCGCCGTGCACATCAGCGAGGTCGCGCGCGAGCTCGGCGTGCGCTACGTGGTCGAAGGCAGCGTGCGGCGGAGCGGCGATCGGGTACGCATCTCGGCCCAGCTCAACGACGTCTCGACCGGCAGCCATCTCTGGGCCGAGCGCTACGATCGCGAACTCGCCGACATCTTCGCCGTGCAGGACGAGATCACCGAGGCGATCGTCGCCGCGATCGAGCCGCAGCTCTACGCCGCCGAAAACTTTCGCGCCCAGCAGAAGCCGCCGGGGAGTCTCGACGCCTGGGACCTCGTGATGCGCGCATTGTCGCATCACTGGCGCATCACCCGTGAGGACAACGCAGCGGCGCAGGCTCTGCTGGAAAAGGCCGTCGCGATCGATCCCGCCTATGGCAAGGCGCTCGGCCTGCTCGCGACCAGCCACATCTTCGGCGCGCATATGGGCTGGGCGGACATGGCCGCGACCGTGCCGGTTGCCGAGCGCGCAGCCCTTGCCGCGGTCGAGGCCGATCGCGAGGACGCCTTCGCTCATCACGGCCTCGCCTACACTTACCTGTTTCGCCGCCGCTTCGACGATGCGCTCGCCGAGTTCGAGCTGGCGCTGCAGCTCAATCCGAACTTCGCGATGGCGCATGCCTTTTACGGCGTGACACTCTGCTACGCCGGGCGATGGCAGGACGGCGATGCCGCCGCGCGCCGAGCGCTACGGCTGAGCCCACGCGACCCGCTCGCGGCGATCTATTGCGGAGTTGCGGCCTATGCCCGCTTCGTCGGCCACGACTATCAGGGAGCCCTGCAGATGGCGCGCGAGTCGATGCGCCAACGCAGCGATTTCGTCGGCGCACACCGCGTGCTGACAGCTGCCGCCGGCATGGCGGGAAATCCGTCGCTCGCGGCGTCCGCGCTGGAAGGCCTGCGCCGCGCTCAGCCCGGGGTCTCGCTCGGCTGGATCACATGCGAGCTGCCGATGCTGCGCGATGAGGATCGCGCCCATTATCTGGAAGGATTGCGGCGCGCGGGACTGGCGTGACCACGGCGCAATATGGGCGCGCGATCATCGACGGCCGAGCCCTAGTCGTCGTCGGAGCCGAACAGCCTGATTTGCGGGAAACCGCCGCGTGGCCGGCTGGCGTAGTCGCGCGAATCGGAATCCTCACGGATGTTGCGCGCGACGTCGTCCCAATCGGTGCGGTCGCGCATGCCGCGCTGCTCCCGGGTATCGTAATGGCGGCGCTCGGCCCAGCGCTCGCGGCGCTCCATCCGGCGCCGTTCCGAGGAGGCGCGTTTCACATCGGAATCTCTCGCCTTGGCATAGGCGTTCTCCGGTGAAGAAGCCGGGTCTGCCGAGGCCTGCTGCTCGATCGGTTTTACGGCCTTCGAAGACGATGCGATGGCCGGCTTCGACTGTTCCTTGGACTGTTCAACCGCAGCTGCTTGTGAGGGCGGCGGCGCCGGCGGCTCGGCGTTCGCCTGAGCGGGTGTCGCATCGGGCCCTGCGGCTTCGGGCTTTATTTCGGGCTTGGCTTCGGCCTGCGCGGGCGTCGCAACGATCGCGCCGAAGGCCTGCGTGCCCTTGAGATAATTGACGCGTTCCGAGGGCGTCGTGGTCGCCGCCGGCGCGCCGGCGGCTTCGGCGCGTTGCGCCATCTTGCTGGTGTCCGGGCCCTGCTTGGGCGCGATCGGATTCATGATGTTGCCGGCGACGATGCCGCCGCCGAGACCAATGGCGATGGCGGCGACGATGGTTCCGGCACCGACGAAATAGGCTGTCGAGGCGCGCATTGATCCACTCCCTCTTTGGGGCGAGCAACGCGCGTCGATTGCCGGATGTTCCTGACTTGGGAAGCAGTTCCCGAAGGAACTTGAGTGTCAGATCTGTTGCGCGACTTTTTCGAGCCCGATGAGGCGAGCGAGCTTGCGCACTTCTTCCTTTTGATCGTCACGCAGCTGGAACAGCAGCGGCATGGCGGCCGACTTCAACTGCTGGACCTCGTCGCAATTCGGATCGATCTGCGCGCTGGGCGGCGCGTTCGGATTGGAGAGCTTGTTGGCCGAGATCTTGCGGACGACGTTGCGCAGCGCGGTCTCGACCGAAGGCCAGTAATATTCCTGCGACGAGGACAGTTTCAGGCGATCCCTGATGCCGGAGATCTGCGCGTCGGACAGCAGGGTGTAATGTTTTTGCGGCTGCGGCTTGGCGACCACCTTCGGCTTGGCCGGAACTTCGACCGCGGGAATTTCCGCCGCGGCGGGCGCTTCGGACACGGCCGGCGCGGACTTGGGCATCGGGAAATCGTTCGGCGTCGCTGCGGCAAAAGCCTGGCGCAGCGGCTCGGCCAACAAGGGGGCCTGCGACAGCCGGTCAGCCGGCACCTGGACCGGCTCGATCGCGGCCGAAGCCAGCGCCAGGGTCGGTACCAGACGGTCCGCCTTGGCGGCGCGATTGGCGGCGAGGGATTTTGGCGGAGGCGCCTGCGAGATCATCTCTTCGCTGACGCTGGGCACGCTGTCGCGGCCTAGAATGGCGGTGGTGGCGGCGCCGAGGACGAGAAAGCAGGTCAGCACAACGATGGTGATGGCTTTGGACAAACGTCTCTCCGGGAACCGCCGCTTCACGAGTTTGTTAACGTTGCCCGCGAAAAAGGAACGAATTAAGGCTTGAGTGTGCCTTCGTTGCGACAATCAATGTGCCTGCGGCGACAGATCGCGCAAAAAGCCAAGGAAATCAGGCGGCTACCGACAGAACGTAGGCATCCTGGATGTCCGCAACGATTTCCGAGGCCTCCCAGACCGCCCGCGGCTCGACCGATTGCAGGGCCACCGTCCAATTGCCGCCCCGGCGGGTCCGGGGACGCTGACGATGTCGAAGCGCACATTTCGGCAGAGCGGATGACGGGCCAGCGCATGGGCGACACGGACGCGGATTTCGTCCAGCGTCGCGGCTGTCTTGCTGTTGAGATAATCGAAATCCATCGCCTGTCCCTCTCGGTCCTGATTGGCGGCCGTGAGGGGATTGTTGGCGGGCCTTGGTTAATCCGCCGTTAAATGAGGCATGCCGAGCGAGCGCTCGATTAACTTTGATCGGAATGCCGGCCCGCAATTCTACGGGGACAGGTGCGCCCTCGCCGCCCGGTATTCGGCCGTCGTTCGCGCGACGAGATCGCCAACGGCAAGCACGTCGGTGACACCGGAGGTGGAATGCCCGCCGCTCCAGATGTCGCGCCAGCGCTTCGGCCGGTTTTCGCGCGCGGCGACGTCGATATCCTCGGCGATGTTGATCGCGCCACGCGCCGGCAAATCGTCGGGATCGAGCCCGGCTGCCACGATCGACGGTCTCAGCATGCTGGTCTGCAAACCCGTGAATGCCGTGGTGAGGAGAATGTCGTCGGCGCTGCTCTCGACCAGCATCTGCTTGTAACGGTCGTCCGCCATGCTCTCGCGCGTCGCGATGAACTTGGTGCCCATATAAGCGAGATCGCAGCCGAGCACTTCGGCCGCATGCAGCGCATGGCCGTCACTGATGCCGCCGGCGAGCACGACGATGCCGTCGTAGAACGCGCGCACCGCACGGACGAAGGCGAACGGGTTGAGCCAGCCGGTCTGCCCGCCCGCGCCCGCGGTGAGCAGCACCAGCCCATCGGCACCTGCCTCCGCCGCGCGCTCGGCGTGGCGGATCGAAGCGACGTCCGCCAGCACCAGTGCGCCGGTGTCGTGCAGCGGCTTCAAGACCGGCGCCGGCGAGCCCACCGACGTGATGACGATCTCCGGCTTGTGCCGGAGCAGCATTGCGAGATCTTGCTCGAGCCGAGCATTGGAGCGGTGCACGATCAGGTTCGGGCAGAACGGTGCCGCTTTGCGGCCGGCCTGTTGCTCGTGCTGGCGCAGCCGCGCTTCGATGTCCGTGAGCCATGTGTCGAGCTGGTCCGTGCTGCGGCAATTGGCGGTGGGGAAGCTGCCGACCACGCCGCTCCGGCAGGCTGCGACCATGAGACTCGACGCCCGACACCAGAAACATCGGCGCTGCGATCAAAGGCAGCGCGAGACGATCGCGAAATCGTTGCAGTCGATCGGACGTCACCCAAATCTCCCTGTCGCTCTGGCTTCCCTGTGCTAGCGTTGCCGACAACATTGGCACGTCAGAAGCCGGTGACAAAGCAACGAGGAAACATATGTCCGATCCGCTCCACGCATCGTCCCCGACTTGCGCGCAGACGCTACGGGCACTGTCGCGCCATCCCGGCCGCACTGCTTTCGCATGGCCCGAGGGATCGCTGAGCTATCAGGGCACGATCGATCTGATCGGACGCATCCAGAGCGTGTTCATGCGGCTCGGATTGCCGGCCGGCGCGCGCGTCGCCTTCCTCACCGCGAACCGCGCCGACACTTGGTGTGCGGGCGTCGCCGCGCAATTGTCGCGGCTCTGCGTCACCTGGCTGCATCCGTTGGGATCGCTGGAGGACCAGCTGTTCCAGCTCGAGGATTCCGAAGCCGAGATGCTGGTGGTCGACGCGGCCGCCTTCCGCGACCGCGGTGGCGAGCTCGCCGCGAGGGCAACCCGGCTGAAGGCGGTCTTCACCATGGGACCGGCCGGCTACGGCGTCGATCTGCTGGCGGCCATCGAGAGCGCAGGGCACGCCAGCGCGCGGAACCTCGCTGGCCCGGACGATCTCTCCACGCTGAACTACACCGGCGGCACAACGGGCAAATCCAAGGGCGCGCTGCGCTATCACCGCGAGAATGCCGGAGCGGCCGCTGCGATCCTCGCCGATTTCGAGATCCCCGACGCGGCCCGCTATCTCACGGTCGCGCCGATCAGCCATGTCGCCGGCACCAAGGTGCTGCCGACCCTGATGCGCGGCGGCACCGTGCACATGCTCAGGGGATTCGATCCCGAGGCCGTGCTGACCACGATCGCACGCGAGCGCATCAACTTCACGCTGTTCGTGCCGACCATGATCTACGTCCTGCTCGACCATCCTGCGCTCGGCAAAACCGACCTCTCCTCGCTCGAGCTCGTGCTCTACGGGGCGTCGGCGATGTCACCGAGCCGGCTGGTCGAGGGCATCGAGCGCATCGGGCCGGTGTTCTCGCAGCTCTACGGCCAGACCGAATGCTATCCGGTCTCGGTGCTGCGCAAGGCAGATCACGATCCCAAGACTCCGGAGCTGTTCTTGTCCTGCGGCTTCCCGATCGCGGCCTGCGAGGTCAGGATCCTCGACGACGACGATCAAGAAGTGAAGACCGGCGAAGCCGGCGAGATCTGCGTGCGCGCTCCGCATGTCATGGCCGAATATTGGAAGCGGCCCGACATCACCGCCGAAACGCTGAAGAACGGCTGGGTCCACACCGGCGACATCGCACGCCGCGATGAGCGCGGCTACATGTTCATCCTCGACCGCAAGAAGGACATGATCGTCTCCGGCGGCTTCAACATCTTTCCGCGCGAGGTCGAGGACGTGCTGTCGCAGCACGCCGATGTCGCCATGGTCGCGGTCGTCGGCATTCCCGACGAGAAATGGGGCGAGGCCGTCACCGCCATCGTCGTGCCGCGCGCGGGCGCAAGGCCCGATCCGGACGAGCTGATCGAACTGGTCAAGGTGCGAAAAGGCTCGGCGCATGCGCCCAAGCAGATCCAGTTCGTCAAGCAGCTGCCGATGACCGGCGTCGGCAAGGTCGACAAGAAGGTGCTGCGCGCGGGCTTCTGGAGCGGCCGGGACCGGATGGTGGGGTGAATACCCCGGGATTCTACGGTGTAGTTGTGGCGCCCGCACCACAACGTACGACGGATCGCACGCCGGGGAGCCTCGCGCGATTGCCCGCGAATCCGGGAATCACCTAGACCGCTGATGGGGCTGGGAAGCGGAGTAAGCTATGAGAGTCGCTTCCCTGGAAAGTGCAGTCGCCGCGGTCACGTTGATCACGGCTATCATCGTGGTGCTGTGGGAGATCAAGATCTTCTACGGAATGTGAACTGGCAGGATGCCTTGGTCGAACACGACCTTGCATCCCTTCCGCGGCGGCGGAAGCCTGCCGTTCAAGCGCCCGCATGCGCCAGCGCCTCACCGCTTCTCGATCACGAGGCTCTGCACCGCGCGGCCGAAATAACCTTGCCGGTCGGCGAGCCGTGACATCGCGAGGCCCGCGCCGTCGGGGCCGATCCAGGACTCACCGTCGAGCAAAATCCACTCACCGACCGGCTGGCGCGCAAGGCTCACCGTGAGGTCGGCGTTGATGTAGGTCCAGCTCCGGAAGTCGAGCGTCGAGGCGGTGCCGTTGGAGAAATCGGCGGCGACCACGGCGCGCATGGCCTGCGAGATTGCTTCGCCTTCGATCAGCGGATGGTCGACGCGAAACCAGATCGCGCCGGCGCCGGCCTGACCGAAGCGGCCGCGCGCAGCCCGCATCGAGACCGAACGCACGAACGGGCTGGTGGCGGCGTGGCCGTCCTCGACCAGCGAGTCCTCCGGCGACGGCAGCGTGACCGGAAGCTCCTCGACATCATCGGGCAGGCTCAAGGCCTGGCGCCTGATCTTGAGCACGGTTGCGCCGACAACCTGCACGCCATCGGCCAGCAGCTTGATATTGCAGAGCTGGATCTTGCGGCCCTCGCGCAGGACCTCGGTCTCGATCGTGAGCGGCGCCACCGGCACCGGGCGCATCAGGTCGATGGTGACGCGCGCGATGTCCATTGCAACAGGCGTCGGAATGCGCTCGGCTGCCCACGTCACCAGCGACGCCGGCGCCGAGCCGTGCTGCATGCGCCGGTCCCAGGGACCGGCGGCATTCGGACTGGTGACGACGTCGTTGCCGTCGACGCGGTAGATCGCGGTCATCGCTCAAATCTCGGTTGGCTTGGACAATCGGAGCTCGGCAAAAGCTGTCGTCCCTGCGAAAGCAGGGACGCATTACCCCAGGGAGAAGTTGTCGCGCGAGACTCGTCACGACGAGCCTTCGTCAAACTACTCCCCGTGATTATCGCGACGAGCGAAGCGCTCGCGCGGGGGTCCTGGATCGGCGCGCGCTTAGGGCGCGCTTGTCCGGGACGACGGGTGATGGAGATACGGACGACGCCGCTCACAACGGCGGATCGATCGCTTCGTCGTATTCCTTCTTGAAACGCGCAATCAGCTCGGCGGCAGGCAAGATGCCGTCGACGCTGCCGATGCCCTGGCCGGAGCCCCAGATCTCCTTCCAGGCCTTCGGCTTGGCGCGCTCGCCGGAGGCGTCGGTGCCGAAATTCATCTTGGAGGGATCGGAGGTTGGCAGGTTTTCCGGATCCATGCCGGCGGCGAGGATCGAGGGCTTCAAATAGTTGCCGTGGACGCCGGTGAAGAGATTGGAATAGACGATGTCGTCGGCCGTCGAGCCCGCGATCATCTCCTTGTACTTCTCGACCGCGTTGGCTTCCTTGGTCGCGATGAAGGCCGAGCCGATATAGGCGAAGTCGGCGCCGAGGATGCGCGCGGCGCGGATCGCCTTGCCGTTGCCGATGGCGCCCGACAGCGCGATCGGGCCGTCGAACCATTTCCGCGTCTCGGCAACGAAGGCCAGCGGCGAGATCGTGCCGGCATGGCCGCCCGCCCCGGCCGCGACCAGGATCAGGCCGTCGGCGCCCTTCTCGATCGCCTTGTGGGCGAATTTCTGGTTGATGACGTCGTGGAAGACGATGCCGCCCCAGCCGTGAACGGCTTGGTTGAGGCTCCTCGCGCGCACCGAGTGAGGAGATGATCATCGGCACCTTGTACTTGGCGCAGAGCTGCATGTCGTGGTCGAGCCGGTTGTTCGACTTGTGCACGATCTGGTTGACCGCGAACGGCGCCGACGGCTTGTCCGGATGGGCCCGGTCATACGCCGCGAGCCTCTTCGGTGATCCGTGCCAGCCATTCGTCGAGCAGCTCCGGCGGCCGCGCGTTCAGCGACGGGAACGAGCCGACCACACCCGCCTTGCACTGCGCGATCACCAGATCAGGCACCGAGATGATGAAGAGCGGCGAGCCGATCACGGGGATCGACAGGCGCCCTTTGAACAAGGCAGGCATGGACATTTGCGAAACGATCCTCTTTTGGCGGTCAGGCTGACGTTGGGAGCCATACCAACAAGGCAATCTTTCCACTGTCAAGTATTGCGTTATGCCGTCGCGGCGGCGGCCATTGCCGCAATTCCAACGCGCGGAATTCCGCCCCTCCGTCATTGCGAGCGCAGCGAAGCAATCCAGGACTGCCTCCGAGGAAACAGTCCTGGATTGCTTCGTCGCAAGAGCCTCCTCGCAATGACGAGGAGAGAGCTGTGGCCACTGACAGCCCTACCCGATCATATCCGGATTGATCAGCCGCTCGAACGAGAACATCTCGTCCCACTTCTCCTGGGTCAGCAGCTTGCGTTCGGTCACCACGATCTGGTGCAGCGACTTGCCGCTCTTGTAGCCCTCGCGCGCGATCTCGGCGCACTGCTTGTAGCCGAGCAGCGGCTTCAGCACGGTGACGATGCCGAGGGAGTTCAGCACCATGTTGCGGGTGTGCTCCTCGTTGGCGGTGATGCCGACGACGCAGTTTTCGCGCAAGGAGTTGACCGCGCGCTCCATGGTGCGGATCGAGAAGAACAGCGCGAACGAGATCACGGGCTCCATCACATTGAGCTGGAGCTGGCCGGCGGAAGCTGCCAAGGTCACCGTAGTGTCGAGACCGATGACGAGGAAGCTGGTCTGGTTGACCACTTCGGGGATCACGGGATTGACCTTGCCCGGCATGATCGATGAGCCGGGCTGCAGCTGCGGCAGGTTGATCTCGTTGAAGCCGGCACGCGGGCCGGAAGCGAGCAGGCGGATGTCGTTGCAGATTTTCGTCAGCTTGCTGGCCGTGCGCTTCAGCACGCCCGAAAGCTGCACATAGGCGCCGGTGTCCGAGGTCGCCTCGACGAGGTCGCCGGCGAGGATGAAGTCGACGCCCGTCAGGGCGCTCAAATGCCGGACGGCGAGCTTGGGATAACCGTGCGCCGCCGTGACGGAGGTGCCGATCGCGGTAGCGCCGAGATTGATCTCGCGCAGCAGCGCCCGTGCCTCGGAGATGCGATCAACCTCCTCGCCCATGGTGGTGCCCCAGCCGCGAAATTCGGCGCCGAGCGACATCGGCACCGCGTCCTGGAGATGCGTACGGCCCATCTTCAGCACGCGGTCGAACTCGCGGCCCTTGGTGAAGAAGGCTTCCTGGAGCTGCCGCAGCGCCGTCATGTAGCTCTCGAGCCGCAGGATCAGCGCGAGACGGAAGGCGGTCGGATAGGTGTCGTTGGTCGACTGGCCGTAATTGACGTGATCGTTGGGACTGACGTGCTGGTAGTCGCCCTTGCCGAAGCCGAGCGATTCCAGCGCGAGGTTCGCGATCACCTCGTTGGCGTTCATGTTGGTGGAGGTGCCGGCGCCGCCCTGGATGAAGTCGGTGACGAACTGGTCCATCATGTCGCCGGCGATGACGCGGTCGCAGCCGAGGATGATGGCGTCAGCGACCCTGGCATCGATCGCGCCGAGATCGCGATTGGCCATCGCGGCGGCCTTCTTGACGTAACCGAGCGCCTTCACGAAGTAAGGCTCCTGGTTCATCGGAATGCCGGTGATGTGGAAGTTCTCCTTACCCCGGATGGTCTGGACGCCGTAGTAGATGTCGTCGGCGATCTCACGCTGTCCGAGGAAGTCCTGCTCCGTGCGACTCATGGGCGCTCCTTGTTGCTCGCGCGACGTCCGTCAGTTCTGGCACAGCGCGCTTGTCACGAAAGTGTCGGTGCGGCAGTCGTCCGGTTTGCGTTGCCGGCCCGGGATCAGGACCTTGGCCGAGCACTTCTCGGCGGAGTCGGCGTTCAGGCTCTTGCCTTCCTTGTAGCCCTTGCTCTGGCAGAGCTGGTCGGCGGCCTGCTTGCAGTCAGGAGCGCCGTTCGACGAGGCCGGACAGGCCATACGCCCCGACACCATGGTCGAGGGCTTGGCCAGCCGCGACAGGTCGTTCATGGTTTCACTGGGGCTTTTGATCGGCGGCAGGATCGAGGGCAGCTTGTCGAACAGCTTGCCCATTTCATTGATCAGCCCGGGATTTTCTGCAGGTGCGGGCGTCGAGGGCGGCGGCGGAGCCTGCGGCCCTTGCTCCTGCAAGCCAAGCGACGGCGGCGCCGACTGCGCCCGCCCGGTGCCGCAGGCCCCGAGCAGGAGCAGCACCGCTGACATCAGCGTCCCCAGCCGCGCGGCGGGATTGCCGGATCGAACCATCATGACGGCAACCGTAGCCGAAGCGAGCCCTGCGGCAAAGCGTCGTGGATCTAGATCAGCTTGATCGCCACCACGAAGCCGAGCACCAGCACGGCCGCACCGACTGCCACCACGAGTCCGAGATGCTTCTCGATCTTGACCCGGATCCAGTCGCCATAGCGGTTGAGCAGGATCGCGACGATGAAGAAGCGTCCGCCGCGCGCGACGATCGAGCACAGGATGAACAGGACGATGTTGTAGCCGGCGAAGCCCGAGGTGATGGTGACGAGCTTGTAGGGGATCGGGGTCAACCCCTTGAGCAGGATGATCACCGCGCCCCATTCCGCATAGGAGGCGCGAAAAGCCTCGACCTTGCCGCCGAGGCCGTAGACCTGGATCAGCCATTGGCCGACCGAATCGAACAGGAGCGCACCGATGGCGTAGCCGACGACGCCACCGAGCACCGAGGTGACGGTGCAAACCATCGCATAGACCCAGGCGCGCTGCGGGCGCGCCAGGGACATCGGGATCAGCATCACATCCGGCGGGACCGGAAAGAATGAGCTTTCAGCGAAAGACACAATGCCCATGATCCAGAGTGCATAGGGCTTGTGGGCGGCGTCGATGCACCAGTCGTAGATACGTTTCAGCATGGCGCCGCGATGAAGCACCATGGGACGGATTTGTCCATGCCGAGATTGATGTGAATTATGACGTTTCGAGCATGATTGGGAAAGGCGCGCCGCAGTTTCCCGAAAAGATGATGCTCAAACAAGAGGCTACAGCGCGATGAGCAATCGCCCTGGCCTCATCGCGCTTTAATGGCGCTTGCGCGCGGCACGGCCCTCGAGCGCGACGATTGGCCGCCTCGCGGCCACGCGCGGTGAGGCGACCTTGGGCAATTTCATCGACGATTTCGGCAGCTTCTCGGCGATGCCGAGCATGTCTTCCCGCCGCGTCATCTCGCGCCAGACGTCCTCGGGGCGCACGCCGGCAGAAGCCCAGAGCACCGTGAGATTGTACAAAAGGTCGGCGCTTTCCCGGATCACGGCATCGGTGTCGCCATTGACGGCATCGATCACGACTTCGATGGCCTCTTCGGCGAGCTTCTTTGCCATTTTCGAGGGCCCGCGCTGAAAAAGCCGGGCCGTCCGCGATGTTGCCGGATCAAGATCCCTGGCCGCGAGCACAGCCAGATATAGCCGCTCAAGCGAATCACTCATGGTACTCAAAGCTACTCTAAACAAATGGCGGGCGTGTTAACGCACGGCAATAAAAGCAGAAAACAGGCCGGCGCGGCAAGCGCGACGGCCTGTTCAGGTTAAGCTCGGCCGCTCTGCTTAGTAGCAGGTCGAAAGATTACCCTGGCCGCCCTGGGCAGACTGATAGGGACCGCCACAACGGTGGTACGGGCGCGGACCGATATAGGAGTCGCCGCCGTAGTAGACCGGACCGTCGTCATAGTAGACCGGGCCGCCGCCATAATAGGCGGGGGCGTCGTAGGCATAGGCGTCACGCGTGGCGGCGATCGCAAGGCCGGTGCCGATGGCGCCGGCGATGGCCGCGCCGGCAAAGGCCGCGCCGCCTCCGCCATGCCAGTGGCGACCGCCGGCATAGGAGGCTGTCGGGGCAACCGCGGTCAGCGCCAGCACCGCGGCAGTGGCGAGAACGGCCTTACGGCCGGTAAACTTCGAAAATCTGTCAAACATGTCCTGGACCCTCCTTGGGACCTGAATTGGTGCCTTGAGACAGGCTCATGCCTCTCAACACCTCTGCCCTAAGATGGGTTCCCCAACCCCAACACAAGCTGAACGGGGTTGCGTAATCGTGACGCAACCCCCGCTCATCCTCCGTTCATGTTGGCCGGAGGAAACTGAACGCCAGCCGGCGCTGCAAGCGTCACCAAACCATAACAATGCGGGACCGGCGCAACCGATGTCGGACTTCAAGACGATCGCGTTTCGCTGCCTGCTGGCCCTCTCGCTCTCGCTTGCGACACTGATTGCGCGCGATGCCAGTGCGGCCGAGCCCGCTGCGCCGCCCTCCGTCACGATCCACTTCACCTTCGACCGCCCGCTCGATGCGAGCATGGCGCCGTTCTTCCTTGCGGCGAAGGACGGCGGGTTCAGCACTGAGCGTCTCAACGTGACATTCAACAGCGCGACCGGATCGCCGGAGGCGCTCGCGCGCGTCGCCAAGGGCGACAGCGAGCTTGCGCTCGTCGACATCAACGAGCTGATCCGGTTTCGCGACAAGGAGGACACCGCGCCGGTCAAGGCGGTGTTCGTGCTGTTCAACCGCGCGCCCTACGCGATCGTCGCGCGCAGGAGCCGCGGCATCAATACCTTGGCCGATCTCGACGGCAAGACCGTCGGCGTTGCCGACGGCGACCTCTCAATGCGGCTCTGGCCGGCACTGGCGCAGCAGAATGGCATCAAGACATCGCACGTCAAATTCCACAAGATCAGCGCCGCCGTGCGCGAGCCGATCCTGTCCGCAGGCCAGGTCGATGCCGTCGCGGGCTTCAGCCATCTCTCGGCGGTGAATTTGCGCGACCGCGGCGTGCCGGCAGCCGACCTCATCGTGCTGCGTTATGCCGACTATGGCTGCGAAGCCTACGGCTTTGCCGTGGTGGCCAACGCCGCCTTCGCCGCTGCAAAGCCGGACGCCGTGAAGGGCTTCCTCCGCGCCTTGATCGGCGGCATCGCCGCGACCGTCAAGGAGCCGGCGCGGGCCGCGGACGAGGCCACGAGCCGCATCGACGGCGGTGACCGCGACCTCGAGCTGGAACGCCTGCGTGCCGTGCTCGCCGACAACGTCCTCACCGACGAAGTCAAGCGCAACGGTCTCGGCGGTATCGAGCCACTGCGCCTGGAGCGCTCGATCGACCAGGTCGCGCAGGACTTCAAATTCCGCAAGCGGCCGGCCGCGAGCGACATCTTCGACGACCGATTCCTGCCGCCGGTCGCGGGGCGGCTGATCAATTGAGAAAAACTAACAGCTTCCGCTGTATCTGGCGTGCGATCCCTGCTTAGAATACTAGCTCCGCCATTCCGTTCGAGTTCCTCGCCCGCATGTCCATCTTCCGCCTCTATACCCGCGTTCTCGAACTGCTCGGCAAGGAGGCGCGGCTGGGCTGGCTGCTCGCCGTCGCCAATCTGTTGCTGGCAGCCTCGCAATTCGCCGAACCCGTGCTGTTCGGCCGGATCGTCGACGTCCTCTCCGGCAAGTCGGTGGCCGGGTCGAGGCTCGGCCTGGCCGTTCCTGACGGCCTGGGTCGCGTTCGGGCTCTTTACCATCCTGTGCAGCGCGATCGTGGCCCTGCAAGCCGACCGGCTCTCGCACCGCCAGCGCCAGGCGGTGCTGACCGACTATTTCGAGCACATCCTGCAACTGCCGCTGACCTTCCACTCCGGCACCCATTCGGGCCGGCTGATGAAGGTGATGCTCAACGGCACCGACGCCTTGTGGCGGCTGTGGCTCGGCTTCTTCCGCGAGCACTTTGCCGCGATCCTCTCGGTCGTGGTGCTGCTGCCGCTGTCGCTCTACCTGAACTGGCGGATGGCGATCCTCTTGTTCGTGCTCTGCATCGTCTTCACCGCGCTGACGACCTTCGTGGTGCGCAAGACTTTCGGCATGCAGATGGAGGTTGAGGAGCGCTACAGCGAGCTGTCCGCGCGCGCATCCGACGCCCTGGGCAACGTGGCGCTGGTGCAGAGCTTCGTCCGCGTCGAGTCCGAGGTGAAGGGACTGCGCTCCGTCGCGGACGAGTTGCTGGCGGCGCAGATGCCGGTGCTGTCGTGGTGGGCGCTCGTCACCGTGATCACACGCGCCTCCACCACCATCACGGTGCTCGCGATCTTCTCGCTCGGCATCGCCCTGCACGACCAGGGCCTGACCTCGGTCGGCGAGATCGTGATGTTCGTGAGCTTCGCGACGATGCTGATTCAGAAGCTCGAGCAGGTCGTGAGCTTCATCAACAACGTGTTCATGGAAGCGCCGCGCCTGCGCGAGTTCTTCAATGTGCTCGACGCCGTGCCCGCGGTGCACGACCGGCCCGACGCGATCGATGCCGGCAGGCTCTCCGGCCTCGTCGAGTTCAACGACGTCACCTTCTCCTATGACGGCAAGCGGCCGGCGATCGAGGACCTCACCTTCACCGCGCTGCCCGGCCAGACCATCGCGCTGGTCGGCCCGACCGGCGCAGGCAAGTCGACCGCGATCGCGCTGCTGCACCGCGCCTTCGATCCGCAATCCGGCTTTATCAGGATCGACGGGATGGACGTGCGCGGCGTCACGTTGACCTCGCTGCGGCGGAACATCGGCGTGGTGTTCCAGGAGGCGCTGCTGTTCAACCGGTCGATCGCGGAGAACTTGCGCGTCGGAAAGCCTGACGCGACCGAGGCCGAGATGCGCAAGGCAGCAGAGCGCGCACAGGCGCTCGAATTCATCGAGCGCAGCGGCGGGTTCGAGACCAATGCCGGCGAGCGCGGCCGCATGCTGTCCGGCGGCGAGCGGCAACGTCTGTCGATCGCCCGCGCGCTGCTGAAGGATCCGCCGATCCTGATCCTGGACGAGGCGACAAGCGCGCTCGACGCCGTCACCGAATCCAAGGTGAACGCTGCTCTCGACGAAGTGATGAAGGGCCGCACCACCTTCGTGATCGCCCATCGCCTCTCCACCATCCGCAACGCCACGCGGATCCTGGTGTTCGAGAACGGGCGCGTGATCGAAAGTGGAACTTTCGATGAACTCGTGGCCAAAGGCGGCCATTTTGCCGAGGCTCGCCAGGGCTCAGTTCATGGTGCAGGAAAATGCTCAAGCGAACGCACGGGCCAGCGTGACGGCTGCTGAGGCTGCCGCGACGGCTGCCAAATCCCCGTAGCAAGTCCCCACAGCATCGTCGAAATTCGGCCTATTTCATTGCGGAATACCCCGCTGATGCCCCTATTCTCGACGCACCAGCCGGTATAGGTTTGCGACGCCGCAAGCGGCGGCGCTGGATTTCAAAACCCGAACATCAGATCACGAGAACCGTCCGTATCAGGCGGGTCTCCAAGGACCGGAATCGGATAGTGCACGCCCTACGCCCGCTGCTTCGCAAATCCCTGTTCCATTTGTTCGCTGCGAGCCTCGCATGCGCCGCATTGCTCGCGCCCCGCGCGGCGAGCGCCGAAGCGCTGTTGCTGATCGAGGCCGATAGCGGCAAGGTGTTGCAGGCCGACAATGCGACCGTTCCCTGGTACCCGGCGTCCGTCACCAAGATCATGACCGCCTATGTGACGCTGAAGGCGGTCAAGGACGGCCGGCTGACGCTCGACACGCTGCTCACGGTCTCGCCGACGGCGGCCTCGCAATCGCCCTCCAAGATGGGGTTCCGGCCGGGAACGCAGCTCACCGTCGACAACGCGCTGAAGATGATGATGGTCAAGTCGGCGAACGACATGGCCGTGGTGCTTGCCGAAGGCGTCGGCGGCTCGATCGACGGCTTCTCGGGGATGATGAACGACACCGCCAGGAAGCTCGGCATGACGCAGACAAGCTACGTCAATCCGAACGGCCTGCCCGCCGACGGCCAGATCACCTCGGCGCGCGACCTCGGCATCCTCGCGCGCTCCTTCCTGCGCGACCTGCCGGAGTACGAATATTTCGTGCACATCCCGGCGATCCGCTTCGGCAAGCGCGTCACCGGCAATTTCAACAAGCTGATCGGCCGCTACCCCGGCGCCGACGGTTTCAAGACCGGCTTCATCTGCGCTTCCGGCTACAATCTCGTCGCCTCGGCCACGCGCAACGGCCGCCGGCTGATCGCGGTGGTGCTCGGCTCCAATTCCGGCACCGCGCGCGCGGTGAAGGCGGCGCAGCTGCTGGAGCGCGGCTTCAGCCAGGATAATTTGACATGGCTGCGCCCCTCGCTCGGCACGGTCGAGAACCTCGTGCCGGTCGACGCCTCGCCGCCGAATTTGCGCGACGAGATGTGCGGCGGCCATCGCAAGCGGCCGGCCAGCGACGACGACGATGCGTTGATCGCAGCCAATGGCGGCACGTCGGGATCGGCCTCGGCCACCGGCGGCGAAGCCCAAGTGACTTTCTTCACCGCCGGCCTCCAGCCGCCCTTGATGAAGGCGTCCGAGCTGATGGCTTCGGCGCCGGCGGCGGCCGAGCCCGTGCTGGTCTATACCGGTCCGACCCGCACCGGCACCGCCCTGATCGCGGCGGTCGCGGCCGATGCGGACCAGCAGACGGCGTCCAAGCCGCGTGGCAAGAAGTCGCGCGTGGCCAAGAAGCCCGATGCGGCCGACAAGCCGAAGGACGCGGGCAAGGATACCAAGACGGCCGCTGCAAAGCCGGCTGAAGCCAAAGGCGCTGGTAAGAGCGACGCCAAGAACGACACGAAGACTGCCGCGAAGCCAGCGGCGCCCAAGCATGCGGCAGCTACGCCCAAGCACGATACGCCGGCAAAGCCCGCCGAGAAGCCTGCGGCCGCCAAACCCAAGGCGGCAACCAAGCCCGCCAAGCCGGCCAACAACAGTTAACGGCGCCGCTCACAAAGACGGCCGGCGCTTCGCACCTGCGGCAGCGTCGTTTGCGACGATTCCAGTAGCCACTTCCCGACCTTTGCCCTAAGCCACCACGGCTTGCCACCCGTTCCGGCAGGCTCGATACTGGCGGCAATGAGGCAAGCCCGAGACACAGCGGGCTCTGGTAAATTGAGGGGAGTTTTCCATGGAGCGCATCTGGCTCAAGCAATATCCGCCCGGCGTGCCTGCCGATATCGAGCCGACCCAATACGCATCGCTGGTCGACCTGCTGGAGGAGAGCTTCACGAAGTTCGCCGACCGCAAGGCGTTCATCTGCATGGACAAGTCGATCAGCTACCGCGACCTCGACCAGATGTCGGTCGCGCTCGCCGCCTATTTGCAGAGCCGCGGCCTGCAGCGCGGCGCCCGCGTCGCCATCATGATGCCGAACGTGCTGCAATATCCGGTGGCGACAGCCGCCGTGCTGCGCGCCGGTTTCGCGGTGGTCAACGTCAATCCGCTCTACACGCCGCGCGAGCTCGAGCACCAGCTCAAGGATTCCGGCGCTGAAGCCATCATCGTGCTCGAAAACTTCGCGCACACCGTCGAGCAGGTGATCGCCAAGACGCAGGCGAAGCACGTCATCGTCGCCAGCATGGGCGACCTGCTCGGCTTCAAGGGCATGATCGTCAATCTCGTCGTCCGCCGCGTCAAGAAAATGGTACCGGCGTGGTCGCTGCCCGGCTCGGTCTCCTTCAACGACGCGCTGTCCGCGGGCCGCGGCATGACCTTCAACAAGCCAAAGCTCTCGCCGGGCGACGTCGCGTTCCTGCAATATACCGGCGGCACCACCGGCGTCTCCAAGGGCGCCACCCTGCTTCACCGCAACATCGTCGCCAACGTCCTGCAGAACGACGCCTGGCTGCAGCCGGCGCTCGTCGCGCCGCCGCATGTCGACCAGCTCATGATCGTCTGCGCGCTGCCGCTCTATCACATCTTCGCGCTGACGGCCTGCTACCTGCTCGCGGTGCGCGCCGGCGGCTGCAATCTCCTGATCCCCAACCCGCGCGACATCGCGGGCTTCGTCAAGGAGCTGGCGAAATACCAGGTCAACAGCTTCCCGGCGGTGAACACGCTCTACAACGGGCTGATGCACCATCCCGATTTCAAGAAGCTCGATTTCTCCAAGCTGAAGATTTCCAACGGCGGCGGCATGGCGGTGCAGCGCCCCGTGGCCGATCAATGGAAGGAGATCACCGGCTGCTTCATTGCGGAAGGCTACGGCCTGTCGGAGACTTCGCCGACGCTGACCTGCAATCCCGCGACCGCGACCGAGTTCACCGGCACGATCGGCATTCCCGTGCCGTCGACATACATCTCGATCCGCGACGACGACGGCAACGAAGTCCCGCTCGGCCAACCCGGCGAGATCTGCGCCAAGGGCCCGCAAGTGATGTCGGGCTATTGGAACAGGCCGGAGGAGACTGCCAAGGTGATGACAGCGGACGGCTTTTTCCGCACCGGCGACATCGGCGTGATGGACGAGACGGGCTACACCAAGATCGTCGACCGCAAGAAGGACATGATCCTGGTCTCGGGCTTCAACGTCTATCCGAACGAGATCGAGGAAGTGATCGCGAGCCATCCGGGCGTGCTCGAATGCGCCGTGATCGGCATCCCCGATTCCAAGTCGGGCGAAGCGGTGAAGGCATTCGTGGTCAAGAAGGACCAAAACCTCACCGCCGAGGCCGTGATCAAGTTCTGTCACGAGCAGCTCACCGGCTACAAGGTGCCCAAGCACATCGAATTCCGCAGCGACCTGCCGAAGACCAATGTCGGCAAGATCCTGCGCCGGCAGCTCCGCGACGAGAAGAAGGCGGAGGCGGCGTAAGCCGCACCGCCGATGACGGACGCCGGCGACATCGCGCCATCAGGCGTTCTCGCCTTCTGGCGTGAGGCCGGCCGCGAGCGCTGGTACGAGCGCGACGATGCTTTCGACGCGGAAGTCAGGCGCCGCTTTCTCGCCGTGTGGCAGAAGGCGGCCGCCGGAGAGCTTGCCTCATGGGAGGCGAGCGACGAGGGCGCGCTCGCCCTCGTCATCGTGCTCGACCAGTTTCCCCGCAATATGTTTCGCGGCGATCCCAGGATGTTTTCAAGCGATGCGCTGGCACGCGATGTCGCGCGACGGGCCATCGAGCGCGGCGTCGACCGCAGGATCGAGCCCGTGCTGGTCGAGTTCCTCTATCTGCCGTTCATGCATTCCGAGCACTTGCCCGACCAGGAGCATTGCGTCGCGTTGTTTCAAAATGCCGACAATGCCAACATGGCTGACAATGCCGAGAACCTGAAATACGCCCAGGAGCACGCCGACATCATCCGCCGGTTCGGCCGTTTTCCTCACCGCAACCCCGTCCTCGGGCGTCCGACCACGGAGGAAGAGCAGGCCTTCCTCGACGGAGGCGGCTTTTCCGGCTGATGACATCGAGGTGAAGGGCGGCGGTCCGCGCCGCTTTCCCCGCCGGCAATATTGTGCAGGCCCGCTGCACGGTCTAAAAAGCGGGACCGATTTTCAGGGAGACTGACGATGGCGATCCAGACTGGCGACAAGCTGCCCGAGGCGAAATTCCGCGTGATGACGGCGGAAGGCCCGCAGGTGAAGACCACCGACGATATCTTCAAGGGCAAGAAGGTAGCGCTGTTCGCAGTGCCCGGCGCCTACACCGGCACCTGCCACAAGATGCATCTGCCGAGCATCTTCCTCAACGCCTACGCCATGAAGGACAAGGGCGTCGACAGCATCGCCATCGTCTCCGTCAACGACGCCTTCGTCATGAATGCCTGGAAGCGCGACACCGACCAGCGCGACGAGGCGATCTTCCTCGCCGACGGCAATGCCGAATTCGCCAAGGCGATCGGCATGGAGCCTCGACGCCTCCGCCAACGGCCTCGGCATCCGCTCCAAGCGCTATTCGATGCTGGTCGAGGACGGCGTGGTCAAGAAGCTGAACCTCGAGGCGATGCCCGGCAAGGTCGAGGTCTCCGGCGGCGATACGCTGCTCGGGCAGCTTTGAACTTTACCCACGACACCTTCCAAGGATGACTTCATGCCCGGGCTTGTCCCGGGCATCCACGTTCTTGGTCGTGCGCGGTAGGGCGTGGATGGCCGGGTCAAGCCCGGCCATGACGCGCGGAGAAACTTACGCCTTCGTCCGTGCCATCGCCACGCCATCGCGCGCGAGCTGATCGGCGCGTTCGTTCTCGGGATGGCCGGCGTGGCCCTTGACCCAGTGCCAGCGCACCTCGTGTGCTTTCAGCGCGGCGTCGAGCCGCTGCCATAGCTCGACATTCTTCACCGGCTTCTTGTCGGCGGTGCGCCAGCCGTTGCGCTTCCAGCCGTGGATCCACCCCGTGATGCCCTGACGGACATATTGGCTGTCGGTGTAGAGATCGACGGTGCACGGCTTCTTCAGCGCTTCCAGCGCGGAGATCGCCGCCATCAATTCCATCTGGTTGTTGGTGGTGTGACGCTCGCCGCCGTTCAGCTCCTTTTCCTTGTCGCCGAACTTCAGGATCGCGCCCCAGCCGCCCGGCCCGGGATTTCCCGAGCACGCGCCGTCGGTATAGATCGTAACAACAGGAAGCTCGCTCACGCCACCAGCCCCGAGGGCATCAGCCCGTAGTCGCGCGCGCTTCCCACGCTCTGGTGGAAGCGCAGCTTGCGGACATATTCCAGGGGATCCTTCGGCTTGACCAGCGCACCGGGCGGCACATTGAGCCAGTCCACCAGCCGCGTCAGCAGGAAGCGGATCGCAGCGCCGCGCGCCAGCAGCGGGAGCGCGGCCTCTTCGTCTTCGGAGAGCTTGCGCACACGCTGGTAGGCATTGAGGAAGGCCCGCGCCTTGGTGACGTTGAAGGAATGATCCGGCTCGAAGCACCAGGCGTTGAGGCAGATCGCGACGTCATAGGCCAGCATGTCGTTGCAGGCGAAGGTGAAGTCGATGATCGCCGAGAGCTTGTCACCGAGGAAGAAGACGTTGTCGTTGAAGAGGTCGGCGTGGATCACGCCCTCGGGCAGATTGGTCGGCCAGACCCCGCCCGAGAGATAGTCGAGCTCGGCGGCGAGAAACGCGCGCAGGCCCGGTTGCACCTCGTCGGCACGGCTCGCCGCGGCATCGAATAGCGGACGCCAGCCGGACACCGAAAGGGCATTCGCGCGCCGAACCGCGAAACCGGCGCCGGCCAGATGCATCGTGGCGAGCCCTTCGCCGACGCCGGCGCAATGCGCCACGTTCGGCTTGCGCGGCCAGATGCCTTCGAGAAAGGTGATGACCGCGGCGGGGCGGCCCGCCAGTTCGCGCAGCGCCTCGCCGTCTTTCGCCTTCACCGGCAGCGGGCAGTTGACGCCGTGCTCGGCCAAATGCGTCATCAGCGCGAGGAAGAACGGCAGGTCGTTCTTCGCCACGCGCTTTTCATAGAGCGTGAGGATGAACGACCCCTTGGTCGTGTGCAGCAGGAAGTTGGTGTTCTCGACGCCCTCGGCGATGCCCTTGTAGGAGAGCAATTCGCCAAGATCATATTGCTTCAGGAAATCCGCAAGCTCGTCGGCGGCGACGTCGGTGTAGACCGCCATAAAAGTCTACTCGGCGGCAGCTTCGGGACGCACCTGACGCGGCAGCGGGAAGAACTCGTTCTCTTCCGCGGCCGAGACCGTCTCCACGTGCAGCGTGTAACGCTCGGCGAAGGCGTCCATGATCTCCTCGACGATCACTTCCGGCGCGGATGCGCCCGCGGTGATGCCGAGGCTCTTGATGTTGCCGAACCTGGTCCAGTCGAGGTCGGTGGCGCGCTGCGCCAGCACCGCGATGCCACAGCCCTCACGCTCGGCGACCTCGCGCAGACGCTGCGAGTTCGACGAATTCGGCGCGCCGACCACGATCAAGGCATCCACCACCGGCGCCACCTTCTTCACCGCGAGCTGGCGGTTGGTGGTGGCGTAGCAGATGTCTTCCTTGTGCGGCCCGTTGATGTTCGGGAAGCGCTCCTTGAGCAGCGCCACGATCTCCGCGGTGTCGTCGATCGACAGCGTGGTCTGGGTCACGAAGGCGATGTTGTCAGGGTTCTTCGGAACGATTGTCTTGGCGTCCTCGGCGGTCTCGATCAGGGTCACCGCGCCGACCGGAAGCTGGCCGAGCGTGCCGACGACCTCGGGATGATGGGAGTGGCCGATCAGGAAGATCTCGCGGCCGCGCTTGAAGTGGATCGCGGCCTCGCGGTGCACCTTTGTGACCAGCGGGCAGGTCGCATCCAGCGAGAACAGGTTGCGGGACGTGGCGTCGGCCGGAACCGACTTCGGCACGCCATGGGCCGAGAACACGACCGGCGCGGTGGTATTCTCAGGGATTTCAGCGAGCTCCTCGACGAAGATCGCCCCCTTCTTCTTCAACCCGTCGACGACGTATTTGTTATGTACAATCTCGTGGCGAACATAGACGGGGGCGCCGTACTTATCGAGCGCCCGTTCCACGGTGTCGATCGCCCGGACCACCCCGGCGCAGAAGCCGCGGGGAGAACAAAGCACGATCTTAAGGTCTGGTTTGGCTGACATTGAGCGATCTCGGGACCGAATCACCCGTTTCGCCTTCTGGCGGGGGCGGTCGATGGGATGGAATGGGGCTTAAAACGGCCGGCTAGAACTATACCGCGATTTCCAAGGGAATTGGGCCCCTTTCGGGCGCTGTCAAGGCACTATCTATAGCAGAACCATTGCGTGGCTACCCCCTCCGGGCTTATATAGCGCGAATTCCCTGTCATCGCTGATGACCACCGGTTTCGCCTCCAAAGGGGTGGGCGAAGCACAAAGGAGATTTGCCATGAGCAACGCACCTCTGATGCCCAAGGCGACCGCCGTCTGGCTGCTCGACAACACCGCGCTGACCTTCGACCAGGTCGCCGATTTCACCAAGATGCACCCCTCGAAGTGCGCGCGATTGCCGATGGCGATGCGGCCCAGGGCATCAAGGGCATGGACCCCCTCTCGAACGGCCAGCTGACCCGCGAGGAGATCGAGAAGGGCGAGAAGAACCCGGATTACCGGCTCCGCCTCCAGGAGAGCAAGGTGGTGCTGCCGCCCCAGCCCAAGCGCAAGGGCCCGCGCTACACCCCGGTCTCGCGCCGCCACGAGCGCCCGAGCGCCATCCTCTGGCTGCTGCGCAGCCACCCGGAGCTCAAGGACGCCCAGGTCATGCGCCTGGTCGGCACCACCAAGAGCACCATCGCCAGCGTGCGCGACCGCACCCACTGGAACACGTCCCAGCTGACCCCGATCGACCCTGTCACCCTCGGCCTCTGCTCGCAGATCGAGCTCGATTTCGAGGTGGCGCGCGCGGCCAAGGAAAAGCCGATCGACGCAGCCTATGGCGGCGCCACGCTGCTGCCGGCCTCCGAGACCACCAAGAAGGACGAGTACGAACCCGCGGAGAAGTCGAGCGACGACCTCAACGTCGATGCCGTGTTCGCCAAGCTGAAGACGCTCGGCGGCAAGAAGCACGAGGAAGAGGAGGAGTAGTCCTCTCCCTGCGACAGCCTCAAACGCAAAAGCGCGGCAGGGAAACCTGCCGCGCTTTTGTTTGTGTGTCGCCTCCTCGGTCGTCGTCCCCGTGCGCAGTTGCGCACTAGGCGGGGACGACAGCGGAATTTGTCGCGACGCCAATGCCTCTTTCGACGTCCCTCAGAACTTGTACGTCACGCCCGCGCCGACCAGCCACGGATCGATATGCGCGGTGCCGGTGACCGGCAGGCCGGAGACGGTCGCGCTGTAATCCGGACGCAGCCAGAGCTTCTTGACGTCGACATTGAGACCCCAGTGCCGGTCGATCATGTAGTCGAAACCGAACTGCACGGCGCCGCCCCAGGCGTTGCTGACATGCAGATTGGTGGTGGTGGCGACGATCGCGGGCGGGCCGACGATCGCGGCAGGCGTATTGGCCGCGGAATTGTTGAAGAACACGGTGTAGTTCACGCCGGCGCCGACATACGGCTTGAACGCACCGAACTGGTCGAAGTGATATTGCAGCGTCAGCGTCGGCGGCAGCAGCGTCGTCTTGCCGATCGGCAGGTTCGCGAGCGAGCCGGTGCCGCTGATCGAATGCCGGGTCACGCCGAGGATCAATTCAGCCGCGATGTTCTTGGTGAAGAAGTAGCTGATGTCGAGTCTCGGGGACGACCTGGTCGCTGATCGACAGGCCTGAATTCGGCGAGGACAGCGTGGGCACGCCGGCCACATTGACGGTCGAGCCGCCGGCGTCCGGCAACACGCCGAGCACGCGCAGGCGCACCATCCACGGATTGAAGGCCTCCACCGGCGCCGGCGCCTTCTTGTAAACCGGCAAATCGGCCGCCTGCGCCGTTGCAAACGCGCCCGCGAGCATCGCGCCAACCGTCGCAAGCCGCGCCAGGATTCTTGTCGTTCTCTGCATTTCAGTCCCCTTCAGCCTTCTTCTCGCGCGTCGTTGCGCGACATGAGCGTCAGAGCAGAAAGGGACCGCTGAAGGATTTGACCTCGATCAATTCAGCCGAATGCCGCCGCGATTTGGCCATGGCGTTGCAGATGTGTCACGGAAACAGCGAATGCGATCTCCGCAGCGCGGCATGATAATGCCGCACCTCCCGTCACGGCCGCTCGGGATGGTTCAGCATGTATTCGCCGAGGTCGCGCTGGCGGCGGTCGGCGCGCGCGGTGGCGGCGTTGCGCTGGACGTCGCGGTCCTTGCGGCAGGCCACATATTCCGGCGAGCCCTGCGCGTAACCCCGGCTCTGGCAGACCGCATCGTCGTCGTCGCCGCCCACCGCCACCGGTGTCTGGTAGCGCGCGGAGCAGGCGGAGAGAGCGGTGGCGAGCAGCACAGCTGCAAGCAGGCGCGGCGCGGCGGCGAGTGGCATACGAAGTCCCCTGTTGGCCGGCCCTGTTTAGCGCGGAATGCGGAGATTGTAAGTCCCTGCAGGCTGTTCCCCCACGCGCGGTCATGCCCCGCGAAGACGGGGCATCCAGTACTCCGCGGCGGTCATTGGGTCACACAACTACGGCCGCGGCGTACTGGATCACCCGCCTTCGCGGGTGATGACAGCCGAGGTCTCGGAGAGACGGCCTCGCACTCCACCGGCGCGACGACCCGAGCAACGTCACACCCGCCCCTTCAACGCCTCTCCGATCTCGTCGAGCGCCTTGGGATCCTCGATGGTCGCCGGCATGGTCCAGGAATCGCCGTCGGCGATCTTCTTGATGGTGCCGCGAAGGATCTTGCCGGAGCGTGTCTTGGGCAGACGGCCGACGGTGATGGCGAGCTTGAAGGCGGCGACCGGGCCGAGCTTGTCGCGCACCAGCGCGATGATTTCCTTCTCGATCTCAGCGGGAGCGCGTTTCACGCCGGCCTTGAGCACCAGGAAGCCGCAGGGCACCTCGCCCTTGATCGCGTCCTTGACGCCGAGCACGGCGCATTCGGCGACGTCGGGATGCGAAGCCAGGATCTCCTCCATGCCGCCGGTGGAGAGCCGATGGCCGGCGACGTTGATGATGTCGTCGGTGCGGCCCATGACGAAGACATAGCCGTCCTCGTCCTTGTAGCCGGCGTCCGAGGTTTTGTAATAGCCGGGGAATTCGCTCAAATACGCTTCCTTGAAGCGCGCATCCTGATTCCACAGCGTCGGCAGGCAGCCCGGCGGCATCGGCAGCTTGATAACGATCGAGCCCATGGTGTTGGGCCCCACTGGCTTTGCCGCCTCGTCGACCACGTCGACCTGGTAGCCCGGCATCGGCACCGTCGGCGAGCCGTGCTTCACCGGCAGCATGCCGAGCCCGACCGGGTTGCCGGCGATGCACCAGCCGGTCTCGGTCTGCCACCAATGGTCGATCACCGGCACCTTCAGCTGCTGCTCCGCCCATTCGACCGTCGGCGGATCGGCGCGCTCGCCGGCCAAGAAGAGCGTGCGGAATTTCGAGAGGTCGTACTTCCGGATAAACTGTCCTTCCGGATCATCTTTCCGGATCGCGCGGAACGCGGTTGGCGCGGTGAAGAACGCAACCGCCTTGTGCTCCGAGATCACGCGCCAAAACGCGCCGGCGTCGGGCGTGCCGACCGGCTTGCCCTCATACATGATCGTGGTCGCGCCGTGCAGCAGCGGGCCATAGACGATGTAGCTGTGGCCGACCACCCAGCCGATGTCGGAGCCGCACCACCACACCTCACCGGGCTTGACGCCGTAGAGGTTGAACATCGACCATTTCACCGCGACGAGATGGCCGCCATTGTCGCGCACGACGCCCTTCGGGATACCCGTGGTGCCCGAAGTGTAGAGAATGTAGAGCGGATCGGTGGCGGCGACGGGCACGCAGGGCGCCTTCTTGCCGTCGTTCAGCGCCTTGCGGCGCAGGCTCGCCCAATCGTAGTCCCGGCCGGGAGTCAGGTCGCAGGTGAGCTGCGGACGTTGCAGCACGATGCAGGCCTTCGGCTTGCTGCCGGCCAGCTTGATGGCTTCGTCGAGCAACGGCTTGTACTGCACGATGCGGCCCGGCTCGATGCCGCAGCTTGCGGAGAGAATGAGCTTTGGCTGCGCGTCGTCGATGCGGGTGGCGAGCTCCCTGGCGGCAAAGCCGCCGAACACCACCGAATGCACAGCACCGATCCGCGCGCAGGCAAGCATCGCAACCACCGCCTCCGTCACCATCGGCATATAGAGGATGACACGATCGCCCTTGGCGACACCGAAATCCTGCATGATGGCGCCAAGCACCTGCACCTCGTTCAGCAGTTCGGCATAGGTCAGTCTGGTGACGCTGCCGGTCAGCGGGGAATCATGGATCAGCGCGACCTGGTCAGCGCGGCCGCGTTCGACGTGGCGGTCAAGCGCGTTGTAGCAGGTGTTGACGACACCGCCGACGAACCAGCGGCCGTAGGTTCCCTGGGTGGAATCGAAGATCGTCCTGGGCGGCTCGATCCAGTCGATCTCCTTGGCCGCCTCGGCCCAGAAGCCTTCGGGATCGGCCAGCGAGCGCGCATGGACCTCGTGATAGAGACTCTTGCCCTGGACATTCATTCCCGCGCTCCCGTTCCCTTTCTTGGCCTGGCCCAGACCCTCATGGCAGGACAGGCGCCCCGCCATGACCAGGATCAATTGCCGGCCTTGTTTGGGGCTATTTTCCCGGGAACGGGCTGCGGTTCAAGCTGAAAAGGATGGGGCTTCTGAAGGCAGAGTTCGCACGGCATTGGCGGTGCGCTCCCTCTCCCGCTTGCGGGGAGGGCCGGGGTGGGGGTGCTTCCGCGTCGGGATTGCTCGAGGCCCTAAGCAGGAAATCCCCGAGAGGAGAGAGCCCCCACCCGCCGCGCTCTTCGAGCGCGTCGACCTCCCCAGCAAGCGGGAAAGGTAACCGAGCCAGCTGCGCGACCTCGGTCCGCTCAGCTCTCCATCGCGTTCAGCTTCTGCAAGCGATCCTGCATGACCTTCTTCAGGTCGTAGCCGGGCCGGCCGAAGCTGGCGTTGCGGAGGTTGAGGAAGTCGCGCTGGGTCTTGCGCAGATCGCCGGCGGCACGCTTGCTCGCCGCCTTCAGCACGCGCTCATAGGTCTCGGCAATCTGGCGGTCGAGCACGCCGAGCTGCGGATCGGCGCAGATCACCTTCTCGACCTCGCGCCTGGCGGTCGCACATGCGAAGGACGGACCATTGCCGGACGGCGCGTTCAGCGCCCGCGGCGGTTCGGTGCCGAATTTCGCGATCTCGGCGATCATGACGCGGCGACCGCTCGCGGCATTGTCGTTGGCGGGATCGAGCCGCAGCGCCGTCTCGTAATCGGCCAGCGCCTTCGCGCGCTCGCTCATCTTCTTGTAGAGCACGGCGCGGTTGTTGTAGGTCTTCGCGAAGTTCGAATCGAGCTTGAGCGCGGCGTCATAGTCGCTCAAGGCAGCCCCGAGTCTCGCCTTTGAACTGGTAGGAATCGCCGCGGTTGGTCAGGAAGTTCGCGCGCGGCTCGCGCCGGATCGCCTGGTCGTAATCGGCGATGGCCTTGTCGTACTCGCCCATCGCGGCATAGGCGAGGCCGCGATTGTCGTAATATTCCGGCTGTTTCGGATCGAGCCTGATCGCCTCGCTGTTGTCGGCGACAGATTTGTCGTACTGGCCGAGCTTCTTCCAGGCCGCGCCGCGGTTGGAATAGGTGCGGGCCCGGTCAGGATCGAGCCGCAAGGCCTCGTCGAAATTCCTGATCGCCTTGTCGTTGTCACCGCCGAGATAATAGGTCGCGCCGCGATCGGACCAGGCTTGCGCATAATCCGGCTTCAGCTTGATCGCCTGGTCGTAATCGGCGAGCGCGCGGTCGAGCCGGCGCTGATTGGTGTAGACGACGCCGCGCAGCGCGTAAGCCTCCGCATCGGAAGGATCGAGGCTCGATCGCCTTGCCGAGGTCGGCCGCGGCGCGATTGAGATCGCCGCCGGCCTCGCGCAAGAGGTCACCGCGCAGGCGCCAGGCCTTTGCATTCCTGCCGTCGAGCGCGATGGCGCGGTCGATGTCCCGCAAGGCCTGGGTGAGGCCGCCCGAGATGCGCGCATTGGCGTCGGCACGGACCAGCAGCGCCGCCGTGCGATCGGCCGTCGCATTCGAGGTCTGGTCGATGATGGGGCTGCAGGCCGCGATCAGCTCCGCGGGCGCCGCCTTGCTGCCCATCACGCAATCGGTGCTTGCGGAGGCCGGACAAGCGAGTGCGAAGCTCATGGCCGCGCCGAGGAAGAAGGCGCGAAGCGAGATCTTGGCAGGCGAAGGCGCTTGCGCGGAAAAAGGCGTGCCGCACATGATGCAGTGCTCCGTGACGTCGGGTTTTCACCATTGTCGCGGCGGGATTGGGATGGGTTCAATGCGGGCCTGCCGGCGCCGTCATGGCCGGGCTTGACCCGGCCATCCACGCCTTACCCTCGGCACGAAGAACGTGGAAGCCCGGGACAAGCCCGGGCATGACGACCTCTCATGAAGCGAAGCCTCAATACCCGTCCACCCCGTTGATCCGCTGCAGCCGCTCCTGCATCGCCTTCTTCAGATCATAGCCCGGCCGGCCGTATCCCGCGTTCCGGCGCCCGATGAAATCGTCCTGCTCGCGCTGGATCTTGCCTGCCTCGGCCGGGCTTTGCGCTTCGCGCAGCACGCGCAGATGCGAACCGTAGATCTCGCGATCGAGATCGGCGAGCTCGCGATTGGCGCAGATCGCCTTCTCCACCGGACGGCGCGCTCGGGCGCAATTGAAGCTGGGCTTGCCGGCGACCGCCATCTGCGCACCGATCCGCTCGATCTCGCGCGCCATCGCCTTGTGATTGGCCTTGGCCTTCTCGTGATTTGGATCGATCTTTAGCGCCGCACCGAAATCCTGCACCGCCTTGGGCTTGTCGCCCTTCCTGAGCCAGAGCTCGCCGCGTGCGTTGAAGATGTCGGCAAGCGTGGGATCGAGCTGGAGCGCGCGGCTGTCGTCGGCGATGGCGCGGTCGATCTGGTCGTGCCGCGCGTAAAGCGCGGCGCGCGCGACCAGCGCCTTGACCAGATCCCCCTTTGCCGTCTTCTCGCTGTCGATCACGGCGGCGCAGGCGGTGGCGGCCTTGTCCAGATCGTCGGCCGCGGTCGCCGCGAGGCACGAGGCGACGTCGACCTGTATCACCGCAGCCGGCTCGCCCCCGGTCGCGGCCTCTGCCGCGCCGAGCGAGAGCGCGCACAGCAGCGCGGCGCCTGACGATTGAACCCATTTTTGAAAACGCATGTTCACTGCAGTCGGAAGCCTTGCTTTCGGTCTCTTCTTACGTCTTGCCTCGAGACCGTACTATCCATCATACGGCCGGATTGGTGCTAGCTTGTGGCGCCGCTCACATCGGTTTCGGGGATCAGCGTGTCGACATTCGAATGGATCATCGTGCTCCTGCTCGGCGCCGTTGCCTTATCGGCGCTGGCGCGGCGGATCAAGGTCCCCTACCCGACCTTTCTTGCCATCGGCGGCGCGCTGATCGCCTTCGTGCCCTCCAGCCCGTCCTGGACGCTGGAGCCGGACCTCGCTTTGGCCCTTTTTGTCGCACCGGTCCTGCTCGATGCCGCCTTCGACACCTCGCTGCGCGACCTGCGCAACAATTGGGTTCCGGTCTCCACCCTGGTCGTCGCCGCGGTCGGCCTGACCACGGCCGGCGTCGCCTTCGTCGCGCACCGGCTGATGCCCGAGATGCCCTGGGCCGCCGCGGTCGCGCTCGGCGCCATCGTGGCGCCGCCCGATGCGGCCGCTGCGGTCGCGATCCTGAGCCAGGTCAAGCTGCCCCACCGCATGGTGAAGGTGCTGGAGGGCGAAAGCCTGCTCAACGATGCCAGCGCGCTCCTGATCTATCGCATCGCGGTCGGTGCGGTCGCCACCGAGCATCTGACCTGGAGCCAGGTCGCGCCGACCATGGCGCTCGCTTTGGTCGGCAGCGTCGTCGCCGGCCTGCTCGCAGCCCGCCTCATCCCGCCGATCATGGAGCGCGTGACGGAAGCCCCGAGCGCGATCATCGTGCAATTCGCCACCACCTTCATGGTCTGGATCGCCGCCGAGCATCTCGGCCTCTCCGGCATTCTCACCATCGTTGTCTATGCCATGGCGATGGCGCGCTCGGCTGGCTTGCGCATGCCCGCGCGGCTGCGGGTGCCGTCCTATGCGGTCTGGGAAACCATGGTGTTCGTGCTCAACGTGCTCGCCTTCATGCTGATCGGCATGCAGATGCGGCCGATCTGGACGCGGCTCGATGCCGACATACGCTGGGAATATTGCGTGGCCGCGGCCTGGATCCTGCTCACCGTGGTGCTGGTCCGGCTGCTCTGGGTGACGTTCTATCGCACCACCCTGCGCGTGCTGGTCGCGCAGGGTATCTATCATCCGAAAGACCCGAGGGCCGTCGCCTCGCCCAAGGGCGGTCTCATCATCTCCTGGTGCGGCATGCGCGGCCTCGTCACGCTCGCGACCGCGTTCGCGCTGCCGGAGAATTTTCCCTATCGCGACTTCATCGTCTTCATCGCGTTCGCGGTGGTGCTGGGATCGCTGGTCATCCAGGGCCTGACGCTGCGGCCGCTGATCCTGGCGTTCGGCCTCAAGGACGACGATCCCGTCGGCACCGAGGCCGCGCAGGCGCGCGCCGTGGCCTACCGCGCCGCGCTCGATGCGATCGAGAGCGATCCGTCGGAAGAGGCCGAGATCCTGCGGCTCGAATATCGGGCTATCCTGATGCAGACGGAAAGCGATCCCAATGGCGGCATCGCCAATGGCGAGCTGCCCGCCGATCCCCTGCGCCGCCGCGCCATCGAGGCCGCACGCAAATCGATCGTCGCGCTGCGCGCCACCGAGGTGATCGGCGACGACGCCTTCCACCGGGTCGAGGAGGAGCCTCGATCGCGCAGAATTGAGCGCGGGGGATGAGGTAGCGACAGTGGAGGGGGAACAGCCGGCATTGAACCAAACCGCTCCTTCCCAGACTCACTCCTGATGACGACCCTGACCGACGACCGTCGTGTACGCGCGCGTGATGCGGCGCCTGCACGATATTTTTATCTCCACATGGCCCCGGCCTGCGCGGCCACCGCGTTTCTCGGCTTTGCACCGACTTATTGGGTGCCGCTCGCCCACCGGACGTTGTCCGCAAGCCCGGTGATTCATTTTCACGGATTCTTGTTCTTCACCTGGTCACTTTATTTCGTGCTGCAGACCTGGCTCGCGGCCTCGGGCCGCGTGGTCAATCACCGCTCGCTCGGCATCGCCGGCGTGTCGCTCGCGACCGCGATGACGATCTTCGGCTTCCTCGCCTCCGTGCATGTGATGCAGCATTCCGCCGCGCTCGGGCAGCGCGAGGCCGGCATCGGCTTCTCGATCGTGCCGATGAGCGGCATTGCGTTCTTCGCGATCGTGTTCGTGCTGGCGATCATGAACACGCGCAAGCCCGAGATTCACAAGCGCCTGATGCTGCTCGCCGCGGTCTCGATCCTCGATGCCGCGATCGCGCGCTGGTTCCTGACCTTCCTGGCGCCTCCCGGACCGCCCGGCCCGCCGCCGGTGCCGGTGACGATCGCGCCGGCCGTCGTCGCCTCGCTGCTGCTCGTCGTCGCCATGGTGCGCGACTGGCGCACCGAGGGCCGCGTGCATCCGGTCTACATCTACGGCACGCTCGCGCTGCTGGCGGTGAAGGTGCTGAACTGGCCGGTCAGCGAGAGCGCGGCGTGGCATTCGTTCGCCGGCGGGATTCTTGCGCTGGCGCAGTAGGTAGCCAAAAACTCCGCTGTCGTCCCGGGGCGCGCGAAGCGCGAACCCGGGACCCATAACCACAGGGAGCAGTTGCGTTGGTGAGCTGGTCACCGCGAGTCTTCGCCGAACCACGTCCTGTGGTTATGGGTCCCGGATCTGCGCTGCGCTTGTCCGGGACGACGGCGGAGATTGAAGCTACGCCCCCGCCTTGCACGTGATCCCGCCGTCCACCACGAGCTCGATTCCCGTCACGTATTTCGACTCGTCCGACGCCAGGAACAGCGCGGCATTCGCGACGTCGAAGGCATCGCCCATATGCCCCATCGGCACCTGGGCGTCGCGAGTGCGCCACATCGCCTCGACATCGCCCTTGGCGTAGCTGGCGGCAAGGCCCGCGGAATGCTCCACCATCGGCGTCTTCATCAGGCCGGGCAGGATCGCGTTGACGCGCACATGATGGCGCGCGAACTCGATCGCGGTGGTGCGCGTCATCTGGTTCATCGCCGCCTTCGAGGTGCCGTAGGTGACGTAGGAAATGCCCATGTGGCGGATCGAGGCGATCGAGGAGATGTTGATGATCGAGCCGCCGCCCTGCTTCACCATGACGGGAATGACGTGCTTCATGGCGAAATAGGCGCTCTTGAGGTTGACGCTGAAGACGCGGTCCCAGCTCTCCTCGGTGACCTCGACCACGCTGCCCATCTCGGCGATGCCGACATTGTTGTCGAGCACGTCGATGCGGCCATAGGCCTTCAGGCACGCTGCCACCATCGCCTCGATCTCGGCGGGGCGCGCCACGTCGGCGGTGAAGGCTGTCGCCTTACCGCCCTCCCCCGTGATGATCTTCGCGGTCTCTTCGGCGGCGGCGCCATTGCGGTCGACGCAAAACACCTGCGCGCCCTCGCGCGCGAAGGTCACCGCGGTCGCCTTGCCGTTGCCCCAGCCGGGACCGATCGAGCCGGCGCCCACCACCATCGCAACCTTGGCCTTGAGCCGATCCATCGTGTTTCTCCCTATTGTTCTTCTTGTAGCCCGGATTACGCTGCGCTCCATCCGGGCTACGGATCGTTGCAGACTTTCATCGTGGTGACGTTAGCACCAATGGGATGCCCGACAATCTCCGACAGCGTCCGGCATTGCCCATCATGACACAGCCGCCACTCCCCCGCCGCGCCCGAATTGCCGAGCACGACCTCCGGCATCGGTGCCCGCTTCGGCTGCCATTGAAACCAGCCGTCGACCAGCCGCGCCTCGGGCGGCGGCTCCATGCCGGGGCCGGTGCCCTTGACCCGGGCCTGCACCAGCTCGAGACCGGCGGAGGTGACGCGCCAGTCTTCCTGCCAATCGACTTTCGCGATCGAATGCGTCCAGACCAGCGTGAACGCGGACAGCGCCAGCGCCTTCACGCCGCCGGCGGTGGCGAAGCAGAGACTCACAAAGCCTCGACAGGCGCCGGCGGGCGCTGCCGCCATTGCCACAGCACGATCGCCGCAGCGAGCACGAAGCCGATGGTGTCGCTGAACGCAAATTCACCGAGCAGGCAGAACGCGGCGCCAAGCGCGACCAGGCGCTCGATCAGGTTCAGCCGCGTGAACAGGAAGCCGATCGCGACCATGCCGAACAGCGCGATCGCCACCAGCGCCTTGAGCGCCGCGAGCGCCACCGCACCGTAGAAGCCGAGCTTGGCCGCCATGGGATCGCCGGCCTGCAGCATCAGGGCCGGCGAATAGACGAAGATGAAGGGGATGACGTAGCCGGCGAGCGCGATGCGCATCGCCTCCCAACCGATCTTGTCCGGATTCTCCTTGGCGATCGGCGCCGCCGCGAGCGCGGCGAGCGCCACCGGCGGCGAGAGGTCGGCCATGATGCCGTAATAGAACGCGAACATGTGGCTCGCGATCAAGGGGACACCGAGCTTGGCCAGCGCGGGCGCCGCGAGCGCAGCGGTGATGATGTAGGTCGGGATGGTCGGGATGCCGGTGCCGAGCAGGATCGACAGCAGCATGGTCATGATCAGCGCCAGGAACAGGCTCTTTTCGCCGAGCCCGATCACCCAGCCGCCGAAGATGGTGCCGACGCCGGTCTGCGACATCATGCCGATGATGACACCGACGATGGCGCAGGCCATGCCGACGGTGATCGCGGATTTGGCGCTCTCGGCCAGCGCGTCGCGGCAGTCGCGCAAGGCCCTGAACCCGCCGCGCACGAAAGCGGTGATCAAGATCAGACCGACGACGACGCATCCGACCGGCACGATCTTGAGACCGTCACGCGACAGCGCGGCGACCACCAGTGCAAGTCCGACCCAGAAAATGATGCGGATCGCATTCGAGGGAGCGCCCGTCGTGATGGCGGTGCCGAGGATCAGCGCCACGGTCAGCGCGAGGCCCATGCTACCGGCATAGAGCGGGGTGAAGCCTTCGAACAGCATATAGACCAGGGCTGCGAGCGGCAGCACCAGGTACCAGCCCTTCACCAGCGCTTTCCAGGCGCTCGGCGTTTCCGAGCGCTTCATGCCGGTGAGGCCGTGCTTGCCGGCCTCCAGATGCACCATCCAGAAGGCCGACGCGAAATAAAGGATCGCCGGGATCGCGGCCGCCTTGACGATCTCGGAATATTGCACGCCGAGCGTCTCGGCCATGATGAAAGCGACCGCGCCCATCACCGGCGGCATGATCTGCCCGCCCATCGACGCCGTGGCCTCGACGCCCGCCGCGAACGCGCGGCGATAGCCGAACCGGATCATCAGGGGAATCGTGAACTGACCGACGGTGACGACGTTGGCGACGCCCGAGCCCGAAATCGTGCCCATCATGCCCGAGGCGAACACCGCGACCTTGGCAGGTCCACCGCGAGTCCGGCCGAACAGTCCAAGCGAGACGTCGGTGAAGAGCTGGATCATGCCGGCACGCTCCAGGAACGAGCCGAACAGGATGAACAGGAAGATGTAGGTCGCAGAGACGTAGATCGGCACGCCGTAGAAGCCTTCGGTGCCGAACGACAGATGGGTGATGATCTGGTCGAAATCATAGCCGCGATGGTTGAGCGGCGACGGCAGGTACTGGCCGAAGAACCAGTAGACGAGGCAGGCGCCGCACATCAGCGGCAGCGCCGCACCCATCAGGCGCCGCGTGCCCTCGAAGATCAGCACCGCCAGCACCGTGCCGACCACGAGATCGAGCCGCGTCGGGTCGCCGTCGCGCGCGATCAGGTCGGCGTAGAAGATCCATTGATAGAGCCCGCAGAAGAAGCCGGCAGCGCCGATCGCCCAGCCGAGCGCGCGGCCGGCATTGCTCTTTGCGGTGAAGTTGGCGATCAGGCCGAAGGTAAGCAGGACCAGGAAGCCGACATGGACGCCGCGCACCACCTGGCTCGGCAGATAGTTGAAGGCGGCGACATAGAGCTGGAAGGTGGCGAAGGCGATGCCGATCCAATAGGCGAGCGCGCCCCACCCGCGCGGGCCGAAGCCTTCCGGGAAACCGTGCTCGAAATTGTCGAACTCGACCTTGACCTTCTCGGGCGCAGCTTCAGTGCCCTCTGCCTTTTCCAGCATCTATCTCGTCCTCAGCCGTCCAGCGCTTATAGCTTGGCGCGGCCCACCCGCGCCGTCATGCCCGGGCTTGTCCCGGGCATCCACGAACTTTCTCACCAGGCCCAAGAACGTGGATGGCCGGGACGAGCCCGGCCATGACGCCCTGCTGCGAGAGCTGACCTTACTTGATCAGCCCCTTTTCCTTGTAATAGCGGATCGCGCCGGGGTGCAACGGAACCGGGCTGCCGGTGGCGGCGGTCTCGAGCTTGATCTCCTTGCCGGCCGCGTGCGCGTTCTGCAATTCCGGCAGCGATTCGTAGACCAGCTTGGTCATCTGATAGGCGAGATCGTCCGACACGGCGGAGCTGGTGACGAGATAGTTGATCACGGCCGCCGTCGGCACGTCCTTGTCCTGGCCGGTATAGGTGTGGGCCGGAATGATCGCGGAGACGAAGGGCGGGCCGATCTTGTCGACGGTCTCCTTCGGCACCGACACCACGGTGATCGGGCTCGAGGTCGACAGGTCCTTCAGCGAGGCGACGCCGAGGCCGGCCGATTGCAGCGTGGCGGCGAGCTGGCGGTTTTTCATGAGGTCGACGGATTCGGCGAACGGCAGGTACTCGACCTTGCCGAGGTCCTTGTAGCTCATGCCGGCAGCGGCCAGGATCGCGCGCGAATTCAGCTCGGTGCCCGATTTCGGCGCGCCGACCGAGAGGCTCTTGCCCTTGAGATCGGCCAGCGTCTTGATGCCGCTGTCGGCGGTGGCGACGATCTGGATGTAGTTCGGGTAGATCGCGCCGATGGTGCGGAGCTTGTCGAGCTTGGTCTTGAAGCCCGCCTCCTCCTCGCCGTTCCAGGCAGCTTTCAGCGAATCGCCCAGCGTGAACGCCAGCTCGCCGCGGCCCTGCTGCAGCAGGATCAGATTCTCGACCGACGCCTTGGTGGCCTGCACCTGCGTCTTCACGTTCGGAATCTTGTCGCCGTAGATCTTTCCGATCGCGACCCCGAGCGGATAATAGACGCCGGAGGTGCCGCCGGTCAGCACGTTGATGAAGGATTGCGCCTGCGCACAAGGTGCCGACGCTGCCAGAGCCAGAGCTGCAGCCGCGCCGAGAATCGTTCGTTTCATGGTTGTTGTACTCCCCAAACCGGCCGCGAAATTGGCCGGATGAGGGATGCGGGTCAACCCATCCAAAAGATAAAGCTGGGCTGCGATAAATGGCCGATCCGGCTCGATTTTTGGGAACCCGGCCGGTGCGGCGACGTGGCGCAGTTGCTCGCGACACATCCTTCGAGACGCTTGCTCAGGCCCCGCCGAGCCCTCCCCACCCAGGGGAGGAAGCAACCACCCTCACTGGAACGTCATGTCCAGGCACTTGGAGATGTCGGAGCCGAGGCCGGAGGAGATGGTGATGCAGCCTCGCACTTTCTGCGCGGTCGCGTCGGCGGCCCACACCGAATAGCCGCCGGGGCCGAAGAACGAGTTGGTGTTCGGCGGTTCGGTCTCGGTGACGTCGAAATCGTATTTCCCGTCGGTCTCGAAGATGCGCGGCTTCTTGATGCAGCCGCCGTCGGTCTGGACGTTGATCACTTCCTTGTTGTCACGGGTCAGTGCCAGCGAGACCTGGCAGCGGAAATATTCCGAGGTCTTGGTGTTGAAGAGATAAGTGTAGGATTTGCAGGTCGCGGTGTTCAGCTTGCCCGGGGCAAGGCCCCGGCTGCACGAAATGCGCTGGTTGTGGCTGAGCTGGTAGTCATCGGCCCGGGCGGCCGGCGCCAGCGCCGTCAGTGACAATGCAGCAGCCCAGCAGAGTTTAATCACATGGCGCATCCGAATCATCCCTACCAATAATTTTGTCGAGTTGCGTTCTAGACGGAAAGCGGAACATAGTCGCGAGGGGACGCGGGGAAAATCACAAACTGCTGGGCAAGACGTGATGCGCTGCGACGCTTTCGCAAATTGACCCGGACATACCGTTCGTGATTTGTTCAAGGCCGGTACCCCACCGGCGGGGAGGATGGATCATGGCATTTTCAACGAAGACATTTGCACCTGTTTCGATTGCACTCGTAACGCTGCTCGGCGGCTTCGCCGGACCTGCTGCCGCGCAAGCGCCGGCCACGCCGTGGGAGCTCAAGCCCGACACGGGCTACGCCTATGACAAGGACGGCAAGACCTTTTCCTACAAGATGGGCACCAGCAACGCCGGCGAGCTGCTGAAGGGCGCCAAGAAGGTCCCGCGCGGCACGCTGTTCTTCATCGGCCACAACGGCCAGCTCTACATGCGCAGCGGCCCGTATCTCGAAGGCGACGGCAAGTTCAAGTTCGGGCCGGATCAGTAGGGCTGCGGCGGGCGATTGCGGCGTACATACTCGGTGTCATCACCCGCGAAGGCGGGTGATCCAGTATTCCAGAGGCGGCGGTGATTGAATCGAGAGGCCGCGGCGTACTGGATGCCCCGGTCGAGCCGGGGCATGACAGCGGAGGATGCGGCAGGGCGAAGCCCTAAAACGCCCCGGCCATTTCCCTCGCGCCGGGCTTGGCGCTGTTCGAATCCATCCGGTCGTCCGTCACCGCGAGCAGCTTGGCGACCGTGTTGTGGCGGATCGCGACAGGGTTGCGCTCGTAACCGCCGCGCTGGAAGAAATTCGAGGTCGGCACCTGCTCGCGCATTGCCTGCGGCATCGTCACCATATCCAGCCCGGTGCCGTCGCCGGTCAGGTTCATCATCTCGAGTCTCGGCCGCGGTGAGCGGGCGGCTGTAGCCCTTGGCGCGGGCGAACAGCACCGACGTCAGCAGCTTGTGGGTCTGCAGCATCGGCCCGATATCGATGTCGAGCACCATCGCATGCATGGCCCAGCCCTGCGCGGTGTTGCCGATCTTCTCGTGCTCCGACCAGGTGTCGGGCACCGACTTCGCATGCGCGACCATCTTCTTCAGAACAGCAAGCTTGTGCTCGAGCGACTGGCGCGCGGGTCCCGGTGTCCGCGCCACTTTCTCGGAAAGCGCGCGAATGAGTTCGTGGCCCTGCTCGGCCAGCAGCTCGACGCTGTTGGTGGTCAGCAACTGGTTGTAGCCCATCGCGGTCGAGATCGCGCGCTTGCCGCCATGCTCGATGCCGGCTTGAACGTCGTAACTGCCGGTGCCGCCGGTCTCGAACGAATAGACGCGCACGGCCTGCTCGCGGGTCAGTCCGGAGGCGAGCGCGTAGCGTGCATAGGCGCGTTTGAACTCGACCTCGCTCGTCGCGCGCTGCGGCGTGAACTGATAGAGGCTCCTGCGCCGCACGCAGGAAATCGGCGACCACGGGGATCGGCTTCTTGGCAGGGCGGTCCGGCGTTTCCTCCGGCTCCGGATTCACCGGCTTCTTCGGTCCGTTGTAGAGCGGCGGATGCTCCAGCACGTAATCGTCGAGCGTCACCTGCTGGCCGCTGCGCCGCTTGGCGTTACGGCCTTTGCGCTTCTCCGAGATCTGGCTCCAATAGGCGCCGGCCTCGGCATCGAAAGCGGCGCGCGCCGCCTGGTACTCCGCGAGCTTGCGGCGATATTCGAGCACGGCGGCCGAAGCGCCCGCGCTTTGCGCGAAAAACTGCGACAGCAGCTGGGCGTTGGCATTGCGGACGGCCGGCGGCAGCGCATCGGCCTCGCCGCCGCGGGCGGCGGGCGTGAGCAGGACGAGCGCAAAGGGAACTAGCGCAAGACGATGTCGAATCGAATGATGCATGCCGCCCTCTTAACAGGCATCCGGTAACCGTCGCGTTAACGCGCCGTTTACCATCATTTCCAGGCGAAAACCGGCTGTTCCAGCTCGGTAACCCGGGTGTGCCGCCCCGCCAGCACCTCGCGGAACTGGTAGATCAGGGCCGCCGTCGGCGCGTGGATCAGGCTCATCTGGTGATGAAAGCGGATCACGCGGCGCGTGCTTTCGGGGATCGCGGTGAAATCGAAGGCCTCGTCGCGCTCGATCGTGTCGAGCGCGATGCGATGAACCGAGGCGACCTCGTCCGGATTCGGCCTGATCGCGGCACTGTCGGCCGCCCACACCACGACCGGCGTGATCAGATAGCCGGAGCGGGTCGGGTAATCGTCGAGCAGCCCGAGCACCGCGTCGGCCGAAAGCCTGAGCGCGAGCCTCCTCGTCGAGCTCCCGCAGCGCCGCCTCGACTGGCGTCTCGCCGGCATCGCAGCGTCCGCCGGGCAACGCCCATTGGCCGCGATGCGATCGCAGGCTCGACGCACGCCGCGTGAGCAGGAAGGCCGTGTCGCCGCCGTCACTGGATTCGGTCAGCGCCAGCACCACCGCGGCGCGCTTCAGCGCCGTCGGCTCGGCCGCATCGGGCAGCCGCGCAAAGGAGGCACAGGCGGCTTCGATATTCCGTCTGGTGGCATCGCCGAAAGGTCTCATGATGCTTGACTACACCAGGACCGCATCTGATGAAACGAGGAGAGACAAGCGTTGCAGGGATGGACGGAGCGATGACGAGCAGGGTTGCCGCAAGGCTCAAATCAGAGGGCTGGAGCATCCTCGAGACCACGGGCTTCATGCACCTGGTCGGGCCCCTGTGGGAGCGCAAGGTCGACGGCCATTACGAGTTCGCGCTCGCGACCGAGGACAAGCACCACAACCGCCGCGGCATGGTCCAGGGCGGCGTGATGATGACCTTCGCCGACCGCACCTGCGGCATGACCGCCCGCTACACTTCCGGCAAGGAGTACATGGCGACGGTGCAGCTCGACACTCATTTCGTCGAAGCCGGCCAGATCGGCGACATCCTGATCTCCCGCCCGCGCGTGGTGCGCTCGACCCGCAGCCTGATCTTCATGAGCACCGAGGTGACGGTCGATGGCCGCTGCATCGTGATGGCGAACGGCGTGTTCAAGATTCTGAAGGGGCCGGGGTAGCTCTGCTCAGTGCGGCAGCCCCCGCCGTCCGCCATACACTCCGCCGTCATCCCCGCGAACGCGGGGATCCATAACCCCAGGGAGTAATCGTAGCGCAAAGCAAGTTACTCCGAGTCTTCGCCAAACAACTTCCTGTGGTTATAGGTCCCGGATCTGCGCTTCGCTTGTCCGGGACGACGAGAGGAGATGGTCATTGCGAGCGCAGCGAAGCAATCCAGAAATCTCCCCGCGGACGCAGCTCTGGATTGCTTCGCTGCGCTCGCAATGACGGGCGTTGCTGGCTATGCTGCGCCTCGTCAACATCGAGGACCTGCCCATGCAATACCGTCAGCTCGGCCGCAGCGGCCTGAAAGTGTCGCCGATCTGTCTGGGCTCCATGATGTTCGGCGGGCCGACCGACGAAGCCACGTCGAAGCGGATCATCGACAAGGCGCACGGCGCCGGCATCAATTTCATCGACACGGCGGACGCCTATTCGAAGGGCGCCTCCGAAGAGGTGGTCGGCCGTGCCATTGCCGGCAATCGTCACACCTGGGTGCTCGCGACCAAGCTTGCCAATCCCATGGGCAGCGACCCCAATCGCGTCGGCCTGTCGCGGCGCTGGGTGCTGCAGGCCGCCGACGAAAGCCTGAAGCGGCTCGGCGCCGACCACATCGACATCTACTATCTGCACAAGGAAGACCATTTGACGCCGCTCGAGGAAACAGTGCGCGCGATGGGCGATTTGATCCGCGCCGGAAAGGTGCGCTATTTCGGCGTCTCCAATTATCGCGCCTGGCGCGTCGCCGAGATCTGCAACATCTGCGACCGGCTCGGCATCGACCGGCCCGCGGTGAGCCAGCCATACTACAACGCGATGAACCGCATGCCCGAGGTCGAGCACTTCCCGGCCTGCTCCTATTACGGCCTCGGCATCGTCCCCTACAGCCCGCTGGCGCGCGGCGTGCTCACCGGCAAATACAAGCCCGATGCCACGCCCGACAAGGAGACGCGTGCCGGCCGCAATGACACCCGCATGATGCAAACCGAATGGCGGCCGGAATCGCTTCAGCTCGCGCAGGAAATCAAGATTCACGCCGAGAAGAAGGGTATCACCGCCGGCCAGTTCGCGGTGGCCTGGGTGCTCAACTCCGCCTTCGTCTCCTCGATCGTCGCAGGTCCCCGCACCGAGGAGCAATGGGACGGCTATATCAGCGCGCTCGACTATCGCTTCACCGGAGATGACGAGGCGCTGATCGACCGGCTGGTCGTGCCGGGCCATCCCTCGACGCCGGGCTACAACGATCCCGCCTATCCGATCGAAGGCCGCCGCGCGCGGACGGGCTGAACCTTCGGAGACGACCATGCTCCACGACGATCGCTATGGCCTGCCGCTCTCCACCGCATCCGATGCGGCGGCGTCCGCCTATCGCGAAGGCGTCGACCTCATGCTCGCGGGCTGGACCGGCATGGCGGAGACGCTGGAACGGGCGATTGCGGCGGACCCGGACTTTGCGCTGCCCCTTATCGCCCGCGCCCGCGTGCACGCCTTCTACCAACAGGGCGATCTGGCGCGCAGCAAGGCGGCGCTCGCACGCGAGCTGGCCGGAAAGCGCGGCACGGAGCGCGAGCGCTCGCATGTCGAGACGCTGGCGCTGGCGATCGAGGGTAAGCTGCCGGAGGCGATCGCATCGACGCTGAAGCACATCGAGCGCTGGCCGCGCGATGCCCTGGTGCTGTCGCTGCCGCTCGGCGCGTTCGGCCTGTTCGCCTTCTCCGGCATGGCCGACCACGACCGCGCGCGGTTTGAGCTGTGCGAACGGGTGGCGCAGCATTACGGCGAGGACTGGTGGTTCCTCACGATGTCGGGCTGGGCGATGACCGAGAATGGCGACGTCGCGCGCGGCCGCGCCGTCACCGAGCGCGGTTTTGACCTGCGCCGGGCCAATGCCCACGCCGCGCACGCCGTGCTGCATGCGATGTTCGAGGACGGCTCGATCGACGCCGCCGACCGCCTTGTCGACGAGTGGATTCCGACTTACGACCGCGCCGGAATCCTGCACGGCCATATCCGCTGGCACCAGGCGCTCGGCGCGCTCGAGCATGGCGATGCGGCACGCGCGCTCGCGATCTATGCCGACGTGCTGCAGCCCGCTGCGACGAAGGCACCGCCGCTCAACGTCATCACCGATGCCGCCTCGCTGCTGTGGCGCCTGTCGGCCTATGGCCACACCGTGCCAAGGGCGCTCTGGGTCGAGGCCGACGCTACCGCGCAAAAACTGTTTCCGAAGTCGAGCCTGTCCTTTGCCGACGTCCACATGGCGCTGTTCGCGGCGGCGACGCAGAACCATGCGGCGCTCGGCGCGCGGCTTGCGACCATCGAGCAGCGGCTCGCCGAGGGCAAGCTGCCGGCCGGTCCCGTGGTGCCGGCGATCTTCCGCGCGCTGGAGGCTTTCGCGGATGGGAATTACGCCGCATGCGCGCAAACGCTCGCGCCTGTCCTCGAAGAGGTCGTGCGGATCGGCGGCAGCCACGCCCAGCGCGAATTGATCGAGGACACCTGCATCGTTGCGCTGATGCGCAGCGGCGAGCTGCCGCGCGCGCGAGCCCTGCTGGACGCCCGCCTGCATCGCCGCCCGTCGCTTCGCGACAGGCGCTGGCAGGGCGCGATGGGTTAGCTCTGCCACGAAAAAAACACCGGCCTGACGGCAAGTGCCGGCCGGACGGCTTGGGCGAGGCGGGCGAATCGCCGTCGGGGTGGCGCGGTGGTATTCCAGACGGATCTTGCAGAACAGACGCGATCGCAACCAATTTGCGGTTCGATGGTTGTCGGGCCGGACCTGCCCGTGGTTCCCAGGCATTCGAGCCTTCCGATGCGCCTCTGCCGACCGCTGCTGGCCGCCACCTTGGTTTTGACCGCCGCGCTTGCCGCGATCGCAAGTCCTTGTTTTGCCGAAACTTCCAAACCGATCCCGGTCAAGAATCCGCCGGCGCAGCAGACCGCCTTGATCGACCTGCTGGCGCTGATGTCCGGTCACTGCAAGACGTTCAAGGTTGCCGGCCGCTCCTTTGCCTGCAAGACGGTGGCCTACGCCCACGGCGACAAGGGCCGGGTCAATTTCTCGGTCGCGGTCGACGACCCCGCCGATGCCAACCACGTCGTGTCGTTCTCCGGCGAGAACGGCAAGCGCGCGGACGACAATTCCTACGAGCTGCCGATCGACCGCATGTTGCTCAACTCCAAGGACCGCCCCAAGGTCGACGGCCTGCCGGTACCGGCGGAGCAGACCTCCACCGGCCTCTGCCGCCAGACTGGTAACTTCGCTGCCAGGAAGGTGAACGACGTCACCTGCTCGGCGACCGACAACGAAGGTCGTCGATATGAACTGCTGTTCGTCTCCGACGGTACGCCGGTGAGCGTTCGCCGCATCCGGCAGTCCTCGCCGTCGATCCAGGATCCGTTCAAGTAGCGGCACTTCGTCTCGGCTTGCGTGGTAGCGCAACCGTCACGCATCGCTCCGTTGAAACTCCAGGCGAGGCGGTTATGCTCACGCCAGCGTTCTCATCGCGGAGACGCGATCGCAGTGGGGGCGGGCCGACGGTCCAGCAACGCGCGTATGATCACCGGGCTGGTGCGCATCCTAATCGTCTGCCTGCTTGCAAGCTTGTCGCGCGACTGCATCGCGGCCGAGGGCAAGCGGCAGCGTTCGATCCTGGTTCTTGAAGAAGCCGATTTTCGCTCGCCGTTTTATTCCGAGATCTTTGCCGGCATCCGCGCCGCCGCAAAGCAGAGCGGCACGGCTGACACGGTGATCTACGGAGAGAGCCTCGATCTCAGCCGCTTCCCGGGACCCGGCTATGAAGAGAGCGTGGTCGGCCACCTCAGGACCAAATATGCACAGCGGCCGATCGACGTCATCGTTTCAATTGGCGTCACATCGGCGAAATTCCTTCAAAAGCGCAAGCAGGAGATTTGGCCGGCCGCGCCAGTCGTCTACGGCTTCGTGCCTGATCTGCCCGAAACGCGCGCGCTGTTTCTGCCCGATACCACCGCCGTGTTCGCCCGCGTGACGCCGGCACATTTGCTGAATGCTGCGCGCGCCATCGTCCCAGACCTGACCCGTGTCGCCCTCGTGGGCGATGCCTGGAAGAATCCGCTGGTGTATGGACATTGGAAGCAGGACTTCGCGGCCATGATGCCGGGCCTCGAAGTCATAGATCTCTCCGATACCGTGCTGCGCGACGTCCGCAAGCAGGTCGCTTCGCTGCCCGACCGTTCCGCGATCCTGACCTCCGCGATGTATTCCGACGGCGAAGGCACCTATTATTCCCCGGCGTCGGCGCTCGCGCTCGTCGCCGAGACTGCGAACCGTCCGATTGTCATCACGTCCGACACATTCCTCGGGCGATCGGGCGTCGGCGGCTTCCTGCTGATGCCCGAAATCATCGGACGCGAAGCCGGCGACGTGGCCATGCGTATTCTCGACGGCGAAGCCCCGTCGAGCATCGTTCCCTTCGGCGGCGACAACGTGAAGCCGATCTTCGACTGGCGGGAGCTGAAACGCTGGAACGTGGACGAAGCCAACCTGCCTTCCGGCAGTGAGGTGCGTTTCCGTGAACCGACCTTCTGGGATCAGTATCGCTGGCACACCACCATCGTTGCCAGCGTCGTGCTGTTGCAGGCGCTGCTGATCACCATCCTGCTGCGGGAACGCCGCCTGCGCTTCGCCGCCGAGGTCGAGGCGCGTCAACGCATGTCGGAGCTCGCCCACATGAATCGCCGCGCCACCGCGGGCGAGATGTCCGCTTCCCTCGCCCACGAGCTGAACCAGCCGCTCGGCGCCATCCTGATCAATGCCGAGACGGCTGAGCAGATCTTGCGGAATCCGGCGCCCGACCTCGGCGAGATCAAGGACATCCTGGAGCACATTCGCCGGGACGATCAGCGGGCCGCGGAGATCATCAGCCGGCTGCGCACGTTCCTGAAGCGGGACCCGACCGAGCGGCGCGAACTCGACCTCAACGCCATGGTCGGCGAGGTGTTTCGTTTCCTCTCCGTGCAGGCCCTGACTCACGACGTCGAACTCGTAACGGAGCCCTCGCCCGCGGAGATCCGCGTTAGGGGCGACAAGGTTCAGCTCCAGCAGGCGATACTGAATGTCGTGGTGAACGGCATCGACGCCGTGGCGGATCTTCCCGAGAGCCGGCGCCGCGTCGTTGGTCGAACCCGCATCGCCGACGGCAATGCCGCCCTCGTCTCCGTCACCGATGCCGGCGACGGAATTCTCGCGGAGAAGGTGACGGAGATCTTCAAGCCGTTCTTCACGACCAAGGCGCAAGGCATGGGCATCGGCCTCTCGATCGCCCACACCATCATCGAGGCGCATGGCGGCCGCATCTGGGCCGAGAATGCGCCGTCAGGTGGCGCCGTCTTCCATGTCAGCCTGCCGCTGGCGGCGCTGCGATAGTTTCTTCCATCGCAGGCGATGCCGTTCCGGCGTCACGCGAACGCCTTTTCCAGCGTTGCGAAGATCACCGCGAGCGATTTGTCGTGCCGCGTGATCGGCGGCACCGGGCGATCGATCTTCATCAGCTGGTAGACCGCCGTCTGCGCCGCGCGCACCGAATATTCGACGGTGAACACGACGTCGTCGGGGATCTCGACGAACTGGCTGACGAAGGCGAGGTTGACCGAGTTCTTCGGCACCGGTAGCGGCCGATCCGTCAGGTTGCGCGGCATGAACATGCTGGTGATGTAGGGCATCCGGCAGGGAACGCAGATCGCGTCCTCGAACACATCGGGCTCGAAATTCAGGTGGCCGCACAATTCCTTCAGGATCTCCGCGCCGCCGCAATCCGACATCGGCTTGGCGACGAAATTGCCGACGCGGTCGGGATGCAGCGCATAGCCCCAGAACACCTGCACGTTCTTCGGCTGCCCCGTGAAATGCGGCTGGTGATAGAGCACGACCGACATCAGCCAGTTCGACTCCTTGAACGTCACCAGGCCGCCGGTGCCGGCCCTGTTGCCGGAGAACGCCTCCATCCGATCGAAGAACTGCGGGTCGCGGCAGGTGACGGTGAAGGACAGCCAGTAGGATTCGGGGATCGAGGTGTTGAAGGCGGCGGGATTGCCGAATTCGGGACGGCCCTGCGCGATCGTCTCCCACAGCGCCCAGCCCTGACTGTCCTTCTTGGTCAGGCGCGGCGGCGGCTCGGTCATCGTGCCCAGGCTCGAGGCGTCCGTCATCGAGCCGTTCTGGAAGAACACGAGATCGCCGTCCTCGAGCCGGACATTGGCGATGCGGCCGTCGCGATCGAGCACGAGCTGGCGCACCCGCAGGCGTCCGTTCTCGTCTTCGACCGCCATGTCGGTGACGCGCGTACCGCGTACGAACTGCACGCCCTGCCGCTTCAGCCAGTCGGCGAGCGGCCGCACGATCGCGTCATACTGATTGTAGACGGTGCGCTTGACGCCGCCGAGCGTCTCGATGCGCGGAAACTCGTTCATGAAGCGATGCAGATAGCGCTTCAGCTCCACCGCGCTGTGCCAGGGCTGGAACGCGAAGGTGGTCTGCCACATGTACCAGAAATTGGACTCGAAGAATTTCGGCGAGAGCCAGTCGGTGATGCGGCTGTTGCCGAGCGTCTCCTCGGACGCCTCCGTCAAACGCAGCAGCTCAAGCCGGTCGCGCGCGGAAAAGCCCATATGCGAGACGTCGATCTTGAAGCGGTTGCGGTCGACAAGCCGCGCCTGCGAATGCGCGGGGTTTCCAGATTGAACGCGATGGTCTCATCGCGCACGCTGAGGCCCGGATGCTCCAGCGAGGGAATGCTGGAGAGCAGATCCCAGGTGCATTCGTAGTGATCGGTGGTCAGCATGCGGCCGCCCCGCAGCGAATAGGCGCCGTTCGCGAGCAGCGCGCCGTCGAGGCTGCCGCCGACCAGCGGCTGCGCCTCGTAGATCACGATGTCACGCCCTGCCTGTTGCGCGTCGCGGATCAGGAACGCCGCGCCCGCGAGCGATCCAATGCCACCGCCGATGAAATACGCCTTCATGACTTGCCTCGATTGCCGCACGAATTTTCGTCGGCGACACTGCATCCGCAGGCAGCAACCGAAGTTGCGCTAGATCAACCGCGGGACGAGGCGAAATCACGTCGACGTTATCGCCGCGGGCCTCTTCGCGTAAACGTGCTCGATCTCGTCTGCGAAGCGGCGCTGGAGCGCAGGCCGCTTGTTCTTCAGCGTCGGCGTGAGCAGGCCTGCCGCAATGGTCCATGGGTCCAGCGTCCACCACACCGCGCGCGGGGTCGCATAGGACGGATAGGACTTCACGGCCGCCGCTATTCGCGCCAGCAGGGCCGCCCGCTCCGCCGCGCCGCCTTGCTGGCCGCGCGCAGCCAGCCCTTCCTTCTCCGCCACCCAGGCCTTGGCATTCAGCACGACCAGCGCGGCGAGGAACGGTCGCTGTTCACCGACCACCAGCGCCTGCTCGAACAGGGGATCGGCGAGGATCGCGGTCTCCAGATCCACCGGCGCGATCTTCTCGCCGGTGGACGTGACAAGGATGTCCTTGATGCGGCCGGTGATGGTGATCCGCCCGTTCTCGATGCGGGCCTGGTCACCGGTATGCAGCCAGCCGTCCACGTCCTTGACGCGGTGCGTCTCCTCCGGCTTGTTCCAGTAACCGATCATCACGCTGGGCCCACGCACCAGTAATTCGTCGTTCTCACCCAGCCGGACCTCGACGCCGTCGAGCACATGGCCGACCGAGTGCGGATCGTTGTCCTCGACGGTGTTGACCGAGACCACCGGCGAGGTCTCCGTCATGCCGTAGCCCTGGAGAACGTCGAGCCCGAGCGCGAGAAACAGCCGAATGACGGGCTGCGCGATCGGCGCTCCCCGGAAATCGCCACACGCAAGCGGCCGCCGAGCTGCGCCAGCACCTTGTCGACGACGAGGCGCTCGAGCATCGGCCACACCAGACGGTCGAGCAGCGACGGCGCTTCGTGCCGCTGCCGCGCATCGAAGCGCCGTCCGCCGACGTGGATCGTGAGGTCGAGAAGCACGCGCTCGATCCAGCCAGCCGATGCGCGATGCTGCATGATCAGCGCGTAGACGCGCTCGTAGATCCGGGGCACCGAGACCAGCACCGTCGGCCGCACATGCTTCAGATCGTCCGAGAGCTGCGGCACCGAGCGGGCGTAGGCGACACAGGCGCCGGCTGCGATCGGGTAGTAATAACCGCCGGTGCGCTCGAAGGTGTGCGAGAGCGGCAGGAAGGACAGGAAGACGTCGTGTGGTTCGGCGGCGATACGCTGCGCGATCGCCTTCACATTGGCGACGACGTTGGCGTGCGACAGCATCACGCCCTTTGGCCGCCCGGTCGTTCCCGAGGTGTAGACGATGGCGGCGAGATCCTCCGGCGCGATCTCGACATCAGGCAACTGCGCCGTCGCACCGGGGGCTTGCGCGAGCCAGTAATCGAGCCCGACGATGCGCGCATCCGGCGTGACGAGCCCGCCCACATCCGAGCAGACGATGCGCTTGAGATGGTCGAGCGGCTGGCCGGTCGCCACGATCGCCTGCCAACGCTCCAGCGTATCCACGAACAGAAGCAGCGCGCCGGAATCGATCAGGACGTAGGCGACGCTGCCGGGATTGTCGACGGCATGCATCGGCACCGGGACCAGACCGCGCGACAGCGTCGCCTGGTCCATCGCGATATGCGAGATGCCGTTCGGCATCAGGATCGCGACGCGCTCGCCGGGCGCGAAATTCTCCGCCGCCAGCGCCCGTCGCCACAACTCGAATTCGGCGTCGATCTCGCGCCAGGACTGGCTGACCCAGCGCTTCGCACCCGCGTCGAAATGGCGGTAGGCCTCTGCCGCCGGCGTCGCCCGAACGCGCCAGCGCAAGAGTTCCGGCAACGTCCTCACCTCGGCAAGCGCGTCCGGTTGACTGATCTGCTCCGGCATGGCGTCCTTTCGCGGCTCGATCGATTCCCACTCATGTGGGATGTTGACACTAGACCGGCCAGTTCCCGCCACTTTGATCTTCAGCAAGCTGGCCATGCATTGGAGCGATCCATGACGCGCGACCGCCTGTTTCTACTGCGCCCCGGCTTCGAGGACCCTGCCTTTCCGGGGCGCCTGTTCTATTGCTGGCATTGCGCGCTGATCGAGGGCGTGTTGGCCTCGTTTCCGCAGCTCACCGCAAAGCTCGACGTCGAGCGCATCGCGTGGCCGCGCCCGCGGCAGCCGGTGATCCCGCTGGTCGGCGAACGGAATCAGGGACTGCCGCTGCTGGTGCTGGCCGACGAAGCGACATCGCCGCACCAGACAGGCAACCATGAGGGCCGCGCCTTCGTCGCCGACAAGGACGCGATCCTCGCCGCACTCTCCGAGCGCCATGGCTTTCCCGATCCGCATCCATGAGGGCGCGAACGCCGCACGCATTCGTGCCCCGGATATCGCTGCGCTCATCCGGGCTACAGGTCGCAAAACGAGGGAAGATCGGCATTGCTTAATTCCGATAGCCTCGCATAGTCGCGTCCATCACCCCGCGCGAAAGTCGTTCCATGCCGCACGCTCTCCCCGCTCTCATCGTCGTCGACGTCCAGCGCGCCTTCGACGAGTGGGAGGCGGCCGGGAAGCGGCGCAACAATCCGGGCGCGGTGGCGCGGATTGCCGATCTCCTTCAGGCGTTCCGGGTCCATGGCGCGCCGATCCTTCACATCCGCCATGAAGGCACCAAGCCGAACTCCTCGTTCCTGCCCCAAGGCTCCGGCTATGACGTCAAGGACGAGGCACGCGAGCAGCCGGGCGAGCCTGTCATCGTCAAGCGCGTCAACAGCGCCTTCATCGGCACCGACCTGGAGGAGCGCCTGCGCGCGGCCGGCATCGACACGGTCGTGATCTGCGGCGCCACCACCAATCATTGCGTGGAGACGACGACGCGGATGGCCGGCAATCTCGGCTTCGACGCGCGCCTCGTGCGCGATGCGACATGGACGTTCGACCTCGTCGGCCCCGACGGCGACAGGCACTCCGCCGAGGAGATCCATGCGATGACGCTGTCGAACCTGAACGGCGAGTTCGCCCGCATCGTCAGCACGCGTGATGTGATTGCGTCATTCGCGGCCAAGTGATGGCGACAATGCGATCTGCGCGGCGATGCGACAATTGATCTCATGACGCGCGATTCGCCGCGAATTCGCGCTGCGTCGTTTCGACGCCCGCAGCTTGCTGGAACGCACGCATCGTCCATCTGTTGTCACACGACATTCAACTGGAGTGATGACATGAAGTATCTCATTGTCGCGATGGCGGTCGGAGCTGCGGCGCTCGCCGGCGGGTCGGCGGCAAACGCGGCTGGCAATTCGAGCGCGAAGCAGAAGGCGCAGTCCGGCCAATCGACCGACATCAGCGCGCAGCATCGGCACCATGGCCATCGGCACCACCATCATTGGCGCCATCATCACCGCCATCACGGCTACTACCGTCCGCATTATCGCAGCTACGGCTATTACCCGCGCCACCAGGGCTATTACGGCGGCGGGCCGTACGGGTATTACGGCGGCGGCGGCCCAGGCGTGACGTTCAGCTTCGGCGGCGGACGCTGGTGAGACAGAAGGCCCGCAGAGATGCGGGCCTTCTTCATTGCCGCAGGATCACCGCGGCTGTGTCCCGGCCGCTGGCCAGCGCCGCCTCCACCGTGCCCATGTCGGGGCCGCCATACAGGGCTTCACCGGAAAACAGCAAAGGGCCGTCGGCTCGCGCCATTGTCGCCTGTGCTGCGCGCGTCCGCGGTGTCGCCCAGGAATAGGCGCCGCGCGCAAAGGGATCGTGCGCCCAATTGATTGCTTCCGCCGCCACGAGCTGGCGCGCGACATCGTCGTTGGACAGGCCGAAGATCGCTGCGAGCGAACTGAGCCCGGCCGCGATCAGTGCTTCCTGATCGAGGCTCTCCAGTTGCGCCGTGCGCGGACCGCCGAACCAGCCGGTGAGCAGCGCATCCTCGTTCGGATACTGCGTCCACCACACCGGAATAATCTGCTCGGACAACAGGAAGGTCATGCCAGCGAGATCCGGTTGGCGCTCGCGCCACCACGGCCGCGCGAAGCGCAGCAGGATCTTGATGACATTGCCGAAGCCGATGCCGTCGCTGGCGGCCAGCGTCTCTCGCGCGCTCACCGGCAGGGTGATCTCGCGCAGCAAGGGCAGCGGCACGGTGAGGATCACGCGGCCGCAGCCATGCACATCGCCGCCGGCACAACGAACGACGGCCTCGCGGCCGTCCTCCTCGATCGCCGTCACCACGGAGCCGAGACGGATGGCGACGCCGCGCCTGCGGCAGTCGGCGGCCAGGAAGTCGATCAGCGCACCATAGCCGAGATCGATGCGCGCCTGCGGCGCGTGCCCGCCATCCATCCATTCCTCGCGCAGCGCCAGCGTCGAGGCGCGCTCGGGGTCGGCCGCGTCATAGCCCTCGACCATCCGCTCGATCGAACGGCGCATCGGCGCATAGGCGGCGCCGGAGAAATGCCGGCGCAGGAATTCGGCGACGGGCAGATCGTCCGTCAGACCCTTCAGAACGGCCTGAAGCTCGTCCTCGTGGGGATCGTCGCGCTCTCCGCGCGAGAGCTTCGACCCGTCGAAGCTCCACTGCTCGCCCTGGATCTCCTGCAGGGACAGCCCGGCCTCACGCAGCAGCCCGCGCGTGACCGGCGCCTCGCCATGGACGAACTCGGCGCCGCCCGCAGCGGGATGGCCGAACGCTTCAGCGGACAGCGGATAGATTCGGCCGCCGCAGCGCTCGCGCGCTTCAAGCACAGTCACCTTGCGGCCGGCGCGCGCCAGCTCGCGCGCCGCCATCAGGCCGGCCGCGCCGGCACCGACGATGACGATATGTTCTGATGTCTCGGGCATAGCCGCGCTTCACCGGCCCGCGGCCGGCGGGTCGTTCTTGATGAGATAGCGCAGCAGCAGGACGCCGCCGCCGAGATCGCGCGTGCTCTCCAGCGTCATCGCCGCGATCGGCGCCCGCTTGTCGCGGTCCGCTTCGGTCGACGAGAACACGAAGGGCGCGCCCGTCGCGCCGTCGATCGCGGGGCTGAGGATCAGGTTGAATTCGTCGATGAGGCCGGCACGCAGGAACGCGCCATTGGCGACGCCACCGCCCTCCACCAGGAGACGCTTCACCCCGAGCCTCGCGGTTGAGGATATCCACCGCCACCGCCAGGTCGATCTCGGACTTGCCGGCAAAGATGTAGGACACGCCCTCGCCCCGGAGCCCCGCGAGATGCGAGTCCGGCACGCTCTCGGTCAGCACGACGACGATGGGATCGCCGCCGATGTCCGAGCGGCCCCAGCCGATCTTGCCTTGCGCGTCCAGCACGACGCCATAGGTCTTCGCATCCCGCCGCGCGAACCAGTTTTCACGCGGCAGCTTCTCATTCGTCGTCGCGGGATAGGGCTGGCCCTTGGCGAATTCCGAGCCGGTGACGCGGCCGATCACCCAGGCATCGCCGCCGAGGCTCGTCATGGATCTTCTCGAACCAGTCCGTCCCCGCTCCCTTCGGACGCCAGCGGCTCGGGTGGGTGCGGCCGTCGAGGCTGGAGTGCATCAGACAGATGACATGGGGCTTCATGCGAGTCTCCGAACGCTGCGCTCAAGCCGCCGGCCCGCTGGCCTTCTCGTTCCCGGCGCGATCGGCGACGATCATCGCGAGCGGATTGGGCTTGGGCGGCGCGACGAGCTGCAGCGTGTTGGTGTCGTGATGATTGAACGGCGCGCCGCGCACGAACAACTCGGTCTGGATCAGATAGGTCCAGCTGCCGTCCTCGTTGAAGGTGATGTCGCAGCGGTAGGAATCGGTGCGGAAGGCCTGCTCCAGAAAATCGGTCGAGCAGATCCCGTAGGCGGTGTCGCCGCGCCTTGCGGTGACGGAGATCGTCTTGTCGTCGGGGGCGGCCTTGCCTGAGGCCAGCAGCACCTGCCCGCGCGGAATCGCCAGCGTCTGCATGATCAGCCCGGTCGCGGGCTCCCACAGCCAATAGCCGACCTGGTCGTGGAAGGTGATGTCTTCCTCGGGCGTGTTGATGTGGATGTGATAGCGCAGGCCGTAGAGGAGCTGCGGGCCGTTGGCTTGCGGATCGATCGGGTCCATGCGGATGTGCTCGATGAAGGTTCGCCGCTCCGGCCCCTCCGCCTTCGGATTGATGTCGATGCCCTTGTCCGCCTGCCAACGGCCGGCGAGCCGGCGCAGCGGGCCGAGATTGGCAAGGCCGTCGGGCGAGACGTCCTCGGGCTCGGTGAAGATGTCGGCGGGAATGGGAAGCATGGCGTCCTCGCAGCAGGTTGCGGAACAGCCATAGCATGGCGGCGGGAACCTGGCGCCTGCTCAGACCTCACAATCGCGAATGGACACCGGCCTTGCACGAGGAGCGATTGTCGGGCGTTTCGACAAAATGACGACGGAGCCGAACCATTTCGGTTCGGCTCCGCGGCCGGGACTCTTAGTGGCGGTGATCGCGGACCTCGGGCTGAGTGCGGTGGTCGCGGACGATGGTCTGGTTGCGATGGTCGCGCACGATGGGCGGATCGCGATGATCGCGCACGATGGTCAGCGCGCTCGCGGGCGTCACCGCGCTCGCCAGGGTGATCGCCGCGAAAGCCACGAGGATGGTATTGCGCATGAGTCTTGTCCTTTGCCTTGGTGGATCACTGCGAGCCACCCGACGCAAAGCTAGGGCGACCTGCGCGGAAGATATGTGTCACGCGTCACGCGATAGCCGGCGCGTTGCGGGCGATCGCGCGTCCATCGATCGGAGGAGAGGCGCGCGAGCTAGCACAGCAATCTCACCGCCAGCCCGCCGCGAGTGCCACGCTGCTGCAATAGGCCGAGGTCTCGCCCGATCGCCAGCCGGTGACGCGTCCCGCCTCCTTGCACTCGTCGTAGCTCTTGTAGTTGCCGACGTTGCGGCACGTTGCCGAGTACACGCCGCCCGTGGCGCTGCAGCCGACCCAGGGCTGGTTGCCAGTCTTGAAGCTCGATTGGCAACCGCCGACGCAATTGTTCGTCTTGGCGGCGAGCCGGGCCAGCTTCGCGATGTCCGAGTTCGGGGCAGCCGGTGCCGGGGTTGTCGAGGTTGCGGCGACCCTGGTGCTGCGGGCAGTTGTGCGATGCGTAGACCTGTGGGGTCTCGCCATTTGCTTGGGCGCCTCCACCGTGATGCCGGGAAGCTGGGTGTCGGCAGGTGTCGGTTGCGATTTCGCCGTGCCGCTCAAGGCGCACAGCAGCAAGGCAATCGACGGGATCGCGACGGCGCAGCGCGGAACGAAGCGTGATGACGACATCATGGCAATTCCTTCCAAAGGGAGACAGAAAATCCCATCCCCGGGCGCGAGGATATCCTGCGCCCAATCAAGTTGCATCATTGAATCGTGCAACCCGACAGGCCTTCGGCGCGATCGACGCCTCGTCTGCCTTTTTTGGTCGCCGGCACTAAAGCACTTGTGTTCGGCGCTCCGTTTGCGCCGTGGAATCGCAATGATAAGGATTTATGGGCTGCATCATCTACCGTCGGCGAGAATGACGCTGTTCTCAGTGCGGTTTTTGAGTAACGTCAGTGATCTTCAAGCGAGCAGTCCGGAATGCAGCAGGCTTCGGTCGAAACGTTTTCAGACCTCATCGGCTCGATTTATGACTGTGTAATTACGCCCGAGCGATGGACCGGAGTTCTGGACGAGATTTGCGCCGAACTGGGCTTCGCCACCGGCGCGCTCTCGGTCGCCAGCCTCACCAACATGAAGGCCGTGGTCAACGCGGTCTCCGGATCGGACCTCGCCCTGATGAGTCAGAACGCGATCGGTTACGGGCCTGATATCATCGAGGCTCTGGGGCGGTGCGTCGCGCATCCAGCAATATCCGCTCGGCGAACCCATCGTTCAATCCCAGGCCGTCCGGCCGGACGTCATCGCGAGCAACCGCTATTATCGCGAATGGGCCCTGCCCAAGGGCCTGTTCGACGCCGTCGCCGTCGGCCTCGTTCGCGACAAGGCGATGGTCGGAAATGCGATCTTCAGCCAGCATGAATCGGCGGGCGCCATCGACGACGGGCAAATCGGCGGCTTGCGCCTTCTGGCGCCGCACATCCGGCGCGCCGTGACGATCAGCAACCTGTTCGACATGAGGGCGGTGGAGGCCGCGACCTTCGCCGCGACGGTCGAAGCCCTCACGGTGGGGGTCGTGCTGGCGGACGACGAGTCGAAGATCATTCACAGCAACGCCGCCGCCACCGCGATGCTCGAGGCCGGCGATCCGATTCTGGCCCGGCATGGCCGGATCGCCGTTCAGTCCGCGGCGACCACCACATTGCTGCAATCGGCGGTCGCGCAGGCGGCGAAGGACGAGGCGGCCCTCGGCCAGAAGGGTATCGGCATCGCGATCCCCCGCGCGAGCGGCGATCCTCTTGTCATCCACGTGCTGCCGCTGCGGCGCAGTTCGACGCGATCCGGCTTGATCCAGCGCGCCGCCGCCGCGTTGTTCGTGACGTCAGCCTCCGGACCGCCGCGACTGCCTCACGATGCACTGAGCCAGCTCTATGATCTGACGCCGGCCGAGATTCGCATTTTCGAGCTGATCTGCGAAGGACAGACACGCGAGGTGATCTCGTCGACGCTCGGAGTGTCCGTCAGCACCGTGAAGAGCCATCTCATTCACGTCTTCGAAAAGACGGGCTGCCGCCGCCAGGTCGATCTGGTCAGGCTGGCGAAATCCCTGACGTTTCCGGTGTGAAGCACGCAGCGGCCTGCGATTCGCGCATGCGCGCCTACCGGGGCGGCATTGCCGGCGATCTCACAATTGTGAAATCCGTCATAGGCGAGGCAGCTGCTCCTGCAATAGCTTTCAGGCACACTTCGTGAATTGTCAGGTCAGCGGGACGGAATGCAGCAGGTTTCGGTCGAAAAATTCTCGGACCTCATCGGCACGATCTACGATTGCGTGATCGCGCCCGAACGCTGGACGACGGTATTGAACGAGATTCGCCTGGAACTCGGCTTCGCGACCGGCGTGCTCTCGGCCTATAGCCTCACGAATGTGAAGATCGGCGTCAACGCAGCCTCCGGAACCGACCCTGTCCCGACGATGGCCCAGACCAGCAAGGAGTATGTGGCCGACATCGTCGAACTCTGGGGCGGCATCGAGCGCATCAGACAATATCCGCTGGGAGAGCCGATCATTCGATCCGAGGCCGTTCCAGAGGACGTCATCCTCGGCAACAGGTATCACCGGGAATGGGCCCTGCCCAAGGGCCTGTTCGACGCAGTCGGCGTCGCGCTCGTTCGCGAGAAGACGATGATCGGAAATGCGACGTTCAGCCAGCACGTCTCGGACGGGGCCATTGTCGATACGCAGATCAGCGGATTGCGCATTCTCGCACCTCACATCCGCCGCGCCGTCATCATCAGCAATCTGTTCGACATGAAGACCGTGGAGGCCGCGACATTCGCCGCCACCGTGGAGGCCCTGACGGCCGGCGTCGTCCTGGCGGACGAGGATTCGAAGATCGTTCACACCAACGCCGCGGCCACCGCGATGCTCGAGGCCGGCGATCCGATCCTGACACGACACGGCCGGATCGCCGTTCAGTCCGCGACCACGACCGCCCGATTGCAGGCGGCCATCGTCCAGGCCGCGAAGGACGAGGCGGCCCTCGGCCAGAAGGGCATCGGCATTCCAATTCCCCGTCCGAGCGGCGACCCGCTCGCCATCCACGTCCTGCCGTTACGCCGCGGCCATATGCGGGCGGGCCTTGCCCAGCGCGCCGCCGTCGCCCTGTTCGTGGCATCGGCCTCCGGCCCGCCGCAACTGCCGCACGATGCGCTCGTCCAGCTCTACGATCTGACCCCGGCCGAAGTTCGCATCTTCGAGGCTCATCTGCGACGGGCACACGCGCGAGGCGATCTCGCGCCTGCTCGGCGTGTCGGTCGCTACCGTGAAAACTCACCTGCTCCACGTCTTCGAGAAGACGGGCTGCCGGCGCCAGGTCGACCTGGTGAGGCTGGCGAAGTCGCTGACATTTCCGGTGTGACCACCGGCCACGCTCAAGCCGCTTCCGACACCGCTTTCGCTCGCTCCTCGAGCACGCCGATCGTGGAGACCAGATTGTCCCGCCGCGCACGGAGGTTGAGGGCAAGCATCGGGTATGTCGGCTGGAGCGCGTCGAACACCCCGGCCTTGGCTTCTTCTTCGAGAATATCGGTATTCAACAGCCGCACGCGCCACCACAGATCGGCGATCAGCGCATCGAGCCGGAGTTCGCCGGCAGTACCAAAACGGGACACTTCTTGCATCGCTTGCCTCAACCTGAAACGGGCCTCTCCACCGAGACCCGGCTTTGGTGAGGACTCAGCAAGCGCAGTGCCAGCGCCACGGCGCCGGCTGTCGTGCCGGGAACTCGCGACAATGCGCACGTCTGCGGTGATCCAGCGAGCATCCTCGGTCGTTGTCAGCTCAAGAGGTCGCTTGTCGAGGCGCTATGATCGCTGCTATCCGGGCTTTAGAGCTGCCAATCCGGGCCGGGGCTGGTTTGCCCCGCAAGGTTGCGACGCGGCTGTCGATTGGTGCGAGCAAAGGGCCGAAGGCAAAGGTGGACTGGGCTGATTTGATCGGACGCGTCGCCTCCGAGGGCGATCGGGAGGCTTTCAAGCGGCTGTTCGAGCATTTCGCGCCCCGCATCAAGGGGCTGATGCTCAAAGCCGGCTGCAGCCCCGACGATGCGGAAGAGATCGCCCAAAGCACCATGATCGCCGTGTGGCGGAAGGCGTACCAGTTCGATCCTGCGACAGCGGGGGCACCAGCCTGGATATTCACGATCGCGCGCAATTTGCGGATCGATCTGTTCCGCCGCAGGGCGCGCGCAGACCGCCTGCAAACGAGTTCCGAGCCGCCTGATGAGCCGGATCAAGCCGACACGGCCGATATCCTGATCTCGCGCGGGCAGGATGCGGCTCGGATCGCATCCGCCCTCAAGCAGCTCTCGGCAGAGCAATCCATGGTGGTGAGGCTGTCGTTCATCGAGGAACGGCCGCATCCGGAGATCGCCAGCGCGCTCGGAATTCCGCTTGGGACGGTCAAGTCACGGATCAGGCTGGCGATGAACCGGTTGCGAGACATTTTGGACGAAGAAGCATGACGATCAGCCATCATCCGCCGGAAGATCTTCTGGCCGATTTCGCGGCCGGCAAGCTGGAAGAGGCCCATCGACTGGTCGTCGGCGTGCATGTGGCCGGTTGCAAGCGGTGCGCCCGCTTCGTGCAGGCGATCGAGCAGCTCGCGGGGGCAGCGTTAGAGGACGTCGAGCCGGTCCCGATCGCGCCGGACGCATTCGACCGCGTGATGTCGCGAATTCACGAGACACCGCAGGAAACGGCTGCGCCTACGCTTGCATCCGCCGCGGATCAGACTCTTCCGCCGGCCCTGCGAAAATATCGCATCGGCAAGCGCCGGCGGGTTGCGCCGGGTCTCAGCATGCAGCCGATCGAGCTGTCCGGCTCAGGCAAGGCGCGCGCCTTCCTGCTGCGGTCAGCGCCGGGATCGCGCATGCTCGACCACACGCACACCGGCACCGAGCTGACGCTCGTGCTCGAGGGCAGCTTCAGCCATGAAGGCGGACGCTTTGGTCCCGGCGATTTCGACTATGGCGACGACGAGGTCGATCATCGTCCCATCGTCGGCGACGAAGGCCCCTGCCTCTGCCTGGTCGCGATGACCGGCGACCTGCGCATGAACGGTTTCCTCGGTCGGCTGATCGGGCCGTTCGTCCGGCTCTGATCCTTCCATCGTCCTCTCTCCCGAAGGTGATCCGGGCCAGCGCCCGGAGCGTTTTCTAGGAAACGCAAGGGAGACAGGACATGGCCTGTTCAAGCCTGCAAGGTCAGGTACGTCGCGAGCAATTGCCGGAACTGCTGGCACGCGTCTCCGCTGGCGAGACACGCGCCTTCGCGGAACTCCATGCGCTGACACGCGGCAGGCTGCGCGGAATCGCGCTGGCCGTCGGCGCCTCGCCGCACGACGTCGACGACATCCTCCAGGACAGCTTCCTGAAGATCTGGCGCAATGCGGCCCGGTTCGATGGCGCACGCGCCCCTGCGACGGCCTGGATGTCCGCGATCGTCCGGAACACCGCAATCGATCATCTGCGGGCCCGGCGGCAGCCGAGTGTCGAACTGGACAAGGCGCTGATGGTCCCGACGGTAGCCGCGCCGTCACCGACAGAGGATTTCGATTACGCCAGCGCCGAGCCCATTGCGCGCGGCGCGCTGGCTCGCTTGCCGGAAGATCGCCGCAGGCTGGTCGCTCTCGCCTATCTCGAAGGCGAGAGCCGCGCGAGCCTGTCCCGGCGCTTCGGTGTGCCGGTCGGCACCATCAAGACCTGGCTGCACCGAACCATCTTGGCGGTGCGCAAGGATTGTCTCGCGGCATCGGCCGCAGCCTGAAACCGGCGAGAGCGCGTGCATGGACGCAGAGATCATCGAATTTCCCGAGCGCGGGCGCGAGCACCGGCTTGTCTCGGCGACCGCAAGGCTCGAGGCGATTGTGCGAGAGGTCGAACGTGTCGTGGCCGACGAGCCTTCAGCCGGCTTCGATCAACTGCTCGCGATCATGGAGCGCATGGGCGATCAACTGGTCGATCTCGCGAACCTCTTGCTCGACGAGGAGTCAAAGCTGCAGGCTCAGCGCGCACTCATATCCTTGTCCGACAAGATCTCGGAAACCAGAACGGCGTTCGAGCAGCTCGGACTTGAGAGGCGTCCCTAACTCGATAGACACGGCGATGCGAGGCCGCTGCGGTCGGTACGTGGCCTCAGTGCGACAGCTTCTGAGCGACGAGAAGTCCGACCCAGGCACTGATCCCTGCGAGACACGATCCCCAGCAAACGTCCGCGAGCGTCAGTCCGGTCGACCAGTTTCGCAGCGTCGCCTGATTGGTCAGGTCGTAGGTCGCATAGGTGAAGCAGCCGAGCAGCAGGCCCGATGTGAAAGCACGCAGCGCGCCGCCGTCGTGCTGCGCGGGCAGCACCGCGAACCAGATCAGGCCGACGGGATACAGCAGATAGAACACGGCCGCGGCCGGCAGATTCGGCTGAGCCCGCAACATATCGCCCAGCACCGGCCGATACAGCCTGTCGACCATGGTCGTGAGCCAGGCCATGTCGACTGCAACGAAGGTCACGGCCACGGCAAGATAGGTCAAGATCAGGTTCATGTCCGAGTTTCCCGTCGCCCTGGCTCAGGCCGGCTTGTCGAGCCGGCCGCTAAATTAACGAACCGCGGAGCGATGCGGATCACATCGGCGCGTTCATTGGAACGCCGGCTCAGCGCGCCGGCCATGGGAAGAATGCGCTCGTTCGCGCCTGATATGCACGATACCGCTCGCCGCGCGATTGCAGCATCTGCTCCTCGAGCGGCGGGATTCCCGTCACATGGACCAGGATCCAGTACATGATCCCAGGCGCTGCCAGGCTGGCCCAGCCCCATGCATATCCCGGCGATAACGCGATGACGGGGTAAGCGAGCCACCCCAGCCATTCGAAGAAATAGTTGGGATGGCGCGACCAGCTCCACAGGCCGACATCGCAGACGCGGCCCTTGCTGGACGGGGCGTGCTTGAACTGCCGCAACTGCCGGTCCGCCAAGGCCTCGCCGGCAACGGCAATCAGGATGATGACGATCCCGATATAGTCCTGCAGCCGCAGTCCGGGCGCCGGCGCATGCGCCGCCAGGAAGACCGCGAACGGCAGCGGCACCGAGACCAGCGCCTGTGATTGCAGGAACAGGAACATCCGCCGAGGAGCATCCGCCCCCCATTGGCGCGCATAGTTGGCATATCTGGGATCGTCGATGCCCGCCGCGGACCGGCGCGCGATGTGGGTGCCGAGCCGCACCGACCACAGCAGCACGAGCCCCGCGACGAGCACCCGGCGGGCCGGCGAACCGTCGTCCAGCGGCCACAGAGCTGCGGCCCCGCCGACGAGGCCGGTCGCATAGGACCAGATGGCATCGACCCAGCCGGAATTGCCGCTGCGCTGCTGAACGACCCAGGCCAGGGCCATCAAGAGGCAGAGGGCCAGCGCAATGCCGCCTATCGCCTGAAAGTACAAGGGGATCATGCCCTCACCAGAATTGACCTGTGTCGATACGTCGCCGCCGGGCCGCGGTTTCGCCTCCCGCGGCGGGTTTTCGACGACAGGCAGGTGATCCAGGCCATCTTGCCCAGCGTTTCCCAAGGATTGCTTCAGGGTTCGTCGCTGACGGTACCGCAATGGGGGCGAAGAGGATGCGTTTGGCCGTGATCGGGACGGGAATCGCCGGCAATGCCGCCGCATGGCTCCTGTCGAAACGTTACGCCGTCACCGTTTACGAGCGTGAGCTGCAGCCGGGCGGACATAGCCACACCGTTCGTATCGACTATGACGGCGAGCCCCTTGACGTCGATGTCGGCTTCATCGTGTTCAACGAGACGAACTATCCGCAATTGACGTCGTTGTTCACGCATCTGGGCGTGAACACCGTCGAGACCTGCATGAGCTTCGCCCTATCCGCCGATCATGGCAAGTTCGAATGGCGCGGTGGCGGCGAGACTGCTTTTCAGACCGCCTGCGGCCTGTTCGCGCAGCCGCGCAACCTCGCATCGCCGTCGTTCTTCCGCATGTTGGCGGAGGTGCAGCGGTTCAACAGGCAGGCCGTGGCCGATCTGCATACCGGCCGGCTGCGCGACTTGACGCTCGGCGAATATCTCCGCCGGCAATCGTTCGGGCCGCGGCTGTTCTCCGACTATCTCGGCCCGATGGGGGCGGCGATCTGGTCGTCCTCATCGGACGACATCCTGTCCTTTCCGGCGGAGAATTTCGTCACTTTCTTCGACAACCACCGGCTCCTGCACCTCGATCGGCCGCGCTGGCGTACCGTGCAAGGCGGCAGCCGGCGCTATGTCGACAAGCTGACCGCGTCGTTCAGGCAGAACATGCGCCTGGGCTGCGCGGTGACGTCGATCGAACGAACCGCGCACGGCGTGACGGTCCGCGACAGCCATGGCGGTGTGGAGAGTTACGATGCCGTGGTGATGGCTTGTCACAGCGACCAGGCCCTGGCGGCGCTGTCGGACGCCGACGGAGAGGAGCGCTCGATCCTCGGGGCCATCGGATATGCTCCGAACACCATCTATCTGCACCGCGATCGCAGCCTCATGCCGCGACGGCGTCAGGCATGGGCTTCCTGGAACTTCCTGCGATGGCCGCGGCAGACGCCCGCCCAGAACGACGTCGCGGTGACCTACTGGATGAACCGGCTTCAGGGCATCGACGACCGCAAGCCATTGTTCGTCAGCCTCAACCCTCCGTTCGAGCCAGCGGCCGATCTGACGTTCGGAAAATTCAGCTTCGCCCATCCGCAATATGATCTGGCTGCATTCGCGGCGCAGCGCCGGCTCCCTGCCATTCAGGGGCGTCGCCGCACCTGGTTCTGCGGCGCCTGGACCGGCTACGGCTTTCACGAGGATGGCTTGCAGGCCGGCATCTCCGTGGCCGAAGCGCTCGGCGCCGAGATTCCGTGGCGTCAGCCGAAGCCGTTGCTGGCCGAGGCTGCCGAGTAGAGCGATGGCCAAAGCCCAACCAGCCAGAGTGGACGATGCGCCAGCACCCGCCGCGCTCTATTGGGGAAAGGTGATGCACGCGCGATGGCGCCCCGTGCAGCACAGGTTCACCTATCGCGTGATGAGCCTGCTGATCGATCTCGACCGGCTCGACGAAGCGGATCGCCAATCCCCGTTGTTCGGCGTCAATCGCAGGGCAGTCTTCAGCTTCCACGAGCGCGATCACGGTGAGGGCAAAGGCGCGGGTCTCGGCGATTATGTCCGGCGCCTCGCCGCGGAACGCGGCATCGATCTCTCAGGAGGCCGCGTTCTCCTGCTCTGTTATCCCAGGATCCTCGGCTACGTCTTCAATCCGCTGTCGATCTATTTTTGCTATGGCGCGTCCGGCGAGCCAGCCCTGCTGATCTACGAAGTCCGCAACACCTTCGGCGAGATCCACTCCTACGTCCTTCCGGTGCAGGAGGCGGCCGCGGGCGGCGCCATACGACAAAGCCAGGCGAAGCAGTTCTACGTCTCGCCTTTCATGGCGATGGAGACGCATTACCGCTTCAGCGTGTCGCCACCGCAGCAGGATGTGAAAGTCAGAATCCTGCAGAGCAGCGCGCAAGGACCGATGTTCGCGGCGGCCTTCTGCGGACGACGCCGTGCTCTGACCAGCCGCGTCCTGTTGGCCGCGCTCGTCGGCCTGCCCTTCCTGACGCTCAAGGTGATCGCAGCCATTCACTGGGAAGCTATGCGGCTCTGGCTCAAAGGAGTTCCCTACGTGCCTCGTTTGAAACAATTTGAGATCTAGACCATGGACCTCGCAGCCACCCATCAAGCCGTTCGATTTGACGACGTCCCGTTCTTTGCCCGACTGGCGCTGCGCCTTGCATCGCAAATTCGGTGCGGCACCGTTCATGTGCGCCTTCCCGACCAGCGGATGGTCACGTTGCGCGGCCAGCTTCCGGGTCCGACGGCCACGATCGAGCTAAACAATTACAGGTTCGCGCGCAGCCTCGTCATCGGCGGCGATATCGGCATGGCCGAGGCCTATATCCGAGGCGACTGGACCACGCCGGACCTCGCCCAGCTTCTTTACGTGTTCTGTCTCAACGAAGATCTGGTCGACAATGCGTTTGCCGGCAACATGCTGGTTCGCCTCTGTCGGCAGGCGCTCCATCGCCTGCGCCGCAACACCAGGCAGGGATCGCGGCACAACATCCACCGGCATTACGACCTCGGCAACGAGTTCTTCGCGGCGTGGCTCGATTCCAGCATGACCTACTCGTCGGCCCTGTTCCCGGCCGGGACAGCCGACCTTCCCGCCGCGCAGCAACACAAATACGAACAGCTGGCGAAGGCCATCGAGCTGCAGCCCGGTCAGAGCGTGCTCGAGATCGGCTGCGGCTGGGGCGGCTTCGCCGAGTTCGCCGCCAAGACTTATGGCGCCAGCGTATTGGCGCTCACCATCAGCAAGGAACAGCATGACTTTGCCCGTCGGCGAATCCACGAGGCCGGGCTCGCGGAGAAGGTCGAGGTGCGCTTGCAGGATTATCGCGACCAGGACGGCCGGTTCGATCGCATCGCCTCCATCGAGATGATCGAGGCGGTCGGCGAGCAATTCTGGCCGGCCTATTTCAATCAGCTGAACCAGCGGCTCAAGCCGGGCGGCCTCGCCGGCATCCAGGCCATCACGGTGCGCGACGAACTCTTCGGCAGCTACCGGCAGCGCGTCGACTTCATCCAGCGATACATTTTTCCGGGCGGCATGCTGCCCTCGACGAACATCCTGCGCGCGCTCGGCGAACGCTTCGAGATGCCCATCGTTCGCGAGCGCGTCTTCGGACAGGACTACGCGAGGACGATCGCGCTCTGGCGCGACAATTTCAGCCGCGCATGGCTCGACCTGACCTCGCTCGGATTCGACGAGCCGTTTCGGAGGCTGTGGGAATACTATCTCTGCTACTGCGAGGCGGGCTTTCGGGCCGGAAAGATCGATGTGGGGCAGCTGGTGTTTGCACGGCGGGGGTGAGTGGGAACCTTGCCCCCCTGCTTGAGCAGACGCGCCCCCGATGTCCTAAAACCCCGCCGCCGGCACCGTCAGCGGACGTCCGCGTATCGCCCGTCCCGCGGTGTCCTTGCCGCTCTGGGTGTCGTCGGTCCACGCCGCGAAGGCCACTTCCCCGCGTGGGCCTGAAGCCGCGACAGCCGCGAGGCTGAAGCGATTGTGGCCGGTGGACGTGTTGAACTGGACGACCTGTCCCAGTGGACCCTTGGCCGAGAAAACCCGCGCCTTCACGTTGGTGGTGGCGGGCTGGTCGACGTTGAGCTGGACCCAGCCGATCAGGAAGCGTCCGCCCGAGAGCGGCGAGAGCGTCGGCCAGGTTGCCTGGATGCGTTGCTCGCTGGTCGAGACGAAGTGGAGATTGGCGGGCGAGCCGTCGGACTTGTACACATCCGCTTCCACGACGATCAATGTATTCGCCGTGGCATCCTCCCCGAAATCGTTCAGATGCGCGATGACGAACTGGCCGCCGTCGATCGCGGCCATGGCTGCCGCGGTGGTGGTCGCTGGCGTGATGTGCTCGCTGCCCACTGCTCCCTGCGCGTTGAAGAGCTGATAGCGGATATGCAGGGGACCTGTGATCCGCGCCCGCCATGCGATGACGACATCGCCGGTGGTCAGGCACGCCACCATCGGGACCTTGTGCAGCCCGCCGGTGGTGTTGGCGCGAAACTCGGCGCCGATCCTGCTTCCGTCGAAGCCGAAACGCTGCGCGCGGATGCGCTGGTCGGGCCGCTTGTCCGCCCAGGCCACGATGAAGTTTCCGTCCTGCAGGCGCGCCAGAGCGGGCCGGGTCAAAGGCTCGACCGGTGATGTCGAGACCTGGATTTCCGGTCCCGACAGCGTATCGGCATCGAAGATGCGAAGCTTGAGCTGGGTCGGCGCCGTCGCGGCGCTGCCGGCCGCCTGCTCGTTCCACGCCACGACGAAGCCCGTACCGTACTCCACGGCTACGGGAAGCTGCCGCCGCGGTCCCGGCGGCGTCGGCAGGTTGATCAGGATCTGGTCGCTGCTCTTGGCGCCGCCCGCACCGAACATCTGGCCCCTGATCGTGTTGTCGCTGTGGTCTTCCCACACCACGACGAACTGGGTGCCCTGAAGGCCGCACACGCTGGGCTGGCTTTGATCGCCGGCTGTGGTCGTGTTGATCAAGACCTCGTCCATGGGTGCTTCCCTTCCTCAATCCAAACGTGATGAAAAGCGCGGGGCCGACCGAAAGTTGGGACTATAACACGAGCGCTTACGGCGATTGCAATTGAGCAAGGGGCGGTCCGGCGGCAGGCCGAGGTCCGCTTCATTCAAGCTGCCGGATCCCACGGCGCTCAGGTTCAGCAGGGCGACTGGCGGAGTCGCCCTATGTCTATGAGCATTTCCATTTGAGGCTGGGCTTCAACGTGTGGACGCGACAGCGCCCGTCTGGATGCGACAGGGACTTTCCGCGCTGCTGCGAGACATAGTCACTGCCGGTCGGTGACGTTCACGCGTTCGCTGTGTGATTAGCTTGGCTGCGCCACGCGTAACTAAAGCGTGGTGCCCAGGGGCGGAATCGAACCACCGACACTGCGATTTTCAGTCGCATGCTCTACCAACTGAGCTACCTGGGCTTGCTCCAAGAGAGGGGCCAAAGCCCATCGAGCGGGCGGTTTATAGTGGGCTCGGGGCGGCCTGTCCACCCGGCTTCGCCAAGAGGCTTCGCCGGGCGCGGCCCGGCTGTGCACAAGCTGCGGGCGGCTTGCCGCGGCTGGCGCGCGGCGGCTGGCACGATCAATCAACCCCTTGATTTTATTGTTACTCTACATCCTCCACGTCGTCGTCGCGGCCGGGGATGACGTAGGAGCCTTTCAGCCAGCGGTTCAGATCGACGTCGCGGCAGCGCGAGGAGCAAAACGGACGGGTCGCCTCTGACTGCGGCTTGCCGCAGATCGGGCAGGTTTTGAGCGGGCTGGCGGGCTTTTTGACCTTCTCATCCATGATGTCGGCTGCCTGCGCGGGGGTTAAAGGGTTCAAGATGCCGTCGGCCAACGGGTTCCTCGGGCGGCGGCGCAGGCATCCCGCCAGGCCATTCTACTGTGCATGGGGTTGATTTCGCGATTTTGTTCGGCGACGGCTGTCGGCTCAGATCGCGGTGGCGTTGAGCCAGCCGAAGCGGATCGGAAAGCCTTCGCCGCCGAGCAGCGTGGTGGTCTCGTAGAGCGGCAGGCCGACGACGTTGGTGTAAGACCCCACCATCTTCACCACGAAGGAGCCGGCGATGCCCTGCACGGCGTAGCCGCCGGCTTTGCCGCGCCATTCGCCGGAGCCGATATAGGCCTGGATGTCGTCCTCCGAGAGCCGCTTGAAGCGGACGCGGGTCTCGACCAGGCGCTGGCGGAAGGCCTCGCGCGGCGTCACCAGGCAGATCGCGGTGTAGACGCGGTGGTTGCGGCCCGACAGCAGCCGCAGGCACTGCGCGGCCTCGTCCACCAGATTGGCCTTGGGCAGGATGCGGCGGCCGACCGCGACCACCGTGTCGGCGGCGAGAATGAAGGCGCCGCGCAGCTCGTCGTCGAGCTGCACTGATTTGAGCGCCGCATCGGCCTTGGCGCGCGCGAGCCGGTTGGCGCAGGCGCGCGGCAGCTCACCGCGCCGCGGCGTCTCGTCGACGTCGGCCGGCCGGAGCGCATCCGGCTCAATGCCGGCCTGGTTGAGCAACGACAGGCGCCGCGGCGAACCGGAGGCAAGTACGAATTTGGGGCGGCCGAGCATCAGGTGATTTGGGGGATGAAGCGGGGGTGAATTGCGCGCGGAACCTATCGGAAGGGGGCTGATTTCACAACCCGGGAACCCAAGGTTTGGTGATTCGAGGCTTCCGACAGCATGTGCCCGCGATCTGTGACGGCGGTGTTACGGGTGATCTCATGTCCCGGACGCGAAGCGGCATGAAATGACGCGGCGCTGAGCCGGGACCCAGAGCTTGCACCTGCCGTGAGATGGGCCCCGGCTCTGCAGCGCATCGTTTCACGCTGCGCTGCGTCCGGGGCACGCATGCTAGCCGCTGGCCGCGCCCGCCTTGGCAAAGCGCTTGCGGATGCGCATCAACAGCTGGTCGCAGACCTCGCGATAGGCGGCGAGCTTCTGGTCGCGGCTGCCCTCGATGGTGGTGGGATCCTGCGTCGGCCAGTATTCGACGTCGGCCGCGAGCGTCCGCGTCAGCTCCAGCGCCTTGTGATGCGCTTCCGGCGACAGCGTGATGATGAGGTCGAAATTCAACCCCTCCCAGTCCTCCAGCTCCTCGAAGGTCTGCGGCTTGTGGGCGGAGATGTCCTGGCCAAGCTCGGCCATCACGGCGACGGCAAACGGATCGAGTCTCGCCGCGCCGGGCGCCAGCCGACTTCACGTAGAGGCCTTGCGGAAACATGTGCTGCAGCAGGCTCTCGGCCATCGGCGAGCGCACGCTGTTCATCGCGCAAGCGAACAGCACCGACTGCGGATTGCTTGCGCGTGGAGGCGCAGCCATCCGCGACTAGCCTCTTTTGATAGAGGGCATGGCCTTGTCGGAAAACCGCTGCACACTTTTCCGGGCCATGCCCTAGCCCTTCCAATGCAGGACGGTAATGAGCGTGAACAGCCGGCGCGAGGTCTCGAAGTCGACCCGCACCTTGCCCTTCAGCCGCTCCTGCAGCGTGCGCGATCCCTCGTCATGGATGCCGCGGCGACCCATGTCGATGGCCTCGATCTTGTCGGGGGTCGCGGTGCGGATAGCCTGGTAGTAGCTGTCGCAGATCATGAAATAGTCCTTCACGATCCGCCGGAACGGCGTCAGCGACAACAGATGCGCGACCACGGGCGTACCGTCCTCGCTACGGATGTCGAACATCAGCCGGTTGCCGGTGATGCCGATATGCAGCGTGAACGGGCCCTTCCCGTCGGCGCCGTCGGGCGCGAACAGGTTCTGCTCGATCAAATCGTAGATCGCGATCGCACGCTCATGCTCGATGTCGGGGCCGGAACGGCCGATCGAGTCCTCGTCGAGCGTGACCGCGACGATGCGATTGTTGGAGTCGTCCTGTTCGGGCGGCTTTGTCATGACAGATTGAGGCGCAATCCAATCGAGCGCGAATGGGCGTCCAGTCCCTCCGCCTTGCCGAGCGTCATCGCGGCCGGACCCAGCGCACGGAGCTGATCCGGGCCGCATTTCAGGATCGAGGTGCGCTTCATGAAGTCGTGCACCGACAGGCCTGAGGAGAATCGCGCCGAGCGCGCCGTCGGCAGCACGTGGTTGGAGCCGCCGACATAATCGCCGATCGCCTCGGGCGTATGCGGCCCGAGGAACACCGCGCCGGCATTGCGGATCCTGGCGGCCAGCGCATCGGGATCCACGGTCATGATCTCGAGATGCTCGGCCGCGATCGCATCCGCAAGCGGGATGGCGTCGTTGATGCTTTTCACCATGATGATGGCACCGAAATCGGCCCAGGAGGGGCCGGCGATCGCGGCGCGCGGCAGCGTCTTCAACTGTGCCTCGACGGCCTTTTCGACATCGGCCGCCAGCCGCGCCGAGTCGGTGATCAGGATCGATTGCGCGCTGGCATCGTGCTCCGCCTGCGCCAGGAGGTCGGCGGCGATCCAGTCGGCATTGCCGGTGTCGTCGGCGATGACGAGCACCTCGGACGGGCCGGCGATCATGTCGATGCCGACCTTGCCGAACACCAGCCGCTTGGCGGCGGCGACATAGGCATTGCCGGGCCCGACGATCTTGGCGACCGGCGCGATGGTCGCGGTGCCGTGCGCCAGCGCCGCCACGGCCTGCGCACCGCCGACGCGATAGATTTCCGTGACGCCGCCGAGATGCGCGGCCGCCAGCACCAGCGGATTGAGCTTGCCGTCGGGAGAGGGCACCACCATCACGAGGCGCGAGACGCCGGCGACCCTGGCGGGCACGGCGTTCATCAGCACCGAGGACGGATAGGCCGCGGTGCCGCCGGGCACGTAGAGGCCGGCGGATTCGATCGCGGTGTAGCGCCAGCCGAGCTCGACGCCGAGCGGATCGGTGAAGCGCTCGTCCTGCGGCAGCTGGCGGCGGTGGTAGGTCTCGATGCGGTCGCGCGCGAGCCCGAGCGCATCCAGCGTTGCGGCATCGCAGGCCTTGGTCGCCGCCTCGATCTCATCGGCGGTAACGCGCAGGGCGGATGCGTCCAGCTTCAGGCGGTCGAACTTGGCGGTGGCCTCCAGCAGCGCGGCATCGCCCCGCTTGGCCACGTCGTCGACGATCGCGCGCGCGGCGGCTTCGACGTCGGCCGAGATTTCGCGCTTGGCGGCGAGGAAGGCCGCGAATCGCTGGTCAAAATCGGCACTGCTTCGGTCGAGACGAACGGGCATGTCTGGCTTGGTTTCTGGCTGGTCTTGTGGAGCGGACTGGCGCACCAGGTCCCCTGCTCAATGGCGCGGCGGGGAAGCGGCGTCAACCCTCGCAAGGCCCCGGCCTGGCGCAGGCCCGAGGCAATGCGGCTGGTATACAGGCTGCCTCACAGCTCCCCCTCGATTTCCAAGCCCGTTCCCAGTGCGTCAGCCCCGAGGTCGGTCAGCTCGCATTCCAGGCATTCGACGTCGAGCCGGACGGCGCCGCCTTGCGCGAACAGCAGCAGGGCGCTGCCCGCGGGCTCCGCCTCGCGCCCGTCCTTCGGGTGAAACTCGATGCCGACGAGGTCGAGGACCTTGTCAGGCGCGTCCAGGTCGATGTTGCGCGACTTGCAGGCGAGCACCCGGTCGAAACGGAGCGCGGCGACCAGCCGGCGCGGCTCGGCCTCGCCGTCCAGCGTCTGCTCCCAGTCCAACCGGCTCATCCCGACCACCAGCCGCTTCTCGGCCTGCCGCCAGATGATGTCCGAGATCTGGACACGGGCGTCCTGGACATGGGTCGAGATCACGGCGAGATCGTCGGCGTCGAGGGCGATCAGTTTGAGCTGGGGCGACATCGCCGACGCTTCTCCTTTGAAGTGGACAGGCCTCAACGCGCGCAGAGCCCGATATTTCCGCACAAAATAACGGAGCGCCCGGCTAGAGGCTATTGATATCCGCCATCTCCAGCACCTTCCGCGGATACCCCTCGCGGGCGACGCGGATCATGGCGCGGCCGATCTGCTCGGTCGAGGTGACGAGATGCGGGAAACGCCGGCGCAGTACCGACCAGAGCGGCCGGGTTGCGGTATAGACCGCCTGCACCCAGGCGGTCTTGGACCGGGCGCCGTGCAGCGGTTGGATCGCGCCGGGCCGGAACATATAGGCGGCCCTGAACGGCAGCTTGAGCAGATCGTTCTCGGTCTTGCCCTTGATGCGCGCCCACATCCGCGAACCCTGCTCGGTGGAATCGGTGCCGGCGCCGGTGACGTAGGTGAAGACCATCTGCGGATTGAGGCGCGCCAGCGTCGTCGCGGCCGCAAGCGTGAGGTCATAGGTGAGGCGGCGGTAGCGCTCCTCGCTCATGCCGATCGAGGAGACGCCGAGGCAGAAAAAGCAGGCATCGAAGCCGGTCAGCTGCGTTTCGATCGCCGAATAGTCCAGGAAATCCTCGTGGATGATCTCGACGAGCTTGGCGTTGCGCACGCCGGTCGGGCTGCGGCCGACCACGAGCACGCGCTCGACGCCGGCATCGACCAGGCATTCGCGCAAGACGCCCTGCCCCACCATGCCGGTCGCGCCGAAGATGATCACTCGCATCGGGATGTCCCTGCCAGGCGCGCCGCTCATGCGGCGGCCGCGATCTCGTCGAAGGATACACCGGTCAGCGTCGCCGAGGCATCCCACAGCATGGCAGCCGTGGCGAAATCCTTTGCCTGCGGCATGATCTTCGCCGCCGCGGGCGCCCCTTCATCTCGTAGAATCCGTTCGGGCCGTAATAGCCGCCGGACTCAGCCGTAGGCGACGTCGCGGCGAACAGCGTCGGCAGCGCGCCCTCGGCGGCGGACTGGCTGAACAGCGGCTGGAGCAGCCGGCCGATCCGCCACTGGAACGTGTCGGCGCCCGGGCCGTTCGCAATGAGATCGGTGCGCGCAAAGCCGGGATGCGCCGCCATGCTCCTCACGCCCCAGCCGGCCGCGTCGCTGCGGCGCTGCAATTCGAGCGAGAACATCAGCATCGCCAGCTTGGACTGGCAATAGGCGCGCCACGGACGATAGGAATGCTTGCCTTGCAGATCGTCGAAATTGATCGCCCCGGAGCGGTGCGCAAGGCTGGAGAGATTGACGACGCGCGGCGCCTTTGCCCGGCGAAGCTGCGGCAACAGCCGCGCCGTCAGGGCGTAGTGGCCGAGATAGTTGGTGCCGAGCTGCATCTCGAAACCGTCCTCCGTCTGTCGCCGTTTCGGCAGCGCCATCACGCCGGCATTGTTGACGAGGAGGTCGAGCTGCTCGTTGCCGGCGGCAAAGCGCCGGGTGAAATCGGCGACGGAGGCGAGGCTGGCGAGATCGAGATGCTCGTAGGCGATCAGCGCGCCTGGAAACCGCGCGCAAATGCCCTCGATCGCGCGCAGGCCCTTTGCGTCGCTGCGTCCGGCGAGTATGACAATGGCACCGGCGCCGGCCAGCACCATCGCCGTCTCGTAGCCGAGGCCGCCGGTCGCCCCGGTCACGACGGCGGTCTTGCCGTTGAGGGTGGGGATGTCTGCCGTGGTCCAGTCGGTCATGCCATGTCTCCGTTCCGGGCTGGAATGAGGCTCGCCACGGGCCTAAATGTGCACTGAGTGCAAATTTGCAAGAGGTGAAATGATTTGAAGGTCTCGAAGTCCGCCGGGAAAAGCGCCAAGTCGTTGCCGCCGGGGGAAATTCACCTGCACCGGGCTTGCGCGAGCGCAAGCAGCAGCAGACGCGCGAGCGGCTGAAGCGCGCGGCGATGGCGCTATTCCTGGAGCGCGGGTTCGAGGCCACGACCATCGACGACATCGCGACTGCTGCCGATGTCTCGCGCCGCAGCTTCTTCCACTATTTCGCGTCCAAGGAGGACGTGGTCGCCGCCTGGCAGGAGGATGCCGCGGCGGCGCTGGTCGCCGAGGTCGTCGCACGGCCGGCGGGCGAATCCATGCTGACCGCGGCGGAGAACGCGATCGCGGCAGTGATCAAGCGCCTCGATCCCGCGGAAGCCGCCGCGATGTCGCGGCTCAAGCGCGACAATCCCGCGCTGCAGGCCCGCGACCAGCTCAAATACGAAACGATCGAGCGCGCGCTGGCCGAGGGCCTCGCCCGCCGCGGTCGGACCAAATCCGACCGGCTGAAGGCACGGCTCGTCGCCATGATCGCAACCGGCGCGATGCGCGTCGGCGGCGAGAGCTGGATCGGCGAAGGCGCGCGCGAGAAGCCGGAGGCGTTCGTCAAGCGCACCTTCGATGCGATCCGGGCGATCCTGGGGTGAGATGGCGGCTTTCAACCTCCTCCAGTCTCGTAGGGTGGGCAGAGCGAAGCGTGCCCACCGCTTGTCTCGATTTCTGAGCGATCGTGGGCACGGCGCAAGTGCGCCTTTGCCCACCCTACGACCCTCCCCTCCTGTGGAGGGTAAGCGCCTTCACTCCCTGAAAAACGCCAGCAGGTCCGCGTTGATCGTCTCGGCATGCGTGGTCGGCATGCCGTGCGGGAAGCCCTTGTAAGTTTTCAGCGTGCCCTTCTTCAGCAGCTTGGCCGAGAGCGGGGCGGAATCGGCGTAGGGCACGATCTGGTCGTCGTCGCCATGCATGACCAGCACGGGCACGTTGATCTTCTTCAGGTCCTCGGTGAAGTCGGTCTGCGAGAACGCGACGATGCCGTCGTAATGCGCTTTCGCGCCGCCCATCATGCCCTGGCGCCACCAGTTCTCGATCACCGCTTCCAACGGTTTTGCGCCGGGGCGGTTGTAGCCGTAGAACGGACCTGCGGCGATGTCGCGGTAGAACGCCGAGCGGCCGGCAGCGAGCTGCTTCTGGAAATCGTCGAACACGCTCTTGGGCAGGCCGCCGGGATTGGCCGCGGTCTGCACCATCAGCGGCGGCACCGCCGAGAGGATCGCGGCTTTCGCCACGCGGCTCTCGCCATGGCGCGCGATGTAATGCACGACCTCGCCGCCGCCGGTGGAATGGCCGACATGAAGCGCGTTCTTGAGGTCGAGATGCGCGGTGACCGCTGCGAGGTCGTCGGCATAATGATCCATGTCGTGACCGTCGGCGACCTGCGCCGAGCGGCCGTGGCCGCGGCGGTCATGCGCGACGACGCGGTAGCCGCGCGTGACGAAATACATCATCTGCGCGTCCCAATCGTCCGACGACAGCGGCCAGCCGTGGCTGAACACGATCGGCTGTCCGCTGCCCCAATCCTTGTAGAAGATCTCGACGCCGTCTTTGGTGGTGATGGTGGGCATGGTCGCTCTCTTTCAATGACGTTCAATTGCGTTGTGCTTGAACAGGCACGCACCGGCGTTGCGCAGATAGTCGCGCGAGATCCCGAATGCGACGCCTTGCATCGACCGGGATGTTGAGAATCGTGTGATCAGGCAAACGCCAACGGCTTGAAACGGCGCCAGGCGCCGACGGTGAGCACGACGAAGAACACCAGCACGATGCCCTGCACCACCGCGAACACCGGACCCGACGGCGGCGCCGGCGCCACGGCGGGCGCGAGCGCGGCGAGCGCCGGAACTTTGAGGAACGACTGGATCACCAGCACGAAGACGTTGAAATAGAGCGAGATCATCGCGGTCACGACATAGACCGGACGCCAGGCACCTTTGAGCTTCATGCCGTACAGCGCGAGGCAGGCGATCGCGAGCAGAACCAGCGAGATGATGCCGATGATGTGCGAGGGCAGCAGCTTCTCGAACGGGAACAGGAAGCCGGTGGCGCTGGTCAGGATCGTGAACAGCAGGAATATCGCGGTGAGGCCGGACATCGACTTCGAGCCGAGCAGGCCGAACATCACGACAAGGCCGGCGGCGATGCCGATCAGGCTGATGATGACATGGACCATCGTGAACGCGGACAGGCTCAAGCCAAGCACCATGACATCTCTCCTACTCTTCATTGAGATCAGGGAGTAGTATTACGACCCTCATGGGATTACCACCTGCACTGACGTCACAGGCATGTGCGCAGCCATGCGTCATCGTGCGAATCGACAAACGCATGGCTGAATTTTTTGCACCGCTGTCACAAACGACGGCAGTGCGTCGTGTGTAGCCCGGATGAAGCGCAGCGTAATCCGGGGTTCTCGCGAGCGGAAGCCGTTGTCCCGGATTGCGCTGCGCTCCATCCGGGCTACGAGCTCTTCGACGAAAGTTGAATCGAAGTCTCACACTTCCTTGGTGTCGAAGATCAGGAGGTCGGCGCCGCCGCTGGCGAATTTCGGCACGTCGCCCGCGGCCGCCTTGCCGGCTTCGCTGCCGAACGCCTTCTGGATGTCGCCCACGCTGTCGAAGGTGAGAATGGCGACGAGATGCACTCCTGACGGCCCGGCGGGTGAGCCGACCGCGCCGGTGCTGACGGCGTATTTCTTCAGGCCGGGAAGCTTCTTCGCGAGCGGAATGTGAGTCTCGGCATAATGCTTGTCGAAGGCGGCAGCGTCTTTCGGTGTTTTGTAGAGCACGACGAGTTCGGCCATTTAGTCCTCCCGTTAGGCATTTTGTTGGTAGATCCTCAGGGTGAGGAGCGTGCCAAGCACGCGTCTCGACCTATCGAGGCCCGGGTCGCTGTTCCGGGCCTTCATCCTTCGAGACGCCGCCGTCGCGGCTCCTCAGGATGAGGGGATAGTCCGTAGTTGGCGGCAAGATGGCAAGCCTCATTCGACTTGCCATTCCCTTGACTTCTGCTTGGCTTATCGTCCGAGCACACCCTTCTCGGAGAGCCGCGTCACGCTCTCCTGATCGCGCCTAAAGCGCCGGTTTCGCGGCGTCGCCGAGATAGCCGTGCAGGGAGGCCACGACCTGCGCGCCCTCGCCGATGGCGCCGCCGACGCGCTTGACCGAGCCGGAGCGGACGTCGCCGACGGCATAGACGCCGGGAACGGAGGTCTCCAGCGGCGCCACGAGGCGGCCCTGATTCTGCTCGGACTGCGCGCCCGTGACGACGAAGCCGCCGCGATCGAGCGTGACGCCACAGCCGTCGAGCCAGGCGGTGGCGGGATCGGCGCCGACGAACAGGAAGAGATTGCTTATGTCGGCGAAATCCTCGTCGTCGGACAGCCGGCTCTTCCAGCGGATCCGCCGCAGCAGCGCGGCCTCGTCGCCTTCGAGCGCCGTGATCTCGGTGTTGAACAGCAATTCGATGTTCGGCGTTGCTTCGATGCGCTCGATGAGATAGCGCGACATGCTGGCGCCCAGGCCGCCGCCGCGGATGATCATCAAGACCTTCTTCGCGTGCCCCGACAGGAACACGGCGGCCTGGCCGGCCGAATTGCCGGCGCCGACCAGCGCGACCTCCTCGCCGGCGCAGAGTTTTGCCTCGACGGGCGAGGCCCAATACCAGACGCCGCGCCCCTCGAACTTGTCGAGGTTCTCGATCTCGGGCCGGCGATAGCGCGCGCCGCTGGCGACCACGACCGAACGCGAGCGCAGGGCATCGCAGCCGTCGAGCGCCACCGCAAACGCGCCATCCTTGCGCGTGCAGTCGAGCGACTTCACCGTGACGGGAATCATGATGTCGGCGCCGAATTTCTGCGCCTGGGTGAAGGCGCGCGCGGTCAGGGCCTGGCCCGAGATGCCGGTCGGAAAGCCCAGATAATTCTCGATGCGCGCGCTGGCGCCGGCCTGGCCGCCGAAGGCGCGGATGTCGAGCACGGCGACAGACAAGCCTTCCGACGCCGCGTACACGGCGGTGGCGAGCCCGGCCGGTCCGCAGCCGACGACGGCGACGTCGTAGACGCGGCCGTCCTTGGCGCCACCGATCATGCCGATGGCGCGCGCCAGCGCGGTCTCGTCGGGATTGCGCAGCACGGCGCCATTGGCGGCAACGACCAGCGGCCAATCTTCGGGCTTCGGCGAATAACGCGCGATCACCTCCGCGGCGTCGCGATCGCGCTCGGGATCGAGCAGATGATGCGGCTGGCCGTTGCGGGTGAGGAAACCCTGCAGCCGCACCACGCCGGCGGAGTTCGACGGGCCGATCAGCACGGGACCGCCGATGCCGCCCTGGATCAGATTGACCCGGCGCAGGATCAGCGCGCGCATGATGCGCTCGCCGAGATCGGCCTCGGCCACCAGCAGCGCGCGCAGCCGGTCCGGCGGCAGCAGCAGCGTCTCGACATCGCCCTCGGCGCGGCCGTCGACCAGCGCCGGCTGGCCCGAGAGCTGGCTGAGGCTCCGCCAGGAACTGCCCCGGCCCCTGGTCGATCACCGGCGTGACGTGGCCGAGCCCGTCGCGCTGGGTGATGGCGACATGGCCTTTCAGCACGACGAACATGCCCGGCCCCGGCTTGCCCGTCTCGAACAGGAACTCGCCGTCCTGATAGAGGCGGACCTCGCCGAAGTGCCTGATCCGCTCGATCTCGAGCGGCGTCAGCGTCGGAAAGGTCTGTTCGGGGCGCGTGAACCGCGACATCAGCGCCTCGTCACCGCCAGTTCGTTGCTGTCCGTCCTGCCCCATCGTCATTCCCGCTCATTCCAATTCTCAAGTGCCGGCCTTGCCGGCGGTCCCCTCATTCAGGGAACCTTCGTCGTTTGGCGAGGGCTCGCCGCCGGCAGCGCGTTCGCGCGCCTGCAGCTTCCGCCGCTTCAGGTTTTCACGCAGCGCCGACTTCAACCGCTCGTCGCGGGACGTCTTCGCCTGGCTCGCGCTGTTGTCGTTCTCGTCGGTCATTGCGGGTCCGATACTACCATTGCGATAACTTGCCCAGAGAATGCGGCAGCTCAAGAGGCCCCGCGCGATCCGATCGTGCGAAACTCGAAATGGACCGAATCCGCAGCCTTGGCCACCTGGCCAGTTGGCGGGGACGAGCCAGGCGCGAATCGGCGGAAAGCCGGTGGTTTCCAGCGAAAATGAGCATTTTGACCTCGATATCGGCCCGATTTTCTCGTTTTGACGCGCCGAGCAAGCTTGCGCAGGAGGGGGCTTGTGGCAGATATCGGCCCGCTTGGCAGGGCCCCTCGGGCGCCCGATTCTTCACCAGCACATGCTGCCGTAGCTCAGTGGTAGAGCACTCCATTGGTAATGGAGAGGTCGACAGTTCAATCCTGTCTGGCAGCACCATTTTTCCCTCATCGCAGCAAGCTTTCCGCCTGGCCAGCGAGCCCCACACTTTCCACGGATGCCATCGTGATCAAACGTTCCCTGCCCTATGAAGGACTGCTGCACGAGATCGTCGAGCATAACGGCGTGCTCTATCTCGGCGGCATCGTTCCTGAGGATGCCGGGCTCGACATGGCGGGCCAGGCCGACGATGTGCTCAGGCAGTTGAAGACCCTGCTCGAAGGCGCCGGCTCCGATCTGTCCTGCGTCCTGCAGGTAACGATCTTCATGGCCGAGCCTCGCCGACAAGGCGGCGTTCAACCAGGTGTGGAAGCGCTATTTCACCGCCGACCATCTGCCGGCGCGCGCCGCCATCGGCGTTGCGGATCTCGGGCCGGGCGTCAGGCTGGAGCTGACGGCGATCGCCGCACGTCGCTGAGGCAGGCGATACCGGCGCGAGAGCGCTCGGTCATTCTGATGTCCACACATGAAGCAGCGTTCTCGCGGCTTGAAGCGCCCGAGTTTTGCCCGTTTCCGTGACCCTCTTCCTTGAAGAGGGCGCAGGGAAGACCGGGTGCCGACAGGCACCCGCGGTCCGCTGCGCGAAATGCACACGCAGGAAGAACCGCACAGCAGCATACAGGTGACGCCGATCACTCGGCCTTCCCTGCGCGATGGTCGGACGGCTTATGCCGTGCTCTCCCGGGAGCCGAACTTTCCTTTGGCCTCCCTCGCCCCGCGAATTCGATGATGCAGTCTGCCCGGTTGGGCTCGCTCGCATCTTCGCCGGACTTGACCGTAGCAACGACGGCCAGGACCACACGGTTTTGCCGTACGCGACAGCATCGTTCGTCACACGGAGAAGGACCTCACGAGGTGACCCCGCCCTGGTCCCGCCTTGCCGTGCCCGACGCAGCCGCGTCCACCGCACCCCAGCCCACGTTCGTTGCGACGTACGATCGCCCCTCTCCTCGGGCCGGGATGGCGGAAATATGCCGCAATTCCGAATTTCGGTAAAGTGGAATATTTCTACCGCGGGGGCTTGACCGGAATCTTGGTGTTTTGCCCGACGGGCGAGCGGGCCGCGCAGGTAAGGTTAATCCTTCCTTTCGATTGTCGGTAAAATTTTATCCATTATCGTCGTCCCCGTGGCTGATGAACCGGGGGCTCCGATAGTGTTTGCGTCTTTCCTGATCGTGACTGGAATTGTGTTGCTTCTCTCCGGCATCGTTGCCTTCGGCTTTCATCGAAACTCGCTGCACTCGTTGGCGCTGCTGTAGCCGGATCGGGGGCTGGCTCGCAGGATGGGGCGAGCGGCTCGTGTGCCGTCGTGCGCAGTTCGTAGGATGGGTAGAGCGCAGCGAAACCCATCCTACGCACCATCAATTGTCGTTGTCCGCCGCGCGCCTCGCAAACCGCTCGTCCGCCCGGCGCAGACGCCGGCTTAGCTCGCGGTTGATGTTCTGCAGGACGATCACATAGGCGTGGATGTCGGCTTTGTAGCAGGCGTAGAGATTTTGCGCGGTCAGCTCGTACAGCACCGTCGGCGCCTCCGCGACCACCGTTGCTGAACGGTTCTGCATTTCGATCAGCGTCATCTCGCCGAAGAAGTCACCGGGCTGCAGGACGGAGATCGGGACGACGCGGCCCGAGCTCGCCCGCTTGCTCACCGCGAGGCGGCCGGACTTGACGATGAACATCGAACGTCCCGCCTCGCCTTCCGCCACCACGGTGGCCCCTGCCTCGAAGCGACGCTCGACCAGCATCGACATCAGGAGGTCGAGGCTTCCGTCCGAAAGGCCGCCGAAGAACGGCGTCGCGAGCAGGAACGTTTTCAGATCGGGGGCGGTGACGTTCATGGCGCGAGGATATGCCCCGTCGCAATCAGGGACAAGCAGAGCGGCGTAGCCCGGATGGAGCGCAAGCGTAATCCGGGGCCCTGGACGCCGACGTCCCGGATTTCGCTTCTGCTCCATCCGGGCTACGGGCTGTCCCGCGCAGCTCGTAGGGTGGGCAAAGCGAAGCGTGCCCACGCATTTTTGCGATCGAGGGAGACGGTGGGCACGGCGCAAGTGCGCCTTTACCCACCCTACGCTCACTACGGGCTCTCCCCGCGCAACGTTCGTCGCTTTCGCCAGACCTGCAGATCAACCATGACCTTCGCGGTCGCCGCGATGACCAGCACGCACAGCGCGGCCTTCGAGACCGTCTCCATCGTCCCCTCGATGAGCAGGCAATGGACCACGCTGCCGACGACGATGACGAGCGCGAGCGGCATGTGAATGAAGCGCCAGGTACGCGGGCGCAGCGGGAAGCGGCGGCGCAGGGACGCCAGCAGCGCGACGATGAAGATGGCCCACATCGCGGTGACGCCGAAGGGCGAGAACGGCGTCGGCGACGCGTAGGTCAGGGCGTCGATCATGTCGGGCGGGCTGGTGATCCAGAGGCCGGCGACGTGGACCACCACGGCCAGCACCAGCGCGCCGCCGATCCAATGATGGGCACGCCGGCCGCGATAGGCCGACAGCGGCGCCAGATAGCCGCCGATCAGCAGGGGCTGCACGAGCACGAGACCGAGCGCGGCGACCCCCGCAAAGCCGGCGAGGATGTAGACCGGCCCGCGCCAGGCGAGTTGCTCGCTGGTCGCGGCGAACACGATCGGCACGCCAATGGCCAGCGCAAGGGCAACCCAGGTCAGGATCACCCGTGCCGATCTCCACCCCGTCATTCGCCGGCCCGATCAGACCGGCTGCAGGACGAAGTGCGCCTCAAGGCTGGTTTCCTTCGCGCTCCGCATCACCGGCCGCAGGAACACGGTCTTGAACTCGCCGCTGTCATAGGCGAGGTGGCCGTGCGGCTGGCCGAAGATCGGAATGATCTGCGGCATCTCGAGCCGGAACTTGCCGTCCTTGTCGGTGAGCGTGGCGCCGTGACTCTGCGGCTCGTGCTCCTGGCCTTCGACCGTGTGCGCCCAGATCTGAATGCGCTGGCCGGCGAGCGGCGTGCCGTCGCCGGCGCGGCGCACGGTGCCGCTCATCCAGAAGCCACCCTTGCCGATGCGATCCACGACCGCCGCGCCCTTGCGGTAATTATTCGCCCCGCCGGACATCGACTCCGTGGGAGCGAGGCCGTCGGCGCGGGCGGGCGAGAGGAGGCCGGGCACGCCGGCTGCGAAAACCCCGCTCGCCAGGACCGAGCCGCCGGCGACAAGCAGGTTGCGGCGATTGAGTACGACCATGGTCATGTCGGTTCCTCCTGGCGAACGCGAGGCTGCTCCGCGAAGGCTACAACAACAGGCGCAAAACGCCCAGTTGGGACGAACGGCGCCATAGGCCGCAATAACAGTGTTGTGAACGCAGGACGGGCCGTCCGACGCCGCTCCCAGGCCTTCATTGGCGGCCGGCTTTGCAATAGCTTGCCGTGGAGATGGTGGCATCATCGGGACACGACACCGGTGCGTGTGCCGAGATTGGGGGACGTGATGAGGAAGCAGTCGCTTGCGCTGGCCATGCTGCTGGTCTTGGCCGGTCCGATGGCGGCGGAGGCCGGTGAGGCAAAAGCCTCTCCCAACGGTCCCCGCGAGCTGATCGGCAACTACGGAAATAGCCCCGGGCAGTGCCAATCCTACCATCGCAAGTCCGACAACATCACCTCGATCAGTGCGACGAGCTACGAGTCTTGCGGTGGCTCGATGTGTGGCGCCGACATCGTGTCGCACCGGAAAGTGAAGGACGGATACATCCTCAATCTGAAGAGGCTCCGGCAATCCGTCGGGCTGGCGCGTCAAGGTGAGGTTGCTCGACAAAGGCATTGAAATCACGTCGCTGGCCGGGCGCGGACCGCCGAAGACGGAAACGCTGGCGCGATGCACGAAGGCCGATGCGATTGCCGGAATCGGGCTGCGCCCGAACCAGGAGCCCGATGCGAACACGTCGTTGAACCCCGTTTTCGCGGCGTATTACGCGCTTGCCGTTCCCGGCAAATGTGCAGGCCTCACCGCAAACACGCAGACCGCGGACGCGATGATCGCAAGGGGAAGATCAGCGTGGACCGAATGGCTACGCCAAGGGCCAAATTCGCAACACGCGACGCTCGAGTTGATTGCGCAGGACATTGCTCGGGAAAAGCGCGACGCCGAAGATGCGGTGCGCGCGGATGCGGCCGAGGTCGAGACGTTCTGCAGCGAGGTTCTCAACGCCTTCGGCGACGGCGGTCGCGTCGAACCCAACCTCTTGAAAGATACGCGCGGCAAGACCTGAGAGCCTCCCCGGGAGTTCCGGTACAGCAATTTCGAATGGCATCGTTGCACCATGGGTTCGGCGACGGCGCTGCGCTAACATTCCCCGCCGGATGCCACTACATGTGAAGCCTCTGCGCATATCGCCATCCACCCGGACCCTGCCCATGATCCCCTTCTCCGTGCTCGACCTCGCGCCCATCAGACTGGGCGGCGACGCCGCGCAGGCGTTCCGCAACTCGCTCGATCTTGCCCGCCATGCGGAAGGCTGGGGCTTCAAGCGGTTCTGGCTGGCCGAGCATCACAACATGACCGGCATCGCCAGCGCGGCGACGTCGGTGGTGATCGGGCACATCGCGGGCGGCACCAAGACGATCCGCGTCGGCTCCGGCGGGATCATGCTGCCGAACCATTCGCCGCTGGTCATCGCCGAGCAGTTCGGCACGCTGGAATCGCTCTACCCCGGGCGGATCGATCTCGGGCTCGGCCGCGCGCCGGGCACCGACCAGTTCACCGCGCGGGCGATGCGGCGCGACCTTGCGACGGCATCGGAGAATTTTCCGCATGACGTGCTGGAGCTGCAGGCGCTGCTCGGCGATATCAAGCCGAACCAGGCGATCCGCGCCGTGCCCGGCATGGGAACGAAGGTACCGCTGTGGATTTTGGGATCGAGCACCTTTGGCGCGCAGCTGGCGGCCATGCTCGGCCTGCCCTTTGCGTTTGCCTCGCATTTCGCGCCGCAGATGATGATGCCGGCGCTGCGCGAATATCGCGCGCGCTTCGAGCCCTCGGCGCAGCTCGACAAGCCCTATGCGATGGTCGGGGTCAACGTGTTCGCCGCCGACAGCGATGCCGAGGCGCAGCGCATGTTCTCCTCGCTGCAGCAGCAATTCATCAACCTGCGCCGCGGCACGCCGGGCCCGTTGCCGCCGCCGGTGGACGACATGGACGCGCTGTGGTCGCCGGCGGAAAAGGCCATGGTCGGCCAGTCGCTGTCATGCTCCGCGGTCGGCTCGCCCGATATCGTCGAAGCGAAGCTGAGGGCGCTGATCGCCGATACCGGCGCGAATGAATTGATCACCACCGGGCAGATCTACGACCACACCGCACGGCTGCACTCGTTCGAGATCGCGGCCGAGGTGCGGGAACGGTTGGCGGAGCAGCCGGCGGGGTGAGGCTCGCGCTCCGATGAAGGTGCGCTCCCTCCCCCGCTTGCGGGGAGGGTCGGGGAGAGGGTGTCTCCACAATGGGACAGTCCCCTAGAGGAAAGAGCCCTCACCCCAGCCCTCTCCCGCAAGCGGGAGAGGGAGCGCACTGCGCTCGTGGTGAGGGATGCGGCTCTCTCCTTGTACGTATCAGTCAGCAAACCCGAACAGCTTCGCCGGATTGTGCACGAGAATCTTCTCCAGCTCGGCCTCATCCGCGACATAGCGGTACATCAGCTCGAGCAGATCGGCATCGTTCGGCGGCTGCTTCACCGAGACCGGATGCGGCCAGTCGCTGGCCCAGACGCAGCGGTCGACTGCGGCCTCGATATAGGCGCGCGCGATCGGGATGACGTCGTCATAGGGCGCGCCGGTCTTCGAGGTCTTCTCGCCGAGCGACAGCATCACCCAGAAATTGCCCTTCTTCAGCAGCTCCAGCATCTTCCGCAAATTCGGGTCGTTCTTGCCGGCTTCCGGATCGGGCCGCGCCATGTGGTCGATCAGCACGGGCACGTCGAGGTTCTCGTACTTCGCTACACTGGAGACGATGCCGTCCTTCTCCGGCTGGATCTTGACGTACCAGCCGAGCCTCGCGGATGCGGGCGATGGCGCGGGCGAAATCGGCATCCGACAGCACTGCGCCGAGCTCCTGGCGGAAGCTGAAGCGCGCGCCGCGCACGCCGGCATCGTGCAGCTTGGCGAGATAGGCATCGTTCGCTTCCGCGAACACCAGCGCATTGGCGCAGCCGCGATAGTTCGGCCCCATCGCGGCAAGGCCGTCGAGCACGACGGCATGATCGGCGCCGTAAGTCGTGGTCTGCACGATGATTCCGCGCTCGATGCCGAGGGCCCTGTGCACGCGCAGCGCCGCTTCCCAGGTCGCGGTCGGCATGCGGTAGGCGGCGCCGGGCCGCTCCGGATATTTCTCGATCGGACCCAGCACGTGAAACTGGCTGTCGACGGTCTTCGGCGGCGGCGCCTTCACGGGACGACGCGGGTTGGGATCGAACGGCAGATAGGTCGGCATGCAGGCGCTCCTTCAGTCGATCACGGCGGTGAAATCGCACTGCACCAGCGCGCCGCCGTCCATATTGTCCATCGGCAGCGCGTGACGCGCCGGGCGCGAATGCTCGTCCGGAAACATTTTCAGCCATTCGACATTGACCGGACCGCGCTGCGTACGGTCCTTCAGCCACACCGTCATCTTGATGATGTCATCGGTGGTGCCGCCGGCGGCTTCGACCGTCGCCTTCATATGCGCGAACATGTTGGCGCATTGGGCATCGAGGCTCTCCGGCATCGCGTTGGTTGCGGGGTCGCGGCCGAGGATGACGCCGGACATCACGAGATGGCCGATACGGCAGGCGTTCGGAATCGGATTGACGTGCTTGAAGCCGCCGATATGGATGCTCTTGCGCCGCTTCTGGCTTGTCATTGTGCGCTCCCTCTCGATGATTGGTTCAGACGAACTGGCACGACACCGAGCCGAACGGGCCGTAATCGGCATGAAAAGTGTCGCCGCGGCGGATGTCGACGGGACGCGTGAACGAGCCCGCCAGCACCACCTCACCGGCTTTGAGATGCTCGTCATGCGGCGCCAGGCGGTTGGCGAGCCAGGCGATGCCGTTGGCGGGGTGATTGAGCACGCCGGCGGCAAGGCCGGTTTCCTCGACCTCGCCATTGCGGAACAGCAGCGCGCCGATCCAGCGCAGGTCCGCATCCATCGGGCGGATCGGCCGGCCGCCGAGCACCAGCGCGGCATTGGCCGCGTTGTCCGAGATGGTGTCCATCACCTTGCGCGTCTTGCCGGTCTCGGGGTCGACGCGATGCATCCGCGTCTCCAGAATCTCCAGCGCCGGCGTGACGTAGTCGGTGGCGTTGAGCACGTCGAAGATGGTGCAATCGGGTCCGCGCAGCGGCGCCTTCAGCACGAAGGCGAGCTCGACCTCGATGCGCGGCGCATGGAAGCGGGCGAACGGGATCGGCGTCGCGTCGGCATAGAACATGTCGGCGAACAGCACGCCGTAATCGGGCTCGGAGATACCGACCGCGTTCTGCATCGCCTTCGAGGTCAGGCCGATCTTGTGACCCTTGATGATTCGGTCGCGACCGAGCTGGAGTTTTGTCCAGGCGCGCTGGACGGCGTAGGCGTCCTCGATGCTGAAATCCGGATATTCCTTCGTGAACATCGGGATCAGCGTCTTGGTGCGCTCGGCCTCGTCGAGCCGCGCCGCAAGGCGCTCGATGGTGGCGGTATCCAGCATGGTCTATTGCTCCGCCGCGACTTTGTTGCTGAGCACGCCGATGCGGCGCGACTCGACCTCGACGACGTCGCCGACTTTCAGCCAGCGCGGCGGGTCGAAGCGGGCGCCGGCGCCGGTCGGGGTACCCGTCACGATCATGTCGCCGGGCTTCAGGGTCGCGAAGGTCGAGAGATAGGAGATGATGAAGTCGAACGGGAACATCAACCGCTCGGTGGTGTCCTGCTGCCGCACCTCGCCGTTGACGCGCGTGACGATGTCGTGCGGGCCGCGCGGGTCGAGCTCGTCCGACGTGACGATCCACGGGCCGATGCTGCCGGAACGGTCGAAATTCTTGCCCTGGGTGACGTTGAACTTGCCGTGGCGCAGCCAGTCGCGGATCGTGCCCTCGTTGCACAAGGTCATGCCGAAGATGTGCGACCAGGCTTGTTCGCGCGGGATGTGGCGGCCGCCCTGCCCGATCACGATGACGAGCCTCGCCCTCGTAGTCGAGCTGGTCCGAGACCTTCGGCTTCTCCAGCGGCTGGCCGGAGCCGGTCATCGACGACATGCTGCGCACGAACAGGCTGGGATATTTGGGCAGGTCGGAACTGTCTTTATATTCGGCGTTGCGCTCGGCGTAGTTGACGCCGATGCACCACAGCTTTTCCGGCGCCAGCACCGGCGGCAGCAGCACAAGATTTTCCAGCGCGTAGTCAGGCTTCTGTCCGGCGACCGCCTCCGTGGCTTCGGCGAGCGCGTTGGCCGCGATCAGCGCCTTCACGTCCGAATAGTCGCGGCCGATCCGCTTGGTGAGATCGACCACGCCGCCTTCGACGGCTACGCCATAGCGCGCCTCGCCGTCCAGGAGATAGCTCAGCAGTCGCATTGTGATGTCCTCCGGTGATCTCGAGGCGGCCTTGCCGGCGAGCGGCCCGCGCGCTCAGTCCTTCGATTTGGGCGTCTGGAACACGGTGTTCAGCGTCACGATCTCGCCGAGACGGGCGTAGCGGGGACCGCCGATGCGCGCGATCGGGTCGAGCGCCCTGGTCTCGACCTTGCCGTCGTTGACGAGGCCGTCGCGCAAGTGAAACAGCACGACTTCGCCGACGATCAGCCGGCTCCTGGCATCGCCGAACTCGAGGCACTGGCGGAAGCGGCATTCCATCGCGACCGGCGCGGCGGCCAGCCGCGGCACCTTGACGCGCTCGCTCGCGATCGTCTCGAGGCCGAGATGCTCGACCTCGCTGATCTCAGGCGGATGCTCGACCGATGAATCATGCACCGCCGACATCAGCGGGAAGTCGGCGATGTGGATGACGTATTCCTCGGTGTCGAGGATGTTGTGCGCGGTGTCCTTGTAGTCGGCGCCCTTGCGGCCGACGCTGATGGCGAGCATCGGCGGCTTCTGCGAGACGAAGGTGAACGCGCTGAAGGGCGCGAGGTTGAGCACGCCCTTAGCCGACAGGCTCGTGACCCACGCGATCGGGCGTGGCACCACGATGCCGGTCATCAGCCGGTAGATGCGCTCCGCGCCGAGACTCGGTGGGATCGATCCGCATCGATCAATCCGCCCTGATGTTGGCCTTGCGCACCACCGGAATCCACTTGGCGTCCTCGCGCTCGAGATAGGCCTTGAATTCGTCCGGCGTCATCGCGGTGGCTTCGCCGCCGAGCTTTTCGAATTTGTCGACCACGCTGGGGTCCTTCAGGATCGCGATCAGCGTCTCGTGCAGCTTCTCCACGATCGGCGCCGGCGTGCCCGCGGGCGCGAACAGGCCGGTAAAGGTCTGGCCGTCGAAATCCTTGTAGCCGAGACTCGGCGAAGGTCGGCACATCCGGCAGCGACTTCAGGCGGTGCGGTGAGGTGACCGCGAGCGCACGGAACAGGCCGGCCTTGATGTGCTGCAGGCTGACCGTGAGCTGGTCGAACGCGAACTGCACCTGGCCGCCGAGCAGATCGTTGATCGCCGGCGCATTGCCGCGGTAATGCGCGGTGACCCATTGCAGGTCGAGGTTCGACTGCATCAGCTCGCTGAGCAGATGGTTGGTGGTGCCGGGGCCCGGGGATGCCATGGTCAGCTTGCCGGGCTCACGCTTGGCGAGCCTCGACGAATTCCTTGAAAGTGTTGGCCTGCACCGACGGATGCACCTCGAGCACCAAGGGTGTCATCGAGATGGTCGAGATCGGCATGAAGTCCTTTTTCCAATTATAGGCGTCGCGCTTGTTGATCTCGGTCGCGAACAGCACCGGACCGTTGGCGCCGACGAACAGCGTGTAGCCATCGGGCGCCGACTTGGCGAACGCCTCGCCCGCGATCATGCCGCCGGCGCCGGCCTTGTTCTCGATGATGAAGGGCTGGCCGAGCTTCTCCTGCAGCTTGTCGGCGACGATGCGTGCGGCGCTGTCGACATTGCCGCCGGCCGGATAAGGCACGATCAGCTTGACGCTGCGGGCCGGCCATTGCTGGCCCGACGCAGGTCCCGCCAACATGGCTGCCGCGGCAGCGATGGCAATCCAGATTAATCTCATGTTAACCTCCCGACGTCGCTTCCAATTCCAGGTCGAGCGCCTGGCATTGCGCATGGCGCCCGATCGCCGCGCAATCTCCAGATGCGCACTTTACCTGTCGAGTGAATTGTGGCGTTCTTGTCCATATTATGGACAAGACCAGATCTCGCCCGCGACGCGACGTCACCGCGGCAGGGCGCGCAGGCGATCCGGCGCGCGCTCGCGGTGCTGCGCATTCTTGCCGCAGGCCGCGAAGACGGTGTGCCATTGGCCGAGGTGGTGCAGGCCACCGGCCTCACCCGCCCCACCGTGCATCGCATCGTGCACGTGCTGATCGAGGAAGGCATCGTCGAGCGCAACGCGCGCAGCGGCCGCTACGCGATCGGCAACCAGGTGCCCGAGCTGGCGCTGGCGCGGCCGCGGCCGACGCGGCTGCTGATCGCGGCCAATCCGTCGCTGCAGCGTGCCTCCACCGAGATCGGCGACACGCTGTTCCTCACCGTGCGCACCGGCAACGACACGCTGTGCGTCGATCGCCGGATTGGGGTCTATCCGATCCAGGTGCTGTCGATCGAGGTCGGGGCGCGCCGGCCGCTCGGCGTCTCCAGCGCCGGCGTCGCCATCCTCGCCGCGATGCCGGCGCAGGAGGCGCGAAAGATCGTCGCGGCCAACGAGAAGCGGTTCGAGGCCTACAAGACCGATACGGCGACGGTGCTCGGCGAGGTTACCGCCGCGCGCCGGCTGGGATACGGCCTGCGGGAGATCGGGCTGATCCAGGGCACGAAATCGATCTCGACCTGGATCAAGACGCCGGACGGACAGCCTGCCGCGGCAATGACCGTCTCCGCCGTTCGGACGAGGCTTGGACCAAGGCGCGAGCAGGAGGTCGCGGAGATCTTGCTGCGGGAGACCAAGGTCATCGAACAGGCGATCGGGGGTTAGCTTTCGCCGGGGCGCGTGCGGCACTCCTTCGCCTCTCCCCGCTTGCGGGGAGAGGGGGCGCACCACCACTGTCAATGGGCTGACTTGGCACGCCGTTTCGTGTCACAAGAGCCCCCACCATCGACCGACCAACGAGGCCCCGCATGCCCGCGCCGAAACCGCCTGCCTTCGAGACCCTGAGCCTGCATGCGGGCCAGCATCCGGATCCCGTGACCGGGGCCCGCGCGGTGCCGATCTACCAGACCACGTCCTACGTGTTCCAGGATTCCGACCACGCCGCGGCGCTGTTCAACCTGGAGCGCGCCGGCCACATCTATACGCGCATCTCCAACCCCACCACCGGCGTGCTGGAGGAACGGCTCGCGGCGCTCGAAGGCGGCGTCGGCGCGATCTGCACCGCAAGCGGCATGGCCGCGCTGCATCTCGCCATCGCGACGCTGCTCAATGCCGGCGACCACATCGTGGCGTCGAGCCTCGCTCTATGGCGGCACCATCAATCTGCTGGCGCACACGCTGCCGCGCTTCGGCATCACCACGAGTTTCGTGAAGCCGCGTGACCACGATGCGTTCCGCAGCGCCATCAAGCCGAACACAAAGCTCGTGATCGGCGAGACCATCGGCAATCCCGGCCTCGAAGTGCTCGACATTCCAAAAGTCGCGCAGATCGCCCATGACGCAAAGATTCCGCTGCTGATCGACAACACCTTTGCGACGCCCTATCTCAGCCGCCCGATCGAGCCTCGGCGCCGATATCGTCATGCATTCGGCAACCAAATGGATCGGCGGCCACGGCATCGCGATCGGCGGCGCCATCGTCGACGGCGGCCGGTTCGACTGGCGCGATTCCGGCAAGTTCGCCGTGCTGACCGAGCCCTATGGCGGCTATCACGGCATCGTCTTCGACGAGCAGTTCGGCACCGCCGCCTTCATCATGCGCGCCCGCACGGAAGGTTTGCGCGATTTCGGCGCCTGCCTGTCGCCGACCAACGCGTTCCAGCTGCTGCAGGGCATCGAGACGCTTGGCGTCCGCATGGACCGCCACATGCAGAACACGCACCTGGTGCTGGAGGCGCTGAAATCCAACAAGGCCGTGGACTGGGTGCTGCATCCCTCGCTGGAGACGCACACGGACTACCAGCTCGCCAAACAGTTGCTGCCGCGCGGCGCCGGCTCGATCATCTCCTTCGGTATCAAGGGCGGCCGTCCGGCAGGCCGCAAGTTCATCGAGTCGTTGCGCATGATCAGCCATCTCGCCAATGTCGGCGACGCCAAGACACTGGTGATCCATCCGGCCTCGACCACGCATCAACAGATGGACGCCGAGCAGCTCAAGGCCGCCGGTATCGGCGAGGAGCTGGTGCGGCTGTCGGTCGGCATCGAGACGGCAAGCGACATCATCGACGATCTCGCGCAGGCGCTGCGCATCTCGCAGAAGGTCTGACACCATGAAGCTCTCCGTCAACGACCTCGAGGTGTTCGCCGCCACTGGTGGCCGCGACTTCGACAAGTCGCTGCCCACAGTCGTCTTCCTTCACGGCGCCGGCTTCGACCATTCGACCTGGGCGCTGCATACGCGCTGGTTCGCCCATCACGGCTTTGGCGTGCTGGCACCCGACCTGCCCGGCCACGGCCGCTCGCCCGGGCCGTCGCTCGGCAGCATCGCGGAGATGGCCGACTGGACCGCGGCGCTGCTCGAAGCGGCGGGCGCTGCGAAGGCGCATCTGATCGGCCATTCCATGGGATCGCTGATCTCGCTGGAGACCGCGGCGCGGCATCCCGACAAGATCTCCGCGCTGAGCCTGATCGGCACGGCCGCGACCATGACGGTCGGTCCGGATCTCTTGAAGGCCGCCGAAGCCAATTCGCAGGATGCCAACGACATGGTGTCGATCTGGGGCCTCGGCTTCAACGCCGAGGCTCGGCGGCAGCCTCGCACCCGGCCTGTGGATGCATGGCGGCGCGCAGGCGGTGCTGAAGGCGTGCGAGCCGGGCGTGCTGTTCAGGGACCTGTCGGCCTGCAACGCCTACGCCAATGCGCTCGCCGCTGCCGCGAGCGTGAAGGTGCCGACGACGCTCATCCTCGGTGAACGGGACATGATGACGCCGGCGAAAGCCGGCAAGGCGCTTGCGGCGGCCATCCCGCATGCGAAGACCGTCGTCGTGCCGGGCGCCGGCCACATGATCATGGCCGAGCGGCCGGACGAATTGCTGGCGGCGTTGACGGGTCGATAGATCGCACGCAGCAGAGCGTGTCGCCGCGGCTGATCAGCTCGGACGCCGCCCTCGCCTGGACAGCACCGCGCACGCCGCGCGTTCGGCTTCGCGCGCCGAGCGGAACTGGCGGCCTTCGAGACTGTCGAACACGCGCTCGGAGGAGAAGAAGCGGAAGCCGCGGGCATCCCGGGTGACGATGCCGGCGGCGCGGTCCTGGATCTCGATGATGTAGGCGTTGGACTGGGATTGGGACATGACTGCTCGTTCGCCGAAGGCTCGGCGTTCCTGTCTGAAAATTTGCGGTGTGGATGCTGCTAGGACGAGGTCAGCAACAACAACAGGCGCCGGTCGCCGCCGAGAAACAGCGCCGCGTCATGCAGGCTTGCATGTTGTTCTGATTGCGCTGGCGATCGGATCTCATGTGGCGACTTGGGGCTCGAGGAGCAGTTTCGATGCTTGCGACTATCGAGCGCCTGGCGCGATTGGTCAATGAAATGGCCATCCATATTTGCCGCGAGGGCGCGGGAGCGTTTCTCCCGCGGCAAGCACAGGCAGCCGGATTCATCTCGCGATGAGTTCAACGCGTGCGAGAAGCCAGTGTGGTACGCTTCCGCCAAGCCACGAAACAGAACAACCGGGAGGTTCAGAGATGGCGAACGATCTGAAGGGACGCACCGCGCTCGTGACCGGCGGCTCGTGCGGGATTGGCGCTGCCGTCTGTCGCGCGCTAGCTGACGCTGGCGCGGCGGTGGCGATCAACTGCCGTGAGCAGATCGGCCAGGCCGAGCAGCTCGCGGGCGAGATCGTCAAGCAAGGCGGGCGCGCCATCGTCGTCGCCGCCGACGTCTCGCAAGCCGGAGCCGTGGCCGGCATGATCGAACGCGTGACGGGCGGGCTCGGACCGGTCGATATCCTCGTCAACAATGCCGGCATCGCGATCACGCGCGGCATCGACGATCTCACCGAGGAGGATTTCGACCGCACCATCCTGGTCAATCTGAAATCCGTCTTCCTGTGCACGCAGGCCGTGCTGCCCTCGATGCGCGCCAAAAAGTGGGGCCGCATCGTCAACATCTCCTCCGGTGCCGCGCGCGGCGCCGGGTCGATCGGCCCGCACTACAATGCGTCGAAGGCCGGCATGGAGGGTTTGACGCGAGGCTATGCGGCGCGGCTGGTGAAGGAGGGCATCACGGTCAATGCGGTGGCGCCGTCGCTGATCAAGACCGACATGATGAGCGGCCAGCCCCAGCTCGTCGGCCGCATCCCGCTCGGCCGCTTCGGAACGGCGGACGAGGTGGCCAAGGCGGTGATGCTGCTGGTCGACAATGCCTACATGACCGGGCAGACCATCGCGTTGAGCGGGGGCATGGCGTTCAACTAGGCCAGCCTGACACCTACGGCGCACGCCTCTTCCGAACTCGGGACCGCCGTAGGGTGGGCAAAGCGGAGCGTGCCCACGATCTCTCTCGATGTTGGACAGGTGGTGGGCACGGCGCAAGTGCGCCTTTGCCCACCCTACGATTCCGGAGTCGTGGATAGGTCCCCTCCTACAAGGGGAAGGGCAAGAAAGATCACCACATCGTCGCAGCCGCCCGTTCCGGCCAGATGCGATCGTACTCCGCGCCGCCGACCTTGTTGTCGCTCATCTCGGCGAGAATCTGACCGGGCGTCGGCAGGGTCTTGGGATCAACGCGCTTGTCGGGATTCCAGAGGTCGGAGCGCACGATGGCACGGGCGCATTGGAAGTAGATCTCGTCGACCTTCATCACCATGACGCTGCGCGGCGCTTTGCCTTCGACCTTGAACGAGGCCAAGAGACTCGGGATCGATGGAGAGATGGGCGCGGCCGTTGACGCGCGTCGCATTGCCGGAGCCGGGGATCAGGAACATCAGCGACACCCTGGGGTCGCGCACGATGTTGCGCAGGGAATCGACGCGGTTGTTGCCGCGACGATCCGGCAACATCAGCGTCTTTGGATCGTGGATGCGGACGAAGCCGGGCAGATCGCCGCGCGGCGAGCAATCGATGCCTTCGGGCCCGATGGTGGCGAGCGCCGCAAACGGCGCCTTCTCGATGAAGATGCGGTAGAGCGGCGTGACGTGGTCGGCGACTTTCACGGTCGAGGCGTCGTTGGTGACGCCGTAGATGGCTTCGAGCTGCTCGACCGTGGTGATCACCGACATTCCGTTCTCCTGGTTATGCTGGCTATTCCTGCCAGCCTTGGTTCCTGATCACCCGCAGGAGCTGGCGGCCATGATAGTCCGCGCTGCCGGCGTTGAGGATGGTGACGTCGGCTTGCGCCGAGGCATCGTCGACGCTGCGGGTGAGGCGTTCGGCGATGTTGCCATCGCTGTGCCGCGCGCGCGCGGCGAGCCGCGCCGCCAACACTTCCGGCGGCGCCGAGACCGCGACCACCACGACGTTCGCATAGGTCCGGCGCAGTGCACCAATCACCGTGCGCGAGACGTTGACGACGACCGTGCGTCCGGCACGAATATCGTCGTCGATCTCGGTCGACAGAGCGTAGGAGTGCCCATGCGCCTCCCAATGCACGGCGAAATCGCCGTGCTCGCACGCGCGGCGGAATTCGTCCGGCGTCACCGCGATGTTGTCCTCGTCGGCGGAGGATCTCGCGCGTCACGACACGGCGCGGAAAGACGACGCCGGGGTCGTCGACGCTCGCCGCCCGCGCCAGACGCAACAGCGTGTCCTTGCCGGCACCGCTGGGGCCGACCACGAGCACGAGCCGGCCGGGGCCGATCCCGCCTGCCGCGCCCTGCGCCATGGTCGTGGTCTCGCTCATGCCACGCGTTGTCCTTCGCGCCAGACGCTGCGGACGACGGGGACCTGGCCTGCCACATGCACGCGGATCAGATCGGCACGCTTGCCGGTCGCGACCTCGCCGCGGTCGGTGAGGCCGACCGCGTCGGCCGGGGCCTTCGTCACGGTGCGGATCGCCTCGGGAAGGCTGATGGCGGGGACATGCTCGGGCAATTGCAGCGCGCCCATCAGAAGGCTCGACGGGATGTAATCCGACGACAGGATGTCGAGCAGGCCTTCGCGGGCGAGGTCGACCGCGGCGATGTTGCCGGAGTGCGAACCGCCGCGCACGACGTTCGGCGCACCCATCAGAATGTCGATGCCGGCCTGGTGCAGGGCGCGCGCGGCCTCCAGCGTGGTCGGAAATTCCGCCACCGACACCCGGTCGCGCACGGCGTCCGCGACGTTCTCCTCGGTGGTGTCGTCGTGGCTCGCCAGCGGAATCCTGTACTGATGCGCGAGCGATACGATCTCGCGCATGTTGGCCGCGGCATAGAGCCTCTGATACTCGAAGCGCTTGGCGAACAGCTCGTCGAGCCTCGGCATCGGTCTTGCCGCCGCCCTTGCCGCGGTAATAATCGCGCAGCTTGACCTCGTCGCGGAACTGGCGCTGGCCGGGCGTATGGTCCATCAGCGACATCAGCTTGACGTCGGGGCGGTCAATCAGCTCCCTGGCTTCCTCGACCACGCTCGGCATCGGAATCTCGCAGCGCAGATGCAGGAAGTGATCGGCGCGCAGCAGGCTGGCGTCGCGCGCGGTGGTGATCGCGGCGGCGAGCACGCCGGCGCGGCCATCGACCTCCTCGGCGCCGTCCTCGCGCCAGACCCGAAGCGAATCGAACACGGTGGTGATGCCTGATGTCGCGAGCTGGCCGTCATAGGAAACGACGGCGGCGACAGGATTCCAGAACACTTTCGGGCGCGGCACGTAATGGGCCTCGAGATGATCGGTGTGGAGCTCGATCAGGCCCGGCATGATCAGGTCGCCGCCGGCGTCCTCGGCACCTGCTGGCGCCCTGCCCTCGCCGATCTCGGCGATGCGGCCGTCCGCAAGCGCCAGCCAGCCCTGCTCGATCACCCGGTCGGCCAGCACGATCCTTGCATTGGCGATCACGATATCCTTCGGGGCGTTCATTTCCATGTCCTTCAGGCCGCGGCGGCAAAGCTGGTGACGTCGACGATACGGTCGGCAATCAGATGACGGATTTCGTCGTCATGGACAATGGCGACCATGGCAACGCCCCGGCGTTTCTTCTCGGCGACCAGCTCGACCACGACGGCGCGGTTGGCGGCATCGAGCGAGGCGGTCGGCTCGTCCAGCAGCAGGATCGGCAGGTCCGAGATGAAGCCGCGCGCGATGTTGACGCGCTGCTGCTCGCCGCCGGAGAAGGTCGCGGGCGGAAGCTGCCAGAGCCGCTCGGGGATGTTGAGACGATGCAGCAGCTCGCCGGCCCGCGCCTGTGCATCGGCCCGGCTCATGCCGCCGGCGATCAGCGGCTCGGCAACGACGTCGATGGTGGCCACGCGCGGCACAGCTCGCAGGAACTGGCTGACATAGCCGATGGTGGAACGGCGGACATCGAGCACCTGGCGCGGCTCGGCGCTGGCGAGATCGATCAGCGCGCCGCGATGGCGGATGCCGATGCGGCCGCTATCGCAGCGATAATTGCCGAAGATCATCTTCAGGATCGACGACTTGCCAGCGCCTGACGGGCCGGACAGCACGACGCACTCGCCGGGATTGACCTGAAAAGTCACGCCGCTGACGACGGGCAATTCGATGCCGCCTTGCAGGTGCATCGTGAAGGTCTTCCTGGCGTCGGCGATATCGATCATGGCGGTCATTGGCAAACTCATGGCGGCAAAATCGAGGAAACGAGGAGCTGTGTGTAGGGCTCGCGGGGATCGTCGAGCACCTGGTCGGTGAGACCGGTCTCGATGACGCGGCCGCCCTTCATCACCATCACGCGATGCGAAAGCAGCCGCGCCACCGCGAGATCGTGCGTGACGATGATGACGGCAAGGTGCAGCTCGGCGACGAGGCCGCGCAGCAGATCGAGCAGGCGGGCCTGCACGGACACGTCGAGGCCGCCGGTCGGCTCGTCCATGAACACCAGCCGCGGCTCGGTGACGAGATTGCGCGCGATCTGGAGCCGCTGGCGCATGCCGCCGGAATAGGTGCGCGGGGCGTCGTCGATGCGCGCGACGTCGATCTCGACGCGGGTGAGCCAATCCGATGCAGTGTCGCGAATGCGGCCATAATGATTCCAGCCCACCGCCATCAGCCGCTCGCCGACATTGGCGCCGGCCGACACCGCCATGCGCAGGCCCTGCGCGGGGTCCTGGTGCACGAAACCCCAGTCGGTGCGGAACAGGAAGCGCCGCTCGGCTTCGCCGAGCGTGGCGAGATCGCGCGCGACACCGTCGCGCATCCGGTAGGACACGTGACCGGCGCTGGCCGCCAGCTGGCCCGACAGGAGCTGGAGCAGCGTCGACTTGCCCGAACCGGACTCGCCGACGATCGCCAGCACCTCGCCGGGATAGAGCGAGAACGACACGTCGCGGCACGCAGCGATGCGGCCGAACGACTTGCTGAGGGAGCTTGCGACCAGCAGCGGCTCGTCGTTCTCGCGCATGTCGTGATCAGCCATTCGATGCCTCCTGCGCCTTCTCCTTGTACGGCGCGGCGCTGAGGCTGCCGTGATGGCCGGCGGCCTGCCGGCCCTCGCAATAGTCGGTGTCGGAGCACACGAACATGCGGCCGCCCTTGTCGTCGGTGACGATCTCGTCGAGATAGGAATTTTCCGCCGCGCACAGCGCGCAGGGCGCGTTGAACCGATACGGCTCGAATGGGTGATCCTCGAAATCGAGCGACACCACCTGCGTGTAGGGCGGGATCGCGTAGATACGCTTCTCGCGGCCGGCGCCGAACAGCTGCAGCGCCGGACAATTGTCCATCTTGGGATTGTCAAACTTCGGCGTCGGCGACGGGTCCATCACATAGCGCGCGTTCACCTTGACCGGGTAAGCGTAGGCGGTCGCGATGTGGCCGAAGCGCGCGATGTCCTCGTAGAGCTTCACATGCATCAGGCCGTATTCGGCGAGTGCATGCATGCGCCGCGTCTCGGTCTCGCGCGGCTCGAGGAAGCGCAGCGGTTCCGGGATCGGCACCTGATAGACCAGAACCTGGTTCTCGTTCAGCGTCGCCTCGGGGATGCGGTGGCGAGTCTGGATCACCGTCGCCTCTTCCGTCGCCGTGGTGGTGGCAACGCCGGCGGTCTTGGCGAAGAATTTCCGGATCGAGATCGCGTTGGTGGTGTCGTCGGAGCCCTGGTCGATCACCTTCAGCACGTCCTGGGGGCCAAGGATCGCGGCGGTCACCTGCACGCCGCCAGTGCCCCAGCCATAAGGCATCGGCATCTCGCGGCTGGCGAACGGCACCTGGTAGCCGGGAATCGCGATCGCTTTCAGAATCGCGCGGCGGATCATCCGCTTGGTCTGCTCGTCGAGATAGGCGAAATTATAGGCCGGCGCGTTCATTCCGCGGCCTCCTTCATGGCGTCGGGCGTTTGGGCATCCGCAAACTCTTTCCGCAGCTTGCGCAGCAGGCCGAGCTCGGACTGGAAGTCGACATAATGCGGCAGCTTGAGATGCTCGACGAAGCCGGTCGCCTGGACATTGTCCGAATGCGACATCACGAACTCCTCGTCCTGCGCGGGGGCGAACGCCTCCTCGCCGAGCCTCGCGGGCACGCAGCGCGCGGTCGACCAGCGCCATCGACATGGTCTTGCGCTCGCTCTGGCCGAAGGCGAGGCCGTAGCCGCGGGTGAAGCACGGCGCTTCCGTCACTGATCCCTTGAACTGGTTGACCATCTGGCATTCGGTGAGCCTCGATGGAGCCGAGCGGCACCGCGAAGCCGACGTCCTCTGCCGCAAACTCCACCTCAACCTCGCCGAAGCGGATCTCGCCGGCGAAGGGATGGTTGCGGCCATAGCCGCGCTGGGTGGAATAGCCCATCGCCAGCAGGAAGCCCTCGTCGCCGCGCGCGAGATTTTGCAGGCGCAGATCACGATCCGCCGGAAAATTCAGCGGCTCGCGGGTGAGATCGCCGACGCTGGCGCCGTCCTCGGCCTGCGGCGAGGATTCGATCAGCCCATCGCGGCCGAGAATGTCGGTCACGCGCGGCGTCGGCGCCGTCGAGGCTTCGGCCTCGGCCGGCGCCTCCGGCACAACGCCTTGCGCGAGCGAGGGATCGAGCAGGCGGTGGGTATAGTCGAAGGTGGGGCCGAGGATCTGGCCGCCCGGAATGTCCTTGAAGGTCGAGGACACCCGCCGCTGCACCCGCATCGCGCCGGTGTCGACCGGCTCGCTGGCGCCGAAGCGCGGCAGCGTGGCGCGGAAGGCGCGAACGAGGAAGATCGCCTCGATCAGATCGCCGCGCGCCTGCTTGATCGCGAGCGCCGCGAGCTCACGGTCGTAGAGCGAGCCTTCGCTCATGACGCGGTCGACGGCCAGCCCTAGCTGCTCCGAGATCTGGTCGAGCGCGATCTCCGCGACGCCCTGGTCGCCGCGCCGCTTATGGGCGAGCAGGCGATGGGCGTTCTCGATGGCGCGTTCGCCGCCTTTGACTGCGACATACATGCTTCAGCTTCCCTTGCTCACGACGCGAATGGTGCGGGGGATCGCGACCAATGCGTCATCGGCGACCAGCACGACATCGATGCCGCGCGGAAACAGCGGCTCGTTCATGCGCAGGCGCTCGAACAAATCGTGCGGCGTGATCGTGGCCTGCAGCATCGTGACGCCGTCGATGCCGGGGCCGCGCAGCTCGAACAAGCGTCCAGTCCCGAGGCTCTCGACCTGCAGGATCACAGTGGTCGAACGGTCCGGATATTCGCTGGTGCCGAGCGCGAAGCGCTCCAGCGCCGGCAGCAGGGCGCCGTCGCCGATCAGCGCAAACGCCGCAACCGAGGAATCCTGCACCACGGGCGCGCCGGTGTGGAACTTGAGCCACTTCACCACGTCGCTGCTTTCAGCCAGACGCGAATCGAGCCAGAGCGGCGTGTCGTGGTCGAACAGCGTCAGTGCCATCGCGGCGGTGCCGCGCATCATCCTGTCGGGCGTCCCCGCGCCCGGCACGATGCGCTGGACCGAACCCGGCCGCGCCATCGCGTCCATCACCGAGCGAAAGGTCGATTGCGCCGACAGCACCTTGTCGGCGAAGCCCGGCGGCAGTTCCGCAATCGTGGTCATGACCTCATCCCTCACCGCGCACCATGGTGTAGAAATCAACCTTCGTCGCGGCGGTCTTTTCCGCCGCCTGCTTGCGCCTGTCCATCAACTGCTCGCGCAACGGCGCGATCACGTCGCGCTCGACGGCCGCACCGAAATCGCGCGACTGCACCAGCGCATCGCACAGCGCGATCAGCCGCGCCTTCTCGCCGTCGCGTCCGAGCGTGTAGCCGAAGCCGACCTCGCCGCTCGCAAGCCGCACCGCCGCGCGCGACACCGTGGCTTCGCCGAGGTTGAAGGGCGCGCCGTCGCCACCCACCCGGCCCCGCAGCATGACGAGGCCGTTTTCCGGCGTCCGCAGGTCCTGATGGACCGGCAGGGGCAAGTCGCGGAGGCGGGCGGCGATCTCGCCCGCCTCCGCGTGCGCCAGCACGGCCATGGCGGCCTGGCGCTGGGCTTGCTGGTTATTGTGCTGGGTCACCCGATCCACCGAATCTTTTGACGGAACTTGCCGCCCCGAAGTTGTCTATGATAATAGACAACTTCATACAGGAACGCCATGACTGTTTCGTGACAAGGCCGTGATTTCTGGGCTAGGCTGACCGGCGATATGAGCATGCAGGACACCGCCTCCTCGGGCGTCGCGCTGTGGCGCCTCGTTGCCGACGGCATCGAGCGCGGCATCGCCGACGGCCGTTTCGCAGCCGGCGACAAATTGCCGGGCGAGATGGAGATCGCCGAGACCTATCGCGTGAACCGCCACACCGTGCGGCGCGCGCTGGCCGCCCTTGCCGAGCGCGGCATCGTGCGTGCCGAGCGCGGCAGCGGGACCTATGTCGAGGCCCAGAAGCTCGCCTATCCCTTGCGCTCGCGCACCCGCTTCTCCGAGATCGTCGGCGCCGGCGGCCGCGAGCCGCGCGGCCAGCTGATCGAGGCCTCCGAGGATGTCGCGACGCGGGAGTTGGCGCGCGAGCTGGGCCTGAAGGCCGGCGCGCCGCTGGTGCGGATCGAGGCGATCCGCCTCGCCGACCGCACGCCGATCTGCGTCTCCACCTCCTGGCTGTCGGCCGAGCTGTTTCCCGATGCAGGGGCAGTATTCGCGACGACGCGCTCGATGACAAAACTGCTCGCCCATTATGGCGTGCGCGACTATCGCCGCGGCGCGACCCGGATCACCGCCGGCATCGTGGACGCAACCGACGCGGCGCGGCTCGATCTCGCGCTGGGGCGCCCGATCCTGGTGGTCGATGCCACCGACCACGATCTCGAGGGCAGACCGCTGATGACCAAGCACTCGCGGTTCGCGGCGGAGCGGGTGGAATTTCTGGTGGAGTCGTAGGGAGCTTCCTGCGAGTCCGGTCTCGTAGGGTGGGCAAAGCGGATCGTGCCCACGACTTTGATCATGTCGGAGAGAATTCGTGGGCACGGCGCAAGTGTGCCTTTGCCCACCCTACGGCGCCTTCGCTCAGGCCACCGCCCGCCGCCCAATGATCGCGAACCGCAGCTTGCCCGAGACGAAATCGATCGCGGCGACCGCGACCAGAATCATCAGGATCAGGAACGACACCTTCTGCCATTCCAGCACGCGGATCTGCTCGGCGAGCTGGAGCCCGATGCCGCCGGCGCCGACGATGCCTATGATGGTGGCCGAGCGCGTGTTGGATTCGATGAAATAGAGCACCTGGCCGGCGATGACGGGCAGCACCTGCGGCAGCAGGCCGAAGCGGATTTCGTGCAGCGCGCTGCCGCCGGAGGCGCGGATGCCCTCGACCTGCTTCTGGTCGGCGCCCTCGATCGCCTCCGAGAACAGTTTGCCGAACGCGCCGAAATCCGACACGGCGATGGCGAGCACGCCCGCGAACGGGCCGAGCCCGACCACGTTGATCCAGACCAGCGCCCAGATCAGCGTGTCGACGCCGCGAATCGAATCTAGGAATCGGCGCACCGGAAAGCGCAGCATGATCGACGGCACGACGTTGCGCGCCGCCAGCAGGCTGACCGGCAGTGCAAAGACGGCGGCGAGCGTGGTGCCGAGCAGCGCGATCGACAGCGTCTCGCCGAGCGCCTTCAGATAGATCGGCAACGAGCTGCCGGGATCCGGCGGGATCATCATCAGGCTGATCCAGCCGAGCTGGCTGAGGCCCGCGACGAACCGCGACGGCGAGAAATCGAGATCGACGAGGCCGTAAATCAGGACCGCGAACGCCGCGACGATCGTCGCGGGCATGGCGAGCCGCGCCGAGGCCGGTCGTTCGAACACATCGGGGTAGCGCGCACGCATCTCGCGCGGATCGACCTCCTGCGGCGTCACGCCCGGGCCTCCTTGCCGAACAGGCGGCCGCGCAGCCAACCGGTGGTGATGTCGATGATGAAGACGGTGACGATGATGGTGAGCAGGATCGCGCTGACGTCGGAGTAATAGAATTTGCGGATGGCGACGACGAGGCTCCTGGCCGATGCCGCCGGCGCCGACGAAGCCCATCACGGAGGCCTCGCGGACATTGATCTCGAACCGCAGCAGCGCGTAGCTGGCATAGCCGGCCGTCACCTGCGGCACCACGGCGAAGCGCATACAGGACAGCCAGCTCGCACCGGTGGAGCGAATGCCCTCGACCGGCTTCATGTCGGCATTCTCGACGATCTCCGAGAACAGCTTGCCGAGCGCGCCGGTGGAATGGATGGCGATCGCGAGCACGCCGGCCATCGGCCCGAGACCGAAGGCGATGACGAAGACCAGCGCGAAGACGATGCCGGGAACGGTGCGGGCGAATTCGAGCAGGCGCCGCACGGTAAAGCGCAGCCAGGGCGCCGGCGAGGTGTTCTCGGCCGCGAAGAAGTTCAGTCCGAATGCGAGCGTGGCGCCGATCAGCGTGCCCACATAGCTGATGAGCACGGTCTCACCCAGCATCTTCAGCCATTTGCGCCAGCCCCAGAGCCATTCGCCGACATCGGTCCAGACGCGCTGGCCGCTGTCGAGCGTGAGGATGCGGTCGAAATAGCTGACGAAATTGCCGAAATAGGTGAACAGCGTGCGCAAATTCACTTCGGCGCCGATCGCGGCGAGCATCAGTGCCGCGGCGAAGATCACGACGCCCAACAGCAGGCGCCATCGCCTGCGCGCGACCGCCTGGCGATAGGCGGCATTGAGCACGGCGAGCTGCTGCTCGGGAAGGATCGAAACCGCTGTCGTCATCGGCGTGAGATTTGAGTCCGGTCAAAGAAAGAGCCGGGTCGATCGACCCGGCTCCAGTGGCATCGTCCCGATACTCAGGACGCCTTCTTCTTACGCAGCGCGTCGACGAACTTGATCAGCTCGATCGTGCCATCCCAATCCTTGGTGGTGGCGTGATTAAAGCCCTTCTTCTGGCCGTCCTGGAGGCGATCGAACGCCGCCTTGTCCTTGGCCGGCGCGTCGAAGAACGCCTTGGCAATCGCCGCCTTGGCGTCATCAGGCAGGTCGGAGTTGTAGGCGTAGGGACCGTTGATGATCGGCGCCGACTTGTGGATGATGCGGAAATCGCCCTTCTTCATCGCCGTGCCGTCGGCATTCTTCAGCATGCCCTTGGTCAGCATCTGCGCCAGCGTCGAATCGTCGTCGGTGGTCCACTGGTTGGCGGCAACGTCGACCGTGCCCTGCGCCAGCGCCAGCATCGCGTTCTCATGGCTGCCGGTGAAGACGACCTTGCTGAAATACCCCTCGGCATCGTGGATGCCCATCTTGTCGAGTCTCGAAGCGCGGCACGTTGTTGCCCGAGGTCGAGTTGGGATCGACGAGGCCGAGGTTCTTGCTCTTGAGGTCGTCGATCTTCTTGTAGGCGCTGCTCGCCTTGACGAAGAACACCGAGTAATAGCCGGTCGAACCGTCGAGGTTGATGTCGTTGGCGAAAGCGTCGGTCTTGACGCCGGTGAGGCGGGCGCGGGCGAACGAAGCCGAGCCGTAGCTGGCGATGTGGATGTTGCCGGCGCGTTGGCCTTCGATGACGGCGGCGTAGTCGTTGGCAATGCGCAGCGTGACCTTCACGCCCAGCTCCTTGGAGAGATAGCTCATGAACGGCGCCCAGCGCTCGGTGACGCCGGAGGCGTTCTCGGCCGGAACGACCGCAAAGGTCAGCTCGGGATATTTGGCCTTCCAATCCTCGGCGGAGGCGGAAGCCGTGAACGCGAGCGCGGCGGCGCCGGCGAGAATCAATCTGCGAGTGATCATGTTACCCTCTTCATCGGTTGGGGTCGGTTGACGCAAAAAACAGGCAAAGAAACAGGTGTGCGTGGCTCAGGCGGCCGCGGCCGTTCCAAGCGCCGGCACGCCGGCGGGCACCGGGACTGGCATCCCGCCCATGACGTCGGCGGCTTCGAGATCGTAGAGGCTCGCGCGCGACGTGGTCGGTCAGCGCGGACGGCGCGCCGTCGAACACCACGCGGCCCTGCGCCATGCCGATCAGGCGGTCGCAATAGCTACGGGCGAGATCGAGCGAGTGCAGGTTGCAGAGCACGGTGATGCCGAAGTGCTTGTTGATGCGCAGGAGCGCATCCATCACGATCTTGGTGTTGCGCGGATCGAGCGAGGCGATCGGCTCGTCGGCGAGGATGATGTCGGGCTGCTGCACCAGGGCACGGGCGATCGCGACACGCTGCTGCTGGCCGCCGGAAAGCTGGTCGGCGCGCTGAGCGGCGAGCGAAGCGATGTCGAACTGCTCGAGCGCCGACATCGCCAGCGCCTTGTCCTGCTCGGGCCACATTTGCGACAGCGAACGCCAGGCGGGCATCGTCGCAAGCCGTCCCATCAGCACGTTGGTGAGGACATCGAGCCGGCCGACCAGGTTGAACTGCTGGAAGATCATTGCCGAGCGCGCCCGCCACTGCCGCAGCTCCTTGCCGCGCAGCGCGGTGACGTCGAGGCCGTCGAACAGGATCCTGCCTTGCGTCGGCGTCACCAGGCGGTTGACGCTCCGCAGCAGCGTCGACTTGCCGGCGCCGGACCGTCCGATCACACCGACGAACCCGCCGGCGGAAATTTGAAACGAGGCATCGTCCACCGCGGCTTTCGCGCCGAAGCGACACGTCAGACCTTCCACCACCAGCATGCAGGGCTCCAGATTAACTGGAGCCCACCGCTAACGCCCGCGCTTAACACTTGTGTGACAGGCGCGTTGCGGTGCGGCGATCATACACACCTCATCCCCTGTCATCGCGCCGTCATGACATCGTCATCAAGCCGCTCGAAGAGGAACGCCCGCCCCGCACTCCGGAATCAACATGGCCGCCAAAGCCCTTTCGGTTCACCCGACCGTCGATCCCTCGGCCAAGCTGCACGAGACCAGGCTTGGCGCCTATACCGAGGTCGGCGCCCGCACGATCCTGCACGAGGTGGCGATGGGCGACTACTCCTATGTCGTGAACGACGCACAGATCACCTACACGACGATCGGGAAATTCTGCTCGATCGCGGCGATGACCCGCATCAATCCCGGCAACCATCCGATGCAGCGCGCGACGCAGGCGCATTTCACCTATCGCTCGAGTGCCTATTTCGAAGGCGAGAGCGACGATGCCGAATTCTTCGACTGGCGGCGCCAGCATCACGTCCATATCGGCCACGACGTCTGGATCGGCCATGGCGCGGTCGTGCTGCCGGGCCGCAACATCGGCACCGGTGCAGTGATCGCGGCCGGCGCCATCGTCACCAAGGATGTGCCGGCTTACACCATCGTCGCCGGCAATCCCGCGCGCATCGTGCGGCGGCGGTTCTCCGAGGAGATCGCCGGACGGTTGGCGCGGCTCGCCTGGTGGGACTGGGATCACGACAAATTGCGTGAAGCGCTGCCCGATTTCCGCAAGCTCGGGATTGAAGATTTCCTTGCGGCATACGAAGCACGGGCAACTCTCCCTGCCAGCAAACGAAGCGCGGTCGCGTGACAGACATTTTCCTCGAAGGCGGCCGGGCCCTGATCGGCGCCGAGCCTCGTCGAAACTTCACTCGCCATATCTGGGACTGATATCGCGGAGGTCGACGCCACTCGCGGCCGGACGCGGCTGGCGATCGACGCCCGCGGCCTGCTGGTGCTGCCCGGCATCGTCGACCTGCATGGCGATGCCTTCGAGCGTCAGATGATGCCGCGTGCCGGCGTCGACTTCCCGATTGACGTTGCGCTTGCCGACAGCGATCGCCAGGCCATCAGTAACGGCATCACCACGGTGTTTCACGCCACGACCTGCTCGTGGGAGCCCGGCCTGCGCAGCATCGACAATGCGCGCGGGTTGATGGAGGCGATCGAGCGGCAACGTCCGCAATTCGCCGCCGATACCCGCTTCCACCTCCGCCACGAGACCTACAATCTCGATGCCGAGGCCGAGATCAGCCAGTGGCTCGGCGAGGGTCGCGTCGACCTGTTCGCTTTCAACGATCACATGGACGGCACGGTCGCCGACATGGCCAAGCCACGCAAGCGCAACCGCATGGTGGAGCGCACCGGTCTGTCGGCCGAGCAATTCGACCGCCTGGTCGAGCGCGTGGTCTCGCGCGCCGACGAGGTGCCGGCTTCGGTGGCAAGGCTGGCCGCAGCTTCCCGCGCGGCCGAGGTGCGCATGCTCTCGCACGATGACGCCACACCGGCGATGCGCCGGGAGTTTCGCGAGCTGGGTGCGTTGATCGCGGAGTTTCCGATCAACGAGGAGACGGCGCAGGCGGCAGCGAACCACGGCGATGCCATCGTCTACGGCGCGCCGAACGTCGTGCGCGGCGGCAGCCACACCGGCTGGACCAAAGCTTCCGACATGATCGCCAAGGGGCTCTGCTCGGTGCTGGCGTCGGACTATTATTATCCCGCGCAGCTGCTCGCTGCGTTCCGCCTCGCCGCCGACGGCGTGCTGCCATTGCCGGGGGCCTGGGATCTGGTTTCGGCCGGCCCTGCGCGCGCGACAGGCCTTGCGGATCGCGGCGTGCTCGCGCAAGCGCGCCGTGCCGACATTCTGCTGGTCGACGACAGCGTGCCGCTGCGGCCGCGGCTGATCGCCGTGATCTCGGGCGGCAAGCTCGTGCATCTCACCGACGCGGCGCGTCTGCTCCCGGCGGCTGCGGCGGCGCGCGAGACTATCGTCGCGGCATAAACTGGTTATGCTGAAGCAATGACAGGTTTTCCGCGCTACGCGATCTATTTTGCCGCTGGGCCCAGCAGCCCCTCTCCCGCTTCGGCGCCGAACTGATCGGCTACGATGCCTATGCGGGTGACGAGGTTTCATTTCCGCAAGACGCGCTGCGCGTCGCGCCGGACTGGCGCGAGGTCACCGCCGATCCCCGCAAATACGGTTTTCACGGCACGCTGAAGGCGCCGATGGCGCTGGCATCAGGCAAGACCGAGGCTGAGCTGATGGCCGCCTGCGCGGCATTCGCCGGCAAGGCGCGGTCGCATCCCGTGATCAAGCCGATCGTGGATTCCATCAGCGGCTTCATTGCCGTCATTCCGGCCGAGCCGGTCGACGCGCTGCAGCAGCTCGCCGCCGACTGCGTCCACGAATTCGACCAGTTCCGCCCGGCCTTGACGGCGGAAGATCGCGCGCGCCGCAGGCCCGAGAAGCTGAGCGAACGGCAGCGCGACTATCTCGACCGCTGGGGCTATCCCTATGTCATGGAAGAATTCCGCTTCCACATGACGCTGACGGGACGGCTGGATGCGGAGCGGCGCGGACCGATCCTGGAGATGCTGCGGGCGCGCTTTGCGGCCTTGAACATCGGCACGCTCGAGATCGACCGCATCACGCTGTTTAGGCAGGACGATGCCAAGGCGCGGTTTCGCATCATGGACGAGTGGAAGCTGATGCGTTAGCCGAGACGGCGCGGCACCCCTCGCTGTCGTCCCCGCGAACACGGGGACCCATAACCACGGGGAGCGGTTATGGAGCGAGCTGCTAACTCCGAGACGTCGCCAAACGTCTCCCTGTGGCTATGGGTCCCGGATCTGCGCTTCGCTTGTCCGGGACGACAGTGGGGCTACTTCCCCCACCGCAGCGCGAGCGCGTCGCGCTCCTTGGCCAGTTCCAGCAGCCCCGCCCTTGTCGCGGGATGCAGCGGCTGCAGCGGATGCCTCACCGCGTCCGACTTGATCACGCCGCCAGCCTGCATCATCACCTTGCAGGCGATCAGGCCGCATTGGCGGTTCTCGTAATTGATCAGCGGCAGCCAGCGTTCGTAAGCGGCTTTCGCCTCCTCGCGTTTCCCGGCGAAATAGGGATCGACGATCTGGCGGATTCCGTCGGGATAGCCGCCGCCGGTCATCGCGCCGGTGGCGCCGGCATCGAGATCGGCGAGCAGCGTAATGGCTTCCTCGCCGTCCCAGGGACCCTCGATGTCCTTGCCGCCGGCCTCGATCAGGCTGCGCAGCTTTGCGGCGGCGCCGGGCACCTCGATCTTGAAATAGCGGATGTTGGACAACTCGCGGGCCAGCCGCGCCAGCAGCTCGACCGACAGCGGCGTGCCCGCCACCGGCGCATCCTGGATCATGACGGGAATGTTGATCTCGCCCGAGAGCACCTTAAAAAATTCGACGATGCCCTTCTCGGGGACCCGGAAGGTGGCGCCATGATAGGGCGGCATCACCATCACCATGGCGGCGCCGGCGGCCTCGGCTTGCTTGCTGCGCGCGGCGCAGACGGCCGAGCTGAAATGGGTGGTGGTGACGATCACGGGAACCCGGCCCGCGACATGCTTGAGCACCGCATGCATCACGGTTTCGCGCTCGGCATCGGTGAGCACGAACTGTTCGGAGAAATTGGCGAGGATGCAGATGCCGTGCGAGCCGGCATCGATCATGAAATCGATGCAGCGGCGCTGCCCCTCGAGATCGAGCCTCGCCGCGCTCATCGAAGATGGTGGGCGCGACCGGGAACACGCCGCGATAGGGGCGCTGGGCCTTGTGGGGGGTGACCGGCATCGAACTCTCCATCCCTGATAGGTCTTACGTCTGGCGCTGCGCTCACGGAGCGAGGCGGCACAGATGTAGCCGCCGCGCGGATCGGCGGCAATGCCGAACGCGCGACGTCGGGATAGTCGAACGAGGTCAAGCTACGCGGTCTTCACCGCGCCCAGGAAACCCTCGACCGCGACGCGGAGACGATCGGCGTCGGCGGACATCTTCTTGACGGATTCCGACAACACCGTGCCGGCATTGCCAGTCTCCTGGTTCAGCCTTGCGACGCTGCCGATGGTGTCGGTGACCTCGCGGGTGCCTTGCGCCGCCTGCTGAAAGTTGCGCGAGATCTCGGTGGTCGCTGCACGCTGCTGCTCGACGGCGGCGGCAATCGCCGTCATCTTCTCGTCGATGCCGCCAATGGCGCCGCCGATCGAACGGATGGCGGCAACCGCCTGGCCCGTCGCGCCCTGGATCTCCTCGACCTGACGCGAGATCTCTTCCGTCGCTGTCGCCGTCTGGGAGGCCAGGCTCTTGACCTCGCCGGCGACCACGGCGAAACCGCGGCCGGCCTCGCCCGCGCGCGCGGCTTCGATGGTAGCGTTCAAGGCCAGAAGGTTGGTCTGGCCGGCGATGGCGTTGATCATCTTCACGACCTCGCCGATGCGGCTCGCGGTCTGGTCGAGAATCTCGACCGTCGCGTTGGTCTGCGCGGCCTGCGCTACGGCTTCGCGAGCCTCGCGGGCGCTGGCCTGCACCTGCGCCGAGATCTCGCCCACGGAAGCGGAGAGGCTCTTCGGTCGCCGCCGCGATGGTCTCCAGATTGTTGGTGGCCTGCTCGGCGGCGGACGAGACCGCCGCGGTCTGGTTGCTCGATTCCGAAACCAGCGAGCGCACGCCGGTCGCGGTGTCGTCGAGCTCACGCGTCGAAGCGACGACGCTCTGGATGACCGCCTGGACGGTGTCGTCGAAGCTGCGGCACGCGGAATCGACGGTGCCGGAGCGGGCGAGCTGCAGGGCCTGCTGCGATTCGCGCTCCTGGCCCAGCCGTTCCGCAGTCGCCGCGCTCTCGCGCAGGCTCTCGAGCGCGGCGGCCATGGTGCCGAACTCGTCGGGATGGCGGGATTGCGGCACCGGTGTCGCATAGTCGCGGGCGCCGATGCGGGCGATGGCATCGAGAATGGCGCGCACCGGGCGCATCAGGCGATTGCGCACCACGAACACGCCGGCCAGGGTCACGGCGAGCGCGAGCAGGAACGCGCAGGATTGCACGATGAGCTTGGTGAGGGCCGTCTGCTGGACGGTCTCGGCGCGCGCGATCGACTGGTCGAGCGCCTTGTTGGCGACCGCGACGATCGACGCGAACGGCGACTGGCACAGCGTGTTCCAGTCCGCCGCGGGCATCGCGGGCTTGCCGCTGCCGTCGAAATTCTTTGTGAGATCGTTGATCTGCTTGAGGACGCCGTCGGTCTTGGCCTTTGCGTCCGAGGCCGCCGTCACCAGCTCCGCCGTCACGTCCGGCGCGGCCAGCAGCTCGGCCATGCCCGCCCAGCCGGAGGCGATCGTACCGTCCCACTGCGCCACGGAGCGCTTCTGGGCGTCGTCGAGCGGCTTGCTGCCGTTGACGTTCGAGCGCAGCGACGAGCAATGGATGCCGTAGCGGTCGCGCACCTGCCAGGCGAAACGGCGGACCTGGATCATGCGGGCGATGTAAGGGTCGTTCATCCAGGCGCGGTTCGACACCGCGGTGGAAGCGAGGTTCGCGGTCTCGATGACCTTGGTGACGGCATCGTACCAGGAATTGGTCCGCTCGATCTTGCGCTCGGCGCGCGGACGCTTGGCCTCGTCATAGAACAGCTGGAACTGCGGCGCGGCCTCGCCCCAGCGCTGCTTCAGCGTGCCGGCAAGTTCGTCACGACGCGCGAACTCGACGGTGGCGAGGGCGGCGATGATGGCGTCGTAGCCGCCCTGCTCGGCTTTCTCGGCCGCACCGAGCTTGGCCCGCGGCTCGTCCTCGCCGAGAATGGCGCTCTGGGCATCGCCGCGATTGTTGCGCAGCGACAGCACGCCATGGAAGATCGCCTTGTCGGCCGCGGCGAGCCGCTCCGTCTCCAGACTGTCGCTGTAGCGGCCGAAGGCCCCGAACATCTGGATCGCCGTACTGGTCAGCGCACCGATGGCCAAAAGCGCCATCAGAGCCAGAAGAAGCTTGCTTACCGAATTCTTAACAATCGACATGGGCCAAGGGACCTGCTCTTCACGAGCGGCCACCTTGTACCGTTACATGCCAATGTTCGGTTAAGCTTTATCTCAAATGTTAATCGCCGGCCCGCCAGGTCGCCGTTTTCAGGCGACCCTGGTGAAGTCCGGCGGCCGGCGCTCGGCGAAGGCCGTGAACGCTTCGCGGGCCTCGGCGGTGCGCAGGCGCTGGGCGAACTGCTCGCCTTCGGCCTGCATCTGCGCAAGCAGCACTTCGCCGTTGCGCATCAGCTTCTTGGTTGCCGTGAGGGCGCCAGCCGGCTGGCGGGCGAGACGTTGCGCCAGCGCGAGCGCCTCGGCATCGAGCTTGTCGAGCGGCACCACCCGGTTGGCGATGCCCCATTGCAGCGCGGCCTGCGCCGGCACCGGCTCGCCCAGCGCGAACATCTCGTAGGCGCGGGCATGGCCGATGCGCGCCGGCATCAGCAGGCTGGAGGCCGCTTCCGGCACCAGCGCGAGGCTGACGAAGGGCGTGGACAATTGCGCGTTGTCGGCGAGCACGACGAGGTCGCAATGCAGCAGCATGGTGGTGCCGACGCCGACGGCGCGGCCCTGCACCGCCGCGACCAGCGGCCGGGTGCAGCGGGCCAGCGACTGGATGAAGCGGACGACGTTGCGGCTGCCTTCGGACTTGCCGGCCGCGACGGCCGCGAATTCGCCGACGTCGTTGCCGGCGGTGAACATGTCGCCCTCGCCGCGGATCAGGATCACGCGGGCGGACGGATCGAACTCGGCGGATTCGATGGCGTCTGCAAGCTTGCCGTACATCGCATCGGTCAGCGCGTTCTTCTTGTCGGGACGCGCCAGCGTGAGGGTGAGGATGCCATTGTTGTTCTCGATCCGGACGTGCTCGGTCATTGATCTGCTCCTTCGTCTGAACGTCTTGTTTCTGAAGATCTTGGAAACTTGTCCTGAATGCTGGTCAGCCAGCGGGCGACGATGTCGATCTCCGCCGCTGTAAAGCCATCCGTCAGCGCCGCATTGACCTCGGCCGCACCTTGCTTCGCCTGCGCCAGCGCGGTGCGCCCCTTCGGCGTCAACCAGATGCGCCAGGCACGGCCGTCCTCGCGGTCAGCCCGCCGCTCGATCAGCTTCGCGGCCTCGGTGCGATCGACCAGGCCCGAAATGCCGGCCGGCCCCAGATCGAGCGCCGCGCCGGCCTCGCCCATCAGGACGCCGTCCTGCTTGCCGAGGATGAACAGCAGCCCCGCCTGTGCCGGCGTCACGTCGTTCTCCGGCCGGGCCGCCATCCAGCGCTGCAAGCGACGCTGGGCGACGCTCAGCAGGTAGATCAGCCGATGATGCCGCGCGTCGGCGATTTTATTTCGCATGCGAAATAAATAGCCGGACGCAAGCCCGTTGTCAAACGGCCCGCCCCGCTACGGCGCGCAGGTGAAGCTTGTCGCCGCCGTCACCGGTCCCGACTTGTAATGCGGCCAGGCCGGCCAGCGGCACAGCGGCAGCGCGCGCAGCGTCGCGAAGGACGGCGCCTCGACCTTCTGCTCGGCAACTTCGAGATCGCCGGGCGCCTTGCCCTTCTCGACCCAGTCGACCAGCACGCTCAGCATATCGACATTGGCCGGCGCGCCGGAGCCGACATGGTCGACACCGGGTGCAGTGTAGAGCCGCGCGAATCCGGCCGTCTCCGCCTTGCCGAGCTTGCGCTCGACGCTCTCGAAATAGCGGATGCCGGCATAGGGGCTCTGGGCGTAGTCGGCCATGTGCTCGAGCAGGATGAGACGGCCGCCACGGGCACGGAAGCGGCTGAGATCGGGATCGGTCGAATCCATCAGCTTCGACACTTCGAGCAGCCGCGCCTTGTGCTCTTCCACCTTGTAGGTGGTGACGTCGAGCTTGGGATCCCGGGCGAACACATATTGAATGCCGCCGGCGCCGTAGATCCAGGCAATGCCGTTGTTGGGCGCGGGCGGCTGCGCCGGCGGCGCGGTGCCGAGCCACCACGCGGTCCAGCCGCCGGTCGGCCCGATCGCCGGCGTGTCCTCGCCCGAGACGCCCCAGCCCGGATAATCGTCGAGGCCGTTGGCGAGCGCGAACGGGAATTTGTAGGTGCCGTGCAGCGTCTCGATCGCCTTGATCTGCGCGTCGGTGAGACACTGATCACCGGTCTTGCCGTCCGCGCAGCGCAGCGTCTCGACCTTGAAGGCGGCCTTGCAGCCGACGGGGTCCTGGACGAGCGCGTCGTCCGAGCCGTCGGCTTTGTCGCACGCCGTCCGCACGGCCTCGCCGACGAGTTTCACCTGCGCCGGATTGATCCAGCCCGGGCCCATGGTGACGAGACCCGAGCGCGTGCCGGCATGCTGCAGGCCGACCCAGTTGATGACCGGCACGCGGGCGAAGATGCCGTCGAAATCGTCCGGATAGCGCTGCGCCATGGTGAGGCCTTCGCGGCCACCCTCGGACGAGCCCATGAAATACATCTTCTCCGGCGTCTTGCCGTAGGCGCGCTGCATCAGCACGACCGCCGCATCGCGCACGCGCTTGTAGGCGCGATGGGCGAAATTCTCGAAGGCCTCGTCGTTCAGCGCAAAGACCTGCGGCGGCTCGCCCGGCTTGGTCTCGTGGCCGGAATCGGTTCCGTAGGTGACGAAGCCGCGTGCCAGCGGCGACGGCTTGTCGAAGGGATAGGCCGGCGGCAGCGCAAGGCCGCTGATCAGCACGCCGTTGAAGCCACCACCGCCATATTGCACCGAGCGCCCATTCCACTCGACGGGAAGGTTGACCTGGAACCTGATCGGTGGCGCCTTGGGATCGACGGGGTCGATATGGCCGAGCAGCTTGCAGAAACCGGGGGTGGCGGGCGTGATCCGCCCCGACGGCGTCGGTCCGCGTTCGGCCACGGCGAGCGGCGAGGGCGCCTGCAAGGTCGCAGCATCGATCTTCACGGCGTCGGCCCCGCCGGCGAGACCCTTGCAGACGGTTTCGGCGTCCTGCGCCAACGTCAGCGCCGACACGGAGCTGGCGCTCAGCGCCGCCGCCGTGCCCACCAGCCATGCGCACAGCTTCGCCGTTGTCAGCGTCATCGTTTCCACCCGGTTCGTGTTCTCATTCAGTCCTACAGAGGCCGCATTCAATGCGACCTTCTGCCGGTCGTCAACAGAACGCTAGTGCTCGAACACCAGCCGCGCGCCGACGGTGCCTTCGAGGCTGCGGATCTGCTGTAGCAGCTCGGCCGAATCCTGGCCGCCGAGATCAGCGTCGAGCACGACGTAGCCAAGGTCGCCGGCGGTCTCCAGATATTGCGCGGCGATGTTGATGTCGCGCTGGAGGAAAACCTCGTTGAGCCGGCGCAGCATGCCGGGCACGTTGCGATGGACATGGCTGAAGCGCGCGCCCGAGGGACGCAGATGCAGCTGCACCTCCGGAAAATTCACCGCGCCCATGGTCGAGCCCGTGATGAAATAGTCGACCAGTTTTCGCGCGACTTCGCCGCCGATACGCTCCTGCGCCTCTTCGGTGGAGCCGCCGATATGGGGCGTGAGGAGGACGTTCTCGAGGCCCTGCACCGGGCTCTTGAAACGGTCCGCGTTCGAGGAGGGCTCGACCGGGAACACGTCGATGGCGGCGCCGGCGAGATGGCCGTCGCGCAGCGCGCCCGCGAGCGCGTCGAGATCGACCACGGTACCGCGGCTGTTGTTGATCAGGAAGGAGCCCGGCCGCATCGCCCGCAGCTCCTTCTCGCCGATCATGCCCGCGGTCTCCGGCGTTTCCGGCACATGCAGGCTGACCACGTCGCTCTGCGCCAGCAGCTCGTCCAGCCGCTCGACCGGCTCGGTGTTGCCGTGGCGCAGCTTGTCGGTGCGGTCGAAATAGATCACGCGCATGCCCATGGCTTCCGCCAGCGTCGAGAGCTGCGAGCCGATATTGCCGTAGCCGACGATGCCGAGCGTGCGGCCGCGCACCTCGCGGCTGCCGGTCGCCGATTTGTCCCAGCCGCCGTCATGGGCCGACACCGAGCGCGGGAAGATGCGCCGCAGCAGCATCACGATCTCGCCGATCACGAGACTCGGCGACGCTGCGCGTGTTGGAGAACGGCGCGTTGAAGACGGGAATGCCGCGCTTGCGCGCCGCCGCAAGATCGACCTGGTTGGTGCCGACGCTGAAGCAGCCGACCGCGAGAAGCCCGTCGGCGGCTTCCAGCACCTCGTCGGTGATCTGGGTGCGCGAGCGGATGCCGAGCAACGACACGCCCTTGAGGGCCTTGCGCAGATCCTCGCCGTCCAGCGCCTTGGCCAGCCGCTCGACATTGGCGAAGCCCGCGCTCCTGAAAATGTCGACAGCGCTATCATTGACGCCTTCGAGCAGCAGCGCCTTCGCGCTCCGCTCCTGGCTTGGGCCTGGGGCTGACATGGAATCTCCTGAACTGACGGCTTTGCCCGAGCACATAGACCGCGGGGCAGCCCCGGCACAATAGGGGGCGGATACGGGACAAAGATGGCGGCGGTGGACGCGCTTGGCATCCCACCAGCCCGTTACTCTCGCACGCCCGGCACCGTTCCGTCATCCTGAGGCGCTCGCTACGCCCGCACCTCAGGGGTGATGGATGACAGAATCAAACCACATAAAACCCGTGCGTACCGTCGCGGCGGAGCTGCTCGACGAGGCCGTATTCCCAATCGAGATAGGCCTGCATCGCCTTCTCCGCGACGTCGGTACCTTCATAGGGCCGGCGGTAGCGGTGGGCCGGATCGGGCTTGGGCAGCGCGCGCGGCGGGCCGATCTCGCGCGCGCCGTCATAGCCGCCTTCCAGCACATAGACCTCCCAGCCCATCTGCGCCAGCCACGACGCCGTCATGTCGGCACGGACGCACTTGTCGTCGGTCAGCAGGATGCGCGCCCCGCGCACGGGCGCGGCCATGTCGGTTTCCTGCACCAGTTGCCCGCCAGGATAATGGCGGAAGCCCGGGAGATGGCCGGCGGCATATTCCTCGGCGTCGCGCACGTCGAAGCGATACAGCGTGCGATCCGTCTGCGCGAGCAGCGAAATCATCTCGCGCGCGCCGATGTGGCGGACGCCGGCACGATAGGCGACGTCGCGCGCATTGGCAGGACCGCCCTCGAACGAGCCGACCGCGCCGCGCCGGTCGGCGCCGTGGTTGAGCGTGTGCCGCGCCAGCGTCCAGCCGATGGTGCCGTTGCGCAGCGCGCGCACCTTGTTGGGCACGCCGGCATTGATCAGCGACTGCGTGCCGATGATCGAGCGGGTGCGGCCGGCGCAATTGACGATGATGGTGGTCTCTGGGTTGGGCGCCGCCTGCCCGGCCCGCAGCACCAGCTCGGCGCCGGGCACGCTGACCGAGCCCGGAATGTTCATGGTCGCGTATTCGTCGAAACGGCGGACGTCGAGGATGGCGATGTCAGCCTTGTCGGCGATCAGCTTGGCGACCTCGTCGGCGCTGAACGAGGGTGTGTGGCGTCGCGACTCGACCAGCTCGCCGAACGCTTTCGAATAGGAATTGACGTCCTCGAAGACCTCATAGCCCGCCGCACGCCAGGCCTTCAGCCCGCCGTCGAGCGCGCTGACATTGGTGTAGCCGAGCGCGGCGAGACGCTCGGCGCCACGCGCGACCAGCCCTTCGCCGTCATCATAGAGCACGATCGGCACGTCCTTGCGCGGCAGCCGCGTCTCGGCCTCGATCTCGATCCGGTCGACGGCCATGTTGGCCGCGAACAGCGGATGTCCCGTGGCAAAGCCGGCCTCGTATCTGAGGTCGAGCAGCGCGATTTCCTCGCGCAGCAGCAGCGCACGGCGGACGTCGGCGGGGGTGAGGGTCGGAAGCTTCATGGCGTTTACCTTGAGGGAAGAGCCGTCAGCTTTTGGACCATCGCGGCAGCGTTGGCCAGCCATACTGGTCACTAGCGCTCGTCTTGGGCGGACTACGCAACCATTACTTTAGTCACATTCGAGCGTAGCGACGACCTGAGAAAAATCGAGTTGCGCCAGAAGGTCCCGACCGATCCAGAAATGGAGCACGCATCCAATATTGGAGTGCCAACCGAGAAACGCAAGTTCGCCTTGTATTTGGAGCAAGAGCGTGTCTTCCAAATGCTCTCCCGCCGCATCTTGCGGACCACTGCCATATCCCAGCATCTGATGAAGCGCTGTATTGAAGTAGCGGTACTTGCCGTCGTGCACGGTTGGCGTCTTCCAGTGATTCTGCAGCGCCAGGTTCGTAACGTAGCTGGACGGCGCGTGGTTGAAAATATCGACGTCCTGAGCCGCCATACAACGGATCGTATGGTTGATGGCGTCGCCGATGTCGTCCGCGATACTACCTACATATGTGGGCACCTTCCCAGCCAGATCCTTGTAGGCATGCGCAACGTCGAACCACCAGGATCTGAAGCTCGCTTTTATTTCCGGATCAACCTCATCCATTGGTGTTCGCTCCTGGCTGCGCTCAAGCCATCCGATCGCACCAGCGTGAAGGCGCTCCAAGCCGACGGTTGCCTCGCCGGTGAGCGGCTTGCCGAAGTATCCATCGGTCAGATCGCCTTGAACGTGGGACAACACCGATCGGACCACGTGGGTGATCAGAAGCCAGTTGAAGGGCCAATCCTGATCCTTCTCGTAGTCGGGTACCCCTCGGAATTGGAGCAGATCACTTTGCGGCGGCTCGCCCGGCCCCAACACCCTGCATAACTCCTTGATCATGATCTCACCTCCCACCGCATCCTCGTGAAAGTAGAAATCGCGGAACGGCCGGAACGAAAGCGGGTACTTGAATTCGACCTTGGAATGAAAATCGAGATTGGGATCGAGCCATTTGACTTGGTAGTCGCCGTTGGTGCCTGCCAGTGGCATCAGATCGGGAGGTGGCGCGCGGTCAGTATATGCATCACCGTCGGTCGGGCTATAAAGTACGCGACCAGGTGGATGGCTTTCGCCGCAAAACACCGAACTACAGAAGAAATAAAGAGTGCCACGCGTCGGAAGCGGCGACCAGCCGCCTCCAGGCACTTCAGCCAAGTCAATTTGAGCCACGAATGTTAGCGCAACTTTTTCTAACTCTCGATCTATCGTGACCCTGACCTCTGCGGTCGGCCAATCAAATTGCGGCGGCAACCTGGGAAGTCCGCCGAAGAAGCTCCGCGCCGGGTCCGTGAGTGGCACAGGCAGGTCACAGCGTCTGACAAGCACGGCAGGCCGCGCCGTTTGTTCGATCTCGTCTCGCTCGGATAACGCCATCAGGGTCGCCCCACGACTTCCGCGTGCATCTTCTGGATCGAACCATGCCGCACAATCGCAGACAAGTGATTCTTGTCTGCCGCCGCATATGCGCTTCGCGCGATGGGCCTTGAGCGGTCGAAAGAGCCCGACTGCTCACTCGCCGGGAACGAGTCGCCCAAGCGGCCGTTGCGTCGGTTGCCGCAGCTTGCGGCGCGACAGATAGAGCAGGATGCCGGTGACCGAGAACAACGGCATCAGGATCGCAGCCATCATGAAGGCGAGCTTGCCGGGCCACTCCAGGATCGCGCCGCGATGGATGTCGTAGATGGCCGCGATGATCGTCTCGCCGAACGTCTTGTCGGCGTAGCGCTCCGCGGAGACCAGTTGGCCGGTGACGGCATCGATGCGGAATTCGTCGCGCGTGGTCTCCAGCAACGAAGTCTTGCCCCATGAGCGGATGCGGATCGCGGTACCCGGCCCCGCCGGCAGCGTCAGCAAGGCCCTGGAGAACCGATCGCCCTCCTCGCGCTGGAACGTCGTCCATGCCTGGTCGAAACCGATTGCGACAGGTTCGGCCCGCCCGCTTTGGCGCGGTGGCTTCGCCCCCATCTTCGCCGCCGCGACGTGCGGACGCGCCAGCAGCCATGTGACGCCGTCCTTGTACCATTCGAAGGAGAAGAAAAGCCCGGTGAGTGTCATCGTCAGATAGACCGGAAGGACCCAGGTGCCGATCACGGTGTGCAACGACCGGTGCAGGCCGCGATCGCTGAGGGCGAGATTTGGTTTCAGCCACATCTTCACGCTGCCGGCACGACGCGGCCAGCGCAGCACGAGGCCCGACACCAGCATGACAATGAGGCCGATCGCGATGCTGCCGGTGATCGGGCGTCCCCAGCCCTTGCCGTCGCCGGGAATGAGCAGCCAGCGGTGCAGCCGGCGCACCGTCGCGAAGAACGCCTCGCCGCGCGGCGAGCCGAGCACCCGCGCGTCATAGGGATCGACATAGAGCGAAGCCGGCCGTCCGCCCTGCTCGTCGCGGCCGAAGCGGACATGAACCGCGGCCGACGGGTCGCTCGACAGCGTGACCGCGGCGACCTTGCCGAGATCCTGCGCCGCCTTCAGCCGCGCCACCAGCTCATCCGGCATCAGCACCGGCGCCCGTCGCGGCGCGACCTGCATGATACCGGCATTGAGATGATCGACGATCTCGTCCTCGAAGCTCATGGTCGCGCCGGTCAGCGCGATCAGGGACACCAGCAGCGCCAGCACCAGGCCCGCGATGGAATGGACCTGGAACAGGGCCGCCTTGATCGTGTGTCCGAGCCGGGCTGCCATGGCTAGAACTTCACCGTCGCCGACAGCGAGACGCGCCGCGCGTCGCCGATGGCGACGTTGAGATTGTTGACGGCGGAGGGATAATAGACGGTGTCGAACAGGTTCTTGACGTTGAACTGATAGATCACCGGCGTGTTCTGGTGCTTCGTCTCATAGGTCGCGAAAATATCGGCGACGACATAGGACGGCAGGAAGAAGGAGTTGATGGAATCGCCGGGACGGTCGCCGACATAGCGGGCGCCGCCGCCGAGGCGGAGCTGACCGGGCAAGGCGGTGCCGAAATCGTAGACAAGATAGAGCGATGCGGTGTTCAAGGCGACGTTTTGCAGCTTCTTGCCGAGCAACGTCAGATCCTCGGACTCCGTCACGCGGGCATCCGTATAGCCATAGCTTCCGATCACGGCCCAGCTGTCGGTGAGCCTGCCGGTGACGTCCAGCTCGACGCCGCGCGAATGGGCGCGGCCGACGGTGTGGAGCTCCACGTTGCCCGCGCTGTTCGTCTTCGTCGTCTGCACGTTCTTCTTGTCGAGATCGTAGAGCGCCAGCGTGCCGGAGATGCGCTTGTTCAGATCGAACTTCACGCCGGTCTCGTACGACACGCCTTCCTCGGGCGCCACGTTGGAATCGATCACCACGCCGATCGGCGCAATCGTCGAATTCGGCTTCAAGGACTGGGTGTAGCTCGCATAGAGCGAGATCTGGTCCGTGAGCTTGAAGATGGCGCCGCCGAGCGGAAGCACCTTGTCCTGGGACACGTTGGTATTGGTGTTGAACGGCTTTCCACGACCCGCGATCTGATCATAGTCCATGTAACGCACGCCGCCGACCAGCGCGAGCCGTTCAGTGAGATGCAGTGTGTCCTGGGCAAACAGCGACCACTGACCGAGCTTGTCGGTCTGGGCGCTGTCGCTGTTCGACGCCGTCGTCCCGGGCCCGATCAGCCCATAGACGGGATTGTAGACATTGAAGGCGGGTGTCGTCTGCCGGATCAGGGTGTCGCGATAGATCGTGCGATATTGACCGTCGCCACCGAACACCACCTCGTTACGCAAGTCGCCGAGCCAGAACGTTCCAGACATATAGGACGTTCCGTAGCTGACGTTGCTGAGCGAACTTCCCGTGCCGTCGTTGCTGCGCGTCTCGGCGCCGGTGGTGAAGTTGATGCCGGTGATGCGGAGCTGGTTGGCGCTGAACGTTTCGGTGTTGTAGCTGTAGCCGGCGTAAAGCTTCCAATCCTGGTTGAAGCGGTGCTCGACCGAGGCCTGGACCAGGTCCGAGGTGCCCCATGTGTTGTTGAAGGGTTCATCCAGCCGGCGCGTGGATGGCACGGCGAGCGGCGCCTTGGTCACTGGATTGAACGCCGTGCCGCGATCGAAGGGGTAGATGAATTCGCGGTGCTCGTAGTTGAGCTGCACCGTGGTGTCCTGGCCGTACCAGGCCAGCGACGGCGCGACCAGCATTTCGCGATGGCGGCCGAAATTGCGCCAATAGTCCTCGCTGACGCCGTAGCCGATGAAGCGATAGGCAAGGCCCTGGTCGCCGATCGGCCCGGTGACATCGAGCAGGCCGTCGGCGCCGGTCTTGGAGGCGTTGAAAGCCGAACCGAGCAGCGTGACCGAGCCGTGCTGGTAGAGCTCCGGCCGCTTGCTGATGGTGTTGACGATGCCGCCGGGGTCCATGATGCCGTAGAGCAGCGAGGCCGGCCCCTTCAGCACCTCGACGCTTTCGACCGCGGGGTTGAAGCTGCGGCCCTGCACCAGCGGCATGCCGTTGCGCATGATCGAGCCGTCGCGGTTGTCGCCGAAGCCGCGGCGGATCACTGCGTCCTGGCTGCCCGCGAGCGTGTTGGTCTGGGTGATGCCGGAGACGTTGATGAGCGCATCGTCGATGTTGCGCGGCAGCTGGTCCTTCAGCACCTGCTCGGGCACCACGTTGACGGCCTGCGAGGTATCGAGCGGCGAGGCGCCGCTGCGCAGCGTGGTCGCGCTCGGCATGGCGCGGTAGCCGAGCTTTGCCGCCTGTTGCGCGGCGGCCTCCGCGGCCGCGCGCTCCGAGAGCGTCGGCGATGTGGGGGCAGGATTACCTGCGGATTGCCGACGCGGGACGGCCTGGGTTCGGCGTGACGGCTGCTCCGACGCGCGCGCCGGCCTCGACCGCTGCGCCGGGGCCTCCACGGTGACCGGCGGCAGAGCCGATTGCGCCTGTGCGCTCGTCGTGAGGGATGGAAATTCGGCGAGCAACACGACTGCACCGATGAGAAGACCTGCACGGCTCTCGCCGGCACGATGACGACGGCTGCCGTTACGCAGGCCATCCACGGAGGCACGCACTTTCAATCCACTTCACGTCACGAACATTGAAGTGTGCGCGTGTAACAGTCGTCGCGAGCAAGGAGAACCGTAGTCGGGCTTGAATCGCTCTAGTGTGGAATCGTTCTAACGGGAGATCGGTCGGCAGCAGCAATCATGAATTGTCGACGTGCCGTGCGCGACACGCTGCACGCGAATTCGCGGCGACGTGTCGCAACGTTATCGCGATCTCACGCAATAGCGAGAGCCGTCACTTCGTCGAGCTTGCGCTTGAGCATGGCGCCGTCGGAAGAGGCGCGCAGCGGCGGACGGACGCGCTGCCAGGCGGCATCGCCGGTCTGCGCCGCCAGAATGGCCTTCAGCGTCCCGGTGAAGGACGGCGTCTTCAGCACGATGTCGATCGCAGCCTGCATGCGCGCCTCGACATTCTTGCCGTCGAGCATGCCCTTGACCAGCTCGGGCACGACATTGGCCATGCCGCAGATGGTGCCGGCACCGCCCGCCGCGATCGCGCGGGTGATGTCCGCTTCGTTGCCGACGGTGATGGCGAGTTCGGGAGCGGCCGCGCGGAAGGCCTGGAACTGCTTGAAGTCACCGCTGGAGTCCTTCAGGCCGGCAACCACCTTGCCGTAACGCTTGCGGAGGTTCGCGGCAACGCTGGTCGGGATCGCAACGCCCGACATTTGCGGGATGTGATAGAGATAGGTGCGCAGCCGGTCGTCGGCGACGCCGTCGATGATCGCCGCAAACGCATCCTCGATACCCTCGGGCGAGACGCCGCGGTCGAAATAGGGCGGCAGCACCAGCACGTGGCGCAGGCCGAGGCCGAGCACGGCGCGGGTCAGTGCGATGCTGTCGGTGATGGCGGGAAAGCCGCCGCCGATGCCGATGCGCTCCGGCGCAACGCCGGCCTTGAGCACCGCTTCAATGGTCGCGAGGCGTTCGCCGACATTGAACGAGGTGCCCTCGCCGGTGGTCCCGAACAGCACGACGCCGTCGACGCCCTTGCCGAACAGCTGCTTGGCATGCGCGGCGAGCTTTGCGGAGTCCACGCTGCCGTCGGCAGCCAGCGGTGTCGCCGACGCCACCCAGAACCCGCGAATTGCCTCGGTCATCTCAGCACCCTTTAGTTTCGCACCCGGACTAAGCCTGTGATCTTCAACGATCTTGCCAAGTCTCATCGGGCCTTGTTTTTGCTTTACTTTTCATCTTGTACCTTACATACAAGAGACACGCAAACCCTTTCCGACATCACGGCGCGCATCGGCGCGGCCATCTTGAGGAGGTCTCGCATGAACATGGTGACCCCCATCGGGCGACCCGACCAGATGCTCGGCGCCCTCCGCGACAAGCTCGGCGCGGCCGCCGTGTTGATCGGCACCGACGTGCCGGCGCGCAATTGCAACGACTGGAGCGCGAGCCTGCCGCAGACGCCGCTCGCGGTGATCCGCCCCGTGGACGCGCAAGGCGTGGCCGATGCGATTGCGACCTGCCGGCAGGTGAAGCTGCCGTTCGTGCCGCAGGGCGGACTGACCGGCCTGTGCCGCGGCGCCTCGCCCGAGACAGGCTGGGTCGCGATCTCACTGGAGCGCATGACCGGCATCGAGGAGATCGATTCCGCCTCGATGACGATGACGGTGAAGGCCGGCACGCCGCTGGAGACGATCCAGAAGGCGGCCGACGAAGCCGGCTTCTTCTTTCCGCTCGACCTCGGCTCGCGCGGCTCCTGCGCGATCGGCGGCAATCTCTCCACCAATGCCGGCGGCAATCGCGTGATCCGCTACGGCATGACGCGCGAGCTGGTGCTCGGTCTCGAAGTGGTGCTGCCCGACGGCACCATCATCACTGGCCTCAACAAGCTGATGAAGAACAATGCGGGCTATGACCTCAAGCACCTCTTCATCGGTTCCGAGGGCACGCTCGGCATCATCACCCGCGTGGTGCTGAAACTTTTCCCGAAGCCGCGCTCGACCATGGCCGCGCTCTGCGCGCTGAAGGACTATGCGGCGGTGATCGCGCTGCTCGGCGCGGCGCGAAACGGGCTCGGCCCGCTGCTGTCGGCCTTCGAGGTGATGTGGCCGGACTATTGGGACGTGATCACGACCCGCGCCGGGGTGAAGCCGCCGGTCGCCGCGGGTCATGGCCTTTATGTGCTGGTGGAAGCGCAGGGCACCGACGAGAGCGTGGACGCGCCGCGCTTCCAGGCCTGGCTCGAAGAGCTGATGGAGCGCGGGCTGCTGGCGGATGCCGCCGTGGCGCAATCGCTGGCGCAGACGCAGGCCTTCTGGCGTGTGCGCGACATCTGTGCCGAATTCGGCCAGGTGCTGGGCCCGCACATCTCCTACGATATCGGCCTTGCGGTGGCGCGGATGGACGAGTTCGTCACGCGCTGCAAGGCCGCTCTCGCTGACGGCATCAAGGGCTGCGAGAGCGTCTACTACGGCCATATCGGTGACGGCAATCTGCATCTCGTCTCCTGGGTGACTGGCCTTCCCGTCGAGCAGCAGCCGAAGGAAGAGATGGACGCGATCATTTACGGTCTCGTCCGCGAGCTTGGCGGCAGCGTCTCCGCCGAGCACGGCATCGGCACGCTGAAGAAGAAGTGGCTAGGCCATGCCAGGAGCGAGGCGGAGATCGCGCTGATGCGGACGCTGAAGGCCGCGCTCGACCCCGACCATCTCCTCAATCCCGGCAAGGTCGTCTGAGAGCACAGATGCGCTCGCTCAAGCTCGATACGCCGAAATCGCTGTCGCAGCGGGTGATGCAGCGGCTGCGGCAGGCCATCATCGACGGCGAGTTCGCACTCGGTGCCGCCATCTCCGAGGAGATGGTGGCGAATTCCATGGGCGTCAGCCGCACGCCGGTGCGGGAGGCGATGGGCCAGCTGCAGGCGCAAGGCCTCGTGGTGATCCGTCCGCAGGTCGGCAGCTTTGTCTTTACGCCGAGCGCGGAAGACATCAACGCGCTCTGCACCTTTCGGATCGCCCTCGAACCCAGGGCTGCCGGGCTGGCCTTCCGGCACGATCGCGACGGTGCGGTCGCTGCCATGAACGAGGCCATCGCCGCGATGGAGCCGGCGATCGCGGCGAAGGACAACATCGCCTATGGACGCGCCGATGCCGCCTTTCACGAGGCGCTGTTCGCCCATTGCGGCAACCGCTATCTCGCCGAATCCTATCAGCTGGTCTCCGGCCGCGTCGCCGCGCTGCGCACCAATCTGACCTCGCCGATCGACGTGCGCACCCGTTCCTCGTTCGACGAGCACTGCAAGCTGCTCGATTTGTTCGCGCGCGGCGAGTTCGCGGCCTTCGAAGAATTGATGACGACGCACATCACCAATTCGGGCGTGGTCTACGCCAAGGCCTTGAAGGTGGAGGCCTTGAAAGTGGCCGCGCTGCAGCCCGATTGAACGCGGCTATTTCGCGCTCCTAGAGCCCGGCCTGTCCAGGAAGTCCAGTGCGGTGTTGATCTGTTCGAGCTGGTGCTCGATCTTGTCGCGATCCTCGACCGAGGGAGCCTTTTCGAGCTGCTCAACGAGCTTCTGCTTTCGCAACAGCAGGTTCTCTATGACTGTACTCACAGCTCCCCCAATCGCCAGAGGCGGACATTTGCGAGCGCGCGCGAGCCGGGCTCGCCGCAAGCCCTCCATCAGAATGTTCACGCGACCGGTTGGTTCCTGCGGATGAACCCGCGACGCGTGCGGATGGAACTAGCGGCGCAGGCTCCCAGACCCCGCCCAGGATCAGCAAACCGCCGAAAAGATGGATCAGCTTCGGCGGTTCGCCGAGGATGACGAAAGACAGCAGCGCGCTCGCGATCGGACCGAGATAGAGCACGAGCGAGGTCCGCACCGAGCCGAACTTGCCGCCGAGCCAGGCAAAGCCGGCATAGGCGAGCAGACCCGGCACGATCCCGGCGAAGACATAGGCCGACAGCGCCTTGGTGCTGAAGACCTGCCCCGGCGTCGCCCACATCTCCATGGCCGCCGGTGGCAGCGAGAACAGGGCGCCGGCGCCCGAGAACAGGCTGATGCGCGCGAGCAGCGAGGCCTGTGGCGCGGCGCGCGATTGCAAAAGCGTGTAGCCGGACCAGCCGAGCATCGCGATCACGACGAGGCCGTCGCCCGCCACGGTCTGCAGCTCGATCAGCGTCCGCGGATGGCCGCCCGAGATGATGAGCAGCGCGCCTGCGAGCGCGAGTGCGGTGCCGAGCCATTGCAGCGGGCCGACATGCTCGATGCCGCGCAGCGCGGAAATCAGCAGCACCGTGATCGGCGACAGCGCCATGATCAGCGCGATGTGAATCGCCGTCGTCGAGACGCCCGCGGCATAGACCGGACCGCCGCACAGGAACATGCCCATGAAGCCGGCCGCGAGAATCGGCCAGATGTTTCCAGCCAGTGGCACGCGGCCGTCGCGGATCTCCCGAAGCGCGATCGGCGCGAGCCCGATGGCGACGATGCCCCAGCGGAAGAAGGCGAGCGAGAAAGGCGGGACGGAGCCGGCCAGCCCGCGCGCCAGAATCTGGTTGGAGGCTTGCGCGGTCGCGACCAGGATGAAGCCGATCAGCGCGATCGCGCCGAGCCAGGCGTCACTGCCCGGCGCCGCGCCAGTCACCAACTGATCAGAGGTTTCCTTGGCCGTTTCCTTGGCCGTTTCCTTGGCCGTGTCCTTGGCCGTGTCCTTGCCCATGGATCAATCGGATATCCGATGTCGGCCGCGGTGAGAACCCCGACGAGGGCTCGCCGACATGCATATGCGGCACGCGCGCCATTCCGGGAGGCGCGGAGACGCTCGCGAGCAGCACCGGCACGATGGGAGTGCGGGTGATCGAGACCGAGAACACCGCCAGCAGCGCGCAGACCATGCAGAGCCTCATCCGCACCGTCCGGCGATCGGTGATCGGCAGGAACAGGAAAAACAACATCGCCAGGATCAGCAGCGCATCGACCAGAAAAAGCATGGGTCTCTCCCTTGAAGCTTGAGGAGAGGATGGCGCGCCGCAGCTGGCGGGTATGTGGACAGCGTCACACACCAGCCGCCGCTGGCGCGGATCGCACGGGTTGAGGCGGAAGCGGCAGGCGCTCGTGAACCCACCAACGCGTCCGGATTGGCGGCTCGGGAACCGCAATCTTTCACGCGTCCGTCGGTTGTATTCGTAAGCCCGGAGTCCTATGCCTACGCCCATGAACACCGAGATCATCACCGCCGCCAAGCCCCTGATGGCGCAGGCCCGGCCGCGCAAGCCGGCACCGTTCCTCCCGATGAGCCGCGCCGAGATGGACGCGCTCGGCTGGGACGCCTGCGACATCGTGCTGGTGACCGGGGACGCCTATGTCGATCACCCCAGCTTCGGCATGGCGATCATCGGCCGGCTGCTGGAGGCGCAAGGATTCCGCGTCGGCATCATCTCGCAGCCCGACTGGCACTCGGCCGAGCCGTTCAAGGCGCTGGGCAAGCCAAAAGTGTTCTTCGGCGTCACCGGCGGCAACATGGATTCCATGGTGAACCGCTACACCGCCGACCGCCGCATCCGCAGCGACGACGCCTATACGGCCGGCGGCGAAGGCGGCAAGCGGCCGGACCGCTGCACCGTCGTGTATGCGCAGCGCTGCCGCGAGGCGTTCAAGGATGTGCCGATCGTGCTCGGCGGCATCGAGGCCTCGCTGCGCCGGATCGCGCATTTCGACTACTGGTCCGACAAGGTGCGCCGCTCGGTACTGGCCGACGCCAAGGCCGACCTCTTGCTCTACGGCAACGCCGAGCGCGCCGTCGTCGAAGTGGCGAACCGCATCGCGGCCGGCGAGACCGCGCGCGCGCTCGACGACATCAGGGGCGTCGCACTGTTCCGCAAGGTCCCCGAGGACTACACCGAGCTTCACGCCGACGATCTCGATTCCGCCGACGAGGGCGCAACGCGCCAGAAGGGCGCGACCGTGATCCGGCTGCCGGCGCTGGAGCAGGTCGAGCAGGACAAGGAAGCCTATGCGCGGGCATCGCGCGTGCTGCACCGTGAGAGCAATCCCGGCAATGCGCGGCCGCTGGTGCAGCGGCATGGCGACCGCGATCTCTGGCTCAACCCGCCCCCGATCCCGCTGACGAGCGAGGAGATGGACGCGGTCTACGACCTTCCTTACGCGCGCGCACCGCATCCCTCGTATGGGGATGCGAAGATCCCCGCCTGGGACATGATCAAGTTCTCCGTGACGATCATGCGCGGCTGCTTCGGCGGCTGCACTTTCTGCTCGATCACCGAGCACGAGGGCCGCATCATCCAGAACCGCTCCGAGGGATCCATCCTGCGCGAGATCGAGAAGATCCGCGACAAGACGCCGGGCTTCACCGGCGTGATCTCCGACATCGGCGGCCCCACCGCCAACATGTACCGGATGGCGTGCAAGGACCCGAAGGTCGAGGCCGCGTGCCGCCGTCCGTCCTGCGTCTTCCCCGAGATCTGCCCGAACCTCAACACCTCGCATGACGACCTGATCCGGCTCTATCGCAAGGTGCGCGAGACCAAGGGCATCAAGAAGGTGATGGTCGCCTCCGGCGTGCGCTACGACCTCGCGGTCGAGAGCCCCGAATACATCAAGGAGCCTCGTCACCCATCACGTCGGCGGCTATTTGAAGATCGCCCCTGAACATACCGAGCGCGGCCCGCTCGACAAGATGATGAAGCCGGGCATCGGCGCCTACAACAAGTTCAAGCGGATGTTCGACGAAGCCGCCGAGCGCGCCGGCAAGAAGTACTATCTGATCCCCTATTTCATCGCGGCGCATCCGGGCACGACCGACGAGGACATGATGAACCTCGCGCTCTGGCTCAAGAAGAACCGCTATCGCGCCGACCAGGTGCAGACCTTCCTGCCCTCGCCGATGGCGACGGCGACCGCGATGTACCACACAGGCGTCAATCCCTTGCGCGGCGTGCGCCACGGCGGCAGCGACAAGGTGGAGGCCATCAAGGGCCTGCGCCAGCGCCGCCTGCACAAGGCGTTCTTGCGGTATCACGACCCTGATAATTGGCCCGTGCTGCGCGAAGCCTTGATCGAGATGGGCCGCCGCGATTTGATCGGCTCGCAGCCGCACCAGCTCGTGCCCGCGCACCAGCCACCCGGCACCGGCAAGGCCGCCGGCACACGGCGTCCGGTGCGTCCGGGCGAGAAGACCCAGCGCTTCACGACCAAGGGCGTGCGGGTCATGAAGTAGCGGTTGGCGCGGCTCCTAAAGATCCAGCACCACCTCGCCCGACACCGCATCGGTCACGCCGCGTCCGTTGCCCTGGTCCTCGAGCACCGACCTGAAACTGTCGAGCGTCTTGATCATCGCCGGACGCGCCGCGATCATCGCGTCCTGACTTGACCACGTGCCGATGAGACAGAAGGTCTGCTCGCCGGTCTTGATGATGACGCCATGCTCGAGGCCGGGCCATTTGGCCTTGCCGCTCCGGTGCGCGTCGAGGAAGGCGGCTTCCTCGCCCAGCTTCACCCTGAACTTCACCACGTTGTAAACCTGCATGACGCGCCTCCGAAAAAAAATGGATGGATGAAAACGGGCGCCGCGTGAGGGACAGGACGAAAAGTCCATACGGTCGCCCCGCGCGAATGTTGCGCCTCGCGCGCCCGGCCGTCACCGCGACAAATCGGCATGCCCGGACGGGCCGGACGTTTCAGCCCGGCCCAAGGCAAAATGTCGAAAACAACCCCATGCACAGTAGACGGGGCTAGCAAGATCAATGGCTTAGGGCACGCCGAAAGCGACTGATGGGCCAGGCGGAAAGACGTTGCTCCGCCGGGCAAGACAGCGGCGCCGCGCCGCGTTACGCGCCTAGTTGACTTCTCCGCAATCATGTAACATATAAAGTTACATGAAGCGAGATTCCCGACTATCCGGCGTGCTGCACGTGCTGCTGCACATGGCGCAGCAGCCCGGCCCGTTCACATCCGAGACGCTGGCGAAGGCGATGGACACCAACCCCGTCGTGATCCGCCGCATCATGGCGGGCCTGCGCGACCTCGGTTACGTCCGCTCCGAGAAAGGCCACGGCGGCGGCTGGACGCTGGCGTGCGACCTCTCGAAGGTGACGCTGCGCGACGTCTATGCCGCGCTCGGCAGCCCGTCGCTGCTGGCCATGGGCAACCGCACGGAGGCGCCGGGCTGCCTCGTCGAACAGGCCGTCAATGCCGCGCTCGACCAAGCCTTTGCCGATGCGGAAGCACTGCTGCTGTCGCGCCTCGGCGAGGTGACCCTGGCGATGCTGAGCGAGGATTTTCGCAAGCGCCTCGGCTCCCGCAAGCTTCAAGGCATCGGCGCGCATCACGCCTGATGCCGGCCTAGCCAAGGACAACGCAATGACCAGCATTCAAGACATGTTCTCCGATCCGCAAGCCGTGGCGACCTACACCGAGGGACCGCCGCGCTTCGTTCCCGGCTACAATTCCATGCTGTCGATGGCGGCGATCCTGCTGGCCGAGCGCGCGCGTGACGACGCGCGCATCCTCGTGCTCGGCGCCGGCGGCGGCCTCGAGTTGAAGACGTTTGCGCAGGCGCAGCCCGCCTGGCGTTTCGACGGCGTGGATCCGTCCGCGGCGATGCTGGCGCTCGCCCGGAAAACCCTGGGCCCGCTCGCATCGCGCGCACATCTTCATCAAGGCTATATCGACGACGCGCCGCAGGGGCCGTTCGACGGTGCCAGCTGCCTGCTCACCCTGCACTTCGTGGACGTCACGGAGCGACGCCGCATTGCTTCGGAAATCCGCCGCCGACTCAAGCCGGGCGCCCCCTTCGTGGTCGCGCATTTGAGCGCACCCGACGGCGAGGAGGAACGTCCGCGATGGCTGTCGCGGTACTCCGCGTTCCTGGCTTTCTCCGGCGTCGAGCCCGACAAGGCGGCAGCTGCGCGGGACGCCGTCACCAACCATCTGGACATCCTCACGCCCGCGCAGGACGAGGCGGTTTTGCGCGATGCCGGCTTCTCCCAGCCGACCCTGTTCTATACGGGCTTCACCTTCCGCGGTTGGGTTGCCTACGCGTGAGCTGGCACGGCTTTGTCATCTCTGAAGGGCTGCAACCGCTGAAGCGATCCTGCCTCGGGACATGAACCGATTGCGAAGCGTTATCTGCGGAGGATCGAATTCATCGGTGTTCATGAAAGCAGCCGATCCAAGCGAACACACACGTTTTTCCGCGCAGGGGTATCTTCTTGGGCTCAAGGAACCATTGTTCCTCGAGCCCATTGGCTCACTGACACAAGCTTCATTCAGGAGATACTTCATGAGAATATTCACAGTCTTGGCGGCCGCAGCCGGCACCCTCATGGTAACCGCTGCTTCGGCAGCTCCGCTTACCCTCAGCACGTCATCCGCGCCGGAGAGCAACCTTCAAAACGTTCGCATGGTCTGCAACGAAGACGGACGGTGCTGGCGCGAGCGCAGCGAAAGACGCGTCATCATCCGCGAAGGCCGCGATGCCTACGGATATGCACCGCGTGAGCGCTACATCGAGCGGCGTGGCTATGAGGAACGCAGCGGCGTTGGCTTCCGTGCTCCGGGCGTAAGTGTCGGAATCGGCACCTACTGAGCGGCGAAGCGAGTGGATTCAACAGGCCGCGGTGCAAACCGCGGCCTTTTTGTTTGATCCTCAGGCGATCGGCGAGCCAAGCAGCGCCGGCCCAGCCGGGGAAGCCAGGGTATCGGACGCTTTCGACAGAGCTCGCGCACGGCTCGAACAAAAGCCAGCTCACGCGACCGTGGCGATCGAGCCGAGTGGCACGTCCAAAGCGTAAACGAATCCGTCCCGTTCATATGCGAGGCTTACCTGCCCGGTCAGTTGCTGACCGAGAGACCCCATCATCCGGGTGCCGAAACTCCGCCGTGTTGGCGGTTCGACCGGGGACCGCCCCTTTCGGTCCAGACGAGGCGAAGCCTTTGCTTCGCCTCATCAATCGCCCACGAAATCTCGACGCGGCCTGTCGGGACCGACAGCGCGCCGAACTTGGTGGTGTTGGTGCACAGTTCGTTGAACGTCATCGCAAGCGCAATGACAGCGACGGAGGTAATCCGGATGTCCGGTCCATTGAAGTGGAAGCGTCGGTCTCCCTGACTGTCGTAGGGCTCCGTTGCGCTGCTCAGCGTGTGGGTCAGGCTCGCATCGGCCCAACTCACCTGCATCAAGAGATCATGGGCTCGCCCCAATGCGAGCAGCCTGCCCTCCATGGCCTTCTGTCCATGCTCGATACTCGGCGCTCCGCGGAAGCTCTGGGACGCGATCGCACTCACCATGGCAAGCGTGTTCTTGACGCGATGATGCAGCTCTCCGAGGATCAGCTTCTGCAACTTGTCGGCGGCACTTCGCTGCTCGGCATCGATACCGGCCTGAACGATCATAGCCCGTGCGTCGATTTCGGCCTGTTCGAGCAGCAAGCGAAGGCTGTCGTTCTCGGCAGACAGGGAAGCCTCCTGCTCCGACCGGGAGGTGGGCGCAGCGGTCCGCGCGGCGTCAAATATCCTGCTTGGCGTCCAGTCGCCTGCCGTCGGAACGATCTGCAAAGCACCTGCGCCGACCATGGCCTGCAACTCGGTGATCATTTGCTCGACACTGAGCGGTTTACCGAAAAACCTGCTGTCCGCTGGCCGTTCCGCCTCGGACGGCTTTACTTGGCCGGACACCAGAATGATCTTGATCGAGGGCCAGCGCTCGTGCACCGCATGGGCGAGCTTGAGGCCATCGATGCTGCCGGGCATCTGAATGTCGGTCAGCAGCAGCGAGATGTCCGATCGGGACTCCAGAACCGAGATTGCCTCGTCGGCATTGATCGCCTCTATGGGACAGAACCCGGCATCCTCCACGATGTCGACCGCACTCATCCGCAGGATCATCTCGTCCTCCACGACGAGAACGTTCGGCACCTGGATTGGATCTGTCGACATGGTGATCTCGCTCTCTCTCGGCGGGCCCGAGCGGTCTCGGCACCCGCGCAATGCTCTAGGCTGATTGCCCTTGACCGACGTCCGCACCCATTGCCGCGCTTCTCGAGCGGAGAAGGCCAGCCAATTCGCCTGCGTCAGCGGTATCTCGTCTCGGCGCGACGGTCCGATCACGACCAGGCTGATTGGATGGAAGCACTGGAGGGTTGGGCTGATCCCTCAGGCGAGCGGATTGACGGACGACCGATCTATCGCCGGGCAGTCACGAGGCGAGCTTCCTGGATCTTCGTTCCAGCACCGGCGTGTCGCAAGCAGGAGGTGGTAAGGTCCGGCCAGACCTGTGCTGAGCAATCCGATGAAGCGGCTTGGATTGCGAGCCGGTCCCCTTTGGCCAATGCCTGAAGCTCATCCGCCTGCACTTTTGGAGCAAAAGCCGGCAAAGCGATCACCGACGCTCCGAGGAGCACGAAAGCCGCGAGGGATGACAGAGATCCTACCATTTTGTTCTGCTGACTTTTTGTCGTCGACCCTGCCACGTCTGAGGATCCGGCATGACAACAACCATAACGAGATATTGTTCCCGTTCTTCAACTCTGCCGTTTGGTCTTGCTCATTCCTGTGGCTGCTGCGCATCGGGTATCCTGCGAAGCGACGCGCGCTGACGCAACAGATCTGAACCATTGGCCCTGCTAATCGTCATGCTCCGTGGAGGACAACAGATGATGGAAGACCAATTGGCGCGCCAGGAGCAGATCGCTTCTCGTTTAGAGCAATCCAAGCGCCTGCTGCGGGCTGCGAAAAGCCCCACGACCACGCAGCGCATTGGGAAGCTGATCAGTGCCCTGGAGCGGGAGCAAGCGGAAGAAAACGAAAAATAATCACCGCTCGCGGCCACGGCCCCCGGGTCAGGCTTGCGCCGGCATGGAGCGTCACGGCGTCAACGGTAGCGGTGGGTCGCAGCTCCCACTCGCCGAACTGAAAGACCCGCCAGCTATCATCACCGCCGCCATTAACCCTGTCGGCAAATGATCCGCCGCAGGTCGGCGGCCGCCGTCAAAGTTGCCTTATTGGCGCGGAGAATTTTCCGCGGGGGCTAACTTGGGTTAGAGGCGCGTGATGCTGAGAATGGCGCTGTTGGGCCTCCTCATCCTGTTGAGTGTGGGAATGCTGTCGGCCATGGAGCTGAGCGCCCCACCGCGACGCGCCGCCGCGATCGTCCAGCCGCCTGCCGAAAGCACAGGCATCTCTGCTACGCATGACGCGCTAGAGAAGACGGATCGCCTCGAAGTCGCCGCCGTAAGCAGCGCGGTTCCGATGGCGCCAACTTCGGTCGGCACCCCCGTTGCTCCGCAGGACGTCCACGTCGGCTCGTCCGCGCCGGCGCCGATCGTCCGTCAGCGAAACAAGCCGAAGCCGGTCGCCCGCGCCGAACATCCCAAGCCCAAGCCCAAGCCAAAGCCAAAGCCAAAAGCAGCTGTCGTCAAGCGGACAGCCAATGCTCAGCGCGCAAAGGCCGCCAGCGAGAGCGAGTCCTGTCGGCTCAAGGCGTTCGGCGGCTTGCTCAAAGCGCTGAACTTGGCCCGCTGCGAAATCTGAGGACTCGGCGAGCAGCCGAGCCGGCCTGCTTGCTTCAAGAGGCACTTACGGGCGACACGCATTGTCGCCATCTTTCCCTCGGCCAACGTCTCGCAAACTATTCCGATCATCCCTAAATTGCCCGCATGAAAAAGATCGGATTCCTCTCCTTCGGGCACTGGACGCCCTCGCCGCAATCGCAGACCCGCTCCGCCGGCGACACGCTGCTGCAATCGATCGAGCTGGCGGTCGCGGCTGAGCAGCTCGGCGCCGACGGCGCCTACTTCCGCGTGCACCATTTCGCACGGCAGCTGGCTTCGCCGTTTCCGCTGCTCGCGGCCGTCGGCGCCAAGACCAGCACGATCGAGATCGGCACGGCCGTGATCGACATGCGCTACGAGAACCCGCTCTACATGGTGGAGGACGCGGGCAGTGCCGACCTGATCGCCGGCGGACGGCTCCAGCTCGGCATCAGCCGCGGCTCGCCCGAGCAGGTGATCGACGGCTGGCGCTATTTCGGATACCAGCCGGCCGAAGGCCAGAGCGATGCCGACATGGGGCGGCGCCACGCGGAGGTCTTCCTCGACCTGCTCCGTGGCGAAGGGTTTGCAAAACCCAATCCGCGACCGATGTTTCCGAACCCGCCGGGGCTGCTCCGCATCGAGCCGCATGCGCAGGGCCTGCGCGAACGGATCTGGTGGGGCGCCGGCTCGAACGCCACCGCGGTGTGGGCGGCCAAGCTCGGCATGAATCTGCAGAGACTCGACGCTGAAGAACGACGAGACCGGCGAAGCCTTTCATGTGCAGCAGGCTGCGCAGATCCGCACCTACCGCGCGGCGTGGAAGGAAGCCGGCCACGTCCGCGAGCCCCGCGTCTCCGTCAGCCGCAGCATCTTCGCGCTGATCGACGATCGCGACCGCGCCTATTTCGGCGGAGAGCGCGGCGGCGAAGACCAAATCGGCTTCATCGATCCGCAGACCCGGGCCATCTTCGGCCGCTCCTACGCAGGAGAGCCTGACGTGTTGATCGAGCAGCTCAAGCAGGACGAGGCCATCGCCGAAGCCGATACGCTGCTGCTGACGATCCCGAACCAGCTTGGCGTCGATTACTGCGCGCATGCGATCGAGGCGATCTTGACGCATGTGGCACCCGCGATGGGGTGGCGGTGAGGGGCACCCCCGGCCTGGCTGCTCGACGGACATATTCGAAATCCGCCCGATCGACCGTCTCGCTTCGCGCCGCTTGGCGACCAATAGGCATCGAGAAGGATCTGGAGGGTTCTCTTGTCGTAAGGCACGAGCCATCTCCCGCGCATGCCGCCGCCGTTGGATGGCCTGCATACCTCAATGGCACTCGCTCGGAACGACATCCGGCGGACTCGATAACGGGGCAAGCTCGCGGCAAAGTGCGCGATCTCAAAACAAGGCAGCGCTGGCGGCGTGCTTGAAGATCATCGCCGCGACCAGCGAGAGCAGCAGGCCTGCACCCGCGAAGATCACCAGCACTTTCAGAATTTCGACATCGATATGCGTTCGCGTTGCGCGGGATATTGCCCTTGCCAGTGCAGACATCATCGCCAGCTCCGAACCGGACCGCGCGGAACGCGAGGCCTTGGGTTCATCTAGCGTCATTGGGCAGGTTTGCGTGTGAAGCAGATTACAGCTGCGCTTGTGAGCCGCGCGTGCGGCCAGCCGCCGCGATGAAATGCGGGACATCATGCTCCCGGCCTCGCGATCGCCGGTTAGGGCACGCGGACTTTCCGGGCCGGCCGGACTGCGGCCCCGGTTTCGTTGGTCACGGAAACCGGGGCCTTGGCATTCAGTGCATGTGTCCGATGAGATAGATGCCGCCGCCGACGACCAGGATGGCTGGCACGGCCCGGAGAATTAGTACGGGCATTTTCCACTCCTCCAATCAGCTGCTCCCGGGCGCACAACGGGAAAATGTGGCAAACGTTCCTCCAGCAACGGAACGGGCAGGCCGGTGGCGAGTTCATCGCAGCGCCGCATGTAGTGGCGGGCCGCCGAAGCTGCTCGCTGCGCATTCGCGCTGGCTCCAATTCGCGGTCGTGTGTCTGATGCCCATCATTCGCTATTTTCTGTTCGCCAGCGCATTCGTCGTCGCGCTGCTCTTCGCACTCGATCGCAGCCTGCCACCGCTCGGCGATATCTCCGCAAATGCGCCGATCGACCGGAGCATCATTCGCATCCGTTCGGCCCACACCCTTCCCGAAAAGATCATCCTGGATACGTCCACCGGGATTGCCGCGGCCGCGTCCACGCCGGTGCTGGCGGCAGAGGCGCCAAGCCACGTTGCGAGCAACGCGTCGGCGGCACCCGAAGCGCCGAAGCTGGAAGCCGAAATTTCGCCAGCACCTCGACACGCAGCGAGGCGTGCGCGCGGCGTTCGCTCCAGTCGGACGGCCAGCTCGGCGTCCTCGCGCCGGCTCTACGACCGCCAAGTGATGGTCGGCGCATTCTGAGGGCTGCCGGTCGCGCTATCGCGACGCACGGCCGTAGGCCTTCGCTCAAATGAACATGGAATGAACGCGCTAGGTGGAAGCCCGCGCGGAACTTCGCGTGTCCGCGGAAATCAACACGTCAACGTGTCCGTCATCAGGAACGTTTGCGCGATTGCCAATTTATCCCGAGCCTTATTTGGCGATTTGTTTTTGGAAACCCTGGAGGAGACGACATGAGGATTCTGAAGCTTTCTGCGGCTGCGGCCGCGCTGCTGGCCAGCACCGCGCTCGCCGTTGCGCAATCGAGACTCGACGGTCGGCACCGGCGGTTCGTCGGCGGGTGGCGGCACCAGCAGCTCGACCGTGGGGACCGGCGGCTCTTCGGCCGGCAGCGGCACGGGCAGCGGCTCTGCTTCGACGCTCGGCACCGGCGGCTCGTCGGCCGGCGGCGGCACCAGCAGCTCGAGCGTTGGCACCGGCGGCTCCGCAGCCGGCAGCGGCACGGGCAGCGGCTCGGCTTCGACGCTCGGTACCGGTGGCTCGTCGGCCGGCGGCGGCAAGAGTTCGTCCAGCGTGGGCACCGGCGGCTCGGCAGCAGGCTCGGGCTCCAACTCCGCATCGACCGTTGGCACCGGCGGGTCGTCCGCCGGCGGCGGCAAGAGCGGCTCGACGGTCGGCGCGGCGGGCTCGTCGGCGGGCCATGCCAGCGACATGGGCATGGAGAAGGGCAAAGGCCACAACAAGGGTGAGATGAAGAAGGACAAGGATTGATGCCTTGAGAGGGAGCGGCAGCGATGCCGCTCCTTCGTCCTTGTTGGAGGAGAACGCGCATGAACAGATCAGTCATTGCGATCGCGACGCTGGCCTTGATGGCCGGCGCGGCTCAAGCAACCACCATGGAAAAGACCGGCAGGACGGCATCGGGTGAGAGCTGCAAGGTCACGGTCGAAAAACATGCCGACGGCAGCATCAGCGCGGCCGCCGCGTCGGGTTCGGGCACCACGGGATCGACGGCGTCGAGCGGTTCGCTGTCGAGCTCGAGCTCGGCCGGTGGATCATCGGTGCATGTGCAGGCCGGCGGCGGCAGCGTCTCCAGCTCGTCATCGACCGCGGGCGGACCCGGCGCCACCAGTGCCAGCACCATCACGGTCAACGGCTGCACGATTTCGACATCGTCGCCATAGAATTCACAGAGAGGATTGAACATGAGAACGCTATTCGCGACCGCGGCAGTCGCAGCTCTGCTTGCCGCCACCTCACCGGCTCTCGCACAAAAGAGCGTCACGGGCGGAAGCGGCGGCTCGGCCGCAGCCGGCGGCACCTCGGCATCGACGGTCGGCACGGGCGGCACGTCCACCTCGGCGAACGGCAGCACCGGCTCGTCGATCGCGGCCGGCGGAAGCGCCGCTGCCGTCGACGGCAAGACGCAGACCGGCGTCAGCACGAACAAGGGCAACGGCCCCGTGATGAACTCCAATGCGCGGGCGCAGGCCCATGAGGGCGGTACGTTCAGCCGCTCGCATACGCGTACCCAGGTCAAGGCCGGCGAAACGGTTGGCTCGACCACCAAGACGATGTCGCATGTGCCGGGCTCCAAGCCCACGATGTCGACGACGTCAACGACCGCGCGCTAACCCTCACGCCCCCTGCTGCCCGACTTGCTCGGGCAGCTCTTTACATTTCACTCGGCGCTCAAGCTGTGGCTGATCCGCGTCACGACGCGATCCCACTGTCGCTTCTCGGCCGCGGGATAATTGATCAGCACGCAGTGCACGTAGCCGCGTGAAAAATTGCAGCGGTCGTACCAGATCTTGTCGCGCTTGATGCTGGAGACGACGAAGAATTTCCGGCTGATGCGCTTGTAGATGATTCCGGACGGCGGATTTTTCTTGGCGAGGAATTCGGCCGGCGAAAGACCTTCCCGGTTGGACACCGCCTGCACCGAAAGGTCGGCTCGGCCGTCGGAGGTGCGAAACTGCTGGCCGTAGCCTTCGGGCTTGCCGGCGATCTCCGTGAACAGCGACGCGGGAATGTCGACCGACGTTCCGGTTTCGGCGATCCGATAGCTGGTCCAGCTCTCCGCCCGCGCGGCGGACAGCGTTGCAAGCAGCGCGAGGCCGGCAGCGAGTATCGTCTTCATGTCCACCTCATCCCTTGCTCGTTCCTTGCTCATCAATCGCGCGGCAGCAGCTGCAGCTCCATGAGGGCGATCCGTTGCAGATCGATGACGCTGCGCTCGCCCGCGCCGGCGGTGCGCAGGATGGATTCCGCGAGAGCGTTGACATGCGAGGCATGCACGGGCTCGGGCAGACTCGCAACCGCGCCTTCCAGGGCGCTCGTCATGATCCCGATCACCTCGGGGGAGAATGCAGCGTTGGAAAAATTCTTCATCGCACGAACCGGGCCCTGCGCGGACCGTCGGCTCAACGCCGGGAAAAAATGGAAGTTCCGAGCGGAAAGCGCCGCGCAGGCCGCGCGGCGTTACGCCACGGGCTGGTAGTGCGTGAGGGGCTCGAATTCTGCCTCCTCGCTCGCGACCGCCGGCGCCCTCACATGGCTGCCGATGACGAGGCCGGTGAGCGAGAGCATGAGTCCCAGCGCGAGCGGTGCGAACAGGGCCTCCTCCTGGAACAAGCCGTTGAGCAACACGACCATGACGCCGAAGCCGGCGAGACCCTGCGTCAGATAGCCCGATGAAGCGTAGAGCCGCCAGGCCTTCAGCGCCATCGCGAAATAGAACGCCAGCAGCACGAAGGCCGCGATGCCCATCTGGTAGAGCAGCACGCCGATCGCGCTCTCGACCGCGCCGTCGATGGTTCCGGCCGCCTGTGCGGCGCTCCAGTCGATGGAAAAATAACTGTCCGACAAATTGCCGCCGATGCCGAGGCCGCGGCCGAACGGTCTCTGCACGAAGCCGTCCAGGCCACCCATCAGGCCGATGACGTGATAGTCGCCGATCTGCAATCCGAGGCGGATCGCCAGAACCGCAAAGGCGATCATGCCGAGGAAGCCGAGCAGCAGCGTCACCACGGCGCCGAGCAATCGGGTGGCGATCCAGGACGCGACCACGAAGATCACCACGATGAGCGCGCCCTTCACGCTGCAGAAGACCAGCAGCGGCAAGGCCGCCAGGGCCAGCAGCGGCCGTCCCACAGAAAACAGAAACAGGGCAAGAAAGCTGATGCCATAGGCAAAGCTGATCGGATGCATGTTCGGACCGTTGATGCGCAACATCTTCGAGAGGCCGAACCCTTCGAGCAGGGGCGTGTTCAGGAAGTCGAAGCTGAAGCGGTCCTTGAGATCGACCGGCACGTTGCCGGTGGCCCGCATCTGGGCTTCCCAGACGCCCGAATGGGTCGCCTTGAGTCTCGTCGAAACCCCAGAACGTGTAGCTGTTGGTGATCGCCAGCCAGACGTCGCGGAACGCAAACTCGACGTAGCCGCAAGCGACGAGGATGACCGCGAGCGTCACCAGGAACGGCGTGATGCGCACCTCGTAGGTCGCGGCCGTCAGCAGCGAGAGCTGGAACAGGAACAGCGGCAGCACGATGTTGCGCAGATAGACCGCCGCCGGCTGTCCATCCTGGATGAAGCCGATCGCGAAATACAGCGACACCACGGCGAGGGTGGCGACGCCCCAGCGCATGATCTTGCTCACCTCAGCCGACTGATTCCTCTGGCCCAGCACGTAGAGGCCGAACGTCGCCAGCCACATCACGGAGCAGACGAGGAAATTGTAGCCCTTGATGAAGTCGAGATCGGAGGGCAGCGGCACCAGCGGCGACAGGATCGAGACGAACAGGTTCTGGAAGAACAGAACGAAGATCGCGATGGCCGGCGCATAGGTCGGGACCGCCAGCACGATGGCGATGCCGACGAGAACCTCGACGACGATGGCCAGAGCCGGATTCGCCAGATGCAGCACCGGCGCAAAGCCGATCGTCGCCGTGGCGATGCAGAACGTCGCGGCGAGTTCGCGCCAGGCCGGCGGCGATGGCTCGACCTGCACGCTCTGGTCCTGCGGTGGGTTGGCGGCGCTCATCGATGGTCCCTTGGCATCGCGCGGCGATCACGATAGCGGGGCGATGGGTAAGGAGTCGTTAACGATCCCGCGCCGCGCCGGCGTCAGCGCCGGCCGGGCCGGCTCGCGCCGCCGAGCAATGCGCGCATCACATCGGGATCGGGCCTGCCGGTGCTGCGGTCGACCAGGCCAAAGCCCTGCGCCAGCTCCCAATGCGTCCAGCCCCAGCAATGCTCCCTGGCATAGGCAGCGACCTCCGCCAGCCAGCGCAACCGGCTCTGCCTGGGTGCGCCGGCTTTGAGCACGCCGAACTCGTTGACGATGATCGGCCGCTTGAACTGCTGCTGCCATTCGAGCGCGGGCGCGAGCCAGCGATCGGCCGTCGGCTTGTCCCTCGCGGCGGCAATCGCGACGTCGAGCATGCCGAGCGCCCTGGTCGAGCCCCTCGCCTGCAGATCCTGACGGAGCGCCTGCACCTTGGGATCGCCGCCATTGATCGGATAAGGCAGATCGATGATGTCGTGCAGCGGATCCCGCGCATCCCAATGGGCCTGATGGGTGAACGCCATGGGATCGTAGAAATGGATGGCATAGACGACGTCAGGATCCGCCAGCGGACGAAACCGCGGCAGCGAGTCCGCGCGCTGCCAATTGACGGGACCGACGACGAGCGTGGTGGCTGGAAGCAGTTTGCGCACGAAGGCGGCAAGCGTCTCGGCCTGCGTTTGCCATCGGTCGGCATCGATATCGGGCTCGTTGAGCAACTCAGCGAAGACGCGATCGGTGGAATAGGATCGCATGACCCCGGCAAGGCCGCTCCAGGCCTCCTGCATCTCGTGCAACGCCGCGTCCGGATCCTCCTTGTGCAGGCGGTTGAAGCGCTCGCCGGGATGAAGATCGACCGAGATGGCATAGCCAAGCGCGGTGAGCTGCTTCAGCGCCTTGTCGAGCATACCCAGTGTCTCGTCGCGCTCGGCCTTCGCGGCGAAACGCGGCATCACGCGCTCGGCCGGCATCGGCAGCCGGACATGGCTCATTCCGGCCCTGCGCAATTGCTGCAGCAGCTCGCGGCTCGGCACCTCGCCGTTGATCCAGCCGTCGGCATTGAAACCGCGCGACAGCGCGGCGAGCCTCGCCGGCGCGACCGTCTGCGGCACGGGCACGCACATGTCGGCAAAGGCCGGCGCGCCGAAGGGGATGAACAGGAGCATCACCGCGGCCAGCAGACGGCGGCGCGAGGCTGTCATGGTCAAACCGCAAGACCCAATGCACCGCCCTCGGGGTGCGGCGCCTGCGAGCCCGCTGGCGCATGATTGACGACGAGCCCCATCGGCACGGTCTCGTAGCGCGACAGCGCCGCGGTCACCCGGCGCATCGCCGGCGATCCGAGCTCGCCGGCACGCGCCACCAGCACGATCAGATCGGCATGCGCCGCCAGCGCGATGGCGTCGGGTTGAAGTGCGAGATTGCCGGCATGGACGATGATCAGATCGAACTCCGAACGAATATCGTCCTCGGGCCTCGCATCGGCCATGCGGCCGGCGCTCAGGAGCCTCGTCGATCGATTGAAGTCCCGCGGTGGTCGAGCCGTCATTCCATTCGGTCACCGGAGGCTGGTGGCCTGCGAATTCGCCCTGCAGCCGGATCAGGACGCTCATCATGCCGCGATTCACGGCGGCGCGATTGAGCGCGCGGGCAACGGTGTTGCCGCCGGCGCTCTTGCCGACCGACAAAACCAGCGCCACCTTGCAGCCGCGCACCGGCACGCGATCGATCCGCTCGAGAAGCGGCCGCAGATAGACGCCGAGATCGAGGCTCGGCCGATGCGGCGACCGGCCTCTGCCAGACGGTGGTGGGGCCGGTCCCGGATAACAGATCGGGGATGCGCGCCCAGACGGGAAGCCGCGGCATCGAGTCCGGCCGGCCCGCGGCGACGGCTGGAGCTTGCACTTGCGGAGGGGCTTGCGGCTGAACCTGCGATGGGACTTGAGACTGGACTTGAGACTGGGCTTGCCGAGCTTGCATGTCCGCCACGGCCGCAGGCACAGGAGCCTCGGAGGACGCAGGCGCGCCGGACATGCTCGCCATCGCCGCAACGCCGGCCGTCGACGTCAGCAGCGAGCCGATCGCCAGCGCCGCCAGCAGCAGCGCGAGCGGCGGCCGCGTCGAGCGCAGCGGCGGAATGGCCGGCGAAGCGATCTTGGTCTGCGAGTTCTGCAGCTGACGCTGCTCGTTGGTGGTCTTGAACCGCGACAGGAACTGCTCGTAGATGTTCCGGTTGGCGTCGGCGTCGCGCTGCAGCTCCTGCAGCTTCACCAGCGCCTGCCCGTCGACTAGCATCTTGGTCTCGACTTCCTTGAGCTGCTTCTCCAGCGCCTTCTGCTGCTCGAGCTGGGCTTCATATTCCGACTTGGCGGTGTCGATGTTCTTCTTCCGCTCGACCTCGATCTGCCGGTTGATGTCCGCCAGCTGGCTGTAGGAGATCGCGAGATCGGGATGGCGGTCGCCAAACACCGCCTTCTTCTGCGCGATCTGGTCGTTCAGGGTCGAGCGTTGCGCGCGCAGCATGCTCAACAGATCCTGCTTCACCGGGCCTTCGACATTGGCCTTGAGATCGCGCTGCACCTGATCGTAGCGCGCCTTGGCTTCCTCGGTGCGGAGGCGCGCGGCGGAGACCTGCTGGTTGATATCGGTCACCCGCAATTGCTGGGTGGTCGAATCCTTGCCGGCATTGAGGATCTTGTGCTCGAGCCGGAAGGCGGCGACGGCGTCTTCCGATGCGCGCAGCCGCTCGTTCAGCGTCTTGAGCCGGTCCTTGAGCCAGTCGGCGGCCTCGTCCGTAGCGGCGGTGCGGACGCGGCCCTGGCTGGCGACGAACGCCTCGGCGATGGCGTTGGCGTAGTAGGCGGCCCGCTCGGAACGGTTCGAGGTGAAGGAGATCGCGATGACGTAGGTGAGCCCGCGGCGCGTGATCTCGAGGCGGCTGCGGAATTTCTCGAGCAGGCGCGTCATGTCGGTATGACCGCCCGCGATGTCATCGTCATCGGCGATCTTGAGCTGCTCGATCAGCGGACGGAGAAAGCCGTCGGATTTGGCGATCTCGATCTGGCTCTGGAGCGCCGCGGCGTCCTGGCCGATGCCCGGCAGCACGTCCTGCTCCGTGGTGACACGGAGCCTCGCGCGGATCGAGCACGACGAGCGCCGTCGCGGCATAACGGACCGGCAGAACCATGAGAGCGACGACGCCGAGGGCAAACAGCGCCAGCGCCAGCGTCAGAATCCGCCTTCCGTTCTCGCGCAGGAATGCGAACGCTCCGGAGACGGTCAGCGATCCCCTGATCAGCGCCGGCGCGGCGCCTTCTGGCTTCGTCCGCGCAGCCCGCGGCGCTTCCCACGAAGCCGCGGGCTCCGTCGGGGCGATGCTTCGCGGAGATGGGCGGCTACCGAACGCCATGGTTCGCAATCAACTCACAGACACAATTCAGAGGCTTGCGACACCGTAAATATCCATGGTTAACCGGCGGTTACGGCCGGCACGAAGACGTCAGGGCGCCCGGCCCTGGGATGCCGGCAGCAGCGGCGCCCTGGACGCCGCAGCATGCGCCAGCGCGACATCGCCCAGCAGGCAGGACCGCAGGGTTTCGATTTCAGGACATTCGGCGGTTCCAAGCGGCCCGATCAGGAAACCGCGCGCCAGCGGCTCGCACCGGTAACCCGGACAGCGCTGCACCCGGTCCGTAATCACGACGTCCACCTTGCCTTCGAGCAGCTCGTGCAGCCCCGCCGGCTGGCTGATGCGGATGGCGAGCTGGGGATGGACGCGGCGGATCTTGGCGAGGCGCGTCCGCAACCCCTCGACGGCGAAACTCGCATGGAGGCCGATATGCAGCATGCTGGTGACGCCCTCGGGCTTGAGCTCGGCGGTGGCCTCGGCAAGGCAGCGAAAGGCCTGACGGACCTGCACCAGATAGGGCTCGCCGGCCGAGGTCAGAATCACCTGCCGCGTCCGGCGCTCGAACAGCTGCACGCCCAGCCGCTCCTCCAGCAGGCGGACCTGCTGGCTGATCGCACCGGCGGTGACGTGCAGCTCATGGGCGGCCTGCTTGAAGCTGAGATGACGCGCGGCGGCCTCAAAGGCGCGCAAGGCATTGAGTGGCGGCAGCAGATACGTCATGGCCGGCTCCGGGCGATGCGGGGAAAGGAGGAGGATGCATGAGTTTTGCTCGCGCGACAAAAGAGAAATCCTGCTTTGTCGCAGCTGACGGCGGGCGATAGCCCAGGGCTGATCTCAAGCGCAGCCCGAGGAACCCACCGCAGTGCCGCCCCAAACGCCGTCGATCGAAAACTCCTATTCCTGGATTCGTCTCACCGTCAGCATGATCCTCAGCACGCTGGGCTGCGTCGGCATGTGGTCGCTGGTCGTGGCGTTGCCGGCGGTGCAGGCCGATTTCAACGCGCCGCGCGCCGAGGCGACCCTGCCCTACACGCTCGCCATCATCGGCTTCATGATCGGCGGCATCGTCGTCGGCCGTCTCGCGGATCGCTTCGGCATCCTGCCGCCGCTGGCCGGCGGCACGATCCTGATGAGCCTCGGCTACGTCCTCAGCGCCTTCGCGCCGAGCCTGTCCGTGTTCGCGCTGATCTCGGGCGTCACGATCGGCCTCGGCGGCGCGGCCAGCTTCGCGCCGCTGGTGGCCGACGTCTCCTTGTGGTTCGACAGGCGCCGCGGCCTTGCCATTTCCCTGGCGACGGCCGGGAGCTCACTTGCCGGAGTGGTCTGGCCACCCCTGGTTCAGCACGCCATCGCCGCACATGGCTGGCGACAGACCCACATCGGCATCGGCCTGTTCTGCCTGGCAACGATGCTGCCGCTCTCTTTGGTGCTGCGGCGGCGGCCGGCCGTTCCCACAGCAGCGCGCGAAGTGGCAAGCGGCAACACGACGATGCAGACCATCGGCCTGTCGCCGTCCGCCACCCAGGGCTTGCTGGCCTTGGCCGGCATATGCTGTTGCGTCGCCATGGCGATGCCGCAGGTCCATCTGGTCGCCTATTGCGGCGATCTCGGTTACGGCTCCGCGCGGGGCGCCGAGATGCTGGCGGCGATGCTCGGCTTCAGCGTGGCGAGCCGTCTCGTCTTCGGCTGGCTGTTGAACCGCATCGGCGGCCTGCCGACCTTGCTGCTGGGCTCGGCGATGCAGGCCACGGCGCTTGCGCTCTATCTGCCGTTCAACGGGCTGGTCTCGCTTTACGTGGTGTCCGCGATCTTCGGGCTGGCGCAAGGCGGCATCGTGCCGAGCTATGCGGTGATCATCCGCGAGCTATTTCCGGCACGGGAGGCCGGCTTTCGCATCAGCCTCGCCATCTCGGTCACGCTTGCCGGCATGGCGCTGGGTGGCTGGATGGCCGGCGCGATCTTCGACCGGACCGGCTCCTACGCATCCGCGCTGGTCAACGGCATCGCCTGGAATATCGTGAACATCGCGATCGCCGCCTGGCTGCTGCAGCGCCAGCGCCGACATGTCGTCGGCGCCTGCGTTGCAGTCAGCTGATGTTCAGCAGGATTCGTCCCGATGTGCCGCTGCGCATCAAGTCCAGCGCGTCGTTGACGTCGTCGAGCGCGAACTCGTGCGTCACGATCCCGCGATAGTCCACCTTGCCGGCGTCGCTCAGACGAACCAGCCGCGGAATATCGCGCGCCGGCTGGCATTGCCCGCCCTCCGAACCCTTCAGCACCTTCTCGAAGTGCAAAGGCAGCGTGTAGATCTCGGCCTTCTCGCGGGGAACACCGACGAGAATGCAGCGGCCCTTCTTCGCGGTGATCTCGTAGGCGAGGCTCGATCAGATTCTTGACGCCGGTGGTCTCGACGACCTTGTCGGGTCCATCAGCGCCGGTGATCGCCCGAATCTCGGCAGCGACATCCTCGACCGCTTCGGAGTTGATGAGGTGGGTGGCGCCGAACTTCTTGGCCATTTCGAGCTTGTTGTCGAGGCGGTCGATCGCGATCACCGGATAGGCGCCGACCATGGCGGCGAACTGCACGATGTTCAATCCGACGCCGCCGACGCCGAACACGACGACGGCTTCGCCGATAGCGATCTGCGCGTCGTTGTTGACGACGCCGAGCGCGGTCGTCACGGCGCAGCCGAGCAGCGGCGCGCTGGTGCGGTCGATCGAGGCCGGCACGGGCGTGACGCGATTCTCCGACACCACCGCATATTCGTTGAAGGTGGTGACCCAGCCGGCATTGAGGCGTTTGCCGCGCCAGGAATAGGCCGGCGTGTTGGCCTGGACGCCCTTGCCCGGCCGCCAATGCATGACGACGGTGTCGCCCTGCTTGCAGGAGACCACGCCGGGCCCGGTTTCGACGACGGTGGCCAGCGCTTCATGTCCCAGCAGGTGCGGCAGGAACTTGTCGACGCCCTTGACGGCGTCGATCTCGTTGATCTGCGCACCGCAGATGCTCGACGTGTGCACGTGCACCAGCACCTGGCCGTGTTCGAGCCTGTCCGGCAAATTGAACTCGTCGACGATCAGCGGCTTGCCCGATTCGACGAGGATGGCCGCCTTGGCAGTCTTGATGTCCATGGGGAGCGCCCGATCACTCGAAATAGATGAATTCGTAATCGCCGGTGTAACCGAGCTTGCCGTACAGCCAGATCCATTCCGAGGTGTGCAGGATCGACTCCGCGGTCAGCGCCCAGCATTCGAGGTTGTGCAGCTCGGCGACGTTCCGGTAGCCCTCGACCATGACGTATTTGTTCTTGCCGACCCGCTCGACTTCCTTGAGCGCCGCCTCGAGCCTCGTAGAGCCGGAGATTGTGCAAGGTGCCGAGCGAGATCACGAGGTCGAAACTGTCGTCGCCATAGGGATAGATGTCCTGGGCGCGATAGTTGAACAGATAGGGCCGTACCTGCTCGTGCGAATTGGCAAGGCCGTGCTTGGAGATATCGAAGCCGACGACCTTCAGGCCCGGCAGGATCTTCTGCATTTCGTAGAGCAGAAAGCCCTTGCCGCAGCCGACGTCGAGCACGCTGGAGCCGTCCTTGAGGCCATAGGTCTCGATCAGCGCCTTGGCGACCGGCGCCCAGCGCCCCTCCATGAAACGGTAGCCGCCATAGCCGAAGCGGCGATCGCCATCCCAATAATCGGCCTCGTATTCCCGCGCCTTCAGCGAGCAGCCGATCTTGTCGTCGTTCATGCGCCCCATGTAGTCGCGCTTGGTCGCCGTATGCAGCGGCGTCACGATATTCAGGAGTCGTCCCATTTAGCCCTCGGATTCCAGCACGCGATAAGATTATCGCGACCGGCAGGGGAGCCCTGAGTCGCGACTTGCGAATCCTTCTAGCACTGGTGGTCGCGATCATCATTGCTGCAGATCAATGATGGGGAATCCTGCGGTCGCGCGGGTTCCCATGCTGGCAGCGATCCTGTCACCTCTGGGGGCTGCTTTGATCGGCATGCGGGTCGGCGATCAAATGCCGTACTTCGTCGCCGGATGCCTGAACGTCATCAGGGTTCAGAACGTCACCCGATCGAGCCCGAACGTCGTCAATCTGTTTCCGGCGAGCCGGCGCGGCAGGCCGCTCGACGACGATCCCGGACCGACTGCAGCATAGGAGAAACCAATGCAGGACTTTGAAGCCGAGATTAAGGGAGACCATCTCGTGTTGCCGCCGATCATGCTCGCAAAAGACGAATCGCAGCGTCTCAGCTCGCTGGCGAATTCGACCATGGACCTGTTTCCTGGTGTCGCCCAGTTTCTGGCTCGCGAACTGGACCGCGCGACGGTCGCGGAAGAGAACGATTTGCGCGGCGTGGTCAGAATGGGCTCCAAAGTGACCTATCGCGATGACAGGGGTGCGATCCGCGAGATCGTGCTGGTCTATCCGCACGAGGCCAACATCGCGCTCGGCCGGATCTCGATCCTGACACCCGTCGGAGCGGCCCTGATCGGCCTCTCGGTGGGACAGCGCATCGCGTTCGAGACGCCGGACAAGCGCATCAGAGGACTGACCGTTCTTGCCGTCTCCGAGTCAGAAATGATCGACAGATCCGGCCGAGCATGACTGTCTCGCAATAGCGGGCGCGCCGTTCCGGATGCGCGACCTCTTGCCGGCGTGGCTCCCTCACGGATTTGACGGGCGACCCGGAAGTTGTTGCAGCACAACGAGTTCGCGTTCAGGCCTCGCTACCATGTTCCGGCAGGCCAACTCACGGGAGCGGCGGGGAGATCGGCGTCGTCCGGGAACACCTCGTCGCCCTCCGCAATTGACTCTCGTCAGGCACGGAACGGAAAAGCCATGAAGAACATCAGTGCCGGCCAGATCGCCCTGCTGGTTGCGCTCGGCGCCATGTTGATCCTCACAGGCGTCTGGGGATTTTCAGTCTGGGAAACCAGCAGCGGGGTCGAGATGGGCAAGCATGGCTGGATCGCGCTTGGCCTCGGAGCTTTCTTCTCCCTGCTGATCGGCTGCGGGCTGATGGCCCTGATGTTCTTCAGCAGCCGCAGCGGTCACGATGACGTCGCCGATCCCTTCCGGCGGCGGGACGGCGAGGACAGATAGCGGCACGTTGGCCAGCATCCTTACCAACAATTCATTTTCTGCGACCCTCTGACGCTCGCCACGCGGCAAGGGAACGGAGCGGGCAAGCGATCGTTGCTCCCGCACCCTCAGCAACATGGAGTCCGACATGACAATGCGCAGAACTTTCGTGGCCCTCGCGGCCGCTGGAGCGATGCTCTCGACGGCCGCATCGCCGGTGCTCGCGGCGCCTCTGCCGATCGCGAATCTGGGTGCTGACTCCGGCGTGCAGCAGGTGCAGTACCGCCATTGGCACGGACACGGACATCGGCACGGCTATTATGGCCATCATCACGGTGGGAACGGCGCAGCCGTCCTAGGCGGCCTCGCCGCCGGCGCGATCATCGGCGGCGCAATCGCCAACAGCCAGGCTCAATCCAACGCCGCCGCCTATTGTGCGCAGCGCTATCGCTCCTACGATCCGGGCTCTGGGACCTATCTCGGCAACGACGGCATGCGTCACGCCTGCCCATGATACGCGCCTGAGCCCGCGGCAGCCTCTTCGCGCGGCGAGAGGCTGCCGGCACTCGGCACACCTCCCGTCACAGCTTTCCGTAGACCCGCGTCGCGACCGCCTTCAGGCGTTCGACCGAGCCGGACTCAGGATGCGGCTTGACCGGTGCGAACAGGATCGAGGCCTGCCTGCCGTTCTTCCAGACGAAGATGTTGACGGCGTTGCCGTTGCCCTTGGTGCAGGAATGCTCGCCGAACGCTTCGCCGCCGAGTCTCGGGGATCGCCACATGCTTGCAGGGGCCCGCACGCTTCATCATGCCGGCGGCGGTGCCGCGCGAGGTCGCGATCACCGCAACCGTCATGGTGTTGGCCTCGCGATCGAACATCATGCAGCTGCCCGCGCCGGTCCGCTGCACCGTCAGCGTACTCGCCTCGAGAAAGCCGTCGGCATCCGCGGCCGTGAGCCACTCGCAAGCGCCGAACCGCTCGCTACTCTTGCTGACACTGCCGATGGCAATCCGCGCAGCTTCGGTGATCGGTCCGAGCAGCGCATCTTCGGCACGCCGACCGATCGGATAGACGGTGAGCTGCAGAATGTAGTCGCCTGACAAGGCGACGACCGAGGCCTCCTGGCGCTCGGCGCCGGCACCGCTCGTTCCGCCCTGGCCTTCCTCGCCGATCCCCGCAACTGGGCTGAGCGGCATGCGCTCGCCGAGCGTCTTGACGAAGGTCGCGTACAATTCCCTGGCGCGGTCCTTGTCGGGATTGCGGAACACGGAGAGCATCATCGTGTCGCCGCGCCCGCCCTGGTAGATGCAGCCGCGGCCATCCTGATTTGAGATCAGAGACCATTTGAGCGCCGGCATCGCACGGGCGAGCCTCCTGGGCACTGATGAACGGACAGGTTTCGGCCGCGCGCGCGGGAAGCGCCGGGGCGGCTGCGATGGCGAGGAATAGAACGAGGAGAATGAACAGACGATCGAGAGTGCGCATGCGGCAAACTTACTCTCGAAATCGCGCGCCCGGAACGGCTCGAACGTCCGCCGCTCAGATTCGTCTGACAGGCTCGCGCCGGATCAGCGCAGGGATGTCGTCACTGTCCGTTATATTCGGCCCAGCAATCCGCGGTTTCGTAGACCCGCACCGCCGAGAGTTGCGAGAGGCTCGGCTTCAAGCGGTCCCAGATCCAGACCGCGATGTTCTCGGCGGTCGGATTCTCGAGGCCCTTGACCTCGTTCAGGCACTGGTGGTCCAGCGCGGCCATGATGTCGGCGAAGCTGCTTTCGATGTCGAAGAAATCAGCGACGAAGCCGGTGTGCGGATCGACCGGGCCGTCCAGCTGGACCTCGACCCGGTAGGAATGACCATGCAGCCGCCTGCATCGGTGGGTCTCAGGCACGTTGGGCAGCCGATGCGCCGCCTCGAACTTGAACGCCTGCGATATCCTCATCCAGCTCCTCACACGGCATAGCCATCCGGTCTCGGGCCCGTCTGGCGACCAGATGCTGCTTGGTCCTGACCTTTCGGCGAAGAATGGCGCGCCCGGAACGATTCGAACGTCCGACCCTCAGATTCGTAGTCTGATGCTCTATCCAGCTGAGCTACGGGCGCGTTTTTCGCGAACAGTGCGGGCCTAGGCCCGCAGGCAGCCTCCGGACAGCGCCGGAGGGGTGCGAAAGAGCGCTCTGACTAACCGCTCTTGCCCCGATTGGCAAGGTCCGGAATGGGGAGATTTTGCAGGGAAATGACGGTTTGAATGTCATTCCGAGCGATGCGCGGCACCGAACCCGGATTCTCGCGTCAAAGCTCGGGATTCCTGGTTCTCGCTACGCGAGCCCCGGAATGACGGAAGCGGCTCGGCCACTGGCCCAGTTACGCCCTCTGCCGCTCGTTGCGGATCGAGAGCAGCTCCACCGGGCGGTCGGGGATGACGATGCGGAAGGTGGCGCCGAGGGTGCCTTCGACCAGGTGAATATCGCCGCCATGGGCGCGGACCAGCTCGGCGGCGATGGCAAGGCCAAGGCCGCTGCCGCCGGGACGGCCGGAGGTCTGAAACGCCTCGAACAGATGATCCCTGGTCTTCTGGGGTACGCCGGGGCCGGTGTCGGACACCTCGATGATCGCCACGGCGCCTTCGCGCTTTCCCGTGATCCGGATCTGCTGCGGGCCGCCTTCGCCGGAGGAATGACTTTCCAGCGCCTGGGCCGCATTGCGGACGAGGTTGAGCAGCACGCGGAACAGCTGATCCGGGTCGGCATCGATGGCGAGCCCACGCTCGATCGCGGCGACCCAGGCGATCGAGGCGTCGGAGGCAAGACCTGCGGTCTCGCGCACCTCCAGCACCACGGGCTCGATCATGATCATGCGGCGGTCGGGCGCGGCCTCCTGGGCGCGGCCATAAGAGAGCGTCGACTGGCAGAAGGCGATGGCGCGCTCGAGCGAGCGCACGAGTTTCGGTGCAAAGCGCTGCACCCGCGGGTCCGGCACGCTGGCGAGCTGATCCGACAGCAATTGGGCCGAGGCGAGCAGGTTGCGCAGATCGTGGTTGATCTTGGACACCGCAAGGCCGAGGGCGGCGAGACGGCTTTTCTGATGCAGCATCGACATCAGATCGCGCTGCATGTCGGACAACTCGCGCTCGGCAACGCCGATCTCGTCGCTGCGCTGCGTCGGCACGATGATTCCGGCCGAACTTTCAGGGTTTTCGTGAAAACCGACCAGGCTCGCGGTCAGCCGCCGCATCGGGCGAACGAACAGAAAATGAAGCGCGGAATAGACCAGTCCCGCAGTCAGGACGCCGATGATGAGCGCGACCACCACGACGTTGCGGGAGAAGCGGTACATCTGCTGCCGCAGCGGCAATTCGTCGGTCACGATCTCGACGAACTGGGCATTGCCGACGCCGGGGCCGACGATGCGGATCGGCTGGTTGCCGGTCTCCAGCATCATCTGGAACGAGCCGGTGATCGCCTCCCACACGGTCATGTCGCGCAGGTCGACGTCGTGCTCGATCGTGGCAGGCAGATTGTCGCTGGCGAGCAGGCGGCGCTGCTGGCCCATCTTGATCGCGACGGCGCGGGCGTTGATGCTCTTCAGGATCTGGCGCGACAGCGAATCGGGAACCATGCCGAGCGGCGCAGCGTCCAGCACCAACGCGGCCGTATTGGCCGCGGCGACGCGGTCGTTCAGCCGGTTGACCCAGAAGTTGGCGATGGCGGGCACGTAAAGCAGGCTGGCGGCGATCATCACCAGGGGAACGGTCAGCAGCAGCAGCTTGCCCGACAGGCCGAGCCCGCGCGTCCCGCGGGAGCGCGTCGCCGGCTGGTCCGGCTGATCCTGATCCTGGATCGGCTGGCGGTCTGTCGCTGCCACGAAATTCGCCCTCGCTGCCTCTGGCGTCTGAAGGATTGGCGGTAGAAAGATGCGGCCCGACCCCGGTCGGGTCAAATTACGGATCGCTAATCTGCCGAGGTGGGATGTAAGCGCTGATATCGCGAGTCGCCACCTCAAGGGTTAAAAACCCCGCACAAACAGCGATATTCACTGGAAACGTGCGCTTGTGCGGCGTTGACGAAAACAAGGCGCTCGCTTATAAGCCGCGCAAATTGTCCGCGATGACCCGGTGTGACGCCGGGAGCGGCTCTCTTGGGGCCGAAAAAGGGCCCGTTTTGGGCCGCATCTTCCGGGCTTTACCATCAATTCTACAGGCAAATTGCCCGGTCAGCGGAGAAAAACCCGTGAAGCGGACTTATCAACCCAGCAAACTGGTGCGCAAGCGCCGTCACGGTTTCCGTGCCCGTCTCGCTACTGCCGGCGGCCGCAAGGTTCTCGCCGCTCGCCGCGCCCGCGGCCGCAAGCGTCTGAGCGCCTGAGCCGGACCCTCTTTTCCGGGATTTCATCATGGATCGGCTGAGGCAGCGGGCGGATTTCCTCGCCGTTGCCAATGGCGCGCGGGTGAACAGCTCCGCGTTCGTCCTGCAAAGCCGCTCCCGCGATGATTCCGGCCCGGTCCGGATCGGCTTCACCGTTACCAAAAAGAACGGCAACGCCCCCGAGCGCAATCGCATCCGGCGCCGGCTTCGCGAACTGGTGAAGCGGCTCGATCCGGTGTCGATGCAGCCCCATCATGATTATGTCCTGGTCGGCCGAAGGGACGCGCTCTCGCGCCCCTTCGCCGCCATGCTCGACGATCTGCGCATAGCGTTCACGAAGCCCGCGCGGCATATGGCCAGAACCAACAAGGGGACTCGCAAGGAACCCTCGAAGGGCCATGGCCAGAGGCCAGACGCCCTTGGCCCTGCCAGCCGCAAACCGGATTGATGACGAGACATTAGAGATGACCGACAATCGCAATACCATTCTCGCCGTCATTCTGTCGGGCATCGTCCTGATCGCCTGGCAGTATTTCTACAACGTGCCGGCGATGGAGAAGCAGCGCGCGCAGCAGCAAGCGCAGGTCGAGTTCCAGAAGACCGCGCCGCAGCCGACCGCCTCCGCGACGCCGGGCGCCGCGCCGCAGCCTGGTGGCGCGACTCAGCCGGCAGCGCCGGGTGCAAACCAGCCGGCCCAGCCGGTCGTGGCGCGCGATGCCGCGATCGCCGCCAGCCCGCGCGTCAAGATCGACACGCCGCGCATCGTCGGCAGCATCGCGCTGAAGGGCGGACGCATCGACGACATCGCGCTGGTGCAATTCCGCGAAACGGTCGATCCCAAGTCGCCGCCGATCATCCTCTATTCGCCCTCGGGCACTGCGGAGCCCTATTACGCCGAGTTCGGTTGGGTGGCCGCGACCGGCGTGACGGCGAAGATGCCCGATGCCCAGACCGTCTGGCAGCAGGACGGCAGCGGCAGCCTGACGCCGACGACGCCGGTGGTTTTGAAATGGGAGAATGGCGATGGCCTCACCTTCCGCCGCACCGTCTCGGTCGACGACCATTATCTCTTCACCATCAAGGACGAGGTGAGCAATGTCGGCAATACGCCGGTCACGCTCTATCCGTTCGCGCTGATCTCGCGCCACGGCACGCCGCATGTCTCCGGCTACTACATCCTGCATGAAGGCCTGATCGGCTATCTCGGCGAACACGGCCTGCAGGAATATGCCTACAAGAAGATCGACGAAACCAAGAAGGTCGACTTCAAGGCCACCAATGGCTGGCTCGGCATCACCGACAAATACTGGGCCTCGGCGCTGCTGCCCGACACCAATGCCCAGCTGCAGGCGAGCTTCTCGTCGACCCTCGCCAACAACGTCCGGGGCTACCAGACCGATTATCTGCTCGACCCCGTCACCGTCGCGATCGGCGGCACCGCGACCGCGAATGCGCGCCTGTTCGCCGGCGCCAAGGAAGCCGGCGTCGTCGGCGTGTTCCCGTTCGCAGGTCTCGGCGGCTACAACAAGGAGCTCGGCCTCAACCATTTCGATCTGTTGATCGACTGGGGCTGGTTCTACTTCATCACCAAGCCGATGTTCCTCGGCCTCGACTTCTTCTACCGCTTCTTCGGCAATTTCGGCATCTCGATCCTGCTCGTGACCGTGATCGTGAAGCTGCTGTTCTTCCCGCTGGCGAACAAGTCCTACGCCTCGATGGCGAAGATGAAGTCGATCCAGCCGCAGCTGCAGGCGCTCAAGGAGCGCTATCCCGACGACAAGGTGAAGCAGCAGCAGGAGATGATGGAGATCTACCGCAAGGAGAAGATCAATCCGGTCGCCGGCTGTCTTCCCGTGGTGATCCAGATCCCGGTGTTCTTCTCGCTCTACAAGGTGCTGTTCGTCACCATCGAGATGCGGCACGCGCCGTTCTACGGCTGGATCAAGGATCTCTCGGCGCCGGATCCGACCAATTTGTTCAACCTGTTCGGCCTGATCCCGGTCGATCCGACCACGATTCCCGTCTTCGGCCACTACCTCGCGCTCGGCATCTGGCCGATCATCATGGGCATCACGATGTGGTTCCAGATGAAGCTGAACCCGACGCCGCCGGATCCGACGCAGCAGTTGATCTTCAACTGGATGCCGCTGATCTTCACCTTCATGCTGGCGGGCTTCCCGGCGGGCCTCGTGATCTACTGGGCCTGGAACAACACGCTCTCGGTTCTGCAACAGAGCTACATCATGCGCCGCAATGGCGTGAAGGTGGAGCTGTTCGACAATCTCAAGGCGACGTTCGCGAGGAAGGCGACGTAGCCCCGTTCATTGCGGGGAGCGCAAATGCCTCCACAACGTCATGCCCGGGCTTGTCCCGGGCATCCACGTTTCTGGAGGCAAATTTGGTGGCTAGGACGTGGATGGCCGGGACTTCTAAATGGGCAGACGCGCTCCGCGCTTTTGCCCGGCCATGACGAGAGGATAGACCGGTCGGATGAATGATAAGACCGACGATAAAGATGCGAAGCTGATCGAAGCCGGGCGAAAGCTGTTCGCCCGCGACTGGCAGTTCATCTGGGCCTCACCCTCGATCCAGGCGCTGCCGCCGATGGCGGGGCTGGAGGTCGCCTTTGCGGGACGTTCCAATGTCGGCAAGTCCAGCCTGATCAACGCGCTCACGGGCCGCAACGCGCTGGCGCGCACCTCGCACACACCGGGCCGCACCCAGGAGCTGATCTTCTTCGAGGTCCCGGGGAAGACCGACCTGCGCCTCGTCGACATGCCCGGCTACGGCTATGCCAAGGCGCCGAAGAGCCAGGTCGCATCCTGGACCGAGCTGATCCACAAATTCCTGCTGGGACGCGCCAGCCTCGCGCGCGTCTACGTGCTGATCGACGCGCGCCACGGCCTCAAGGAGGTCGATCTCGAGGTCCTCAAGACGCTCGACCGCTCCGCCGTCAGCTACCAGATCGTGCTGACCAAGGCCGACCAGGTGAAGGCTTCCGAGCTGCAAGCGCGCGTCGCCGAGACCGAGGCCGCGCTGGCCAAGCATCCGGCCGCGTTCCCGAACGTGCTCGCGACCTCGTCGCGGACCTCCACCGGCATGGAGAGCCTGCGCGCCGCGATGGCGAAGCTCGTCGAAGAGCGGGCCGCGTGATGGCGCACCGCCTGCTGATCGGACTTGCCGGCTTGATGGGCGCCGCGGGCGTCGCGCTGGCCGCGGCATCCGCCCACGGCGCGGATGCGAGCCGGCTCGCCACGGCGAGCGCCATGCTGCTGTTTCATGCAACTGCCATGCTTGCGACCACCGCTCTGCTCGCGCGCGGCCTTCTGCACGGCGGAATTGGCCTCATCGCCGCGTTCGGCTTCACGATCGGCGCGGCGCTGTTCGCAGGCGACCTCGCCTTGCGGCAATATGCCGGGCATTCACTGTTTCCGATGGCGGCGCCGACCGGCGGGATAGTGATGATCCTGGGCTGGCTGGCGGTGACGCTCGCGGCGATGGTGGGGAAGCGCTGAACCGTAGCCCGGATGGAGCGAAGCGCAATCCGGGCTACAGGAAACTGCGTCCGGCGCCCGAGACCGCATGCCAGCCACACTTTGCGCCACGCCCGCCAATCGGATAGAACGCGCACCGACCGATCCGCCAGCGAGACCGCGACATGACCGAAATTTCTCCGCTCGACCAGGCCCGCATCCTGTCCGAAGCGCTGCCGCACATGCAGCAGTACGACGAAGAAACCATCGTCATCAAATATGGCGGCCATGCCATGGGCGACGAGGAGACCGCGAAGAACTTTGCCCGCGACATCGTGCTGCTCGAGCAGACCGCGATCAACCCGGTGGTGGTGCATGGCGGCGGGCCGCAGATCGCGACCATGCTCAAGCGCCTCGGCATCACCTCGGAATTCGCAGCCGGCCTGCGCATCACCGATGCCGCGACGATCGAGGTCGTCGAGATGGTACTGGCCGGCTCGGTCAACAAGCAGATCGTCGGCTACATCAACGATGCCGGCGGCAAGGCCGTCGGCCTCTGCGGCAAGGACGGCAACATGGTGAAGGCGTCGAAGACGACGCGCACCATGGTCGATCCGGACTCGCACATCGAGAAGGTGATCGATCTCGGCTTCGTCGGCGACCCCGAAAAGGTCGACCTCACGCTGCTCAACCAGCTGATCGGCTACGAGCTGATCCCGGTGCTGGCGCCGCTCGCCACCTCGCATGACGGCCAGACCCTGAACGTCAATGGCGACACCTTCGCCGGCGCAATCGCTGGCGCGCTGAAAGCCAAGCGCCTGTTGCTGCTCACCGACGTGCCCGGCGTGCTCGACAAGTCGAAGAAGCTGATCCCCGAAATGTCGGTCAAGGACGCGCGAAAGCTGATCGCCGACGGCACCATTTCCGGCGGCATGATCCCGAAGGTCGAGACCTGCATCTACGCGCTCGAGCAGGGCGTGCAGGGCGTCGTCATCATCGACGGCAAGATGCAGCATGCGGTGCTACTCGAGCTGTTCACCAACACGGGCACGGGAACGCTGATCCACAAGTGATGCGGGAACGGACAAGGAAAGCCGTCAAGGCCGGGCTAGTCCCGGCCATCCGCGATCTTTCGACCCGCGCCGAGGACGAGGATCCCCGGGGTACGTCTGTTCAGACGCGCTCCGCCCTTTGCCCGGCCATGACGAGCGGAGCGTTCAGCGTCCCCGCCGCTCGTCCCTCACCCGCTTCCTGATGACGCTGCCGGCCGCGGCCATCTCGTTCTTCTTCTCCTCCGCGCCGGCTTTCGCCGACCTCAAGATCTGCAACCGCATGTCCTACGTGGTCGAGGCAGCGATCGGCATCGACGACAAGGCGGCAACCGCGACGCGGGGCTGGTTCAGGGTCGATCCAGCCACCTGCCGCGTGGTGGTGCAGGGCACGCTGACCGCCGACCGCATCCTGCTCAACGCCCGCGCGCTTGGCGTCTATGGCGCCTCCCCGATCCCGCAGAGCGGCAGCGACATGCTTTGTGTCGCGCAGGACAATTTCGTCATCGCGGCGGCACGGCAATGCCGCAGCGGGCAAACCCAGGTCGCATTCACGCAGGTGACGCCGGCGCAGGGGGCGGACGGCAATCTCGTCGCCTATCTCGCCGAGGATTCCGAATATGACGACGAGCAGGCGCGCCTGGCCGGCATCCAGCGGCTGCTGGTGATCGCGGGCTATGACGCAGCGCCGATCGACGGCGTCGACGGGCCGAAGACGCAAGGCGCGCTTGCCGCGTTCCTGAAGAGCCGCGGCCTGTCGTCGGACATCGTGACCTCGCCAAACTTCTTCAAGACCATGGTCGACGCGGTGCAGACGCCGTCCGCCACCGGCCTCACCTGGTGCAACGATACGCCGCACAAGGTGATGGCTGCGATCGCGACCGACGATGGCAAGTCCGTGACCAGCCGCGGCTGGTATCGCATCGACCCCAAGACCTGCCTGCATCCCGACGTCAGCGGCCAGCCGAAGCAGATCTTCAGCTTCGCGGAGGCGGTCGACGCCGACAACCGCTCGGTCAAGCTGAAGGACAGGCCGCTGAGCTGGGGCGGCGACAAGCAGCTCTGCACGCGCGAGACCAAGTTCGAGACCAACGAGCAGGCCGATTGCGGCGCGCGCGGCTTCGCGGCAACGGGCTTTGGCGCGGTGGATATGTCGAGCGGCGGCAAGACGCTGCGGTTTGCGGTGCCGTGATGGTGTCGGTTTGATGCGGGCCCTACGAGCTCCGCTGTCGTCCCTGCGAACGCAGGGACCCATAACCACAGGAAGAAGTCGTGGAGCAAGATAGCCGCTACCAGTCTTCGCCAAACCACTTCCTGTGGTTATGGGTTCCGGATCTTCGCTTCGCTCGTCCGGGACGACGAGCTGAGAGTTGGGACGGCGCTCGCACCAACGGATAGAAAGTTGTCATGACCGCTCCCCGCACCTTCGCCCATGTCGACACCTGGGTGTTCGACCTCGACAACACGCTTTATCCGCATCACGTCAATCTGTGGCAGCAGGTCGATGCTAGAATCGGCGAGTTCGTGTGCAATTGGCTGAATGTCGGGCCGGAGGAAGCGCGCAACATCCAGAAGGATTATTACCGGCGCTTCGGCACCACCATGCGCGGCATGATGACCCTGCACGGAGTCTCCGCCGACGACTACCTCGCTTACGTCCACAAGATCGACCATTCGCCGCTGGAGCCGAACCCCGCGCTCGGCGAGGCCATCACAAAACTGCCGGGACGAAAACTGATCCTGACCAACGGCTCGGTCGACCATGTCGACGCCGTGCTGGCGCGGCTCGGCCTCGTCTCGCATTTCGACGGCGTGTTCGACATCATCGCCGCCGGCTTCGAGCCGAAGCCCGCGGAACAGACCTACCGGAAATTTCTGGGCGATCATTCCGTCGACCCGACCCGCGCCGCGATGTTCGAGGATCTCTCCCGCAACCTCACCGTCCCGCACGCGCTCGGCATGACCACGGTGCTGGTGGTGCCGGATGGGACGAAAGAGGTGGTGCGCGAGGACTGGGAACTGGAGGGTCGGGACGCTGCCCATGTCGATCACGTCACGGATGATCTGGCGGGGTTTTTAGGCAGGCTGCCGCGATAGAGCCGTAGCCCGGACGGAGCGCAGCGTAATCCGGGGCACCTCGCGCCGCGCAGAGACCTTCCCGGATTGCGCTGCGCTCCATCCGGGCTACAGGGGGCCGGGATGACGGCCGAGTATGCCTTGACTCCGCCCCTCCAAGTCCCGAAAAAGCGCCCCAATCCGTTAAAATTCCCGCTTCCCAGAGGAAATCCCGATGTCCCTTGCAGCCCTCGAATCCACCATCAACAGCGCCTTCGACGCGCGCGACGGCGTCTCGACCTCGACCAAGGGCGAAATCCGCGAGGCCGTCGACCTGGCGCTGGAAACGTTGGACAAGGGTGAGGCGCGCGTCGCCGAGCGCGGCGCCGACGGCAAGTGGAAGGTCAATCAATGGCTGAAGAAGGCCGTGCTGCTCTCGTTCCGCCTCAACGACATGGACGTCATTGGCGGCGGTCCCGGCAAGGCGAGCTGGTGGGACAAGGTGCCCTCGAAGTTCGAAGGCTGGGGCCCGAACCGCTTTCGCGATGCCGGCTTTCGCGCGGTGCCAGGCGCCGTGGTTCGCCGCTCGGCCTTCATCGCTAAGAACGTCGTCTTGATGCCGTCCTTCGTCAATCTCGGCGCCTATGTCGATGAGAGCACCATGGTCGACACCTGGGCCACCGTCGGCTCCTGCGCCCAGATCGGCAAGCGCGTGCACATCTCCGGCGGCGCCGGCATCGGCGGCGTGCTCGAGCCGCTGCAGGCCGAGCCGGTCATCATCGAGGACGACTGCTTCATCGGCGCGCGCTCCGAAGTCGCCGAAGGCGTCATCGTCCGCAAGGGCGCGGTGCTGGCGATGGGCGTGTTCCTGGGCGCCTCGACCAAGGTCGTCGACCGCGAGACCGGCGAGATCTACATGGGCGAAGTCCCCGAATATTCGGTGGTCGTGCCCGGCGCGCTGCCCGGCAAGCCGATGAAGAACGGCCAGATCGGCCCGAGCACCGCCTGCGCCGTCATCGTCAAGCGCGTCGACGAGCGCACGCGCTCCAAGACCAGCATCAACGAGCTGCTGCGGGACTGATGTCAGGCGAATAGCGAATGGCAGGTGGCGAATGGGGCCGCCCCATTCGCCATTCGCTAATCGCCATTCGCCCCTGAAATCGAACCCACAATCCCACCATCGCGACCAATCTTCGGGCGGCGACTTCCGCCCGGAGCCCTTCGCATGGACTGGACCTGGTATCTCTTCCGCTTCGACGGCCGCATCAACCGCGCCCTGCTCTGGCAGGCGCTGCTGATCGTCGCGCTGCTGGCGGGCTTGCTGGAGATCGCCGGTCAGGTCATCGGCATCATCGCAGGAACGAGGTCCACCCTGAAGCTCGGCATCGAGCTGGATTTCGATTTCGGTCTCGACGACCTCTTCAAGCTGGTCGATCCCCGCGCCTCCCACGCCCCGGCCTCCGCCGATCTCGCGACCGCCATCCTCAAGACATCCGGCATGGCGCTGTTCTTCTGGGTCTATCTCGCGACGTCGATCAAGCGGCTGCATGATCGCGACAGGAGCGGTTGGTGGATCGTCCCATTCTTCTTCGTCCCCGGCCTGTTCAGCCAGTTCGCGGACCTGCTGCCCAAATCAAGCTGGGTATTTTCGTTCAACCTGGCCGGCGCCCTCTTGTGGCTGTGGGGCTTCGTCGAAATGTTCTGCCGCCCCGGCACCTCCGGCCACAACCGCTTCGGCCCTGATCCGCTGCTCGAGATCGAGGACGGCTCGGCATCGTCCGCATCCCCTGCGCAAGGCTGGGACCAGAGCCGCGAGCTCGAAATTGTCCCGCCCAGCGCTAGCCCACCCGGCGGCATGCATGTTAAGCGGGGCGCATGACCGATGCTCTCTCCATTGCCCGCGATCTCATCCGCTGCCCCTCGGTAACCCCGGCTGACGCCGGTGCGCTCGGGGTGCTTGAAAAGGCCCTTGGTGCAGCGGGCTTCACTTGCCACCGCGTGACGTTCAGCGAAGAAGGCATCGCCGACGTCGACAATCTCTATGCGCGGATCGGCACCGAAGGCCCGCACATCACCTTTGCCGGTCACACCGACGTGGTGCCGCCGGGCGACGAGAGCGCCTGGAGCGTCGGCGCGTTCTCCGGCGAAGTGAAGGACGGCGTCCTGCACGGCCGCGGCGCGGTCGACATGAAGGGCGGCATCGCCTGCTCGGTCGCGGCTGTCCTGGAGCATCTCGCCGCGAACGGCGGCAAGCCGCGCGCCGATGGTGCAGGCTCGATCTCGTTCCTGATCACCGGCGACGAGGAAGACGTCTCCATCAACGGCACCATCAAGCTGCTGAAATGGGCCGCCGAGCGCGGCGAGACATTCGATCATTGCGTGCTGGGCGAGCCCTCCAATGTCGAGACGCTCGGCGACACCATCAAGGTCGGCCGCCGCGGCTCGCAATCCGGCACGCTCTATGTGGACGGCGTGCAGGGCCACGTCGCCTATCCGCATCGCGCGGCAAATCCGGTGCCGGATATTTCGCGCCTGATCGTCGCCATCAGCGACGAGCCGCTCGACCACGGCAGCGCGCAGTTCCAGGCGTCCAACCTCGAATTCACCTCGGTCGACGTCGGCAACAAGGCGAGCAACGTCATCCCGGGCGAGGCCCGCGCAAAGTTCAACATCCGCTACAACGACAACCACACCCAGGCGTCCCTGCGCGAGCTAGTCGAGACGCGTCTCACAAAGGCCTGCGGCAACCGCATCAAGGCCCGCATCGTCTGGGAGCCCTCGAACTCCAACGTGTTCGTCACCAAGCCGGGCCCGTTCACCGATCTCGCAGTGTCTGCGATCGAGGAGGTGACGGGGCGAAAGCCCGAGCTGTCGACCAGCGGCGGCACGTCTGATGCGCGCTTCATCTCCAGCTACTGCCCGGTGATCGAATTCGGCCTGGTCGGCCAGACCATGCACCAGATCGACGAGCGCGTGCCGGTGGCTGATCTGGAGAAGCTGACGAAAGTGTATCGCGGGATACTGACGCGGTATTTTGGATAAGGCTAATTTGCGCCAAACCTTCCATCGTCATGGCCGGGCTTGTCCCGGCCATGACGGTGTGGTGGGAGCCCGGCACACCCTACTGGACGATCGTGTCGTAGAGATCCTTCCATTCGGGATTATCCCGGAGGATCAGCCTGACCTTCCATGTCCGTGACCAGTGCTTGATGTTGTGCTCGCGCTGGATTGCCGTCTGGATGTCTTCATACCGCTCGAAATAGACGAGCTGCTTGACGCCGTACTTCTTGGTGAAGCCGGGCACGAGCCCATTTCGATGCTCGTAGATGCGGCGGATAATGTCGCTGGTCACACCGACATACAAAATGCCGTTGGGCGTACTCGCAAGGATGTAGACCCACCCGCCATGCATGGCCGCATGTTGGCGCACGTGGATGGCCGGGACAAGCCCGGCCATGACGCCAGTGGCGCCTACCCTCTCCCCTAATAATCCACCTGCATCAGATACAGCCCGTCCGGTGGCGCGACGATGCCGCAGGCGGCGCGGTTGCGGGCGGCGAGGGCTGCGGAGAGATCGTCCGCGGACCAGCGGCCTTCGCCGACCCAGACCAGCGAGCCCACCATCGAGCGCACCTGGCTGTGCAGGAACGAGCGTGCCGAGGTGACGATGATGATCTCGCGGCCATCACGCTCGACGTCGAGCTGATCGAGCGTCTTCTCCGGCGACTTGGCCTGGCACTCGGTATCGCGAAACGTCGTGAAATCGTGCTTGCCGAGCAGGCGCTGCGCGGCAGCATGCATCGCGTCGGCATCGAGCTTGCGCGGCACGCGCCAGGCGTGACCGATGTCGAGCGCGAGATTGGCGCGGGTGTTGATGACGCGATAGCGATAGTGGCGCCTCACCGCCGAGAAGCGCGCCTCGAAACTGTCGGGCACGATCTCGGCCTCCAGCACCGCGATCGGATGCGGGCGCAGATGCGCGTTGAGCCCGTCGCGAAAGCGGCCCTGCGGAAACTGCTTCTCGATATCGACATGCGCGACCTGGCCGCGCGCATGCACGCCGGCATCGGTGCGTCCAGCCCCGTGCACGCGCAGATCCGCGCCGGTCATCGCCTTCACCGCCGCTTCCAGCGCGCCCTGCACCGACGGCAGCGTGTCCTGGACCTGCCAGCCGAAGAACGGCGCGCCGTCATATTCGATGGTGAGCTTGTAGCGGGGCATCGTTCCCGGGGTCATCGTCCGCGCAGGCGGACGATCCAGTACGCCGTGACGGTTCGGTTCATCTCAGAAGTCTCGGCTTACTGGATACCCCGCCTTCGCGGGGTATGACAGCGTCAAGTGAACCTCGCTCCGGCTTTCACCGGCACGCCGCGCAGGAAGTCCGCGGCCTGCATGCGGCCCTTGCCCTCGCGCTGCAGTTCGAGGATGCGGATGGCGCCTTCACCGCAGGCGATCGTGAGCTGCTCGTCGAGCACCGCGCCCGGCGCGCCCGATCCCTTGGCCAGCTCGCAGCGCAGGATCTTGACGCGCGCATTCTCGAGCCTCGGCCCAGGCGCCGGGAAACGGCGACAGGCCGTGGATGTGCCGCAGCACCGCGCGCGCGGGCTTGCTCCAGTCGATCCGCGCCTCGGCCTTGTCGATCTTGGCGGCGTAGGTGACGCCGTCCTCGCTCTGCTTCCTGAGCTGGAGCCCACCGCGCCCGAGCGCGGCCATCGCGCGCACCATCAGGTCGGCGCCGAGGCGGGAGAGCCGGTCGTGCAGGTCGAGCGCCGTCATGGTGTCGGATATCGGAAGACGCTCGGCCATGGCGACGTCACCGGTATCCAGGCCGACATCCATCTTCATGACCATCACGCCGCTCTCGGCATCGCCTGCCATGATCGCGCGGTTGATGGGCGCAGCGCCTCGCCAGCGCGGCAGGAGCGAAGCATGCAGATTGTAGCAGCCGAGCTTCGGCGCATCGAGGATCGCCTGCGGCAGGATCATGCCATAGGCGACGACAACGGCGGCATCGGCCTCGAATGCGCTGAACTCTTCGAGCGCTTCCTGGGTTTTCAGCGTCTTCGGCGTCAGCACGGGAATGCCGAGTCTTCTTGCGGCTTCCTCGACCGGGGTCGGCTGCAATTGCAGGCCGCGGCGACCGCCCGGCTTCGGCGCGCGGGTGTAGACGGCTGCGATCTCGTGGCCGTGCGCGACCAGCTCGAGCAGCGTCGGCACGGAGAAATCGGGCGTGCCCATGAAGATGAGGCGAAGGGGCATGTGGCGAGGCATCCTCGGAAACGAGCAAGGTACTCGTCATGGCCGGGCTTGTCCCGGCCATCCACGTTCTGCCTGCTCGCGGCGGCAAAGAACGTGGATGCCCGGCGCGAGGCCGGGCATGACGGCAGAGAGCGTTGCTACTCCGCGCGCTTGGCGGCTTTCTCGAACTTCTTGATCACGCGGTCGCGCTTGAGCTTCGACAGATAGTCGACGAACAGGACGCCGTTGAGATGGTCGATCTCGTGCTGGATGCAGGTGGCGTAGAGGCCTTCGGCGTCCTCCTCGTGCACCTTGCCGTCCAGGTCCGTAAAGCGCACGCGCACCTTGGCGGGGCGCTCGACCTCTTCGTAATATTCGGGGATCGAGAGGCAGCCCTCCTCGTAGACCGAGAGTTCCTCCGAGGAGGCGACGATCTCGGGATTGATGAAGACGCGGGGCAGCGGCTTGGTCTCGCCGTCCTCGTCGCGCTTGGCGAGGTCCATGGTGATCAGCCGCAGTGGCTGCGCGATCTGGATCGCGGCCAGGCCAATGCCGGGCGCGTCGTACATGGTCTCGAACATGTCGTCGGCAAGCTTGCGGATCTCCGACGTGACCTTCTCGATCGGCTTGGAGACCAGACGCAGCTGCTTGTCGGGCAGGATGATGATTTCTCTGAGGGCCATGGCCGCGATTTAAGCCGCATGCCGGATGCGGTCAATGCGCCTGGGAACCCCGTTAACCCCTCGCTAACCATAAAACTTCAGGTTTCGTTAGCCATAAAAATTAGGGGTTGATTAACCCCCGGACGTTCTCTCTTCGTTCGCGAAGATCGGCGAATCGCGTTAGAAGGGCCCATGAACGAGATCATTTTCTTGGCTGGCGACTGGCCGGTCCGCACCATCGATGCGCTGATCGGCTTCGGCGCCCTCGTCCTCATCCTGCTGGTGGTGATTGCCGTCGTGATCGCGCGCTCCGGGCGGCGCGGCGCGGAACTCGCCATGGCGCACGCGATCCGGGCCGACGAACTCGAGGAGCGCCTCGGCGAGGTGCTACGCGCCCAGAGCGAATCCTCAGGCCGGGTCGACGCCATGACCCAGACACTGGCCGGCCGCCAGGCCGAGATGGCGCGGGCGGTCAACGAGCGGCTGGATTCGGTGACGCACCGCGTCGGCCAGTCCATGGAACACTCCACCCGCAACACCATGGAGAGCCTGCGCGCCCTGCACGAGCGGCTCGGCATCATCGACAGCGCCCACAAGAACCTCACCGACCTCACCACGCAGGTTACGACCTTGCGCGACGTGCTCGCCAACAAGCAGTCGCGCGGCGCCTTCGGCCAGGCACGGATGGAGGCGATCGTCCAGGATGGTCTTCCGAAGGGCGCCTACGAGTTCCAGTTCACGCTCTCGACCGGGAAACGGCCCGACTGCGTCGTCTTCCTGCCCGACCAGCGCCCGCTCTGCATCGACGCGAAATTCCCGCTCGAGGCGATGACGGCGCTGCACGACGCCCGCACCGACGAGGAGAAGCGGGTTGCCACGCAGCGGCTACGCGGCGACGTGATGAAGCATGTCAGCGACATCGCGGAGAAATATCTCGTCACCGGCGAGACCCAGGAGATGGCGCTGATGTTCGTGCCGTCGGAATCGGTCTACGCCGAGATCCATGACGGCTTCGACGACGTGATCCAGAAGGCCTACCGCGCCAAGGTCGTGCTGGTGTCGCCCTCGCTGCTGATGCTCGCGATCCAGGTGATGCAGCAGATCATGAAGGACGCGCGCATGCGCGACGCCGCCGACCAGATCCAGACCGAAGTGATCAAGCTCGGCGACGATCTGGGACGTCTGCGCGACCGCGTGGTCAAGTTGCAGAAGCATTTTTCCGACGCGAACGAGGACGTCCGCCAGATCCTGATCTCCGCCGACAAGATCGAGAAGCGCGCCGGGAGAATCGAGGAGCCTCGATTTCAGCAAGAGCGATGCCCCGGAAGGACCGCGGCTGGTGGCGGGCGCAGGCGAGCTGTTTCCGAGGAAGCTCCAGGCGGGGGAGTGAATGAGGGCACACTGTCATGCCCCGCCTAGTGCGCAATTGCGCACGGGGGCGGGGCATCCGGTACGCCGCGGCGGATATGATTGAACCGGGCCGCCGGCGATTACTGGATCGTCCGCCTTCGTGGACGATGACACCGAGAGGGCGACGACACCTGCTTTGTGACTGGCGGGAACGACACTTCCCCCCAGAATCTGCTAACACCGCCTCATGACCGCACCCGACGCGACCTCATCCGCTGCTCCCACCCCTGCGACCTCCTGGCGTGACAGCCTTGCCGTTTACCTGCAGCCGCGGGTGCTGATCGTGCTGTTTCTCGGCTTCTCCTCCGGCCTGCCGCTGGCATTGTCGGGCTCAACGCTGCTGGTGTGGATGCGTGAGGCCGGGGTCGATCTCAAGACCATCGGGCTGTTCGCGCTGGTGGGCACGCCCTACACGCTGAAATTCCTGTGGGCGCCGCTGGTGGACGCGCTGCACGTGCCACTGTTCACGCGCGTCTTCGGGCGGCGGCGCGGCTGGCTGCTGTTCTCGCAATTGCTGCTGATCGTCGCGATCCTGCTGCTGGCGATGACCGACCCGGCACGCTCGCCGTTCTATGTCGCGCTCGGGGCGCTGCTGGTCGCGACGACCTCGTCGACGCAGGACATCGTGGTCGACGCGTTCCGCGTCGAGAGCCTGCCCGAGAGCGAGCAGGCCGCCGGCATGGCGGCTTACGTTGCGGCCTACCGCATCGGCATGCTGGTCTCGACCGCGGGGGCGTTGTTCATCGTCTCGGGCTTCGAGGGCACCGGGATCACCCGCACAGCAGCCTGGATGTGGGGCTATGTGGTGATGGCGGCGATGGTGCTGATCGGGACGATAACGGCGCTGGCCGCGACCGAACCCGAGCAATCGAAGCGCGCCGATGCCGCGACGCAGACCGACAGCGCATTCACGCGCGTGCTGCACGCCGCAATCGGCGCCTTCTCGGAATTCCTGACGCGCAAGGATGCCTTGCTCGCGCTCGCCTTCGTCGTGCTGTTCAAGTTCACCGACGCCTTCTCCGGTACGATGACGGCGCCGTTCGTCATCGATCTCGGCTTCACCCGCAACGACTATGCGGCGATCGTGAAGGGCGTCGGCTTAGCTGCGACGCTGATCGGCGGCTTTGCCGGCGGGTTCGTCGCGCGGCGCTATCCGCTTGCGGCATCGCTCTGGATCGGCGGCGTGGTGCAGGCGCTGGCCAATCTCTCCTTCTCCTGGCTCGCGGTGGTCGGCACCAGCCAATGGGCGCTGGCCTTCGCGATCTGCGCCGAGAATTTCACCAGCGCCATCGGCACCGTGATCTTCGTCGCCTATCTCTCCGCGCTGTGCCAGAACCCGCTGCACACGGCGACGCAATATGCGCTGCTCACCGCGCTCGCCGCGGTGGGGCGGACCTATCTGTCGTCAGGCGCCGGCTTCGTGGCCGCGGCGACCGGCTGGCCGATGTTCTTCGTGATCTGCGTGCTGGTGGCGATCCCGAGCCTGGTGCTGCTGGCCTTCTTGCAGAAGCGCGGACATTTCGACGCGCTGGGGCCGGTAAGGGTGTGACGGTCTCGTAGGGTGGGTTAACGCAGCATAACCCACCGACGCCTCTCGCCACGGATACAGACGTGGTGGGTTACGCCTTCGGCTAACCCACCCTACGGCAGTTCGTCGTGAGGCTACGTCGCCCCCCTACTGCTTCCTGATCAGGCTCCACTTCGTGATCACGGCCTCGCTCATCTGGCCGGCATCGCTGGCGCAGGCGATCTCGTCGACCTTGACGGAAATCTCCTTGCCGACGAACGATTTCAGCTGCGTGGCCTGCGCGTCGCTGGAGGTGACGAGCTGGAAGGTCTCGGGGCCGGTCTCGAGATTGCACAGCCCGTTCGGTGCCGGCAGGCGGCGCGGCTCCGAGGTGATCTGATACATCGGAACCCGCTTGCCGTTCTTGATGTCGCGCACCTTCATCGCGTTCAGCTCGCCCGACAGCACATCGCCATTGTTGATCGGCTTGCCGGGCTTCGACGGCGGCGGCGCCTCGTCACCCTGCTGCGCGGAGATGGCCGGGGTCACCAGCATGGCCATCGTCGCGACCAAAGCCAATCGTGTGGCGAAAAGTTTCGTCATGTCGTCCGTTCCGTGAGATTTTTGGATGGAGATTGTTGTTTTGACGCGTTTTCTTCACGCGAACCGGTATCCACTTCGCTCGAAAACGCTCTAGAACAGGGTACGCTGCCGCATCGCTGCCGATAGCGTACCTTCATCGAGATAATCAAGCTCGCCGCCGACTGGAACTCCGTGGGCGAGCCGCGTCACCTTCACATTGGCATCCTGCAGCAGGTCGGTGATGTAATGCGCCGTGGTCTGGCCGTCGACCGTCGCATTCAACGCCAGGATGATTTCGTGCACCTGCGCATCATGCGCGCGCGCCACCAAGGCGTCGATGGTCAGATCCTGCGGGCCGACACCGTCGAGCGGCGACAATGTCGCCCCCAACACATGATAGCGCCCTTGAGTCGCATTGGCCCGCTCCAGCGCCCAGAGATCGGCGACGTCGGCGACGACGACGATGATGGCGGGATCACGCTTCGGGTCGACGCAGACGGTGCAGGGATTTTGCGTGTCGATGTTGCCGCAGGTCTTGCAGACCTGGACCTTGTCCAGCGCCACCTGCATGGCCGAGGCCAGAGGCATCATCAACGCTTCGCGCTTCTTGATCAGATGCAGCGCCGCGCGCCGCGCCGAGCGCGGGCCAAGGCCCGGCAGCCGCGCGAGCAGCTGAACCAGCCGCTCGATTTCGGGACCTGCAACCGCGCCCATCTTACTGGCCGAACAGCCCCGGCGGCAGGCCGAGCCCGCCGGTGAGCGACTGCATCTTCTCCTGCATCGCCGTCTCCGCCTTGCGGCGCGCATCACTGAGCGCTGTGACGAGCAGGTCTTCCAGCACCTCGCACTCCTCCGCCTTCATCAGCGAGGGATCGATCTTGATGCCCTTGACGTCCATCTTCGCCGTCATGCGCACGGCCACGAGTCCGCCGCCGGAGATGCCCTCGACCTCCACATTGGCCAGGGATTCCTGCATCTCCTGCATCTTGGACTGCAGCTGCGCCGCCTGCTTCATCATGCCGAGAAAATCAGCCATGGGTGTCTATCCTTGGAAAGCTCGGCTCAGAGATCGTCGTCGGTTTCGGAACCGTCGGGCGGATCGTCAGAGCCGTAATCGGCATTTATATTGGCTTCCGGCGTCTCGGGGGCAAGCCTGCGGACCTCGACGACCTTCGATCCGGGAAAGCGCGACAGCACCTCCTGCACGCGCGGATCGGCCTCCGCGGTCCGCGCATGCTCCTGCTTGGCAGCCTGGTTCACCGCGCGCAGCGTCGGCTGACCCTGCTCGTTGGAGACGATGATGGTCCAGCGCCGGCCGGTCCATTGCTCGAACTTCCTGGCAAGCTCGGAGATCATGGTCTTGGAGGCGTTGGGCTCGAGCGCGACCTCCAGCCGACCCTCCTCGAAACGGACGAGGCGCATGTCGCCTTCGAGCGCGCTCTTGGTCATGATGTCGCGCTTCTGCCCCGCGAGCGCCACGAGCTGAGTGAAGCTCGTGATGCGCAGCTGGGGTGCGGCGCCCTGCGGATCCGGCGCAGGCGCCGCCATCTGCGGCCGCGCTCCGCCACCGCCAAATGAAGGCGACGACGTCGGCATGCGAACAGGCGCCGCGGACACCGGCGGCGCGGACGCCACCGGCGCAGCCGGCGCGCTGCGCGCAGCTCCGCCGCCACCCGCGACCGGCGAACCGCCGCCGTTCTGCTCCAGCATCCTGATCGCTTCGTCCGGCGTCGGCAGGTCGGCGACATAGGCGATGCGCACCAGCACCATCTCGGCGGCTGCCGCGGGGCGCGTTGCGGCCTGCACCTCGGTGATGCCCTTGAGCAGCATCTGCCACATCCGCGACAGCACGCGCATCGAGATTTTCGAGGCGAAATCCTTGGCGCGCACCCGCTCGGTCTCGCCATAGGCGACATTGTCGGCCGTCGCCGGCACGATCTTCACGCGGGTGACGAAATTGACGAATTCGGCAAGGTCCGACAGCACGACGATGGGATCGGCGCCGACATCGTACTGGTCGCGAAACTCCTTGAAGGCGGCAGCGATATCGCCGCGCGCCAGCGAATCGAACAGGTCGATGACGCGGGTGCGGTCGGCAAGCCCCAACATCTGCCTGACGGCGTCGGCCTTCACCTGCCCCGCCGCATGCGCGATCGCCTGGTCGAGCAGCGACAGCGAGTCGCGCACCGAGCCTTCGGCCGCGCGCGCGATGATGCCGAGCGCCTCGGGCTCGATCTCGACGTTCTCTTTCGTGGCGATGTTGGCGAGGTGCTTCATCAGCACGTCGGCCTCGACGCGGCGCAGGTCAAAACGCTGACAGCGCGACAGCACCGTGACCGGAACCTTGCGAATCTCCGTCGTCGCGAACACGAACTTGGCGTGCTCCGGCGGCTCCTCCAGCGTCTTCAGGAAGGCGTTGAACGCCGCCGTCGACAGCATGTGGACTTCGTCGATGATGTAGACCTTGTAGCGTGCACTGGCCGGCGCATAGCGCACGCTGTCATTGATCTGGCGGACGTCGTCAACGCCGGTGTGCGAGGCCGCGTCCATCTCCAGCACGTCCATGTGCCGGCTTTCCATGATCGCCTGGCAATGCACGCCGAGCGTCGGCATGTGGATGGTCGGGCCCTTCACCGAGCCATCCGGCATCTCGTAGTTGAGTGCACGGGCGAGGATGCGCGCGGTGGTGGTCTTGCCGACACCGCGAACGCCGGTGAGGATCCAGGCCTGCGGAATGCGGCCGGTCTCGAACGCATTGGAGACGGTGCGGACCACGGCCTCCTGGCCGATCAGATCGTCGAATGAGGAGGGGCGGTATTTGCGCGCCAGCACCCGGTAAGGCGCGTTGGCGGCCGGGCCGGCGCTGTCGGGATTGGGAGGGGCGCCAGCGTCGGTCATCGGTCGATCCGCAATGAAATGTCTCTTGGCCGGCTTTTGCGGAAAGGAGCGCGCTGGCGGCAGGTGCCGCCGGCGCTGGTTCGCTCGAAAAACAGGTAGGAGACTGACGAGCGACCCGATCCGGACCTCGTTAGGGCTGCTTCCTTCCGGACCTGACCCGGTTGGCGAGTGGCTCGTCCACCGCCAATCTCCCGATCCCTATTTGGGGCCAAAGGAGCCGGAAAGCAAGCGTGTATCGCCCTGATCAGGTTGGTCCTGCCCAGCATCCGGGCAATTCCCGATCTGCCCAGCCGATAGGCTGTGCTTTCACTGATAGCGCTGCCTTGGTATGAACCTGCCGGAACCTGTCCCAACCAGAAAAGCGATTGATCCCAATGGTTACACGCCGTGATGTTACATCGATCGTCGGACTTGGCGCGATGACTGCTGCTGCGCTGGCTTCGCCGGCGGTGGCCCAGACCGCCGATTCGAACGAATCGACCTTCGCCCGCATCCGCCGGACCAAGAAGATGCGGATCGGCGCGGTCGGCGGCGGCGCGCCCTATTACATGAAGGATCTTTCCAGCGGTCAGTGGAAGGGCTTCTACATCGACATCGCCAAGGGACTGGCCGACGACATGGAGGCCGAACTCGAGATCACCGAGACCACCTGGGGCAATTCGGTGCTGGACCTGCAGGCCAACAAGATCGACATCTTCTTCGGCCTCAACCCGACCCCGAAGCGCGCGCTGGTGGTCGACTTCTCGGTCCCGGTGTTCAACAACGCCTTCGGCATTCTCTGCAAGAAGGATTTCAAGCCGAAGAGCTGGGCCGAGCTGAACTCGCCCGACATCAAGATCGCGGTCGACCAGGGCTCCTCACACGACCAGGTCGTCAGCCGCCTGACGCCGAAGGCGCAGATCACGCGGCTGAAGACTGCGGACGATGCCACCGCCGCGCTGCAGACCGGCCGCGTCGACGCGCAGTGCCTGATCACCATGCTGTCGCTGACCGTGCTGAAGAAGAATCCCTCGCTCGGCCAGCTGGTGCTGCCGACGCCGATCTTCGCGACGACGTCGAATGCCGGCTTCCGCCGCGAGGCCGACAAGACCTGGCGCGACTACGTCAACACCTGGATCGACTTCAACAAGGGCCTCGGCTTCATCCGCAACGCCATCATCACCAACATGGAGCTGGTGGGTGTGACGGAAGCGGACATTCCGCCGGGCGTTTCGCTGTAGGGTGATCGGCGCCTGAAGTATCTGCACCGTCATGGCCGGGCTCGTCCCGGCCATCCACGTCTGACCCGCGGCGCCGAGAACGTGGATGCCCGGGACAAGCCCGGGCATGACGGCGAGTTTCTGAACTGACGCCGGGTACGAGTTAGACACGTATGTATCAGTGGGACTTCGGCATCCTCTGGAGCTATCGCTGGCTCTTTCTCAACGGGCTCGGCGTCACCGTAGGCTTCACGATCGTCATCGTGGTGTGCGGGCTGCTGTTCGGTCTGTTGGGGGCGTTCGGCACGCTCTCGCGCTTCAAGCCGTTGCGTCTGCTCGCCCTCACCTTCATCGAGGCGTTCCGTTGCACACCCATCCTGGTGCAGCTGATCTGGTTCTATTACGCGCTGCCGATCCTGGCCGGTGTCGAGATGACGCCGATCACGGCCTCGGCGCTGGCGCTCTCGCTCTATGGCGGCTCGTTCTATTCGGAGATCATCCGCGGCGGCATCATCTCGATCGACAGGGGCCAGTCGGAAGCCGGCGCCGCGCTCGGCATGACGCCAGCACAGAGCATGCGGCGCATCGTGCTGCCGCAGGCGATCAAGCGCATGATCCCGGCGCTGATGAACCAGTCGATCATCCAGTTCAAGAACACCTCGCTGGTCTCGGTGCTCGCGGTGCCCGACCTCGTCTATCAGAGCCAGGTCGCCGCCCATGACAGCTACCGGCCGCTGGAGGCCTACACCGCGGTCGCGGTCGCTTATGCGGCGATCCTGATTCCGCTCACCATCATCGTCCGCCGCGGCGAGAAGCGACTGGCGGTGAGCGAATGAGCGAGCCATCAAAAATCGAGATCCGCAGCCTTCGCAAGAGCTTTGGCAGCAACGAGGTCCTCAAGAACATCAATCTCGACGTCGCCAAGGGCGGCGTCATCGCGCTGATCGGGCCATCAGGCTCCGGCAAGTCGACGCTGCTCCGCTGCATCAATCTGCTGGTCGTGCCCGACGGCGGCAGCGTCCGCGTCGGCGACACGCGCTTTGCGTTCGGTGAGGGTGCGAAGCTTCCCGATGTAAAGACTCTTGCAAAGTTTCGCGCCACCACGGGGATGGTGTTCCAGCATTTCAACCTGTTCCCGCACATGACGACGCTGCAGAACGTGATGGAGGGACCGGTCACGGTGCGGCGCATGGCCAGGGCGGATGCGGAGACGCTCGCACGCGCCCAGCTCGCCAAGGTGGGGCTCGCGGAGAAGGCCGACCAATATCCGGCAACACTGTCCGGCGGACAGAAGCAGCGCGTCGCGATCGCGCGAGCGCTGGCGATGGAGCCTGACGTCATGCTGTTCGACGAGGCAACCTCGGCGCTCGATCCTGAACTGGTCGGCGAGGTGCTGAACGTGATCCAGCAGCTGGCGTCCGAAGGCATGACCATGGTGATCGTCACCCACGAGATCGCCTTTGCCCGCGAGGTCGCCGACCGTTTGATCTTCATGCGCGACGGTGTCGTCGTGGAGGAAGGTCCGGCCCGGCAGGTGATCGACAATCCGCAGGAGGCCGCCACGCGCGCCTTCCTCAGCCATTTCCACCGCACCGGCGCACTGCCGCCGGCCACACCGGCATCGTGATGTCTGATATCAATCGCGTTTATCTCGTCACCGGTGCCGCCAGCGGCATCGGCCGTGCCACCGCAAAACTGCTCGCCGCGCCGGGCGTCGCGCTGTTGCTCCACACGCGCTCGAACGCCGAAGGCCTCGATGCCACGGCCGCCGAAGCCGAAGCGCAAGGCGCCGTCGTCGCCAAATGCCTCGGCGATCTCGCCGGGGAAGCGGCAGCGACCGAAGCCGTCGTCGCCGCGCAAACAGCCTTCGGCCGGCTCGACGGGCTGGTCCTCGTCGGCGGCCACGCCCGCCGCGGCAGCGCCATCGGCACGCCGGCAGAGGCGTTTCGCCAGGCGATGGACGAATCGGCGCTGGCCTTCACGCGGCTGGTCGATGCCGCGCTGCCGCTGCTGCGCGCGGGATCCGATGCGCGCATCGTCGCGGTATCATCCTTCGTCGCCCATGCGATCCGGCCCGAATTCGCACCCTTCGCCGCGACCGCCGCGAGCCGTGCCGCGCTGGAAGCGCTGGTGCGCCTCACCGCGATCGAGCTTGCGAAGGACGGCATCACCGTCAACGCGGTTTCACCGGGCCTGATCGTCAAGGACAAGCCCAGCGAGAGCCGGCTGTCGCCCGAGCAGATCGCCGCCACCGAAGCGCTGATCCCGATGGGTCGCCGCGGCCGTCCGGAGGAAGTCGCAGAGATCATCGCCTTCCTGGCGTCACCGAAGGCGTCCTACGTCACCGGCCAGGTCTGGCACGTCAATGGAGGCCTGACATGACCGAAGTGACCGTCGAACGCCTCAGGCTGTTCCTGATCGAGAGCCCGATCAAGATGGCGCGCCTGCAGGGCGTCGGCAACGTCAAGGGCACCGTGAAGCGCGTGCTGATCGAGCTGACGTCGAGCGACGGCGTGATCGGCTGGGGCGAGGCGGCGCCGTGGGAAGTGTTCACGGGAACGCCGGAAGCGGCCTTCGCCGCGCTCGACATCTACCTGCGTCCGATCGTGCTCGGCAAACCCGTGCGCCGCATCCGCGCGCTGATGGCAGAGCCTCGACCGCGCGCTGGTCGGACATGCCGAGGCAAAGGTCGCAATCGAGATGGCGCTGCTCGACATTGTCGGCAAATCGTCCGGCTTGTCAGTCGCCGATCTGCTCGGCGGCCGCGTCCGCGACACCATCCCCCTCTCGTTCTCGATCGCCGACCCGGATTTCGCCGCCGATCTCGAGCGCATGCGGAAGATGGTTCCGGACGGCAATGTCATCTACAAGGTCAAGACCGGCGTGAAGCCGCATCGCGAGGACCTCGATCACCTCGAAGTAATTCGCAAGGAATTCGGCGACAAGGTCGATCTCCGGGTCGACTACAATCAGGCGCTCGCGCCGTTCGGCGCCATCAAGATCCTGCGCGACGTCGAAGAGTTTGCGCCGACCTTCATCGAGCAGCCGGTGCCGCGCAAGTTTCTCGACGTGATGGCCCAGCTCACCGCGGCGCTGGAAACGCCCGTGCTCGCCGACGAAAGCTGCTTCGACCGCCGCGACATGATGGAGGTGGTGCGCCGCGAGGCGGCCGACGCCGTCTCGATCAAGTTGATGAAAGCCGGCGGTCTGTTCGAGGCGCAGGCCATCATGGCGATTGCGGACATCGCCGGCCTGCCCGGCTATGGCGGCACGCTGTGGGAGGGCGGCATTGGGCTAGCCGCCGGCACGCAGTTGATCGCGGCGACACCGGGCATCTCGCTTGGCTGCGAATTCTACATGCCGCATCATGTGCTGACCGAGGACGTGCTGGAAGAGCGCGTCGCCAACCGCAATGGCCATGTCGTGGTGCCGGATGGACCAGGCCTCGGCATCCGCGTCAGCGAAGCCTCGGTGCGGGCCAATGCGCGGGTGCTGGCGGAGGCGTGAGGCGCCGCGAGGCCGCCACAAACTCGGTCGTCTCCCGGGGCGCGCAACGCGCGAACCCGGGACCTATAACCACAGGATGAAGTGTTGGGCAGGCCGGCAATTCCGAGTCCTCGCCAAACAACTCCCCGTGGTTATGGGTCCCGGATCGGCGCGCGCCCTTGGCGCGTTTGTCCGGGACGACGATCGTGTATGCAGTTGCCAACCTTCCCCTCGCTAACTGCCTATCGTATGCTCTTGCCCAACACGCCCGCTCCCCATCGGGCCATCCGGAAACACCTATGCCCGAACCCGCCTGGTCGCTGCACTCCCGCCTGAAAGAGGACACCATCGACATCGGCGATCTGCCGCTGTCGAAGGTGCTGGTCATCAAAGACGCGCATTATCCCTGGCTGCTGCTGGTGCCGCGGCGGCCCGACGCGGTCGAGATCATCGATCTCGACGAGGTGCAGCAGGCCCAGCTGATGACCGAAATCTCCCGCGTCTCGCGCGCGCTGAAGGAGATCACCAAATGCGACAAGCTCAACGTCGCGGCCCTCGGCAACCTCGTGCCGCAGCTTCATGTTCACATCATCGCGCGCCGCACCAGTGATGCCGCCTGGCCGCGGCCGGTCTGGGGCGTGATGCCGCCCCTGGCGCACGACGCCGCAGAGGTTCAGAATTTCATCAGCGCGCTTCGCCGCAAGATCTGGTTGGGTTGAAAGAACGATAATGTCAGCATTCGACGCATTTCCGCTGGGGCAGCCGGCCTTCGTCACCAACATCCTCGACCGCGCCGCGCATCTGCGCCGCGACGACGAGAAGCTGTTCGCGATGGAGCAGAAGCCGACCTCGCGCGCCTATGTGGTTTACCGTGACTCGCTGCTGGTCAAGCGCGAGGGCGACAAGATGCGCGCGCTGCTGCCGATCGACGAAGCGCTGAAGTGCGGCGCCAATCCCGGCACGATCTTCCTCGGCCTGCGCGACGGCGCGGCGATGTTCGGCATGGGCCTGTCGCAGGCCGCCGCCGAGAAACTGGTGGGGCGCGAGGACTATACCGTCACCGAGCTGCGCGGCATGGCGATGCAGGGCGCGATTCCCCCTGACGAGCTCTCGGCGATCGCGATGGCGAAGTCGATGGTGAGCTGGCACCAGCGCCACGGTTATTGCGCCAATTGCGGCACGCGCAGCGCGATGAAGGAAGGTGGTTGGAAGCGCGACTGTCCTTCCTGCAAGGCGGAGCATTTTCCGCGCACCGACCCGGTCGTGATCATGCACGTTGCCTCCGGCGACAAGTGCCTGCTCGGCCGGCAGAAGCAGTTTCCGGCAGGGATGTATTCGTGCCTCGCCGGCTTCGTCGAGGCCGCCGAGACCATCGAGGACGCTGTACGTCGCGAGATCCTGGAAGAATCCGGCATCCGCTGCACCGACGTGCAGTATTACATGACCCAGCCCTGGCCCTATCCGTCGTCGCTGATGATCGGCTGCAGCGCGCGGGCCGTGAGCGAGAATATCGTCGTCGATCGCATGGAGCTGGAGGACGCGCGCTGGTTCACGCGCGAGGAGGCCGCCCTGATGCTGACCCGCACGCATCCGGACGGGCTCGCCGGCCCGCATCCCTTCGCCATCGCCCATCATCTGCTCGGCCGCTGGGTGCACGACAAGAGCTGACCACCGATGGCGCTACTTCAGGCCGCGCCGCGCATCCTCTGCATCGGCATTCCCGTGCGCGACCTCACCTTCCGGGTCGAGGCCGTCCCCGCGCGCGGCAGCAAGGCCAACGCCAGTCATCTCGCCGAGATCTGCGGCGGCAACGCGCTCAATGCCGCCATCGCGATCGCGCGGCTCGGTGGCCGCGTCGCATTTGCGGGCCCCATGGGCGATGCGCGGGAGACGTCGAGCGGCTTCATTCTCGAACGCATGGCCGCCGAGGGTATCGACACCCGCCATATCGTGCGGATGCCCGATGTGGGCACGCCCGTCTCTGCGATCATCATCGACGCGACGGGTGAGCGGACGCTGACGATCTTTCGCGATCCGGCTCTCTGGACTGTCACATTGCCCGACGCCGACGGTTTGCTCGCCGATTGCCGGGCACTGCTCGTCGAAAGCCGTTGCGCCGCGTTCGCCACCAACCTCTGCGCCGAGGCACGCCAGCGCGGCATTCCCGTGATCGTCGGCGTCGATCGCGCGATGTCGCTGCAGGACGGCCTGCTCATTGCGGCCTCGCACCTCTTGTTCGGCAGCGAGCAGGTGCAGGAGACCGCGGGCGTCACCGAGGACGGCGAGGCCTTGAGGCTTCTCGCCAAGATGACGCCCGCCTTCCTCGCGGCCACGCGCGGACCGGACGGCACGATCTGGCTGAACGAAACCGGCGAACTCGAGGAGACCGCGGCCTTCCCGGTCGCAGCGGTCGACACGCTCGGCGCGGGTGACGTTTTCCATGGCGCCTTCACGCTGCGCCTCGCCGAGGGCGCGGGGGTACGGGAGGCGCTGCGATTCGCCGCGGCCGCCGCAGCGCTGAAATGCACCCGCCATGGCGGCGGCCAAGCCGCTCCTCAACGCATTGAAGTTGAAAGGTTTTTGAACGATGCGGGACTGGCGGAGGCCAACCGCCCGCCGAGATGATGGGCTTGCTATAGAAATATTTTCTCTATATCAGGGAATTGTACCCCTGAAATGGAACAAAGTTCTTCAGATGACTGACCTCGCTGTCCAGCCCCCGAGACCAGCCGCCGCCTCGATGCCATCGACCGCAAGATTCTGATGGTGCTTCAGGAGGATGCCTCGCTGTCCGTCGCCGAGATAGGCGACCGCGTCGGCCTGTCCTCGACGCCTTGCTGGAAGCGCATCCAGCGGCTGGAGGCCGACGGCGTGATCATCAAGCGGGTCGCCCTCGTCGACCAGAACAAGATCGGGCTCGGTATCTCCGTGTTCGTGTCGGTCGAGAGCTCCGACCATTCCGACGCCTGGCTGAAGAAGTTCGCCGAAGCCGTCAGCGCCATGCCCGAGGTGATGGAGTTCTACCGGATGGCCGGCGACGTCGACTACATGCTGCGCGTCGTGGTCGCGGACATGCAGGCCTATGACGTGTTCTACAAGAAGCTGATCAGCGCCGTGCCGCTGAAGAACGTCACCTCGCGCTTCGCGATGGAGAAGATCAAGTCGGTTACCGCGCTGCCGATCCCGGCGGTGGTGGCGGCCTGAGGCCGATTCTCGGTTTGATGCGCTTCTTTACGCGGGCCGGTATCCACTCCGCTCGAAAACGCCTCAAGCCGGCCGAAACACCGGCAGGGTGACGTCGACGCGCGTCCCCCGCCCGGGGACGCGCCGATCTCGATCGTCCCGTCATGCGCCTCGACCAGGTTGCGAACCACGGCAAGGCCGAGACCGGCACCTCCGGTCGCGCGATTGCGCGACTTCTCCAACCGGTGAAACGGCTCCAGCACGGTCCGGCGCTGATCGGCGGGAATGCCCTGTCCCTCGTCGTCGATCGACACGACGATGGCCCCGTCCTTCAGGGCTGCGCGCACATGGGCCGCGTGACCGTAGGCGAGCGCATTGTCGATGATGTTGGCGAGGATGCGCCGCAGCGCCAGTCGGTCGCCGAGCACCACGGCATTGCGCGCACGCTCCTCCGTGACCAGATCAATCGACGCGCCCTGAACGCGCCGGTCGTGCACCTCGACTGCGATCAACGCCGCAAGCTCGATCAGCTCCTGCGACAGGCCGCCCGCTCCCGCCCGCGTCGACAGCAGCGCATCGTCGAGCAGCCGGATCATGTCGTCGATATCGGCCACCGCCCGCTGCCGTTCGACATCGTCGGGAATGTGCTCGACCCGTAGCCGCAGCCGCGTTGCAAAAGTCCTGACGTCATGCGCGATGCCGCCGACCAGCGTCATCCGCGCCCGCAACATCTCGGCGAGCCGGCTCTGCAAGCGGTTGAACGCGGCGATGACGGCGCGGATCTCCGGCGCGCTGCGCCTCGCGTCCGGCAGCTGCGGCGGATCGGCGGACAGGTCCACACGATCGACCGCCGCGGCGAGTTGCGCCAGGGGTCGCGTCTCGCGCTGCATGACCAGCAGGGCCAGCAGCGCCACGATCGAGCCGAACAGGCCCGCCCCAAAACCGACCGGCAGACCGAACGGGGTGACCGGCAGCCGGGTGTAGGCGTCGATGACCAAGAGATCGCCGCCGCGCAGGCCGATGCGGAATTCGACCGCATTGGCCATCAGCCGTGCGATGCGGGGAAATAGCCGGCTGGCGCGATGATCGGGCGGTGCCACGATCTCGACGGGCCGGCCGGCGAGACCGGCTGCATAGGTCTCGCGCAATTGCGCCTGCTGCGGCGGCGTCTCGCCGCTGACGGGCGTGCCCGACGGCACGATCCGCACCATGAATTGTGGCGACGACACCGCGTCCAGAACGGCCTGCCGCGAGTCGCCGGTCACGCGCTCGAGCAGCGTTGCCAGCGCATCGAGCCGCGCGGGCGTCGGCCGCGTCAGCTCATTCTCGTGCACCGTGGTCCGGTAGAAGACCGCCAGGATGACGGTGACGACCACCGAGAAGCCGACCAGTCCGATCAGCGCCAGCCGCGCGGCAAGCGTCACGCGCAGCATCACGACACCTGTTTCACGGCCGCGGTGAACAGATATCCGCCGTTGCGCACCGTCGTGATCAGGCCGGAGCCGGGGCTTGCGCCATCGAGCTTCTTGCGCAGCCGCGAGATCAGCATGTCCACCGTGCGGTCGAACGGCTCGGCCGATCGGCCGCGCGTCCAATCGAGGATCTGGTCGCGGGTCAGCACCCGGCGCGGACGCTGCACGAAGCAGCCGAGCAGGTCGAACTCGGCGCTGGTCAATTGCAGCGCCGCCGTCGCGGCCTCGACCATCTCGACGCTGCGGGAATCGAGATCGATGACGAAGCGATCGAATGCGAAGCGGCGGACCAGCGGCTTTGCCGGCACGCCGTTGGCGCGGCGCAGGATCGCGCGAACGCGTGCAAGGAGTTCCCGAGGCCCGAACGGCTTCGTCAGATAATCGTCGGCCCCCATCTCGAGACCGACCACGCGGTCGATCTCGTCGCTCTTGGCGGTCAACATCAGGATCGGGAGGGAATCGTCGGCGCGCAAGCGACGGCAGATCGAAAGCCCGTCCTCGCCCGGCAGCATCAAATCGAGAATGACGAGATCGGGCCGCAGGCGCTGGAGCATCTGGTCCATCGCCTTGCCGTCGGCGACGCAGGCGACCTCGAACCCCTCGCGCCGCATGAAATCGGCGACGAGCCGGCTGATCTCGGAATCGTCCTCCACCATGAGAATTGTGGCCGAATGCGCATTCATAACGGCATTGTGGACGACCGCGCGCGCCGCGCAAGGGCAGCGGCGCCGTTGTTACATAGTGTTACATCGGGCCGACAAAACCATAACAATCGTTTCGTCCCGGCAATGCGGCGCAGACGCCGTGGCTCCAGTCTCCTCCGCATGGCTCCCGCTCGCGGCAGCCACCACAAAGGAGACGACGATCATGAACAAGCTCTTCCTCACCTCCCTCGTCATCGGCGCCCTTTCGGTTGCCGCGGCAGCCGACGCCAATGCTTGGACGCGGTCGGCGACGGCGAGCGGGCCGCGGGGTACCTCCACCGTCACCGCGACGGGAGGCTGCGCCAACGGAACCTGCTCGCGCAACGTCACCCGCACCGGCCCGGCCGGCAACACCTACACCCGCACCGGCACGGTCACGCGCTGAGGCTCCTCGACATCGTCGCCGCGCCCCCCGCGCGGCGGCGACCAGCCGCATCAGATCAGAAAGGATTAGGATCGTGCCATTCGTTCTCCATTCCCTCCGCTTCCTGCCGCAAGCCGCAGCCATCGTCGCCCTCGGCACCTCCACCCCGGCGGTCGCCCAGAGCCAGCTGCAAACGCAGATCACGCCACAGATGCGCAGCGAAGCACGCGCGGTCATGCAGGCCTGCCGTACCGATTACGAGAGCCTTTGCAGCAACGTCGCGCCGGGTGGTGGACGCATCCTGGCCTGCCTGCAATCCCATGCCGGCCAGCTCACTTCGACTTGCGCACAAACACTGCCCCGCGCGCAGGCGCTGAGGGACAGCGCCGTCAGCACCGGCGTCGCGCCGAAATAGGAGGATGCCGTGGGCTACGCCACACTTCTGCTCGATCCGACGCTCCGGCGCGTCGTCCTGGCAACGGCGATCGGCCTGATGCTGCTCGAATACGGCATCGGCCGCCTTGCCCATCGCGAGACCCACGACTGGCGTGAGAGCATGGCGTCGTTCGGCGTGGCGCTCGGACAGAACGTGCTGCGCGCGGTCGAGGCCGGGATTCTCGCGGTGCCGTTCGCCTTCCTGTACGAGCATCGCCTGCTCGACTTCGCGCAGGCGGGCCCGCTTGCGCTCGCGGGATTATTCCTGGGCAGCGAGTTCCTGTACTATTGGCAGCACCGCGCCTCGCATCGGATTCGCTGGATGTGGGCGACCCACGCGGTGCATCACTCGACGACGCGGCTGAACCTGACGGCGGCGATCCGGCTCGGCTGGACCGGCAACATCTCCGGCAATTTCCTGTTCTTCCTGCCGCTTGCGCTGATCGGCTTCCATCCCCTTGCGATCGTGGCGATGCTCGGGATCAACCTGCTCTACCAGTTCTTCATCCACAGCCGCTTCGCGCCACGGCTCGGCATCCTGGAATGGGTGCTCAACACGCCGAGCCATCATCGCGTGCATCATGCCTGCAACGAGCCGTGCCTCGACAAGAACTACGGCGGCATCCTGATCGTGTTCGACCGCCTGTTCGGCACCTTTGCCGAACGGCCGTCGGATCAGCCGCTTCGCTTCGGCCTCGTCGGCCGCACCCCCTCCTTCAATCCAGTGCGGATCGCGCTCGGCGAATGGGGCGCGATGTTGGGCGATGCCTGGAGGGCACGCGGTGCGGTCGCGAAGCTGCGCGCCCTGTTCGGCCCGCCAGGAGGCTAGGTTCCCGAGTGCCTCCACACCACGCGCCGCCGTCGGCACAGTAGTCTTACGTACCCGTCCTAACCGGATGTTTACCGGGGATTAGCCATGCCCGCCTAGTTTCGGAAAATGGAGGGGAGAATGGCGATTCCGTCCCGGCGGTGGCCTGCCTGGGCGAATGCGACCGGGCTACTGGTCGCAGGGTGGATCGCGCTCGCAATCCTCACCTTACAGGTTCGTCCGGGCGCGACAGTCGTCGCAGTTGCATTTCCGCCCTGGTGGAGCACGCAGCAGGTGTTTCAGGCTGCGGGATCGGCGCAAGCGGCGGTCGTCAGAGCCACCGCCCTTCCCACCCTTCTCGTCGTCCGCCCGGATGACCATGACGGACTGACCCGCCTGCAAGAGGCAGGCGCCTGGTTCGTGATGGACGCGCAAGCGGTTGCAGCATGTTTTGGCAGATAGCTCCGGGGATGACGAAATGATTGTCGAGAACGAAGGACTGGAATCGCTGCGCCAGACCACCAGTAAGGTCCTTGCCGCGGTGCTCTGGCTGCACGTGCCAATCAGCGTGATCATCGGAGTCATGCTGGGGAAGGCCTGGCTCGTCCCCGCACTCTTCATGGCAGCCTTCGCCCTCGCCGCCACCCTGTCGTGGCGCCTGTCGGGCAACGGCCTTTCCACGCGTCTGGTGTTCGCTGTTGCTCTGATGAGCGGCGTGTCGATGTTCACCTATCAGTTGGAAGGACATCCCTGGCAGATCGACATGCACATGTACTTCTTCGCGGCGCTGGCCTGCATCGTCGCCTATTGCGACTACCGTCCGATCGTCGCCGCGACGGTCGCTGTCGCGCTGCATCATATCGCGTTGAACTTCCTGCTGCCCGCGGCGATCTATCCCGGCGGTTCCGATTTCGGCCGCGTCGTGTTGCATGCCGTGATCCTGCTGATCGAAGCCGGCGTGCTGATCGCGCTCGCGCTCAAGCTCCAGGAGCTGTTCGAGACCACGGCCGTCAAGACGGCCGAGGCTCAGACGGCGATGGCCGCGGAAGCGCGGGCCAACAGCGAGCGACACGACATCGAGCAGCGCGCCAAGGAAGAACGTGAGGCGGCCAAGCAGCGGCTCGCCAGCAATTTCGAGCGCAGCATCGGCGGCATCGTGCAGGCCGTGGCGGTCGCCGCCGGCGAAGTGCAGCAATTGTCGTCGGCGATGAGCGACAACAGCGCGGACACCGCTCGTCAAACCGCCGCCGCGGCCTCGGCATCGAACCAGGCCTCCAGCAATGTCGAGACGGTTGCGGCTGCGACCGAAGAGACTCACCGCGTCGGTCAGCAGCATCACCCAGCAGGTTTCCCGCTCCGCCGAGATCGCGGCCAAGGCCGCGAGCGAGGCCCGCCGCACCAACGAGGTGGTCGAGGGCCTTGCCAGCGGCACGCAGAAGATCGGCGAAGTCGTCACGCTGATCCAGACCATCGCGAGCCAGACCAATCTGCTGGCGCTCAATGCCACCATCGAAGCTGCGCGTGCCGGCGAGCACGGCAGGGGTTTTGCCGTCGTCGCGAGCGAAGTGAAGGCGCTGGCAAACCAGACCGCGAAAGCCACTGAGGAGATATCGGCACAGGTCCAGAGTATCCAGGGCGCAACCAGCGATGCCGTCAACGCGATCCAGGCGATCGGCGCGACCATCGCGGAGATTGATCAGATCTCCGGCCAGATTTCCTCCGCGGTCGACCAGCAGGGCCTGGCGACGCGCGAGATCGCGGGCAGCCTGCAGCAGGCCGCCACCGGCACGCGCGAGGTAAACAACAATATCGTCGGCGTCAGCAAGGCTTCCGAGCAGGCAGGCATGGCCGCCTCCAAGATGCAGCAGGCCGCCGCCGGACTGTCATCGCAATCCGAGCGCCTCAAGGCCGAGGTCGACGGCTTCCTGGGCTCGCTGCGGACGGCGTGAGACGTAGCCGCCGCGCAAACGCTGTCATCGCCCGGCTTGACCGGGCGATCCAGTATTCCGTGACGTCAGTGATTGAATCGAGAAGCCGCAGCGTACTGGATGCCCCGCCTTCTGTTTAGCCCGGACAGATCACTGACGGGTGTTCGGAGACATAGCTGACACATCAAGATTGGCTGGATTGGTCCGATTCGGGAGGCCGTCCATGCCCTGGAGTGAGGTGTCAGCAATGGATCAGCGTCACGAGTTCGTGCGGCTGGCTTTGCAGGAAGGCGCCAATCGGCGCGAGTTGTGCCGACGGTTCAACATCAGCCCTGACGTGGGCTACAAATGGCTGCGGCGCTGGCAGGCTGGCGATCGAGAACTGGCCGACCGCTCCCGTTGCCCGCATGCGATGCCCAAGCGCAGTGAGGCTGCGGTCGAGGCGCAGGTTCTGGCCGTTCGGGACAAGCATCCGGCTTGGGGAGCGCGGAAGATCGCTCACTGCCTGAAGCGGCGCGGTCAGACGGTGCCCGTGCCGTCAACGATACACCAAATCCTGTGGCGGCACGGTCGGGTCAAGCCAAGCGAGAATGCACCGCCAAATCCGGGGCATCGCTTCGAGAAGGAAGCTCCCAACCTGCTGTGGCAGATGGACTTCAAGGGTCATCTGCCGCTCGCCAACGGGACGCGATGCCATCCGCTGACTATTGTCGACGATCATTCGCGCTATGTCCTGTGCCTGAAGGCCTGCGCCGACGAGCAGCGTCTTACCGTGCAGGATCATCTGACGACGACGTTTCGCTGCTACGGCCTGCCGGAGGCTTTCTACACCGACAATGGCTCACCGTGGGGCGATACGTCAGGTGTTCGTTGGACCGGGCTGAAGGTGTGGCTGCTCAAGCTCGGTGTCAGGGTGGTGCATGCCAGGCCCTGTCACCCGCAGGCGCGCGGCAAGAACGAACGCTTCCATCGCACCCTGAAGGCCGAGGTTTTTGCCATGCGTCGCTTCCGCACTCTCTCGGAAGTCCAGCGCGCCCTCGACACCTGGCGGCCAGTCTACAATCTGGAGCGTCCCCACCAGGGCCTCGATATGCACGTCCCCGCCGATCGCTTCCGGCCGAGCACCCGTGCCATGCCGGCTCGCGTTCCGATCGTCGAATACGACAGTGGTGAGATCGTGCGCAGAGTCTCATCGACAAGACCCTACATCTCCTTCAAGGGACGCTTCTGGAAGGTTCCCCAGGCCTTCGCCCGCGAGCGCCTCGCCATTCGGCCGCTGGACCGCGATGGCCATTACGGTATCTTCTTCGCCAGCTGGCAGGTCGCATCGATCGACTTGACCAATGGCCAACCTGTCAGTGATGTGTCCGAACAGGTGTCAGCCATGTCTCCGGACTAAACACTTCGCGGGGCATGACAGCTGTGGCTAGCCAGCTCAGATCGTCTGATTATACTCGCCGACTTCGGGATGCGTGCGCAGCACGCTGTTCACCATCTCGAACATGTCGTGCATGCGCTGCTCGGAGACCGGGCTCTCGACCACGACGACGAGCCTCCGGCTTGTTGGAGGAGGCGCGCACCAGGCCCCAGCTGCCGTCCTCGACCGTGACGCGCACGCCGTTGACGGTGACGAGATCGCGGATCGACTGTCCGCCGATCTTGGCACCCTTGGCCTGCAAGCCCTCGAAATGCTTCACCACTTGGTCGATGACGCCGTATTTGGTCTCGTCCGCGCAATGAGGCGACATGGTCGGCGACGACCAGGTCTTCGGCAGCGCGTCCTTCAAATCGGCCATCGACTTGCTGGGCGCACGGTCGAGCATGTCGCAGATCGCGATCGCCGAGACCAGGCCGTCGTCATAGCCGCGACCATAGGGCTTGTTGAAGAAGAAATGGCCGGACTTCTCGAAGCCCGCGAGCGCGCCGGTCTCGTTGGTGCGGCGCTTCATGTAGGAATGGCCGGTCTTCCAATAGTCGGTCCTGGCGCCCTGCTTCTGCAGCACGGGATCGGTGACGAACAGGCCGGTCGACTTCACGTCGACGATGAAATGCGCGTCCTTGTGGATCGCCGACATGTCGCGCGCCAGCATCACGCCGACCTTGTCGGCAAAAATCTCCTCGCCGGTGTTGTCGACGACGCCGCAGCGGTCGCCGTCGCCGTCGAAGCCGAGTCCGACATCGGCCTTGTGATGCAGCACCGCGTCGCGGATGGCGTGCAGCATCTCCATGTCCTCAGGATTCGGGTTGTATTTCGGGAAGGTATGGTCGAGCCTCGGTGTCGAGCGGGATCACCTCGCAGCCGATCGCCTCCAGCACCTGCGGCGCGAACGCGCCTGCAGTGCCGTTGCCGCAGGCCGCGACGACCTTGAGCTTGCGCTTCAGCTTCGGACGGGAGGTGAGATCGGCGATGTAGCGCGCCGGATAATTCTCGTGGAATTGGTAGGCGCCGCCAGCCTTGTTCTTGAACTCGGCGTTGAGCACGATCTCCTTCAGGCGCGTCATCTCGTCGGGCCCGAAGGTCAGCGGACGGTTGGCGCCCATCTTCACGCCGGTCCAGCCGTTGTCGTTGTGCGAGGCCGTGACCATCGCAACGGCGGGCACATCGAGATCGAACTGTGCGAAATAGGCCATCGGCGTCACGGCAAGACCAATGTCGTGCACCTTGCAGCCCGCGGCCATCAGGCCGGAGATCAGCGCATATTTGATCGAGGCCGAATAGCCGCGGAAATCGTGACCGGTGACGATCTCCTGTTTGACGCCGAGGCTCGGCGATCAGCGCGCCCAGCCCCATGCCGAGCGCCTGCACGCCCATCAGGTTGATTTCCTTCTGGAACAACCAGCGCGCGTCATATTCGCGGAAGCCCGTCGGCTTCACCATCGGCTCGGATTCGAAGGCATAGGTGTTTGGCAGAAGGACGGATTTCGGCTTCGGGAACATTGAGACGGTCTCGTGAAAAGGGCAGGAATTGAGGCAGCCTTAGCGAATGCCGGGCTGCAGCGGAAGGCGGGAATGCAGGCTTATGGCCGATAATTGCGGCAGTTTGGTAACGAAGAAACGTTACCGCCGGGGCGGCACGAAATGTATGACCAGAACGGGTTAACTCTGCAGCCGTGCAATCTCCTCCTCGACCGCTGCCTTGGGGGCAGGCAGGGCCTGCTGAACGGTTTCCCACACGAGACGTGCTGCAACATCTTCGTAGTTGTGGCGATAGACATTGCCCGCCGCTGCCATCTGCCTCCATGCGATTGCCGGGTGTCTCGCCTTCAGACCCTCCGGCAAACGACGAGAGGCTTCGGAGATGATCTCCAGACACCGTGTTACGGCATAGACCGCCCGCAGATCCGCCGCGTATGCATCGCGATCCAGACCTCCTGCGAATTCGGTCGCCAAATTGATGTGATGCAAGATGTCTTGCAGCGTCCCATCGATGCGATCAGAAGGCATAGACAGCGTCGGCCGTCGCGGCTGGAGCGACGTATGATTTCAGACCGTCGCGATTGACGACGTCGACCCGGCCGTCAAACAGATTGGAAATGTATTCCTTGAGCGCGACGTAGTCGAAGACAGTGATCCGCGCGTCTGGATCGATCTCGACCATGATGTCGATATCGCTGCCGGGATGATTGTCCCCCTCGCGACCGAACCGAACAACGCCGCGTGCAAGACACCCCTCTCGCGAAGGGCGCGCTCGGACTGTCGCAGGATGGCAATCGCGTCGGGGCTGTCCATGGGTGGAATATAGCACCCAAACTGGCCTTAAGGGAGGCCTCATCAGGCCGGAACGAACCCTATTGCTCCAGCACCATCTGGCCGTTGGCATACTCGAAGCGCTTCAGGCGGGACAGGAAGGAGAGGCCGAGCAGGTTCTCCGACAGCGCCTCGTCCGGCAGCACCATGGCATCGACGTCGCGCACGATCAGGCCGCCGACGTCGAGCATGGCGATGCGGGTGCGGGCGGCCTTGATGGTGCCGTTGGCGGTGGAGACGGTGGCGTTGTACTCGCTGCGCGAGGGACGCAGGCCAAAACGGGCCGCCGAGGTCTCATTCAGCGCAACCACGGAGGCGCCGGTGTCGACCATGAAGCCGATGCGCTGCCCCTCGATCCGGCCATCGGTCTGGAAATGACCGCGGCCGTCGCGGGAAATGGCGAGACTGCGGCCCGCGGCTGGTGCCGTCGCCGCGACGGCGACCGTGGTACGCGGCACCGAGGTTGCGGAGGCGGAGGCTCATCTTGTCCGCCATCTGCGCCATGAAGGTGCCGAGGCCGATCAGGACGGCCGCGATGATCATAATGTTACGCATTACACCACTTCCGAGCCGAAAGCCCGATTTCACCACGCGGCAAGGCCGACCGCGAGCGGAGCCACGCCTGCGCCCATGTCATTTTGACGAAAAGGATGAGCGGACGGTTAATGCGATGATTTGAACCTCTCCCTGCTGGAGCCCGCGAAGTCGCATCGAAACCCGAGAGCTCGTCATGCCCGGGCTTGTCCCGGGCATCCACGTTCTCCGTGCTGCGTGGAAAGGCGTGGATGGCCGGGACAAGCCCGGCCATGACGCTGTGGCGGCACTGGAACCCCCATGCGCACTTCACATTCCGTTGCCGGCCGCGAACGCCGGGCAACGGCAGTCACGTCCCGCGCGGCTTCGCCCGGCGGGTGGGCACGGCGCTCGCGGGATCGTCGGGCCAGGGATGGCGCGGATAACGGCCGCGCAGGTCAGAACGGACAGCGGCGTAGCTGCCGCGCCAGAAGCCGGGAAGGTCGCGCGTCACCTGCACCGGGCGCTGTGCCGGCGAGAGCAATTCCAGCACCAGCGGCACCTTGCCGGCCGCGATCGAGGGATGGGTGTTGAGGCCGAACAATTCCTGCAGCCGCACGGCGATGGTCGGCCCCTGCTCGGCCTCGTAGTCGATCGCGAGCACGCTCCCCGTCGGCGCCTCGAAATGCGTCGGCGCCTCGCGGTCGAGCCGCGCGCGCATCTCCCACGGCAACAGCGCCATCAGCGCGTCGGAGAGATCGCCCGGCGAAATGTCCTTCAGCGCGATCTTGTCGTAGAGCGCAGGCACCAGCCAGTCGTCGCGCCGCGCGATCAATCCGTCATCCGTCAGGTCCGGCCAGCTGTCGCCCTCAGCCTTGCGCAGGAACATCACGCGGTCGCGCCATTGCTTGGCGGCCTTCGACCAGGGCAGCCGGTCGAGGCCGGCCGCGATCAATCCATCGGCGAAAATGCGCGCGGTGTCCTCCGATGGCGACACGGGCATGGTCGCTTCGGACAGGGTGATCGCATGCAGCACGCGCTTGCGCCGTGCGCGCAGCGCCATCGCGCCGCGGTCGAAGGAGATCTCGTCGGCGCTCTCGATATGCGCGGCAAAATGCTGCTCGATCTCATCCTGCGTGATCTGCGCGGCCAGCAGAATACGACCGCTCGCCGCCGTGCCCGTCATCTCGCCAATCGCGATATAGGGCGCACGGGCGAGCGAGGAGGTCTGCTCGACCGCGGCGCCGCGGCCGTTGGCAAGCACAAAGCTGCCATTGCCGCGGTTGCGCGCGACACGGTCCGGGAAGGCATAAGCGAGCATCAAACCGGTCGAAAGATCGTCCTGCGGTCCCGCCTTCTCGGAGGCCGCGACCTGCGAGGCCCAGCGGCGCGCAAGGTCCCGGGCGCTGGCGGCGCGCGGCGAGCGGTCGCGGCGAAACTGATCGCGGCGGTGTTCGAGATCGACGCTGTCGCCACCGAGCCCGCGCTCGGTGATGATGGCTGCGATTTCGGCGGCGGCCTCTCCCTCACCGGCGCGATGCGAATCCACGATCATGCGCGCCAGCCGCGGCGGCAGCGCCAGCGCGCGCAGGCTCTTGCCCTCGGCGGTGATCCGGCCATCGCCATCGAGCGCATTGAGGCTCTTCGAGCAGGCTCTTTGCTTCCTTCCAGGCGGGCGCGGGCGGCGGGTCGAGGAATGATAGCGCCGCGGGATCGGCGACGCCCCATTGCGCGAGATCTAGCACGAGCGAGGACAGATCGGCGCTGAGGATTTCCGGCTGGGTGTAGGGCGCGAGCGAAGCCGTCTGGGGCTCGTCCCAGAGCCTGTAGCAAACACCCGGCTCGGTGCGGCCGGCGCGGCCGCGACGCTGGTCCACCGCCGCGCGCGCGGCACGCACGGTCTCGAGCCGGGTCAGGCCGATGTCGGGCTCGTAGCGCGGCACGCGGGCGAGCCCGGAATCGACCACGATACGCACGCCTTCGATCGTCAACGAGGTCTCCGCGATCGAGGTCGCCAGCACCACCTTGCGCATGCCCTTGGGCGCGGGCGAAATCGCGCGATCCTGCACCGCGGCGTCGAGCGCGCCGAACAGCGGCACGATCTCGATCGAGGCATCCTGCACGCGCTCGCTGAGGAAATTCTGGGTGCGACGGATTTCGGCGGCACCCGGCAGAAAGGCCAGCACCGAGCCGCTATCGGCCCGCAGCGCGGACGCAATCGCATCCGCCATCTGCCGCTCGATCGGCGCATCTGCCTTGCGGCCGAGATAGCGCGTCTCGACGGGGAAGGCGCGGCCTTCGCTTTCGACGACGGGCGCATCGCCGAGCAGCTTTGCCACGCGCGCGCCGTCGAGCGTCGCCGACATCACGAGGATGCGCAGATCCTCGCGCAGGCCAGTCTGCGCATCGCGGGCCAGCGCCAGGCCCATGTCGGCATCGAGCGAGCGCTCGTGGAATTCGTCGAACAGGATGGCGGCAACGCCCGTGAGTTCGGGATCGTCGAGGATCTGCCGGCTGAAGATGCCCTCGGTCACCACCTCGATGCGCGTCGCACGTGAGATCTTGGAGCCGAACCGGACACGGTAGCCGACGGTTTCGCCGGCGCGCTCGCCCAGCGACCTGGCCATGCGATCGGCACTCGCCCGCGCCGCGATACGGCGCGGCTCCAGCACGATGATCTTCTTGCCCTTTGCCCAGGATGCGTCGAGCAGCGCCAGCGGCACGCGCGTGGTCTTGCCGGCGCCCGGCGGCGCCACCAGCACGGCGGCATTGTGCGCCTCCAGCGTGCGCGATAGGTCGTCGAGCACGGCATCGATCGGGAGGGGCGTGTCGAATTTGCGAGGCAAATATCTATCCGGTCGTCATGCCCGGGCAAAAGCGCGAAGCGCGTCTTCGCACGAAAATGCCGGGCATCCACGTTCTTTCACCCGGCAGTGAACAAGACGTGGATGGCCGGGGCAAGCCCGGCCATGACGGAATCATTCGGGATCGAGGATCGTCAGCCCTGCACCGACGGGCGGCCGATGCTGTCATAGGTGAAGCCGGCGGCTTCCATCTCTTCGGGACGGTAGATGTTTCGGAGGTCGACGACGACGGGCTGCGCCATGACGCTCTTCAGCCGGTTGAGATCGAGCGCGCGGAACTGCACCCATTCGGTGACGATGACGAGCGCATCGGCATCTTGCGCGCAGGCATAGGCGTCCTCGCAATAAATGATGCTGGGCAGCTCGCCCTTGGCCTGCTCCATGCCGACGGGATCGAACGCCTTGACCTTGGCGCCCATGTCGATCAGGCCCGTCACCAGCGGGATCGACGGCGCATCGCGCATGTCGTCGGTGTCGGGCTTGAAGGTGAGGCCGAGCACCGCGATGGTCTTGCCGCGCAGATTGCCGCCGAGCGCCTGGCTCACCTTGCGCGCCATCGCGCGCTTGCGGTTCTCGTTGACGGCGAGGACGGATTCGACGATGCGCAAGGACACGTCGTAATCCTGCGCGATCTTGATCAGCGCCTTGGTGTCCTTCGGGAAGCACGAGCCGCCGAAGCCGGGACCGGCATGCAGGAACTTGGTGCCGATCCGGTTGTCGAGGCCAATGCCGCGCGCGACCTCCTGGACGTTGGCGCCGGCCTTTTCGGAGAGATCGGCGATCTCGTTGATGAAAGTGATCTTGGTCGCCAGGAACGCGTTCGCGGCGTATTTGATCATCTCGGCGGTGCGGCGCGCGGTGAACATCAGCGGCGCCTGGTTCAGCGACAGCGGGCGATAGATGTCGCCCATCACCTTGCGGCCGCGCTCGTCGGAAGTGCCGACCACGACGCGATCGGGAAACTTGAAGTCGCGGATCGCCGCACCCTCGCGCAGGAATTCGGGGTTCGAGGCGACCACGACGTCGGCGTTGGGATTGGCCTCGCGGATGATGCGCTCGACCTCGTCGCCGGTGCCCACAGGTACGGTCGACTTGGTCACCACGACGGTGAAGCCTTGAAGCGATTGCGCGATCTCTTTCGCGGCGGCGTAGACGTAGGACAGGTCCGCATGACCATCGCCGCGGCGCGAGGGCGTGCCGACCGCGATGAACACCGCATCGGCATCGGCGACCGGCTGTTTCAGGTCGGTGGTGAAGTCGAGGCGCTTGGCCTTGACGTTGGTCGCAACCAGCTCTTCGAGGCCGGGCTCGTAGATCGGGATCTCGCCGCGGTGGAGCGCTGCGATCTTCTTCTCGTCCTTGTCGACGCAGGTGACGTCGTGACCGAAATCGGCAAAGCAGGCTCCGGACACCAGTCCCACATAACCCGTGCCGATCATCGCGATGCGCATGAAAATCCCTGTTGTAGATTGGTTAACGAAAATGAAACCCCGACGAGGGGCGGTTTAGCATTTTCCCGAAGGGAAGGAACAGTCCGGATCGAAAAAAGCGGCACGGAAAGTGAATCGGTAAAGAAGTGGGAAACCGTAGCGGCCCCACACTGACCCACCCCCGAACAAAACGGGGCGGAACACGCCTCGAAAAGAGACACCATGGCACCATCAGGCACAATCGCAGGCAACGGAGACGTTAACGCCACGGCTGCCGCGCGTGTCGACTGGGTCGACTACGCAAAGGGCATCTGCATCATCATGGTCGTGATGATGCATTCGGTGCTGGGGGTCGAGGCTCGCCGCTGGCCAGCCTGGTTTCATGCATGTTCTCGTGGCCTTCGCAAAGCCGTTCCGGATGCCGGATTTCTTCCTGATCTCGGGCCTGTTCCTGCCGCTGGTGATCGACCGCGACTGGCGCACCTATCTCGATCGCAAGGTGGTCCATTTCGCCTATTTCTATGTCGTCTGGGTGACGATCCAGTTCGGCTTCAAGGCGCCTTCCTTCGCGGCGGAGACGAGCTGGCACCATGCCGGCCTGCTGTATCTGGAATCCTTCGTCGAGCCGTTCGGCACACTGTGGTTCATCTATCTGCTGCCGATCTTCTTCGTCGTCACAAAACTGACACGCAAGATTCCGCCGCTCGCAATCTGGCTCATTGCCGCCGCGCTGGAGACGGCCCGCATCTCGACCGGCTGGACCGCGATCGACGAATTCTGCTCGCGCTTCGTCTATTTCTATTCGGGCTATCTGTTCGCGCCTTACGTGTTCGCGCTGTCGGATCGCGCGCGGAGGCATCCCGCGCTGGCGCTCGCAGCGCTCGCGACCTGGGTGCTGGTCAATTCCGGCCTCGTCGTGTGGGGCGCCAGCGAATGGAAGATCGTCTCGCTCGTGCTCGGCTTTGCCGGCGCCTGCGCGATCATCACCATGGGCACGCTGCTCGCGCGCGCCCAATGGATGAACTTCCTGCGCTTCTGCGGCGAGCATTCGATCGTGATCTATCTCGCCTTCTTCCTGCCGATGGCGGCAACACGGACGCTGCTGCTGCGCACCGGCATCATCTCCGATATCGGCACGGTATCCCTGATCGTCACCGTCGCCGGCGTGCTCGGCGCACTCGCGATCTGGCGGATCGCGTTGCGGCTCAATGCGCACTTCCTGTTCGAGCGGCCGGCCGCGTTCTGGATTGCGCCGAAGAAGGCTGGCGTGCGGTTGCAGGCGGCGGAATAGCTGTCGTCCTTGCGCACGCAGGGACCCATACCGCGTGATCTATCGACGGATTGCGGTCTTCGTACCGGGCCCCGTCACTGCCAATCTTCGCCAAATTTCTCCCTGTGGTTATGGGTCCCCGCGTTCGCGGGGACGACGAGAGATGTGGGAATCCAACCAAAAATCGCGCCCTTGAGGCTGTCAAAGCCCGCAAAAATTCATACATTGCGGCCATGCCCAAAAGCTCCCCGAAGACCTCCGCCAAAGCTGACACCAAGGCTGCTGAGCCCAAGGCCGCCGACAGCAAAAAGGCTGCGCCAGCTGCTGCCAAACCGGTTTCGGCGAAGACCGCCGGCAAGGGCGACCACATCTTCCTGGTCGACGGTTCCGGCTACATCTTCCGCGCCTATCATGCGCTGCCGCCGCTGAACCGCAAGTCCGACGGCCTGCAGGTCAACGCCGTGCTCGGCTTCTGCAACATGCTGTGGAAGCTGCTGCGCGACATGCCCGCCGACAACCGGCCGACGCATCTCGCCATCGTGTTCGACAAGTCGGAAGTCACGTTCCGCAACAAGATTTATCCCGAGTACAAGGCGCACCGGCCACCGGCGCCGGAGGACCTGATCCCGCAATTCGCGCTGATCCGCGAAGCCGTGCGCGCCTTCGACCTGCCCTGCCTCGAGCAAGGCGGCTTCGAGGCCGACGACCTGATCGCGACCTATGCGCGGCAGGCCAGCGCGCGCGGCGCCACCACGACCATCGTGTCCTCCGACAAGGACCTGATGCAGCTCGTGAACGACAAGATCATGATGTACGACACCATGAAGGACCGCCGCATCGGCATCCCCGAAGTGATCGAGAAGTTCGGCGTGCCGCCGGAGAAGGTCGTCGAGGTGCAGGCGTTGGCCGGCGACTCCACCGACAACGTTCCCGGCGTGCCCGGCATCGGCATCAAGACCGCGGCGCAGCTGATCGTCGAATACGGCGATCTTGAACAGCTCTTGTTCCGCGCCACCGAGATCAAGCAGCCGAAGCGGCGCGAGGCGCTGCTGGAGAATGCGGAGAAGGCGCGCATCTCGCGGCAACTCGTGCTGCTCGACGACAAGGTCGAGCTGGAGGTGCCGCTGGACGACCTCGCAGTCCACGAGCCGGACGCGCGCAAGCTGGTCGCCTTCCTGAAGGCGATGGAATTTTCGACGCCAACGCGCCGCGTCGCCGACTATTCGCAGATCGATCCGGCCAATGTCGATGCCGATGCGAGCAACAGCAGTGCTGCCAAGGGCGGCGGCGCGGCCGCGAAGGCAACTTCGTCCGAGACCTCGGGCGATCTCTTCGCTGCTCCTGCCGCAACCGTAACCGGCGGCGACAAGGGCGACAAAGGGGCGAGCCTCAAGGGCGCGCCGATCTCGCTGGCTGCCGCGCGCGAGGAGGCCCTGCGCAAGCTCCCGGTCGATCGAGCCAGATATCAGGCGATCAAGTCGCTGAAGGAGCCTCAACGCCTTCATCGCCCGCATCCATGACACCGGCCATGTCGCGATCGAGCCTCAAGGCCAACTCCATCGATCCGATGCAGGCCGAGTTCTGCGGCATCGCGCTGGCGCTGGCGCCGAACGAAGCCTGTTACGTGCCGCTGGCGCACAAGCAGTCCGGCGGCGATGGCGGCCTGTTCGACGCCGGCCTCGCGCCGGACCAAGTCAAGCATGCGGATGCGATCGAGGCGTTGCGGCCGGTGCTGGAATCGCCGGGCATCCTCAAGATCGGCTTCGACATCAAATTCGCAGCCGTGATGCTGGCGCAGCACGGCATCACCTTGCGCAACACCGACGATGCGAAGCTGATCTCCTACGTGCTCGATGCCGGCCGCGGCTCGCAGGAGCCGGACTCGTTGTCCGAGCGTTGGTTCGGTCATGCCATGCTGAAGGAGAGCGAGCTGCTCGGCAGCGGCAAGGGCAAGATCACCTTCGACCAGGTGCCGATCGACAAGGCCGCCGCGCTGTCGGCCGAGGGCGCCGACGTCGCCTTGCGGCTCTGGCGCGTGCTGAAGCCGCGCCTCGTCGCCGAGCACATGACGACGGTCTACGAGACGCTGGAGCGGCCGCTGGTCGCGGTGCTTGCACGCATGGAGCGGCGTGGCATCTCGATCGACCGCCAGGTGCTGTCGCGGCTGTCGGGCGACTTCGCCCAGACCGCCGCGCGCGTCGAGGCCGAGATCCAGGAGATCGCGGGCGAGCCGGTCAATGTCGGCAGCCCCAAGCAGATCGGCGACATCCTGTTCGGCAAGATGGGATTGTCGGGCGGCACCAAGACCAAGACCGGCGCCTGGTCGACCACCGCCCAGGTGCTGGACGAGCCTCGCCGAGCAGGGCCACGATTTTCCGCGGAAGATCCTGGAGTGGCGCCAGGTCTCGAAACTGAAATCGACCTACACCGATGCGCTGCCGACCTATGTCCATCCGCAGACCCATCGCGTCCACACCACCTACGCGCTGGCCGCGACCACGACGGGCCGGCTATCGTCGAACGAGCCGAACCTGCAGAACATCCCGGTTCGTACCGAGGACGGCCGCAAGATCCGCCGCGCCTTCATCGCGACGAAGGGGCACAAGCTGGTCTCCGCCGACTATTCGCAGATCGAGCTGCGCCTGCTCGCGGAGATCGCCGACATTCCGGTGCTGAAGCAGGCGTTCCGCGACGGCCTCGACATTCACGCCATGACGGCGTCCGAAATGTTCGGCGTGCCGATCAAGGGTATGCCGAGCGAGATCCGCCGCCGCGCCAAGGCGATCAATTTCGGCATCATCTACGGCATCTCCGCATTCGGCCTCGCCAACCAGCTCGGCATCGCGCGCGAGGAAGCCTCGGCCTACATCAAGAAATATTTCGAGCGCTTCCCCGGCATTCGCGCCTATATGGACGAGACGCGGGATTTCTGCCGGCAGAACGGCTACGTCACCACGCTGTTCGGCCGCAAATGCCACTATCCTGACATCAAGGCCTCCAACGCCTCTGTGCGCGCCTTCAACGAGCGCGCCGCCATCAACGCGCGGCTGCAGGGCACCGCCGCCGACATCATCCGCCGCGCCATGACCCGGGTCGAGGACGCGCTCGCCGCAAAGAAGCTGTCGGCGCAGATGCTGCTGCAGGTGCACGACGAACTGATCTTCGAAGTGCCGGACGCCGAAGTCGAGACGACGCTGCCCGTCGTGCAGCACGTCATGCAGGACGCGCCGTTCCCGGCCGTGCTGCTCTCGGTGCCCCTGCATGTCGACGCGCGCGCGGCGAACAACTGGGACGAGGCGCACTGAGGACTGCGTCTTCGCCTCTCCCCGCTTCCGCCCGCCGTCGCCACACTCTCGATGTCGTCCCTGCGAACGCAGGGACCCATACCCACAGGGAGAAGTTAAGCGAAGATTGCCCATGACGATCTCGCCACAAACTTCTCCCTGGGGTATGGGTCCCCGCGTTCGCGGGGACGACGGTGGGGCGACAGGCGAGACCTCAATTGTCCTCCGAGCAATTGCGCGATGGCTCCACGGCACCGTGCATATTAGAACCGGACCATATTCCAACCCGGTTCGGCCATGCCCCACACCTCCGCCCTGCTCGGCTTTGCTCTCGTCTGCCTTGGTCTCGTGCTCACGCCGGGACCGAACATGATCTATTTGATCTCGCGCTCGATCACGCAGGGGCCGGCGGCGGGCATCGTCTCGCTCGGCGGCGTCGCGCTCGGCTTCGTGTTCTACATGCTGTGCGCGGCGTTCGGCATCACGGCGCTGCTGCTCGCCGTTCCCTTTGCCTATGACGCGCTGCGCTTTGCCGGCGCCGGCTATCTGCTCTGGCTGGCCTGGCAGGCGGTGAAGCCGGGCGGACGCTCGCCGTTCCAGGTGAAGAAGCTTGCCGTGGACAGCCCGCGCAAATTGTTCGCGATGGGCTTCGTCACCAACCTGCTCAACCCCAAGATCGCGATGCTCTATCTGGCGCTGCTGCCGCAGTTCATCGATCCCGCCGCCGGCAGCGTGCTGACACAGTCGGTCGTGCTGGGCGCAATCCAGATTGCGATCAGCGTCAGCGTCAACGCGATGATCGCGCTCGCGGCCGGCTCGATCGCGCTGTTCCTGGGAAGCCGTCCAAGCTGGATGCTGGTGCAGCGCTGGCTGATGGGCACGGTGCTGGCCGGGCTCGCGGTGCGCATGGCGGTCGAAGCGAAGAAGGTGTGAGGGGACGCCCCAAAGCCGCTCTTGTCCCGGACGCGCTGCGCCGCGTCCGGGGCACGAGAGTTCGTGCCAGATCAATCCAGCTTCGCCTCCATGCCCCGCTTCACGGCCGGGCGCGCCATCAGGGCCTCGTACCAGCGCTTGACGTTGGGGAAGTCGGCCAGATCAACCTTGTGGCGAGGGTGGCGCCAGGCCCAACCGAGAATGGCGAAATCGGCAATCGAGAGGTCGCCGGCGACGAAATCGTGGTCGGCGAGGCGGCGGTCCAGCACGCCGTAGAGCCGGCGGGTTTCGGCCATGTAACGCTTCAGGCCGTAGGCGCGGTCCTGCTCGTTCTCGAGCGCGATGAAATGGTGCACCTGGCCGGGCATCGGGCCGAAGCCGCCCATCTGCCACATCAGCCATTCGTAGACGGGAATGCGCGCCGAAAGCGATTTCGGCAGGAATTTGCCGGTCTTTTCAACGAGATAGAGCAGGATCGCGCCTGACTCGAAGATGCTGACCGGCTTGCCGTCCGGGCCATCAGGGTCGACGATCGCGGGGATCTTGTTGTTCGGGGAGAGTTTCAGGAACTCCGGCGCCATCTGCTCGCCCTTGCTGATGTTCACCGGGATCACCTTGTAGGGCAGCCCCATCTCCTCCAGCGCGACCGAGATCTTGCGGCCGTTCGGCGTGTTCCAGGTGTGCAGCTCGATGGTCATTTTCGTTTCCTTCCCATGCCCGTGTCCTCCCAGGGAGGTATCGGGCCCGATCCGGGCTCTCACCTACCCCAGAAGGTCGCACCCCCACAACCGACGGTCGGGGATGGCCGATCCCTGTTGACGAGGGACGCCCCCTCTGGAATGTCGCGGCTGTCGCGGATAAATTCCGCCTCCTCTCAAAATGCTGTTCGAGGGACCCACCGTGTCGAAATCCGCTTCCCGCGCCCGCCTGTTCGAAATCATCCGCCGGCGCTCCTTCGGCCGCGGCGAGGTGACGCTCGCGTCGGGCCGCAAGAGCGATTTCTACTTCAACCTCAAGCCGACCATGCTCGATCCGGAAGGAGCGACGCTGCTGGCCGAGCTGACCTATGAGGCGTTGAAGGACGACAATCTCGATTTCATCGGCGGCCTCGAGATGGGCGCGGTGCCGCTCGCCGGCGCACTGGCGCAGATCTCCTGGATCAAGGGCCATCCGATCGCGGCCTTCTTCGTCCGCAAGAAGCCGAAAGAGCACGGCGCCAAGCTCGCGATCGAAGGCCTGCCCAGGGGCGAGACGCTGGCGGGCAAGCGCGTCGTCATCGTCGAGGACGTCACTACGACGGGCGGCTCGGCGATGAAGGCGGTGGAATCCGTGCGCGAGACCGGCGCCGAGGTGGTGCTGGTGCTGACCATGGTCGACCGCGAGGAAGGCGCCACCGACACGTTCGGTGCGGCCGGCCTGCCGTTCCGCTCGCTGTACAAGGCCTCGGAGTTTTTGAAGGCGTAACAGCCCTCCTGTCCCGGGCGCGGCGCAGCGCTTTCGGCGCACGTGCGGCCGCAGAACCCGCACGCGTTCAACCCTCATTTACCATCCCGTCTTATGGTGAATCATGTGCTGAGATCCCCAAGGGGATCCCGGCCGGTTCAGTAGCGTCGGGTGGAGTGAGCGTTGCGTACAGTCCTGTCCCATGCGCGCCGGCGGCGTCGCGCGATGCTTGTGGCCGCCAGCCTTGCAGCCCCGCTGCTTGCGGCTCCCGCCCCGGTTTCGGCCGAAGGCCTGTTCGACTTCTTCTTCGGCGGCATGCAGCAGCAGCGGCCGCAGCGCGAGGTGCCGCAGCAGGCGAGCCTCCTACGCCGATCCCTTCACCGCGCAACAGAACGCCGCAACCCCGCAATATGTGCCGCCGACCCGCGCGGCAGCGGCCGGCGGCTCCGGCCCGGCCTTCTGCGTGCGCAGTTGCGACGGCAAATATTTTCCGCTGATGCGCGGCCTCGCCTCGCCGGCGCAGATGTGTCAGGCGTTCTGTCCCGCCAGCGCGACCAAGGTCTATTTCGGCTCCTCGATCGACGGCGCCGCCTCGCAGACCGGCGAGCGCTACGCCGACAGCGAGAACGCCTTCGCCTATCGCAAGGCGCTGCGGTCGGACTGCACCTGCAACGGCCGTGAGCCGGTCGGCCTTGCCCCGGTCGATCTGGCGCTGGATTCCTCGCTGAAAGCCGGCGACGTGATTGCGACCACCGACGGTCTCGTCGCCTATACCGGCATCCGCGTCGGCAACGACCAGGCGGCGGACTTCACCCCGGTTGCCTCCTATCCCGGCCTCACCGCCCAGGTCCGTGCCCGCCTCGGCGAGATGAAGGTGGCTCCGGTGCGGGCGGAAACGGTGTCGGCCGACACGCCCGCTGCGGAGATCGTGCGCGAGACGCTGCCCGATGTAACGGTGCCGAAGACGGCAACGCAGAAGCCGGCGAAGCGGGCGGGGCTGGATTAGGTCGCTCTCGTGTCCCGGACGCGGTGCAGCGCGTAGCGCCGCTCCGCAGATCCGGGACCCACGCCACACGGTTACTCCAGGAGATATGGGCCCCGGCACTGCAGCGCACCGCTGAAGGAGCGCTGCGCTGCGTCCGGGGCACAGCATCACCTCCCGATGATCACCCCGATCACGTTCGGTGCCGCCAGATATTTCTCCTCGATCGCCGCGCGCGCGGCGGCGCGGTTTTCCGCCGTCAGCAGGCCACGCTTCTCGGCCAGGATCATCCAGCAAAAGCCCCACCAGTCGGTCAGCATGCCGTGATCGCTGACGAGGTCATAGCCCTGCTCGGCCGCGAAGATGCGCGCCTGCGCTTCGTCCAGCGTGTCCAGAAACAGATGATCCTCGGCCGCGAACAGATCATCGCTGACGTCGTCGATGGTGTAGCCCCAGATCGACTGGCACACCGCGTTGAACTCGCGGTCGAACTGGTCGTCGTCGATCCGCTGGCGCCGCGCCGCCTGATGCAGCCGCGACAGCGACCGCGCGAAATCGGCGATCCGGGTGAGGGCAAATTGATCGAAGGCGATGGTGGACATCTAGTCCTCGCAAAATCTGACATACGCTAGATATTGTGTCGGCAACGCGCCGAATCACAATGATATATCAAAGACTTGCTAAAGTGTTCTTAATTTGTTCTGCGCCCCGCCGAAATTTCAGGAGCAGCGCGAGGCCGCAATGGCGTGGACGCGACGGTCGCCGAGCAGATGGGCGACGAAGCCGTTCTTCGGAAAGATCTTTGCGAAGGCGGCGTCGCGGATGCTGAGGCCGCCGGCATAGGCGCCGAACGCCGGCATCACCGCGCGCATCCCGTCGGAAGCGAAGCAGCGGCGCTCCATCGAGCGGCCCCGCGCGGAGACGCGTGCCTTGGGATGGAGATGGCCGGCGATCTCGCCGCGCGCGCCGGTCGGCTCGTGACGGAAGGTAATCGGGCCGATCGCGACGTCCTCGGCGACAGTGCCGCCGAGATCGCGCGGCAACAACGGATCGTGGTTGCCGGAGATCCAGATCCAGTCGCGACCGGCCTGGAGCGCGGCGACGGCCTCGCGATCGTCCGCCGACAACCGCTCATGCGCCGTGCGATCGTGAAAACTATCGCCGAGCGCGATCACCATTCGGGGATTATGGCGGGAGATGACAGCAGAGAGACGGCTCAACGTCGCCAGCGTATCGTAAGGCGGCAGCAGCACGCCGCGCATCGCGAAGCTGGAGCCCTTCTCCAGATGCAGGTCGGAGACGACGAGCAGGCGCTGCTCGTCCCAGAACAGCGCGCCGGAAAGATCGGCGGCGAAGGTCACGTCGCTGATGGTGACCGTGGACACGCGCATGTCGTCGAGATCCTCCGAAACCTGCGCGCCTGTCGTCACGTCTTACCCGCTTCTATCCATCGCCTCTTTGACGAGTCTCGTCGGCGGCTTCGGCCAAAAGCTCGTCTGCAGCTTCGCCATAAACTGACTCGCGACCGATTTCCAGCATCACGGGCACGGCCAACGGGGAGACGCGGTCGAGTTCCCGGTGGGTGATGCGGCCGTGGATGCGGGCGAGCATGTCGCCGAGGCGGCGCAAATCGAGCAGGCCGGTGGCGGCGTCGGCACGTGCGGCGCGCAGCAGGACGTGATCGGCCTGGTGCTTGCGCAGAACGTCGTAGACGAGATCGGTCGAGAACAGCACCTGGCGGCGGCTCTTTTCTTCGCCGGTATGCCGGCGCGTGATCAGGCCGGAGATGATCGCGCAGTTGCGGAACGTGCGCTTCATCAGGGCGGATTCGGCGAGCCAAGCCTCGAGATCGTCACCGAGCATGTCGGGATCGAACAGCGCGTTGAGATCAATCCGGCCATCACGGATCATGAAGGAGAGATCACCGAGCGCCCAGATCGCCACCGCATATTCATTGGCGACGAAGCCGAGCGGCCGGGCGCGGGCGCGCTCCAGCCGGCGCGTCAGCAGCATACCGAGGGTCTGATGCGCGAGACGTCCCTCGAAGGGATAGCAGACGATGTAGTGCTTGTTGGCGCGCGGAAAGCTCTCGACCAGCAGTTCGCGCACCCCAGGCACGCGGCTGACATCCTTCTGCAGCGACAGCCAGTCGCGCACCTGCTCCGGCAGGCCGCCCCAGGCGCGTCCGTCATCGAGCAGCCGGCGCACGCGTTCGGCGAGATAGGTCGAGAGCGGAAACTTGCCGCCCATGTAGGAGGGAACCTTCGGATCCCGGTCTTGCGCGCGCGAGACGTAAACCTGATCCTCGACCAGGGTCTCATAGCGCACCACCTCGCCTGAGAACACGAAGGTGTCGCCGGGCGAGAGGCCTTCGATGAAGGCCTCCTCGATCTCGCCGAGCAGCCGGCCGCCGCGTGCGATCACGCCGGTGGAGCCGCCCGTTTTTCCCTGACCGCCGCCGCGCGAGCGCACCAGCCGCACCTTCAGCATATCGTCCTCGACGATGGTGCCGACATTCATCCGGTAGCTCTGCCGCACCTTGGGATTGGCGACGCGCCAGCGGCCCTCCTTGTCCTGCTTGATGCGGGCGAAGCGCTCATAGGTCTTGAGCGCATAGCCTCCGGAAGCGACGAAATCGACGACGTCGTCGAAATCCTGCCGCGACAACTCGGCGTAGGGCGCAGCTGTGCGCACCTCGGCATAAAGCTCATCGGACAGGAACGGCTCGCCGCAGGCGCAGCCGAGCACGTGCTGAGCCAGCACGTCGAGCGCGCCGGTGCGCAAGGGCGGCGTGTCCTGCGCATTCTCGGCGATGGCGTCGATCGCAACGCGGCACTCCAGCACTTCGAAACGATTGGCCGGCACCAGCACCGCGCGCGAGGCCTCGTCGAGGCGATGGTTGGCGCGGCCGATCCGCTGCATCAGGCGCGAGGAGCCCTTGGGCGCACCGATATTGACGACGAGATCGACATCGCCCCAATCGACGCCGAGATCGAGCGAGGAGGTGCAGACCACGCCGCGCAAGCGTCCTGCCGACATCGCGTCCTCGACCTTGCGGCGCTGGGCGACGTCGAGCGAGCCGTGATGCAACGCGATCGCAAGGCCGTCGTCGTTCATGCTCCAGAGATTCTGGAACAGCATCTCGGCCTGGCTGCGGGTGTTGACGAACACCAACGTGGTCTTGTTCGCCTTGATCAGCTCGTAGATCTCGGGGAGCGCGTGGCGCGCGCTGTGGCCGGCCCAGGGCAGGCGCTCGCGCGTGTCGAGCATCTGAACCTGCGGCGGCGCGGCGCCGCCGGCAACGACGATGTCGGCCGCCGCTTCCTCTTCATCGGGCTGCGGCACCAGAAAGCGCGCGAGCTGATCCGGCTCGGCCACCGTGGCCGACAGGCCGATCGCGCGCATCTGCGGCGCCAGCCGCCACAGCCGTGCGAGGCCGAGCGAGAGCAGGTCGCCGCGCTTGGACGTCACCAGCGCATGCAACTCGTCGAGCACGATGCGCTTCAGCGAGGAGAACAGGAATGGCGCGTCGTCGGAGGACAGCAGCAGCGCAAGCTGCTCAGGCGTCGTCAGCAGCACGTCAGGCGGATAGCGCCGCTGGCGCTGGCGGCGCGACACCGGCGTGTCGCCGGTGCGGGTCTCGACCTTGACCGGCAACGCCATCTCCGCGATCGGCCGTTCCAGATTGCGTGCGATGTCGACGGCGAGCGCTTTCAGCGGCGAGATGTAGAGCGTGTGCAGGCCGCCGGTTCGCTGCAGGCTGCGGCCGGTGGAGACGAGGCTCTGCTTCTCAGTCGCCTTCCGCTCGGCCGCCTCGGTCGAAAGCTCCACCAGGGTCGGCAGAAATCCCGCCAGCGTCTTGCCGGCGCCGGTTGGTGCGATCAGCAGCGCGCTGGCGTCCTCGCGCGCTTTCTCCAGCAGCGCCAATTGATGCGCGCGCGGCGACCAGCCGCGGGCCGCGAACCACGCCTTGAAGCGGTCGGGCAGCAGCGAAGGCGTCTCGGCCTGAATTTTGGGGATACGGCGCGTCACACCATGTCAGGTAAGCCGTAGAGATGGCTTCGTCGAGGGGTGCGGCCCTCTCCTGCGACGGGACTATCGCGTATGACGCTGTCCATCAGGCACGCCGGTCTCCACCGTCGTCATCGCCGGGCTTGTCCCGGCCATCCACGCCTTGTGTGCAGCACCGAGATCGTGGATGCCCGGGACAAGCCCGGGCATGACGACCTCATGTGAAGTTCAAACTCAGTTCCCTGTCGTACTCGCGCAACGAAGGGCCGGCGGTCTCACGCCCCGGCCGGCACCTGATCGAGAAATCCGGTCACGCTCCTGATGCGGCCGTCCTTCAGCACGGCGAAATCCGTGCCCTTGATCGGGCTGTCGGCGCCGTCGGGACCGAGGCCCCAGGAAAAGCGGACGTGGTCACCGTAGCCATTCGGCTCGCCGATCAGACTGAACTTGAAATCGGGGAAGCGCTGCTGCACGCCGGCAATCAACGCCTCGATGCCGTCGCGGCCATCGCCCTTCATCAGGGGATCGACATAGCTCGCATCATTGGTCCAGTTCTCGCCGAGCAGTTCGCGGCGGCGGCCAGCCGTGCGCTCGTTCCAGAGTTCGATGTAGCGGCGGGCGATGGTGACGGGGTCGGTCATGGTATTCTCCTTCGATGGGGCCGTGATCGGCTGTCCCTGACTATCGAAGGTTCACGCGCGCTGATCGATTACCTCTGAGGTCATCGTTGCGCGAAAAAATTGGAGCGCGATGAGGGTCTCATCGCGCTCCATTCGCTTACGGATTGCCTGCGACGATTACTTCGCGGCAACCACCATGATCTCGACGGTGTATTGCGGCGCCGCCAGCTTGGCTTCGACGGTGGCGCGCGCAGGCGTGTTGCCGGGCGACACCCAGGCGTCCCACACCGCGTTCATTTCACTGAAGGTCTTCATGTCGGTGATGTAGATCGTGGCCGAGAGCAGTTTCGACTTGTCGGTGCCGGCCTTGGCGAGATGGCCGTCGATGGTCGCCAGGATGTCCTGGGTCTGCTTCGTCACGCTTTCGCCGGCCGCCTTGTTGGCGACGACGCCGGCGAGATAGACGGTGTTGCCGTGGACGACGACCTGGCTCATGCGCGGGCCGGTTTCGAAACGCTGAATGCTCATTTGCAGATCTCCTCACTGGAATGGCGGCCTTGTCTAGCGCAGCGCCTCGCGGTCAGCCACCCCCGGGGCGCATGCGTTACCTGCGGCGCATGCGCCACCGCCAAGCATGTGCCGATTCAAGGAAACTGACTGAAAAAAGCCCAGATCGTCTCGGCGCCGTCGATGTCGGCATTCTGCGGCCCGAGCAGGCCGGCCGCGACCCTCGGGAAGCGGGCGTCCGGCGAGAACCCGGGCATGCGGTGGCCGCCATGGTTGACGCGATAGAGCACGACGTCGTGGCCTCGAGGGCAGCGCGAGGAGATCCGCGTCACCGTGGATTGGTCCGCAGCGTTCCTGTCGGGCAGATCGGCGCTCGCTGCGTCATCCGTCTCGCAGCCGTTGAGCTTGCGCCAGAACGCCAGCGTCTCCTCGGTCGACCAGAATCCGTCTGCGGCAAAATAGCTCGACCCGCGTCCGCCCGCATAGGGCACCAGCGGGTCTGCCGTGCCGTTCATGAGCAGCATCGGCAGCGGCCGTGACGGATGGCAGGTGACGGCGGCCTCGTCGGTGAGATTCATGATCACGCTCGCACCCGCCGCAAACAGATCGGCACGGGCACAGACGAGCGTCATCGCCATGGCACCGCCATTGGAGATGCCGGTGACGTAAACCCGCTTCGGATCGGCGGTGCCGGTCGCCACCAGATTCTCGACGAGCTTTGCGATGAAGGCGACGTCGTCGGTACCCTCGGGCGGGCCGCGCAGCGCAGGTCCCGCCTTCGTTCGCGCATCGGCCCAGGCATGGTTGAGACCGTCGGGGAACACCACGGCGAAACCCTCACGCTTGGCGACCTGCGGCCACGCCGTCCGCGAGATCATATCGGCGCCGCGCTGGGTCTTGCCATGCAGCACGACCACGAGCGGCGCCGGCTTCTTCGCCGGCAGTTGCGCGGTGTAGGAGCGCTTCACGCCATTGACGTCGATCGTCTCGGCGGATGCGGCCGAGGCCGCGATCAATGCCGCGATCAGCGCCCCGATGCGCATCCACCGCCGCATGATCTATCCCACCGCCTTCGCCGCCGCGCGTCCCGCATTGCGGCCCGAGAACAGGCAGCCGCCGAGGAAAGTACCTTCCAGCGAGCGATAACCGTGCACGCCGCCGCCGCCGAAGCCAGCGGCTTCGCCGACCGCATAGAGGCCGGGGATGACGCTGCCCTCTGCGCCGAACACGCGCGAGTCGAGATCGGTCTCGAAGCCGCCCAGCGTCTTGCGGGTGAGGATGTTGAGCTTGACCGCGATCAGCGGCCCATGCTCGGGATCCAGGATCCTGTGGGGCGACGCGGTGCGGATCAACTTGTCGCCGATATAGCGGCGCGCATTGTGGATGTTCATCACCTGCGAATCCTTGACGTAGGGGTTGGCGATCTCACGGTCGCGCGCCTCGATTTGCATCTTGATGTGCTCGAGCTTGAGAAGGTCGCTGCCGGCAAGCTTGTTCATCTCCGCGACGAGGTCCTCGATCTTGTCGCGCACGATGAAGTCGACACCATGGCTTTTGAACGCCTCCACCGGCGCCGGCGCGCCCTTGTTGGTGGCGCGCTTGATCGTCATGCGCCAGCTCTTGCCGGTCAGGTCGGGGTTCTGCTCCGAGCCCGACAGCGCAAACTCCTTCTTGATGATGCTCTGGGTCAGGATGAACCAGGAATATTCATAGCCCGTCGACATGATGTATTTGAGCTGGCCGAGCGTGTCGGAGCCGGGGAACAGCGGCGCCGGCAGCCGCGTGCCGGTGGCGTCGAACCACATCGACGAAGGCCCCGGCAGGATGCGGATGCCGTGGCGCGGCCAGATCGGTGACCAGTTCTGGATGCCCTCGACATAGTGCCACATGCGGTCGCGGTTGATCAGCCGCGCGCCTGTCTTCTCCGTGATGCCCATCATGCGGCCGTCGACATGTTCGGGCACGCCGGAGATCATGAACTTTGGCGGCGCGCCGAGGCGTTCCGGCCAATTCTGCCGCACCAGCTCGTGATTGCCGCCGATGCCGCCGGACGCAACGATCACGGCTTGCGCCTTGAGCGCGAACTCACCAACCACGTTGCGGGAAGAACTCTTGCCGCGCTCGGCATTGTCAGGAGCGAGCACGGCGCCGCTGACGCCATCGACCGTGCCGTTGGTGATGGACAGCGCATCGACGCGATGGCGACACCTGAAGGTCAGCCGGCCATTCTTCATCGCCTCGCGCGCGCGTCGCACGAACGGCTCGACGATGCCGGGCCCGGTGCCCCAGGTGACGTGAAAGCGCGGCACGGAATTGCCATGGCCCATCGCGTCGTAGCCGCCGCGTTCGGCCCAGCCGACCACGGGGAAGATGCGATGGCCCATCGCGCGCAGCCAGTCGCGCTTCTCGCCGGCGGCGAACGCGACATAGGCCTCGGCCCATTTGCGCGGCCAGAAATCCTCGTCGCGGTCGAACCCGGCGGTGCCGAGCCAGTCCTGCATGGCGAGGTCTTGGGAGTCCTTGATGCCGAGCCGGCGCTGCTCGGGCGAATTGACCAGGAACAATCCGCCGAACGACCAGAACGCCTGGCCGCCGATCGACTGCTCGCCCTCCTGGTCGACCACGATCACGCGCTTGCCCGCATCCGCGATCTCGGTTGCGGCAACGAGACCCGACAATCCGGCGCCGACGACGATGACGTCCGTCTCCTCAGCCATGATTTTCCCCTTTGCCATGATTCCCCCTTTCATGGGTTCCCCCCTGTATTTGCCCGGATTGAAGCCAGCGGTTGTAACTGAGATCAAGTGCGTGACGCGCAAGACATCGTTAACTTGTTCCACTTTGGGATAGAGACCCACCAAGTGCAGCGCGGACGCAACACTGGATTTGAATTTGTTTTGAGCCAGCCGGCCTGCCTAGACAAAACCGCGGTTACGACGGACGCTAGCAGTGCATCACCACCTGACACGCAGATTCGAATTCGACCGGGGCGGGGGACAATGAAGTTTCTGACGGGGTTGCTTGCGGCGGTTCTGTTGATCGCTGGCATGGGGGCTTCTCACGCGGTGGTTCGGATCGCGGATGACCGCGGTGGCCGGATTGGAACTTACGTCGACAAGTATCAGGACCTGCGTCAATCCGGCGAGACCGTCATCATCGACGGCCTGTGCGCCTCCGCCTGCACCATCGTCCTCGGCGCCATCCCGCATGACCGCATCTGCGTGACCTCGAGCGCGACGCTCGGTTTCCACGCCGCCTGGGATTTTGGCAGCAATGGCCGCGCCGTCACCAATTCCGAAGCGACCCAGATGCTCTATGCGATGTACCCCTCGCAGGTGAAGCGCTGGATCAGCCAGCGCGGCGGCCTCACCCCGCACATGCTGTTCCTGAAGGGCAAGCAGCTCCAGGCCATGTACAAGCCCTGCTACCTGGACGCGCAGGCTTCGACCATCAAGCCGTCGCGCCGGCCTCTCCCGCAAGGGGAGCAGGTCGAATCCGCCCGCGGCCAGCTGCTGCACTGACGCGGCCAAGCTGACAGGATCATTCCGACCCGCCAGTGGCGCCTTGAGGGCTGGCGGCGCCTTTGAGGGCTGGCGGCGCCTTGAAGGCTGGCGGCGCCTTGCCCGCCGGCTGGCCAAAGCCTATCTGTGAGCTTGGGAACCGGGGCCTTCGCCCCCGATCGTTGTCATGGCTCAACCACTGCACCCGACGCATCCGTTACAGGACAATTCGTCCACTGCCGGCCGGACGCCGTCCGTGCTGCTGTGGTCGGGCGCGGCGGTCTTTGGATTGCTCCTGCTTGGCGCGCTGGGGCTGTGGTTCCACTACGGCACCCAGATGTTCTTCGAAATGATCAGGACCGGTTTCGCCGCCTGCTTCTGATCCGCGACAGGAAGTTTTCCGCTCATGAGTTCCGCCACCCGTCCGCTGGTGATCGCGACCGCCTTCGCCGCAAGCCTCGTTGTCGGGCTCCTGATCATGTTCTGGGCCATGGGCGGGGTCAGCAAGGTGGCCCAGCCGGCCGCGATCGGCGGCCCGTTCCAGCTCACCGACCAGAACGGCAAGGCCGTCACCGAGAAGAACCTCAAGGGCAAGCCGACCCTGATCTTCTTCGGCTACACCCATTGCCCCGACGTCTGCCCGACCTCGCTGTTCGAGATCTCGGAGGTGCTGCGCGCCATGGGCAAGGACGCCGACAAGGTCAATGCCGTCTTCATCTCGGTCGATCCCGAGCGCGATACGCCGGCGACCATGAAGGAATATCTGTCGAGCTTCGATCCCCACCTCGAGGGCCTGTCCGGCGACCCCGCCGAGACCGCCAAGGTCGTCACCTCCTATCGGGTCTACGCCAAGAAGGTGCCGACCAAGGACGGCGACTACACCATGGACCACACCGCCCTGATCTATCTGATGGACCGCGACGGCCGCTTCGTCTCGCCATTCAACCTGAAACGGACGCCGGAAGAGGCGGCGGCGGATTTGAAGAAGTATCTCTGAGGGCCGAACGAGGCATTCCACGTCGTCATGGCCGGGCTCATCCCGGCCATCCACGTTCTTGGGGCGGCCGGAAAGTTCGTGGATGCTCGGGACAAGCCCGGGCATGACGGCGGAGGGACTTTTACCTATCCCGCATTTCGGCTCGCCTTCCCGCCGGGATGGTCTATAAGGCCCTCCGATCCCAACGAAATTCGTTCATTTCCGGCCGATGGCTCCATCGCAACAGGCGAAATCGTCCAAATCTGCCCGTAGCTTGCTGACCGGGCTCGTCGTGGGCGCCTGCCTGCTCGCGGCCCCGCCCGTCGCGAACGCCCAGGCTCCCGCCAAGCAAGCCCCGGCGGGCCCCAGGCCACGCCGCAAGTCGCGCCCCAGGCGGCCCCACAGGCCGTGCCCGGGTTCTGGGACCCGCGGCGGCGCCCCGAGCGGCCGGATCTGTCGCGCCTGACCGTGATCCGCTTCCTGACCGAGACCGACTACCCGCCGTTCAACTACACCGGCGCCGACGGCAACCCGGCCGGCTTCAACGTCGATCTCGCCCGCAGCCTGTGCGAGGAGATCAAGGTCACCTGCACGGTGCAGATGCGTCGCTTCGAGACGCTGGTCGATGCGCTCTCCTCCAACCGGGGCGATGCCATCATCGCCTCGATGGCGGTGAGCCCGCAGCTGCGCGCCCGGGTCGACTTCACCGATCCCTACTACCGCGTGCCGGCGCGCTTCGCCTCGCGCAAGGACGCGGTGATGCCGGAAATCCGGCCTGAATATCTCGAGGGCAAGAAGGTCGGCGTCATCGCCGGCTCCGCGCACGAGGCTTATCTCAAGGCCATGTTCACCGACGCGGAGCTGCACCCCTATCCCAACGACGAGGCGATGCGCGCCGCCTTGCGCAAGGGCGAGGTCGATTTCATTTTCGGCGACGCCATCGCGCTGGCGTTCTGGATCAACGGCACCGATTCCGGCGATTGCTGCGCCTTCTCGGGCGGCCCCTTCGTCGAGAGCCGCTTCTTCGGCGAAGGCGTCGGCATCGCCGTGCGCAAGGGCAACGACGTGCTGCGCCAGGCCCTGAACTGGGCGCTGTTCCGGGTCTGGGAAAAAGGCCGCTATACCGATCTATGGCTGCGGTATTTCTCGGTGAGCCCGTTTTAATGATCGCTGCGCTTGCGGCGAACGAACTACCGTAGGGTGTGCAAAGGCGCAAAGCGCCGTGCCCACGTCTTCTAGAATGGTGGGCACGCTTTCGCTTTGCCCACCCTACGATTCCCGCGATAGCTGCGTCGCAACTTTTGCATTCCGCGCGAAAATCGCTATTTTCCGCGGCCCGGAGGCCCTTCTTGATGTCCGTTATCGATCCCAGCATGAGCCCGAGCGATCTGCGTGCGCTCGCCGAACAATCCAACGCCTGGCCGTTCGAGCAGGCCAAGGCCATTGTCGCGCGGCTGAAGAAGAGCCAGAAGGACGAGGTGCTGTTCGAGACCGGCTACGGCCCGTCGGGCCTGCCGCATATCGGCACGTTCGGCGAGGTCGCGCGCACCTCGATGGTGCGCCATGCCTTCCGCGTGCTGACCGAGGACAAGGTCAGGACGCGCCTGCTCGCCTTCTCCGACGACATGGACGGCTTCCGCAAGGTGCCGGACAACGTCCCCAACAAGGAGATGCTGGCCGCTCATATCGGCAAGCCGTTGACGCGGGTGCCGGATCCGTTCTCGAACGAGTACCCCTCGTTCGGCCACCACAACAATGCCCGGCTGCGCGCCTTCCTCGACCATTTCGGCTTCGACTACGAGTTCGCGAGGCTCGACCGATTACTACACCTCGGGCCGCTTCGACGCGACGCTGCTCAAGATGCTCGCCGCCTACGACAAGGTGATGGAGATCATCCTGCCGACGCTCGGCCCCGATCGCCGCGCCACCTATTCGCCGTTCCTGCCGATCAGCAAGACCACGGGCATCGTGCTGCAAGTGCCGATGATCCGCCGCGACGTCGCGGCCGGCACGGTGACCTATGTCGACCCCGATACCAACCAGGAGGTCGAGACGCCCGTTACCGGCGGCAACGTCAAGTGCCAGTGGAAGGCCGATTGGGCGATGCGCTGGGTCGCGCTCGGCGTCGACTACGAGATGGCCGGCAAGGACCTGATCGACTCCGTGAAGCTGTCCGGCGCGATCGCCAGGGCGCTCGGCGCGACGCCGCCCGAGGGCTTCAATTACGAGTCTCTTCCTCGACGAGAAGGGCCAGAAGATTTCGAAGTCGAAGGGCAATGGCCTCACCATCGACGAATGGCTGCGCTACGCTTCGCCGGAATCGCTGTCGCTGTTCATGTATCGCGAGCCGAAGGCGGCGAAGCGGCTGTATTTCGACGTCATCCCGCGCAATGTCGACGACTACCAGCAGTTCAGCGACGGCTTCGCCAAGCAGGACGCCAAGCAGCAGCTCGGCAATCCGGTCTGGCACGTCCACAACGGCAAGCCGCCGAAGAGCGAGATGCCCGTCACCTTCCAGCTGCTGCTGACACTGGTGTCGTCGTCGAACGCGGAGAATGCCGAGACGCTTTGGGGTTTCATCGGCCGCTATCGTCCGGGCGTGAGCCCGCAGACGCATCCGAAGCTGGACGCGATGGTCGGCTATGCCATCAACTATTATCGCGATTTCGTCGCGCCGACGAAGACGTTCCGCGTGCCGACCGACACCGAGCGCGCCGCGTTGCAGGATCTGCGCGATGCGCTGTCGCAGCTTGCGCCGGACGCGTCCGCCGAGGACATCCAGAACGTCGTCTACGAGATCGGCCGCCGCGAGCCGTTCCTCGATCAGGTCAAGAAGGGCAAGGACGGCCGTCCCGGCGTCACGTTGGACTGGTTCAACATGCTCTACCAGGTGCTGCTCGGCCAGGAGAAGGGCCCGCGCTTCGGCTCCTTCGTCGCGGTGTATGGCGTGCAGAACGCGGTGAACATGATCGACGGCGCGCTGGCAAGGAGCGCGTGAGGCGAACTCTCGATGTCATCGTCCGCCTGGTGCGCAATTGCGCACAGGGGCAGACGATCCAGCATCCCAGAGGCCGTGGTTATAGAATCGAAACGCCGCGGCGTACTGGATTCCCCGCCTTCGCGGGGAATGACATCGAACCAGGCCGCGACGTCCCGAAGTGACGCAGCTCAGATCGACCTCAGCACATACCGCCGGTTGTCCTTCTGCACCGGGCGCGCATTCATCGGATAGAGCTTTGCGAACGCCGCGACGTCGCCGGCCGAGACCTGGATCGGCGTGGTCAGCAGCAGCCATTCGACCACTTCCGAGCAGGGCGGCGTCGTCAGCGAGCCGGGATAGCGGAAATAGCTGAGCTTGGTGGGCAGCAGGGTGTGAGGATCGATGCCCGCATCCGCCTTCACCGCGGGGCCTTCCGCCGCTGGCATGGTCTTGACGATCTTTCCGAAGGCCGGGTTCGGCCTGCCCTCGGCCATCAGCACGCCGACCACGGCAAGGCCGCCGGCTTCGTTGCGATGGACGAAATGCGCCTCCATCGGGAAATTCTTGCCGCCGATCATGTGCTCGCTCGGCCGATGGAAGTGCACCTGCAGCAGCTTGTACTTGACGTCGCCGAGCATCAACGTGCTGCCCTCGGCGAAGTTGAGCTGGATGGTGTGACCGTTGTTGACGATCGTGTCAGCGCTCTTGCCCCAATTCAGCTTCAGAAGCGGCAATTGCGACTTGATCGTCCCCTCGATGTCGATCGGCGATTGCTGCAGGCCGACCGCGCAGGCTTTGTTGGCCGCGTCGAGATCGCCCCATTTGGCCGGGCCGCCGGCGCCTTCGTAACTCCAATGCGCGCCTTCGGCGGCGAAGGCCGGCTTGCACAGCGGACAAAGCGCGAGACCCGCGAGGGCCTTCAATGCGTGACGACGATTCATCGTATTCCCCTAAGATAAAGCTGGGCCGATAATATCGGCGCAACCTATGCGAGAGGGCCGGTGAGTCGCAATGGCGATCGCGGACGCTCGCGGGGATCAATGCAGGCTCACGCCTTGGTGCGGAAGGCCTCCAATACCGTCGCCACGATCTTCTGACCGTTTCTGCGCAGCTTCCTGGAATCGTCCGCATAGGGCAGCAACAGCCCGATCTTGCAGATCATCGCGTCGATCATCCGGCTGAGCAGATCGACATCGTCCGCGTTCAATTCACCGTCGCGCTTCAACGCCCGCAGCGTCGCGATCAGGAGCGCGGTCGGATAGCTCTCCTCGATCTCGCGGTAGCGGGGTTCGCCGAGCACGGCCTGCGCTTCCTGGATGACGATGCGCGCATAGTCCGGCTCTTCGCAGGCGTCGAGATAGGCGTCGATGCCGGCGCTGAGACGGTCCCAGATCTTGCGCTCGCCCAGCGCCGCGGCCTCGATCCTCGCGGCCGCCTCGCGCTGCATGGCAACCACCACGGCGTCGAACAGCGCCTTCTTGTCCTCGAAGTGGTGATAGAACGCGCCGCGCGTGACCCGCGCCGCCCGCGAGATCGCCTCCATGCCCGCCGCCTGAAAGCCATTGGCGGCAAACGCTTCGCGTCCGGCATCTAGCAGCGCCTGCCTGGTGGCCTCGCTGTACTCTTCCCGACGACTTTTCGGAGGATCCTTCGCCCGCATCACGCGCAACCTAATGCTTGACGCGCCGGTATCAAACACCATATAACATACACGATGTATGTATTAGACGCGTAGAATGTTTGAGAGGTGAGCGATGGACGGCAAGCGCATGTTCGAGCTGGCGGAATGTTTGGCGATCGCGAAGAGCCGGCAGGATGTCCCTGCGGCATTGCAAGTCCTGCATCCGGACATGGTGCTGGAGACGCCGGCCTTCGGCACCCGGGTGCAGGGCCGTGCCGACAACGAGCGCATCCTGACGCGCTTCTTCAAGTCCTTCCCGGACTACCACGTGACGCTCGAGGGCCACGCCAATTCCGCCGACACGCTGGTCTGCTGGGGCACCGCCCGGATGACGATGACGGGTGAGCGTTTCGGCGTCGTACCAAACGGCCGTCGGGCCGAGCTGCCGGTGTTCATCACCTTTGGCTTTCGTGACGACAGAATCGCGCATGAGCGCTTCGTCTTCGATCTCTCCGAGCTCTGCGCCCAATCCGGCGTCTCGACCGATGCGGTCAGGCGCAAGCTGTTTGGCGATGCCGCACAGGCGGCCTAGATCGCGACACCCTTCAATCCACGCCCCCAGGGAGCATCAGACCATGGCCGATCCCCGCATCAAATCCGTCGGCGATCTCGCAACCCGGCATCTCCTGGACATCGTCGTCGATCTCGATCCGCGCCTCAATTTCGGCGCCGGCCCCGTCGGGCAGCGCGTGCTGTTCGGCGCGACCAAGGGATCGTTCGAAGGCCCGCGCCTGCGCGGCGAGGTGCTGCGGGGCGGCGGCGACTGGGCATTGTTTCGCGCCGACGGCGCCATGACGCTCGATGTCCGCCTGTCGCTGCGGACGCATGATGGCGAGCTGATCTACATGACCTATGGCGGCCGCTGGGTGACGCCGCAGGCGTTGCGCGCCGAGATGGCCGATCCCGCTGGGCGCACCAAGGTCGATCCCGCCGGATATTATTTCCGCACCAACCCGCTGTTCGAAACCGGCTCGCGGACCTACGCCTGGCTGAATGACATCGTGTGTATCGGCAAGGGCTATCTCGTCGAGGGCGCCGTCGCCTACAAGATCTTCGAAGTGCTGTGAGACGTCAGTGGATGCGTTGAGCGAGCTGCGTCATGCCGGCGACCGCAATGACAGGGCCTCGCTCGCGCGGTCTCTGGTCGCGGAAGGTCTCGGCACCGCCTACCTGCTGATCGCGATCGTCGGCTCCGGCATTCTCGGCGAGCGGCTGGCAGCAGGCAATGTCGCGCTGGCCTTGCTCGCCAATGCGCTCTCGACGGGAGCCGCGCTCTATGCCCTGATCGTCTGGCTCGCGCCGTTGTCAGGCGCCCATTTCAATCCGCTGGTCTCGCTGGTGCTGGCATGTCGCGGCGACATCGCCCCGCGCGTCGCCGCATTCTACGTGCCGGCCCAGCTCGCCGGCGCCGTTGCCGGCGTTGCCATCGCAGACGCGATGTTCGAGATGCCGCTATACGCGCTGTCGTCGCGCCTTCGCAGCGGTCCCTCGCAATGGTTGAGCGAATTCCTGGTCACGTTCGGCCTGATCGGAATGGTGTGGACCTGCTCGCGCATGCGGCCGTCCGCTCTTGCCGGCGCGGTCGCCACCTATATCGGCGCCGGCTTCTGGTTCACGGCCACGGATTTTGCCAATCCCGCGGTCGCCGTGGCGCGTGCATTCACCGACACGTTTTCCGGAATTCGTCCGATCGACGTTCCCGGCTTCCTGGTCGCGGAAATGCTGGGTGCCCTGGCGGCCGTGATGTTGTTTCGCTGGCTGGTGCCGAATTTGCGCTGACGAGGCGCCGGATCACTGGCTCGTCCACACGATCCGCGCCATCCACGCCACGTCGCCCGCCGCCATCGTGCGCATGGCTTGCGAGGCATCGAGCGACTGCAGCTCCAGGGTCTTCGCGGTGCGGCGCCGCAGCGTTGCGATTGTCACCTCGCCCGCCGTGCTCCTCACCACCACGCGATCGCCCTTGCGGATCGGCGCGTCCGGTGAAACCAGGACGATGTCGCCGTCGCGATAGACAGGCGCGAACGCATCGCCGGAAATCTCCAGCGCAAAGGCGCGACTGTCCTCGGCGGCGGGCAGGACGGTTTCGGTCCAGCCCTTTCCCGAGGGAAGGCCGGCCGCGTCGAAGGCACCGCTCGCGCCGGCGAGCGCGAAGCCGAGCAGCGGGACCGAGCGGCCGTCGCCGGCGTCATCGTCGATCAGTCGCGCAAAGCTCTCGATCGAGGAATCGGCGGCGGCGAGCGCCTTTGCGATCGATTCGGTCGAGGGCCAGCGCTCGCGGCCATCCGAGGTCACGCGCTTGGACCTGTTGAAAGTGGTGGGATCGAGCCCGGCGCGCTTGGCAAGACCGGACGGCGACAGACCGGCGCGCGCCGCCAGCCGATCCAGCGCGACCCAGATCTGGTCGTGAGTCAGTGTCCTCTGCGCTTTGGCCTGTCTGACCATCAAGGTCCAGCCTGTCGCAACTCAGGAAAACTGTCCTCAAATCAACCGGTTTTCCGTTTTTCGCGCAAGTGGCGGCGGCTAACTCTTGAGTTCGGCAGGGGCGGCCTTTACGGTCGAGCCGGGGTTTTAATGACCCGCAATAGACGAAAAAACCCAAAAGACTCAAAGAGCAACAGGGCTGCGCAAGCGGTGGTCAAGATCTACAAAATCTGTCCGGCCTCGGCCTGGCGTGAGGCGGAACGGCAGGGTGTCTACCTCAGCAGCGCGGACGACGCGCGCGACGGTTTCATCCATTTTTCCACTGCCGCCCAGGTTCCCGAGACCTTGCGCAAGCACTATTTCGGACAGCGCGCGCTGTTCCTGGTCGAGGTCGACGGCGATGCGCTCGGCAGCGAATTGCGCTGGGAGCGCTCGCGCAATGACGAGCTGTTTCCGCATCTCTATGGCGAGGCTCGATCTCGGCGCCGTCATCGCGGTGATGAACCTCAACATCCGCTCCGACGGCGGCCACGACGTTCCGGAGCTTGCGCCGTGATCCGCGCTTTCGACGCTTTCTCGCTGCCGGTGCTGCGCTGGCTCGATCCGGAAGACGCGCATCGCCTGGCGATCCAGGGCCTGCGCTTCCTGCCGCCGATCAAGCCGCGCGTGGACGACCCCAAGCTCGCGATGCGCGCCTTCGGGCTCAACTTCCCCAACCCGATCGGCATGGCCGCGGGCTTCGACAAGAGCGCGGAGGTGCCGGACGCGCTGCTGCGGCTCGGCTTCGGCTTCGTCGAGATCGGCTCGGTGACGCCGAAGCCGCAAGCCGGCAATCCACGGCCGCGGCTGTTTCGCTTGGAGCGCGACGAGGCCATCATCAACCGTATGGGTTTCAACAATGACGGCGCGGACGTCGCCCTGCGCCGGCTCGCGGCGCGCGCGCAGCACGGTGGCATCGTCGGCGTCAATGTCGGCGCCAACAAGGATTCGCCGGACCGCGTCGCCGACTACGTCCAGCTGATCGAGACCTTCGCGCCGGTAGCCAGCTATTTCACCGTCAACGTCTCCTCGCCGAACACGCCGGGGCTACGCAATCTGCAGGAAGGCGCGCTGCTCGACGATCTCCTCGCGCGCGTGATCGATACGCGCGAGCGTGTCGAGGCAGAAGGCCGGCGACACACCGGTGCTGCTCAAGATCGCGCCGGATCTCAGCCTCGCCCAGCTCGACGACGTCGTGCAGGTCGCCCGTTCGCGCAAGGTCGACGGCATGATCGTCTCGAACACGACGATCGCGCGGCCGAGCACGCTGCGCGAGGGATGCGCGCCAAGGAGCAAGGCGGCCTGTCCGGGCGGCCGCTGTTCCGCCTGTCGACACGGATGGTCGCGGAGACCTATGTGCGTGTCGAGGGTGCGTTCCCGCTGATCGGCGTCGGCGGGGTGGACTCCGGCGGCGCCGCGCTGACCAAGATCCGCGCCGGCGCGAGCCTGATCCAGCTCTATTCGTCGTTGGTCTACAAGGGCCTCGGCTTGGTCGACGAGATCAAGCGCGACCTCACCTCGACGCTGCTCCGCACCGGGCGCGATTCGCTGTCCGAGATCGTCGGCGCGGATGCCGCGACGCTCACGGCGGAAGACTGGCCGGGGATGTGAGGCACTCTCGTGCCCCGGACACAGCACAGCACGGAGTGATGCGCTGCAGAGCCGGGGCCCATAAGACAGTGAGTTCGCGGCGAGATGGGTCCCGGCTCTGCGCAGCAGCGTTTCACGCTGCAGCGCCTCCGGGACACGATCGTCATTGGAGGCGACGTAGCCCGGATGGAGCGCAGCGCAATCCGGGGTTCGTGCAACGAGTGAAAGTCCCGGATTACGCTGCGCTCCATCCGGGCTACAGGTTCTTTACGATTTCGAGAACGTCGCCCTGAACTGCGCCGGATAGCGCGCGGCCTGCAAGCCGCCGCGCGAGACGTAAGAGGCCATCAGCGCCCACCACAGTCCGGCATTGCCGAACGATTGCAGCGCCCACCAGGTGGCGAGGAAGATCACCAGCGAGGCCAGCATCAGGTTGCGCATCTCGCGCGCCCAGGTCGCACCGATATAGATACCGTCGAAGCCGAAGGCGAATACACCGGGGATCGGCGCGAGCACGACGAAGGGGAGGAATTCGCGCGCGGCACGGCGGACGTCGTCACTCGTGGTCATGACATCGATCAGCGCCGACCCGAACAGCGCGAATACCGCGGCGACGACGATCGCAAAGCCGAGCCCCCAGATCAGCACCAGCCGTGTCGAGGCAGCAAATCCTTTTGGATCGCGCGCGCCGAGGGTACGGCCGCAGAGCTGCTGGGCGGCGTTGGCGAGGCCGTCGAGGAAGAAGGCACTGATGAACAGGAAGTTGTTCAGCACGGAATTGGCGGCCAGCGTCACGTCGCCGGCCTGCGCCCCCTTGGCGGTGAAGAACAGAAATACCGTGATCAGCGCACCGGTGCGGATCATGATGTCGGAATTCACCGCCAGCATCCGCAGCAGCTTCTCGCGGTCGAGCAGCGTCGCGATGGGCACGGCGAAGCCGCTTTTGGCATAGTGGCGGCAGACGATCGCGCCGAGCGCGAAGCCGACCGCTTCAGACAATAGCGCGGCGATCGCGGCGCCGGCGATGCCGGCGTCGTAGACCAGCACCAGCAGGATCGTCGCCGCCATGTTGACGAGGTTGATGACGACCTGGAGCAGCAGGGCCGGGTTGGCACGAGCCTGGCCGATCAGCCAGCCCAGAATGACATAATTGGCGAGCGCGAACGGCGACGACCAGATCCGGATCTTGAAATAGGTCTTTGCGGCCGCCGTCACCCCCTCGCTGCCACCCATGAAGTCGAACAGTCCCGCGGCCAGCGGCAGTTGCAGAACGATCAGCGCGGCGCCGATCAGGCCGGCAACGATGAAGCCGCGCGCCAGGATCGCGACCGGCTCGCGCGCCTCGCCTGCGCCGAGCGCCTGCGCGGTGAAGGCGAGCGTGCTCATGCGCAGGAAGCCGAACAGCCAGAACAGGCAGTCGAACAGCACGGAGGCCATCGCGACCCCGCCGAGCAGCGCGGCATCGTCCAGCCGCCCGATCGCCGTGGTCGAGACCACGCCGATCAGCGGCGTCGTCAGGTTCGCGACCATCGCAGGGCCTGCGATGGCGAATACCTGGCGAGAGCCGATCTTGAGCGGAGCAGGCGCGTGCATGTCAGAATACGAGGACCATGCCGTCTTCTGCGGCGAGATGCGCAATATCATCCAGCCGCGACAGCATGTCGTCACTCATATGGGTGAGGACGAGACGTTTTGCACCGATGTCAGGCAAATGCTGTTCCAGGGTCTTCAGGCTGAGATGGTTCTTGACGAGCTTCTCGTACATATAGGCTTCGGCGATGAAAAGGTCCGCGCCATGCGCCAGCGGAATGAGCGTCTCCGTCCATTCGGTGTCGGCACTGTAGGCGAGCGTGCGGCCCTCGGCCTCGACGCGATAGGCCAGGAAAGGGCCACCGGATTCGCCGTGGACGACGGGATAAGGCGTCACGTTCACCGCGCCGAAGGTCTTGCTTTGCTCGGGTGCGAGCTCGACGATATCAAGTTCGAAGCGCTGCTTGGTTTTGGAGGAATGCTCGAACAGCGCTTCCATCACCTCACGCAGCCGCCTTTCGATGCCTTGCGGGCCCGCGATGGTCAGCGGCCGAGTCCGCCGCGTGAATTGCGCGTCGAGCAGCAGGAACGGCAGCCCGGCAAAATGGTCGCCGTGGAAGTGCGTGATCAGGATCAGGTCGATCTCGTCGCGCTCGATCCCGAGCCGCTTCAGCGCCGGCAAAGCCGACGCGCCGCAGTCGATCAGGAAGTTGGCCTCGCGCCCGGAGACGTGAAAGCAGGTGTTGAGCCTGCCACCGGAGCCGAAGGCGTCGCCGCAGCCGACGAAACGTAGTTGCATCGGCTGCGGACTCCCAACTTTATCGGCCGCGCGGCGCGCCGAACACGCGCGACAGCAGCCAGATCGGGATCACGATGACCGCGCCGAGCAGGAAATAGCGCCACAGCCAGTTCACGGTATCGAAGCCAAGATCCCACAGCCGCTGGAACAACAGGCGGATGCTGTTGAGGATGTTCCAGGGATCGAAGCCGATCGTAGCCAGCACGACGCCGACCAGGATCGAGAGCAGGACCAGGCGAAACGCGACCGCCAGCGGCGAGCCGCCGAGAAAGCGGTGCAGGCCATCGCTGCGGCCGGCCGGCAAATCTCTGACGTCTTGGACCATCTCAAGCTCCTTGGGCGAATTCGACCCCATTATAGGGCACGGCGAGGCACATGGGGAACCCGCAAGCGAGCGTCAATCGGGTTACGGGAGTTTAATTCGGGCAAAGCGCACCGGGCTTTGATTTCGACACTGCCGGCCGCGGGCCCCGACCTCTCCCGCTTGCGGGAGAGGTCGCGCCGAAGGCGCGGGTGAGGGCTTTCTCCTCTTGGGGAGTCCCACCGCAGAGATACCCTCTCCCCAACCCTCCCCCGCAAGCGGGGAGGGAGCGCACCGCCGTCGTGGCGAGATCACGCCTCGATCTCCGCCGCCTCCACCTTCAGCATCCGCTCCAGCGTCTCCAGCCTGTCCGCCTCCTTCGGCGGCTTGTCCCAGCGCAGGCGGCTGATGCGGGGAAGCGCATGGCGACGCCGGATTTATGCCGCGGCGAGCGCTGCAGGCCCTCGAACGCGACCTCCAGCACCAGCCCCTTCTCCGGCTCGTGCACGACATGGCGAACGGGGCCGAATTTTTCCGTGGTATTGCGGCGAACGAAGCGGTCGATCTGCAGCAGCTCCTCGTCGGTGAAGCCGAAATAGGCCTTGCCGACCGGCACGAGTTCGTCGCCGCCCTCGCCCGCGGTCCAGACGCCGAACGTGTAATCGGAGTAATAGGACGAGCGCTTGCCGTGACCGCGCTGCGCATACATCAGCACGGCGTCGATGATGTGCGGATCGCGTTTCCACTTCCACCACTGGCCCTTCGGCCGCCCGGGCAGATAAGGCGCATCGCGCCGCTTCAGCATGACGCCCTCGACGGCGTCCGCGTCCTCGCCGGCGCCGGCACTTGCGGGGTCGGCGCGCGCGGCGGTCAGCGCCTCCCAGCCTGCGAAGGGCACGGTGGGCGACAGGTCGATGCGGGGATCGCCGAGCTTTGCGATGAAGGTCTCCAGTCGCTCCCGCCGCTCCGCGAACGGCAGCTCGCGCAGATCGTTCTCGTCGTCGCCGAGCAGATCATAGGCGCGCAGGTGGATCGGAAACTCCTTGATCAGCTTTGGCGAGACGACCTTGCGGTTGAGCCGCTGCTGCAGGACGTTGAAACTCTGCACGCGGCCTTCGCGCAGGATCAGCAGCTCGCCGTCGATCGCGCCCGGCAGGCGCAGTGACGGGACGAGATCCGGAAAGCTCCCCGTAATGTCCTCGCCGGTGCGCGAATAGAGCCGCGCCGTGATGTGGCCCTGCTCGTCGCGCCCCGCCACGGCCTGCACGCGGATGCCGTCCCATTTCCATTCAGCGATGTAGTCGGCGGCGGCGAGCGCGGCGAAGTCGCTGTCCTCGATCGCGTGCGCCAGCATCACGGGCCGGAACGGCGCGGGATCGCGATTGACCGGCTTGTCGCCGCGGCCTTCCAGCCAGGCGAACAAATCGGAATAGGGCGGGGAGAGGCCAGGCCAGATCAGCTCGACCTCGTGCGGGTCCTTGTCGCCGATCGCGGCAGCCGCAGTCTTGGCGAGGCGCGCCGAGATGCCGATACGCAGCGCGCCGGTGACGAGCTTCAGCAGCGCCCAGCGGCCGGTCTCGTCGAGGCTCGTCGAGCCAGCGCTCGAGCTGTTTCGGCAGTTCGGTCTTGCCGAGCGTGCGCAGCGTGGTGACGACCTCGGTGAGTGTTGGGGGCGGTGGGTTGTTGTGAGCGGCAAGCTCGGCCTTTGGCCACATCAGCGCGACCGTCTCCGAGAGATCGCCGACATAGTCGTAGCTCAAATCGAACAGCACCTCATCCGTGCGCGAGGCGATGAGATCGCGGATCAGCGCCGGCTTGGCGTGCTTGAAGCTGAGCGCGCCGGTCAGCGCGGCCAACGCATAGCCTCGGTCGGGATCGCCGACCTCGCGGAAATAGCCGGTGAGCAGCCGCAGCTTGTTGTTGCGGCCGGGCTCGTAGGCGAGACGGTCCAGAAGCTCGGCGAAGCGATTCATGCCTCGGCCTCGCCCGTGGCCGGCGTCTCGGTCTCCTCCTCGTCGCCATAGCCGACGAGATCGAGCAGCTGCGCTTTCAGGCCTTTGCTTCGGCACCAATGCACCAGCGCATCTTCCTGGCCGTGGGTGACCCAGATTTCGCCGGCGCCGGTCGCGCCGATCGTAGCGGTGAGACCGTCCCAATCGGCATGGTCGGAAATGACGAGCGGCAGCTCGATGCCGCGCTGCCGCGCCCGGGCGCGCACCCGCATCCATCCCGACGCGAACGCGGTGACCGGATCGGGAAAACGCCGCGTCCAGAGATCGGATGTCGCCGAGGGCGGCGCCAGCGTGATGGTGCCGGCAAGCGCCGCCTTCTTGACGCCCTTCACCGGCCTGAGGCTCGCCGAGATCGATGCCGCGGCTCTGATAATATTCGGTGATCTTCTCCATCGCGCCATGCAGATAGATCGGCGCGTCGTAGCCGGCCTGCCGCAGCAGCTTGATCACGCGCTGCGCCTTGCCAAGCGAATAGGCCCCGACCAGATGCGCGCGCTCGGGAAACAGCGCGACGGACGCGAGTAGCTTCTTGACCTCGTCGGCAGCATCGCCATGCCGGAATACCGGCAGGCCAAACGTCGCCTCGGTGATGAAGACGTCGCAGGGCACCAGCTCGAACGGCGTGCAGGTCGGGTCAGGCGCATCCTTGTAATCGCCGGAGGCGACGATGCAGGTGTCCTTGCAAATGACCGCGACCTGCGCCGAACCGAGCACATGGCCTGCGGGGTGAAACTTTACCCTGACGTCACCGAGCCGGATCTCCTCGCCATAGCGGATGACTTGCGTCGAGCCGGCAAAGTTTTCGCCATAACGCAGCCGCATCATGTCCAGCGTTTCCTGCGTCGCCAGCACCGCGCCATGGCCGGCGCGGGCATGGTCGGAATGGCCGTGGGTAATCACGGCCCGCTCCACGGGACGGACGGGGTCGATATGGAAGCCGCCGGGTTTGCAGCAAAGGCCGCTCGCGGCTGGCAACAGGATGTCTTGCGGACGCATGATTGTCATATAGGGAGCAAGCGCTCCAAATTAAGCTGTCATGCGCGGGCTTGACCCGCGCATCCATCCTCTTAAAGAGTTCCTTTTTTGATGGATTGCCGGGTCAAGCCCGGCAATGACAATCGGTTCCTCCAATGCCACTCCGCCTATTCCAGACCTCCGGCGACCTCAGGGCCGACCGCCGCTTCGAGTTCGCGCGCGACCTCCAGCTCAAGGGCGACCTGCCCGCCGCCGCCGACCTGCTGGAGCAGGCGCTCGAGCTCGCGCCCAATTTCACATCCGCGTGGTTCACGCTCGGCGAACTCCGCGAGGAACTCGGTGAGCGCGACAAGGCCATCGCCGCATTCCGGAAAGCGCGCGAGGCCGACCCGGAGGACCAGCACGGCGCCAGCCTGCATTTGATACGGCTGGGCGACGAGCAACTCTCCGAGATGCCGAAGGCCTATGTGCAGGCCCTGTTCGATCAATATGCGCCGCATTTCGAGGATGTGCTCGTCAACGATCTCGACTATCGCGCGCCGTCCCTCATCTTCAAGGCGGTGATCGCCGCGCGCGTCGCCGCCAGGAAGCCCGCTCTGTTCAAGCACGCGATCGATCTCGGCTGCGGCACCGGGCTTGCGGCGGGCGCCTTCGCCAGGCAGGTCGATCGTTTCACCGGGATCGATCTCTCCCCCGGCATGGTGAAGGAGGCGCGCGCGACGGGCCTCTATGCCGAGGCTCGAAATCGCCGACATGATCGAGGGCTTGCAAGGCAACCCTCAGGGAAGCGCAAACCTGATCGTGGCAGCGGATGCGTTTGTGTATCTGTCAGATCTCGCGCCGGTGCTGACGGAAGCAAGGCGCGTGCTTGCACCGGGAGGCGTGCTTGCTTTCACGCTCGAGACCCACGATGGCAGCGGCATCATTCTCGGAGCAGGCCTGCGCTATGCCCATGCAGCGGAATATGTGCGGAGCGCGCTCGTCAGGACCGGATTGAAGCTTCTGACATTGCAGGCAGCGTCCCCGCGCATCGAGAACAACGAGCCGGTGCGCGGCCTCGTCGTGGTCGCCGAGAAAACTTGAGTCTAGGCGCTAACGCCCCGCAATTTAAGCGTCATTGCGTCGCAAAGCGACGACTTCCTACTTGCGAGCCGAGCTGCGATGCCAGCACAATGCGCGCACTAGGGAGAAACAAATAATGACGAAGAATCCATCGCGGCGCGACTTCAGCGCCGCCGCGCTCGCCACCATCGCCGCATCCACATTGCCCGCGCCCTATGTCTGGGCCGCGGACAAGAAATACGATGCGGGCGCCAGCGACACCGAGATCAAGATCGGGCAGACCGTGCCGCATTCCGGCCCCGGCTCGCTCTACGGCGTTCTCGGGCGCATCGGTGAAGCCTATTTCCAGATGCTGAACGAGAAGGGCGGCATCAACGGACGCAAGATCAAATTCCTCACCATGGACGATGCCTACAGCGCGCCGAAATGCGTCGAGGCGACCCGGCGCCTGGTCGAGCAGGAGGAGGTGCTGGCGCTTTACGGTTCGCTCGGCACCGCGCCGCAGACGGCCGTGCACAAATACCTGAACTCCAAGGGCGTGCCGCAGCTGCTGCTCAACACGGGCGCATCGAAGTGGAACAACCCGAAGGAGTTCAAATGGACCATGGCAGGCCTACCGCTGTATCCGACCGAGGCGCGCATCCTGGCGCGTCACGTCGTCAGCGTGAAGCCGAACGCGAAGGTCGGCATCCTCTACCAGAATGACGATTTCGGCCGTGACTTCCTCGGTCCCTTCAAGAAGGTGCTCGCCGATGCCGGCGGCACCGCATCTGTCATCATGGAGCAGACCTACGATCTCACCGATCCCACGGTCGATTCCCAACTGATCAATCTCTCGAAGTCCGGCGCGGACGTCTTCTACAACATCTCCACCGGCAAGGCTTCGTCGCAGTCGATCCGCAAAGTCGCCGAGGCTCGGCTGGAAGCCGCTGCAGCTCCTCTCCGCAGGCTCGACCGGCCGCTCGATCCTCAATGCCGCGGGGCTCGAGAACGCCACCGGCATCGTCGCGATCCGCTACAACAAGGAGGTCGGCCTGCCGAAATGGGAGAAGGACCCCGACGTGATGGCGTTCGAGGAGCTGCGCAAGAAGTACACGCCGGCGATCGACCCCGACAACACCATCGCCTTTGCCGGCTATGGCCAGGCCGTCACAATGGGCGAGATCCTGCGCCGCTGCGGCGACGACCTCACCCGCGCCAACGTGCTGAAGCAGGCCTCCAACCTCAAGGGCTTCCACTCGCCTTATTTCCTCGACGGCGTCACCTACGACTACACGCCCGACGACTACACGCCGATGAAGACGCTGTTCATCTCCTCCTTCACCGGCAAGGACTGGGATATTTCCGACAAGCCGATGTCGGAATAGCACTCACTCGTCATGGCCGGGCTTGTCCCGGCCATGACGGGCTCGGCTGAATGTTCAAATGCGATTGCCTACTCTCTAGTAGAAAAAGGCGAGCGCAGCTAACTCGCGATCGCCAATCGATACGCTTGCGCGGCGTTTACGCCAAAAGCCTTGTCCCGCCGTTGCGGGCCAAGCTTCGCAAGGCAGGCTTCCAGCGTGCCTTTGATCTCGCCATAGCTTCCCGCAAGCAGGCACACCGGCCAGTCCGAGCCGAAGATCAGCCTGTCCTCGCCGAAACATTCTGCGGCTTGGGCGACGAACGGAAACAGCCGTTCCGCATTCCAGTCGTTCCAGACCGCTTCGGTCGCGAGCCCTGAAATCTTGCACCAGACATTGCCGCAGGCCCCTAGCGCCCTGATGCGATCGGACCATTCGGTGCTGCCGCCGCCGGCGATCGGCGGCTTGGCCGCGTGGTCGAGGACGAAGCGCGCCTGTGGAAAGGCTCGCGCGGTTGCGATCGCGGCGGGCAGCTCGCGGGCGCGGACGAGAAAATCGTAGGCGAGATCGCGCGCGAACAATGCGGTGAGGCCGCGCTGGACGTCATCGCGCAGCAACCAATCGGGATCGGGCTCGTCATGCACCTGATGGCGGATGCCGACGAGCTTGTCTCCCCCGGCAAGTCCCGCAGCCGGTCGAGCGTGTCGCCGAGCGCGCCGTCGGTCAAATCGGCCCAGCCGACGACGCCGATCACCGAGGGCGTCGCATGTGCAATGCGCAGGAATTCCTCGGTCTCCTCCAGCGAGGAGCGGCATTGCACCAGGATGCTGGCATCGATGCCGTTCGCCTTCAGCAGCGGTGCCAGATCGGCCGGACCGAAGGCACGGCGGATCGGCGCGAGCTCGTCCGCCGCCATCCAGGGATAGTCGGCGCGCGCCGGATCCCAGAAATGCTGGTGGCCGTCGATGATCATGCCTTACGCTCCGCCCGGCAGCGGCGCGCGGTGATCGACGAGGTTTCGCGCGCGCAGCTCCTGCCAGAAGGCAGCCGGCACCGCCTTCTCCGACATCGCGATATTGTCGGCGACCTCGCCGGCATTGCGCGCGCCCATCACGGCGACCGTGACGGCTGGATGCGCCATGCAGAACTGGAACGCGGCGGCTTTCAGCTCGGTGCCATGCTTGCGGCAAAGCGCGTCGAGCGCCAGCGCCCGTGCCACCAGCGACGCCTCGGCGTCCTGATAGTTGAACTTCGCGCTGGTATGCGGATTGGCGAGAATGCCGCTGTTGTAGATGCCGCCCAGCAGGATGCCGATGCTCTTCGCCGTGCAGACCGGGAACAGCGCATCCAGCGCGCCCTGGTCGAGCAGCGTGTAGCGGCCGGCGAGCAGGAAGCAATCGACCGGCACGGCTTCCGCGAACCGAACCGGCATCTCCGACTGGTTCATGCCCGCGCCGATCGCCTTGACGGTGCCGTCCTCCCGTAGCCGCTGCAGCGCGCGGAAGGCGCCGGACACGGCCTCGTCATAGTGATCGTCGGGATCGTGCACGAGCAGCACGTCGACGCGGTCGAGCCCGAGCCGGACGAGACTTTCCTCCGCCGAGCGCATCACGCCGTCATAGCTGAAATCGAACACCGGCCGCTCGCGCTGCCCGCTCTTGTAATGCTCGTCCTCGGCGGCGCCGCCGTCGGGCGCGCGCAGCAGGCGGCCGACCTTGGTCGAGATGGCGTAGGAGTCGCGCGTCTGCTGCCGCAGGAAAGTCCCTAACCGCCGCTCGGCGAGGCCAAAGCCGTAGAGCGGCGCGGTATCGAAGAAGCGGATGCCGGCCGACCAGGCCTTCTCGATCGTCGCTTCCGCGTCGGCGTCGCTGACGGGACTGAACAATCCGCCGAGCGGGGCGGAACCGAGACCGATTGAGGTGACGTCGAGCGAACCGAGCCGCGAGCGTTCCATTCCGACTGCCTTGCCTTCATTCCAATAGTCCAAAGATCATCTCCCCCGCTTGCGGAAAGCGCAAGCGGGGAGGCATGCAGGAGCGCGGGGCTGGCGGACGCTCCTACTTCAACATCTGCGCGACGTTGTCCTTGGTGACGAGGTCGAGGCCGGTGTAGACGATCTCCGGCACCTTCTCGCCCTTCTTGATGGCGAGCAACGCGTCCATCGCCTTCTCGCCCATCTCGAACGGACGCTGGCCGACCAGCGCATTGGCATAGCCGTCGCGCAGCAGCTCGAGCTGCATCTTCAGCGTATCGGCGACGACCAGCGTGAACTTGCCGGAATCGATGTCCTTCTTGTTCCTGCTGGCGAAGGCCTTGAAGCCTTCGGGCGCGAACATCGGCCAGCCGCCGATGGGGACGATCGCGGCGAGATCAGGCGTCGCGGTGCGCATATCCGTCATCTGCTGCACCGCCAGCGCGGGATCGTCGTTGCAGAAGGTCGGGGAGCCCGCGACCTCAGTCCATTTCGAGCCTTTCAGCGCCTCGCGCACGCCATCGACGCGCTCGGCGAGGTTCTTGGCGCCGGGACCGCCGGAGACCATGGCGTACTTTCCTCCGTCGGGCCGCATCTTCAGCAATTCCTTGCCGAGCGCGACACCGAACTCCTTGTTGTTGGTGCCGATATAGGCGATGCGCTTGGAGCCGGGCGCATCGGCATCGAAGGTGATGACGGGGATGCCGGCGGCCGTCGCCGCCTCGATCGACTTGGTCATGGCCGCGACGTCGGCGACCGAGATGGCGAGGCCGTCGACCTTCTGGGTGACGAAGTCCTGGATGATCTGTGCCTGCGTCGCCGGCTCGTGCTCGACCGGACCCTTGTAGATACACTCGATGTTGCCGAGGCTCCTTGGCGCGCTTCAGGCAGCCATCGCGCGCGAAGTCGAAGAACGGATTGTTCATCGCCTTGGGCACGATCACGAAGCGGTAGTTCGCGGCGAATGCCGGCGTCGCCATCATCGCAACCGCGATGCCGGCCAGAAGCAGTTTCCTCATTGTCTCCTCCACCCTTGTTTGTTGCCCGTCCTCTTGGAAGTGCCCGGGAAGCGGACAGGCGGCGTTTTGCTTGCCTTCCCGAGATGACGACAATTCAGCTCATCCGCGAACGGATGCGGTCGACCAGCACGGCCAGGATGATGATCACGCCCACCAGCGTCTGCTGCCAGTAGGAGGACACCTGCGCCAGCACGAGACCGTTGCGGATCACCTCCAACAGCACGCAGCCGACGATGGCGCCTAGCGGACCGCCGATGCCGCCGGCGAGATTGGCGCCGCCGATCACGGCCGCCGCGATCACGTTGAGTCTCGTAGGACGTCGCCATGTTGGCCGGCGCCGAGCCGAGCCAGCCGGAGATGATGATGCCCTGCAGGCCTGCGGCGAGCGCGCAGATCACGTAGACCTCGATCTTCACCCGCACGACCGGGATGCCGGTGAGTTCGGCGGCCTTCTCGTTGCCGCCGAGCGCAAAGACGTGGCGGCCGAAGGCGCTGTGGTGCAGCACCACGGCCATCGTCAGCGCGAGGATCACGAGATAGATGAAGGGCACGGGCACGCCGAGCACGTCGCCTGAGGTCGCCGCGTAGAAATAATCGGCGTCAGGCCCGCCCGGAAAACTGCCGCGGCCGTTGGAGACGACGTAGCCGAGCCCGCGCACGATCGAGAGCATGCCGAGCGTGGTGACGAAAGGCGACAGGCCGAGCACCGCGATGCAGAAGCCGTTGACGAGCCCTGCGATCAGAGCGACGCCGAGGCCGGCGAGGACCGAGATCAGCAGGATCAGGCCAGGCACGTTGGCGAGAACCGTCTTGCCGTCGGCCGCCATGTGCACCAGGGGCGAGCCGGGCACCGACAGCTCGGTCATCACCATCGAGGTGATCATCGCCGAGAAGCACATCATCGATCCCACCGACAGGTCGATCCCGCCGGTGATGATCACGAAGGTGACGCCGAGCGTCGCGATGGCGATGAAGGAGAAATTCTTCGCCACGTTCTGCATGTTGCCCTGGGTGAAGAAGTACGGGCTGGCGAAATGCATGATCACCAGCAGCACCGCGAGCGCGAGCAGCACGTATCCGGTCTGCGAGGCGAAGATGCCGCGCTGCCACCATTTCGTCTTGCCGACGTTCGAAAACATCACGGGAGATTCCATGGGCATGGCCATCACGCCGCCTCCTTCGCGCCGGTGATGAGGGCGGTGACTTCCTCCGGCGAGGTCTCGTGGATCGGCTTGTCGGCGCGCTTCTCGCCGCGGCGCATGACGATGACGCGGTCGCACACCGCGAACACGTCGGGCATGCGGTGCGAGATCAGCATCACGGCAACGCCCTGCTCCTTCAGACGGTGAATCAGACCGAGCACCTGCTCGACCTGGCGCACCGAGATCGCGGCAGTCGGCTCGTCCATCATCACCAGCCTTGCATTCGAGAGCCGCGTCCGCGCGATCGCGACGGCCTGACGCTGACCGCCCGACATCTGCTTGACGAGATCGTCGGGGCGCGTCTCCGAGCGCAATTCGCCGAACAGCTCCAGCGCACGCGCCGCCATCGCCTTGTGGTCGAGCAAGGCGATGGGCCCGAACTTGCGCTTCAGCTCGCGGCCGAGAAACACATTGGCGGCGGCCGTCAGATTGTCTGATAGCGCGAGGTCCTGATAGACCACCTCGATGCCGACGGCGCGCGCATCCACGGGCCGGCTGAAATGGACCGCATTGCCGGCAAAGCGGATCTCGCCGTGGCTGGGACGGAAATTGCCGGCGATGATCTTGACCAGCGTCGACTTGCCGGCGCCGTTGTCGCCCATCAGCCCGACCACCTCGCCCGGCAGGACGTGCAGGTCGACGCCGTGCAGCGCGCGGATGGCGCCGAACTCCTTGCCGATACCTTGGAGTTCGAGGACCGGGGTCGCGTCAGCATGTGCCATCAGCGGACTTTCTCAGACATGACGATTGACCAGGGATTCCAGATATTCCTGCCGGCCCGAGCGCGGCTGCGGATCGAAGCCGGGCGCTAGCGCACGGTCGGCGAGATCGGCGAGCGAACGCTGGCCACCGAGAATGGCGCGGCCCTCGGAGCCGGACCATCCCTCGTAACGCTTCGCCAGCGGCGCCGTGAGGACGCCGGCGTCCAGCATGTCGGCGGCGGCGAGGAACGCCCGCGCGCAGGCATCCATCGAGCCGACATGGGCGTGGATGAGATCGTCAGGGTCGATCGACTGCCGCCGGATTTTTGCGTCGAAATTGAGCCCGCCCGAGGTGAAGCCACCGCGGTTCAATATCTCGTGGAACACCAATGCCAATTCGGGCACGTTCATCGCGAACTGGTCGGTGTCCCAGCCGAGCAGATCGTCGCCGCGGTTGACGTCGAGCGAGCCGAACACGCCGAGCGCCTCGGCCAGCGCGACCTCGTGATGGAAGGAATGGCCGGCGAGGATGGCGTGGTTCTGCTCGATGTTGAGCTTGACGTCCTTCAGCAGATCGTAGCGTTCGAGGAAGCCGTAGCAGGTGGCGACGTCGAAATCATATTGATGCTTGGTCGGCTCCTTCGGCTTCGGCTCGATCAGGATCGGGCCCTTGAAGCCGATCTTGTGCTTGTGCTCGACCACGAGCGAGACGAAGCGGCCGAGCTGGTCGAGCCTCGCGCTTGAGATCGGTGTTGAGCAGCGTCTCGTAGCCCTCGCGCCCGCCCCACAGCACGTAGTTCTGGCCGCCGAGCCGATGCGTCACCTCCAGCGCGGCGCGGACCTGGCCGGCGGCATAGGTGAAGATCTCGGGGTCCGGATTGGTCGCCGCGCCCGCCATGTAGCGGCGGTGTGTGAACAAATTCGCGGTACCCCAGAGCAAGCGGACCTTGCTCGATGCCATCTTCTGCTCGAACAGATCGGCGATGGCGTTGAGATTGGCGACGGACTCGGCGAGCGATGCACCTTCCGGCGCCGCATCGACGTCGTGGAAGGTGAAATAGGGCACGTCGAGCAGGCGGAACAGCTCGAAGGCGATGTCGGCCTTGGTGCGCGCCTGTTCCATCGCATCCGTGCCGTGGTGCCAGGGCCGCAGGAACGTCTCGCCGCCGAAGGGATCACCGCCCGGCCAGCACAGCGAATGCCAGTAGCAGGCCGCAAAGCGCAAATGATCCTCGAGCCTGCGGCCGTGGACGATGCGGTCCTTGTCGTACCAGCGGAAGGCAAGCGTACTGGCTGCATCCTCGCCGCCGAAGGCGACAGGTGCGTTTGCATCGAAGAATCTGGCTGACGCATTCACTTAAGTCGTCTCCTTCAATGCGGGATAAAGCGCGCGCCACCGCTGGTAGGCCTCGTCATAGGCGGCAGCGACGTTGGCGCGAGGCGTGAAGCTCGCGAGCCGCCGCGGGCGGGTGCAGACCTCTGACGGCGCTTCGCCGGTCGCGGCAAGCCGACCGAGCCTGGAGGCACCGAGCGCGGCTCCCACCTCGCCTTCCTCGACGCGATGCACGGGAATGCCGAGCACATCGGCACAGATCTGAGCCCACAGCGGCGAGCGCGAGCCGCCGCCGACGAGATCGACTTCGGCAACGGGGCCGCTCGCCGCGCTCAGCGCCGCCAGATTGTCGCGTGCGGCGAAGGCGACGCCTTCGAGCACCGCCTGCACGATCTGGCTGCGCCCCGTCGCACTGCGCAGGCCGACGAAGGCGCCGCTGGCAGCCGCGTCGTTGTGCGGCGTGCGCTCGCCATCGAGATACGGCAGGAACTTGATCTGGCTCGGCGCATCGACGCGCTCGCCGAGCGGCGCCAGCAGGCTTGCGGCCGTCACCTCCATCACGCCGGCGAGCCAGGCGAGCGAGGCCGCCGCCGACAGCATCACGCCCATCTGGTGCCAGAGGCCGGGCAGCGCGTGGCAGAAGGCATGCACGGCTGTTTCAGGCGCCGGCGCGAAGCGATCGGTGACACGGAACAGCACGCCTGACGTGCCCAGCGACAGGAACGCATCATCAGGCGCGATGGCACCGAGCCCGATCGCGCTCGCGGCATTGTCGCCGGCACCGCCCGCGACCACGACATTCGTAGCCATGCCCCAGCGCTGCGCATAATCAGACGCGAGCACCGCACTGACCTCACTGCCCTCGACGAGACGCGGCATGTGGTGGAGATCGAGCCCGGTGGCCTGCAACAGCGGCGCCGACCAGCGGCGTTCGCCGACATCGAGCCACAGCGTGCCGGCGGCATCGGACATATCCTCGGCAATCTCGCCGGTCAGGCGATAGCGGACATAGGCCTTGGGCAGCAGCACCTTTGCCACGCGCGCGAAAATGTCGGGCTCGTGCCGCGCCACCCACAGCAGTTTTGGCGCGGTGAAGCCCGGCATCGACAGATTACCGGCGATCGCGTGCAGCGAGGGGCAGCGCCGCTCCAGCTCGGTGCATTCGGCCTGCGCGCGGCCGTCGTTCCAGAGAATCGCGGAACGCAGCGGCCGCCCGTTCGCGTCGAGCAGCGTCGCGCCATGCATCTGGCCCGACAGGCCGATGCCGGCGACGCGTGCGACCTCGCGCGGATGGCGGCTTGCGAGGTCGTCGACCGCGCCGATCGCCGCAACGACCCAGGAATCCGGATCCTGCTCGGACCACAACGGCGCCGGATGCGACAGCGCAAGCTCGCGCGCGGCCGTCGCGAGGATCGCGCCGGTTTCGCTTGCGAGCACCGCCTTCACGCCAGACGTGCCGATGTCCAGTCCGAGATACAAATCGTTCCTCCTCTTTCAGCCATCGGGCTGCGCGATCTTGATCGTCGCGCTGTCCGACACGGCTTGTTCGATTCCATCTGCCGCTAGGGCAGATTGTCCCGCATCACGATGTCGATCCTGATCTTCTCCTGTTCACTCAGGATCGGCTCGCCGCGGGCGAGCGCGAGCAGCACGCGCACGGCGGCTCGCGCCTCATGTCCGGGATTCTGCGAGATCGCGGCATCCATCACGCCCTGCAGCAGCAGCCGCCGCGTCAGCACGGTGACGTCATGACCGACGAACACCACCTCGGCGCGGCCGGCATCGTTCAACGCTTTGGCGACGCCCTGGGTGCCGGCGCCGACGTTATAAAGACCGACAATGTCGGCATGCTTGGCCAGCAGCCGCGCCAACACCCGTTCCGAACGGTCGTCCTCGTCCCGCCCTTCCAGCACCGGCAACACGCTGAGGCCGGGGAATTCCGAGGCCATCACCTGGCTGAAGCCGAAGATGCGCTCGGCATGGTCGCGCAGGCCCTGCGAGCCCGCGACGATCGCGACCTTGCCGGACCTCCGGCCGACCAGCCGTCCGACCAGCGCGCCGGCGGTGCGGCCGGCGGCAATGTTGTCGATGCCGACATAATGGTGGCGGCGCGACGACGGCACGTCCGACACCAATGTCACGACCTTGGTGCCGGCATCGACGAGATCGTTGATCGCGGCGCGGACGCTCGGGTGATCGAGCGCCACCATTGCGACGCCGTCGTAATCGTCCGACAGCGCCTCCAGCGTGCTTGCGAGCACCGACGGATCGAACACGTCGGTTGTAACAGTCTCGACGCCGAGGCGGCGGGCGGAGAGCCAGCCCGACATCTCGCCGAGATAGGCCTCGATCTGCTGCATGAACGGGTTCGGCCCGGACGGCATCACGAAGGCAAAGCGGCGGGCGCGGCCGCGGGCGAGCCTCGGCGGCGGCGACGTGCGGCTGGAAGGAATTACGTTCGATCGCCGCCTTGACCCGCCGCACCGTCTCCGGCCGGACGCCCGGCCGGTTGTGCAGGACGCGGTCCACGGTCGCGAGGCTCACACCCGCCTCGCGGGCGATGTCCTTCAGCGTCAGCGCGGTCGCGGTCAGGATCTCGGCCATGGTTGAAGGCTAGCAGAGGTGTTTTGAGGTACGCAACTCATTTTGAGGAGCGACGACGCATTTTCGCGTCCTGGCTGCATATGTGCGCCATCTCACGCTCGAACTCGGCGCCCGGCCGGTCTCCGTCGAACGCAGGACGCGCGAAGTCACGCCCCTGCATATTTTTCCATTTTATTGATCGCCCCGGGCCTCCGCCTGCGGCCAGACGAAAGTGGATAGGATGAAATGGCTTTTTGATATTTCCGAGCAATACCGGTCACAGCTGCGCGCGGGTCCGTTCTTCAGGCGGGTTGTCGAATCCTCCCTGCCAAACGATCTGGAATGGGTTCACCAGCTCATCCATCAATCGCGCGAATTCACGCAGGCGCTTTGCCTGCGGTCCTCGCTGTGCCGGGACAGGCGTTACCAGCCCATCTTTGCCGAGCACGCCATGGAGGAGGCCGACCATCCCGATCAGCTCATCGCCTGGATGAATGAGCACGGCTTCCTGCGCGACACCGAGCCCGGCCACGTTCCGCCGACGATGGAAACGCTGAACACGATCTCGTATTGCTGGCGCAGCGCGATGCGCGATCCCCACGACGTGCAGGTGATCGCCCTGAACCTGCTCAGCGAAGGGGTCGCACTCGACTTTTATTCCACCGTCATCCCCGTGCTGGACCGGCTCAGGCTGCTGAGCGGTCGCTATTGGAAGGTCCACACCGACGTCGACGCCCATCACCTGACCATGGGGCTCGATATTTGCGGCGACGTCACCAAGGATTCGGAGCAAGGCAGGCTGTATCGACGCGTGCTGTGGCAGACCGCCACGCTGTATCACCAGATGCTCAGCTCCTGGGTCGGCGAGCGGGTGCAGCCGCTGCCCCAATTGGCCTGAGCCTTGGCGCGACCGGAGCTGCCGGGCGGCAGCGACGCTCAGCGGCTCAGGTCGCGCGTCAGGAACAGGCTGTTGGGATCCTCGGCATAACCCTCGAACGGGCCGCAAGGGACGAAGCCGTGCGCTTGGTAGAGCGCATGCGCCGGCTTGAAATAATCCCACGAGCCGGTCTCGAGGCTGAGCCGCTTCAACCCGCGCGCGCGGGCCACCGTAATGATGTGGCGAAGCATCTGGCCGCCAAAGCCGCGCCGCCGCGTGGTCTGGAGCGTGTGCATCGACTTCACCTCGCCGTGCTCGGCGTGAAGCGTCTTCAGCGCGCCGGTGGCAACCAGGATATCGCCGTCCCAGCCGGTCCAGAATGCGACGTCGCTGGCGCGAAGGCCTGCGAGATCGAGCGCATGCGCGCTGCCCGGCGCGGTCTGCGCCCGCGCCGCAGTGACGTGATGATCGAGCAGCGCGATGACACGCGGATCGAAGGTGTCGCCGGTGCGGATCTGCATGGTCAGGGCCTCACATCGCTTGCAAGCTGCTTCTGCATGAAGACGAGGTCGAGCCAGCGGCCGAACTTGCAGCCGACCTCCGGCATGCGCGCGACCTCGGCGAAGCCGAGCGAGGCGTGCAGGCCGATCGAGGCCGTGTTGGTGCCGTCGATGCCGGCGATCATCGCGTGCTTGTTCATGGCCGTGGCGCGCTCGATCAGCGCGGCCACCAGGCTGCGCCCGATGCCCGCCCTGTGGTGTCGCTCGTCGACATAGACCGAGTTCTCCACGGTGTGGCGATAGCCGGGGAAGGGACGGAAGTCGCCGAACGAGGCGAAGCCGACGACATCCCGACCTTTCATCGCGACCAGCACGGGATAGCCGGCCTGCTGCCGCGCGATCATCCAATCGCGCCGCGAGGCGAGATCGGCCGGCCCGTCGGTCCACACCGCCGTGGTGTTGAGCGCGGCGTAATTGTAGATGGTGAGGATGTCGGCCGCATCCTCCAGCGTGGCATCCCGCACGATCAGCGACATCACATCTTCCCGTATGAAGCACCGCGCCGCGTGATGATGACGTAGCGCGCGTCCTGTTTGGTTTCGTTCTCGAAGATCACGGCGCGCATCACGTCGAAATCCAGGCAGTCCCCTTCGCGCAGGCGCACGGTCTTGGCGTCGATATGCACGGCGATCGTCCCCTCCAGCATCAGCAGTTGCTGGGTGAAGGCGTTGCGGCCCCAGGGGCTGTACGGCACCCGCGCGCCGGCCGGCAGGTCGACGACGATGATCTCGATGCCGCTCGCCGCATCCGTCGGCGAGGCGTGCCGCCGGCGGTAGCCGCTGTCGGGATCGCGCCAGTGCGGCTGGTCGGCGAGCCGCACCAGCCGCTCCGGCGGTTTCTCGGCGAGCGCGACGACATCGCTCAGCGAGACGTCGAGCGCGGCGCAGAGCCTGCCGAGCAGCGAAGCCGTCGCGCTGCTCTGCGCCCGCTCCACCCGCCCGATCATGGCCCGGCTGACGCCGGAGCGCGCTGCCAGCTCGTTCAACGTCATGCCCGCCTGGGTCCTCAACGTCTTCAAGCGACGACCGATCGCACGGTCGAGTTTCTGCTGGTCCATCGGCTTTCATCCGCACATCGCCCGGCGCAGGGACCGCATCCGCCAGGCGAGATAAGCTTAGGGCGGGTGCGGCATACGTGCCGAGAGCGAGAGGCTAATATATGAGAATCTTTGCACGGGGCGTGAGCATCTCACGGCCTGGGTCGGATCTATCGCATCGGGGAAAAACTTGGAGCGGGCGAAGGGAATCGAACCCTCGTATGCAGCTTGGGAAGCTGCCGTTCTACCATTGAACTACGCCCGCGGATGCGCTTCGCGCCCGTCCTGATTAGCCGAGACGGCGCGCCTCGCCAAGCGGTTTGGCGCGCCCGGCTCGACAGTTGTTAACGTGCCGGTAAGATTCCAGGTGCGCCGGATTGTGGCGGTGTTATGATCGGAGGTCTGGGGAGAGACGTGCACTGAGTGGGGCGTGTGCATGCTGGGGCGTGGCTATTCGATATTCGACACGGCGCTCGGGCGCTGCGGCGTCATCTGGAGCGACACCGGCGTCGTCGCGGTGCAGTTGCCGGAGGCGCGGGAGATCGACACAAGGCGCCGGATTTTCCAAGCCCATCCCGAAGCGCGTGAGCAGCAGCCGTCCGAGAACGCCGAGCTGGCGATCGAGGGCATCACAGCCCTGCTGCAAGGCAGCGATCCCGATTTCTCCGAGGTCAGCCTGGATGCGGGCGGCGTGACCGGCTTCAACAGGCGCGTCTACGAATTTGCCTGCTCCATACCGCGCGGGGAAACGCGCACCTATCACGAGGTCGCCAGGGCGCTGGGCGCCTCCGGAGCCGCCCATTCGGTGGCGCAGGCGATCGGCAAAAATCCCTATCTGCTGATCGTGCCCTGCCACCGCGTGCTGGAGGCCGGCAATTACACCGACCGGCTCTCGCCCTATGGCGGGGTGATCTCCAAGCGGCGGCTGCTGGCGCTGGAGGGCGCCCATCCCGTCGCCAGCAAGACGCTGTTCGAGGTGCTGCTGCCCGTTGCTCCGCCGCGCGCGCCTACCTAGATAAGGCGGCATGGACGCGACCACGCTGCTGACGTCACAATCGATCACGGTCTTCGAGTTTCGCTGCGACGCGGGACCGGACGATACGCCATTTGCCGAATGCCGCACCGGGCATTCCATCGCCTATGTCCGCTCGGGCAGCTTTGGCTGCCGTTGCCGCGCCGGATTCTTCGAATTGGTGGCAGGCTCGATGCTGGTCGGCGCGCCCGGCGAGGAATACACCTGCACGCATGAGCATGTCAGCGGCGATGTCTGCCTGGGATTCTTCCTCAGCGAGGACATGGTCGATGCCCTCGGTGGGCGGCGCGAGATCTGGCAGGTCGGCGCCATGCCGCCGCTGCCCGAATTGATGGTGCTGGGCGAGGCTCGCCCAGACGGCGGCAGATGGCAACAGCGACATCGGCCTCGACGAAGTCGGCCAGATCCTGGCGGGACGTTTTGTCGACGTCGTTTCGGGCAAGTCGCGCAAGCCGGCCACGCCCAATGCGCGCGACCGCCGCCGCGCCGTGGAGGCCGCGCTGTGGATCGACGACAACTCGCATGAAGAGGTCGATCTCGAACAGGCGGCCAGGCAGGCGGGCCTCAGCCCGTTCCATTTCCTGCGGCTGTTCTCAAGCGTGCTCGGCGTCACCCCGCATCAATATCTGGTGCGCTCTCGGCTGCGGCACGCGGCGCGGCTGCTCGCCGACCACGACATGGCGGTTACCGATGTCGCCTATGACGTCGGCTTCGGCGATCTCTCCAATTTCGTCCGTACCTTCCATCGCGCCGCCGGCGTCTCGCCGAGCAAATTCCGCCAGGCTTCGCGCGGGGAGCGCGGGATCTTCGCCGAACGGCTCGTCCTCAACTGAGACAGGTTGGCCGGTATCGCGGGTAATAGTCTGTTGACCAGACGGGTGCGTCGCTCTGGGCTTACGGCACGCCGCGCGATATTACAACCAAAGAGCGAATCAACGCTCTTCCAGTGCGGCGAGCCGGCAGATGAACAGTGCCCCGAATGACGTGATTGCGGCCACATTGGTCGCGCTTGCCGTCGGCCTCGCGTTCATCGCCGGCTGCGCGGTCTATTATGGCCGCCGGATCACCTCGCGCAAGATTCCGATGCAATGGGGCATTGACGGCCAGCCGGCCTGGTTTGCCCCACGCTTCATCGGGCTCTGGTTCAGCTTCGGCGTCACGGCCGCCCTCTCCGCGTTCCTGCTCGCTCTCGCCCTTCACGATCCGCAGAAGCTGACGGCTCTGATCGTCGCGACGGTCAGCGTGATCGGAACGAACATGTGGGTTCAGGTCTATCACCTGAAACGCGTGATCAGGTGGCAGCGGGAGACACCAGCGAGCTAGCCGGACAACGCCATGGGATTTGCTGTCACGATCGGCTTTATCGCGTTCTGCTACTGGATCGCGCGGCGAACTCGTGAACGGGCCGCCGAGTACGCCGCGACCGGCATGCAGCGCTCGCCGCTCTACTGGTCCGCCGTGGCGCTCACGATGACCTTGCTCGGCCTCGTCCTGTTCATGGCTCATCTCGGCCATCAGGGGCCGATCCCATGGCCTTTCTGGCCGATTGTGGGCATCCTGACCGGCATCATCCTGGTGCTACGCCGCGCCCTAAAATGGCGCTATCCGATCTAGCGGCGGGATCTGTGTTACTCGGCGGGTGCGCAAGATTCTCCAAGAGCCACCCGTCTCTCCCAGACTAGCGTCGTCTCCGGCGCGCGCCATTGTCGGCGCGCTTTGCACATGGAGACGAACATGTACGACCACATCGGGCTTCGCGTCGCCGATCTCGACGCCGCGACGCGCTTTTACACCGCGGTGCTGGCGCCGCTGGGCTATGTCCTGTGCTCCAGCGGCGACGGCTATGCCGGCTTCGGGCCGAAGGACGCGCCGGCGCTGTGGCTGCACCTGAACAAGGGCGGCAAGGCCGATGGCGCCCACATTGCGTTTCGCGCCGCCAATCACGACGCGGTCAAGGCATTCCACAGCGAAGGCCTGAAGAGCGGCGGCCGCGACAATGGCGGCGCCGGACCGCGCAAGGATTACAGCCCGACCTATTACGCGGCGTTCCTGATCGACCCCGACGGCAACAATGTCGAGGCGGTTTGTAGCTGAGCGCTATGACCGCTGGCTCCGTCATTGCGAGGAGCTCTTGCGACGAAGCAATCCAGACTGCCTCCGCGGAAACATCTCTGGATTGCTTCGCTGCGCCCGCAATGATGACGTGTGTGGCAACCTCCTGACGTCATCAAGGAACCTGCATGGCCTCCATCTACAACGATATCTCCCTCAACGCCCCCGCGCGCGACGTCTGGGATGCGGTGCGCGATTTCGGCGCGCTACATCAACGGCTGGTGCCGGGCTTCGTCACCGCTTGCACGCTCGACGGCGATGAGCGCATCGTCACCTTCGCCAACGGCGCGGTGGCGCGCGAAGTGCTGGTGGCTTGCGACGAGGCGCGGCAGCGTCTGGTCTACGCCATCAGCAATGAGCGGCTGAGGCACTACAGCGCCTCGGTGCAGGTCATCGCCGACGGCGATCGGACAAGCCGTCTGGTGTGGATCATCGACATGCTGCCGAACGAGCTTGCGGCCTATGTCGAGGGCCAGACCCGCGAGGCCGAGACCGCCTTGCACAAGGCGTTCCCGCCTGCCGCGGCGTGAGCCGCGGCCGCCCCCTGATGCTGCGTGAGTTTTCTCACAGAGCGCCGCCCTCGCCGGCCGTAACCATTGCGGCGTGCGTCCGGTTGGCTCCGCTCTCCCGGCGGGGCTGCGCACGCGAGGAGCATGCCATGAGAGGTGCGGACAAGGTGATCTGCCAGGCAGCCGCCGTGCTGCTGTTGTTTTCCGTCGCGAGCACGCCCGCGAAGGCGCAGCTCGCCGGATTCGGCGGCGGCGGTGCCGGCGGCGAGGATATGATGACCCAGATGGCGCCGATGCTGGAGATGATGAAGGCGAAGATGGGCAAGCGCCGCTTCGCCATGATGATGCAGACCATGGGGCCGATGATGAGCCGCATGATGGAGAACGGCGGAGGCGGACTCGGCGGCATGATGGGTGGCGGCGGTCTTGGTGGCCTGTCCGCCGGCAATCTCGGCGGTGGCTTCGGCGCCCCCAATTACGGCGGCTACGCGCCGATGAGCGGCGGCACCATGCCGGCCGGCTTCGGCGGTGGCGGCGGCGACATCATGGGCATGCTCGGCGGTGCCGGCGGCGGCGAGATGATGGCGATGATCCCGCAGTTGATGCGGCTCGCCAATGTCGGCGGCGGCGGTCATCGCCGCCACAGGCATCGCTGAGGCGGCACGCGTATCGTAGCTGCTTCAATTTCGGCAACGAGGCAACCGGCCTTCGCTGAGAGGGCGATTGCGCCGTGCCGGGGATGCCGCGATGCCTGTTGTCAGATCCGGTCGTTGAGCAGGACGCCTGACAGCGCGGGGGCGCTGGACTGCGTCGCGCTGTAGGTCGAATCCGCGAGTGAGTTCTTCAGCGACTGCAGGAATTGTTGCAGCAGCTCCGTCGCCGACGTGCTGCTCGACGAATCCTCTGTGCTGCCCGTGGTCGTCGTATCGCTCGCTGCGAGCGTACCGGACGAGGTCGAATCCGTGGACGAGTCTCGTCAGCGACTCCAGGAATTGCTGAAGCAGATCCACCAGCGGATCGCCGCTCGACGAAGTGTCGGTGCCATCAGCTGGGGCGCCGTCGGACGGCGGCGGTCCAGGCGGCGGGCCGCCTGCGCCGCCAGGTCCGCCCGGTCGACCCGGTCCCCCGGAGAATGCGGCTTTGAATATCCCGTTCAGCTCGGTCGCCTGCTGGTCGGTCAGCTTGCCGGCCGAGACTTCCTGCTGGATGAGATCGTCGATCTTGGACGCGAACGCGTCGGACGACGGCCGGCTGCCGCTCGACCGATCGCTTGTCTTGCTCGACTTCAACGCGGAATCGATGTCGCTGAGTGCCGCCGACAATGCCGTCTGGTCGGATGAGCTGACCGTGCCGGAACTGACTTCCGCTTGCAGTTCGTCCTGCAGTCGCTGCAGCGGCGATGCGCGGTAATGGTGAGAGGAGAGCGCTGAAATCAAGGTCATTGTGGCTTTCCGTGCTGATGGACTCCCGGCGAAATTGTTGCCAGGAGCTGGCGCGGAGCCTTCGGCAAGGGGCATCCGCTGTTGCCCGGCATTGCCAGGTGCACGATGGAAATATCTGGAAACAAAAATCCGGCGTGCGCATCCTAATCCGCAGCGGTCGAAAGCGCCGGCCTGATCGCGGCCTTGCTCGCGCGCGGTCCCCAGCGCGTCAGCAGGACGCTGGAGGACGAGAGCAGGCCGAGCACGACCATCGAGCTTGCGGCCAGCCAGAAAAAGCTCTGCGCAGTGGCCCCATGAGTCGACAGCCACCAGCCCGCGGCGGAGATGTAGATCAGCCGCGCCGTCTGCGCCAGCACCGGCCCGATCACCTTGGCCGCGCCTTGCGAGGAGAAGTACATCACCGTGGCGATGCCGAAAAACGCGTAGAACGGCCCGACCGTCGAGAGATATTGGTGGCTCGCCTCGCGTACGGCCGTGCTGTCGGTGAAGATGTTGATCCAGAGATCGGGGAACATTGCGACGATGCAGGCCGGTGCGCCGACGGCGACGAAGGCGGCACAGCTGGCGATCCAGGCGACGCGCCGGGCGCGCGCGATGTTGCCTCGCCCCGATCGCCATCCCCACCATCGGCACGCAGGCGATGCCGAACGAGAACGCGATCGAGGTCAGCAGAAACTCGAGCCGCGCGCCGATGCCGTAGCCGGCGAGGATCGCGGTGCCGAACTGTGCCAGCATGTGGGTGAAGATCGAGATCGTCAGCACCGATTGCAGCGGCGAGAAGCAGGCGATGGCGCCGACCTTCAGGATGTCGAAAAACATCGCCCACTGAATGCGCAGGCCGCGCAGCTTCGGCGTGACGCGCGCGCGGCCGGAGAACAGGTACCAGCCCATGATGCAGATGTTCATGGTGTAGGCGATCAGCGCACCGGCCGCGACGCCGCGCATGCCGAACTGCGGTACCGGGCCGAGCCCGAGGCCGAGCGTGCCGCCGAGCACGATCTGCCAGGCCGCGGAGTTGAGGATGAGGAACGACGGCAGCTTCATGTTGCCGGTGCCGCGCAGCACGCCGGCCATGGTGTTGAGCAGCCAGGGCAGCACGGCGCCGCCGAAAAACACCTGCGTGTAGGCGATCGCATGGGCCAGCACATCGCCGCGGCCGCCGAGCATCTCCAGCACTTTTGGTCCGAAGATCAGCATGCCCAGCATGAAGACGAGGCCGAAGGTGATGCCGATCAGGATCGCATGCATCGCGAGCGTGGCGGCGCGCTCGCGGTTCCCGGCGCCGAGCGCGCGCGCAATGGCGGACGCCACGGCGCCGCCCATGGCGCCGCCCGACATCGTCATGGTCAGGATGATGGTCGGGAACACCAGGGCCATCGCCGCCAGCGCCTCGACGCCGAGCCGGCCGATATAGGAGGTCTCGGCGATCACCGTGCAGGTGCCGGCCGACAGCGCGATCACGTTGGGCCAGGCGAGAGACAGCAGCGTGCGCAGGATCGGTCCGTCGACAAGCGCGCTTCGCACCGGCCGCGGAGGCGGCGGCAACGGACGCTCTTGTTCATCGACCGGGATTTCGGCGATGTCGGACATGTCCTCTCCGGGCACGGGCGCCATTTGCGGCGCGGCAATGCGTAGGTGTGCCAATCAATTATCCGCGCGAGGCGCGCGGCGGGAGGCTTGTTAGCACGGCCATCGCCGATTCCGCCTGCGCCGAATGCAGGCGTGCTCTGCGGCAGTGCATTTCGAGGGATCGTTCTTCTCCCTCTCCTCGCCTGCGGGACGAGGTGATACCAGCGGCGGCACTGCCGTCTACGCAATCGTCCACACCAGCGGCGGGCGGTTGCCGCCGGCGCGCAGGTGCACGTCGATATGCCGCCCGCATCCTGCAGCAAGGCCTTCGAACAATCCCTCCAGCACCTTGGCGCACGCAGGGTGATAGTCGGTCACGTCCTCCATCAGCTTCCAGCTTTGCTGGCGGATTTCAAACGAGCCTTCGGACGCCGTGCTCTCCGCCTGATCATCCTGCGCGGCGAGCAGCGCGTTCAGGAACGCTGCGAATTCGCTCGCGCCGCCGCGCCGCATCGCCAACGCCGCCGCGACCTCGTCGAAATATTGCATGCCGATCAGCTTGCCGGTGAGGCGCAGCAGATAGCCGGCGTCTTCGGGGCCGAACAGCTGCACCATCACGGGCGCGGCGGTGCGGACATATTCCATCGCGTAATTGCGATAGGCCTTCTCCAGGCGCGGCTTCGGCCAGCTTGCCACCGGCAAGGCCGGCGCGGTCGCCGCATCGAACAGCGGCGCTTCAAGGTGACGCGCGAACACGAGCCGCTGGTCGAGCCTCGAGCGGATGGTCGTACTGGTGGTAATAGCCCTCCAGCCCGTCCTGGCCGTCGACGCTCTGCTTGGTGCAAACGAAGCCGAGCCTGGTATCGCCGAGCGCAACGCCATTGTTGGCGTGCCAGCCGCGCAGCATCGCGCGCGAAACCTCGCCCGGCACGCCGCAGATGGCGGTGCCCTTCCAGATCCAGCGCGGCGGCGGATAGCGGATCCAGGCCTTGGTGTCGCTCTCGTACATGTATTCGACATGCACGCCGCCGATCCAGTTGGAGAGGTAGTGATATTGCGCGGCCGCCACTGCCGGCGGCAGATGATCGATCCCGAGTTTCCTAAGTCCCGGCAGGAAGCGCTCCTGCTGCTGGCGGCGGAAGACGCGGAAGACGAATTCGGCGGCGTCAGCGGTGCCGCGCCGTGTCACCACGGTGAGGATGAGGCCGGTGAAGTAGGCGTGATAGAGGTCGGCGACTGCGCGCCAGCGCGCCCATTGGGCTTGCTGCGCGGCGTCCGAGACGGCGGCCATGTTCGCTCCCGATCGTTGTTGTTTCGATCGAGTGTGTCACCGCAGCTTTCGGCAGGCAACATGACGCAAGTGCAGGGCGCCCTGCGCGGCCGCCCGCCAATTCCGCATCATGAAGTTTGCGATGGTGTCTTCGCCGCGCGCTCGCGCTCAACCCGTTCGGTGACATCGCGCGCCATCGCCACGGACCCGAGCACGTTGCCGCCGGAATCCCGCACCAGCGCGAAGGTCATCTCGATGTAGAGCTTGCGCCCGCTCTTGTGCAGCGCGCGGGTCAGCGTCGGCCTGCCCGAGAGCTTCATCGCACCACTGGCGAGGGCCGCCTCGAAACCCCTCCAGTGCGCCGCGCGCAGATGCTCGGGAATGATCAGATCGAGATTCTGGCCGAGCGCCTCCGCCGCGGAGAAGCCGAACAGCGTTGTCGCGGCACCGTTCCACCGCATGATGGTGCCGGAGCGATCCGAATATATCAGCGCATCCGCGACGTTTTCGGCGATCTTCGCGTCGAGTTCGGATGGATTGCTCATGACAACACCTCGTAGCCCGGATGGAGCGGAGCGCAATCCGGGACCGCGCCACAAGTTGAGACTGCCCCGGATTACGCTTGCGCTCCATCCGGGCTACAGGATCGCGCTACACCCGAAAATGCTTCGATAGTTTGAGGCCCTGCGCCTGGTAGTTCGAACCGATGCGCTGACCATACATCGCGTCGGGACGGGCCAGCATCTTCTCGTAGACGAGGCGGCCGACGATTTGGCCGTGCTCGAGGATGAACGGCACCTCGCGCGAACGCACCTCCAGCACGGCGCGCGAGCCCTGCCCGCCGGCGCCGGCATAGCCGAAGCCGGGATCGAAGAATCCGGCATAGTGCACGCGGAATTCGCCGACCAAGGGATCGAACGGCACCATCTCCGCGGCGTAGTCGGGCGGCACCTGCACGGCTTCCTTGGAGGCGAGGATGTAGAACTCGCCGGGATCGAGGATCAGGCTGCCGTCGGGGCGGGCCGAGATCGGCTCCCAGAAGTCTTCGACGGCGTATCCGGACCGGCGATCGACGTCGACGACGCCGGTATGACGCTTGGCGCGGTAGCCGACGAAGCCGCTGGCTTTCTCGCCGGAGAGATCGACCGAGACCGCAACGCCACCGGAGAGGTCGGCATCGTCGACGTCGACGAGACGTTCAGCGCCGTGCAGCGCATCGAGCCTCGTCGGCATTGAGGATGGCATCGCCGGTGCGGAAACGCACCTGGCTGAGGCGCGAGCCCTCGCGCACCAGCACCGGAAACGTCTTCGGGCTGATCTCGGCATAGAGCGGACCGTGATAGCCGGCGCCGATCATATCGAAGCGGCGGGTGCCGTCGGCGATCACGCGGGTGAAGACGTCGAGCCGGCCGGTCGAGCTCTTCGGGTTCGCAGCCGCGACGATCTCCGGCGGCAGTGCGAGGCTCTCCAGCAGCGGCACGATGTAGACGCAGTTGGTCTCCAGCACCGCGCCGTCGGCAAGGCTGAACTCGTGCAGCTTCAATTCGTCGATGCGCTCGGCGACGGTGGCACCGGGACCGGGCAGGAAGCTGGCGCGGACGCGATAGGCGATGTCGCCGAGGCGCAAATCGAGGCTGGCCGGCTGGATCTGGCTCTCGACGAAGTCGTAGGCGGGCAGGATGAGGCCTGCCTCCGCCATCGCCGCGATCATGCGGTCGGGCAGGATACCATTGGCGTCGGGCGCGACCGTGAACGTCAACCGGGGGTCCTCATCAGGGGTCAAATGCAGCCGGACAAGCCGGAAATACAGGTCTTTTACGGCTATCCGATGGACGCCTTGACGGAAAGGGCATTGCGGAATATGAGCATCACTTATCCCGTGGTGATTTGAGCCGGCCGGCTTGCAGCCACGTTAAATAAGTCGCTAAACAGGCCGGGGACCTCTGTGATCCCGGCCCGTGGATATATCCAGGCCGGTTTTTTTGTGACCGTTTTCGACGAGACGGTCATGTCGGAGGTACCTATGTCGAAGTCGACCGCCAACTACCGTCCCGAAACCCGCCTGGTCCATTCGGGCACCCTGCGCTCGCAATATGGCGAGACGTCGGAGGCGCTGTTCCTGACCCAGGGCTATGTCTACGACAGCGCCGAGCAATGCGAGGCGCGGTTCAAGGGCGAGGATCCGGGCTTCATCTATTCGCGCTATTCCAATCCCACCATCGCGATGTTCGAGCGCCGCATGATCGAGCCTCGAGGGCGCCGAGGCGGCCCGCTCGGCGGCGACGGGCATGGCCGCGGTGACGACCGCGATCCTGGCGCCGCTCAAGGCCGGCGATCACGTGGTGGCCTCCCGCGCGCTGTTCGGCTCGTGCCTCTACGTCGTTCAGGACCTGCTGCCGCGCTACGGCATCGAGACCACGTTGGTCGACGGCGCCAATCTCGACGAATGGCAGCGCGCGGTGAAGCCCAACACCAAGACGTTCTTCCTTGAGAGCCCGACCAATCCGACGCTCGACGTGCTCGACATTCCCGCGATTGCCGAGATCGCGCACAAGGGCGGCGCGCGGCTCGTCGTCGACAACGTGTTCGCCACCCCGATCTGGCAGAGCCCGCTCGCGCTCGGCGCCGACGTCGTCGTCTATTCCGCGACCAAGCATATCGACGGCCAGGGCCGCTGCCTCGGCGGCATCATCCTGTCGTCGGAAGCCTTCATCGCCGAGCACATCCACAATTTCATGCGCCAGACCGGCCCGTCGATCTCGCCGTTCAACGCCTGGGTCCTGCTCAAGGGCCTGGAGACGCTGGGCGTGCGCGTGCGCGCGCAGACCGACACCGCCTCGCGCATCGCCGATGTGCTGGCGAGCCATCCGAAGATTTCGCGGCTGGTCTATCCCGGTCGCACCGATCATCCGCAGGCGGCGCTGGTGAAGAAGCAGATGCGCGGCGGCTCGACGCTGGTCGGCTTCGAGGTCAAGGGCGGCAAACAGGGCGCGTTCCGCGTGCTCAACGAACTGAAGCTCGCGAAGATCTCGAACAATCTCGGCGACGCCAAGAGCCTCGTCACGCATCCGGCGACCACGACGCATCAGCGCCTGAAGCCGGAGGATCGCGCCGCGCTCGGCATCAGCGAGGGATTCATCCGCTTCTCCGCGGGGCTCGAGCATCCCGACGATCTGATCGAGGATCTGACGGCGGCGCTGGAGAAAGCGTGATCGCTACGTAGGGCGGGTTAGCCGAAGGCGTAACCCGCCCTGCGCACCGTCTCTACATCGGTCGATACGTTCGCACGTCCGCCGGCACGTTCACGCCCAACTTGATCTGCCCCACCGAGCGGATGATGTCGTCGCCGAGCAGCTGGGCGAAGCAGGCATAGCCCCAGTCGTTCATGTGCAGGCCGTCGGCAATGACAAAACTCTCGACCGGAATCGACTGGTTCTCGTGCCAGTCGCGCATCACCTCGAAGCGCGGGAAGATGCCGACGTGGCGAAGCTCGGCGACCCTGCCGAGCAACTTCACCATCTTGCCGGCGCTCTCCTTGCGCTGGTTGACGGCCGGCGAATATTGCGGATCCACCAGCACGACGTCGGCATCGCCGGCGGCCTGAATGCGGCTGATGCCGTCTTCGACCAGCTTTGCGGTGTCGCCGGGATCGAGATTGCGCAGCACCGCGTTGGTACCGACCTGCCAGATCACGAGATCCGGATGCACGTCGATCACCTGCGTCTGCAGGCGCTTCATCATCTCCGGCGCGTCCTCGCCGCCGACACCCGCATTGACGACGGTGATGTCCGCGGTCGGATAGTGGCGGCGGAGCTGTGCGGCGAGACGGTTCGGATAGTTGAACTCCGGCGAGCTCGCGCCGAAGCCCGCGGTCGACGACGAGCCGAACGCGACGATGACGACGGGCTTGCCGGCGACCAGCTTGCCCGCGACGTGCGGCAGCGAGCCCATCGCCTTCGCGCTGCCCTTCGGCGGCAGGCACGGCACGCGGCTGAAAATGTCGGCGGCGGATTTGGCGACCTGCTTCACCTTGTCGATGGCGCGCGAGGTGACGCCGCGCTGCTCGGGCGAGGTGGCGGCGACGGTGGTCTGGGACGGCGGAGCGGGCGCGGGATCAGCCGACTGCGCCGGTGCGGGCGTCGCCTGCGCGGCTTGCGTCTGCGCGTGCGACTGCACGGCCGGCGCCAGCAACAGCAGCACTGCTGCTGCAGGCGCGGCAAGCCATGCCTTCAGGCGAAAAGGGCGGAGAGAACTCATTAACGCTAGACCTCAATTTTGCTGCTGGGCCGGCTCCAGATGAGCTGCGTCGATCACGAACTGTGCCAACGCCCGGCCAAGGCAATCATGAACTCGTTTCGCCAACTCCGGTCCGTGCGCGGGATTGAACAGGTCGAACTGACCCTGGTCGCTCCACTGACGCATCATCGCGAAACGGTCGAACAACGGAATATCGTGCTCCTGCGCCACCACCTTCATGTTGTCCAGGTAAGGCGGCACCGAGATCATGGTCTCAGTGCGTGGGCTGTACTGCAAATTCATCAAGACAACGTCGGCCCCCGCATTTTGCAACGCGGCAACGCCTTCCGTCACCGCACCGCGAAACTCGTCGGGATCGATGGATCGCATAGCATCCACCGTCCCGGTCTGCCAGATCACCAAAGTAGGCCTTTTTGCTTCCATCAGCTTAACGAAAGTCCCGGCCGCCTCCTCGGCCGTCCTCTTGCTCTGTATTTCTACGGAGACCTGCACGGCCTCGGTCGGCGGCAGCTTCTCCTTCAAGATCGCCTGCATCCGCGCCGGGTAGGACGCGTCCTCGGAGGCTGGAATGCGGGTCGAGCCGGTGCCGATGACCAGGATTTCGAGCGGTTTGCCGGCCTTGATGGCGGCGGCGACCTTGGGAAGCTGGCTTTCGCTGGTAAGCAGATAGGACGGCAATTCGCACGCCGCGGGCACGGCAGGCGCAGCGTCGCCCGCGCGCGCCACAGGCGCGGCGAGGCCACCGCATAGCAGGATCAGGCTCAGGAGAACCTTCGCCTTCATCAGCCCCCTCCCGCCAGATCGGCGTTGCCGACGGCGTTCTTGGTTTTCGCACCGCTCTTGTCAGCCACGCGCTTGTACCACGAAATCACCCAGGCCACGCCCCACATGATCAGGACCCCGGAGAGACTAATCAGCGCATGCATGGCTGCGCCGCCGGAGACTTCAGCGAGAATGAAATGCCCGGCGAAGGCCAGGAAGACGCCGAGACAGAAGATCTCGAGGGAATGCTGGCCACATAGAATCAATGGGCGCAGCCAGCGCGATTTCAACCCCGGCCAATCCCGGGGCAGGAAGCGCACGGTGAGCGCGGCCAACGCCAGGAAATGCGTGAAGCGCAGCACGTCCAGGTCGGTCTTGTCGATCGGATACATCCACTGCTCGACCCGCTTCGGCATGAACTGGGAGAGCTGAGGCACGTACCAGGTCAGCGTCACGTAGAACGCCGCAACCAGATAGGCGATCGAGATCCACATCGTCACGGGCGAGGCCAGGATGCGCGACATGCGTCGCGCACCTCCCAGCGCGCACCATGCACCGAACACGAACAGCAATTGCCAGGCGAAGGGATTGAAGGCCCAGAAGCCGTTCGGATAGGCCGACAGGTAAAGGTCGTATTCCCAGGTGACCGCGTAGAGCACGACCGAGAGGCCGAGCGTGACGTCTGGCCGCCACTTCATCGACCACAGGATCAAGGGCAGCGCCAGCATCAGCACGATGTAGAGCGGCAGCACGTCCATGTTGACGGGGCGGAAGCGCAGCAGCAGCGCCTGCACGATGGTGACGTCAGGCTGCTTGAGGAAATCCATGATCCCCATCTCTTCGGTGTAGAGCGGGTTCTCGAAGCGGGTCGCCACATAGGAGATCTCGGCGAGGAAGATCGTGAACAGGAAGACGTGGGCGACGTAGATCTGCCAGACCCGGCGCAGGATGCGCGCGGTGGCGATGGCGACACCGCTCTCCAGCATCGCCCTGCCGTAGACGAAGGCGGCGGTGTAGCCGGAGATGAAGATGAAGATCTCGGTGGCGTCGCTGAAGCCGTAATTGCGGATCGTGAACCAGGTCAGAAGACTGGGCGGCAGATGGTCGATGAAGATCAGCCACAGCGCGAGGCCGCGGAACAAATCGAGCCGGAGCTCGCGCTCGCCGATGGCGGGCAGCGTGATGGCCGGCGCCCGCGCACGCGGCTTGGCTCCCGCCGGCTTGCTGTCGGCAATCGTGCCGTCGGCAGGCTTGGCGGTTCCCGCAATCGTTGATCCCGTCACTTGGTCGGCAATGGTCATCGGGGGCCAAAAACCCTTCCGCAAATCGCGACGTCTTCAGGAGTGTACTGGTCCGGTCGCCATCTCGCAAAGCGGCCGGATGATCGTGGGGCGTTCCCTTTTGCGGGTGCTGCCCTCGGGGGTGTCCTTCTCTTCGAATTCTGGCGGGACGATGTCGCCAAAGCCGGCCGCGGCGTTTGGTTCCGGAGCCGGATTTCGGTATGGTAGCAGCCATGTACCGCGCCGTGACCCGCCACATCGAAGTGACCGTCGAGCCGAACTTTGTTCCGGAACAGTCCTCGGCCGACCGTTCCCGCTATTTCTGGTCCTACACCATCGTCATCACCAATTCGGGCGAGGAGACCGTGCAGCTCAAGACGCGGCACTGGATCATCACCGACGCCTCCGGCCGCCAGCAGGAGGTGAAGGGCGAGGGCGTGGTCGGCGAGCAGCCGATCCTGGCCCCCGGCGAGCGCTTCGAATACACCTCGGGCGTCCCGCTCTCGACCGCCTCCGGCTTCATGACCGGCCGCTACCAGATGGTCACCGAAGGTGGCGAACGCTTCGAGATCGACGTGCCGGCGTTTTCCCTGGACAGCCCGGACAACAAGCGGGTGTTGAATTAGGACTTCGCTCTCGTGTCCCGGACGCGCTGCAACGCGAAGCGTTGCTGCGCAGAGCCGGGACCCAGGGCGACACGGCACGCGGCGAGATGGGCCCCGGCTCTGCAGCGCACCGCAAGAGCGCTGCGCTGCGTCCGGGGCACGAGAGCGGAGTGGGATGCGCATACTCTCTCGACGTCATTGCGAGGAGCCCTTGCGACGAAGCAATCCAGAGTCCCTCCGCGGAGGGATTCTGGATTGCTTCCGCCTTTGTCAAGGCTACGGCGGACAAGTCGCTGCGCTCGCAATGACGGAGTATGAGCAGACGGCATCGCTTTTCCGTCTGCATCTCGCTTGCAGACACACCTTTACGGCCTCGCGGCTGAAATCGCCCGAGCTTTGCTTCGTCGCTCCACCCTCTGAAATCCAAGAGGGCGCAGGGAAGGCCGGGTGCCGACAGGCACCCGCGGTCCGCTGCGCGAAATGCACACGCAGAAAACCGCACAGCAGCATACAGGTGTCGCCGATCACTCGGCCTTCCCTGCGCGATGGTCGGACGGCTTATGCCGTGCTCTCCCGGGAGCCGAACTTTCCTTTGGCCTCCCTCGCCCCGCGAATTCGATGATGCAGTCTGCCCGGTTGGGCTCGCTCGCATCTTCGCCGGACTTGACCGTAGCAACGACGGCCAGGACCACACGGTTTTGCCGTACGCACGGCCCGCCATTTCGCCGCAGTTTTCCCGGCCCTGTCGACGAAGCCGGAAACTTGCAGACGAGACGAAGCCTGACAGCGCCGTCGTCCGCACGAAGCCTCGGGCTCACAGGGACTACCCGCCCTGCCCGCACCTCTCGTGCCGACGCTGCCGCGTCCACCGCAAGCCCGGCTCGCGAACATGACGACTACAAGTCGCCCCTCTTGGTGAGCCGGGATAGGCGACACATACGCCAAAACCGAATTTCGGTAAAGTGAAATATTTTTGCCCCTGCGGATTGACAGACGGCGACACACCCGCCGGCTGCTTCAAGACGCATTCCTCACGATGCACGAGACGAGCGCTCCTGCGGCAGCCTCCGTCCTGTGAACTGCTTCACAGGCGCCCGATACACCTTCAGGTAGCATGTGGCGGGATCATTTGCCCCAAGACGGCTCATGCACGCAGCCGCACTCCGAATTTTTCAAAACAAGTTTCATATTGTCAACGCATTGCAGAGGACAACACCATGGCAACGAACGGAAAGTATTCCGCCTTCTTCTCAAAAGGCCTTCAACACGACAATTTCGGCGAGGTCGTCGAGGCAGAGTTCGAAGCCTTCGAGGCCGCTTGCCAACAGCCGAACTTCGTCCAGGACGTCGGCAAGGCTTTCGAGGATCTTGCGCCGGTCACGGATGCCGATCGTCTCGCCAATCCGCTGGCCGCATGGGCGACCGGCGACCTCGGGCCGGTCGACTTCAGTCAGATTCACCTTCGCAAGCCGCCGGCCATCACCTCCAAGGCGGTCGCCGCCGAAATGACCGAGCTTTATTGGATGGCTCTCTTGCGCGACGTCAGCTTTTCGGATTGGTCGGCCAACGGTCAGATTCAGCAAGCCGCCGCCGAGATCGACAATCTGGTCAAGGGCTCCGAGGCCGGCGTGCTGACCCGTGGCATTGGAGAAGACTTCCCGAATGACGTGACGACGCAAACGGTTTTCCGGGGCACGGGGCCCGGTGAACATGTGGGGCCGCTGGTCTCACAATTCTGGCTGCACAACTCACCCTATGGCACGCAGACAATTCCGGCGGCCATGCTGGTCTATGATGAGGGCCAGGACTTCCTCACCTCGTTCGGCGACTGGCTCCATGCCCAAAACACCGGCCGCTCGAACAAGGAGCTGCCGGACTTCCCGGCGGGGCGCGCCTATGAACAGGCCAACCGGGGAGGAGACGACACGAAGCGCCGCCGCATCGTGAGAACGATGCGCGATTTCGCATCCTTCGTTCACCGGGACGCACTGCATCAGGCCTACTTCAACGCCGCACTTCAGCTCCTCGCCATGACCGGCACCGGCAAGGTGCGGACCTCCAGTCTGGACCCGTACAACGGCACGCTCAGCCCGGCCGCATACAAGCGCACGAAGGGATTTGGCACGTTCGGAGGACCGCACCTGCTCACGTTGGTGTCGGAAGTCGCCGCCCGCGCCCTGCAATTGCAGTGGTACCAGAAGTGGCGCGTCCATCGCCGACTTCGCCCGGAAGCCTTCGGCGGCCTCGCTCACATGCAATTCGTGGGGAACGCCGGCAGCACGCGAAACTACGACTTGGCGCAATCGGTGTCCCAGTCCACCGCCGCCGGCCTCATCAAGTCGAAATACGACGGCCTGCTGCTGCCGGTCGCCTATCAGAGCGGCAGCCCGACACACCCTGCCTATGGCGCGGGGCACGCGACGGTCGCAGGCGCCTGCGTCACCATATTGAAGGCGTGGTTTCACGAGGACGACGCTTTCCTCGATCCGCGACTGCCTCCGGACGACAACGTCACGGATCCGAAGGTGCTGAAGAGCTACACCGACGGCGAACTCAAGATCGGCCACGAACTGAACAAGCTTGCCAGCAACGTCGCGATGGGACGAAGCATGGGGGCGTGCACTTCCGAACCGACAACATGCGTTCGCTTCGGATCGGCGAGATGCTGGCGATCGTGGTGCTCGGAAAATCGCTCAGGCACTTCGCGGAGCGCCGCGTCGGCAAGCACCTTGCGTTCGGCTTCACGAGCTTCCGGAATCAGGAGGTCTTCATCTATCTCGATGACCACCGCAAGCCGGTCGTCGAGATCGACGGAACCGTGGACCAGGAATATTCGAAGTTCTTCAACGACCACGACATCGCCGAGTCTCATCGCGTAGGTGAGCGCATGAAAATGCCGCGAGCCCGCGTCGATCACGCGCTCGCGGCACGGCGGAGGTCATAGCCCGCGGGAGCGAAGCGACATCCGGGTTTGCGCAAGCCGGGTCCGGGTGTCGCTACGCTCACCCGGGCTACGGCCTTGCTACGCGTCTTCCACGCCTGCCTCGTGCGGCGTGAACTGGTACACCGACGAGCAGAACTCGCACGTCACGACGACCTTGTCGTCCTTGACCATGGCGGCGCGGTCGTCGGGCGAGAAGCTCTTGAGCATCGCGGCGACCGCATCGCGCGAGCAGGAGCACTGCGCCTTGAGCATCATCGGATTGAACACGCGCACGCCGCGCTCGTGGAACAGGCGGAACAGCAGCCGCTCGCCGGAGAGGCTCGGGATCGATCAGCTCGACATCCTCGACGGTCTCGATCAGCGAGCGCGCCTCGACCCAGGCATCGTCTTCCGCGACCGCGTGCACCTCGACGCCGTCAGGGGCATCGCCGGGATGCAGGTCGGCCTGCCGCGCGCGCTCCGGCGCCTTCGGCAGAAACTGCATCAGCATGCCGCCGGCGCGCCAGCGATGCTTGCCGCCGTCGCTCGAGCGCCACTCCTCGCCGACCGCGAGGCGCACCTTGGTCGGGATCTGCTCGGAGCGCAGGAAATATTCGTGTGCGGCGTCTTCCAGGCTGCCGCCGTCGAGCGCGACCAGACCCTGGTAGCGGCTCATGTCGGGACCCTGGTCGATGGTCATGGCGAGATGACCGCGGCCGAGCAGCGTACCGGAGTCCATTCCGGATTTTTGGGCATCGCCGAGGCGCGCGGCATCGAAGCGCGCATAGGCACGCAGGCGATCCGGCGCCTGATAGTCCACCACCAGGAACGACACCGGACCGTCGGTCTGGGCCTGCAGAATGAAGCGGCCCTCGAATTTCAGCGCCGAGCCGAGCAGCGTCGTCAGCACGATGGCCTCGCCGAGCAGCTTGCCGACCGGCGCCGGGTAATCGTGCTTGGTCAGGATGTCGTCGAGCGCTGGCCCGAGCCGCACCAGGCGGCCGCGCACGTCGAGCGCGTCGACCTCATAGGGCAGCACGGCGTCGTCGATCGGAACCGCGGATGGCGCGCGAACCGGGCCTTCGGACCCGGTTTTCATGTCAGGGGATTGGGAAACCATGGGCGTTATCTGGGGTCGAAGGGTGGAGAATGGAAGGGGCGCAGCGGATGCGGTTGGCAGCTTGGATGACGCAACCATGCCACAAACTCGGTGTCGTCCCGGCGAACGCCGGGACCCATAACCACAGGGCATAATTTTGCGAAGACTATTGGCCTCATCCTGCCTGCCACAAGAGAGATCACGCGGTATGGGTCCCGGCGTCTGCCGGGACGACAGCTACCTTGCCGCTACTTCACCGCGTCAAAGCACCAGGCCAGAATGCCCTTCTGGGCGTGCAGGCGGTTTTCGGCCTCATCGAACACGACGGATTGCGGGCCGTCGATCACCTCGTCGGTGACCTCCTCGCCGCGATGGGCCGGCAGGCAGTGCATGAACAGCGCATCGGGCTTGGCGAGCGACATCAGCTTGCCGTTGACCTGGTAGGGCTTGAGCACGTTGTGGCGATGCTCGCCCTCCTTGTCGCCCATCGACACCCAGGTGTCGGTGACGACGCAATCGGCGCCCTTCACGGCGGCTTCCGGATCGGTGCCGAGCATGATCGGCGCGCCCGTCGCCTTGATAAAGTCGCGCATCGCCTTTTTCGGCGCGAGGCTCGGGCGGCGTTGCGACATTGAGCTGGAACTTGAAGCGCTCGGCGGCGTGCGCCCAGGACGCCAGCACATTGTTGTCGTCGCCGGTCCAGGCCACCGTCTTGCCCTCGATCGGGCCGCGATGCTCCTCATAGGTCATGAGGTCGGCCATCACCTGACAGGGGTGCGAACGCCGCGTCAGGCCGTTGATGACGGGCACGGTGGCGTTGGCCGCAAGCTCCAGCAGCGCCTCGTGATTGAGGATGCGGATCATGATGGCGTCGACATAACGCGACAGCACGCGGGCGGTGTCGGCGATGGTCTCGCCGCGGCCGAGCTGCATCTCGGCGCCGGTGAGCATGATGGGCTCGCCGCCGAGCTGGCGCATGGCGACGTCGAACGACACGCGGGTGCGGGTCGAGGGACGCTCGAAGATCATCGCCAGCGTCTTGCCTTCGAGCGGCCGCACCGGCTGCTGCGCCTTCTGCTTCGCCTTCATGGCGCTCGATGCGGCGAGCATGCGCTTGAGCTCCGACAGCGGCAGCTCGTTGATGTCGAGGAAGTGCTTCGGCGCCTTGGTGGGAGACTTGCTCATCAGCTTGCCGCCCGCTTGGTCTGACTGGAGGAGATCGCAGCGCAGGCGCGCTCGAGCCGCCCGACACTGTCCTCGATCTCGGCCTCTGTGACGATCAGCGGCGGCAGGAAGCGCACGACATTGTCGCCGGCACCGACCGTGAGCAGCTTTTCGTTGCGCAGCGCCGCGACGAGATCGCCCGAAGGCACCACGGCCTTGATGCCGATCAGGAGGCCCTCGCCGCGCACCTCGCTGACGACATCGGGATGGCGGTCGATCACGGAGGCGAGCTTTTGCTTGAGCAGCAGCGACATCTTCTGCACGTGGTCGAAGAAGCCGGGCTTGAGCATGACGTCGAGCACGGCGTTGGCCGCCGAGATCGCCAGCGGATTGCCGCCGAAGGTCGAACCGTGCGAGCCGGGCCCCATGCCGGCCGCCGCTTCCGACGTCGCCAGCACCGCGCCGATCGGGAAGCCGCCGCCGAGCGCCTTCGCCAGCGACATCACGTCGGGCGTGACGCCGGTGCGCCGATAGGCGAACAGGTCGCCGCTGCGGCCCATGCCGGTCTGCACCTCGTCGAAGGCGAGCAGCAGGCCCTTGTCGTCGCAGAGCTGGCGCAACGCCTTGAGGAAGGTCGGCGGTGCCGAACGCACGCCGCCCTCGCCCTGGATCGGCTCGATCAGGATGCCCGCGGTGTGCGGGCCGATCGCCTTCTTGACGGCCTCGATGTCGCCATGCGCCACCTGGTCGAAGCCGTCCATCGGCGGGCCGAAGCCTTCGAGATATTTCGCGGAGCCGGTCGCGGCGAGCGTCGCCAGCGTTCGGCCATGGAAGGCGCCTTCGAAAGTGATGAGGCGATAGCGCTCCGGATGGCCCTTGGAGAAGTGATGATGGCGGACCAGCTTGATCACGCCCTCCAGCGCCTCGGCGCCGGAATTGCAGAAGAACACGAAGTCCGCAAAGCTCTCGTTGCACAGGCGGTTCGCGAGCTTCTCGCCGTCCGGGCTCTGGAACAGGTTCGACATGTGCCACAGCTTGGTCGCCTGCTCCTGCAACGCCTTGATCAGATGCGGGTGGCAATGGCCGAGCGCGTTCACCGCGACGCCCGAGGTGAAATCGAGATAGCGGTCGCCATTGGTCGCGATCAGCCAGCAGCCTTCGCCGCGCTCAAAACCGAGATCGGCCCTGGCAAAGACGGGGAGCAAATGCGGGGCTGCGCTGTTAGTCATGACGGTCACTTGATTGTTGCGGACGGTGTGGTGTGTGCATTGCGCAACGCACCATTGACCGGCCCGGAAAACGAAACGTGCCGCCTTTTAAGGGCGGCACGCGGGACTATCTTAGGCCTGGTGAAACGGGTGTCAATGCCACCCGGAAAGCCTCAGGAAACGCAGATTCCGTAGTCTTGCGGTAGCGTTTTTGCGGGTTTTTCACCACGGAACATGTGGAAGCGAGTCGGCGGACCTCTTGCGCGTGAGTCACGCCATATTGTAGCGTTTGGGCTGTCAGATACGACATCTCGTGCAGCGGTTCTGATCCCAAGAGTCCTTAAGTACCGGCGTAAACGTTCGGGCGTCAGTCACACGCCCGGCGAGCCTTAAGGGATTCCGGCGGCACGGGTTTTTGAGGCTTAGGCATTCGCCGCAAGGGCGCCAGGATGGCAGCCGCGCGGCGAGGGAAAGGGTGCAATGACGGTTTTGACCTGGTCCGACGATCGCGTCGAGCAGCTGAAAAAGCTCTGGGAGGCCGGACTTTCGGCCAGCCAGATCGCAGCTGAGGCTCGGCAATGTGACCCGCAATGCCGTGATCGGCAAGGTGCACAGGCTCGGCTTGTCCGGCCGCGCCAAGAGCCCGTCATCGGCAGCGCCCCGGCCGCGCAAGGCGCGTCCCGCGCAGCACATGATGCGGGTGACCCGCCCCATCGCGCGCGGCAACACCGCGCTGGCGCAGGCCTTCGAGGTCGAAGTCGAGGCCGAGCCCGTCACCTACGACAACGTCGTGCCGATGAGCCAGCGCCTGTCGCTGCTCGAATTGAACGAGGCGACCTGCCACTGGCCGGTCGGCGATCCCTCGAGCCCGGATTTCTTCTTCTGCGGCGGCAAGGCCCTCTCCGGCCTGCCCTACTGTGCCCAGCACTCGCGCGTGGCGTATCAGCCGGCGGCCGATCGCCGCCGTGCGGCGCCGAAGCCGGGACCGCGGTGAGATTGCGGCGCGCGGCCGGTCGTCGCGCAAGGACGTCTCATCAAATCGGCTGTCGTCCCTGCGAACGCAGGGACCCATAATCCCGGGACGCAATTATTGCGCGGGATGATCACTCCGAGTCTTCGCCAATCCACGCCCTGTGGTTTAGGGGTCCCTGCGTTCGCAGGGACGACACTGAGTGTGTAGCTCCCTGCCCAGACCAGCGCCTGCAGGCTCTACACCTGCTCCGCCTTCGCGAAGCGGTCGTCCAGCGCGTACCCGGCGCCGCGGACGGTGCGGATCGGGTCCTGCTCGCGGCCGAGATTGAGCAGCTTGCGCAGGCGGCCGATATGGACATCGACGGTGCGCTCGTCGATGTAGATGTCGCGGCCCCAGACGCTGTCGAGCAGCTGCTCGCGCGAGAACACGCGGCCGGGATGCTCCAGGAAGAACTCCAGCAGGCGATATTCGGTCGGACCGAGATCGATCGGTCGGCCGGAGCGCGCCACGCGGCGCTTGTCGCGGTCGAGCCTCGATGTCGCCATAGGCCAGCACGGTCGCGAGCCGCTCAGGACTGGCGCGCCGCAGCAGGCCCTTCACGCGCGCCAGCAGCTCCGGCACCGAGAACGGCTTGACGATGTAATCGTCGGCGCCGGTCGCAAGGCCCCGCACCCGCTCGCTCTCCTCGCCCCGCGCGGTGAGGCATGATGATCGGCAGCTGCTTGGTCTCGGGCCGGGTGCGCAGGCGCCGGCACAGCTCGATGCCTGACAGGCCCGGCAGCATCCAGTCGAGCACGATCAAATCGGGGATGTGCTCCTTGAGGCGGGTGTCGGCGTCGTCGCCGCGCATCACCGTCTCGACGTCATAGCCGTCGCCTTCGAGGTTGTAGCGAAGCAGCTCGGTGAGAGCTTCCTCGTCCTCAACCACCATAATGCGTGCGCCCATGGTGTCGTCGCTCCTTAAGTCTTCAGCTATTCGGGATCGTCGTGGCGAAGGTGGTCATGTCGCCCTTCGGCCGCTTGTCGGTGATCGCCTGGCCCTCGATCATGTAGAACACGGTCTCGGCGATGTTGGTGGCGTGGTCGCCGATCCGCTCGATGTTCTTGGCGCAGAACATCAGGTGGATGCAGAACGAGATGTTGCGCGGATCCTCCATCATGTAGGTGAGGAGGCTCGCGGAACAGCGAGGTGCAGATGGCGTCGACTTCCTCGTCGCCCTTCCACACCGCCATCGCCGCCGGCAGATCGTGCGCGGCATAGGCGTCCAGCACGCTCTTGACCTGCTGCTGCACGAGGTCGGTCATGTGCTCGAGGCCGCGGAACAGTTTCAGCGGATGGAAATCGGTCTCCAGCGCGGCGACGCGCTTGCCCATGTTCTTGGCGAGGTCGCCGATGCGCTCGAGATCGGTCGCGACGCGCATGGCGCCGACGATCTCGCGCAAATCCACCGCCATCGGCTGGCGGCGGGCGATGGTGAGCACCGCGCGCTCCTCGATGCGCTTCTGCAGCGCGTCGAGATCGGCGTCGATGGTGACGACGCGCTGGCCGAGCGGGACGTCGCGGCGGATCAGCGCGTCGACGGAATCGACGATCATGCGCTCGGCGATGCCGCCCATCTCGGCGACCAGGCGAGTGAGACTCCTGGAGGTCGGTGTCGAAGGCCTTTGCGGTATGTTCGGTACCCATGTTCCGTCTCCTCAGCCGAACCGGCCGGTGATGTAGTCCTGCGTGCGCCGGTCGGTCGGCGACGTGAAGATCTTGCTGGTGTCGTCGAACTCGATCAGCTCGCCGAGATACATGAAGGCGGTCTTGTCGGAGACGCGCGCAGCCTGCTGCATGTTGTGGGTGACGATCGCGATCGTGTAGTTCTCGGACAGTTCCTGGATCAGCTCCTCGACCTTGGCGGTCGAGATCGGGTCGAGCGCCGAGCAGGGTTCGTCGAACAGGATCACCTCGGGGCGCACCGCGACGGTGCGGGCGATGCACAGGCGCTGCTGCTGGCCGCCCGAGAGCGATAGGCCGGAGGCGTTGAGCTTGTCCTTGACCTCGTTCCACAGCGCGCCGCCGCGCAGCGCCTTCTCGACGCGGTCGTCCATCTCGGACTTCGAGATCTTCTCGTAGAGGCGGATGCCGAAAGCGATGTTCTCGTAGATCGTCATCGGGAACGGCGTCGGCTTCTGGAACACCATGCCGACCCGGGCGCGCAGCAGATTGAGGTCGAGCTTGGGGTCGAGGATGTTGGTCTGGTCCAGCATCAGCTGGCCGGTGGCGCGCTGGCCCGGATAGAGGTCGTACATCCGGTTGAAGATGCGCAGCAGGGTGGACTTGCCGCAGCCCGACGGGCCGATGAACGCCGTGACGCGGTTGGCGCCGAGCGTCAGGTTGATGTTCTTCAGCGCGTGGTGCTCGCCGTAATAGAAGTTGAGGTTGCGCACCGTCACCTTGGCGGGCGCCTCGGGCAGCACCGGCGCCTGCGGCAGGCCGCCGGACGCGCTCATCGATACGGAAAGATCACTCATTTTGCGGTCCTCTCGGCGCCAAGGATGCGCGCGCCAATGTTCAGGGCAAGCACGGTCAGGGTGATGAGCAGCGCGCCGCTCCACGCCAACTGCTTCCAGTAGGCGTAGGGGCTCTGCACGAAGTTGTTGATGGTGACAGGCAGGTTGGCCATCGTCTTGTTCAGGCCGAGGCTGAAGAACTGGTTCGACAGCGCGGTGAACAGCAGCGGCGCGGTCTCGCCCGCGACGCGGGCGGTGGCGAGCAGCACGCCGGTGATGAGGCCCGACCGGGCCGCGCGATAGGCGATACGCTTGATCACCAGCGAGCGCGGCAGGCCCAGCGCCGAGGCCGCCTCGCGCAGCGGATTCGGCACCAGCAGCAGCATGTCCTCGGTGGTGCGCAGCACGACCGGGATGACGATGACGGCGAGCGCCAGGCTGCCCGCGATCGCTGAGAAGCCACGCATCGGCACCACCACCGCGCCGTAGATGAACAGGCCGATGATGATCGAGGGCGCCGAGAGCAGGATGTCGTTGATGAAGCGGATCACCGAGGTCAGGCGGTCGTTGCGGCCGTATTCGGCGAGATAGGTGCCGGCGAACAGGCCGAGCGGCGCGCCGATGCCGACGCCGATCACCGTCATGATGATCGAGCCGACGATCGCGTTGCGCAGGCCGCCTTCGGTCGAACCCGGCGGCGGCGTATCCGCGACGAAGATCTCGAGATTGAGGCCGGCAAGGCCGTTGTAGAGCAGCGTGATCAGGATCAGCGCGAGCCAGGTGACGCCGAAGGCGGCCGCGGCGAAGCAGAGCCCGCGGATGACAATGTCGGTGCGGCGACGACGCGAATAGATCGGATTGAGGGCCATGACCTTACTTCCCCGCCTTCTTGTCCAGCCGCATCAGCATCAGCCGCGCGGCGGCCAGCACGAAGAACGTCAGCACGAACAGCAAGAGGCCGAGCAGGATCAGGCCGGACTGGTGCAGGCCGTCGCTCTCGGCGAACTCGGAGGCGATCGCCGCCGAGATCGTGGTGCCCGGCGCGAAGATCGACGAGGAGATGCGGAACGAGTTGCCGATGATGAAGGTCACCGCCATGGTCTCGCCGAGCGCGCGGCCCAGTGCCAGCATGACGCCGCCGATGATGCCGACGCGGGTGTAGGGGATCACCACGCTGCGGACGACTTCCCAAGTGGTGCAGCCGACGCCGTAGGCGGCTTCCTTCAGGACCGGCGGCACCGTCTTGAACACGTCGACCGAGATCGAGGTGATGAAGGGCAGCACCATGATGGCGAGGATCAGCGCGGCGTTGAACGTGCTGAGATAGGACGGGGACCCGCGAAGATCGCGCCCAGCACGGGCACGCCGTCGAATATCTTGATCATGAACGGCTGGAAGGTGTTGGCCAGGAACGGGCCGAGCACGAAGAAGCCCCACATGCCGTAGATGATCGAGGGAATGCCGGCGAGCAGCTCGACCGCCATGCCGATCGGGCGGCGCAGCCATTGCGGGCAGAGCTCGGTGAGGAAGATCGCAATGCCGAGACCGACGGGAATGGCGATCAGCATCGCGATGAAGGAGGTGACGAGCGTGCCGTACATCGGCCCGAGCGCGCCGAGCACCGGCGGATCGGCCGACGGCGCCCAGCGCTGCGTCCACAGGAAGGAGAAGCCGAATTCCTTCATCGCCGGGAAAGCGCCGACGATCAGCGAGACGATGATGCCGCCGAGGATCAGCAGCACCGAGATCGCGGACAGCCGCGTGATCCAGTAGAAGGTGACGTCGCCGAGCTTGAACGCGCCCAAGGCCTTGGCGCGATCATACGGTCCGGCGTCGTCGATGATATCGCTCTGAACGGCCATTTCTGCCACGCCGATCCCCTGTACCCGTTATATACGCTTGTTTTTGGTTTGGTGCCCCGGATGCGGCGCGGCGCGAAGTGCCGCGACGCTGATCCGGGGCCCAGTGTTTATGGGTCCCGGCTCTGCGCCGCAGCGTTGCACGCTGCAGCGCGTCCGGGACACGGAGGTCACAGCTTAGCTCTTGATATCGGCAGCCCAGGTCTTCTCGATCTGCTTGACGACGGTGTCCGGCATCGGGATGTAGTCGAGGCTCCTCGGCCGCCTTGTCGCCCTTCGTGAAGGCCCAGCGGAAGAACTTGATGGCTTCCTGCGAAGCAGCCTTGTCGGTGGCGTCCTTGTGCATGAGGATGAAGGTCGCCGCCGTGATCGGCCAGGACTTCTCGCCGGGCTGGTCGGTCAGGATGACGTAATAGCCGGGCGCCTTGGCCCAGTCGGCGTTGGAGGCGGCCGCCTGGAACGCTTCGACGGTCGGCTGCACGGTCTTGCCGGCCTTGTTGACGAGACCGGTGTAGGTCAGCTTGTTCTGCTTGGCATAGGCGTACTCGACGTAGCCGATCGAGTTCTTGGTCTGGCCGATGTTTCCGGACACGCCTTCGTTGCCCTTGGCACCGACGCCGACCGGCCACTCGACCGCGGTGCCCTCGCCGACCTTGCTCTTCCAGTCCGCGCTGGCCTTCGAAAGATAATTGGTGAAGTTGAAGGTGGTGCCCGAACCGTCCGAGCGGCGGACCACGGTGATCGCCTCCGAAGGCAGCTTCACGTTCGGATTGAGCTTCTTGATCGCGGCGTCGTCCCATTTGGTGATCTTGCCGAGATAGATGCTGGCGAGCGTCTCGCCGTCGAACACCATCTCGCCGGGCTTCACGCCCTCGAGGTTGACGACGGGGACGATGGCGCCCATCACCATCGGCCACTGGGCGAGGCCGTCCTTCTCGAGCTGCTCGGCCTTGAGCGGCATGTCGGTCGCGCCGAAGGTCACGGTCTTGGCCTGGATCTGCTTGATGCCGCCGCCGGAACCGATCGACTGGTAGTTCAGACCATTACCGGTCTCCTTCTTGTAGGCGTCAGCCCACTTTGAATAGATCGGGAACGGGAACGTCGCGCCGGCACCCGTGATGTCGGCGGCAAGCGCCACCGTCGTCGATGCGGCGACCAAGCCGGCAGCGACGATCGTCTTGAGGAAATTCATGCTGGTCTCCATACGGGGAGCGAAGCGCCATCCGCGCCCGATCGCGCTCCCCACGCCGCCCCTTTAGGAGCGGTCGGCTGTGCTTTTACGAAGGTTTCGTGACAGTCGGATGACACAGGCAAGCAATTGAAATCGCTTGTATATTTCGTCTAAACTAAAGTCTTAGCCTGGGGAAAACAGGCGGTGAAAGTGGCGCCCTGCTTGGGCACGCTTTCGATCAAAAGCCGGCCGCGATGGCGGTTAAGAATATGTTTCACCAGCGATAATCCGAGTCCGGTTCCGCCTTGCGAGCGGCTGTCGCCGACGTCCACGCGGTAGAACCGCTCGGTCAGCCGCGGCAGGTGCTCGGGCGCGATGCCGGGACCGAAATCGCGGACCATGATCCGGATTTCCTGAGTTCCATCAGTGGCCGCGGCCGAGGTCAGCGACACGATGACGCGTCCGCCCGAGGCGCCGTATTTGAGCGCGTTCTCGATCAGATTCTCGAACAGGCGGAGCAGCTCCTCGCGGTCGCCCGCGATCATCACCGGCTCGTCCGGCAGATGGATCTCGACCTCGACCTGGCGCTCGTGCGCCAGCGGCTCCAGCCCGTCGGCGACCTGGCGGATGATCGGCACGAGGTCGACCAGGGTGTCGGGCCGGACATGGGCCGACAGCTCGACCCGCGACAGCGACAGGAGATCGTCGATCAGGCGCGCCATGCGGGTGGCCTGATTGTGCATGATGCCGAGGAAGCGCTCGCGCGCCTTGGGATCGTCCTTGGCCTGACCCTGCAGCGTGTCGATGAAACCCGACAGCGCGGCCAGCGGCGTGCGCAGCTCGTGGCTGGCATTGGCGACGAAGTCGGCGCGCATCTCCTCGACCCGGCGCAGCGGCGTCTGGTCGTGGAAGGTCATCAGCATGCATTTGTCGGCGCCGCCGAAGCTGGTCGGCACCGGCACCGGCGTGATCATGAGGCTCCATCCAGCGATCGACCGGAACATGATCGAGATAGGTCGCGCGCCGCGGCTCGGTGGTCGCGATCGCCTCGCGCAGTGCCGTGATGATCTCCGGCGAGCGCAGCGCGAACTGGGCGAGTCTCGTTCCTGCGCAGCGCCGGCGCAAGCTGGGCCGCGGCGGCATTGAGGTGGAGGACGCGGCCCGCGCGGTCGAGCAACACGGCGGGATCAGGCATGCCGGCGACGACCGCGGCCACCGCCGCGCTCTCGACCGGGTTGATGCGCCTGACGTCATCGCGGGACGCCGCGGGATCGTGCAGCCGCCACGGGACCAATGCCGCCGCCGCGATGCAGAGGAACACGATCGCGGCGTGCAGCGCCGACAATTCGCCGAGCGAGGCGACCACGGACAGCGCCAGCGCAGCTGCGATCAGGATAACGGTCGAGTGCCGCAGCCGGTCGGACCAGGGCTGAGCGGCGGGAGAAGAGGGGGCGTCGATCGCCATCGGGCGGACTTCTCCTGAAGGGCTTGTCCTAAGACCCTCGTGTTAAGACTTGGCGCCGTCGCTACGCTCTCTGACATAAGCGGCTTCAGGCGCGGGGCCGGGGTCGAGCTTGAGCGCCGCCTGCTGCAGGCGCTTCGATCGTGCGCCGATGATAACTTCGCGAAACGTCAGCAAGATTACAGAAATGACGAAGGGCGACAGATAATAGAGGACGCGGAACAGCAGCATGCCGCCGAGCAGCTCTTCGCGGTCCATCTGCCAGAGCCCGACTAGCATGGCGGCGTCGAACACGCCGAGCCCGCCGGGCGAATGGCTGGCGAAGCCGAGCAGCGTCGCCGAGACGAAGATCACCGCGACCACGACGAAGCCGAGATTGGGCTCGTCCGGGACCAGCACGTACATCGCGAGCGCGCAGAAACCGAGATCGATGATGCCGATCGCGATCTGGAGCAGCGTCAGCGGGCCGCCGGGCAGCACGACCGTCCAGGGCCCGCGGCCGACCACGCGCGGATGGGTCCAGACCCAGACCACGTAGCCGACGAGGCCGGCGATGATCGTCAGCGCCAGCACGCGGTTCAGCCATGGCGGAAGCTGGTCGATCGAGGCGGCGGCCTCAGGGTGATAGGAGATGCCGAGGCCGAGCACGGCGGCGTTGCCGAGCCAGAAGGTCAGGCCGGCGAGGAAGCAGATCTTCGCGACGTCGATCGCGTTGAGCCCATAGGCCGAATAGATCCGATAGCGCACCGCGCCGCCGGTGAAGACGGAGGCGCCGACATTGTGCCCGATCGAGTAGGACGTGAAGGCCGCGAGCGCGTTGATGCGATAGGGCACATGGGCGTGGCCGATCGCGCGCACCGCGAACAGGTCGTAGAAGGTCAGCGTGAAATAGCCTGCGGCGACGAACAGCCCCGCCATCGCGATCTGGCTCGGCTCGGTGCTCTTGATCGCTTCGAGGACCTCGTTGAAATCGATGCCCCGCAGCATGTGGTAGAGCACATAGCAAGCGATGCCGATGACCGCGACGCTGACCACAACGCCAAGCTTATGCAGGATTTGCTTCTCGCGCAGAAACGACGTCGCCCTGCGTATGGCTTCCAGCATCTAGACCTCGAACAACGCTTCAGCGGCCAGAATGGCCGGCAGACAGGCGGACGACGCACAGGCACTCGACGACCCCTCGCCGCCGGCTCCGGTATCGCGCATGCCCCCGCTCCTCCACTAGCGCGTTTTCGGGCGCAGTGGAATTCGCCAATTCGAACAAAAACACGTGCCTTCAATATTTTAGGCAGGGTTGCGGGCTCCTGATGCACGGTTTGGCGCCTCTAGCGGCAAGGCTTGACGCGAATCTCCATGGCGATCCTGCGCAGGCGCCATGAAGTTTTGATGATTTCGGCCGCTCAATGTTCCGTCACGCCTTAAGTCGACATCAATCTATGGGCGGCGCCCGCCTGTTGAAAGAGGGGTATCCCCGGCATCGTTCACGGATTTCCGATGCGCCGGAAGGTCGCGGCCCCCAAGGGGCAGGCTGCGGCGGCCCGATCCTTGCGGGCCGCCGGCTCAGCCGGCCCGCATGCTGCGCGACACCACGCGGTCGCGCAGCCAGGCGCCGATGGTGCAGCCGACGAGGTAGCAGGCGAACATGATCAGGCCGAGATCGAGCCAGTAGCCGAAGCGGCCGGGGACCGCATGGGCGAACGAGGCCGCGACCAGGCCGACGGCAAGCGCGGCGAGCCAGCGCGCCGTCACCTTCGAGGTGCCGTTGCCGCGCTGGACCACGGAGATCCAGCCCATGCAAAAGCCGAGCAGCACCGAGCCGATCAACCAGCCCATGTGAAACGAGACGAGATAGGGCATCGTCACCTCACCAGAAATTCGATGCGGCGGTTCTGCGCCTTGGCCTCGTCGGTGTCGTTGCCGGCGACGGGCTGCGTGCTGCCGTGCCCGACCGCGGTGAAGCGGCTCGCGGGCAGGCCGGCCTTGACCAGATAATCGATCACCGCCTGCGCGCGCTTCTCCGAGAGCGCCTGGTTGAAGCCGCTCTCGCCGTCGGCATCGGTGTGTCCGGCGACCTCGACATTGGTGTTGGGACAACGCAGCGCGGTCTCGATCAGATGATCGAGGATGGCGGCGGAATCCGGATCGATGTCGGCGCGCTTCGCCGCGAAGCGGATCTTGCCCTTGGCCAGAAGGTCGGTGAACAATTGCTGGCACACGGTGCCGTCGACCGGGCCCGCCGCGGGCCTCACGGTGATCTCCGGCTTGTACTGCCAGTTCTTCGGGAAGTCCTTGCCCAGCCCTGCGCGGATATCGTTGGCGGCGCCCTCGTAGAGCGCATCGCCCGACAGCTTCACCTCGCGATCGGAGACGACGAGGGTGCCCGTCGATAGTCGCGACAGCGCGCCGAGCGCGGCGACCACGGCGGTGTTGAACGAGCCGGGCGCGCCGATGCTGGCCTTGAGATTGTCGACGACCTTCTCGGTGAAGAATTTTCGCGCGGCGCTGGTGGCGATCGCCGCATGCACATTGTTGTCGGGGACGTAGCCGGTCAGCGTCACGGTCGCGGCGACCGGATCCTTGTAGGCCTGGAAGATATAGGGCGGCGCCTTGACGTCGTTGGCGGCGATCGAAAAGCCCTCGGGCAGGTTCTTCAGCGCAGTCGCGATCGCCTCGCGGCCGCCGAGTCTCGCGCGCCATGCCGGACAGATTGACCTTGGTGTCCGTGATCGTGATCTTGCCGTCCTTCAGCTTGCCGATCTGGTCCAGCAGCAGCATCGCGGCGGCCTCGAACCGCGGCGGCGCACCGCGCGCCAGGCCCATCTGGTCGGCCACCTCGGCGCCGCCGACCTCCTTGCGGGCCGCCTCGGTCAGCCGGCCCTTCATCGACGGCAGGGGGCGGAGCCCGACAGGGTCACCCGCACCACGTCGCGCTCGGCGTTCCAGACGAACGGCTTGGCTTCGGGAACAAGGCGGGTCCGGTCGTCGACCAGGCGCACGCCGGAGACGGTTTCGACCGCCATGACGGCGTCGCGGCGACCCTCCTCGGAAAAGGCGTCCGCGACCAGGCTGACGTCACGGCCGTCCACCGCGATCCGGGTCTTGTCCAGGACGGTCCCTTTCAGCGCCGCCGAGCTGCGCGCCGAAAGGTCGGCTTCGACCGGTAAGGTATTATTCCAGGCCGCAAATCCCCACATGACGGCCAGGGGAATTAACCCCGGCCACCATTTGCTGGCCCACCTGAAAAGCTTCTGCATTCGACGACCCGAACTCTGGAACCGGAGACAAAACAAACCCTTGGCAGGCTGTCAAACCGGAAATGGTGCCCTTCCGAAGGCGCCGCTGGACAATCGGAATAACTTTTTCTTCAAGGGTTCTTCCGTAAGTTGAAAGCGGAATGCCAAAGCCTGCCAGCCGGTCATGAAACAACTGCGTAACAACGTCATCCGCGCCGGGCTGGGAGCACTCTATTTCAGCGGGGCGCACCACCTCTTGCGCCCGCTCTTGTCGGGTGTCGGTGCCATTTTCATGCTGCACCACGTCCGGCCGGCCCGCGAGGCCGCGTTCCAGCCGAACCGGCACCTCGAGGTCACCCCCGAATTCCTGCGCGAGACGCTGTGCCATTTGCGCTCGCGCGACATCGACATCGTCACCATGGACGAGGCTCCATGAGCGGCTGGTGCAGGGCCGCTTCGAGCGCCGCTTCGCCGCCTTCACCTTCGACGACGGCTATCGCGACAATCTGGATCACGCCTTGCCGGTGATGCGCGAATTCGACGCACCGCTGACGGTCTATGTCGCGAGCGATTTTGCGGAAGGCACGGGACGGCTGTGGTGGGAGGCGCTGGAAGCCGTGATCGCCAAGGCCGAGCAGATCGACGTCACGATCGGCCATTCCGCGCTGCGGCTCGATGCGACGACGCCCGCGGCCAAGCAGGCCGCCTATGACCGCCTGCACGACTGGCTGCGCGCGCTGCCGGGCGAGCACGATCTGACGCGCGAGATCGAGGCGCTGTGCACGAGATATGAGGTGGACCTGGCGGCCCTGTGCCGCAGCCTCTGCCTGTCCTGGACCGAGCTGAAGGCCTTTGCCGACGATCCCCTGGTGACGATCGGCGCGCATAGCGTCAGCCATTGCAACCTCGCCAAGCTGGCGGAGGACGTCGCCGCGCAGGAGCTGGCCACGAGCCGGGCGCGGATCGAACAGGCGCTGCAGCGCCCCGTGCTGCATCTCGCCTATCCCTATGGGGACCGCGAGGCCGCAGGCACGCGTGAGTTCGGCCTGGCCGCGACGGCCGGCTTCAAGACCGCGGTGACGACGCGGCCCGGCATGCTGTTCGCCGAGTACGCCGGCCAGATGACGGCGCTGCCGCGCGTCTCGCTCAACGGCAATTACCAGGACGCGCGGATCCTGCCGGTGCTGACCTCGGGCGCGGCGACCGCGATGTGGAACGGCTTTCGCCGGATCGCAGCGGCGTAGGCGCGCCGCAAGCTCCGCTGTCGTCCCTGCCTAGTGCGCAATTGCGCACGGGCGCAGGGACCCATACCGCGGAATTTATCGATTGCGGTTGGTAGCAGTCCCGGACGACGAATCTTCGCCAAACTGCTCCTGTGGTTATGGGTCCCTGCGTGCGCAGGGACGACAGCGAGTTATTGGGACCGCCGTCGCGCCACACGCCCATCCCAGCCCCTTCCTTGACTCCCCTCCCCGCCCCGCCCAAAACAGCGCCAACCCAGGGAGGCATCATGTTCAAGGATCTGTTCTCGCTCAAAGGCCGCGTCGCATTGGTGACCGGCGGCTCGCGTGGCATCGGCAAAATGATCGCGGCAGGATTTCTCAGCGCCGGCGCCGCGAAGGTCTACATCACCGCGCGCAAGGCCGGACCGTGCGAGGCCACGGCCAAGGAGCCTCACCGCGCAATATGACGGCGAATGCATCGCGCTGCCGATCGACATCTCCACCATCGAGGGCTGCGACCGGCTCGCGTCCGAGATCATCAAGCTGGAGCCGAAGCTCGACATCCTCGTCAACAATGCCGGCGCCGCCTGGGGCGCGGAGTTCGACGAATTCCCCGAAAGCGGCTGGGACAAGGTGATGGACCTCAACGTGAAGTCGCTGTTCTTCCTGACCAAGGCGCTGGCGAAGCCGCTGCGCGCGGCCGCGCGTGCCGACAGTCCGGCGAAGGTGATCAACATCGCCTCGGTCGACGGCATTTTCGTCAATCCGAGCGAGACCTATTCCTACGCCGCCAGCAAGGCCGCCGTGATCCATCTGACCCGGCGGATGGCGACGAAGCTGGTCAAGGACAACATCAACGTCACCGCGATCGCGCCGGGCGCCTTCAAGTCCGACATGAACCGCGCCGCGCGCGACCATTCGGACGAGGTCGCCAAGCGCATCCCGGCGCGGCGGATCGGCAGCGACGAGGACATGGCGGGCGTTGCCATCTACCTCGCCTCGCGCGCGGGGGACTACGTGGTGGGCAACACCATCGCGGTCGACGGCGGCGTGGTGTACGCCAATGCGGGGCTGGAAATCGCGGGGTAAGCCGCGAGACACACTCCGCTGTCGTCCCTGCGAAAGCAGGGACCCATACCGCGGAATCCATCGGTGAGGTCCGGTATAAGTACCGGACAACGAGCCTTCGCCAAACCACTCCCTGGGTTATGGGTCCCCGCGTTCGCGGGGACGACAGGTGAGTGCGCGGCACTGGCGCTGCGCTTCGCAGACAGCCTATTACGACTCGATCTTCACGTATTCGAAATCGCCGGGCTTGTTGTCGATGCCGACCTTTGGCGGCGAGATCCAGGAGGCGAACTTGCCTTGCTCGGTGACGGGCTGCATCAGCGAGGTGATGAAGTCGCCGTCGGCGGTCGAGGGCAGCCAATCATCCTTGCGCTTCGTCCACGTCGCGTCGTCGATCAAGAGGCCGTCGGGCGTCGCATGGATGCCCTTGAACTCGCCGATGTGGCGATGGAAGGCAACGTTCGGCAGCTTGAGCTGGAAATCGTAGCCGGCAGTCGTGATCACCTTGTTCCAGCGCAGCATGCCCTTGACGCAGTCCTGGCTGTAATCGTCGCGCAGGCGCATGTTGAGCGCGGTCAGCGCCGGTTCGTCGACCAGCTTGATCTCGCCGTCGATGAACTTCAGCACCGGATAGGTGGCGTTCTTGAGCTGGTGGTCGTCCTCGATCTGGGTCTCGTGATAGCGGCCCTTGATGCCGGCGTTGAAGGCGTTGGCCGCGTTGGTCGAGACCTCGGAGCCGAACAGGTCGAGCGACAGCGTGTAGTGCAGGTTCAGCTTCTTCTGGATGGTCGGAAGATCGATCACCCCGAGCGCGCGGACCTTGGCGATGTCGGTGGGATCGGTGATGCCGGCCTCGCGCATCGCATCGCAAGTGCGCTGCACGACGCGGGTGATGCCGGTTTCGCCGACGAACATGTGGTGCGCTTCTTCCGTCAGCATGAAGCGGCAGGTGCGCGACAGCGGATCGAAGCCCGACTGCGCCAGCGAGTGCAGCTGCATCTTGCCGTCGCGGTCGGTAAAATAGGTGAACATGAAGAAGGACAGCCAGTCCGGCGTCGCCTCGTTGAAGGCGCCCAGCATGCGCGGCGCATCGGCGTCGCCGGAGCGGCGGCGCAAGAGATCATCGGCTTCCTCACGGCCGTCGCGGCCGAAATATTTCTGCAGCAGATAGACCATCGCCCAGAGATGGCGGCCTTCCTCGACATTGACCTGGAACAAATTGCGCATGTCGTAGAGCGAGGGCGCGGTCTTGCCGAGATGGCGCTGCTGCTCGACCGAGGCCGGCTCGGTGTCGCCCTGGATCACGATCAGGCGGCGCAGCATGGCGCGATGCTCGCCCGGGACTTCCTGCCAGGCCGGCTCACCATAATGCTCGCCGAACGGCACGACCCGGTTCTCTTCCTGCGGCGCCAGCAAGATGCCCCAGCGATATTCGGGCATGCGCACATAGTCGAACTTGGCCCAGCCGCGCGGATCGACCGAATAGGCGGTGCGCAAATAGACCAGCGATTCCTGGAAGCCCTCCGGGCCCATGTCGCTCCACCAGTCCATGTAGCCGGGATGCCAGCCTTCCAAGGCCTTCAGCACCTGACGGTCTTCGGCGAGATTGACGTTGTTCGGAATCTTGGTCGAGTAGTCGACGTTCATGATGTTCATGTTCATGGCCGTGCTCCTTGATCGGTCTCGTGTCCCGGACGCAGTGCGGCGCGAAATGCTGCACTGCTGAGCCGGGATCTATTGTCTCGTCTCTCTGGGTCTCGGTTCTTCGCAGCGGCATTGCATGCCGCAGCGCGCCCGGGACACAAACCTGCTACACCCGCGTCATATCGAATTTCGGCTTCTGGCCGCTGCCGTAGCGGCGCAGCGCGCCTTCCTCGCCGACGGCGTTGGGGCGCTGGAAGATCCAGTTCTGCCAGGCCGTCAGGCGGGAGAAGATCTTCGATTCCATCGTCTCGGGGCCGACGAAGCGCAGGCTCGCTTCCATGCCGGTGAGGCTGTCGGGCGAGAAGCTGGCGCGCTCCTCAAGGAACACGCGAACCTCGTCGTCCCAGTCGATGTCGTCGAGCGCGAAGGTGACGAGGCCGAGCTCCTCGGCCTGCTCGGCGTCGAGGCTGGTGCCGAGCGTTGCTTCCGCGCGCTCGACGTCGGACGGGTCGGCCTGGAAGCGCGATTGCAGCCGCGTCAGGCCATGGCTCATCGGATAGGGGCCGAAATTCATCGCGGAGAGTCTCGATCGACGGCGGCGGACGGTTGTCGCCCTGGCGGGTGCCGATCAGCATGTAGGAGCGGTCGGCGGCGAAGACGAGGCTCGGCGAGCGTGCCGGCAAAGCAGGAGCCGGGCTCGACCAGCGTCACCAGCGTGCGCGAGGTGACGTCGATGCGCTTGAGCACGCGCTTCCAGTAATGCCTGATTTCGTTGACCAGCCAATGCGCCTTGTTGGCTTCGAGGAAGGCGTCATGCGCGAGCACTGAAGCGCGGTCGCCATGGCTCTTGAACACCAGCATGGCGATCTCGAGGCTCGTTGATGCGCAGGTGCAGGATGGCGTCGTCGAGCTCGCGCGCGACCTGCAGCGGCCAGAACGCGGCGCCCTGCGCCATCATGCCGTCGATGTCGGCGGGCGGCGCCGCCTCCGGTGCCTTGATCGAGATCGTGGCGATGCGGGCAGTGCGATCGATGTCGACGGTGACGAAGCCGTAACGGATGCTGTTCTCGTCGATCACGCGCTGCAGCGGCGTCAGCGCGATGCCCTTGCCGCTGCCTTTGCGCTTCGAAGCCGCCGCGAATTCCTTGGCGCGCTCGGCGATCTTGCCCTCGAGCTTGGAGTTAGGTGCGATCTCGTCGACGAGGCGCCACTGCACCGCGCGCTTGCCCTTCACGCCCTCTTCGATGGTGCAGAAGAAATCGGCATGGTCGCGGCGCACCTTGCGCTTGTCGACGACGCGGGTGAGGCCGCCGGTGCCCGGCAGCACCGCGAGCAGCGGCACTTCCGGCAGCGCGACGGCGGAGGAGCCGTCGTCGGCGAGGATGATGTGGTCGGTCGCGAGCGCCAGCTCGTAGCCGCCGCCGGCGGCCGAGCCGTTCACCACGGTGATGAAGCGCTGGCCGGAATTCTCCGAAGAGTCTTCCATGCCGTTGCGGGTCTCGTTGGTGAACTTGCAGAAATTGACCTTGTGGGCGTGCGTGGAGCCCGCGAGCATGCGGATGTTGGCGCCGGCGCAGAACACGCGGTTCTTGGCCGAGCGCATCAGCACGACCTTGACCTCGGGGTGCTCGAAGCGCAGGCGCTGGACCGCATCGGCGAGGCTCGATGTCGACGCCGAGATCATAGGAATTGAGCTTGAGCAGATAGCCCTCGAACAGGCCGCCATTCTCATCCACGTCCATGGTCAGGGTCGCGACGTCGCCCTCGACCGCCAGCTTCCAATGCTTGTAGCGGGACGGTTCGGTCTGGAAATCGATGAATGTCGCGCCGCCTGCGAGGCGCCGATCTTCCCCGGCCATGGGTCATCCCTGAGCTTGATTATGCATGATCGCCGTAGCGTTAGATGCACAATAGTGCATCTTTTCGGACGCGTCTAGCCCTTAGGCGGCATCACATGCATTTTGTTTCATGGGCGGCTTACGACCGCGCGGGCGCCCCGAGGGAGATCCAATCCGCCTTGGAGAGTTCGGGACGGCCGAGCTTGGCCTGCAGCAGCAAGACCAAAGCCGTGACCGGAAAACTTTCGACGAAGCCGTCGCCGGCCGCCACCGCCTTGCGCGAGATCAGCGCCTTCAGCTCCGCCAGCGCATCACCGAACAGGCGCGCGGCCGAATGCGACTTCTGCATGCGCAGCCGCAGATTCGCGTTGGCGATGTGGATGCAGGCGCGCAGCAGGACACGCTCGCGGCCGCCCTGGGGCGCAGCCGCCCACACCGCCTCGAGCACCTCCTGCGCCTCCCAGAAATAGCCGCGATCGTTGAGCGCAAGCCCATAGCGCAGCGCCGGATGGCGCGCCGGCACGTAGCCTCGGAAAACCGACGGCACCAGCGCCTTGGCCAGGTCCAGCGTTTCGGAATCGGCATCGGACGCGCCGGCCTCGCCCGGCACATGGGCCCATTGCGGCCACGGCAACGGGCCGGTCACATGTGAAGGCACATTCATGGATGTGCCTCCGCATGGTCATGCGGCGTGCCCCTGGAGTCCCTGATCGTCGCGCAGGGCCGCTCTTGCAAATTGCTCAATTGCGTCAAGCGTCGCCCCCGGCGCTTCACGATGCGGAGAATGCCCCGCCTCTGAAATGAATTTAAAATCTACCGGACAGTAGCACTCTTCCCTGGCAATTTCGACCTGACGCAATGTCCCATATTGATCTTTCTCGCCCTGCAGGATCAGGACGGGTACGCGGATATAGGCGAGGTATTCGGAAATGTCCCAGTCGCGGAATTTCGGATCGAGCCAGGCGCCGTTCCAGCCGTAGAAGGCGTTGTCGACGTCCTTGTGCCAGCGCGCCAGCTTTGCCTTGAGGTCGGTGGTCTCGAAAATCGTCTTGATCTCCGCAATCGACGTCACCGAGACATCCTCGACGATGAAATGCGGCGCGATCAGCGCGACGCCCTGCAGACGGTGATCCTGATGTGAACCGGCATAAATGGTTGCGATCGAGGCGCCGTCGGAATGACCGAGCAAGAGGCCGCGCTTGAACGGAATCGCGTCGAGGATCTTCGGCAGCACGTCCAGCGCCTCGCGCTGCATGTAGTCGAGCGGCCGCGGCATTTTCACCGGGCTCGACTGGCCATAGCCCGCGCGCGAATAGGCGAAGATGCCGGCGCCGGTCGCCTGCTGCAGCTTCTCCGGCATGTCGGCCCAGAGGCCGACCGAGCCGAGGCCTTCATGCAGCATCACGATGGTGGGCGCGTCGGCCGATGCGGGCGCGAGCCATTTATATTCGAGGCTGGCGCCGCCGATGCCGAGGAAGCCGGTGGGGGTGAGGTTGGTCATTTCTGTGCTCTTATCTCTCCATCGTCATGCCCGGGCTTGACCCGGGCATCCACGTCCATCCTCGACTGCGGTGGCGCGTGGATGGCCGGGACAAACCCGGCCATGACGGCTCATTGCTATTTCGCGCCCTCGCGCAATTTGAACCGCTGGATCTTGCCCGTCGCCGTCTTCGGCAGCGAGATCCACCACGTCGATCCAGCGCGGATATTTCCACGGGCCGATCTTCTGCTTGACGTGCTCCTTGAGCATCTCCTGCAGGTCCGTGATCGTCGCGCCCGGGCGCAACACGACGAAGGCCTTCGGCTTGAGCAGCCCTTCCGGATCGGCCTCCGGCACGACCGCGGCTTCCAGCACGGCGGGATGCGTGATCAGCGCGCTCTCGACTTCGAACGGCGAGACCCAGATGCCGGAGACCTTGAACATGTCGTCGGCGCGGCCGCAGAAGGTGTAGCGGCCTTCGCCGTCCCGGACATATTTGTCGCCGGTGCGCGTCCACGGCCCCTCGAAGGTGCGGCGGCTCTTGTGGCGCTGATTCCAGTAGCCCTCGCCGGCCGAGGGCGCATCGACCAGGAGCTCGCCGACCTCGCCGTCGGCGACATCCTGGCCGGCCTCGTTGACGAGCCGCACCGCATAGCCCGGCACCGGCTTGCCGGAGGAGCCGTATTTGATGTCGCCGGGCGCGTTCGACAGGAAGATGTGCAAGAGTTCGGTCGAGCCGACGCCGTCGAGAATGTCGACGCCGAAGCGCGCTTTCCAGCTGTTGCCGACGGACTCGGGGAGCGCCTCGCCGGCGGAGGTGCAGATGCGCAAGGCCTTGCCGCCGCGCTCGCTTTTCATGGCCTCGTCGTTGAGCATGGCCGCGAACAAGGTCGGCACGCCGTAGAAGATCGAGGGATTGTAGCGGTTCATCAGGTCGAACATGCGCGCCGGCGTCGGCCGCTCGCTGTTGAGGATCACGCTGGCGCCGACCGACATCGGGAAGGTCAGCGCATTGCCGAGCCCATAGGCGAAGAACAGCTTCGCCGCGGACAGGCAGACGTCGCTCTCGCGGATGCCGAGCACTTGGCTCGCATAGGTGTCGGCGGTCGCCTGCAGATTGGAATGGATGTGGCGCACGCCCTTCGGCATGCCGGTCGAGCCCGACGAATAGAGCCAGAACGCCGGCTCGTCCGGATGCGTCGCGGCGGTGGTGAACTGGTCGCTCTCGCCGGCGATCTCCTCCGCGAGCTGCTTGTGGCCGTTCTGCTTGGCGCCGGAGACGACGACATGCTCGAGGTCAGGCATGCGGCCGACGACGTCCTTGATGACGGGATAGAGCGCCTCGGACACGAACAGCACGCGCGCGCGGCAGTCGGCGAGGATGTAGGCGTATTGGTCCGCGGTCAGCAGCGTGTTCAGCGGCACCGGCACGATGCCGGCGCGGATCGCGCCCAGGAACACGACCGGAAAGTCGATCGTGTCCAGCATGATCATCGCGACGCGCTCCTCGCGGCGGACGCCCAGCCGGCGCAGCATGTTTGCGGTGCGGCGGGTCTCACGCTGGAGTTCGCCATAGGTGAGCCGCGAGACGGTGTCGTCGAAGGCAAGCTTGTTGCCCCGGCCTTCGGCGACGTTACGGTCGAGCAGCCAGGTCACCGCGTTGTAGGATCCCTCGCTCACGGACTTCTCCCCCGAATTTAGAATTATAATTCATAGAAAGACACTGCGGCGGCTTGCTGTCAATGCTAGCAGGCATTATGTTTCATTAAAATGCGCCGCAGGACATCCCCTAAAGAAGGCTCATGACCGAAAGTCCCGACGCCGAATCCCACTTCCTCGAACAGCTCGGCCAGCGCGTGCGCACCATGCGCGCGCTGCGCGGCATGTCGCGGAAAGTGCTCGCCAAGGTGTCGGGAATCTCGGAGCGCTACATCGCGCAGCTCGAGAGCGGCAAGGGCAACGTCTCCATCGTGCTGCTGCGCCGCGTCTCCGACGCGATGGGCGCGCATCTCGAAGACTTGCTGCCGAGCGTCGAGCCGACGCCGGACTGGCAGATGTTTCGCGACCTCCTGCGCAAGGCAACGCCCGCGCAGATCGCGCAAGCCAAGGACCTGCTCGCCGGCGGCAGCGCCAATGCGCCGCGGCGCGCGCCGTTCTGCGGCATCGCGCTGATCGGCCTGCGCGGCGCCGGCAAGTCGACGCTCGGTCGGATGCTGGCGAAGAAGATCGGCTGGAGCTTTGTCGAGCCTCAACAAGGAGGTCGAGCAGCAGAACGGCCTCTCGGTCGCCGAGATCATCGCGCTGTACGGCCAGGAGGGCTTTCGCCGCATGGAGCAGGCGGCACTGCAGCAACTGCTGGCACGCAACGAGCTGATGGTGCTGGCGACCGGCGGCGGCATCGTCTCGGAGCCGCTCACCTTCGACCAGATCCTGACCTCGTTCTACACGATCTGGCTGAAGGCTGAACCGGAAGAGCACATGGCCCGCGTGCGCCGCCAGGGCGATCTGCGCCCGATGGCCGACGATCGCTCCGCCATGGCCGAGCTGCGCAACATCTTGCTGAGCCGCGAGCCGCTGTATTCGCGCGCGACGGCCGTGGTCGATACCGCAGGGTTGTCGGTTGATGCTGCGGCGGCGCGGCTGATCGATGCGGTGCGGCCGGTGCTGCAGAACGAAGCGCGCAGCTTTGGGCTACGCAGCGTGGCGCTGTAGGGCCTCGCTGCATACCCACCGCCGTCGTCCCTGCCTAGTGCGCAATTGCGCACGGGCGCAGGGACGACGGCGGAGTTTGTGGAAGCGCCACAACACGCTTATATCCGAGCCCAGCAAACATCCGGACCATTCATGACCTCCACCGACGTCACCACCTCCATGTTCGAGCGGATCGGCGGCAGTGCCACGATCGACGCCCTGGTCGATCGCTTCTACCAGCGCATGGACACGCTGCCGGAGGCGAAGATCATCCGCGCCATGCATGCGGACGATCTCGGCCTGATCACGGACGTGCTGAAGCGCTATCTCACCGAATGGACCGGCGGACCAAAGCTCTACACGCCCGAGAAGGGGCATCCGCGGCTGCGGCAGCGCCACATCGGCTTTGCCATCGGAGATGCCGAGCGCGATGCGTGGATGCTGTGCATGCGCGGCGCGATGGAGGAGACGATCACCGACGCTGCCGCACGGCAGGAGCTGGACAAGGCGATCTCGGGGCTTGCGGACTGGATGCGCAATCGGCAGTGAGTTGGCAGCAGCGTCTCGACGTAATTCGGAGCGCGCATCCGCATCGCTGGATTTGAGTTCCACGGCGGTCGCCTGCTAAACTCGCGACATGACCGACATCCTCCCCGATACCATCCGCCGCCTCTATACCGACCCCGGCGAGTACATCGACAGCGATCATCGCGCCGTGCAGCAATTCGCGAAGGACGCCGTGCGCGCAGATGCGAGCGCGCGGGAGAAGGCGAGCGTGCTCTACAAGAAGGTGCGCGACGGCATCCGCTATAATCCTTACGTCAGCATGCGCGTCGCCGAGACGTTCCGCGCCTCCAGCGTGCTCGCCGCGGGGCAAGGCTATTGCGTCGGCAAGGCCGCGCTCTATGCCGCCGCCTGCCGCGTCCACGACATTCCCGCGCGCGTCGGCTTTGCCGACGTGAAAAACCATCTCACCACGGAGAAGCTGCGGGCGAGCATGGGCACCGACATCTTCACCTGGCATGGCTTTACGGAGGTGCATGTCGACGGCGCCTGGCGCAAGGCGACGCCCACGTTCAACGATACGCTCTGCGCCAAGGTCGGCGTGGCGCCGCTCGACTTCGACGGCCACAGCGATGCGCTGCTGCATCCCTTCGACGGCGAGGGCCGCGCCTACATGCAATATGTCAACGACCGCGGCACCTATCACGACGTTCCCGCGAAATTCCTGATGCGCGAGATGGCGCGCGACTACGCCAACATGCAGGGCGAGGATCTGTCGGGCCGCGACATGGAGCGCGAGGCCGAGGGGCGGTAGGGCGCGGTGCGTAGCCCGGATGAGCGAAGCGACATCCGGGATTCCTGGCGAAGACGTTCCCGGCTATCGCTTCGCTCACCCGGGCTGCAAAGCGCCTACAGCAATTGCGAGCGTACCGATTCCGCGCCGTCACGCAGCAATGGCAGGAATCGATCGATCAATTCCTGCGCCGGCACGCGGTCGACATGCGCGCCCATGTTGATGGCGGCGACGATCACATTGTCGTAACGGCGGACGGGAACCGATATCGAGCGGAAATGCGGTTCGGCCTCGCGGTCCACCAGCGAATAGCCTTGCGCGCGGTCGGCCGCGATGCGCGCCAGCAGCGCCTTCGGGTCCGTCATCGTCTGCGGCGTCAGCGCCTCGCGCGGCATCGCGTTCAGGCGCGGTGCAAGCGCGGCATCGTCGAGCTGGCCGAGCATGGCGCGGCCGACCGACGTGCAGAAGGACGGCAGGCGATAGCCGATCTCCAGTCCGCCCGAGAACACGCGCGCCGGGCTGCCCCGGGCGATGAACACGACGTCATCTCCCTCGAGCACGGCGAGCGAGGAAATTTCGTTCGCCGCGGACGCCACGCGATCGAGCACCGGCTGGAGCACCGCGACGAGCTGGTTGGAGCGCAGGTAGGACGCCGCCAGCGTCAGCACATGCGGCGTCAGCGAGAACAGCTTGCCATCGCCGGCGACATAACCGCCGCGCTGGAGCGTGAACAGCATGCGCCGCGCGGTGGCGCGCGGCAGATCGGCTGCCCGCGCGAGGTCGCTCAGCGTCATCGGGCCGGGATTGGCGCCGAAGCACTGCAGCAGGCGCAGTCCGCGGTCGAGCGCCTCGACGAAATCCGTCGTGCGCTCCTCGCTCTCGCTCCGCTTTGGCTTGGGCATGGTGACGGACAATCCTGCAAAATAGTGCTTGCTGCCGATCCAAGGCATGTCATAATTCGCCCATTCGTTCAATAGGCGAACAAACGCCACTCCACAAAGGATGCTACTGCCATGATGAGCCAGGAGCAGAACGACCTGATCACCCGCACCGGGCCTAGGGATCCGTGCGGCAAACTGATGCGGAGCTATTGGCAGCCGGCGGCGCTGGTGGATGAACTCGAGGGTGCGCGGCCGATCCGCCCGGTGCGTTTGCTCGGCGAGAACCTGGTGCTCTTCCGCGACGAGACCGGGCGCTACGGCCTGATGGATCGCCACTGCGCGCATCGCGGCGCCGACCTCGCCTTCGGCAGGCTGGAGCATGGCGGCCTGCGCTGCGCCTTCCATGGCTGGCTGTTCGACGCCACCGGCCAGTGCATCGAGACGCCGGCCGAGCCGAAGGACTCGAAGCTCTGCCAGAACATCCGTCAACGCTCCTATCCCGTGGTCGAGAAGAGCGGCATCCTGTGGGCCTATCTCGGCGAGGGCGAACCGCCGGCCTTTCCGGAGCTCGATTGCTTCGTCGCGCCCGGCACGCACACCTTTGCGTTCAAGGGACACATGGCCTGCAACTGGCTGCAGGCGCTGGAGGTCGGCATCGATCCCGCGCATGCCTCCTATCTGCATCGCTTCTTCGAGGACGAGGATACGTCCACCGCCTATGGCAAGCAGTTTCGCGGCGCCTCCGCCGGCAGCGACCTGCCGATGACGAAGATCCTGCGCGAATACGACCGGCCGATCATCAATGTCGAGCACACCGAATACGGATTGCGGCTGATCGCGCTGCGCGAGATCGACGAGGAGCGCACCCATGTGCGCGTCACCAACCAGCTGTTCCCGCACGGCTTCGTCATTCCCATGAGCACGGAGATGACGATCACGCAGTGGCACGTGCCGGTCGACGACGAGAACTGCTATTGGTACGCGATCTTCACCAGCTATTCGAGCCCTGTCGACAAGAGGAAGATGCGCGACCAGCGGCTCGAGCCTCTACGAGCTGCCCGATTACAAGTCGCGCAAGAACCACAGCAACGATTACGGCTTCGATCCGCACGAGCAGCAGACCGCGACCTATACCGGCATGGGCAACGACATCAACGTCCACGACCAGTGGGCGGTGGAATCGATGGGCGCGATCCAGGACCGCACCAGGGAGCATCTCGGTTCGAGCGACAAGGCGATCGTGCAGTATCGCCGCCTGCTGCGGCAGGAGATCGAGAAGGTCTCGGGCGGCGAGAAGCCGATGCTGCATCTGGACGAAGCCAATGCACGCAGCATCCAGGGCCCGGCGACCATGGACGGCATCGGCCCGACCCGCGGCTGGGAGACCTACTGGATGGAGGTCGACGTCAAGCGCCGCCGCGGCGCGCCGTGGACCGCGCCGGTGCCGAAGGAGATCGCCGACAACGTGCACAAGCTGACGGCGGCGGAGTGAAGATCGTGCTCCGCTGCCGTAGGGTGGGCAAAGGCGCAACGCGCCGTGCCCACCATTTCTCGGTGATGGATACAGATCGTGGGCACACTTCGCTTTGCCCACCCTACGGCAGCGGAGTCAATGCGACGGCCTATCCCCGTCATTGCGAGCGCAGCGAAGCAATCCAGACTGCCCCCGCGGAGGAACTCTGGATTGCTTCGTCGCAAGGGCTCCTCGCAATGACGGAGGATATGGCGCATGCTTCGCGCCTCACGACTGGAGGAATACCCAAGTGACTTTCGTCGCGCGTCATGCGCTGTGGTCGGATGAGCAGAAGGACGCGGCGGCGCGGATGCGCCGCATCGTCGAGGAGAAGAATCTCGAGGTCATCCGCCTCGCCTTCCCCGACCAGCACGGCATTTTGCGCGGCAAGACCATCATCGCCTCGGAGGCGATCGCCTCGCTGGAGAGCGGCTGCTCCATCACCACCACCATGCTCGCGAAAGACACCTCGCACCGCACGGTGTTTCCCGTGTTCACCGCCGGCGGCGGCTTCGGTATGAAAGAGATGGAGGGCGCGGCCGACGTGCTGATGGTGCCTGATACCACCACCTTCCGCGTGCTGCCCTGGGCACCGGCGACGGGCTGGGTGCTGTGCGACCTGTATTTCAGCGACGGCCGCCCGGTGCCGTTCGCGACGCGCTCGCTCTATCGCAAGGTGCTGGGCGAGCCTCGCAAGCCGCGGCCACGAGTTCGTCGCCGGCCTCGAGGTCGAATTCCACATCTTCAAGCTCGACGATCCGCATATGCGGCCCGAGGAGGCGGGCCAGCCCGGCACCCCGCCCTCGGTGAGCCTGCTCAGCCACGGCTATCAATACCTGACCGAGCAGCGCTTCGATCAGATGGAGCCGGTGCTGGAGATCCTGCGCCGCGACATCGTCGCGCTCGGACTTCCCTTGCGCTCGGTCGAGGTCGAGTTCGGTCCGAGCCAGTGCGAATTCACCTTCGCGCCGAAGAAGGGCCTGGAGCCCGCCGATAACATGGTGCTGTTCCGCAGCGCCGTGAAGCAGATCGCGCGGCGCCACGGCTATCACGCCACCTTCATGTGCCGGCCGAAGCTGCCGAACGTGTTCGCCAGCGGCTGGCACCTGCATCAATCGATCGTCTCGCGCGCGAGCGGTGAGAACCAGTTCATGACGAAAGACGGCAGCGAGGCGCTCAGCGCGTTCGGCAGAGCTTATCTCGCCGGCTTGCTCGACCACGCCCGCGCCTCCACTGTGTTCACCACCCCGACCATCAACGGCTACAAGCGCTACCGCTCTTATTCACTGGCGCCGGACCGCGCGATCTGGGGCCGCGACAATCGCGGCGTGATGATCCGCGTGCTCGGCGGCCCGGGTGATGCCGCCACGCGCCTGGAGAACCGCATCGGCGAGCCCGCCGCCAATCCCTATCTCTACATGGCCTCGCAGATTCTCTCAGGGCTGGACGGCGTCGACCGCAAGCTCGATCCCGGCCCGTCCGCCGACACGCCCTACGAGACCAAGGCGCCGCTGCTGCCGAAGAGCTTGCGCGATGCGGTCTCGGCGCTGAAGGACGATCCGTTCTTCCGCGAGAAGCTCGGGGCGGAGTTCGTGGATTATTACACCCACATCAAGAACGCCGAGATCGACCGCTTCCTGAGCGAGGTGACGGACTGGGAGCACCGCGAATATTTCGAGGTGTTCTGATCGAGAGCCGCCCAAAACGGCGTTCGCCTCCTGAACGATCTTCAAGGGCCAGGGTCAGTCAACGACCTCCATCCCGGAGTGCCTCGACCTCGCGTGGGGACTGCCCGGTCATGCGACTAAACACGCGCGAGAAGGCGGCTGCGCTGTCGTAGCCGACCTCCGCCGCAACAGTCTTGACCGGCTTGCCCTTGCTGAGAAGCTGGCGAGCGATAGTCATGCGCCAGAACGTCAAGTACTCGATCGGCGTCAGGCCGACCACCGTCCGAAATTGATCGGCGAAACGCGTGCGTGACATGCCCGCTGCATCGGCCAGATCCTCGAGTTTCCAGGGCTTCCTCGGCGTCTCATGCATTGCGATCAGAGCCTTGCCGAGGCGCGGGTCGGCGAGCCCGGCGAGCACGCCGGCCGAAACCGTGCCGCTGTTGACGACGTGTCGAATGATCAGAATCAGAAGATAGTCAAAGAGCCGATCAAGCGCCGTCTGGCGGCCGCCCCTCGGAGAAGGCTTCGCCGACAAGGAGATCACAGACCGGGGCCAGCGCCGGATGTGCCGAAAGCGGCAGGACGACACATTCGGGCAGACCCTGCCCAATCGGGTTGCCCTCGGCGCCCCCGAGTTCGACGGTCGCGCATACGAGGTCGGCTCCGCACACGGGATCGACGACGAATCCGTGAGTCCGCGCGCGCGGGAAGAGCAGCAGGGTTGGCTCGAGCAGTTCGAGATCGGCCACTCCGCTCTGGGTCAGCGTGAGCGCGCCTGCCTTGAACAGGTGCAAATGACCGACGCCGGTGAAGTTCACCGCTTGGCATAGCTTCCCAGTGAAGAAAGTCCGCGCGGTCGGCGCGACGTGGGCAAACAGAGCGGCAAACGGGTCCATCGGTACGATCTGCAACGTTATTGGGACCAAACACCACCAATAATCCGACATGAAGGGCATGTGCAAGACCGCACGATCGAACAAGGACTTCACAAATGCCCCGTATCACCCCCATCAACGTTCCGAATGCCGACGCCGGGATCCAAGCCACGCTATCGGCCGTCAAGGCCAAGATCGGCATGGTCCCAAATCTGTTCACGACTTTCGCCCAATCGCCCGCTGTGCTGAACGGCTATCTCGCCCTGTCCGAGTCTCTGAGCAGCGGAGTGCTGACGGCGAAGCAGCGCGAGATCATCGCGCTCGCCGTCGCGCAGGCGAACGAGTGTCAATATTGTCTCTCGGCCCACACGCTGATGGGCAAGGGCGCGGGTCTGTCGGCGGAAGGCATCCGCATGGCGCGCGAGGGCGCGGCTGAAAGCAGCTTCGACGCCGCTGCCGCCGCGTTCGCCCGCCGCATCGCCGACACACGCGGCCAGGTTACCGATGCCGATCTCGCCGCCGCCCGCTCAGCCGGTCTCGGCGACGCGCACATCATCGAAATCATCGCCAACGTCGCGATCAACGTCTTGACCAATTACACCAACAACATCGCGCTGACCGACATCGACTTCCCCAAGGTCGACGTCAGACAGCGTCCGGCAGCCTGATCTCGCTCAGGCCTGAATGGCTTGCGGCATCCTGTGGCGACGGCCGGGTTTCGTCTCTCTCGGCCGCCGCCCGTAGAGCCAACCGCTCGGCTTCGATGCGAGCGGGTCTCTCTTGCGAGTCCGCGCCGCTAGATGCCGAGATATTTGTGCTGCAGATCCGGCTCGGCCATCAATTCGTCGGATGTGCCGCTCCACACCGTCTTGCCGCGCTCGATGATGAAGTGGCGGTCGCAGATGCGGGCGAGATGGTCGACGTTCTTGTCGACGACCAGGATCGACTGCCCCCGGCTCTTGAGCAGGGACAGGCAGCTCCAGATCTCTTCGCGGATCAGGGGGCGAGGCCTTCGGTCGCTTCATCGAGAATCAGCAGCTTCGGATTGGTCATCAGCGCGCGGCCGATCGCGAGCATCTGCTGCTCGCCGCCGGACAGCTGGTTGCCCATATTGGCGGCGCGCTCGGCGAGGCGCGGAAACATCACGTAGATCGCCGCCAGCGTCCATGGATTGGGGCTGTCGAAGCGATCGGCGGCGGCCGCGACCAGGTTCTCGCGCACCGTGAGGTTCGGGAAGATCTGGCGTCCCTCGGGGACGAGGCCGACGCCGAGCTTTGCAATCCGGTAGGACGGCAGCTGCCGCACCTCGGTGCCCGCAAAGCGGATCGCGCCCGCGCGTGCCGGCGTCAGGCCCATAATCGAGCGGATGGTGGTGGTCTTGCCCATGCCGTTGCGGCCCATCAGCGAGACCATCTCGCCCGGCTTGATGGATAAAGACAAGCCGAACAGCACCTGTGACAGGCCATAGCAGGTCTCGATGCCGTCGACGTCGAGCAGCGTGTCAGCCATGATGCGTCACCACATGCTGATCGCCGAGATAAGCGCGCTTGACGTCCTCGTTGGCGCGGATCGCGGCGGGATCGCCGGACGCAATGACGCGGCCATAGACCAGCACCGAGATGCGGTCGGCCAGCGCGAACACCGCGGGCATGTCGTGCTCCACCAGCACGATCGAGACTTCCTTGCGCAGCTCCTGGAGCAGCTTCACCATGCCTTGCGATTCGGTAACGCCGAGGCCGGCCATGGGCTCGTCGAGCAGCAGCAATTTCGGCTTGCTGGCGAGCGCCACCGCCAGCTCGATCTGGCGCCGCTCGCCATGGCTGAGCTTCGACACCAGGACATCGGCGCGATGGGCGAGCCCGACGCGATCGAGCGCGGCATGCGCGGCATCGCGCAGCCCCTTCTCCTTGCGCGCATTGGCGAAGAAGCGGAACGAGGTGCCGGCATGCGCCTGCGCCGCCAGCGCGACATTGTCGGCGGCGGTGAAGTCGAGCAGCAGCGAGGTGATCTGGAACGAGCGGGCAAGGCCCAGCGCGCAGCGGCGATAGGCCGGCAAGTAAGTAATGTCGCGCCCCGCCAGCGAGACGCTGCCGGAATGCGGCTCGAGATGCCCGGTCAGCTGGCTGATCAGCGTGGTCTTGCCGGCGCCGTTCGGGCCGATGATGGCGTGAAGTTCACCGCTGGCGACGTCGAGCGAGACGTTGTCCGTCGCGATGATGCCGCCGAAGCGGCGCACCAGCTTTTCGACGCGGAGCAGGGGTTCAGCCACGGCCAACCCTCCCCAGCATGCCCATGATGCCGCCGCGGCCGAACAGCACGATCAGCAGCAGCAGCGGCCCCATGATCAGCGCCCAATATTCGGTGATCTGCGACAGGAATTCTTCCAGCAGCAGGAACACCACCGCGCCCACCACGGGGCCGAACAGCGTGCCCATGCCGCCGAGGATCACCATCACCATGAGGTCGCCGGAGCGCGTCCAATACATCACGGCCGGGCTGACGAAATCGGTGTTGTTGGCGAGCAGCGCGCCGGCGAGACCGCACATGGTGCCCGAGATGACGAAGCAGACGAGCTGGTAGCGCTTCGCGGGAAAGCCGATCGCCTGCATGCGCTGCTCGTTGGAGCGCAGACCCTGCACGACGAGGCCGAAGCGCGAATTGACGATGCGCCAGATCAGGAAGACGACGCCGAGCAGGCAGGCGAGGCAGAGATAATAGAATTGCGTGCGGTTGCCGAGGTTGATCAGCCCGGAGAAGTCGCTGCGCTTGTAGACGGTGAGGCCGTCATCGCCGCCGTAACGCGCGAGCCCCGAGGCAACGTAATAGGCCATCTGCGCAAAGGCGAGCGTGATCATGATGAAATAGACGCCGCGGGTGCGGAGCGAGAGCGCGCCGATCACGAGTCCATAGAGCGCGGACGCGGCCAGCGCGACCGGAAACTGGATGAAGCCGCTGCCGACGCCTTCCTGCGCCAGCATGCCGACGGCGTAGCCGCCGATGCCGAGATAGGCGGCATGGCCGAAGCTCATCATGCCGCCGAAGCCCATGATGAGGTTCAGGCTCGCCGCCGCCAGCGCCAGGATGACGATGCGGGTGAACAGCGTCAGGATGAAGATGTTGCCCGACAGGTGCGAGTAAAGCGGCAGCAGCACGAGGCCCGCCAGCATCACGGCCGTGACGGCCTTGCTCACGCTCAAGCTCTTCATCGACGGTTGGCCGGAAACAGCCCCTCCGGCCGCACCACCAGCACGATCGCCATCAAGAGGTAGATCAGCATGGAGGACAGCGCGGGCGCGGCGGTGGAGGCCGCGGCGCCGCTCAGCACCTGCCGCAGCAAATTCGGCAGGAAGGCGCGGCCGAGAGTGTCGATCATGCCGACGAAGATCGCGGCGAGGAACGCGCCGCGGATCGAGCCGATGCCGCCGATCACGATGATGACGAAGGCGAGGATCAGGATGTTCTCGCCCATGCCGATCTGCACGGTGAGGATGGGCGCCTGCATCAGGCCGGCAAGGCCGGCGAGCGCGGCGCCGAGGCCGAACACCAGCGTGTAGAGCAGCTTGATGTTGATGCCGAGCGCGCCGATCATCTCGCGGTTGGAGGCGCCGGCGCGGATCAGCATGCCGATGCGGGTGCGCATCACGCCGAGATAGAGCAGCAGCGCGACCGACAGCGCGACCGCGATGATGGCGAGCCGATAAGCGGGATAGTGAATGCCGGGCAGGATCGGCACCGGCACCGTGAGCCAGGCCGGCAGCGGCAGCGCAAGGCCGGCCGGGCCCCAGATCAGCCGCACCGCCTCGTTGAAGAACAGGATCAGGCCGAAGGTCGCGAGCACGTGGTCGAGATGGTCGCGGCCATAGAGATGCCGCAGCGCACTCATCTCCAGCACGATACCGAGGATCAATGTGGCGCCGAGCGCCAGCAGCGCGCCGAGCAGGAAGCTGCCGGTCCACGCGGCGAAGGTTGCCGCGAAATAGGCGCCCATCATGTAGAGCGAGCCGTGCGCGAGGTTGACGAAATCCATGATCCCGAACACCAGCGTCAGGCCGGCGGCGAGCAGGAACAGCAGCAGGCCGAACTGCAATCCGTTCAAGAATTGTTCGACGACGAGCAGCATCAAAACTCTTTCAGGCGCACGCGAAGTCGCGCCGATGTTCGAACACGGTCGCCATCAGTGAAAGAGCTCCCCTGCCTCTTCAAGGCGGAAAAATGGGTAATGGCAGTATCGTTCCGAGGCAAGAGCGATTCGACACCAAACATGCACTTTGTTGCATGCCGGTGCATGCGATGGCCAACCGCCCTGCAAGAAGGCTGCCGTGCGGACTGGGGCAACCTGCCGCACCCAAGCGATCACCCTCCCCGTCGCCGGGGAGAGGGTGTTCGTCAGATCGAGGGGATGCGTCTAGTGCGACGTCATCTGCTCGGGGAGGTTATCCGGCTCGGTGAGCACGCTGTTGGCCGTCGAGGCCTCCAGCGCCGCCATCCGGAACAGATAGGCGAGCGTCGCGAGCCCGGTGTCTTCCGCCATCTGTGCCAGCTCGAGCGCCATGTCGGACATGTAGCCGAGATTCTCGTCCCTGGTCTGCGCCATGATCTGGCTGTCCCGCATCACGTTCGACATCTCAGGCACTCTTTCGTTGCGCGGCTGCAACGCCGCAAAGGTTGGCACGGGCGACGGCGTCCAGATGCGGGCCGTCCTGACGCACGACCGAAGCCATGCCGATGCGATCGTGCAAGGCGTCGACCGTCTCGCGACGAATGTCGATGGTGGCCGCCATGGTCCATGCGTTCTCCACCAGCGCCGGCAGACCGAGCGGGGTCACGACGAAACCGGCCTCGTGGAAGCGCGGCAGCCACCAGGTTTCCATGATCGCGCTGACTTGCGCGATTCCCTGGTCGAGGCAGAACTCCTGGACCGCCGCCATCAGTTGCAGGTTGAGCGCGCCGTCGCGGCGATCGCGCACGACGAAGTAGCGCGACCATTCCCAGATCAAGGGATCCGCGGGGCAGCCGCGAACCGACGCCAGATGCGGGAACACTTGCCCCATCATCGTGGGCTTGGTCGTGGGATAGAGCCGGTGGCCGCCGATGACGCGCCGTCCCTCCAGTGCGAGCAGGTAAACGGTGTCCTCGTCGTCGTAGGAATCGATCTCGCGGCAATCCGGCTTGCGCAGCGTGTCCCAGCGCCGCTCCTCGACGAAAATCTCGTGACGCAGCCGGAAATGTTGCTCGATCACGTCTTCATAAAGGTGGCGATTTACCGCAGAAATTGCGTGAATCATAAAAACCCCCATTCAGCCTCAATGGGAGCAGGGTCTGCGAAAACTGCGGGGTTCGGTATTGGGAAATTTCCCAGTACATCGCTTAAGGCGCGATGATCTTGTTCCGGATTGCGAGCGCAACCGCATGCGTACGGTTGACGGCGCCGAGCTTGCGCGCGGCGGTTGCAAGATGCTCTTCGGCCGTGCGCTGCGTGATGTGCAGGATCTCCCCGATCTCCCAGGCCGACTTGCCCTGCGACGCCCAGGAGATCACCTCGCGCTCGCGCGGGGTGAGACGCGCCGGCGGATAAGGCGTCGGCTCGAGCAGGCGGCGGATGTGGTCGAAGCCGTACATCGCCATCAGGTGCAGCGCCGGCTTGCTGCGGGGATTGAGATCGAGATGAACGCCGCCGAGCGACACCGCGGCCTCGTAGCCGGTGAGGCCGTGGATCGGCACGATGAAGCCTCGCGACATGCGATAATCACTCGCGCGGTTCATCACCTCGGCCGCGTGCGGCTCGAGCTCGGCATCGTAGGGCGCCTCCGACCATTCGAACGGATTGACCGATTGGCGGCACAGCCGCACCACGGGATCGTAGCGATCGTAATTGTTCTGGGTGTAGAGGCTGAACCATCCCGCCGGCCAGCACTTGGCGAGCACCATCTGGGCAAACCGCTGGTCGGGATTCGGCAATCCCGTCACGATGATGGTTTCGAAGCCGAAGCGACCGAACGCCGTTTCAAGCGCCTGCATGGCATCAGGCACCTTTCGATAGGTACCCAGCCCTTCGATGAAGTCGAGCGCCTCCCGGCCATAATCTACGACGGACATCGGTGCATTTCCTGACCCACGCCGTTCCCTATAGCACGTATTCCAGGGCTCCCTCAAATGCGCCGCGACCGTAGTTTCCCGGTGCTCATCCGGCCTGAAGATTTAAACTACTTGTGGCAGAATTGGCGCCACGATACACCTGAACGCGTGCGAAGCGGGAAACCCACGATGGAAGACGAGGACATCGCCCTCAACAGCGTGCTCGGCCTGGAATTGAACCGCGTGTTCTTCGCCGTCAGCGACACGGCCAACAAGCAGAAGATCATCGAGTTCGCGCGCCAGGTTTTGCAGAGCGAGCGTGAAGAGCTGGCCGACAGTCTCTTGCCGGAGGGCCCGGCGAGCTGAGTGCGTCGCGTGATGCGTGAGTGCCGTCAGCGCGAGCCACTCCGCACGCCCCGTCCATCAAACACGCGCACATAGTTAATCGATTTCAACGGAAGCCGTCAGTCATCCAGCCCTTGGGGCACGCGTCCATCCGACGGATGGATCGCAGCCCAGCCCGACCTCAATCCGACGATCCATGTCCGAGATCGGTGAGCGCATTGCGGCCCAGGGAGGTCAATTCATCCAGAGCCGTCGTACCGGAGCGCGCCGCTTCCATCAGCCGTGCGGCGATGAGCTTCCTGCTCTCGTGATCGCCGCCATGCCGGACATGACTGAAGGCCGCATCAAGCGCCGCATCCAGTATTGTTTGCATGCGGCCTTCGAACTCGTTCATCTCGTCACCGACCCGCGGCAGCTTCGCCGCCGAGGCTTATGCCCGGGCGCAGCACGGCCGTATGTTCACAAGTGAACGGAGGCGCGATCACGAACCCGATGGCCGAGATCAGCAACGTCGTTGTGGAAACGATCGGCTGTCCGCGAGCTGCCAGTACTGGCCGCATACTGCCAGCGTCACATCGAGCGCGGCTGAACGGAGGCGAAGCGAGGCAACCACGACCCCCAGCGTTTGTTCCGAAGCAAGAGCGACAAAATTGCAGATGCTCCCCTCTATGCGGCCCGCATTTCTTTGCTTAAAAAAATGTTCGGAACCAGGACTGGGCATGACTGAAGGCATCACAAAATCCGCAACAGGCATCGAAGGCTTTGATGATCTGACACTCGGAGGACTTCCCACGGGACGGCCGACCCTGGTCTGCGGCTCGGCCGGCTGCGGCAAGACATTGTTCGCGTCGACATTCCTCTTCAATGGCGCAAAGCTATACGACGAGCCCGGGGTCTTCGTGACCTTCGAGGAGCGTCCCGTCGACATCGTCGCCAACGTGGATCTCGCTCGGCTTCGACCTGCAGGGGCTGATCGATCAGTCGAAGATCCATATCGAGCATATCGAGATCGATCCCTCCGAAGTCGCCGAAATCGGCGATTACGACCTGGAGGCGCTGTTCCTGCGGCTCGAATACGCCGTGGACCAGATCGGCGCCAAGCGTATCGTGCTCGATACGATCGAGAGCCTGTTCTCGGCGTTCTCCAATCCGGCGATCCTGCGCGCCGAAATCCGCCGCCTGTTCGACTGGCTCAAGCAGAAGGGCCTGACCGCGGTCATCACCGGCGAGCGCGGCGACGGCACACTGACGCGGCAAGGCCTCGAAGAATATGTCTCCGACTGCGTGATCCTGCTCGATCATCGCGTCGACAATCAGATCTCCACGCGGCGCTTGCGCATCGTCAAATATCGCGGCACCGCGCACGGCACCAACGAATATCCGTTCCTGATCGACGAGGACGGCTTCTCGGTGCTGCCGGTCTCCTCGCTCGGCCTCGGTCACAAGGTGTTCGACGAGCGCATCTCGACCGGCGTGCCCGACCTCGACGCCATGCTGACCGGCGGCGGCTTCTACCGCGGCAGCAGCATCCTGCTCACCGGCGTCGCCGGCTCCGGCAAGAGCCTCGCTGGCCTGCATGATGGCGGATGCTTCCTGCAGGCGCGGCGAGCGCGCGCTCTATCTCTCGTTCGAGGAGTCCGAGGCGCAGACCGTTCGCAACATGAGGTCGATCGGCACAGATCTCTCCAAATGGCTGAAGAACGGGCAGCTGCGCTATCTCGCGACGCGCCCGACCTTCTACTCCCTCGAGATGCATCTTGCGATCATGTTGCGCGAGATCAACAGGTTCAAGCCGCAGCTGGTCGTGCTCGATCCGATCTCCGCCTTCACCGGCTCGGCCGACATCGCCGAGGTGCAGGCGATGTTGCTGCGCATCGTCGACTCCCTCAAGTCCAACGGCATCACCGCCGTGTTCACGCATCTCGCCCACATCCAGCAGGCCGAAACCGACGCGGGTCTGTCGTCGTTGATGGACGGCTGGATCCTGCTGCTCAACCGCGAGGCCAACGGCGAGTTCAACCGCGAACTTTATCTGCTCAAGGCGCGCGGCATCTCCCATTCCAACCAGGTCCGCGAGTTCGTGATGTCGGGCAGCGGCATTCAGCTGCTGGAGCCCTATCTCGGCGAAGGCGGCGCATTGACCGGATCGGCCCGGCGCAACGAAGAGGCGCGAGCGCGCCGCGCCGAGACCGAGCGGCGGGACGCCGTCGTGCGCCTGCAGGACCAGGTGACGCAGCGGCGGCGGCGTGCCCTGGCGCAAATCGAAACCCTCAAGGCCGACATCGATGCCGACGAGGCGGAGCCTCAATCGCCTCATGTCGACCGAGAAACATTATCTGCAACAGAGCCGGGAAGACGCCGCCGCAATGGCGCGCGGACGGGGATTGGGCCTCCCTGCCGGCAAGACGAAACAGGACTGAGCCATGTCTCAAACAAGCAACGAGCCCGTCAAGCTCGTCCTCTACGTTGCCGGCGAGACGCCGAAATCGCTCGCCGCGATCCGCAATCTCGAAAAGATCTGCTCCGAGCACCTGGCCGGCAAATACAAGGTCGAGGTTGTCGACCTCAAGAAGCAACCGCAGCTCGCCCGGGAGCACGGCATCGTGGCCATCCCGACCCTGGTGAAGGAGCTTCCGGTCCCCATTCGCAAGATCATCGGGGACCTTTCCGACACCCAGAAGGTTCTAGTTCATCTGTCGGTTGAGGAATGATGTCGGTGGTGTCTCTCGCATCCGCGCTGACCCGGGACGAGCTCGAGGCTCGGCTTTACGAAGCCGAGGAGACGCTCCGGGCCATTCGCGAGGGCGAGATCGATGCCGTGGTCATCACGGGCGGAGCCACCGAACAGGTCTTCACGCTCGAGGGCGACGGCCACTCCTACCGCACCTTCATGGAGGCGATGGACATCGGCGCGGCCGCGTTCGACGCCGAGGGGCAATTGCTCTATGCCAACCAGGCGCTGTGCACATTGCTGGGCCAGCCGGCCGGTGCGCTATCGGGGCAGGCGCTGCTCGGCATGCTCGACGCCGTCAATCAGACTACGTTCCGAAGACTGCTGACGCAGGCGTTGCGGGAGCGGCAATCTGCCGAAATCCACGTTCGTGTTGGCGACAGCGAGTGTAGTTTCCTTCTTACCGGTGCTCCGATCGATTTCGGCATCGTGAGCGGCGTCGCGATTACCTTCACGGACATCAGCGAGCGCGAGCAGATCGCCGCCGCCAAGGAGTCGGAGCGCCTGGCGCGGTCCGTGCTCGCATCCGCCAACGAGGCCGTCATCGTCTGCGACCGCTCCGGTCGGGTCACCCACATCAATGCCGCCGCCGAGCGGATCTGCGCCGAGGATCCGATCGGGAAGCCGTTCGAGGAGGCAATCGAGCTGACCTTCGCCGACGCGTCCGAACTGATGTCAGGCGCCGACATCGTCGGGATGGCCGCGGGCGGCACCCCGGTGCAGGGGCTCGAAGCCGCCGTGAAGACCTCGGCGGCCGACGTCACCGACGTCATGATCAGCGCGGCGCCGCTCGTCGTGTCCGGCGACCGGACGCAGGGCTGCGTGGTCACGCTGATCAACCTGTCGCAGCGCAAGGCGGCCGAGCGCCGCCAAACGCTTCTGATGGGAGAACTCGATCACCGCGTCAAAAACACGCTCGCGATGGTGCTGGCGATTTCCGCGCGCACGGCATCCCACGAACGTACGATCGAGGACTTCCAGAAATCGTTCTCCGGCCGCATCCAGGCACTGGCGGCCACCCACACGTTGCTGTCCAACGCGTCCTGGGAAAATCTGCAGATCAAGGATGTGCTCCGCGTCGAGGTCGCGCCCTATGCGACGCTGTCCAGCGGACGCATCGCGATGGAGGGACTGGATATCTCTGTCGACTCCAAGACAGCCGTCTCGCTCGGGCTCGTCTTCCACGAGCTGACGACCAACGCCGTGAAATACGGCGCGCTCTCGACCCGATCCGGCAAGCTGTCGGTCCGGCGGATCGGCCTGCTCGACGACGGCGCCCTGCAGATCGAGTGGGAGGAGCGCGACGGCCCCCTGGTGACGCCGCCGACGGTGTCGGGCTTCGGCCAGACCCTGATCTCGCGCAGCCTCGGCAGCGGACCCAACGGCGGCACGAAGCTCGAATACCGTCCGAGCGGCGTGGTTTGCCAAATCGTGATTCCGAAATACGGCCACTTCCTTTCCTAAACAAGCCGCTGGATGACGGCGCCGGTTCCGTGACATGATCCCGAAGGAACGTTTCGGGACAGCCGGAAGATGATGACGCTGCGCCAGGTCGAAGTGATCCGCGCCGTGATGGTGACGGGCACCATCGGCGGCGCGGCCAAGCTGCTCAACGTCTCGGCGCCCGGCATCAGCCGCCTCGTCAAATACACCGAGCGCTCGCTCGGCATCCGCTTCTTCCAGCGCCAGAACGGCCGCTACTTCCCGACGCCGGAAGCCGAGAACATCTTCGAGCAGATCAACGGCGTCTACAAGAAGGTCGACGATCTCTCCGAGATCATCTCCAAGATCGGCCGCGGCGGCCTCTCCGAACTGCGCATCGGCTCAGTGCCCAGCATCTCGCAGGTGATGGTGCCGCGCGCGATCGAGCGCGTGCGGCGCCGCTATCCCGACCTCGGCATCGACATCAACATCCTCAAGCTCGAGGAAGCCATCGACTATCTGATGCTCGGCCGCGGCGAGTGCGTGGCGATGAGCTACCGCCTGGAGCATTCCGCGCTCGACTTCATGCCGCTCGCCTCGGGCGAGTTGTACTGCATCGTGCCGCCGGGCCACGAGCCTCGCCGGCCGCAAGCAGGTCTCGGCCGCCGAGATCACCCGCTATCCGCTGATCGGCATCGACCCGAACGACCCCTACGGCCGGATCATGGCCGAAATCTTCGCGCGCAACCGGCTCGACTACAACATCACCATCCGCGCGCGCTTCGGCACCACGGTCTGCGCGCTGGTGAAGGCGGGGCTCGGCATCGCCATCATCGACCAGTTCACAGTGGCCCATGGCGGCTATCCCGGCATCGAGCTGTTGAAGATCACCGAGCCGACGCGGTTCGACACCTACATCGCGGTGAAGCGCGGCGCACCGCTGTCGCTCCACGCCGAGGCCTTCATCGAGGCGCTGCGGGCCGAGATGCGCGCCGTCGAGCCCTCCCGCGGCAACAGCAAGGCTGTGCCGGGCAACGGCAGGGCGACGCCGGCGCGCGGGCGGAAGAAATAACATGATGTTAGGTTTGTCGGATAAATGGGTAATTGTGTTACCTTGCGGACAAGCTATCGTCGTATCCGGAAGCCCGTTTTTAAGCCCTCTTGGAATTGCGCGGGTTTCCCCGCTAATGACCGGGACCGAACGCTCCCTTTGAGACGATAGCGAACCATGTCAAAGCGCGGATACCCCGCCAGCAAGAAGCTCCTCACCGGCCTGATCGGAGCGCCGATCGCGCATTCCGCATCCCCGGCCATGCATGAACGCGCCGCCGAGGCGCTCGGCCTGCGCGGCCATTATCAACTGATCGAAGTGGCCGGCGCCGATGCGGCGGGCCTCAGCCTGATGCTGGAAGGCGTGCGGCGGCTCGGCTTTGCCGGCGTCAACGTCACCTACCCCTACAAGGAAGCCGTGGTGCCGCTGCTCGACGAGCTGGCGCCCGGCGCGGCCGCGATGGGCGCGGTCAACACCGTCGTGGTCAGGGACGGCCGCCTGATCGGCCACAACACCGACACCACCGGCTTTGCCCGCGCGGTGGCGCCGTTGCTGGCGCCCGCAGGAAACGCCGTGGCGGTGATCGGCGCCGGCGGCGTCGGCAAGGCGATTGCGTTTGCGCTGGCGAGCCTGAAGGTTTCCGACATCCGCATCTTCGACAGCGAGCCGGCGCGCGCCGCGACGCTTGTCTCGCTGCTGGCGCAGCAAGGTGGCGCGAGGATCGCAGCAAACGTCGAGGATGCGCTTGATGGCGCAACCGGCCTCGTCAACGGCACGCCGGTCGGCATGCTGCCGAACCGCGGCATGCCGGTTGCCGCGACCTTGCTGCATGAGAAGCTCTGGGTCGCGGATGCCGTCTATTCGCCGCTGATCACGCCGCTGCTGGCGGCCGCCCAGGCCAAGGGCGCGCGGATCATGACCGGGCGGGAGCTTGCGATCTATCAGGCGGCCGACGCCTTCGAACTGTTCACGGGCCTTGCCCCATCGACCGAGGTCATGGGAGAGGCATTCGACGAGGTGATGGCGGCACGAAGCTCAGCCTATCACGCAGCGTAACCAAAGCGGCCGGACACAAGGCCGCGGATCACATCGACAGAAATGGGAGGAGAGACCATGAAGACGACTATTCTGGCGGGCGCCCTGCTTGCGTTCGCAGCTGCAACCAGCGTCCACGCCCAGGCGATCAAGCTGGCCGACGTCGCCGAGCTTTCGGGGGCGGCGCCACCGTCGGCACCAATTGGAAGAACGGCATCGACCTTGCGATCGAGGAGATCAACGCCAAGGGCGGCGTGCTCGGCCGCAAGCTCGAGGTCACCCACGCCGACTCCCAGTCCAACCCCGGCGTGGCCCGCGCGCAGGTGCAGAAGGCGCTCGACGCCGAGCCCTATGTGCTGCTCGGGCCCGGCTATTCCGGCTCGGTGAAGGTGACGGCGCCGCTCGCCGCCGAAGCCGGCATCGCGCAGATCATGGGCGGCGAAGCCGCCGAGCTGACGCAGGCCGGAAACAAATTCCTGTTCCGCACCTCGTTCGGCCAGCAGTCCTCGATGCCGAAGGTCGCGAAATACATCCACGACGACATGAAGGCGAAGACCGTCGCGGTGGTGTGGGTCAACAACGATTTCGGCCGTGGCGGGCGTGACATGGTGACGAAGGAGCCTCGAGCGGCTCGGCTCCAAGGTGGTCGCCGACCTCTCGACCGAAGCCGGCCAAGCCGACTTCGCCGCCGACGTCGGCAAGATCAAGGCGGCCAATCCCGACGCCGTGTTTGTCTATCTCAACGAAGAAGAGAGCGCGCGCATCCTGAAAGAGCTGAAGCGTCAGGGCGTCAATGCACCGCTGATGGGCGAGACCACGCTGATCGGCCAGAAGGTGATCGAGCCTCGCCGGCGATGCCGCCAACGGCGCGCGCGGCCATGTCGGCCTCACCACCGACGCACCGGTCGATCTGATCAAGCAATTCCGCGAAAAGTTCTCCAAGAAGTACAATTACGTCCCCGATCACAACGGCCTGAAGGGCTACCTCGCGGTCTACATGGTGAAAGCCACCACGGAGAAGATGGGCAAGGTCGACCCGAAGAAGTTCGCGGATACGCTGCACGGTCTCACCATCAAGGCCGCGGACGAGCCGGGCATCCTGATGGACGTCACCTTCAGCGACACCGGCGACATCGACCGCCAGAGCTTCCTGGTCGAGGTGGTCGAAGGCAAGCAGGTGGTGAAGCAGGTGCTGCCCAAGGTGAAGTGAGCTTCGCCTCTCCCCGCTTGCGGGGAGAGGCCGGAATTTGCACAGCAAATTCCGGATGAGGGGAGCTTCCGCGAGTCCAACTGCTACCGACCTCGCGGAGACTCCCCCTCACCCCAACCCTCTCCCCGCAAGCGGGGCGAAGGAGAAGAGACACACGAGGGGAACATGTCCAATCTGTTCGATCTTCTGGTCGCGGGGCTCGCCACCGGCGCGATCTATGCGCTGGTCGCGGTCGGCTTCACGCTGCTGTGGCAGACCTCGCAGACCATCAATTTCGCGCAAGGCGAGTTCGTGATGCTGCCGGCCTTCCTGATGCTGGGGGCGATGCACGCCGGCGCACCGTTCTGGCTCGCGATCATCCTCGGCATCCTGCTGTCGATGATCCTGCTCGGGCTCGGTTTCAAGATGCTGCTGGTCGACCCGATGATGCGCCACGGCGTGCTGCCGCTGGCGATCGCGACGATGGCGCTCGCCATCGGCATCAAGGAAGCCGTGAAGCAGTTCTTCAGCGCGGAAGCCTCGCCATTCCCCTCGATCGTGCCGACCGGCGACGTCTCCATCCTGGGCCATGCCGTCTCGCTGCAGAGCATCGGCGTCCTCGTCGTCGCCATTCTCGCCGTCTTCGGCCTGACCACGCTGCTCAACCGCACCTCGCTCGGCCACCAGATGCAGGCGGCCGCACAGAACCCGACGGTGGCGCGCATCATCGGCGTACCCGTGGAGCGGATGATCCTGCTGACCTTCCTGATCAACGCCGTCCTGGTCGCGCTGGCCTCGCTGCTGATCACGCCGATTTATTTGGCAAAATTCTCCTCCGGCGAGGTGCTGGGCCAGGCTGCGTTCATCGCCGCGATCGTCGGCGGCTTCAACCAGGTGCGCGGCGCGATCGCCGGCGGCCTGTTGATCGGCGTGCTCGACAATCTCGCGGCCGCCTATGTCTCGACCCAGTACCGCGCCGCCGTGCCGATGATCTTCCTGATCGCGGTGATCCTGTTGCGGCCGCAAGGCTTGCTGGGCCGCGCCGAGGAGCGCACGGTATGAGCGGCCTTGCCAAACCGTTGAAGATCGCGCTCGGCCTTATCGTCGTCGCCGGCTTGATCGTCATTCCCATGAACTTCAACCGCTACGGCCTGTTCATCCTGAGCCAATGGGCGGTGATGAGCATCGCCGCGATGGGGCTGAACCTCACGCTCGGCTATGCCGGCCAGGTCTCGCTGGCGCAGGGCGCGTTCGTGGGCATCGGCGCCTACGCGGCCGCGATCATGACCACGCATGGCTGGCCGCTGCCCGCGGCGATCCTGGTCGCGATCGTGCTCAGCTTCGCGGTCGGTTGGGTGCTCGGCTATCCCGCGCTGCGCGTGCAGCACCATTACCTCGCCTTCGTCACCCTCGCCTTCTCCACCCTCGCCTTCCTGGTGTTCCGCAACGAGAGCTGGCTCACCGGCGGCATCTACGGCATCTCCAACATTCCGCGCCCGCACATCTTCGGCATCGCGACCAACAAGCCGCTGCCGTTCTACTATGTCTGTCTCGGCTCGCTCGCGATCGTGTCGCTGGCGATGTGGTGGCTGATCCGCTCGCCTTGGGGCCGCGCCTTCATGGCGCTGCGCGAAAATCCCTTGCGTGCGCAATCGCTCGGCATCGACACGCGGCGCTATACGCTGATGGCGTTCGCGATCGGCTCGGCGCTCGGCGGCGTCGCCGGTGCGCTCTACGCGCCGCTGACGCAATATATCGACCCCGTTCCGTTCAACCTGTCGCTCTCGCTCGATCTCTTGATGATGGTGATCGTCGGCGGCGCCGGCTTCTATTTCGGTCCGTTCCTAGGGGCGATGATCGCGGTGCTGCTGCCGGAATGGCTGCGCTTCACCGAAGGCTATTATCTGATGCTCTACGCGGTCGCGGTGATGCTGCTTCTGATCTGGTCGCCGACCGGCATTTTGGGGATCCTCGACCGTTATCTCGCGGAGCGCCGCACCAAGGCAGCCTCCGCGCTGCGCGCCGTCGCGAAATCCCGGCTGGAGACGGCGCAATGAGTGCAGTCCTCGAAGTCTCCGACATCAAGAAGAGTTTTGGCGGCATCCATGCCGTCGACGGTGTCAGTTTCGACGTGCGCGAGGGCGAGATCCTCGGGCTGATCGGGCCGAACGGCTGCGGCAAGTCCACACTGTTCAACTGCATCCTCGGCCAGCTCACCCCAAGCGGCGGTGAAGTGAAGCTCGACGGCAAGCTCGTCACGGGCCTGCGCCCCGCCGAGTCTCAACAAGCTCGGCGTCAGCCGCACCTTCCAACTCCTGCAGGTATTCCCAAAACTCTCCGTGCGCGAGAATCTGATCCTCGCGGGCCAGGAGCACCAGGGCAACATGGCCTCGCGCCTGGTCGGCCGCTCCGATGCCGGCCTCACCGACGCCGCCAACCAGATGATCGGCTTCTTCAAGCTCGACCATCTCGCCGACGAGCCGGCCGGCGGCCTCTCCTACGGCCAGCAGAAGCTGCTCGACGCGGCCATGGCCTTCATGGGTGGCCCGCGCCTCGTGCTGCTCGACGAGCCCGCGGGCGGCGTCAACCCGTCGATGCTGGCCGACCTGAAGGACCGCCTGGTCGCGATCAACCGCGAGAAGAACGCCACCTTCGTCGTGATCGAGCACAATATGGAGTTCGTGATGTCGCTGTGCTCGCGCGTGATGGTGATGGCGGAAGGCAAGGTGCTGGCGATGGGGCGGCCGGACGAGGTGCGGAAGAACCCCGCCGTGATCGAAGCCTATCTCGGACATTGAGGAAGAGATCATGAGCGAGCCAATCCTCTCGGTTCACAATCTCGTCGGCGGCTACGGCAAGATGACGATCCTGAACGGCACCACATTCTCGGTGCCGCAGGCGACCATCACCACCATCATCGGCCCGAACGGCGCCGGCAAATCCACCGTGTTCAAGGCGATCTTCGGTCTGTTGAAGCTGCGCGACGGCAAGATCAGCTTCGCCGGCCGCGACGTGACGAATTTGAGCCAGCGCGCGCTGCTCAACGCCGGCATCTGCTACGTGCCGCAGGGCCGCAACATCTTTCCGGAGCTGTCCGTCCGCAGCAACATCGAGGCTCGGCGGCGTTTCCGCCGGAAAGGGCCTCGACCTGCCCAGCCGGATCGAGGCGGCGCTCGATCTGTTTCCGGCCCTGCGCCGCAAATCCACGCAACAGGCCTCGACGCTGTCGGGCGGCGAGCAGAAGCAGCTCGAGATCGCCCGCTCGCTGCTGCTCGAGCCGAAGCTGGTGCTGATCGACGAGCCATCGATCGGCCTGTCGCCGCTGATGGTGCAGCAGACCTTCGACATCCTCAAATCCCTGCGCGATCGCGGCGTCACCATCCTGATGATCGAGCAGAACGCGCGCTCGGCGCTGGAGATCTCCGACATCGGCATCGTGCTCGAGCTCGGCCAGACCCGCATGGTCGACGATGCCAAGCGCATCCTGAACGACCCCCGCATCGGCCAGCTCTTCCTCGGCGGCGCCATGGAGGAGAGCGCGGCATGAGCGCGCGACTGCGCATCGGCGTTGCCGGCGCCGGCCTGATCGGCCGCCGCCATATCGAGCTGATCGCGGCGTCTGCCGACTGCGAGCTTGCCGGCATCGCCGACCCCTCGCCTGCCGCGAGGGAGTATGCGCAGGCCCAGGATGTGCCCTGCTATGCCGACCATCGCGCGCTGCTGGCGCAGGAAAAGCCCGACGGCCTGGTCATCGCCTCGCCCAACAATCTGCATCTGCCGATGGCGCTCGATTGCGCGGCGGCCGGCGTGCCGGCGCTGATCGAAAAGCCGGTGACGGAGACGGTCGCCGCTGCGCAGCACCTCTGCGCAGTGATCAAGCGAACCGGCGTGCCGATGCTGGTCGGCCATCACCGCCGGCACAATCCGATCATCAAGGCCGCGCGCGAGATGGTGACGAGCGGCAGGCTCGGCCAACTCACCGCCGTGGTCGCGCTTTGGCTGCTGAAGAAGCCGGACGATTATTTCGAGGTGACCTGGCGGCGCGAGCAGGGCGGCGGCCCGCTGCTGATCAACCTGATCCACGACATCGACAATCTCCGCTTCATCTGCGGCGAGATCTCCGAGGTGCAGGCGCTGACGTCGAACAAGGTGCGCGGCTTCGCGGTCGAGGACACCGCCGCGTTGCTGCTGCGCTTTGCCAACGGCGCGCTGGGAACGGTGACCGTCTCCGATGCGACGCCGGCACCGTGGAGCTGGGAGCTCTCCTCCGGCGAGAACGCCGCGTACCCCAGGCAGGATCAGCCCTGCTACATTTTCTCCGGCACCGCAGGCTCGCTGTCGGTGCCGAACATGGAGCTGTGGTCCTATGCCGAGCGCCCCGGCTGGTACGCGCCGCTGTCGCGCCAGACCGTCGCGCCGCCGGCGCTCGATCCGCTGGTCGAGCAGCTCCGGCATTTCTGCGCGGTCATCAAGGGCCGCGAACAGCCGCTGATCACGGTCGAGGACGCGATGGGCACGCTCGCGGTCGTCGAGGCCGTCGGCGAGGCCGCGCGCACGGGCCAGACAATCTCACCGGGGCGCATCATGGAGCAGGCAGCATGAACAAGCGCTCGATCGCCACCGTCTCTCTCTCGGGCGCCCTGGACGAAAAGCTCCGCGCCATCGCCTCCGCCGGCTTCGACGCCGTCGAAATCTTCGAGAACGATTTGCTGTCGTTCGGCGCCGGCCCGCGTGACATCGCAAGGCTCTGCGGCGATCTCAACCTGAAAATCTGCGCGTTTCAGCCGTTCCGCGATTTCGAGGGCATGCCGGAGCCACAGCGCACACGCAACTTCGCCCGCGCGGAACGCAAGTTCGACCTGATGCAGGAGCTCGGTACCGACCTGCTCTTGATCTGCTCCAACGTCTCGCCCGCCGCGCTGGGCGGCATCGACCGTGCCGCGGACGATTTTCGCGAGCTCGGCGATCACGCCGCCAGGCGGGGCTTGCGCGTCGGCTATGAGGCGCTGGCCTGGGGCCGCCACGTCAACGATTATCGCGATGCCTGGGAGATCGTGCGGCGCGCCGACCATCCCGCGATCGGAATCATCCTCGACAGTTTTCACGCGCTGGCGCCGGGGTTTCCGGTGCGCGCGATGGCCTCGATCCCCGGCGACAAGATCTTTCTGGTCCAGCTTGCGGATGCGCCGAAGCTCGAGCTCGATATCCTGTCATGGAGCCGGCACTTCCGCTCCTTCCCTGGCCAGGGCGACCTGCCGGTCGGCGAGTTCATGGCGGCGGTCGCGGCGACCGGCTATGCCGGACCGTTGTCGCTGGAGATCTTCAACGACCAGTTCCGCGCCGGCTCGGCCGCGCAGACTGCGCTCGACGGGCTGCGCTCGCTGATCCTGCTGGAGGACCAGCTTGCGCCGGATTGGCCGAGATTCGCCGCCGAGCCGCTGGCGCCGAAGGCGAAGAGCCGCGGCACCGGCTTCGTCGAGTTTGCCGTCAACGAGACCAAGGCCGGCGACCTTGCCCGTTTGTTTTCGCAGCTCGGCTTCCGCAAGACCGGCGCGCATCGCAGCAAGGCGGTGGAGCGCTGGTCGCAGGGCAAGGTCGAGCTCGTCATCAACAGCGAGACCGACGGCTTCGCCCATTCCCACTACGTCACCCACGGCCCCGGTGTCTGCGCGATCGCGCTCGATGTCGACAATGCCGGCCTTGCGATGCAGCGCGCCGAAATGCTGAAGGCGCGCACCTTCTACCAGCCGGTCGGACCGGGCGAATTGGAGATCCCCGCGATCCACGGCGTCGGCGGCAGCCTGCTCTATTTCCTCGATCAGGCCGGCAAGAACTGGGACACCGATTTCGAGCCCGTTGCGAGCGACGCGAGCACGGACGCCCTGCTCGCCGTCGATCACATCGCGCAGTCGATGCCCTATGACGAGATGCTGTCCTGGCTGCTGTTCTACACCGGCATCCTCGACCTCGAGCGGCTGCCGCAGATGGAGATCGCCGACCCCAGGGGCCTCGTGCAGAGCCAGGCCGTCGTCAACGCGGACCAGAGCCTGCGCTTCGTGCTGAACGGCTCCTCCGCCAACCGCACGCTGCCGGCGCGCTTCATCTCGGAATTTTTCGGCTCGGGCGTGCAGCACATCGCGTTCTCGTGCCGGGACATCTTTGCGACGGTCGCGGAGATGCGCAAGCGTGGCGCTGACTTCCTGGATATCCCCGACAACTATTACGACGATATCGAAGCCAAATACGACCTCGCGCCCGAACTGATGGCGCAGCTGCGCGCCAACCACATCCTCTACGACCGCGAGGGCGACGGCGAGTTCTTCCAGGTCTACACCCACATTTTCGACGAACGCTTCTTCTTCGAGATCGTCGAGCGCAGGGATTATCAGGGATTTGGCGCGGCCAACGCCGGCATCAGGCTGGCAGCGCAGGCGCGAGAGGTGCGGCCCGCGAGCATGCCGAGGGTGTAGGCTCTTGTTTCCCTCGCCCCTTGTGGGAGAGGGTGGCTCGCCGCGCAGCGGCGAGACGGGTGAGGGGTTCTCTCCTCACGGACAATCGCGCAAGTGGAGAGAACCCCTCATCCGGCGCTTCGCGCCACCTTCTCCCACAAGGGGAGAAGGGGCAACGTCGTTTGAGGCTACTTCATCGCGCACTTGTCGTGGAAGCGATCCTGGTCGTTCTCGACGATGGTCGCGACCGTCTTCAGCGAGAGCTGGCCTTCGCCGTCCTTCACCACGTCCTGCAGATAGAAGTTCTGCACCGGGATGTGGTTCTTGCCGTATTTGAAGGGGCCGCGCAGCGACTTGAAGTTGGCCTTCTCCATCTCGGCCTTCATCGCGTCCTTCTTGCTGGTGTCGCCCTTCACCGCGACCACCGCGCTGTTGATCAGCTGGGCCGCGTCATAGGCTTGCGCACCGTAATAGGTCGGGCGGAGACCAGTGTACTTCTTGCGGTAGTCGGCGACGAAGCGCTTGTTCTGCTCGTTGGGGAGGTCGTTGACCCATTCCTGCGCGCCGGGAACGCCGAGCGCGTTTTCCTTCTGCAGCGGCAGCGACAGCTCGTCGACGGTGAATGCCGTGTAGAGCGGCATCGTGCTCTTCAGGCCCGCCTGGGCATATTGATTGAGGAACTGCACACCGGCCGCACCGGGATAGAACACGAAGATCGACTCGGCGCCCGAGGCGCGCGCCTTGGAGAGCCTCGGCGGAGAAGTCGAGCTGGCTCGGCCAGACCGTGTATTCCTCGCCCTTGACCTCGCCCTTGAAGGTGCTCTTGACGCCCGCGAGCATGTCCTTGCCGGCCGCGTAGTTCGGGCCGATCAGGAACACGCTCTTGACGCCCTTCTGGTTCATGTAGAGGCCCATGGCGGCGGGCGTCTGGTCGTTCTGCCAGGAGGTCGAGAATACGTAAGGCGAGCACAGCTCGCCCGCGAGCTGCGACGGGCCGGCATTGGCCGAGATCAGGAAGGTCTGGGAGTCGACGGCCGTCTTCAGCGAGGCCAGCAGCACGTTGGACCAGATGTAGCCGACGATGAAATCGACCTTGTCCGACTGCACCAGCTTCTCGGTCTTCTGCTTGCCGACGTCCGGCTTCTGGCCGTCGTCCTCGTAGATCACCTCGACCGGCTTGCCGTCCATCTTGCGGCCGATGTGGTCGAGCGCGAGTCTCGAAGGAGTTGCGCATGTCGTTGCCGATCACGGCGGTCGGGCCGCTGAAGGTCGAAACGAAACCGATCTTGATGGTATCGCCGGCAAAAGCCGGGCTCGCCAGCACCAGCGCCGCTGCGCCCGCCAGCCAAAATGCCGTCCTCATTGACTATCCCTCCTCATCGCTTTGTTCGCGCCGCACAACGCGGCGGCGCCGGTTCGAGGAGCGATGGCTCCATTCGCCGGCTTTACTGTTGTTACGGCTTTCCGCGCAAAAACGTCAGGCAACAGCCTCTAAGACCTTCGGTGCAGGGCAAGCATCTATGCACCATAATTCGGCCCATCTGCCGATTGCAAGAATTATAGTTCTTGTGACGCATTCGGCGGTTGGCGCAAAAAGCCAAGTGACGACAGCACATTGCGGGAAAAACCGGCAAATGACCAATCTGCCGATTGTGCGGCGTGCAGACGCATACACGCGGGCTTAACGCGCTTTCGCGAAAACACTCGTATTCTACGGGGGTATTTCATGCTGATCAGCGAAAAGGTCGCGCGGACCAAATGGTGTCCGATGGTGCGTACCGATGGCAACAACCGACACTTCAATACCATCACCGACGGCTTCCAGAACTCCGAGAGCGTCTATCACTGCATCGGCGCCGATTGCATGGGCTGGAGGCAATTCCACATCTCGTTCATGAAAGGCGGCTCCGACGGCGTCGAGGCTCACGGCTATTGCGGCTACGCGGGGCGTCCGGAGATGGACTAGACCGCGCAGAGCAGGCGCACGATACGCTTTCGCTATCGATCGATTGGCAAACCGGTCTTGGACCCGGGACGCGGTAGAGCCATTATCGGTGCTACTGCGTCTTTCTCCAGCTACGGGTTCATTACATGACACGATCGCAGGAATTGCACCGGGTCGTCATTGTCGGCGCCGGCTTCGGCGGGCTGGAGACGACCTACCGGCTTGCCGGCGCCCCGGTCGAGATCACGCTGATCGACCGGCGCAATCATCATCTGTTCCAGCCGCTGCTCTACCAGGTCGCGACCGCCTCGCTGGCCACCAGCGAGATCGCGTGGCCGATCCGTCATCTCATGCGCGACCGCCGCGAGGTGACGACACTGTTTGCGACCGTCAGCGGCGTCGACGCCGACAGGCGTTGCGTGCTGATCGACGACGGCAGCGAGGTGCCCTACGACACGCTGGTGCTCGCGACCGGCGCGCGCCACGCCTATTTCGGCCACGACGAATGGGAGGCATGGGCGCCGGGCCTGAAGACGCTGGAGGACGCGACCACGTTGCGCCGGCACATTCTGGTGGCGTTCGAGCGCGCCGAACGCGAGACCGATCCGGCGCGGCGCGCGGCGCGGCTGACCTTCGTCATCGTCGGCGCCGGCCCGACCGGCGTCGAGCTTGCCGGCACTATCGCCGAGATGGCTCATCACACCTTGCCGGCCGACTTCCGCAACATCGACACCCACAAGGCGCGCGTGGTGCTGATCGAGGCGGGGCCGCGCGTGCTCGCTGGCTTTCCCGATGATCTCTCGGCCTATGCGCAGGCTTCGCTGGAGAAGATCGGCGTCGAGGTCGTGCTGGGACAGGCCGTCACCGAGATCAATCGCGAGGGCGTCGTGTTCGGCGGCAAGCTGCTCGAGGCAAAGACCCGGATCTGGGCCGCCGGCGTGCGCGCCTCGCCTGCCGCCGAATGGCTGGGCGCCCCCGCCGATCGCGCCGGGCGCGCGCAGGTCGAGGCTGACCTCACCATTCCCGGTCATCCCGAGATCTTCGCGATCGGCGATACCACCAGCATCAACGCCTGGGAGGGCAAGCCGGTGCCCGGCATCGCGCCGGCGGCCAAGCAACAGGGCCACCACGTCGCCGAGACCATCAAAGCGCGACTGCGCGGCGCCGCGACCGGACCGTTCCGTTACAAGCACGCCGGCAGCCTCGCCCAGATCGGCAAGCGCCTGGCAGTGATCGACTTCGGCAAGGTCAAGCTGCGCGGCACCGTCGCGTGGTGGATCTGGGGCATCGCCCACATCTACTTCCTGATCGGCCTGCGCCACCGCCTCAGCGTCGCCTTGAGCTGGCTCTGGATCTACGCGCGTGATCAGCGCGCGGCGCGATTGATCACGCAGGGCAGCAGCAAGGTGGTATGACGATGCTCTCGTGTCCCGGACGCGGCGCGGCATGAAATGACGCGACGCAGAGCCGGGACCCAGAGGCTGTAGGCCCCGGCTCTGCGGCGCAACGCTTCGCGCTGCACCGCGTCCGGGGCACGAGACCTACTTCACCAGCTCACACCCGCCCTCCGCCAACGGGCGGAACGCCTGGTCTGCCGGAATGGTCGAGACCAGCTTGTAATAATCGTAGGGATATTTCGACTCCTCCGGCTTCTTCACCTCGAACAGGTACATCGGGTGCACGACGCGGCCGTCCTGGCGGATCGTGGTGTCGCCGAACAGCTTGTCCTTGCCCCTGAACTTCTTCATCTCGGGCACGGCGTCCTTGGCGTTGTCGCTGCCGGTCGCAGCCACCGCGTTGAGATAAGCCAGCGTCGAAGCGTAGACACCGGCCTGGTTGCCGCTCGGCATCTTGCCGTTCATGCCGGGGCGCGCGGCGAAGCGCTTGGCAAAGGCGCGGGTGTCCTCGTTCATGTCCCAGTAGAAGGCTTCCATGAGCTGCAGGCCCTGCGCGACCTTGATGCCCATGCCGTGGACGTCGTTGATGAAGAGCAGGAAGGCGACGAGCCTCTGTCCGCTCTGCTGAATGCCGAACTCGGCGGCCTGCTTCACCGCATTGATGGTGTCGCCGCCGGCATTGGCAAGGCCGATCACCTGGGCCTTCGAACCCTGAGCCTGCAACAGGAAGGAGGCGAAATCGGAGGTGCCGAGCGGGTGCTTGGAGGAGCCGATCACCTTGCCGCCATGCGCCTCGATGTATTTTTGCGCCTCCGATTCGATGCCTTTGCCGAGCGCGAAGTCGACCGTGAGGAAGTACCAGTCCTTGCCGCCGCGCGACACCATGGCGGCCGCGGTGGTGTTGCCGGTGGCCCAGGTGTCGTTGACCCACTGGATGGTGTTGGGCGAGCAGGCCTTGCCGGTGAGATCGGAGCTTGCGGTGGAGGAGGCCAGGAACGTCATGCGGCTGTCGCGCAGCAGCGCGTTGATGGACAGGCCGACCGCGGAGTTCGGAACGTCGACGATGGCATCGACGCCTTCGACATCGAGCCATTTGCGCGCGATGGCGTTGCCGACGTCCGCCTTGTTCTGGTGGTCGGCATAGACGATCTCGACCTTGATGCCTTTACCACCGCCGTTGAAATCCTCCGCCGCCATGCGGGCGGCCTCGACCGAGCCCATGCCGTTGGTGTCCTGGAAGATTCCGGAGATGTCGTTGAGCACGCCGACGCGCACGACATTATCGGATATCTCGGCGCTCGCCGCACAGCTCACGAGACTCGCGGCCAGCGCAAGTGTCCACTTCAAATGCTTCATGGTTCCCTCCCTGTTGATGTGTTGCCGCGCCGGTCATTGCCGGGAGCGGTTGAAAATTAGACGGCTTGGCCGGTCAGACTTGCCGCTCCGGCAGCTTCACGACGAGCCCGTCGAGGCTCGGGCGTGATCTTGATCTGGCAGGACAGCCGACTATTCGGCCGCCGCTCGCTCGCGGTGCCGTCGAGCAGCGCGTCCTCGTCGTCGGCGATGTCAGGCAGGCGCGCGAGCCAGCTCTCGTCGACATAAACATGGCAGGTCGCGCACATGGCGTTGCCGCCGCACTCGGCTAAAATGCCGTCGAGCCCGTGACGGGTCGCCGCCTGCATGGCGCTCTCGCCGCCCGAGGTCTCGACGTGGTCGGACTTGCCGTCGGGATGGATGAAGGTGATGGCGGGCATCAAGACTCCTCGTCAGGCCGGGGTGATGGTGACAGGCAGGCTGTCGAGCCCGCGCAGCGTGTTGTTGAAGCGGCGCTTCGGCTCGCCCGTGATCTCGATCTTGGCGATGCGCCGCGCCAGCGCGGTCAGCATCACCTCGCCTTCGAGGCGCGCGACGAGTTGACCGACGCACATGTGGATGCCCGAGCCGAAGCCGACATGGCCGGAGGTGCGGCGCGTGATGTCGTAACTGTCGGGCTGGTCCCAGCGCCTGGGATCGCGATTGGCTGCGGCCAGGAACATCAGCACCTTCTCGCCCTCGCCGATCGTGGCGCCCGAGAGCTCGACATCCCGCGTGGTGGTGCGGAAGAACGTCTGCACCGGGCTTTCGAAGCGCACGGCCTCCTCGAAGGCGTTGCGCGCCAGCGTCTGATCACCGCGCAGGCGCTGCCACTGCTCGGGGAATCGTGCGAGGCAATAGACCGCCGCGCCGATGCCGTTGACGGTGGTGTCGAGGCCAGCCGACAGCAGCGAGCGCACCAGCAGCGGCGCCTCGGTCGCCGTGATGGCGCCCTCGTCAGCCTGTGCATGAATGCAGGCCCCGAAACCGCCGGGCGCAAGATTGTCGCGCTGGCACTGTTCGGCGACATAGGCCTGGTGCGGCGCCGAGCGCGCGATCGCCTGCTGGCGCAGCTCGTTCGGCGGCCCGAAGGCGTTGAACACGACGCTCGCATAGGGAATCAGATGCTCGCGGCCTTCGGCTTTCAGCCCGAGTGCGTCGGGAAAGATCGACAGGGGATATGCTTCCGCGAGATCCGTGATCGCATCGAAGCTGCGTTTTTCGATCAGCGCGCCCACCCGCTCCTCCGCCGCCGCCGCGAAGCGGTCGCGCACCTGCTTCATCACGGTCGGCGACAGCACCTTCGACAGCACGGCGCGCGTGCGCGTGTGCGCGGGCGGATCGGCCTCCAGGATCAGGCTCGGCGGCCGCCATGGCGTTTCCTTCTTGAAGTCGGACAGGCCGACGCCGCGGCTGGAGCAGAACGTCGCGGGATCGTTCAGGACGGCATGGACCTCGGCGTAGCGCGCCACGCCGTAGACGTTCCACTTGTCGAGATAGACGACCGGCCCCGCCTCCCGCAGACGCTCATGGGTCGGATAAGGATCGGCAAAGAAAGTCATGTCGAAGGGATCGACATCGAGATGCGGGACGGACGCCGAGCCCGCCGCAGGAGTGCCGGATGCGGTCATGGAAGACCTCCCTCATTTTGATCTTGTGAAAGGGCGGCGCATGCCCTTAGGTCTTTCGGCCCGCCGCGAGTCAAGAACCCCGCTATGCCGCCGTCTTCGACCAAACCCCGCCAAAAGCCCGCGCCCCATGACGCGGGGCCGACGCTCGATCTCGACCGTTACGTCCCGGCGTTCGTCACCTTCATCGCCAACAAGCTCTCGAACAGCGCGACCGCGTTCTATCAGCGGGAATTCGGCGTCAACGTCACGGAATGGCGGATCATGTCGCTGCTGGCGATCGAGCCGGGCATTCCGGCCTCGCGCATCTGCCACGTCATCGGCTTCGACAAGGGACCGGTGAGCCGGACGCTGGCGGGCCTCGAGAAGCGCGGACTTGTGTCGATCCGCACCGACCCCAATGACGGCCGCACCCATTCGATCGCGCTGACGGCGAAGGGCCGCACCACCCATGACAAGGTGATCGTTGCCGCACTCGAGCGCGAGCGGCGGCTGCTGTCGTGCCTCAACAGGGACGAGCGCGAGGTACTGATCAACCTGCTCCGCCGGCTGCACGAAAATCTCGGCGCAGTAACGGACAGCACCGAGGCCTGACGGGTCACGCGCCAGCCGCCGTCTTCCGTCACCTCCAGGCATGCGCCGGCGTTTGCCGGCGACACCAGTTCTGCCGCGCATTGTTTCCTCCAGAAAAGACGCGGCGGTTTGCCCGCCGTCATCCTAGTCTGGAACGGTTCGCACAAATTAGTTGCTTAAGCAACAAAAGAATCGGCAAGATAATGCGGCAGGGTTGTTGGCGTATCGAAAAGGCCGCTTCACTTGTTCCACAGCGACCAACGTCACCGAGATCGCGACGGCGCCCCACTCTCCGTCATTGCGAGCGCAGCGAAGCAATCCAGAATCTCTCGGCGGGGACAGTCTGGATTGCTTCGTCGCAAGGGCTCCTCGCAATGACGATTTGGCGCGAGCCTGCCTCAATCACCAAGTTGTCTCGGCGAGCGCATCCCTACAAACCAATCCACGCCCCCGACGCATCATCGTTCAGCCGCGCCACGGCGTCGGCGCGGCGCGTCAGCACGGCGCGCTGGTTGATATAGCCCTTGTCGGTGATCTCGCCGCCGTCGACCGACGGCGGCTCGGCCAGCAGCAGGGCGCGGGTGGCGTGACCGGAGGAGTTGGGGCCCTGCTGCCTGAGCTTCGCCAGGCCCTGCGCGATGGCGATCCTGACCTTGTCATGCGCGAGCACCTCGTTCACGCCGGCCGTCTCGGGCAAGCCGGCGTGGACGCGGCAGGCGACGACATTGGGGAACACCAGGAAGCGCGCCTCGTCGCCGCCATGACCCGACACGACGATGTCCTGCGCCAGCGGCGAGAGCGCGGCGATGCCGGCGACGCGCAGCGTGCCGACGCTCACCCAGGTGCCGGAGTTGAGCTTGAAGTCTTCCGCGACGCGGCCATCGAAGAACAGGCCGCACTCCGGCCGTGCGTCGTCGGCAAGCCTGACGGCATCGCCGATCAGGTAAAAGCCCTCTTCATCAAAAGCCTGCTTCGTCAGCTCGGGCGCCTTCCAATAGCCCGGCGTGACGTTGGGGCCGCGCACCCGCACCTCCAGCTTGTCGCCGGAAGTGACGAGCTTCAACTCGGTGCCGGGAATGGGTACGCCAATGTTGCCGGAGCGCTCGGCCAGGAAATGGCAGTCCGTCGCAAGCGGCGAGGTCTCGGTCGAGCCCCAGGCCGAAACCATCGGCAGCGCGCGACCGACGGTCTTGATCGAGATCTCCTCAAGCGCATCCCAGAGGTTCTGCGGCAACGCCGCACCGGCATAGAAGGCGAATTTCACCTCGCTGAAGAAGCGGCGGCACAGCGCCTCGTCACCGCGCAGCGCGGAAATCAGCATGTCGAAGCCGCGCGGCACGTTGAAATAGACCGTCGGCATCACGCTCTTCAAATTGGCCAGCGAGATCGCGAACAGGCCGGGCGCCGGCTTGCCGCCGTCGATATAGAGCGAGCCGCCATTGCGCAGCACGAGGTTGAAATTGTGGTTGGCGCCGAAAGTGTGGCTCCAGGGCAGCCAGTCGAGGATGACGAGATCGCCGCGGCCGGGCTGCAGGAAGGTCCAGGTCTGCGCCTTGGCCTGCTGGCTTGAAGTGAGCATGCGCTGGGTGTTGATGACGGCCTTGGGTGTACCGGTCGAGCCTGACGTGAACAGGAATTTTGCGATTGTATCCGGCGTCACCGCGGCGAACGCCGTTGCGACATCGAGACTCTCCGGCGTTGCCGCGACCGCGCGGAAGGCGAGCGCGCCTGCGTCGTCCTCCTTGCCGCTGATGATCTGCGCCCGGTGCAGCGGCGCGATCGCCGCCAGCGCCGCCGCGAAGGGGCCGGTCGCAGAGACGTAGATCGCGCCGGGATCGAGCAGCGTGATCATGCTCTTGAGCTTCTCGAAATCCCTCGACATCAGCGAATAGGCCGGCGAGATCGCAGCCGAGGGCACGCCGACATGCTGCGCGGCCAGCGCGAGCAGCGCGTGATCGACGCTGTTGTCGGAGAGGATCGCGAGCGGGCGCTCCGCGCTGAGGCCCTGCGCCAGAATCCAGGACGCCGCCGCGTGCACCTGGCGCAGCGCCTGCACATAGGTGACGGTGGTCCAGGGCGCTTCGGCATTGGCGCGCTCGGCGAGGAAGATGGCATCCGGCGTCTGCCGCGCAAAATGCTCCAGCCAGTCGCCGACGCAGCGCGCACTGTCGCCCAAGGGCTCGGGCGAGCGCAACACGATGCTGCCGTCGGCGCGATGTTCGGCGACGGTCCTCGGCGTTGCGAACAGGCCTGCAACGTCACCGCGTGGGCCGACACTCATGTGCTTCCTCCCTCCGCCCGGATCCGGGATCGGCCGCAGCCTCGTTGCGGGCTGCTTCGGGCCATAATGTTGAGCATGACAATTGTTGTCGTCAACAACAATCTTTCTTTCAGGGCCGGCGAGCGCTAAGGTTGCCCTGCGGGAGACACGATGTGACAGCCAGCGCCACCCAGACTGCCCCACGCAAGCGCGCCACCAATGGCGCGGCACCGCGCGGGATTGCCGACGACATTGGCCTCGACGCGCTGATCGGCCATGCCGGCTATGCCGTGCGGCGCTTCCAGATCTGGATCTTCCAGGATTTCATCAAGACGCTCGGCGAAGTCGACATCCGGCCGACGCAATATTCGGTGCTCACGCTGATCGGCGCCAATCCGGGCCTGTCGCAGATGGCGGTCGCCAAGCGCCTCGGCATCGAGCGCGCCCGGCTGGTGCACCTGCTCGACAGCCTCGAGCAGCGCAGACTGGTGAAGCGGGTCAAGTCGAAGGAGGACCGCCGCTCCCACGCGCTCCACCTCACCGCCCAGGGCGAGACGGCGCTGGCGAAGTTCAAGCGCCTCGCCGCCGAGCACGAGCGCCATGTCGAGGAGAAGATCGGCAAGGAGAACCGGGAGCGGTTGCTCAAGATCCTCGCTGACTTCACCTGATCCGGCCTGCCTATGATTTGAGCAAATGCCTCGAACAGGGCGTTGCCACGACCGCCTGCTCGCGCATCAGATCACCTTACAAGCCACTGATCTTACGATAATATCTGAAGCGGCTGCGCTGCCTGGATAATGTACACAATGGCACATCGCTTGCTTCAATCCGGGTGAAACCTGTTGCCGGAGTTTTGTCACCATGGGGGCTGAGCAGCCTGAAACGATCGCCGCGATTGTGGCCGCGCATCGCGCGGGCACGCTGACGCCGGCACAGACGGTCGCGCGGACCTATCGGCGCATCCGCGAGCACGACGATCCCGCCATCTTCATCAGCCTGTGCGACGAGAAGGACGCTATCGCGGAGGCCGAGAAGCTGGCCGCGCGCGCGGATACCGCCGACCTGCCACTCTACGGCGTGCCGGTTGCGGTAAAGGACAATATCGACGCACTGGGCTTTGCGACCACGGCGGCCTGCCCGGCTTTCTCCACCACGCCGGCCCGCGATTCGACGGCGGTGGCGCGCCTGCGCGCGGCCGGCGCCATCATCATCGGCAAGACCAATCTCGACCAGTTCGCGACCGGCCTCGTCGGCGTGCGCTCGCCCTACGGCATCCCCAGGAATTCGGTCCGTGACGATCTCATTCCGGGCGGATCGAGCTCGGGCTCCGCGGTCGCTGTCGGCGCCGGCCTCGTGCCGCTGTCGCTCGGCACCGATACCGCCGGCTCGGGCCGCGTGCCGGCGATGCTCAACAACATCGTGGGGCTTAAGCCGAGCCTCGGCATGATCTCGAATGCGGGCCTCGTGCCGGCCTGCCGCACGCTCGACTGCATCTCGGTCTTCGCCTTGACGGTCGACGACGCGGCGCTGGCGCTGTCCGTGATGGCCGGGCCCGACCAAGCCGATCCGTTCTCGCGGGACCGGCCGCTTCAGCCGCTCACGCCGTTGCCTGCAAACCTGCGCCTCGGCGTGCCGCGCAACGGCCAACTGATCTTCTTCGGCGACAAGGCATCGGAGGCCGCCTATGCCGATGCACTGAAGCGCTGGACCGCGCTCGGCGCTACGCTGGTCGAGTTCGACCTCGAGCCGTTCTACGAGACGGCGCGGCTGCTCTACGAGGGGCCGTGGGTCGCCGAGCGCTATCTCGTGATCAAGGATCTGCTGGCGTCCGCGCCGGACACGATCCATCCGGTGACGCGCGAGATCACCGCGGCCGGCGCGCGGCTGACGGCGGCCGAGACTTTCTCGGCGCTGTACCGCCTGCAGGGCTTGCGCAAGATTGCCGAGCGCACCTTTGCCGATATCGACGCGCTGGTGCTGCCGACTGCGCCGACCGCCTATACGACCGCGCAGGTGCTGGCCAACCCGATCGAGGCTCAACAGCCGGCTCGGCACCTACACCAATTTCGTCAACCTGCTCGATCTCTGCGGTCTCGCGCTGCCGGCGTCGATGCGCACCGACGGCATTCCGTTCGGCATCACGCTGCTGGCGCCTGCCGGACGCGATGCGATGCTCGCGAGCATCGGCCGCGTGTTCCATGCGGACACCAGGCTGAGCCTCGGCGCAAAGGACGTGGCACAGCCACCGCTTCCGCCGCCGCCGGCCGGCAGCGGCGACGACATCCCGATCGCCGTGGTCGGCGCGCATCTCTCCGGCATGGTGCTGAACGGCGAATTGAAGGCGCTGGACGCGAAGCTGATCGAGGCGACGAAGACTGCGCCGGACTACAGGCTCTATGCGCTGAAAACCACGCCGCCGAAGCCCGGCTTGCTGCGCGTCGCGGCCGGCGCGGGCGCCTCGATCGAGCTGGAGATCTGGTCGCTGTCGCCATCCGCCTTCGGCAAGTTCGTCAATGCGATTCCGGCCCCGATGGCGATCGGGACGCTGCAACTCGCGGATGGACGGAGCGTAAAGGGATTCCTCGTCGAGCCGGAGGTGCTGAGCGATGCGCGGGATATCACCGCGTATGGGGGATGGCGGAAGTTTATGGCGGAGAGTGCGAAGACGTAGGTTGCGTGTCCCGGGCGCAGCGCATCACGCAGTGGTGCGCTGCTGAACCGGGACCCGTGGAACGACTTGCGAGATGGATAGATGGGTCCCGGCTCTGCGGAGCAGCGCTGCGCGCTGCACCGCGTCCGGGACACGATTGTGCCTACACCGACACCGCGTAGATCTCGTATTCCCCGCGCACCAGCTCGATATGCGCGCGCATCGCAGCCGCAGCGCCCTGCTTGTCGCCGCGCATGATGGCGACGACGACGCGGTCGTGCTCGGCCTGCGACTTCGCCAATCGGCCGAGATTGCGGAACTGGGCACGGCGGAACGGCTGCACGCGAACGCGGGTCGCCAGCGTGATCTCGGCGATGTAGCCGTTCTGCGATCCCGCATAGATCGCGTTATGAAAGCGCTCGTTGACCTCGTGGAAGCGATCGGGATTGCCGGTGTAGCTCAAGACCCGCAGCTCCTCGTGGATGGCCTCCAGGCCGTGGCGCTCGGCTGCAGACATGCGCTCGGCGGCAAGGCCGGCGCACAGCGCCTCGAGCTCGGCCATCGCCTCGAACATGCCCGTCAGCCGCTCGATCGAGGGCTGCGCCACCACTGCGCCGCGATGGGCGCGCGCTTCGACAAGGCCGCTGGCCACGAGCTGACGCAGCGCCTCGCGCACCGGGGTGCGCGAGACGTTAAAGCGGCGCGCGATGTCGGTCTCGTCCAGCGGCGCGCCGGGCGCCAGGGCGCCGCGCACGATCTCGTCGGCCAGTTGCAGGCGAAGCTCCTCGGCGCGCGTGATCTTCTGCACCGATGACGACGGACGGTCGACGCGCGGCACCACCGGCTCGGCCGGCAGTATGCCTTGCGGGAAATCGTCGAGCGTCATGCGGTCTCTTTCGGCTCGTCGATGATGCTGACATGGGCGGCGACCACGCGCCAGCCCTCGGGAAAGCGAACCCAGGTCTGCATCTGGCGGCCGACCTTGCCGGGCGCCGTGTCGCGATAGAACAATGTGGAGGCGACGGCAGTGTCGCGGCCATAGCTCGAGATGACCGTCTTGGCGGTGCGGCGGTTCAGCCCGACCGGCGAGCGGGCGGCGCGGAAGCCGCTGATCGCCTCATAGCCGTAGAGGTTCTCGCCGATGCCGTAGCGCAGCGTACGGGGATCTTTGCGGAACAGCTCGCCGAGCACGGCGACGTCATTGCTGACGAGCGCCCGCTCATAGCGGTCGAACGCGGCTTTGACTTCCGCGATCACCTCGGGGAGATCGATCTCCATCTCAAATTCCTCTCAAAGGCCGCTTAAAGTCCCCTTGGAGCAGGCGCGGCGGCCACGCCCATCTTTTCCAGGGCGTAGGCGACGCGGAGCGCAATGTCCTCGCGCCAGGGCGCCGCGATGATCTGCACGCCGATCGGCAGCGGCTCGAGCGGCACGGGAACCGCAACCACCGGCAGGCCGATGAACGAGATCGGCTGGGTGTGGATGCCGATATTGGCGCGCACCGGCAGCTCGACGCCGTCGAGGTTGAAGTTGACCTGGCCGAGTTTTGGCGCGGTGCAGGGGGTTGCGGGTGCAAGGAGCACGTCGACCGATTTGAAGATCTCGGCAAGCTGCGCGCGATACCAGCGGCGGAATTTTTGCGCGCGGTCGACCATGGGGGCCGGCACCATGGCGCCAGCGATCAGGCGGTCGCGCACGGCCGGGTCGAAATCGTTCGGGCGCTGGCGCAGGCGGTCGAGATGCAGCGAGGCGCCTTCGGTGGTGGTGATGACATAGGCCGCCGCGCGGCGCGCGCGGCCTCGGGAACATCGACCACCTTCGTCGCGCCGAGCGCCTTGGCGACCCGGCTGACGGCCTCAACCGCTTCCGGAAACACGTTCTTCTGGAAGTGCCCGCCGGCGACGGCGATGCGCAGATCCGAGACCGGATTGGCGATGAGCGGCAGCGTCGGCTCCAGCCCGCGCGTCGTGCAGGCACTGTCGTCCGCATCCTCGCCCTGCATCGCGTCATAGGCGAGCGCGAGATCGGCGGACGAGCGCGCGAACGGGCCGAGATGGTCGAGGCTTGCGACGAACGGGAACGAGCGCGCGCGCGACAACCTTCCATAGGTCGGCTTCAGGCCAAAGATGCCGCAGAACGAGGACGGCACGCGGATCGAGCCATTGGTGTCCGAGCCCAGCGCGATCGGCACCAGCGCGCCGCCGACGGCACTGCCCGAGCCGCCCGACGAGCCGCCGGTCATCCGCGTCGGATCATGTGGATTGCGCGAGGGGCCGTCATGGATGTTCTCACCCGTAAAATCGTAGGCGTATTCGCCCATGTTGAGCGCGCCGACCAGCACGGCGCCGGCGGCCTCCATGCGCTCGATCAGGGCGGCATCGCGTTTGGCGGGCGCGAGGTCGCGGTTGATCTTGGAGCCGGCGCGTGTCGGCAGACCGGCGACGTCGAACAGATTCTTCACCGCGAAGGGCACGCCGGCGAGCGGACCGATGTCCTTGCCGGCGGCGATATCGGCATCGATGGAACGCGCCTTCGCACGGGCGCGATCGGCGGTGACGTCGGTGAAGGAATTCAGGACACCGTCATGCTGCTCGATCCGCGCGAGCGCGGCCTCAGTGGCATCGAGCGCGGACATCTTGCGGCTCGCGACCGCACTCGCGATCTCGGCGGCCGTCATCTCGGGCTTTGTGGTCATGGCAGCATCACGCCGTGAAGATCGGCGCCGGCTCGGTCTCGTCCGGCAGCGCGAATTCGTCGACCAGGCGGGCGAGCCGCAGCGACACTTCGAGATTGGCGCGCACCGCGGGCCTCCAGGTCTCCTCCACCGGCAGCGCCAGCGCTTTCGATACGGCGTCGATATAATCGTCCAGCGGTTCGGCCATCATTCTCTCAAGCTGATCTCAATGCACTCTCAGTGGACCTGCAACGGCGGATGCGGGATCGCCGTCAGCAGTTCCTTGGTGTAGTCGTCCTTGGGATCGCTGAGGACCTGCTCGGACAAGCCCTCTTCGACGATCCGCCCCGTCCGCATCACAATGACACGATCGCACAGCAAGCGCACCACATTCAAATCATGCGAGACGAACAGATAGCTCATACCTAGCCGCTGCTTGAGGTCCTGCAGCAGGTTGAGCACAACGGCCTGCACCGACACGTCCAGCGCCGCCGTCGGCTCGTCCAGGATGACAAGCTTGGGGTGCAGCGCGATGGCGCGGGCGATGCCGACGCGGGCCTTCTGGCCGCCGGAGAGCTGGTGCGGGAAGCGGTCCAGCAGATTGTGCGGCAGGCCGACCATGGTGGCCAGTTCCTCGCAGCGGGCGCGGAGCGCATCGCGTCCCCTGATGTCGCTCAATTGCATGATGGGATCGGCGATGGCACGGGCGGCGGTGAAGCGCGGGTTGAGGCTGTCGGTCGGATCCTGGAACACCATCTGGATGCGGCTGCGCTGCGGCAGCCGGGCAAAGTTGGCAGGCGCAATGCCGCCGATGTCTTCGCCGTCGAACTGGATCAGGCCGGAGGTCTGGTCGAGCAGCCGCATCACCATCATCGACGTGGTCGATTTGCCGCAGCCGGACTCGCCGACCAGGCCGACGCTCTCGCCATGGCCGATCGAGAAGCTGATGCCGTCGACCGCGCGGAACACATCCGGCTCGACGGGCGGCTTGCGGCCGAACAGCTTTCCGAGCGTGGCCGTGGCGCCCTGGCGCGGGTATTCCTTCACGAGCTTTTCGATGAGCAGGAGGGGTGTCTTCGCCGCCTCTTCCGAAGTGTGATGGATGGCCGGGTCAGGCCCGGCCATGACGGATGCCGATGAGGACGCGCCCTCCTCTTCCGGCAGCAGTTCCCGCAACGACACACCAAGCCGCGGCGTCGCGCGCATCAGCTTCTTGGTGTAGGGGTGCTGCGGGTTGGCGAAGATGTCGGCGGCTTTCGCGGTCTCGACCACGCGGCCCTTCTCCATCACCACGACGCGATCGCAATAGGCGGCGGCGAGGCCGAGATCGTGGGTGATCAGGATGGTCGACATCGCCTTGCGTTTCGTGAGGCTCGACGATCAGATCCATCACCGCCTTCTGGGTGGTGACGTCGAGGCCCGTCGTCGGCTCGTCCGCGATCAGAAGCTGCGGATTGCAGGCCAGCGCAAGCGCAATGACGACGCGCTGGCACATGCCGCCCGACAGCTCGAACGGATAGGCATGATAGCGCTCGCGCGGGCGGGCGATCTTGACCTGCTCCAGCGCCTCGATCGCCTTCTCGCCGTGATCTCTGACCTGAGCCTGCTGCACATGGGTGCGCAGCACGTCCTCAATCTGGTCGCCAACCTTGCGGATCGGGTTCAGTGCGGCGCGCGGGTTCTGGAAGATCATCGAGACTTCGCGGCCGCGCAGGTCGCGCATCTGGTCTTCGGTCGCAGCCTTCACGTCGATGCCGGAGAACATCACCGAGCCCTCGGCAATCTTTCCGGCGCGGTCGAGGATGCGCATCACCGCGTAGGACGTCACCGACTTGCCCGAGCCGGACTCGCCGACGATGGCCAGCGTCTCGCCCTTGGCGACGGAGATGTTGACGTGCTGCACCGCCTTGACGATGCCGCGGCGGGTGGAGAATTCGACCGTGAGGTCCTGGACGTCGAGCAGGGGCTGGGCGGTCATGCGGACCTGCCGGAACTTAAAAAACGCGAAAACAACCCCATGCACAGTAGAACGGCATTGGAATCGCTAGGGAATTTTTGACGAAAAACTGCCATCACGTCCTCCGCTGGGGGTCGACGATGTCGCGCAGGCCGTCGCCGAGGAGGTTGAAGCAGAACACGGCGATCATCAGCGCAAGGCCGGGGAATAGTGCGATCCACCATTCGCCCGACACCATGAAGCCCGCGCCTTCGGCGACCATGATGCCCCATTCGGCGGTCGGCGGACGGACGCCGAGGCCGATGAAGGAGAGGCCCGCGGCATTGAGGATGGCATAGCCCATGGTCAGCGACATCTGCACGATCATGATCGGCATGATGTTCGGCAGGATGTGCACCAGCAGGATGCGGAATTCGCCGTTGCCCGAGAGGCGCGCCGCCTGAACGAAGCCGGCGTTGCGACGAACATTGGCTTCGGCGCGCGCGACGCGGGCGTAGAGCGGGAAGTTCACGATGGCCGTGGCGAGGATGATGTTCTGCACGGTGTTGCCGAGCGCGGCGACGATGCCCATCGCCAGCACGAACAGCGGGAAGGCCATGATGGTGTCGGCGATGCGGCCGACGATGCGATCGGTCCAGCCGCCAAAGTAACCCGCCGCGATGCCGGCGAGGCCGCCCATCAGGAACACCAGCACGACGGAGGCGACGGCGATGAAGGTATCGAGCCGCGTCGCCGCGATGACGCGACTGAAGATGTCGCGGCCGAGCTGGTCGGTGCCGAACCAGTGCGCGGCGGAGGGCGGTTTTAGCGCGGCAGCGGTGTCCGACGCGAGCGGATCATACGGCACGACATAGGGGCCGAAGATCGCGGCAGCGAGGATCAGGATCAGCAGGGCGAAGGCAAAGCCCGTGACCTTGTTCTCGCTGAGAACGTAGCGGGTCTGTTCGAGGATTGCGGTAAGCCCTGACGTGCGGGCGGGACCGACGGGCTCAACAGCAGGCGCAACGGAGCCTCATGGCTTCACTCCCGGGTGTTGTTTAACCGAACCAGCGAGCCGCAGGGGCGCCTTACCTCTCCCGCTTGCGGGGAGGCAGTGGCCGCCCTTGGCGGCCGTTCTGAAGGACGCCGAGGCGAAGCCTCGGCTGTGGCGAAGCGCCGGGTGAGGGCTCTCTCCTCATAGCGGCTCTCGCCCGCGGAGAGACCCCTCCCCAACCCTCCCCCGCAAGCGGGAGAGGGAGCGCACCGCGTGCTTGGCTCGCATCACGTGCGATCATCACGGCTAGCCCTCCAGCCGCACGCGCGGATCGATCACGCCATAGAGAATGTCGATGACGAGATTGAGCAGCACGTACATGACTGCCATGGTCAGCACGAAACCTTGCACCGGCGCGAAGTCCGAGGAGATCAGGGCTTCCACCGCGTAGGAGCCGATGCCGGGCCAGGCGAACACTTTTTCCACCAGCACGTTGGCGCCCAGCAGGAACGAGAACACCATGCTCAGCGTGGTGATGACCGGCAGCATCGCGTTACGGAAGGCGTAGGTGACGATCACGGTCGTCGGCGACAGGCCGCTGGCGCGCGCGGTGCGGACGAATTCGGATGCCAGCACGGCCAGCATCGATGCGCGCGTCATGCGCGCGATCGGCGCCAGCGAGAAGATCGCGAGCGTTGTGGCGGGCAGGATCAGCTGACTCAACGCCGAACGGAACGCCTCGAAGTCACGCGCGATCAGTGTGTCGATCAGGTAAAAGCCCGTGACCGTCGGCGGCGCGCTGTAGAACACGTCGAGACGGCCGAGCGGCGCGGGCGACCAGCCGAGCCGGAAGTAGAAGACGTAGACCAGCACCAGGCCGGTGAAGAACACCGGCAGCGAGACGCCCGCCGTCGTCGTGATGCGACAGAGGTGGTCGACCCATGATCCCGGTCGCGTTGCAGCTAACACGCCGAGCGGAATGGCGATCACGACCGAGACGATGAGGCCGAGCAGCGTCAGCTCGGCGGAGGCCGGCAGGCGGTTGCGGATCTCGGCCGCGACCGGCTGACCCGTGGTGAGCGAATTGCCGAAATCGCCATGGGCGAGATCGTTGGTGTAGCGGACGAACTGCTCGATCAGCGGCTTGTCGAGGCCGAGTTTTTTCCGGATCTGCTCGACCGCCTCCTTGGTCGCGGCGGGGCCGGCGAAATAGGCAGCGGGATCGCCCGGCAATGCGCGCGTCAGCAGGAAGGTGACGATGACGACGCCGATCAGCGAGGGGACGGCAAACATCAGGCGCTTGCCGATCATGGTCAGCATGGGATGCTCCTCTGCGTGATGCGCAATCTGCGAGCCGTGCGCTCCACTGCGTTCCCTCCCCCTTGTGGGGGAGGGCTAGGGAGAGGGGTGGCCGCACGAGAGGTCGGAGTTCGTGGCTACCCCTCTCCCCAACCCTCCCCCACAAGGGGGAGGGAGCCTGACCAGCCTGCCCGCCTCACGCATATCGCCTCACCCCTTCACGAGCGCGCGATAGTCCAGGCGGCGGTGGAACCAATACTGATAGCCGCTGATGTTCTTCTGCATCGCGACGTTGACGAAGGGCTGGTACAGCGGAATGCGCGGGATGTCGGTGAAGGCGAGATCGACGAAGCCCTTCACGTCCTTGTCGTAGGTGGCGGTGTCGCCGCTTGCGGCCGCAACGCGCGCGCCGTCGATCAGCTTGTCCATCTCCGGCGACTTGTAGCTCATGGTGTTGAAGACGGAATTGTTGCCGTGATAGCACCAGTAGAAGAAGTATTCGGGGTAATCGAGCCAGCCCGAGAACACGTTGGTGTAGAGCGGCATCTCCTTCTTGTTCAGCTCGGTGCGCCAGTTGGCGCCGGGCACCTTGTTGATGGTGGTCTTGATGCCGATCTGCGCAAGGCTTTCCTGCACCAGCACGCAGAGCGGCTCGTTGACGCCGGCGAAGTTGAGGTCGAACGAGATCGTGGTCTCGAAGCCGCCTGCCATGCCGGCTTCAGCCATCAACGCCTTCGCCTTCTCGATGTCGGTGTTGTATTTGTGCGGCTGCGGCCAGGCGACTTCGGTCGGCTTGTCCTTTGCCGCGCCGAACATCGGGTTGGCGAGGCCGAACATCACCGCGTCCATGATCTTCTGATAGGGCAGCGCGTAGGCGACGGCCTGACGCACCTTCGGATTGTCGAAGGGCGGCTTGGTGACGTTCATGCCGATATACTGGATGCCGTTGGAGAACGGCAGCGACACCACGTTGAGCTTGCCGTTGGCCTTCATCTCCTGAAAGTCCTTGTTCGGCAGCTCGTAGGAGATGTCGGCATCGCCGCGCTCCAGCAGCGCACGGCGGTTGCCGGCCTGCGGCACCATGCGCCAGATCACGCGCTTGATCTTCGGCAAGGGACCGCAAACCCAGTCGTCGTTGCGCTCCATGATGACTTCGGTGCCGGCGGTCCACTTCGTCACCTTGTAGGCGCCGGAACCCGCGGTCTGCTGCTTGGTGAACTCGAGGCCCCAGGGATCCTTCTCGCTGGCGTTCTTCTTCACCAGCTCGGAGTTGACGATGCAGGGCACGATCACGGCGAGATCGGGGATCGTCAGCCTGTCCTTCTTCAGGAAGTCGACGCGCACGGTGTGGTCGTCGATCACGACGAACTGCTCCGGCTTGGTCAGCGAGCCCGCGCTCATCTGGAAGGTCGGGAAGCCGCCGACGCTGACGGCGCGATCGAGCGACCACTTCACGTCCTTCGCCGTCACCGGCGTGCCGTCGTGGAATTTGGCGTTCTTGCGCAGCTTGAACGTGACCGACATGTCGTCGATCTTGAACTCCTCGGCTAGCTCGCCCTTGAACTTGTCGCGGTCGTAATAGGGCACGCCGCCCGGACCGCTCTTCATCTCGTGGCTGATCAGCCGGTCGTAGCAATTCCAGGACACCTCATAGCCGGGCACGTTGGTGCCGACGCCGTGGATGTCGAGATTGTTGGGACCACCCTCGGAGACGATCAGCAGCGTCTCGGAGCGGGCATCGGCATAGGCGGTGGAGATCACCTGCGGCATCGCCGGAAGCGCCGCGCCTGCGGCCAACCCGGACACGGACTTGAGGAAATCGCGACGCTTCATGAAATGCTCCAACGCAATGTTTTGGTTGGAACTGGATTCGCAAGGTTCGTGCCAAGGCTTAAGAGAAGCTTAAATTTTACATAAGCTATTGATATACAAGTTGAATACGGAAAGTTGCGCCTTGCGAACGCTATCTCCCCACGAAGCTACTGCATACAAAGAAGAGATAATGATTATAAAATAGGCAAGAAAATTCGGAAGCCCGATTTGTCACCAAGCGCGCTGGGCGCCTCATCCCGCCGGCTGCGGCCTCAAGGGAGTCAGGACTCGTGCAGCAAGCTCGTCATTGCGAGCGCAGCGAAGCAATCCAGACTTTCTCCGCGGCTGCAGCCTGGATTGCTTCGTCGCGAGGGCTCCTCGCAATGACGCCGGTGATGGAGCGCTCAGCCCGGCCAGATCAACTCCTGAAGCGCAACCAGATTGTCCGCCTTGTCCTGCCAGCCCTCGATGCAGATGTGCGCGTTGAGGTCGCTGGCGCGGTGCAGGAGCATCAGCGCCATCAGGCGGCGCTTGAGCGCGAAGTCCGGCTTCGCATAGCCAAAGCCTTCGAGCAGGCTCTTCACCCGGCCCGGCCGGCCCGCGGCCATGAAGGCCCCGGGGCCGAGCAGGTCGTAATCGCGCCATCCCGCCATGACGTCGCCGAAATCGAACAGGCCGGCGAGCGACCATTGATCGTCGTGGCACGCGAGCAGAAAGTTTTCCGGAATGTATTCGCCGATCAGGATCACCGGCGGCGCATCCATCGGGATGAATTTTTCCGCATCGCGCAGGAGATCGTCGAGGCCGGCGAGGAATTTGGGCGCGAGACCGAGGCGGGTGTGCCTGTTACGGCAACCCTGCATCTGCGCCCGCATGAACGCATCCCAGCGCGGCTCGATCGCAGCGAGCGGTCCGAGCGGGGCGCGCTGCACGCTCGCGATGGTCTCGCCGATCTGGCGCAGCACGCGCTCCTTCTGGTCTTCCGGCAATTGCGGCCAGACCTCCGAGCCGAGCGTGCCTGACAGCCGCGTGATGACGAGATAAGGCCAGCCGTCGCGCGCACCTTCCGCGACGATCTCCGGGATCGGCAGATGAAGACGGCCCGCAAGCTGCATCAACGAGCCGCGCTCGGAGAGGAATTGCGCGCGCAAGAGCGGCGGGAAGATCTTCAGGATCAGATTTTCGCCGAGGCCGACGACCAGATTGGTGCCGGTCGAGAACACATGCGGCGCGCTGGTGTCGAGGCCGTGGCCGCGCGCGATGTCGAGGGCGACCGGCAGCCAACGCGGCGTATCGGAGCGGAAGGCGCGGAAGCTTTCGGCATCGGTGAAATGAGGGAGTGTCATCGACATTGCATGATGGGTGGGGTTGGGCTCGTCATGCCCGGGCTTGTCCCGGGCATCCACGTTCTTCGTGTTGTGGTCAAGGCGTGGATGGCCGGGACAAGCCCGGCCATGACGCTGTGGCGATGTCGTGCGCCTAACGCCGAGCCTTCAGGCTACCTGTCCGGACTGGCGCGCTCGAACTGCCGCAGCAGCTTGTTGCCGCGCTCGACTGCGGAATCGAGCGCTGCCTGCGCGCTCTTCTGGCCGGCAAAGGCCTGCTCCAGCTCGTCCTCGATCGCGCCGCGGATCAGGACGAAGGAGCCGAGCCGGATGCCCTTGGAGTTCTCCGTCGGCGGATGCAGCGTGATCTCCTCGAACGAGATCGCCGCGCCCGGATTGCGCTCGTAAAAACCTTGCGCGCGCGTCAGCTCGGATGCGGCGCGGGTGATCGGCAGATAGCCGGTGTTCTGGTGCCAGGCGGCCTGCACGCCGGGTTGCGACAGATAGGCGAAGAACCGCGCCACACCCTTGTATTCCTCGCGTGGCCGGTCGCGCAGCACCCACAGCGTGGCGCCGCCGATGATCGAGTTCTGCGGCGCGTCCTTCACGTCGGGCCAATACGGCATCATGCCGTAGCCGATCTCGAATTTCGAATTCGCCCTGATGTCGGCGCGCGTCGCCGAGGAGCCGATGAAGATGCCGCATTCGCCGCTCTGGAACCGCGGCTCGGCCGCCTGCCCGCGGCCGCCATAGTCGAACACTTTCGTCTTCTGCCATTCGGCGAGCTGGGCGACGTGCTTGACGACGAGCGGATTGTTGATGGTCAATTCCGCGTCGAGGCCGCCAAAGCCATTCGCGCGCGTGGCCAGCGGCAGATTGTGGAACGCCGAAAAATTCTCGACGTGGATCCAGGACGGCCAGGACGTGGTGAAGCCGCACGCCGCGCCGCGGTCGCGCAGGCGCTTTGCAGCCGCGCCGAGGCTCGGGCCAGGTCTTCGGCGGCGTCTCCGGATCGAGCCCGGCGTCGCGGAACATGGTCTTGTTGTAGTAGAGGATCGGCGTCGAGGAGTTGAACGGGAACGACAGGAGATTGCCGGCCGCGTCGGTGTAATAGCCGGAGACCGCGGGCAAATAGTCCGTCAGCGAGAACGGCTCGCGCTGGTCCCGCATCAGGCTGTACACCGGATAGATCGCGCCCTTGGCCGCGGTCATGGTGGCGGTGGCGACCTCGTTGACCTGGACGATCGCGGGCTGGCTGCGCGAGCGGAAGGCGAAGATCGCGGCGGTCACGGTCTCGGTGTAGTTGCCCTTGTAGGCCGGCACGATGCGGTAATCGGACTGCGAGGCGTTGAAATCGGAGGCGAGCTTTTCGAGCTGCTTGCCGAGCTCGCCGGACATGGCGTGCCACCACGCGATGTCGGTGGCGGCGCGAGCAGGAGCCGCCAAAGAGAGCGCCGCAAGGATGGCGAGCAACACGAGGCGCGATGCTGACGTCACGATGGCTTCTCTCGTTTCCAGCGCCAACCGGCGGCGACCCTGCTTACGGCGCCTCCCCAGCAGTTTCAACCGGCAATGCGTCCCGGCCGCGCTGCACAATCGGCCGTACCCGCAGCTTGTAGCCTTGTCCTGCCCATCTGCTAGATTGCATTGAACCTTTTGCTCCCGCCATAGACTCCACCACTGAGGGGTTGAGTGTGCCAGTGCTAAACCGTGCCGAACTCTCGCGGACCGGGGTCATCTTCGTCGCGCTTCTGCTCGCCGCAGTCTCGTTGAGCATGCGCGCGACGGGCGCGGTTGCGCGCGAATTTCGCGCCGCCGATACCCAGACCGAGGATTACCCGACCGTCCAGGCGCTGCGCTACATGGGCGCCCTGATCGCCGAGCGCAGCGGCGGCCGCCACGAGATCAAGGTGTTCCACTCCCGCCAGCTCGGCGAGGAAAAGGAGACCATCGAGCAGACCCGGGCCGGCGCGATCGACCTCAACCGGACCAACGTCGCCCTGATCGGCAACTTCGTTCCGTCGATGAACGTGCTCGCCATGCCGTTCCTGTTCCGGTCCATCGAGCACATGCAGAAGGTACTGGACGGGCCGATCGGCAGCGAGATCCTGAACAGCTTCGAGCCCTACGGCTTCGTCGGGCTCGCCTTCTACGATTCCGGCGCGCGGTCGATCTACAACGGTGTCCGCCCGGTGAGGAGCATCGGCGACCTCAGAGGATTGCGGATCCGGGTGCAGCAGTCGGAGTTGATGAGCCAGATGATCCGCGCGCTCGGTGCCGAGCCGGTCGAGCTGCCTTACGGGCAGGTCCTCACCGGGCTCGCCAACCATTTGATCGACGGCGCCGAAAACAACTGGCCATCCTTCGTGACGACAGACCATTACAAGCATGCCGGCCACTACACCCTCACCGAACACACGATGAGCCCCGAAGTGCTGGTGATTTCGCTGAAGGCCTGGCAGAGCCTGTCGCCGGACGACCAGAGGATCTTCCGGGAGGCCGCGCAGCGCTCCAGCCGGTTCATGCGCGAGAAATGGCGCGATCTCGAGGAGCAGTCGCAGCGCCAGGCGCAGGAAGCCGGCGTCACCATCATCAGGGATATCGACCGCAAGCCGTTCGAGGATGCGATGGCCACGATCTACGCCAAGGCCGCACGCGATCCCGCTGCGGCCGCGCTGATCGAGCGCATTCGCAAGGTGGAGTGAGCCGCGTTGGCTGCACTTGGACATCACGAGCACGCGGACAGGCCGGCCGGCCCGATCGGGCGGCTGCGCGCGCGGCTCGTCGGCGTGCTGCGGGCGGTGCCGATCCGCTGGCGCATCCTGTCGATCGCCGCGCTGAACTCCGCCGTGGTGGTGGTGCTGGTGGCGATGATCTGGAACGGCGCGCAGGTGCTGGGCTCGGCCTGGGACGACGTCCGCCAGGTCCGCGAATCCGACCGCATCCTGGCGCTGCTCGAAAGCGAGACCGGACGCCTGCACAATCTGATCCACCGCTACATCAACCAGCCGAGCCCGGACCTGTTCGCCGAGATCCTGCTGCTGCGCGAGGCGGTGCTGGGCACGCTGACCAACCGCGCCGCCAAGGACCCGATGCTGTCGGGCTCGGTCGAGGAGCTGGAGCGCACCACCGACCGCTTCCTCAACGGCTTCGGCGAGCTGCGCAGCGTGCAGGCCACCATCGCCAAGACCTACGAGGATCAGGTGCAGGGCCCGGCCAGGGACATGGCGGGCCTCTACTCCATCATCGAAGGCGCCACCGGCCATCGCGACGCGCTGATCTGGCCCTCGCTCGGAAAATCCCGCGAGGCCTTCACCGCGATGCTGGTGGCGGCCAATTCCTATTATCTGTCGCTGCAGACGGGCGCGGCCGACGACGCCCGCCGCAACACCGAGACGATCGAGAAGACCATTCCTGTCATGATCGATCTCGCCGACAACGATCTGCAGCGCATGGCGCTGCAGCGGCTCGGGACCCGCACCGCCGCGCTGCGCGAGGGCTTTGCCAAGCTGTCCGAGCAGCTCGCGAGCCGCACCGAGCTATTGCGCAACACCATCGACGCCAGCCAGGCCGAGGCGATCGGCGCCATCGACGACCTCTCGACCAAGATGCGCCAGCGCGAGCAGAAGGCACAGGAGACCTTCGACCGCACGCTGGCGGATATTTCCCGGCGGGTGCTGTCGATCGCGGTGATCTTCCTCGGCATCATCCTCACCGCCGGCGTGATGATCGCGCTGTCGATCCGGCTGCCGCTGCAGCAGATCATGACCGCGATGCGCGCGATCACGCTCGGCGACCTTGACCGCGAGGTGCAGGGCACCAAGGCGCGCGACGAGGTCGGGGCGATGGCGCGCGCCGTGGAGGTGTTCCGCGAGAACGCGATCGCCAAGCGCCAGACCGAGGACGAGCTGCGCGCCTCCAAGGAAAAGGCCGAGAGCGCGCTGCTCGAGGCTCAACACCGCCCAGCAGAATTTGATCGATGCCGAAAGGCTGGCGGCGCTCGGCGGCCTCGTCGCCGGCGTCGCGCACGAGGTCAACAACCCGATCGGCATCAGCCTGACGGTCGCCTCCAGCTTTGCCCGGCGCACCGAGATCTTCGAGGCCCAGCTCAAGGGCGACGGCGGCCTGCGCCGCTCGCAGCTGGAAGAATTCGTGCAGTCCTCGCGCGACGCCTCGCAGCAGCTCGTCGCCAATCTCCAGCGCGCCGGCGAGCTGATCCAGTCGTTCAAGCAGGTCGCGGTCGACCGCTCCCATGCCGAACGGCGGCAATTCTCGCTCAGCGAGGCCACCGACCAGATCATCGCCAGCCTCCGCCCGGTCCTGAAGCGCTCGCCGATCACGCTGCAGGTCGACGTGCCCGAGGGGCTGCTGCTCGACGGCTATCCCGGCTCCTATGGCCAGATCCTGACCAATCTCTTCCTCAACGCCGCCAACCACGCCTTCGCCGACGGGCGCGCCGGCACCATCACGGTCTCGGCGCGGCCGCGCGGGACCGAGGACATCGAGATCATCTTCACCGACGACGGGGCCGGCATGACCCCCGACGTACAGCGCCAGGCCTTTGATCCTTTCTTTACCACAAGACGCAATGAAGGCGGGACGGGCCTCGGCCTGCATATCGTCTATAACCTCGTCTCCCAGCAGCTCGGCGGCCGCATGATGCTGGAATCCAAGCTGGGACAAGGCACTACTTTTCGCATTATCATGCCCCGGGTCGCCAAGGGCGGCGCGCAGAGCACAGAAAGTGACGGGACTTCTCAATGGCCGAACAGGACGATGTCCTCCACCTGATCGACGATACCGGTACCGCGTCGGAGGATAGCAATGCCCGGAAATGGAAGATCGCCGTCATCGACGACGATCCGGCGGTGCATGACGGCACGCGCTTTGCGCTCTCGGACTACAGCCTGAACGGCCAGGGCCTGGAGATCCTCTCGGCGCATTCCGCGGCAGAAGGCCGCAAGCTGATGGCCGCACACAGCGACATCGCCGCGGTGCTGCTTGACGTCATCATGGAGACCGACGTCGCCGGCCTCGAGCTGGTCGAGTTCATCCGCAACGAGCCTCAAGAACGAGACCGTGCGCATCATCCTGCGCACTGGCCAGCCCGGCCAGGCGCCCGAGCGGCGCGTGATCGTGCAGTACGACATCAACGACTACAAGGCCAAGACCGAGCCTCACCGCCGACAAGCTGTTCACCTCGCTGACCGCGGCGCTGCGCTCCTATCAGCAGCTCGAGCGCATGGTGCAGACGCGGCGCGGGCTCGAGATCATCATCGACGCCGCCTCCACGCTGTACGACTTCAAGTCGATGCAGCGGCTGGCCGAGGGCGTGCTGACCCAGCTCGCCTCGCTGCTCAACGTCGACTGCGCCGGCATCCTGGTCCTGCGCGACAATGGCGGCCTCGATCCCGAGCTCTCGGTGCTCGCCGGCAGCGGCTGCTACAGCCGCTTCATCGGCACCACCACCTCGAAGGCGCTCGACCCCGAATTGCGCGAGATGGTGGAAGCCGCGTTCCAGCGCCGCAAGAACGAATTCGCCGACCATCGCAGCGTGATCTATCTGCGCACCGGAAGCGGCCGCGAGGTCGTGGTGCTGCTGCAGGCCGAGCGCGAGCTGTCGGAGACCGACCGCTCGCTGGTCGAGATCTTCTCGAGCCGGCTCTCGATCGCCTTCGACAACGTCATCCTCTATCAGCAGCTGCAGGACGCCAACACCCAGCTGGAAGACCGCGTCGCCCAGCGCACCCGCGCCTTGATGCAGGCCAACCGCCGCCTCTCGGCGCAATGGCTGCGGCTGCAGCGCGCCAACGGCTTCAAGAACGAGATCCTGGGCACCGTCGCCCACGATCTGAAGAACCCGCTCGGCGTCATCCTCGGCCGCACCGAGATGCTGAAGGAGCTGATCTCGACCGGCGCCTCGGAAGCCGGCGTGGTCGCCCAAGTCGACCATATCCGCGACGCCACCAAGCGGCTGACCACGATGGTCGACCATCTGATCTCGGACGCGATGGCCGATGCCTTCGACATCACCATCCGCCGCGAGCCGGTCGACGTCGCCGCCCTGGTCAAGGAGGTCGCCGAGGCCAACCAGCCGCTGGCCGTCAACAAGCAGCAGGCGATCAGCGTCACCGCGCCGCCCAATATCGTCACCATGTGCGACACCGACCGCATCCGCGAGGCGATCGACAATCTCATCAGCAACGCCATCAAATACTCCCCGATCGGCGGCAGGATCGACGTCGCCGTCAGCCATGAGGGCAGCGACACCATCGTCCGCGTCAGCGACGAGGGCGCCGGCCTGTCGCCGGAGGATCTCGGCCGCCTGTTCGGCCGCTTCCAGCGGCTGTCGGCCAAGCCGACCGCCGGCGAGAGCTCGACGGGGCTTGGGCTCTCGATCGTCAAGCGCATCGTCGACATGCATGGCGGCGAGGTGACTGCCGACAGCAACGGGCCCGGCAAGGGCTCGACCTTCACCATCACCCTCCCCGCGACCGAACTGCCGTGATCCAGAGACCATGACCCAAAGCCAGCACATCATGATCGTCGACGACGAAGCCCCGGCCCGGGAGATGGTCGGCGATTATCTCAAGATGCACGGCTTCACCGTGACGCTGTGCGACGGCGGCAAGTCGCTGCGCGCCGCGATCCAGGGCGGCATGCCCGATCTCGTCGTGCTCGACCTCAACATGCCCGAGGAGGACGGCCTCTCGATCATCCGCGACCTCAAGAGCCGCATCAACGTGCCCGTCATCATGCTGACGGCGACCGCGAGCCCGATCGATCGCGTCGTCGGCCTCGAGTCTCGGCGCCGACGATTACGTGGCAAAACCCTGCGAGCTGCGCGAGCTGATGGCGCGCATCCGCTCGGTGCTGCGGCGGAGCGTGCCGGCCAAGGCAGCAGTGCCGGAAGCTGCGGCGGCAAAATCCGACAAGGACCAGCTGGTGCGGTTCGGCACCAAATGGCTCGACCTCGAAGCCCAGGCCTTGCGCGACGACGAAGGCAACGAGCATCCGCTGACGGCGTCCGAGTTCGGGCTGTTAAAGGTGTTCGCGGCCAATCCGAAGCGCGTGCTGTCGCGCGAGCGCCTGCTCGAGTCTCGCCAACGCGCGCGACGCCGAAGCCTTCGACCGCGCCGTCGACCTGCGCATCATGCGCATCCGCCGCAAGATCGAGCCCGATCCGGCCAAGCCGGCCGTGATCCGCACCATCCGCGGCGGCGGCTATCTGTTCTCGCCGCAGGGCGAGAAGGCGTAAGGGCGGACGGCACGCGAGGTGCCGTCCGGGCTATGGGCGCCCGCGATGTGTATCGCGCGACCGAACGCAATCCCCCCGAATACGTTCCGCGCGCCCCCGTCCGCCTCCAAACCGCCACCCCCGTATTTTCCGTACATTGAAATTCCACGCTTTTTTGCCTCGAATGTTTCGTCGCGCCCCCTCCGACGAAACAATTTGGCGGCGCACGAAACCATTTTCCCCTTTTCGTGCAGACGTCCCGAAACGTTGGCTCATTAACACTTTGGTCCAAGGAAACGCCGCTCGGTTGCGGCGCTACGGGGAGCCAAGTCAATGCGGAACGTCATCGCCATCAACGCCCAGGCCAGCCAGAGCATCGTTGCCGCTCAGGCGACTTCGGACGACATGCTTCTCGAAAGCATTGCCGGCGGCAATCGGACGTCGATGCATATCCTTTATTGCCGGCACAATGTGCGGGTGTACCGCTTCATCCTGCGCATCGTGCGTGACGCCACCGCGGCGGAAGACCTGGTCAGCCAGGTGTTTCTGGACGTGTGGCGCACCGCCGGCCAGTTCCAGGGCCGTTCGCAGGTCTCGACCTGGCTGCTCTCGATCGCCCGCTTCAAGGCCCTGACTGCGATGCGCCAGCGCCGCTTCGAGGACATCGACCAGGAAGACGTGCGTCAAATTCCCGACGGATCCGACACGCCCGAAACCTCGCTCGACCGCAGCGACACCAGCGCCATCCTGCGCGCCTGCGTGCAGAAGCTGTCGCCCGCGCATCGCGAGATCATCAATCTCGTCTACTACCACGAGAAGTCGGTGGAGGAGGTCGGTCAGATCATCGGCATCCCCCAGAGCACGGTGAAGACGCGGATGTTCTATGCCCGCAAGCAATTGGCCGAATTGCTTAAGGGCGCCGGCGTCGAGCGTTTCGCCGCTTAAGACGAAGGATTTCAAAGGGATAGAACCTTCGAACAGGCTCTGCCTCCGGACACGGAAGTGTTACCGCCCACGAAACAATTGAAACAAAGCACAACATCAGGCGGAAAAACTTCCCCCTATAAGGATCACATACGGTTTCGTTAAACCTCCCAAGACCTCCAGCGACCCGGACGATGCCCCCGTCCGGGTCGTTTTGTATTTGGGGGTAGTGGTTGCCGCGGGCTCCGGCCTCTCCCGCCTGCGGGAGAGGCCGACGCCCTCGCAGAGCGCGGCGTGGTGAGGGTTCTCACCACGCGGGGACATCCTCCACAATTTCTGGCAATCCCATTGCGGAGACAGCCCTCCCCGCAAGCGGGAGAGGGAGCACACCGCCCGTGCAATCTGCAGCTACTCCCCCGTCACGAAGGCGTGACGCCGCGCAACGCGCTGCGCATCCCATCCGAACTGCTCTCGTGACCTCCACCACGAGTGCGCCATGCTCGAACTGCTGTTCGCCCTCCTCGCCGGCATCCTCACCATCGCCGCGCCCTGCACGTTGCCGATGCTGCCGATCCTGCTCGGCGCCTCGATCGGGCGCGCGGGACATCTGCGCCCCCTCATGATTGCGTTCGGCTTCGTCGTCTCCTTCTCGGCGGTCGCGCTGCTGCTGGGAGCCATCACGCGCCTGTTCGATTTCGATCCGAACGTGCTGCGCGAGGCGGCCTCGGTCCTGCTGCTCGGCTTCGGCCTGCTGATGCTGTGGCCGGCGCCGTTCGAATGGCTGTCGATCCGGCTCAATGGCTGGCTCGATCTCGGCAACGCAGGCGGCGCGCAGCGCGAGGGCGCGCTCGGCGGGCTGATCCTCGGCACCACACTGGGCCTGGTCTGGACGCCCTGCGCCGGCCCGGTGCTCGGCTCGATCCTGACGCTGGTCGCGACCCAGAAGAACGCCGCCTGGGCCGGCACGCTGCTGATCGCCTACGCGTTCGGCGCGGCGATCCCGATGCTCGCGATCGCCTATGGCGGACAGGCCGCGACCACGCGCGTGCGCAGCCTCGCCCGCATCTCGCCGCGGCTGCAGCAGGGCTTTGGTGTCGTCGTGATCGCCTTCGCGGTCGCCGCCTATTTCCAATACGACACGCTGATCGTGGCGTGGCTCACCGGCTTCTACCCCACCGGCCAGATCGGCCTGTGAACAATCTGCAACTCGAACCGGAGGACTCGTTCATGACTTTCAAACTGCTCGCCGTCTCAGCCGCGCTCGTCGGCCTCGCCGTGACCGGCGCCGTCATCCCCGGCTTCTGCGACGAGGCGACGCCCGCCGCACCGATCCAGGTCGCCGCCGCCAGTCAGCAGACGGCGCCCGACTTCGCCGGCATCAACAATTGGTTCAATTCCAAGCCGCTCAGCATGGCCGACCTCCGCGGCAAGGTCGTGCTGGTCGACTTCTGGACCTATGGCTGCGTCAACTGCGTCAACACGCTGCCGCACGTCACCGAGCCTCTACGCCAAATACCGCGACAAGGGCCTCGTCGTGGTTGGCGTGCACACGCCGGAATTCCCGTTCGAGCGCTCGGCCTCCAACGTGCAGGCCGCGCTGAAGCGCCACGGCATCACCTATCCGGTGGCGCAGGACAATGATTCCAGGACCTGGAACGCCTACAGCAACCAATATTGGCCGGCGCAATACATCATCGACCAGAACGGCAAGATCGTGTTCCAGCACGCCGGCGAGGGCCGCTACGACGAGATCGACCGCACCGTGGCCAAGCTGCTGAACGCGAGCAGCTGACGCCGCACCGGTCATCCCGCGGCAGACTTCAGGTCTCGCCGTTGTTGCTTGACTCCACGGACGCGTCCGTGGAGTTTCGCGCCAACGGAATCAGCCGGCCGCAATGGACGACGCGACCACCAGCACCGACATCCGCCTTCGTGAAGGCTCCTCGATCGCGCAGCGGCTGGTGATGGCTGCTTTTGCGGCGGCCGTTGCGCTCTGCTTTACGCCTGGCCTGTTCACGCATGACACGCTGGAGATCGTCATCTCGGTGGTCGCGCTGCTGGTAGGAGCGGGATTCGTCCTCGGCATCATGATGGCGCCGGCGGTGGTGTGGATCATCACGGCGAACGAGATCCTGATCGGGCGGCAGAGTCCGTTCGGCAAGCTGCGCACGCGCATCGTCGCGAAGGACGACATCACGGCGTTGCAGGTTCCCGGCAGCAAGCGGGTGAAGGCCCGCTTTCAGCTCGTCTTCACGCTGGCCTCGGGGGAGCGCCTGACGTCCCCGCCGATCTCGGACGTCACCCATGTGCGCGACACCGTGGCCCGGATCGCGGCGCATTTCGAGGTCCCCAATGTCGAGGAGCCGGTCAATCCGCTCGATGCAAGCAATCCCGAGATGCATCTCGGCGAGCCGCTGGAGGCGTTTCCCGCACGGGACATCCGCATCGTCGCGCTGATCGCGGTCGCGTTGTCGGCCGTGCCCTATGCCTACAAGCTCTGGCGCGGATGGCCGCCCAGCCATGTCGATATCCTGCTGCTGCCGCTCGGCGCGCTCGCGGCGTTCGCGGTCTACCGATACGCAAACCTCCTGACCGGCGCGTTCTGGGTGATCCGGCAGAGCGACATCCGGGTGGACCGGCTGTGGGGCGACGGCACCCCGCGCACGGACCATATCGAGGGGCCCGATGTGAAGACCATCACCGTGGACCGTCGCGGCCGCTCCGAGGACGAGCATTGCATCGTCACGATCAGGACGCGCTCGGGACGCAGGTTTCGCAGCCCGCGCATCGGCTCGCGGGTGGAGGCACGCGCGGTGGGGACGGAGATCGTGCGGCGGCTCGGAATCGCGCCGGAGAGCAACAAGATCTGACTTTGCCAGTGGGGTCGGATGATTTGACTCGGGCTCGGTCTGCGCCTCTCCCGCTTGCGGGAGAGGTCGGCGCGTAGCGCCGGGTGAGGGGTCTTTCCTCTGGGGGAGTATCCCATTGCGGAGACACCCTCTCCCCGACCCTCCCCCGCTGGCGGGGGAGGGAGCGCACCTAGCCCAGTCGCCATAGTTTAGGCTTTTCGCGCCATCCCCTGTTCGTGGCATTGCCTGCTCCCGTCAAAAAACCATAGGTATTCTCGTGACATACCAGGGCGGCGCGCCATCAACTTGCCATGAACTTGCCCCTCAGGTTTGATGGTTCCGAATGATTTGCGCTGTGGCAGCGGGGAGAGCATTCACATGACCGATTTTCGTCGCCTGACCGGGCTGTTCGTGGCGGCCTCCGTCGCAGCCCTGAGCCTCGTCCTGTCCACCCCCTTCGCCTCCGCGCAGCAGCCTGACCGCGGCGACGAGCCGGGGCTGGTCGCCGACGACGGCTACCAGCTCGAGCCGGAATGGCAGAAGCAGGTGGTCTACTTCCGCACCACCGAGGCGCCCGGCACGATCATCGTCTCGACCGCCGAGCGGCATCTCTATCTGGTGCAGCCGGGCGGGCGCGCGATCCGCTACGGCATCGGCGTCGGCCGCGACGGCTTCCAGTGGCAGGGCCTCGTGACCATCACCAACAAGAAGGAGTGGCCGGACTGGACGCCGCCGCCGGAGATGATCCAGCGCCAGCCCTATCTGCCGCGCTTCATGGCCGGCGGCCCCGGCAATCCGCTCGGCGCCCGCGCCATGTATCTGGGCACCACGGTCTACCGCATCCACGGCACCAACCGTCCCGACACCATCGGCACCAAGGTGTCCTCGGGCTGCTTCCGCCTCGTCAACAACGACGTCGCCGATCTCTACGAGCGCGTCCCTGTCGGCACCAAGGTCGTGATCCGGCAAAAGCCTGAGCTGTAATTCTATCGTCGGAGCATGATCCCCGGGGATCGTGCTCCGCACCCTCCTCCCAATTCCCTGTCCCGATTTTTCGAGAGCACAACATGATGCGCACTTTTCGTGGCGGCCTGCTGATCGGGCTCGCTGTCGCCGTGCTGGTCGCCGTTCTGGCCATCATCTATGAATTCTACGACACCCGCACGCTGAAGCGGACGGTGCGCCGCGGCGAGGTGCTGTGCGGCATCAACAAGGGCCTGCCGGGCTTCTCGTATTCCGAGGACAACAAGAACTGGAGCGGTTTCGACGTCGATTTCTGCCGCGCGGTGGCCGCGGCGATCTTCAACGACCCCGGCAAGGCGAAGTTCATCCCGCTCGACGCCAGCGAGCGCTTCAAGGAATTGCAGAGCCGGAAGGTGGACATCCTCTCGCGCAACTCGACTTGGAGCATGGCGCGCGAGGCTCGACTACGACCTCTATTTCCCCGCGGTCGCCTATTACGACGGCGCAGGCTTCATGCTGCCGCGGGCGCGCAACAAGGAGACTTCGCTGGACCTGAACGGCAGCAAGGTCTGCGTCCAGTCCGGCACCACGACCGCGCTCAACGTCGCCGACTACTTCAAGGCCAACAACATGAAGTATGACGAGGTGAAGCTCGACAAGCTCGACGACGTCGTGAAGGCCTACGACACCGGCAAGTGCGACACGTTCTCCGCCGACGTCTCCCAGCTCTACGCGCTCCGGCTGAACCTGACGAAGCCCGGCGACCACATGATCCTGCCGGACATGATCTCCAAGGAGCCGCTCGCCCCGGTCGTGCGCCAGCGCGACGACGACTGGATGATGATCGTGAAGTGGACGCTGTACGCGATGATCAACGCCGAGGAGCTAGGGGTCACCTCGGAGAACATCGATGAGGCCCTGAAGTCGAAGAAGCCGGAAGTGATGCGGCTCGTCGGCACCGAGGGCAATTACGGCGAGCAGCTCGGCCTCACCAAGGATTGGGCCGTCCGCATCATCCGCCACGTCGGCAATTACGGCGAGATGTACGAGCGCAACATCGGCGAGAAGTCCAAGCTGAAGATCCCGCGCGGCATGAACCAGCTGTGGAACGCGGGCGGCGTGCAGTATGCACCGCCGATGAGGTAAGCGGCGGTCTGTTCGCCGTCATTGCGAGCTTGGGGCTGGCACCCTCCTCACCCCACAACTCGTCATCGCCCGGCTTGACCGGGCGATCCAGTATTCCGCGACGTCAATCGTATACGGAGAAGCTGCGGCGCACTGGATCGCCCGCCTTCGCGGGCGATGACACCGCGTGTGAAGCAAGAAGATGCGCCTCAATACCCCCGCGCGCGGGCCAATTGCTCGGTGTGGTAATTGGCATCGCCGAACAGCTCCTCGCACACCCTCGCCCGCTTCATGAAGAAGCCGATGTCGAACTGGTCGGTCATGCCCATGCCGCCGTGCATCTGCACGCCTTCCTGCACCGCGCGCGTGGCGGTGGTGCCGGCGCGGGCCTTTGCCACGGCGACGGCTGAGGCGGCCTTGGCGACATCCGCGTCGAGAGCCTGCAGCGCCTTCATGGTGGCGGCGCGGGTGATCTCGATGTCGACATAGAGCTCGGCGGCGCGATGCTGCAGCGCCTGGAATTCGCCGATCAGCTTGCCGAACTGCTTGCGGTTCTTCAGATATTCGACGGTGCGGTTGAAGACCTCCTCGCTGAGGCCGACCATCTCCGCGGCGACCGCGCCGCGGCCGATGTCGAGCACGCCGTCGAGCAGGCTAGCGCCCTGATCGACTTCGCCGAGCACGCTGTCGGCGTTGATCTCGACATTGGCGAACTCGATCCGCGCCGCGTTGTGCGCGTCGACCATGACGGTGCGCTCGATCGACACGCCCTTGGTTTTGGGGTTAACGAGGAACAGCGTCAGCCCGTCGCGCTCGCCGGCAGAGCCTGCCGTGCGCGCGGCGACGATGAAGAGGTCGGCGACATGGCCGTCCACCACCAGCGCCTTGGCGCCGGAGAGCTTGAAGCCGTTGCCGGCGCGCACGGCCTGCAGGCCGGTCTGCAGCGGACGGTGTTTTGCACCCTCGTCGATCGCCAGCGTCGCCAGCAGCGAGCCGTTGGAAATCTTCGGCAGATATTCCGATTTCTGCGCGGCATTGCCGCCGCGGGTCAGCGTCGAGGCGCCGACCACCGAGGTCGCCAGGAACGGCGACGGCATCAAGGTGCGGCCGATCTCCTCCATCACGACGCCGGCCTCGACATAGCCGAGCCCGCTGCCGCCGAACTCCTCCGGCACCAGCAGGCCGGCAAAGCCCATCTCGGCGAAGGAATGCCACAGCTCCTTGGAGAAGCCAGTGGGATCCTTGGAGTCGCGCAAGCTGCGCAGGTGCGATACCGGCGCCTTGTCGCTGATGAGCCCGCGCGCGGAGTCGCGGAGCATCGATTGTTCTTCGGTGAGGACGAGGGCCATGACGGGCTCCAACAAAGTGCTATTCGATTGAATGCGATGTGACCCTCATGGTGAGGAGGCGCGTAGCGCCGTCTCGAACCATGAGGCTGTGGCCATCCTTCGAGACGCGGCCTTGCGGCCACTCCTCAGGATGAGAACTGAGGCTCACGCCCCCGGCAGATCCAGGATGCGCTTGGCGACGATGCCGAGCATCACCTCGGTGGTGCCGCCCTCGATCGAGTTGGCCTTGGTGCGCAGCCAGGCGCGCGGGCGGGCGCCCTGCCTGGAGCGTTCGCTCTCCCATTCCAGCGCATCGACGCCGCCGGCCGACATCAGGATCTCGTAGCGGCGCTTGTTGAGTCTCGGTGCCGTAATATTTCATCGCCGACGAGAACGCCGGATGCGCCTGACCGGCCTTGGCGAGATCGACCGCGCGCTCGGCGCAGGCCGCAAGCGCGGCCTCGTCGACGTCGAAGGTCGCGATCTCTGCACGCAGCATGGAATCGTCGAGCCGCCCCAGCGTATCGGTGCCGACGGAGTCGGCCGCGATCTGGCCGAGCGGACGGCCGACGCCGCGCTCGCCCATGCCCGAGATCATCGCCCGCTCGTGCTGCAGCAGATATTTCGCCACGTCCCAGCCGCGATTGACGGTGCCGACCACATGCGATTTCGGCACGCGCACGCCGTCGAAGAAGGTCTCGCAGAACGGCGAATAGCCCGAGATCAACAGGATCGGCTTGGTCGTCACGCCCTTCGAGGTCATGTCGAACAGGATGAAGCTGATGCCGTCGTGCTTCTTGGCGCTCGCATCGGTGCGGACGAGGCAGAAGATCCAGTCAGCGTAGTTGGCGTAGGACGTCCAGATCTTCGAGCCCGTGATGACGAAATCGTCGCCGTCGCTCTCGGCGCGGGTCTGCAGCGAAGCGAGATCGGAGCCGGCGTTCGGCTCGGAATAGCCTTGGCACCAGCGAATCTCGCCCGCCGCGATTTTTGGTAGATGCTCTTTTTTCTGCGCCTCATTGCCATACTTCAGCAAAGCCGGCCCTAGCATCCAAATGCCGAAGCTCGACAGCGGCGGGCGCGCGCCGATTCTTCCCATCTCGGCGCGCAGCACCTTGTGCTCGGCCGCGCTGAGGCCGCCGCCGCCATATTCCCTAGGCCAGTCCGGCACGGTCCAGCCCTTGTCGCGCATGCGCTCGAACCAGAGGCGCTGCGGCTCGGACGAAAACTTGGTGTTGCGCCCGCCCCAGAACACGTCGGCATCCGATGTCGCGGGCTTGCGCATCTCGGGCGGGCAATTGGCTTCCAGCCAGGCGCGCGTCTCGTTGCGGAATGTTTCGAGCCTCGGCGGTCTCAGTGTCGCTCATGGTCGTTTCCATCAATCAAAATCGACTTGTTGGCGGCGACTCTGGGCCATCGCACCGTGGAATTCAACCACTTCCGTACCGCCGCGTTCCGGCTATAGTCGCGCCGACGGCGAGCTTGAAAACAAAGAGGAAACGACAATGCGCCTGAAACTTCTTTCGCCTGGCGAAATGAACGAGAGCCAGCGGCAGACTTATGACGAATCGATTGCCGGCAAGCGCGGCAAGCCGCCGGCGCCGATGATGGCCTGGCTCAACAGCCCCGACATGGCCCGTCACGCCACCCGGCTCGGCGAGGTGCTGCGCTACGACACGATGTTTCCGGCCAAGCTCTCGGAGATCGCGATCCTCGTGACGGCGCGGCACTGGACCGCGCATTACGAATGGTATGCGCACAAGCGCCTCGCGCTCGCCGGCGGCATGGACCCCAAGATCATCGACGCGATCCGCGACCGTCGCACGCCCGACTTCGACGATCCCAAGGGCAGGATGATCTACGACCTCGCAAAATCGCTGCATGAAGGCCACGGCGTCGAGAAGGGTCTTTACGTCGAGGCGGTCAGGCTGCTCAGCGAGCGCGGCGTCGTCGAGGTGATCGGGCTGTGCGGCTACTACACCATGGTGTCGATGACGCTGAACACGTTCGAGTTCGAGCTGCCCGAGGGCGAGGTGAAGGAGCTGGCCTAGTTTCCCATTCGGAAACGCTGGGTTTCGGGATCGGCCGTAGCGCCGCCCCCGGGCCCGCCCTATGTGCGTGTCATCGCTGGAGCATTCACATGTCGCAAACTCCCGTTCATGCCGGCACAAGGATCGGCCACGTCCATCTCAAGGTCGCCGACCTCGATCGCGCACTCGGCTTCTATTGCGGCGTGCTCGGTTTCGAGCTGATGCAGCGCATGGGCTCGGGCGCGGCCTTCATCTCGGCCGGCGGCTATCATCATCACATCGGGCTCAATACGTGGGAGAGCAAGGGCGGCTCGCCGCCGCCGCCTGATGCCACCGGGCTCTATCACACCGCGATCCTGTATCCGACGCGGCCGGCCCTGGCGGATGCGCTGCACCGCGTGCTCACGGCCGGCATTGCGCTGGATGGCGCCAGCGACCACGGCGTCAGCGAGGCGCTGTATCTGCGCGACCCCGACCAGAACGGCGTGGAGCTGTATCGCGACCGGCCGAAAGAGCAATGGCCGTTCGGCCCGGACGGCAAGCTGGCGATGTTCACCAAGCGGCTGGACGTGGAGGCGTTGCTGCGGGAGCGGGAGGGGTGAGGCCGTAGGTACACGATATCGTAGGGTGGGCAAAGCGAAGCGTGCCCACGCAATCTTGCGATGTAGCGACAGATGGTGGGCACGGCGCCTTGCGCCTTTGCCCACCCTACGGGAGCGTCGCTTTTGGCTTCCCCCGCACCATGATCAGCGCGGCGGCCGCCACCTCCAGCGTGATGCAGAGATAGAACGGCAGCGAATAGCCGCCGGACCAGTCGCGCAGGGCCCCGACCACGCCCGGACCGAACGCGTAGGTCACCTGGTTGATCGCGGTGTTGAGGCTGATCAACACGCCGAACGCGGCTGAGTCGAATTCCTGCTGCACGATCAGCGACGGCAGCGTGATGAGGTTGCCGACAGAGAAGCCGAACACCGCGCAGGCCGCGATCAGCGCGTAGTCGTTGTGCACATTGATGACGACGAGCAGCGCGGCGGCCTGGCTGAGGAACGACAGCGCGGATGCCAGCCGCTGGTTGAGGCGGTCGATCACCAGCGAGAACAGCACCTGGCCGACCACCGCCATCGCGGTCAGAATCGCGACCGCGACGGCGGCGCGCTCGCGCCCGATCACGGGATCGAGGAACGAGATCAGGTGCACGATGAAGCCGACCTGGGCGAACAGCACCAGCGCGAAGGCAATGGTCACGGTGAGAAAGCCGAGCGTCGCGCAGCGCCCAGGCACGGATCTCCGTCGACGATTGCGCCCTCGCCTTCGCGGCCGCATGCCAGCCGTGGTGAGCCGGCGGGCGGCCGACGACGAGCAGGATCACCGGCAGGAGCAATACCAGCATGGCACCGGCCGCAGCGTACATCGCATTGGCAAAGCCGATATATCCGATCAGCGTCACCAGCAGCGGCACGCCGACGATGCCACCGAAGCTGGCGCCGTTGAGCGCGAGGCTGATCGCCATGCCGCGCTTGCGGTCGAACCACAGGCTGATCGTGTTGGTGATCATGGCAAGACTGGTGCCGGCCCAGCCGAACGCCAGCACGGCGTCCGCAAGATAGAGCTGCCAGGGCTCGCGCACCGCGCCGATCGCAACGCTGGCTGCCGCCATCGCCAGCGTGCCTGATATCAGGGAGAGGCGCGGGCCGTAGGTTCTGCACGGCTTCGCCGACGAACACGACGAGCAGCGCGCCGAACAGGTAGAAGAACGTGGTGCCGGCGGAGATCAGCGTGGTCGGCCAACCCCGCGCGCGCTGCAGCTCGGCGACATAGACGCTCTGGCCGTAGAAGCCAAGCCCCCAGCCGAAGGTCGCGAGCAGGAAGCAGACGGCAACGATGCGCCAGCCTTCATAGCGGTATGAGGATCTCGTCGATGGGAGCTGCCTGTTGGGGATTGTCGAGCATTTGCGCTTCTCCTTCGCATCCCCCGCGAGCGCTTGGCTTCACGCTCGTCTGTTCATGACGAGCATCATGTAACAACCCGGCTCCCGAAAATCACTTCGACATGGATCGAAGTATCGACGTTGCTGACAACCTCCTGCCAAGCTAGATCGCATCCGGGAACTCGCCCATCGCAGCCTCCAGCCGCGCCTTGCGGCGGCGGGCCCAGGACACGAGCGAGAGCACGACGAGACCGAGGATCACCGGCGGGAACACCACCAGGTTCACCGCCGACCAGCCATAGCTGGCGAGCAGCTGCCCCGAGGAGAACGAGCCGACCGCCATCATGCCGAACACCAGGAAGTCGTTGAAGGCCTGCACCTTGTTGCGCTCCTGCGGGCGGTGCGTCTCCAGCACCAGCGCGGAAGCGCCGACGAAGGAGAAATTCCAGCCCACGCCGAGCACGATCAGCGTGGCCCAGAAATGCATCGCGGTGAGGCCGGAGAGGCCGATGCCGGCGGCCCCCGCTTCCAGCAGCAGGCCGGCGGCCACGACCTTCGGGGCGCCGAAGCGGGCGATCAGCGCGCCGGTGAAGAAGCTCGGCCCGTACATCGCGACGATGTGCCATTGAATGCCGAAATTGGAATCGGAGACGGACAGGCCGCACATCTTCATGGCGAGCGGCGCCGAGGTCATCACCAGATTCATCATGGGATAGGAGATGACGCCGCACAGCGCCGCGGCCATGAAGCGCAGCTGCGTCACCACGGTGAGCAGCGGCCGGCCGCCATGCAGGTCCGCCGGCGCGGGCTTCGGGATGTCGACGCCGGCGACGATGCCCATCGCGACCAGCGCGACCGCGGCCTGCACCAGGAAGCTGAAGGCGAACAGATAGGGCGACCAGACGTCCATGGTCCATTGCACGAGCTGCGGACCGAGCACGCCGGCGAACACGCCGCCCGCCATCACCCAGGACACCGCCTTGGGCCGGTAGGCCGCGCTGGCGCCGTCGGCGGCGGCGAAGCGATAGGACTGCGCGACGGAGCCGTAGAGGCCGCCGAGGAAGGTCGCAAGGCAGAACAGCGCGAACGAGCCGTGCAGGATCGCGAACGAGCCGAGCAAGCCGGTGAGCGCGCCGAGGCCGGTGCCGATGACGAAAGCCACGCGGCGGCCGAAGCGGCGCGAGATCGCGCCGGTCGGCAGCGTGCCGGCCGCGAGCCCCAGCACGTACATCGACAGCGGCACGGTCGCGAGCGACATGTCGGGCGCAAGCGTCGCGCCGACGATCGAGCCGGTGGCGAAGATCACCGCCGAGTTGGCACCGGTCAGCGCCTGCGCGGCGGCGAGGCGCACCACATTGGCGCGCGCGCGGACGTCGTCGGCGATCTCATGGGTCGAAGTCACGTCAAGCATCGGCTTTTCCGCCCCGGGGATCTTCAAGGGGCTCACTGGGGTTGGCTGATTCCCGGCACTATGGAGGGGTGCGGGTGGGCCGGCAACCGGCGCAAACGGGCGCAGGCCATGCCTCCGACGCAATCGGTGCGATGATAGCCGGCCGCGCCCTTGACGGCTTGCGCTCGATCAAATCTGATCCGCCGCGATTTCTGGGAGTTTTGCTCATGTCCGTCGACGACCGGCCCACGCTTCAAGCGCCCGACGACGATCCGTTTCTGTGGCTGGAGGAGATCGAGGGCAAGCAGGCGCTCGATTTCGTCGAGCGGCAGAACGAGCTGACGCTGCAGGCGTTCGGCGGCAAGGCCTGGGAGCACGACCGCGACGTGCTCGCTTCGATCTACGATCGCCCCGACAACATTCCCTATGTCAGCCGACGCGGCAACGATCTGCACAATCTCTGGAAGGACGCCGCCAACCCGCGCGGCCTGTGGCGGCGGACTGCGCTGGACGAATTTCGCAAAGCAAGTCCTGCGTGGGAGACCATGCTGAATATCGACGAGCTCGCAGCGCGCGAGGGCGAAGACTGGTTGCTGAGCCAAATCACCACGTTGCCCGGCAGCTCGCGCGCGATGCTGAGCCTGTCGCGCGGCGGCAGCGACGCCGTGGTGTTGCGCGAGTTCGACATGGCGACGGAGAGCTTCGTCGCGGATGGCTTTACGCTGCCGGAGGCGAAGGGCGGCGCCGACTGGCTCGATGCCGACACGCTGCTGCTGTCGAGCGCCCATGGCGAGGGCATGGCGACGACATCGGGTTACGCGCGGACCGTGCGGCTGTGGCGGCGCGGCCAATCCGTGGCGCAGGCTTCCGTGCTGTTCGAAGCCTCGGTGAATGACATGGCGGCGTATGGCCATATCGACCGCATGACGCCGGATCGCAAGATCTGGTTCGGCCGGATGCTCGACTTCTTCAACTACAGCGTCTCGATCGGGGACCGGACCGGCCCCGTCTCGAAGCTGGACCTGCCCACCGCCATCGAGCTGCAAGCCCACGGTGACTGGCTAGCGATCAAGCCGCGCGCCGATTGGTCCGTGGGAGGCCAGACGCACAAGGCGGACACCGTGCTCGGCATCGCGCTTGCGGACTTGCTGGCGGGCCGCCGCGACTTCGCCGTGCTGTTCGAGCCGGCGCCGCGTCGGGCCGTGCAGGGCTTTTTCTGGATTGCCGGCAAGCTCGTGCTCTCGATCCTCGACGAGCCTCAAGCCGCAATTCGAGATCTGCACGCCGTCCGCCACCGGCTGGAGCCACGCGACGCTTCCCGGCCTGCCGCAAATCGGCGTCGTCGATGTCTGGCCGCTCGATCGCGATCCCAGCGAGAGCAATGGCGATCTGCTCGCCAATGTGCAGGATCCGCTCACGCCGCCCTCGCTGCTGTTGCTCGCGCGCGGCGTCGCAAGCCCGACCGTGCTGAAGCAGGCGCCGAAGACGTTCACCGCCGACGGGCTCGTGGTGACCCAGCACGAGGCGATCTCGATCGACGGCGAGCGCATTCCCTATGTCCAGACCGGCCCGGGATGCGAGACCGGCGATGCACCGGTCTATATGAGCGCCTATGGCGGCTTCGCGCTTGCGGTGAAGCCGTACTACAATTCCTCGCTCGGCAAGCTGTGGCTGGAGCGTGGCGGCACCATTGTGCAGGCGAATTTGCGCGGCGGCGGCGAGTTCGGCACGCGCTGGCACGACGCGGGCCGACTCGCCGGCAAGAAGCTGTCGCATGACGACTTCGCCGCGGTCGCGGCCGATCTCGTGCGGCGCGGCGTGACGAGCGCGAAGCGCATCGCCGCGCAAGGCGGCTCCAACGGCGGCATCCTCATCACCAACATGCTGGTGCGCTATCCCGAGCGCTTCGGCGCGCTGTTCTGCACCATCCCGCTGGTCGACATGCGCCGCTACACCAAGCTGCTCGCGGGCGCGAGCTGGATCGCGGAATATGGCGACCCCGACAAGCCCGAGGAATGGGAATGGCTGAAGACCTACTCGGCCTATCACAATGTGAAGGCCGGCCAGTCCTATCCGCCGATCCTGATCGCCACCACGCGGCGCGACGACCGCGTCCATCCCGGCCACGCGCGCAAGATGGCGGCGAAGCTCCAGGCGATGGGCTATGAAGCCTGGTTCTACGAGCCGGCCGCCGGCGGTCACGGCTACGGCAAGGACAACCGTGAGCGCGCGGGCTTCGAGGTGCTCGGCTATCGGTTCTTGAAGGAGAAGATCGGGTGGAGGGATGGCGAAGTCTGACGGCCGCTTGATGCGTAAGCGCGAGCGCCGGGAGTGGTGCACCTCTCCCGCCTGCGGGAGAGGTCGTCGTGCGAAGCGCGGCGGGTGAGGGTTTTATCCTCTTGGGGAGTGTCCCATTGTGGAAGCACCCTCTCCCCGACCCTCCCCGCAAGCGGGGAGGGAGCGCACCTCCCGCCCAGCTACCGCGAAAACACCAGCGTCAGATTGTTCGCGGGCATGTCGATGGAATCGACGAGGCGGAGGCCCACTCCCTTCGCGAGCAGCTCGACATCGCTGATGTCGCGCACGCCCCATTCCGGATTGCCCTCGCGCAAAGAGGTGTCGAACACCGCATTGCTGAGCGCGGTGTGCTTGCCGTCGCGCTTGAAGGGGCCGTAGAGGAACAGCTTGCCGTCGGGACGCAGGTAACGGCCGGCGCCGGCGAACAGGCCCTCGGCCACGGCCCAGGGCGCGATGTGGATGACATTGGCACAGAACACGGCGGCAAGGCTCGTCGGCGCCTGCCCGCTCTTCATCTCCGCGCACCAGTCGGGATCGGTCAGGTCGATCCGCAGCGGGCTGCGGACGTTGGCGAGGCCGGCATGCACGCGCCAGGCCTCGATGCTCCTGAGATGGCGCTGGTTGAGGTCGCTCGGCCACCAGACGAGGCCGGGCGTGTGGCGGGCGAAATGGACCACATGCTGGCCGGTTCCGCTGCCGAGGCTCGACGACATTGCCGGTCAGGCCGGTGAGATGATGTTCCAGCGCCGACCAGATCGGCGCGTGATTACGGTGAAAGGCCGGTGCATCGAGCCGCCCATCCGACTCGACTCGCCCGCCGTCCCTGCCAAATTCGACAACATATTCAGCCAAGTGACGTCCCCAGAAAATGTGAAACAGAAAACACGACTACGAGAGCCAAACGCCCCAGAATAATTTGCTAGTTCCAGCCCACCCGATGAACGAACTATCTCATCGGTTGCAATGCGGCAGATATTAACTCCATTTTGCTGCGTGCATAGTCTTGATTGTCAGGCGATGCCCTTTGTGCTTTTGAACAATTCCGCAAACGAGATCATCGACATACCGCTTGGGACGATGCCTTGACCGCCTTTCCCTGCAAGCCTGCCTTTCTGGTGGCGCTGGCCCTCTCCGTCGGCACAGCCGTGACCCCGGCGCAGGCGCAATCCGCCGTCGAGGACGGCCGAAAGCTCGCCTTCGACCGCGGCAAGGGCAATTGCCTGACCTGTCATGTCATCAAGGGCGGTGACCTGCCGGGATCGATCGGTCCGGAGCTGAAGGACCTCAAGGCCAAATACCCCGATCGCAGCGAGACTCACCGCGATCATCTTCGACGAGACCAAGCGTAATCCGCAGACCATGATGCCGCCGTTCGGCAGGAATCGGATTTTGACCGAACAGGAGATCAGCGCGATCGTTGATTTCCTGCAGACCCTGTAACGGCCGGCGGCCCAGGAGACGAGAGATGACCACCACCACCGGCCCCCTCGCGACAAGGCGCCTGATCCTTCAGGGCGCGGCCGCCGTCGCAGTGCTGGGCCTTGGCAATCTGCCGTTCGCCACGCCTACGCGCGCCGCAGCCAACGACAAATATCCGGAAGAGGCCTTCAAGCAGAAGAACGAGGCCGACGCGATCAAGACGCTCTACGGCAAGACCGCCGAGCCTTCCGACAAGGTCAAGCTGGATGCGCCCGAGATCGCCGAGAATGGCGGCGTCGTGCCGGTGTCGGTGACGACCACGCTCGACAAGGTCACCTCAATCTCGTTCTTCGTCGCCGAGAACCCTTTCGCGCTCGCGGCGTCCTACCAGATCGCCGAGGGCACGATCCCCGGTGTCGCCCACCGGCTGAAGATGGCCAAGACCACCAAATTGACCGCGATCGTGGAAGCCGACGGCAAGCTCTACAGCGCGACCAAAGAAGTGAAAGTCACCGTCGGCGGTTGCGGCGGCTAAGCGAGGCAATTCGACATGGCATCCAGCATTCGCGTGCGCGCAACGTCCAACGGCGACATCACCGAGGTTCAGGCGCTGATCCAGCACCCGATGGATACCGGCCTGGTCAAGAACCCCGCCGGCGAGCTGATCCCGGCGCACTACATCCAGCAGCTGAAGTTCGAATGTAACGGCAAGGACGTGTTCGTCGCCGATTGGGGCACCGCGATCTCCAAGGACCCCTACGTCAAGTTCGCCTTCAAGGGCGCCAAGAAGGGCGACGACCTCAAGATCACCTGGACCGACAACAAGGGTGGATCGGACACGACCACCGCGAAGATCGCGTGATGAAGACGCGCAGCTCCATCCTGCTCGGCTCGCTGAGCGCCGCACTCGTTGCGTTCGCTCTCACCTCTCCGCGCGTCGTCGCTGCGGACAAGGTCGATCCCGTTGCCGATGCCAAGGCCTTCAAGAACTTCTTCTTCCAGAAATTTCCCGACGTGAAGCACGAGGACTTCGTCAACGGTCCGTATTCCATGAACGCGGACATGAAGCGGCAGTGGCAGGAGAAGGAAGAATTCCCGCCCTACGAGTTCGCGCTCGAGGCCGGCAAGGAGATGTTCGCGACCCCGTTCAAGAACGGCAAGACCTATGCCGATTGCTTCCCGAACGGCGGCGTCGGCATCCGCCAGAACTATCCCTATTTCGACGACAGGGAAGGCAAGGTCGTCACGCTGGAGCTCGCGCTCAACCGCTGCCGCGAGGCCAATGGCGAACAGCCCTATTCCTACGTCAAGGACGAGATGGCCTCGCTGACCGCCTACATGGCGTTCACCTCGCGCGGCAAGCCGATGGACATCAAGATTCCTGACGATCCGCGCGCGCTCGCGGCGTTCGAGAACGGCAAGCGCTATTTCTACACCCGTCGCGGCCAGATGAACTTCTCCTGCGCCAGCTGCCATGTGCAGAGCCCGGGCGAGCGCATCCGCGCCGAGATCCTGGCGCCGGCGCTCGGCATCCTGAACGCCATGCCGATCTACCGCTCCGAATGGAGCGGCATGGGCACGATCAGCCGCCGCTTCGTCACCTGCAACAGCCAGACCCGCGCAGTTCCGTTGGAGCCGCAGTCGGACGAGTATCGCGACGTCGAGTATTTCCTCTCCTACGTCGCCAACGGCCTGCCGATTTCTGGCCCGGGAGCGCGGCCATGAAGCGGTCACTTACCCTGGCCATGCTGCTCGCGCTCGGCTTCGCGCCATCCGCGCGCGCGGCGACCGAGGCGGATTACAAGGCGGCCTATGCCACCGCGGAAGCCGCCTCGAAGGAGGCTGCCGGCTTGCGCAATCAGTGGACCGTGACCGTCTCGACGCTGGCTGCGGCCAGGAAGGCGGCGGATGGCGGCGATTTCGACCGCGCCACCGCCGCAGCCAAGGAGGCCGAGGCGCTCGCCAAGGCCTCGATCTTCCAGGCGGCGTCCGAAAAGAAGCCTGGAAGGCGATGGAAATCCGCTAGACTGGCCTCAACTGAAACAATCTTGCGACATTGAGGGCGCGGAGAATTCTGGTATGGCGATCCGCCGCCGCGATTTCCTGAAGAGTGCGGGCCTTGCCGCTGCAACGTTGGGTCTGCCGCGGCTTGCACGAGGCAGCGAGGGTGCCGGCATTTACGACCTCGAACGGTTCGGCAATGCGCGCATCCTGCACATCACCGACACGCATGCGCAGCTCAATCCGGTCTATTTCCGCGAGCCCAGCGTCAATATCGGCGTCGGCGAGATGGCCGGACGGCCGCCGCATCTGGTCGGGCGCGCCTTCCTCGACCGGTTCGGCATCCGCGCCGACAGCGCCGATGCCTATGCTTTCAGCTGCATCGAGTTCGAGAAATCCGCCGGACGGTTCGGCAAGCTCGGCGGCTTTGCCCATCTGAAGACGCTGGTCGAGCGCTTGCGCAGCGACGTCGGCGAGAAACGCTCGCTGCTCCTCGACGGCGGCGATCTCTGGCAGGGCACCGGACTTGCCAATCTCATGCAGGGACGCGACATGGTCGAGGTCGCCAATCTGCTTGGCATCGAGGCGATGACCGGACATTGGGAATTCACCTATGGCGAGCAGGTGCTGCGCGATAATCTCGAGCGCTTCAAGGGCGAGTTCCTGGCGCAGAACGTCTTCCTGACCGAGGAAGCCGCGTTCAACGACGCGACCGCCTTCGACAAGGCCACGGGACGCGTCTTCAAGCCTTCCGTGATCAAGGAGATGGGCAACCATCGGGTCGCGATCATCGGTCAGGCCTTTCCTTACGTGCCGATCGCGCATCCCAAGCGCTTCACGCCGGACTGGACCTTCGGCATCCGCGAGGAGGAATTGCAAAAGCATGTCGATGCCTTGCGCGGCACCGACAAGGTCGACGCCGTCATCCTGCTGTCGCACAACGGCATGGATGTCGACCTCAAGCTCGCCAGCCGCGTCACCGGCATCGACGTCATCCTCGGCGGCCACACCCATGACGCCGTGCCGCAGCCGATTGCGGTGAAGAATGCCGGCGGCACCACGCTCGTCACCAATGCCGGCTCCAACGGAAAATTCCTCGCCGTGCTCGATCTTGCGGTCGACAAGGGCAAGGTCAGCGACGTCAGATATCATCTTCTACCCGTCTATTCGGAGCTGCTGAAGCCCGATCCTGCCATGGCCGAGCTGATCGGCCGGCTGCGTGCGCCGCATGTGGGCGACTGGTCGGCGAAGATCGCGACGCCCGACCGCCTGCTCTACCGGCGCGGCAATTTCTCCGGACCGGTCGACGAGCTGATCTGCACGGCGCTCCGCACCGAGCCTCGATGCCGAGATCGCGCTGTCACCGGGATTCCGCTGGGGCGTCACCGCACTGTCGGGCCAGGCGCTGACCATGGAGGATGTGCTCGCGGAAACGGCGATCACCTATCCTGAGACCTATGTGCAGGAGATGACGGGGGCCCAGATCAAGGACGTGCTCGAAGACGTCTGCGACAACCTCTTCAACGCCGATCCCTACTACCAGCAGGGCGGCGACATGGTGCGTGCCGGCGGGCTCAGCTACGCCTGCGCGCCGGCGGCTGCGATCGGCAGCCGCATCTCCGAGCTGAAGCTCCACAACGGCAAGGCGATCAGCGCCGGCCACCGTTACAAGGTCGCGGGCTGGGCCTCGGTCAACGGCCAGCAGGGCACGCCGGTATGGGACGTCGTCGGCAAATATCTGCGCTCGGGCCGGATGTTCCAGGAGCGGCTCGGCTCCGGCGTCACGCTGAAGGGCGTCGAGGGCAATCCGGGAATTGCGGGACAGGGATGAGGCGCGCGCCAATCCTCTCCGCGCTGATGCTGGCGCTGTTCGTCGGGAGCGCGATGCTGCCGGCCTCCGCGCAGCAGGTGCCGCTCCAGGACAAGCCGTTCGCCGAGCACAGAATCGTGCTGCAGCTCTCCGACGGCGATGCGAAGAAGCAGGCCCTGGTGCTGAGCGTCGCCAACAACCTCTTGAAGGCCTACGCCCCCGACAAGATCGCGGTCGAGGTGGTGACGTTCGGTCCGGGCATCGACCTGCTGCTGTCAGGCGGCGAGCGCCGCAAGCAGGTCGAAAGCCTGATCGCGCAGGGCGTGCGCTTCGACATCTGCCTCAACACGGTCGACACCATCGAGTGGGAGACCGGCAAGCGCCCGGAGTTCATTCCGGCAGCAACGCCGGTGCAGGTCGGCGTCGCGCAGATCCTGTTCCTGGCGGAGAATGGGTACACATTGGTGCGGCCGTAGGGCTGTTCGGAGTTTGCGGCACTCCGCGGCACCACACTCGGTGTCGTCCCTGCGGACGCAGGGACCCATACCGCGCGATCTATCCTTCGCGGCGGTAAGCGTACCAAACGGCTGGCCTTCGCCAATCTTCTCCCTGGGGTTATGGGTCCCTGCGTGCGCAGGGACGACAGCGAATTTTGTGGGCGGGCAATTGCCTTCCCCACCCCACGGAATAATAATCTTCTAAATTCTATTCGACGCACAGCAAATTACTTCTCTCTATACCCTCTCCCGTAGTAGAATCCTCGAAACGAGTTCCACTGCCGGACTTCCCCGCCATGATCTTCCGCCAGCTCTTCGACAGCGTTTCGGGCACCTATAGCTACGTCCTCGCCAGCCGCCCCGGCGGCGAGGCGCTGATTCTCGATCCCGTGCTGGAGAAGGTCGACCGCTACTGCCAATTGCTGCGCGAGCTCGACCTCAAGCTGGTCAAGGCGGTCGACACCCATCTGCATGCCGACCACGTCACCGGCCTCGGCGAGCTGCGCGACCGCACCCATTGCATGACCGTGATGGGCGACCAGACCAAGGCCGACGTCGTGGCGATGCGCGTCGCCGACGGCGACAAGGTGACGATCGAGGGCCTTTCGCTCGACGTGATGTACACGCCCGGCCACACCGACGATTCCTATTCCTATCTGATGGGCGACCGCGTCTTCACCGGCGACACCCTCTTGATCCGCGGCACCGGCCGCACCGATTTCCAGAACGGCTCGTCGCGCGCCCAATACGATTCGATCTTCAACCGGCTCTTGAAGCTACCGGACGAGACGATGGTCTTCCCCGCACACGACTACAAGGGCGACACCGTCTCCACCATCGGTGAGGAGAAGCGCTACAATCCGAGGCTCCAGGTGCGCTCGGTCGACGAATATATCGAGCTGATGGCGAACCTGAAGCTGCCCAATCCGAAGATGATGGACGTGGCGGTGCCCGCCAACATGCATGTCGGACTTCACCAGGAGGAGCTGGAGAAGGAAGGCCGCGCGCTCAGCGCCAATGAGGCGATCCGCGCACTCGGCCGGCCCGACATGCTGCTGGTCGATCTGCGCGAGACCAACGAGCGGATGAAGCACGGCATGCTCGAAGGCGCGCTGCACACGCCCTATCCATCCGTCGAGGAGAGTCTCAAGCCCGGCGGCATGCTGCGCGAGGTCGCGGCCGCCACCGGGCGCCGCGTGGTGTTCTTCTGCGCCTTCGGCGAGCGCTCCGCGATGGCGGTGGCCGCCGCCAAGGAGGCCGGCCTCGCCAACACGGCGCATATCGCCGGCGGCATCGATGCCTGGAAGAAGGCCGGCGGGCCGCTGGTGCATTGACGGCCGAGGACGCTCCCCGGGGGCGGATATTGCGCTAGGTCAGGGAGCGCTCATATTTCCGAGATAGGATCGGGTGCAGCATCACCATCCGGGACCAGCCATGACCAAGCTCTGCAAACCGGGCGAACCGCCCAAAATCACTGAGAACAAGACCGCCGGGAAGAAGCCGGCGGAAGGCACCGCGAAAGCTCCGCCGCCGCCGCTCGATGACGACGATTACGAGGACGGCGACATCGCAACGCCCAAACGCGACCGCTATGGCGTGGACGACGAGCCGTTGTGAGGCGAGTAGCCCCAAACTCCGCTGTCGTCCCTGCGAAAGCAGGGACCCATACCGCGTGATGTCTCGATTATGATCGGTCACAGTACCGAACGGCTATCCTCCGCCGAACTCCTCCCTGTGGCTATGGGTCCCTGCTTTCGCAGGGACGACAGATGGGCTGCACTACCTGCCATGCGCCTGCGTTCATGGACAAATAACCGCCCTCCCCGATAGTTTCCGCGTCTTCAGGGAGTGAAACGGAACTGCAATGGTCGACGTTCTCGCCGCACCGCAGCAAGGCAAGGCGGACAGCGCGCTACGCACGCTGACGGGAATCTCGATCGCGCATTGGGTCAGCCATTTTCATCTGCTGGTCCTGCCGATGCTGTTCCCGTTCCTCAAGGCGCAGCTCGGCGTCGGCTATATCGAGCTCGGCTTCGCGCTCACTGTGTTCGCGGTGGTGTCCGGACTGACGCAGGCCCCGACCGGCTATCTCGTCGATCATTTTGGCGCGCGCAGAATCCTGCTGATCGGACTGACGCTCGGCGGTCTTGCGCTGATCCTGCTCGGCCTGCACCTCAGCTACGCCTCGCTGATCGCCTGCGCCGTGCTGCTCGGCCTTGCCAACAGCGTCTATCATCCCGCGGACTACGCGATCCTGGCCGAGCACATGGACGAGGCACGGATGGGCCGCGCCTTCTCGATCCACACCTTCGCCGGTTTTCTCGGCGGCGCGGTGGCGCCGGCGATCGTGGCGGCGCTCGTCACCCTGTCCGGCGGCGTCGGCGCGCTGATCGCATCGGGTGCGATCGGCATTCTGGTGGCCCTGCTGCTGCTCGCCATGAACATTCCCGACGCCGGCGCCAGCCGGAAGAAGCCGGGCGCGGAGAACGCGCCGAAGCAGGCCGTCATCACGCCGGCGCTGATCACGCTGACGGCGCTGTTCATGCTGCTCAGCCTATCGGTCGCCGGCATCAACAATTTCGGCGTTGTCGCGCTGATGAGCGGCTATGGAACGTCCTATTCGGCGGCCAACGTCATGCTGACCGCATTCCTCGGCGCCAGCGCCGCCGGCGTGCTCGCCGGGGGTTTCCTCGCCGACCACACCGAGCGCCACGGCTATGTCGCCGCGGCCTGCTTTGCCGTCAACGCCGCGATCGTGCTGCTGATCGCGCTGGTGACGCTGCCCGGCTGGCTCCTGACCGGCGCAATGACCGTGGCGGGCTTCCTCTCCGGCGTGATCGCGCCCTCGCGCGACATGCTGGTGCGCAACGCCGCGCCGGCGGGCGCCGCGGGACGCGCCTTCGGCATCGTCTCCACCGGCTTCAACCTCGGCGGCATCGTCTCGCCGCTGCTGTTCGGCTGGATCATGGACCAGAACGCGCCGCACTGGGTGTTCGGAGCGTCCGTCGTGTTCATGGTGGCAACGGTGGTGCTGTCGCCGTTCACGGAGCGGAAGCGGCCGAAGGCGTAGCCAAGAATTCAACTGTCGTCCCTGCGAAAGCAGGGACCCATAACCACAGGGGGAGGTTGAAGCGCGAGACTGATCACTCCGTGTCTTCGCCAAATACTTTCCTGTGGTTATGGGTCCCGGATCTGCGCTTCGCTTGTCCGGGACGACGGCTGAGAGAGTTGCGCAGAACAAATAACAAAACAACAAACCGGGAAGAAACATCATGAGCACCCCTGATCTCGTCATCCGCGGCGGCACTGTCGCGGATGGAAACGGCGGCGAGCTGTTCGAGGCCGATGTCGCCATCACCGGCGGCAGGATCAGTGAGGTCGGCAAGGTTACCGCGAAGGGCCGCGAGGAAATCGACGCGCGCGGAAAGCTTGTGACACCGGGCTTCGTCGACGTGCACACCCATTATGACGGCCAGGTCACCTGGAGCCAGGACATCACACCGTCCTCGCAGAACGGCGTCACCACCGCGATCATGGGCAATTGCGGCGTCGGCTTCGCACCGTGCAAGCCGGCCGATCACACCCGCCTGATCCAGCTGATGGAAGGCGTCGAGGACATTCCCGAGCCCGTCCTGAGCGCCGGCATTCCCTGGGCCTGGGAGAGCTTTCCGGACTACATGGAATGGCTGTCGAAGCGCGATTTCGACATCGATGTCGGCGCGCAGCTGCCGCATGCGGCGCTGCGGGTCTATGTCATGGGCGAGCGCGGTGCGCGCCGCGATCCCTCGACCGCCGAGGACAACGCGGCGATGGCGAAGCTCGCGGGCGAAGCGGTACGCTCCGGCGCGCTCGGCTTCTCGACCTCGCGCACGCTCAACCACCGCACCTCCACCGGCGATTTCACGCCGACCTTGAAGGCCGGCGAGGACGAGTCTCACAGCGATCGCCGGCGCAATGCATCACGAGGGCCGCAGCGTGCTGCAATTCGTGCTCGACCTCTCCACCATCCACGAAGACCTGCCGATGATGCTGCGGGTGGCGGATGCCACCAAATGCCCGATCTCGTTCTCGATCACGCAGAACGACAGATCGCCGAACCGCTGGCGCCAGACGCTGGACGAGATCAACGCGGCGGCCAAGCGCGGCCTCTCCATCACCGCGCAGATCGCGGCGCGCCCGGTCGGCCTGCTGCTTGGGCTCGAGCTGTCACGCAATCCGTTCCAGGGGAGAGGCTGGCGCGGCTGCATCAGAGCGAGGTGCGCAAGGCGATCCTGAGCGAGACGGCGACCGCCACCGACGACCCGCTGTTCTTCCGGCCGAACTACGACAAGATGTTCCTGCTTGGCGATCCCCCCGATTACGAGCAGCCGCCGGAGAACGCGCTGGGGCCGCAGGCACGGCGGCAGGGACGCCAGCCGGAAGAGCTCGCCTATGAAGCGATGCTGTCGGACGAGGGCCGCGGCATGCTCTATGTGCCCTTCCTCAATTATGCCGACGGCAATCTCGACGCGACGCGCGAGATGCTGATTGACCCGCAATCGGTGCCAGGCCTGTCTGACGGTGGTGCGCATTGCGGCATCATCTGCGATGCCAGCTTCCCGACCTATCTCTTGACGCACTGGACGCGCGACCGCACCCGCGGCGAGAAGCTATCGATCCCCTTCGTGGTCGCGGCGCAGTCGCGCAAGACCGCGCTCTCGGTCGGCCTCACCGACCGCGGGCTGATTGCGCCGGGCTACAAGGCCGACGTCAACGTGATCGACTATGACCGGCTACATCTGCATCCGCCCAAGGTGCATTACGATCTGCCCGTGGGCGGGCGACGGCTGTTGCAGGATGTCGACGGCTATGACGCGACGATCGTGTCAGGCGTGGTGACGCGACGGCAGGGCGAGGCGACGGGCCAGCGGCCGGGGAAGCTGATCCGCGGCGCGCGGGGAGTGAATTAGGCAACGGCGCAGGCGAGGCGCGAAGGCGTATCGACAATCTCGGTGTCGTCCCCGCGAACGCGGGGACCCATAACCACAGGAAGAAGTGTGGCGGAGGATCGCAGCTCGGTACTGCGATCTATCATAACCGAGAGATCACACGGTATGGGTCCCTGCGTTCGCAGGGACGACAGCGGAGTGTAAGGCTACTCCCCTCACGTCGGCGACACCGCGCCCTTCAGCGTAGCTGGCTGCGACGCCGCACCGCGGGTCAGCCTCGCCTTTTCCGTGTTGGGCCAGAGCAGCAGCAGGCCGAGCAGGCCGGAGCCGACCATGATCACGGCATTGATGGTGAAGCCGGTCATGTAGCCGTCGATCGTGCTGCCGGCGCGCTGGATCGTCGCCCCCATCACGGCCGGCGCGATCACGCCCGCCAGCGTGTAGAGCGCGCCGTAGATCGCGAGAATGGCGCCGCGCTGCGAGGTCGGCGTGAACTCGCCGAGCATCGGCGGGCAGACCACGTAGATCGCCCCGCACAGGCCCGAGCCGACCACGAGCAGCGCGATCTGCAAGCCCGCACCCTGAACATGCGGCATCGTCGACAGGATCAGCCCACCGATCACCAGCGGCACCGAGCCGAGCACGCCGCGCGCCGTGCGGGTGTTGTAGCCGCGCGCCATCATCACCTGCGAAACCCAGCCCGTGAGGATGACGGTGGTGGCACCGAACACCCAGGGCAGGATCGAGATGAAGCCGGCCTGGCTCTGCGAGAAGCCGAGTCCCTTGACGATGAACGGCGTGAACCAGGTCAGGCCGAGCGACAGCGCCCAATAGGCGCCGAAGGTCGCCGCGACGCAGCCGATGAAGGTGCGCGAGGTGAGAAGCTGCAAATAAGGGATCTTCTGCTCGGACGCAGCCAGGACCTGCGTGTCCTCCAGCGGCCCTTCCTTGCCGAGCGCGAGCCAGGCGCAGACCCAGATCAGGCCGACGATTCCGAGCGCGCCGAAGGCATAGTGCCAGGAATGATTGACGATGACCCAGTTCAGCGCCGGCACCGCTAGGATCACGCCGAAGGCGGAGCCCTGCGACAGGATCGCGGTCGGCAGCGTGCGCTTCTCGTCCGGGAACCATTTGTAGATCGCATGCGCGGCGACCGAGAAGGCCGGGCCTTCGCCGGCGCCCAGCACGATGCGGCAGATCAACAACGTGGTGAAGGAGACGGCGCCGACCATCGGAAACTGCGCCAGCGCCCAGATCACCGCGAGCACCAGCAGCACCCAGCGCGTCGGCACCTTGTTGACGATGAAGCCGACCACGATGGCGGCGATCGAGAACAGGAAGAAGAACGAGGAGCCGAGCAGGCCGAATTGCTCCGGTGAGAGCTTCAGGTCCGTCATGATCGGCACGCCGGCGAGACCGACGACGATCTTGTCGGCGAAGTTCACGACCATGAAGAGAAACAAGAGAAAAGTGACGGTCCAGGCGCCCTTCAGCGTCGGCTTCGCCGAATTCCCCGACACTCCTGCCGTCCTGCCCGCCGTATCAGGCGTTCCCTGAGCGCTCATCGTTCTCCCCGCATGTCTTTTTTGGCACTTTTTGATTTGGCCGTTTTGGGAGCTAACAACGGCTTCGACAGCAACGCAACCCGGCATTTCCGCAACAAGTGTGCTACGCAACAATTCCGCTAATTCCGTCCGGCGCCATTCATTTGCTCAGCATCCGAAACCTATCCAAGACCTTCTCCTCGGCCGGCGAACCGGTCCACGTGCTGCGCGGCGTCGATCTCGACCTCAAGGCCGGCGAGCGCGTCGCGCTGACCGGCGAGTCCGGCAGCGGCAAGAGCACGCTGCTGCACCTGATCGCGGGGCTGGACGCCGCCGATGGCGGCACGATCCGGCTGGAGGACACCGAAATCACCGGGCTCTCCGACGCAGGACGCGCGGCCTTGCGGCGCGACCGGATCGGCCTGGTGTTTCAGCAGTTCAACCTGATCCCGAGCCTGTCGGTCGCCGACAATCTCGCCTTTCAGGCGCGGATCGCCGGCCGTCACGATGCGGCCTGGACCAAGGAGCTGACCGAGCGGCTCGGGCTCAGCGCGCTCCTGAAGCGCTATCCAGAGCAATTGTCGGGCGGCCAGCAGCAACGCGTCGCGATCGGCCGGGCGCTGGCGACGAAGCCCTCGCTGCTGTTGGCGGACGAGCCGACCGGAAATCTCGATGAATCCACGGCCGAGGAGGTGCTGGCGCTGACCCGCGATCTCGTCGCGCGCACCGGCTGCGGCTTCCTGATGGTGACGCACAGCCTGCATCTGGCCGGCACGCTCGACCGTCACCTCACCTTGCATGCGGGGCGGATCGCATGAGGCGCGCGCTCTGGATCCTCGCGGTGCTGCTCAGCCATTGGCGCCGTCACAAGATGCAGTTCGCGACGCTCGTGGTCGGGCTGATCGCGGCGACCGCGCTGTGGAGCGGCGTGCAGGCCATCAACCAGCAGGCCCGCACTGCCTATGACCGCGCCGCGGCGACCTCTGGCGGCGCACGCACCGCGATGCTGGTCGCGCCTGACGCGGCGACCTTTCCGCAGGAGCTGTACGTGAAACTCCGCCGCGCCGGCTGGCCAGTGTCGCCGACGCTGGAGGGCCGCGTCCAGGTCAACGGCCGCTCGGTGCGACTGCTCGGCATCGAGCCGGTGACGCTGCCGGTCGAAATCGGCAACGCACCGCGCCTCGGCGCCTCCGACCTGAGCAGCTTCGTGGCGCCGCCGGGCCAGACATTGGTGGCACCGGAGACGCTGAGCGACCTGCAGGAAGCCGAAGGCGCGTCGCCGCCGATCAGCAACGGCGCAAGGCTGCCGCCGCTGCGCGGGCTGTCGCAGCTCGCCCCCGGCGTGCTGGTGGTCGATATCGGCGTGGCGCAGCGCCTGCTGAACAAGCCGGATCAGGTCTCGCGGCTGCTGGTCGGCAAGCCCAGAAGCAAGCCTGCGCCGCTGGCGAGCGTCGTCGGCGACCAGTTGCAGCTGGTCGAGCCGAATGCGGAGACCGAGCTCGAGCGCCTCACCGACAGCTTTCATCTCAACCTCACGGCGTTCGGCCTGCTGTCGTTCTTCGTCGGCCTCTTCATCGTCAATTCGGCCGTCGGCCTCGCCTTCGAGCAGCGGCTGCCGATGCTGCGCACCTTGCGCGCCTGCGGCGCCTCGGCGCGGCTGGTCAACACCGTGCTGGTGGTCGAGGCTCGTCGCGCTGGCGCTGGTCGCGGGCCTGATCGGGCTGGTCTGCGGTTACTTCATCGCCGCCGCGCTGCTGCCCGACGTCGCAGCGTCGCTGCGCGGGCTCTACGGCGCGCAGATCCCGGGACAGCTCAGCTTGCGGGGCGAATGGTGGCTCGCCGGCATCGGCATCAGCATTGCCGGCGCGCTCGTTGCGGCGACGACCAGCCTGATCAAGGCGATCAGGATGCCAGTACTGGCGACGGCGCAGCCGCGCGCGTGGCAACAGCGGCAGCGTCGCTGGCTGGTCCTGCAGAGTCTTGCCGCCTGCGCCGTGTTCGCGGTTGGGCTGCTGCTGCTTGGCTATGGCGAATCGTTGATCGCAGGCTTTGGCTTGCTGGCGGCCTTGATGCTCGGCGCGGCGCTGATCCTGCCGGCCTTCCTCGAACTTCTCCTGCTCGCAGGGCAACGCATCGCGCGACAACCGCTTGCGCTGTGGTTCTGGGCGGACAGCCGGCAGCAGCTCTCCGGATTGTCGCTGGCGCTGATGGCGCTGCTGCTTGCGCTCGCCGTCAATGTCGGAGTCTCCACCATGGTGGAGACGTTCAGCCAAACCTTCGTCGGCTGGCTCAACGGTCGGCTCGCAGCCGACGTATACATCAGCGCCTCCGACAATGCGCAAGGTGTCGCCATCCGCAACTGGCTGAAAGAGCGCAGCGACGTGCAGGCGATCCTGTCGGGCGGGCGGGCCGAGGCACAGGTTCGAGGCCAGCCGGTGGAATTGCTCGGCTTGCCCGATCACGCGTTGTATCGCGAGCGCTGGCCGCTGCTGGAGGCCGCGCCGCAGGCCTGGACCCGGCTCGTGCCGGGCAATGCCGCCTTCATCAGCGAGCAGCTCGGCCGCCGCCTCAACGTCCGCATCGGCGACGTCGTCGAGGTGCCGGCGCCGGGCGGGACCTGGGAGCTCGACATCGTCGGCATCTATGCCGATTACGGCAATCCCAAGGGGCAGTTGACCGTCAACGTCGCCGCGCTGATCCGGCAGTTTCCGCAGACGCCGCAGACGCGGATCGGGCTGATCGTCGCCAGGGAAAACATCCCCGGCCTGATCTCGGATTTGCAGAGAAAATTCGCGCTCGACGATCGCAGCGTCGCCGACCAGGCGACGGTGAAGGCGGAATCGATCCGCATCTTCAACCGCACCTTTGCGGTGACATCTGCGCTGAACGCTTTCACGCTCGGTGTCGCCGGCATCGCGCTCTTCACCAGCCTGCTGACGCTGGCGAATTCCCGTCTGCCGCAACTCGCACCGCTGTGGGCGATCGGCATCACGCGGCCGCGCCTTGCCGCGATCGAGCTGACCAAGACGCTGTCGGTGGCGCTGTTCACGGCGCTGCTCGCCGTGCCGCTCGGCCTTGTGGTGGCGTGGTGCCTGATCGCGATCGTGAACGTGAAGGCGTTCGGCTGGCGGCTGCCGTTCCACGTGTTTCCACTGCAACTGGTCGAGTTGGTCGCGGTCGCGCTGCTGGCTTCGCTGCTTGCTGCCCTGCTGCCGGTCGTGCGGCTGGCGCGGATGCAGCCGGCAAATCTCGTCAAGGTGTTCGCCAATGAACGCTGATAAAATCTCGCGCCGCACCTTCGCCGGCGGCATCGCCGCGCTGGCGCTCGCACGCCGAGCCGGCGCGCAGGGCTATGCCGGGCTCGGCGAGACTGCAGACGGCTTTGCGAAGGTCGTACCGGGAAAGACCTTCACGTTTCCAGGCGATCACGGTCCGCATCCGGAGTTTCGTATCGAGTGGTGGTATCTGACGGCCAACCTCGTCGAGGCCAGCGGTGCGGCGTGCGGCCTGCAATGGACGCTGTTCCGGCAGGCATCGCAGGCAGGCCCGCAGGGCGAAGGCTGGGCCAATCAACAGGTGTGGATGGCCCATGCCGCGGTGACGCGCGCGGACACCCACCGCTTCAACGAGGTCTATTCCCGCGGCGGCATCGGGCAGGCCGGGGTCACGGCAAAGCCGTTTGCGGCGTGGATCGACGATTGGGACATGAAGGGTCTCGATCGCACCGACGACCACACCTTGGCACCGCTGGCGCTGAAGGCATCCAGCACCGATTTCAGCTACGCACTGACGCTCGAAGCCGACCGTCCGGCGGTGTTGCAGGGCGACCACGGCTACAGCCGCAAGTCGGAGCGCGGCCAGGCCTCCTATTATTACAGCCAGCCATTCTACCGCGCGCGCGGCACGCTCACCATCGACGACAAGCCGGTCGACGTCTCTGGCCAGGCCTGGATGGACCGCGAATGGAGCAGCCAGCCGCTCGACGCCGATCAGACCGGCTGGGACTGGCTGTCGCTGCATCTGTCGTCGGGTGACAAGCTGATGCTGTACCGGCTGCGGCAGAAGGACGGCAAAGATTATCCATTCGGCAACTGGATCAGCGCTGCCGGCGAGACGCAGATGATCGCGGGCGGCGACATCCAGATGGCCCCGACGGCGACGGCCGAGGTTGCCGGACGCAAGCTGCCGGTGGAATGGCAGATCGCAATCCCGTCGCGATCGTTCTCGATCCTCTGCAAGCCGCTCAATCCCAGGGCCTGGATGGGGACCGGCTTCTCCTACTGGGAGGGGCCGATCAGCTTTGCCGGGACGCATGACGGCGTTGGCTATCTCGAGCTGACCGGGTATTGAAGCCGCGACCTCTTCAAAGGGATTCCGCGATGTATCATTTCACCGCCCTCGTCACGCTGCTGGCGATCGCATTTTATTTCTTCACCGCCATCAACGTGTCGCGCGTTCGCAGCAAGACGGGCGTCAAGGTGCCGGCGATGTCGGGCCATCCGGATTTCGAGCGCGCCTTCCGCATCCAGATGAACACGCTGGAATGGATGCCGATTGTCCTGCCGGCGCTGTGGCTGTTCGCGGTCTATATCGGCGATGCTGCCGCGGCCGGGCTCGGCGCGGTCTGGATCATCGGCCGCATCGTTTATTTCATCGGTTATTCGAAGGCGGCGGCCAAGCGCGGCCCGGGCTTTGCGATCCAGGGCATCGCCGCCATCGCACTGTGGGCTGGAGCGCTGGGCGCGGTGGTGCTGCGGCTGGTGTGAGGGAAGGTCGCGCCCAAACCTCAACCGTCGTCCCGGACAAGCGCAGCGAAGCGGAGCGCCGATCCGGGACCCATACCCACAGGGAGATGTCTTGCGAGGACTCGGAGTGGGAGTCTCGCACCACACATCTCCCTGAGGTTATGGGTCCCCGCTTTCGCGGGGACGACATTGAGTGTGTGGCGCTCGCTGTGCCTCTTCCCGCTACTTCGTCAGCGGGCAGCCGCTGTCCTTGGCGGTGAAGAAAGCCTTGTCGCCGGGGACGGTGGCGAGCAGCTTGTAGTAATCCCAGGGCTTCTTCGACTCCGAGGGCTTCTTGACCTCGAACAGATACATGTCGTGGACCATGCGGCCATTCTCGAGCACCTTGCCGCCTTGCGCGAAATCGTCGTCGACCGGCAGCTCCTTCAGCTTCTTGGCGACGGCATCGGGATCCTTGGTGCCGGCGGCCTTGACCGCCTTCAGATAGCTCAGCGTCGCCGAATAGGTGCCGGCCTGGATCATGTTCGGCATCCGACCGGTGCGCTTGAAGAAGCGTTCACCGAGATGGCGGCTCTTGTCGTTGACGTCCCAGTAATAGCCTTCCGTCAGCACCAGGCCCTGTGCCGCCTGCAGGCCGAGGCCGTGAACTTCAGCCACGGTCATGAGCAAGCCAGCGAGCTTCTGGCCGCCGGAGACGATGCCGAATTCTGACGCCTGCTTGATCGAGTTGGTGGTGTCGAGGCCGGCATTGGCGAGGCCGACGATCTTGGCCTTGGAGCTCTGCGCCTGCAGCAGGAAGGAGGAGAAATCCGAGGAGTTGAGCGGCACACGCACCGAGCCGACCACCTTGCCGCCATTGGCGGCAACGATCTCGCTGGTGTCCTTCTCCAGCGCGTAGCCGAAGGCATAGTCCGCGGTGAGGAAGAACCAGGTGTCGCCGCCGGCCTTGGTCAGCGCGCCGCCGGTACCGACGCCGAGCGCGCGGGTGTCGTAGGCCCAGTGGAAGCCGTAGGGCTGGCAGGCATCGCCTGTCAGCCGCGAGGTCGCGGCACCGACGACGATGTCGATCTTCTTCTTTTCCTTGGAGAGGCTCGTGGATCGCGAGCGCGACCGAGGAGGTCGTCAGCTCCGTGATCATGTCGACGTTCTCGACGTCATACCAGCGCCGCGCGATCGAGGTCGCAAGGTCCGGCTTGTTCTGGTGGTCCGCGGTGACGAGACTCGATCTTCTGGCCCAGCACCTCGCCGCCGAAATCCTCGATCGCCATCTTGGCCGCCTCGACCGACCATTTGCCGCCGTAATCGGCGTAGACGCCGGACTGGTCGTTGAGGATGCCGATCTTGACGCCTTGCGCGCCGGCTGGCGCCGCCAGCACCAGAGCAGAGGTTGCGACGGCGGCCAAGAGTGCTGATTTCATCTGTTAGCTCCCAGCAGTTTTCTGTTTTGAAATCGCGCGGATATTAGGGAAGAACCCCGGCCCTGCCCATCCATTTCACGTTGGCCGTTAGTATGGGATTTTGCGCGCCAAATAGCCGCTGTCGTCCTGGGGCGCGACGAAGTCGCGAACCGGGACCCATAACCACAGGGCGTGGTTTTGCGAAGACTCGGAGTGATCAGCTTTGCCCCGCACTGCTCCCTGGGGTTATGGATCCCCGCGTTCGCGGGGATGACAGCGGAGGGTATGCTGGCGCTTATGTCCGTCGAGACAGCGTCAGCCCGCCACGACCTCCGGCTTCTTCCCCTCGTTCCGGCCTTCCGCCAGGTTCCGCACCACCACGTAGAAGATCGGCGTGAACAGCAGGCCGAACAGGGTGACGCCGATCATGCCGAAGAACACGGCGACGCCGACCGCCTGCCGCATCTCCGAGCCGGAACCGGTCGAGATCACCAGCGGCAGCACCCCGAGGATGAAGGCGAAGGAGGTCATCAGGATCGGCCGCAGGCGCAGGCGGCAGGCGTCGATGACGGCTTCCAGTCGTGGCTTGCCCTCGTTCTCGATGTCGCGCGCGAATTCGACGATCAGGATCGCGTTCTTGGCCGCCAGCCCCACCAGTACGACGAAGCCGATCTGGGTGAGGATGTTGACGTCCTGCCCCATGATGCGCACGCCGATGGTGGCAGCTAACAGGCACATCGGCACGATCAGGATCACCGCGAACGGCAAGGTCCAGCTGCCATATTGCGCGGCGAGCACGAGGTAGACGAACAGCACGCAGATCGGGAACACGTAGAGGCCGGCATTGCCGCCGGTGATCTGCTGATAGGAGAGGTCAGTCCATTCGAAGGTGAAGCCGCTCGGCAAGGTGTCGTCCGCCAGCTTCTTGATGGTGTTGAGCGCCGTGGTCGAGCTGATGCCCGGCGCCGGCTCACCCTGGAGTTCGGATGCCGCATAGAGATTGTAGCGCGCGACGCGGTCGGGCCCCGAGACGTCCTTGAATTCGACCACGCTGCCGAGCATCACCATGTCGCCGGAGGCGTTACGCGTGCGCAGCCGTGCGAGGTCGCTGGGTTCTTTCCGGAACGGAAAATCGGCCTGCGCGGTGACGTGATAGGTGCGGCCGAACAGGTTGAAGTCGTTGACATAGGTCGATCCGAAATAGCTCTGGATCGTCTCGTTGATGTTCGAGATGGGAACGCCGAGCTTCTGCGCCTTGGTGCGGTCGATGTCGACGAAGAGCTGCGGCGTGTTGGCGGTGAATGGCGAGAACACCGAGGGCGCGAGCAGCGAGGGCGACTTGCGCGCCGCGGCAACAAGCTCGTCGGTGGCCGCAGCGAGCAGCTCAGGTCCGCGGCCCTGGCGGTCCTGGATGCGGATCGCGAAGCCGCCGCCTGTACCGATGCCGGGCACGGCCGGCGGCGGAATTACAATGATAAAGGCGCCCTGGATCGCAGACAGGCGCTTGCGCAGCTCGCCCGTGATCGCGTTGGCCGTGAGTCCTTTCTTGATCCGCGCCTCGGGCTCATCGAACACGGGGAATAGCGCCGCCGCGTTCCCGGCTTGCGTGCGCGTCGCGCCGGAGAAGCCGGCAAAAGCCGCGACGCGGACGATGCCCGGCGTATCCAGCGCGATCCGCTCGATCTCGCGGACGATTTCGGTGGTGCGCGCCAGCGAGGACGCGCCGGGCAATTGCACGGAGACGATAACGTAGCCGCGATCCTGCGCCGGAATGAAGCCTTGCGGCGTGGTCACGATCAGCCAGCCGGCGCTGCCGATCAGCACGAGATAGACCAGGATCATCACGACCGAATGCCGGATGACGAAATTGGCGAGGCCGGCATAGCCATGCGCGAGCCGGTCGAACACGCGGTTGAACACGCCGGCGAAGGCGTTCCAACCCCGTGCGATGACGTTCCAGCCCGCCGGCGCGCGCTTCTCCTCATGCGGCGTGAGAATCATCGAGGCCAGTGCCGGCGAAAGGGTCAGCGAGCAGAAGCAGGAGATGGCAGTCGCAACCGCGATGGTGACGGCGAACTGCTGGAAGAACTGCCCGGAGATGCCGCCGAGGAAGGCCGTCGGCACGAACACCGCGCAGAGCACCAGCGCAATCGAGACCAGCGCGCCGCCGACCTCCTCCATGGTTTTCAGCGCTGCATCGCGCCGGCTCATGCCGTGCTCAAGATGCCGCTCGACATTCTCGACCACGACGATGGCGTCGTCGACCACGATGCCGACGGCCAGCACGAGGCCGAACAGCGTGAGATTGTTGATGGAGAAGCCGAGCCCCGCCATCACCGCGAACGTGCCGACCAGCGACACCGGGATGGCGATGATCGGAATGATCGCAGGCCGCCATCCCTGCAGGAACACCAGCACGACGACGACCACGAGCAGCATGGCCTCGTAAATGGTCTTGATCAGCTCGTGGACGGATTGGGCGATGAACTCGGTCGGATTGTAGCCGATATTGTAGTCGAGACCCCTCGGGAAACTCTCCTTGAGCCTCACCATGGTGTCGTTGATGTTCTTTGCGGTGGCGAGCGCGTTCGATCCCGGCCGCTGCGTTACCAGCATGGCGACCGCGGATTTGCGCAGCAGGAAGCTGTTGGTGGAGTAGGCCAGCGCTCCGAGACTCGATGCGGGCGACGTCGCGCAGCCGCACCACGCGGCCGTCGGAGCCGGCCTTGATCAGGATGTCCTCGAACTGTTTCTGGTCCTTCAGGCGGCCGGTGAAGGTGAGGTTCGGCTGGAACGCGCGGTCGGCGATCGGCGGCTCGGCGATCTGGCCGCCCGCGATCTGCACGTTCTGGGCGCGGATCGCGGCCAGCACTTCGGCCGAAGTCAGGCCGAGATTGGCGATCCGGTCAGGATCGAGCCACAACCTCATTGAGTAATCGCGCGCGCCAAAAATCTGGATGTCGCCGACGCCGTCGAGCCGCAGCAACTGGTCGCGGACCTGGAGCAGCGCGTAGTTGGAGATGTAGAGCTGGTCGAACGTGTCGTCCGGCGACAGCATGAACACGACCATCAGGATGTCGGGCGAGTTCTTGCGCGTGGTGACGCCGTTGCGCTGCACTTCCTCCGGCAACCGCGGCTGCGCGATCGCGACGCGGTTCTGCACCAGCACCTGGGCCTTGTCGAGATCGGTGCCGAGCTTGAAGGTGACGGTGATGGTGAGCTGGCCGTTCGAGGTCGCCTGGCTGTAGAGGTACAGCATGTCCTCGACGCCGTTGATCTCCTGCTCGATCGGCGCGGCAACCGTATCTGACACGGTCTGCGCGGAAGCGCCGGGATATTGCGTGGTGACGACGACGGTCGGCGGCACCACTTGCGGATATTCGGAGACCGGCAGCGTGGTGTAGGCGAGTGCGCCCACGATCAGGAGCACGATCGACAGCACCATCGCGAGGATGGGCTGGTTGATGGAGAGGCGACCGAGATTCATGGCTTGTCACCGGGCTTGCCACCGGCCGGGGCTGGCGCGGCCTGCGGGGCAACCTTGGCGCCGACGCGGGCGCGCTGGATGCCGTTGACGATGACGCGGTCCTCCGCCTTCAATCCGTCGCGGATCACGCGCAGGCCGTCATCCAAGGGCCCGAGCACCACGGGACGGGCCTCGACGGTGTCGTCGGGCTTCACCACGAACACGATCTTGCGGGACTGGTCGGTCGCGATCGCGACATCCGGAATCAGCAGCGCTTCGTAGGGCGCGCTGCCGATCAGCCTGATACGCCCGAACTGGCCGGGCAGAATCGACAGGTCCGTGTTCTTGATCACCGCGCGGCTGCGCAGCGTGCCGGTCGAGACGTCGAGGCGGTTGTCGAGAAAGTTGATGGTGCCTTCGTGCGACGGCTTGGTTTCTCCGGCGAGCGTCACCTGCACCGGATTCGCCGTGTCGCGCGAGGCTCGGGCGGCGCCCTTCGAACCACAGCTTGCTGTATTTGATAAAGGTCGCCTCATCCATGTCGAAATAGACGTAGATCGGATCGAGCGTGACGATCGAGGTCAGCAGCGTCGACGTGCCGGTATCGCTGCCCTGCACGAGATTGCCGGGGCTGACGAGATGGCGGCCGACGCGGCCCGTGAGCGGCGCCGTCACATGGGTGAATTCGATGTTGAGGCGTGCAACCTTCAGCGCGCCTTCGGCCTGCATCTCGGCGGCGTGCGCGGCCTGCAGGGCCTGACGGCGCTGATCGACCACCTGCTCGGAAACGGCGCTGCTCTGCACCAGGCTGAGGCCGCGATCGAGCTCGCGCTTGGCGAGCTCCACCTTCGCCCGTGCATCCGACAGCTGGCCTTCCGCCTGCGTCGCCACCGCCTCGAATGGACGCGGGTCGATGACATAGAGCAGGTCGCCCTGATGCACGATGGCGCCGTCCTGGAATTCGACCGAGTTGACGAAGCCGCCGACCCGCGGACGCACCTGCACCTCCTCGGCCGCCTCGAAGCGCCCGGTGAACTCGTCCCAATCGGTGACGGTGCGCTTGACCGGCTGGGCGACCGTCACCGGCGCCGGCGGTGGGGCAGCGCCTTGCGAGGCTGGCTGCCCGCAACTTGCGAGTGCGAATGATGCGACGAGGAGGCTCGCCATTGCGTAGTACCGCGACTGGAGGAATTCGTGCTTTTTGACAAGTCGGTTGCTTCCATCCGGTCCAGTCATCCCAGCTCCTCGCATCGCCCTCGTCGTAAAAGCCGCGGAAAATGCAGGGTAGGCGTTTACCCGCGGGCGTCCCAAGATGGGTGGAGTTGATGAACACTTCAAGACCAAAGCGCGGGCAGGCCGTCCATGCGCCCCCTGACCGGATGGCGGGTTGACGGGCCCGGGTGAAGCTCTCTCAAGCCAGCGCCTTCGCACATGACGGGCGCTGGCGGCTCGGCTAGATTAGTTTCGCAAGAACAAGACCAATTGTCCGGGAGGACAGGCGTGCACCAGGGACGTGTCGTTTTCGGCGCGATCGAGGAGGTCGTGTTCGGCCATCCTGCAACTGAGGCCATCGTCGCGCAGATGGACCGGCTGGGAACTCATCGTGCCTTCCTGATGGTGTCGGGCACGCTCAACCGGCAGACCGACGAAATCGAGAAGATCAAGCAGGCCCTGGGCTCCCGCTGCGCCGGCCTGTTCGACGCAATGCCGGCGCATACGCCGCGCGAGGCGGTGATCGCCGCCGCAAATGCCGCGCGCGAGGCGGGCGCCGATTTGATCGTCACCGTCGGCGGCGGCTCGATCACCGACGGCGCCAAGGCGGTGCAGCTTTGCCTCGCCAACGGCATCACCGACGTCGACGGCATCGAGCGCATCCGCGTGCACAAGGGCACAGCACCCGAAATGAATGCGCCGACGGTGCGGCAGGTCAGCGTGCCGACCACGATCGCCGGCGGCGAGTTCAGCGCGATCGCGGGTGTCACCGACCGCACTGCGCATGTGAAACAGATGCTGCGGCACCCGCTCGCCGTGCCGCGCGCGACCATCCTCGATCCCGCCATCACCGTGCACACGCCGGAATGGCTGTTCCTGTCGACCGGCATCCGCGCCATCGACCATTGCGTCGAGGCGATCTGCTCGCGCGAGACGCATCCGTACGCCGACGCGCAATCGGTGAAGGGCCTCGCCATGCTCGCCGACGCCTTGCCGCGGGTGAAAGCCGACCCCGCCGATCTCGACGCGCGGATGGATGCGCAGATCGGCACCTGGCTGTCGATGGGCGCGCTCGCGGCCGGCGTTCCCATGGGTGCGAGCCACGGCATCGGATACGTGCTGGGCGCGGCCTTCGACGTGCCGCACGGCTACACCTCCTGCATCATGCTGCCTGCGGTGATGCGCTGGAATGCGCGCGACAATGCCGAGCGGCAGATGATCGTCGCCGCCGCCATGGGCTATCCCGGCCACGCCGCTGCCGACGTGCTCGACGCCTTCATCCGCTCGCTCGGCATGCCGCGCAGCCTCGCGGACGTGCGCGTCTCGCCCGAGCATTTCGATGAGATCGCCGAGCAAGCGATGCGCACGAACTGGATCCCGCGCAATCCGCGCAAGATCGAGAGCGCGGCGCAAGTGCGCGAAATCCTGCTTCTCGCCGCGTAGTTCACAGCCGGAGGATAGATGTATCCAGGTCAGCATGCCCGCCTACGCCCGCTGCAGCCCGCCTTCATCATGGCGGCAACCGGCGAGGCCGTCACCTATCGCGAGGCTCGATGCGCGCAGCAACCGGCTGGCCCATCTGTTCCGCAGGCACGGCCTGAAGCGGCTCGACCACTATTCGATCTTCATGGAGAACAATTCGCGCTATCTCGAGGCCTGCGGCGCCGGCGAACGCTCCGGGCTGTACTACACCTGCATCAACTCCTTCCTGACGCCGGGCGAACTCGCTTATCTGCTCGTGAACAGCCAATCGAAGATCTTGATCACGTCGATGGCGAAGCTCGATATCGCCCGCGAGGCGCTCCAAGCTTGTCCCGACATCAAGCTCTGCATCGTCGCCGACGGCCCGGGCGAGAGCGAGCGCATCGTCGGGCTTGCGGACGTGACCGCGGATATGCCGACGACACCGATCGCGGATGAACGGCTCGGCACCGCCATGCTCTATTCGTCCGGCACGACGGGACGGCCGAAGGGCATTTTGCGACCGCTGCCGGAGGAGCCGCCAAAGCACAATCTGCCGCTGTTCGATTTCCTGACAAAACTTTGGCACTACCGCGAGGGCATGGTCTATCTGTCGCCGGCGCCGCTCTATCATTCCGCGCCGCAAGCCGCCGTGAACCTCACGATCCGCATGGGCGGCACCGTGATCATCATGGAGAATTTCGATGCCGAGCGCTACCTCGAGCTGATCCAGCGCTGGGGCATCACGCACACCCAGCTGGTGCCGACGATGTTCTCGCGCATGCTGAAGCTGCCGGAAGAGGTGCGCGGCCGCTATGACCTGTCCTCGCTGGAGATCGCGATCCATGCAGCGGCGCCCTGCCCGGCGCTGGTGAAGGACGACATGATCAAATGGTGGGGGCCGATCATCCACGAATATTACGGCGCGACCGAAGGCCTCGGCTTCACCGCCTGCAACAGCGAGGAATGGCTGAGCCATCGCGGCACCGTCGGCAAGGTGCTGCTCGGCGACCTCCACATCCTCGACGAGAACATGCGGGAATGCCCGACCGGCACGCCCGGCCAGGTGTGGTTCAAGACCGCCTCGCCGTTCGAATATTTCAACGACCTTGAGAAGACCAAGGAGGCGCGCTCGGCCGACGGCAGCATGAGCACGGTCGGCGATGTCGGCTATGTCGATGCCGACCGCTTCCTCTATTTGACCGACCGCGCGACCTTCATGATTATCTCCGGCGGCGTGAACATCTATCCGCAAGAATGCGAGAATCTCCTGATCACGCATCCTGAGGTCGCCGATGCCGCCGTGTTCGGCGTGCCCAATCCCGATCTCGGCGAAGAGGTGAAGGCGGTGGTGCAGCCGATGCCGGGCGTGGTGCCTGACGCGGCATTCGCCGAGGAGCTGATCGCGTTCTGCGCAAAATCGCTGTCGCGGCAGAAGGTGCCGCGCTCGGTCGATTTCGAGAAGGAATTGCCGCGGCTGCCGACGGGGAAGCTGTACAAGCGCCTGCTGCGGGACCGGTATTGGGGCAACAAGGCGTCACGGATCGTGTGAAGGCGGAGCGGCAATCTCAGCTGTCGTCCCGGCGAACGCCGGGACGACAGCAAGATTGTCGATATCCTTGCGCGCAACATCTCCACAACCAGCACAGGAACCGTCTCTTCGCACTGCACTCTCGCATCGCGGGTAGACGAAGTCGATGCAGCCTTGCGTCATCCAAATTGCCGAGGCGGCAAGTGGCCTTACCGGTTGCCTCCTCCGACTTGCGTGCTATCGTCAGCACAAACAGGCCGCAAAAGGCCGATCTCCAGGGAGGATGAGCATGCGGAGCGTATGGGCGCTCGCCGCGATGGCGGCGCTATCTGTGCTGACGGCCTCGACCATCACGCTCGCCGGCGAGCCCAAGCAGGGCGGCGTCTTGCGAATGTATCACCGCGACAGTCCGGCCAACGCATCGATCCTCGAAGGCGCGACCTATTCGGTCAACGTGCCGTTCATGGGCGTTTTCAATAACCTCGTCATTTACGACCAGCACATCGCGCAGAACAGTCCTGATACGCTCCGGCCCGAGCTGGCCGAAAGCTGGTCCTGGGGCAACGACAACAAGAAGCTGACGTTCAAGCTGCGCCAGGGCGTGAAATGGCACGACGGCAAGCCGTTCACATCGGCCGACGTCAAATGCAGCTTCGATCTCCTGATGGGCAAATCGCAGCAGAAGCTGCGGCAGAATCCGCGCAAGGCCTGGTACAGCGAGGTCAACGAGATCACGACGAGCGGCGATTTCGAGGTCTCCTTCGACCTGAAGCGGCCGCAACCCTCGCTCCTGGCGATGCTCGCGTCCGGCTACACGCCGGTCTATCCCTGCCACGTCTCGCCTGCGGACATGCGCACCCATCCGATCGGAACCGGGCCGTTCAAGTTCGTCGAGTTCAAGGCCAATGAATCGATCAAGCTGACGCGCAATCCGGACTATTGGAAGAAGGGCCTGCCGCATCTCGACGGCATCGAATACACCATCATTCCGAACCGCTCGACCGCGATTCTCGCCTTCGTCGCCGGCAAGTTCGACATGACCTTTCCAACCCACATCACGATCCCGCTGCTGAAAGACATCAAGTCGCAGGCGCCGAACGCAACTTGCGTCGTCGAGCCGACCAACGTCTCGACCAACATCATCGTCAACTCGGCCTCGGCGCCGTTCGACAACATCGATATCCGCCGGGCGGTGGCGCTTGCACTCGACCGCAAGGCCTTCGTCGACATCCTGTTCGAAGGCCAGGCCGATATCGGCGGCACCATGTTGCCGCCGCCTCAAGGCATTTGGGGCATGCCCAAGGACAAGCTGGCGACCATTCCGGGTTATGGCCCGGATGTGAGCAAGAACCGGGAAGAGGCCAAGAAGCTGATGCAGAAGGCGGGCTACGGCCCGGACAAGCATCTCGCGGTGAAAGTCTCGACCCGGAATATTGCCGAATATCGCGACCCCGCCGTGATCCTGATCGACCAGCTCAAGAGCATCTATATCGACGGCGAGCTCGACGTCGTCGAGACCGCGAACTGGTTCCCGAAAGTCGCGCGCAAGGACTACATGCTCGGCCTCAACCTGACCGGCAATTCCGTCGACGATCCCGACCAGTCCTTCTACGAAAACTATTCCTGCGGCTCCGAGCGCAACTACACCAATTACTGCAACAAGGAGATCGAAAAACTGTTCGACGTGCAATCGCAGCAGATCGATGTTGCGAAGCGCAAGGAGCTGGTCTGGGACATTGACAAGAAGCTGCAGGAGGATGTCGCCCGCCCGATCATCTTCCATGCACGGGCCGGCTCGTGCTGGCAGCCCTATGTCAAGGGCGTCACGATCATGTCGAACAGCTCCTATAACGGCTTCCGCTACGAGGATTTGTGGCTCGACAAGTAGTGCGGCAGGCTGAAGATTAACGGCTCGCGGAGGGCGAAGGATGTTTGCCTATCTGGTGCGACGCCTGTTCCTGATGCTCGTGACCCTGTTCGGGATCTCGATCGTCATCTTCCTCCTGCTGCGCATCGTGCCCGGCAGCATCGTCGACATCCTGTTCGCCGCAGCCGGCTATGTCGATCCCGCCGACAAGGCCAATCTGGAAAAGGAACTCGGCATCGACCAGCCGCTGATCGTGCAGTATTGGCACTGGATCTCGGGTTTTCTGCGCGGCGATTTCGGCTACTCCTACGTCTCCGAGAAGCCGGCGCTGCAGGAGATCTTGCCACGTATCCCGATCACGGCGCGGCTCGCCGGCCTCGCGCTGTTGTTCTCGGCCTCGATCGGCATCCCGCTTGGCGTCATCAGCGCCGTGAAGCAAGGCACGCGGCTGGATTACGCCTTGCGTGTCGTCAGCCTCAGCGGCTTGTCGCTGCCCTCGTTCTGGCTCGGCCTGCTCATCCTGACAGCGTCGGTGGCGATGTTCGGCCAGATGCCGATCTTCAATCCGAATCCGCAGACCTGGCTCGAAGCGTTCACAACCTATGCCGTGCCGGCCGCTGCCGTCGGCTTCCGCAGCGCGGCCCTGACCATGCGCATCACGCGGTCCTCGATGCTGGAGGTGCTGCGCCAGGATTACATCCGCACCGCCCGCGCGAAAGGCGCCTCCGACGCCGCCGTAAACTATCGGCATGCGCTGAAGAATGCGATCCTGCCCGTCATCACCGTGATCGGCATCGAAGCGGCATTCCTGATCGGCGGGCTGATCGTCACCGAGACGGTGTTCAACATCCCCGGCGTCGCCCGCTTTCTGGTCGAGGCGATCCGCTGGCGCGACTATCCGATCGTGCAGAACCTGGTGATGCTGATCGCCGTCGTGGTGGTGAGCGCGAATTTCATCGTCGACATGCTCTATGCCGTGTTCGATCCACGTATCAGGTACACGGACTAGGAGATCAGCTTGGCTGCGATCGACTTCGACGTTGAACTGAGGCGGGCCGGCGCGCATGCGACCGGCGGCTGGCGACGCGTGCTGTTTCTGGCACAGCGGCATGTGCTTGGCGCAGCCGGGCTCGTCATCATGGCGCTGTTCGTGCTGACGGCGATCTTCGCCGATGTCATCGCGCGCTATGATCCCCTGACGATCGACTCCACCCGCGCGCTGGCTCGCCCGAGCCTGGCGCACTGGATGGGAACGGACTCGTTCGGCCGCGACGTGTTCAGCCGCATCATCCATGGCGCGCGGATTTCGCTTGCGGTCGGGATCGGCTCGACCGCGCTCGGCGGCACGATCGGCGTCATCGTCGGCCTGACCTCCGGCTATCTCTCCGGCTGGGTCGATCTCGTATTCCAGCGCGTCTCCGACGTCCTCCAGGCGCTGCCGCTGCTGGTGCTGGCGCTGGTGATGACGGCGGCTCTCGGCCCGTCGCTGCCGAACGTGATCATTGCGATTGCCATTCCGCTGATCCCGACGGTCGCGCGCGTCATCCGTGCCAACACGCTGGCGCTGCGGGAACTCCCCTTCATCGAAGCCGCCAAGTCGATCGGCATGAGCGAGGTGCGCATCGCGCTCCGCCACGTGCTTCCGAACACGCTGGCGCCGCTGATCGTGCTCGCCACGGCCCAGCTCGGCTCGACCATCCTGACCGAAGCCTCGCTGTCGTTCCTCGGCCTCGGCATTCCCGAGCCCTATCCATCATGGGGCCGCATGCTCTCTGAGTCCGCCGCCGAATATGTCCGCACCGCGCCGTGGCTGGTGATCTTCCCGGGCATCGCCATCAGCCTCGCCGTGTTCGGCGCCAATTTGTTCGGCGACGCCCTGCGCGACATCCTCGATCCCCGGCAGCGCGGCTGATGGCTGACAAATCCGATCTCGTGCTCGACGTGAAGAACCTGAAGACGGTGTTCTTCACCAACTCCGGCCTGTTCAAGGCCGTCGACGACCTGTCCTTTAACGTGAAGCGCGGCGAGACGCTGGCCATCGTCGGCGAATCCGGCTGCGGCAAGAGCGTCACCGCGCTGTCGCTCATGCGGCTCGTGCCTGATCCGCCCGGCCGCATCGTCGGCGGCTCCATCTCGCTCGAAGGCACCGATCTGCTGGCGCTGGACGAAGCGGAGATGCGCGCGGTCAGGGGCAACCGCATCTCCATGATCTTCCAGGAGCCGATGACCTCGCTCAACCCGGTGATGCGGATCGGAGACCAGATCGTGGAGGCGGTGCGGCTGCATCGGAACATTCCGGCCAAGGAGGCCCGCAATATCGCGGTCGAGATGCTGCGTTTGGTCCGCATTCCCGAACCGGCGCGGCGCGCGAAGGAATACCCGCATCAACTCTCCGGCGGCATGCGCCAGCGCGCGATGATCGCGATGGCGCTGGCTTGCCGGCCGGCGCTGCTGATCGCGGACGAGCCGACCACCGCGCTCGACGTCACCATCCAGGCGCAGATCCTGGCGCTGATCCTCGACCTGCAGAAGGAGCTCGGCACCGGGCTCGTGCTGATCACGCACGATCTGGGCGTCGTCGCGCAGACCGCACAGCGCGTGATCGTGATGTATGCGGGGCGGAAGGTCGAGGAAGCCAGTGTCGAAGCTTTGTTCTCGGCACCCAAGCACCCCTATACGCGCGGGCTTATGGCCTCGATCCCGTCCGTCCCCGCACCCGGCGTCACTGCGCCGGCGCGACTGAACGAGATTCCCGGCACCGTGCCGTCGCTGGTGCGGCTGCCGAAGGGTTGCGCCTTCGCACCGCGTTGCAAGCTCGCCATCAAGCGTTGCGAGGCCGAATATCCGCCGCTGGCGGATTGGGGCGGCGGCCATCTCGCCGCCTGCTGGCGCGCGGAAGAAGTCGCGGAGGTGGCATGACCGAGGCGCTGCTCGAAGTCACCGATCTCAAGAAGCACTATCCGGTGCGTGCCGGCGTGCTGCGCCGGCAGGTCGGCATCGTGCATTCGGTCGACGGCGTCTCGTTCTCGCTTCATGCCGGCGAGACGCTCGGGCTCGTCGGCGAGTCCGGCTGCGGCAAGTCGACGGTGGCACGTAGCGTGCTGCGGCTGGTCGAGCCGACCTCGGGCCAGATCCGCCTCGATGGGACGGACATCACCCACCTCTCCAAGACGGCGCTGCGGCCGCACCGCCGTTCGATGCAGATCGTGTTCCAGGACCCGTTTGCCTCGCTCAATCCGCGCATGACCGCCGGCGACATCGTCGGCGAGCCGCTGGCCGTGCACGGGCTCGCAAGCGGCAAGGAGCTGGAGGCGCGGGTCGCAAAGCTGTTCGAGCAGGTGGGCCTGCGCTCCGACCAGATGCGCAACTTCCCGCATCAATTCTCCGGCGGCCAGCGCCAACGCATCTGCATCGCACGCGCGCTCGCACTCGAGCCGCGCCTGATCGTCTGCGACGAGCCGGTCTCTGCGCTCGACGTCTCGATCCAGGCGCAGGTCATCAACCTGCTGATCGATCTGCAGCGTGAGCACGGCTTCTCCTACCTCTTCATCGCGCACGACCTCGCCGTGGTCGCCCATATCAGCCACCGCGTCGCGGTGATGTATCTCGGCCGCATCGTGGAGATCGCAGACAAGGACGAGCTGTTCCGCAATCCGCGCCATCCCTACACGCAGGCCCTGCTCGCCTCGGTGCCGATCGCCAACCCGCTCGCGAAGAAGCTCGCGCCGCTGGTCGACGGCGACGTCCCGAGCCCGGTCAATCCGCCGCCGGGCTGCGCGTTTCACACCCGCTGCCGGTTTGCAATGGAGCGGTGCAAGGTTGAGCGACCGGCGCTGCGAGATGCGGGCGACGGGCATCAGGTGGCGTGCCTGCTCAATGAGGGGACGGGGCGGAGTAACTCGGCCCTGTAGGGTGGGGTAGCTCGGCGAACTGCGTGAAGCGCAGTTTGCAGGGCGTAACCCACCACGTGCGTTTCCGCGGAGACGTAAGAGGTGGGTTACGCCTTCGGCTAACCCAACCTACGATCCCGTAGCGTGACGATCACCGGCCACGCCGCGAGCGCGGCGGCCAGATGCTTGAGCGTGTGGCCCGAGACGACGTGCCCGGTCGCTTCGAATATTAGCGCATCGCCCAATTCGAACAGCTTGGCCAGCACGTAGAAAAGGATCACGCCACCGAGCGGCACGCCGATTGCGCCGGGCCGCCGTCGTGTCAGCGCAAGCCCCACGGCCAACGCCATGCCGCCGAACTGCACGACCACCCATGGCGTGAGATTATCGCGCGCCACCCAGGCAGCCAGCAGGCCCGCGATCATCATCAGCACCAGCACCGCCTCGCCCGCGCGCACGCTGACGCGCTCTCCGGTTGCAATGCCCAGAAATCCCGCGAACGCGACCGCCATGCCGAGACGATCGGCTACGAGCCGTTGCGGCACGTCGGGGTCCAGATGATAGAAGCCCGAGCCCAGGCAAGTGAGGATTAGGCCGACGAAGAACCAGCTTGCCCCGACGGGCGCATCACGGCGGGAGCGCAGCCGCTCCGAGCCCCAGACGCCCATGGCGAGAAAGGCAAGATTGCTCAGCACGTCGCCGGCGTTGGGCACACCGAGCCAGGCGCGGCCGTCGACGAAGTGCGGGATGTGCCAACCGGCGGCCGGCATCGCGGGCGAAAGAAGCGCTGACAGGGCCAGGATCACAAGGGCGCCGATTAGATATTTTTCACGAGGATGCAGCGCGCCGAACGAGAGGCAACGGGCTGTCGACGGAAGCTTGGCGGCGGTCGCTCGGGCGGGGTCATCGGGGTACATCGGGACCTCGAAACTGAACGTTGTTCAATATTTTTAACTTGCTAATGAACAAAGTTCAATAAGATTTGCCTATGCTCTCTCGATTGCCTTATCCCATTGTATTCACTTGAAATTCTGATCTCCAAGCGAGGACTCGAATCGACAGAGCCGTTTGTGAGCTCGCCCACACAATTTCGATTCATTCGGTGTCAGGCTCGTCGCGGTCGCCGCTCACTCCAGCCGATGGATTTGATGATGTCTCTGTCCAGCCCTCTGAGCGGCCTGCTTGGCCTTCTCGTCATCGCCGCCTGTTGCACTGCCGCCCGCGCGGAGACGATCGACGTCTCCGACAATCATGGTGGATCGGTTGCCGCCTACAATGCGCGCTGGACCGAGTTCGCCCGCCAGGGCGTGAACGTCCGCATCGTCGGCCCCTGCCAGTCCGCCTGCACCGTTCTGCTGGGTCATATTCCGCGCAGCCGGATCTGCGTCACGCCGGAGGCGAGTTTCGGCTTCCATCTGGCGCACCGGGCCGACGCGACGACGACGCTGCGCCGCGCCTACGCCGCGGACATCACGTCCTGGATCAATGCTCATGGCGGCCTCACCCAGGATTTCATCTGGATGCGAGCGCCCGACACCTACCGCTATTTCAAGAAGTGCTCGTAGCCGCTCACGCGGCCGGCGCAGCAACCCCGATCTCCGCCACGATCCTGCCCGTGGTGACCTGCTCGCCCTCGGCGACGTCGATCGCGGAGACCACGCCGTCGATGCCGGCCTTGTGGACGTGCTCCATCTTCATCGCCTCCAGCGTCAGCACCGGCTGACCGGCGGCAACGCGGTCGCCCGGCTTGACCAGAACCGCAACCACGCGGCCGTTCATGGCGGCGCGCACCTTGCCATCTCCGCCATTGGCAGCGGCGGCCTTTGGCGCGGCGAGGGTGAGATCGGCGATCGCGAGCGGGACGCCGCGGTGCTGCAGGTAGAGCCGATCGCCGTCGCGCAGGAACCTTGCACTGTCCATCACGCCGTCATGGCGGAAACGGATTACGTCGGCGTCGAGCAGGTCGATCTCGAATCTATCCTGGCGGCCGTCGGCGGCGACGGTGTAGCTGCCGTCGCGTTCGCGGGTGATTTCGAGCTCCCGCATCTCGCCGCCGATCTCGGTTTTCGCCGGCAGCGGGAATGTTACCGACAGGCTCCGGCCGGTTTGCCAGCAGGGCGCGCGCGGATTGGTGACGTAGAGCAGCAGGCCTGCGAGCGCCGTGTCGAAAGCCGCATCTGCCCGCGGCGCCAGCAGCTCGTCGCGGTGCGCACCGATGAAAGCGGTCGTCGCCTCGCCCCTGGCAAAGCCGGGATGGCGCAGACACGACATCAGGAACGACTGGTTGGTTGTCACGCCGAAGGCGACGAGCTGCTCGAGGCCGACGATCAGCCGTCCCCTCGCCTCCTCGCGCGTGGCGCCGTGGCTGATCACCTTCGCGATCATGGAATCGTAGAACGGGGGATCTCCGAGCCCGATTGCAGCGCATGCTCGACGCGGATGCCGTCTGGCACGTGCCAGCGCGCCATGCGGCCGGACTGCGGCATGAAATCCTGCGCGGCGTCTTCCGAGCACAGCCGCACCTCGATGGCGTGGCCGGAGAATTCGATGTCCTGCTGCTTGATCGGCAGCGCTTCGCCGCGCGCAACGCGCAGCTGCAGCTCGACGAGGTCGAGCCCGGTGATCGCTTCGGTCACGGGATGCTCGACCTGGAGCCGCGTGTTCATCTCCATGAAATAGAACGCGCCGCTGGCGTCGAGCAGGAATTCCAGCGTGCCGGCGCCCTCGTAACGCAGCGCTTTCACCGCCGATACCGCGACCTCGCCCATCTTCGCGCGGAGCTCGGGCGTGACGGCAGGCGACGGCGCCTCCTCGATCAATTTTTGGTGCCGCCGCTGCACCGAGCAATCGCGCTCGCCGAGATGGATGGCATTGCCACGGCTGTCGCCGAACACCTGGATCTCGATGTGACGCGGATTCTGGATGGCGCGTTCGAGGATCACGGTGGGATCGCCGAAGGCCGCCTTGGCTTCCGACCGTGCGCTGCGCAGCGCGTCCGCAAACGATGCGGCGTCGCCGACGAGCCGCATGCCGCGGCCGCCGCCGCCGGCGACGGCCTTGATCATCACGGGGAAGCCGATCTTCCTGGCTTCCGCGAGCATGACCTCGTCGCCCTGGTCGGCGCCCTGGTAGCCGGGCACGCAGGGAACACCGGCCTTCTTCATGATCTCCTTGGCGCCGGCCTTGTTGCCCATCGCCTCGATCGCCTGCGGCGATGGACCGATAAAGACGAGGCCCGCATCCTTGCAGGCTTGCGCAAAATCTTCGTTCTCGGCGAGGAAGCCATAGCCGGGATGCACGGCATCGGCGCCGCTCGCTTTGGCGGCCGCAATGATCGCGGGGATGTTGAGATAGGATTGCGCCGGCAGGGCTTCGCCGATGCGCACGGCCTGGTCGGCCTGGCGCACGTGGAGCGCGTCGCGATCGGCATCCGAATAGACCGCTACGACGCCAAGACCGAGCTGCCGCGCGCTGCGCATCACGCGCAGCGCGATCTCGCCGCGATTGGCCACCAGAACCCTGAAGAACGGGCGATGCTGCACTGATCCGTTCCTCATGGGCGGGCCACCGAAAACTGCATGCGCTGGGGCGTCCGCGCATCGCCCTCGCGGCAGATCGCGAGCACCTCGGACAGAACCGCGCGGGTGTCGCGGGGGTCTATCACGCCGTCGTCGAGCACGCGGGCGCTGGTCGAGAACACGTCCATCTGACCGTCGAACACGCCAATGATCTGCGCCTTCATGGCGTCCAGCTTGTCCTTCTCGATCGGCTTGCCGCGGCGCGCGGCGGCCGCTTCGGTCACGATCGCCATGGTCTCGGCAGCCTGCTCGCCGCCCATCACCGCGGTCTTGGCATTAGGCCAGGAGAAGCAGAAGCGCGGATGGAAGCCGCGACCGCACATGCCGTAATTACCGGCACCGAACGAGGCGCCGCAATAGATGGTGATCTGCGGCACCGTCGCCGACGTCACCGCCTGGATCATCTTGGAGCCGTGCTTGATCATGCCGGCTTCCTCGTAGGCCTTGCCGACCATGTAGCCGGTGGTGTTGTTGAGATAGAGGATCGGCGTGCGGGTCTGGCAGCAGGCCTGGATGAAATGCGTCGCCTTGTTGGCGCCGGCGGGATCGAGCGGGCCGTTGTTGGTGATGATGCCGATCGCCTGGCCCTCGATGCGGGCGTGGCCGCAGACGGTGGCCGGGCCGTAATTCGGCGCCATCTCGGTGAAATCGGAATCATCGACGATGCGCGCGATCACTTGGCGCATGTCGACGGTGCGCTTGTGGTCCATCGGCATGATGCCGAGCAGCTCGTCCTGGTCGTAGCGCGGCGGCTTGAACTCCGGCGCCAAGCGGCCCGGCCGTTCCCATTGCAGCGCGGCCATGATCTCGCGCGCAATCCGAAGCGCGTCGCGGTCGTCCTCGGCGAGGTAATCGCCGAGGCCGGACACTTGCGTGTGCATCTCGGCGCCGCCGAGCTCTTCCTCGGTCGCGATCTCGCCGGTCGCGGCCTTCAGCAGCGGCGGCCCGGCGAGGAACAGCGCGGGTGCGGCCGCGCACCATGACGATGTAGTCGGAGAGACCGGTCTGGTAGGCACCGCCCGCGGTCGACGAGCCGTGCGTCACGGTGACCACGGGGAGGCCCGCCGCCGAGAGCCGGGCGAGATTGCGGAAGATGTTTCCGCCGCGGACAAAGTCCTCGACGCGGTAGCGCAGCAGATTGGCGCCGGCGCTTTCCACGAGCTGCACATAAGGCAGCTTGTTCTCGAGCGCGAGCTCCTGCACCCGCAAGGTCTTGTCGAGGCCATAAGGCTGCAGCGCACCGGCGTCGATGCCGGCGTCGTTGGCGCTGACCATGCAGCGGATGCCTGAGACGAAGCCAATTCCGGCGATGACGCCGCCGCCGGGCACGCTCTTGTTCGCATCGGGAACGTCGAACATGTAGCCGGCAAGCGTGGACAGCTCGATGAAGGGCGCGCCGGGATCGAGCACCAGCGCGACGCGCTCGCGCGGCAGCAGCTGGCCGCGCTTGTGGAAACGATCCTTCGCCGCAGCCGATGCGGCTCGCGTGCGCTCTTCCAGTGCGCGCATACGGTCGATCAGGCCGAGCATGCCGTCGCGGTTGGCGTGGTAGGCCGCGCTGCCGGAGGAAATGGTGTTTTCGAGAATGGACATGACTCTTTCCTACCCGTCATTGCGAGGAGCAAAGCGACGAAGCAATCCAGGCTGTCTCAGCGGATACACTCTGGATTGCTTCGCTGCGCTCGCAATGACGGTTGGAGCTACGTTCAGCGATTCGTCCCAAAGATCTTCCGCGCCTCGGCGGGGCTCGCGACCTCGCGGCCGGCGCGGCGGGCGCAGGCGGCGATGGCTTCGATGAGCTGGCCGTTCGACGTCACCTTCTTGCCGTCGGCGAGATAGAAGGCGTCTTCGAGACCGGTGCGCAGATGGCCGCCAAGCTCGGCGCAGCGCTGGTGCAGCGGCCAGATCTCCTCGCGGCCGATGGCGGTGACCTGGAAATGCGCCTCGGGCCGCTTCAGCTTGATCAGGATCGGCAGCAGCTCGGGATCGGCGGGCATGCCGGACGCAACACCCATGACGAAATTGTATTCGAGCGGGCCTTTGTACATGCCGACCTGGTGGTACATGCCGACACAGCGCACGATGCCGACGTCGAAGCACTCGAATTCGGGGATGGTGCCCACCGCGTTCATGACGTCGAGATAGTCCTTCACCTTCTCGACCGCATTGTCGAACATCATCGGCGGCCAGGCCCAGGTATTGTCGGCCTTCACCTTCAGATAGTTTAGCGAACCAGCGTTGCAGGCCGCGATCTCCGGCTTGGTCTCGCGAATGCAATCCAGCGCGCCGGTGTAGTTCGGCCCCGAAACGCCCGAGGTGTGATTGATGATCACGCCAGGACAGGCTTCGCGGATCGCCTGCTGGATCTCCCTGCTGACGCTGACCTCCCAGGACGGCAGATGCCCCTTGTTCGGCGCCTGCTGGCGCAAATGGATGTGCATGACGGACGCGCCGGCATCGAACGCAGCCTTGGCCTCGCGCGCCATCTGCTCGGGCGTCACGGGCACGTTGTGCTGCCTCGGGTCGGTGAGCACGCCGTTCAGCGCGCAGGTGATGACGGCCTTGTCGCTCATGCCAAAAATATCTCGCACGTTGAGAATTCAACGAATGCGATCATGTGATGCAGGGCATGCGGCTTCTTGCGCGGAGAAGCTGGGAAAAACGACGAATTCGTAGGGCGGCTTAGCCCGCGGCTACGCGAAGCGTAGTCCGCAGGCGTAACCCGCCAAGGTCTCGCACCACGGGTGCAGAAGAGGTGGATTACGCCTTCGGCTAATCCACCCTACGGCAGCGGTGCTAGCCCGCCTCCGCCATCCGCACCGTCTCGGTGCTGCGATAGATCGCAAGGTCGCGCGAGCCGACGAAGATCGCGCGCGGCTTCAAGCCGTAGAAGCGGCGGATCGAGTGGCTGAAATGCGTGCTATCGGGATAGCCGATGTCCTGCGCGAGATGGGCGAGGTTGAGGTCCTGGTTGGCGAAGTGCAGCAGATGCCGCGCGCGCTTCCAGGCCCGGAAGGAGCGGAACGAGATGCCGGTCTCCTCCTTGAACAGATGCAGGAAGCGCGACGCCGAGAGCCCGGCTTCGGCCGCACAGGTGTCAGCGGTCACTGGCTCGCCGGAGAAGCGTTCGATGCGCGCGACGGCGCGCGTCACGCGCGGGTCGAGCACGCGGCGCGGCAGCGCCTCGCCGAAGCACATCTCGTCGAATTCGGCGGTGTTGATGTCGCCATAGCGGCGCTGGCGCAGCAGCGCATAGGCGGCGAGAATCTTGCGGGCATAGACCGCGCGGTCCGGTCCCATCAGCCGCCCGGCCAGGGCTTCCAGCACGCCATCCGGCATGCTCTCCGGCTCGAGCGTCACGCTGATCGCAGTGCGGTAGTCGCTGGCGATGGAATGGCGCTGGTTTGGCAGGGTGATGAACAGCTCGCCGGTGGCGAGGACGTCGTCGATGGTGAGATGCAGGCTGCCCTTCACCGCGACATAGACGTGGCAGCAACCGGGGGTTCGCTTCCGGGGCCGTCCGAGCAGGCCGGCATAAAATACCCGCTCCGGCGTGATCAGCATCAGATGGTCGGATTCGCGACCTTTATCTTCCATTGGGGTCCTCCTCGCGCGGCTCTCTGGCCGCTGCGGACGAGGGTCACCTTAGCGGAAATTTGGGCGCTGTCACGACGCGATAGCGCTGTCATGACGCGCAAAGCATTGGCATTCCAGGACGGTGTCAAGCCAGTCCGGAACTTCATGAGACGGCATTCCCAACTGCGAGGGCTTACGCCCTCACACGCGGTGCAACATTCTGCTCGGCGCCGGCCTTCTGCTCCGCAGCAACCGCGCGCCTGAAGCCGTCGCGCTGCTGGAGACGCGCCCAATAGGCTGCGACATTTGGCCCGAAATCCTTGGCGAGGCCGATATTCTCGGCCAGCCGAAGCGCGTAGCCGATGACAATGTCAGCGGCGGTGAAGCGGCCCGCGCACAATGTTTCGGCATTGGCCGTCGCTGCCTCGACGGCACGCAGCCGTCCAAGGAACCATTTTGCGTAGTCGGTGGCGACCTGCGGATTACGCCGCTCCTCCGGCTCGAGCTGGGTGTATCTGAGCACCAGCGTCTGCGGGAAGGTTAACGTGGCGTCGCTGAAATACATCCAGTTCAGGAACGCGCCATAGGCGGGATCTTCCGGCCCAACCATCAGCGGCGTCGGCCCGTGCTTGATGCCGAGATAGTGGCAGATGCCGGAGGACTCCGTCATCTTGGTCTCGCCGTCGACCATGAAGGGGATCGTGCCGAGCGGATTGAGCGCCAGATATTCCTTGGCGAAGACCCGCGGCGGGAACGGCAGCATCTTCAGCTCATAGGGCAGCCCCATCTCCTCCAGCATCCAGAGCGGACGGAACGAGCGCGCGGCGTCGCAATGATAGAGCGTGATCATGAAGCCTTCCCCTTACTTCCCGGCAGCGTACCCATCATCTTGCACAGAACCATCAGCATGACCTCGTCGGCGCCGCCGCCGATCGAGGTCAGGCGGCTGTCACGATAGGCGCGGCTGACCGGCGTCTCATTGGTAAAGCCCATTCCGCCCCAATATTGCAAGCAGGCGTCGGTGAGACTCGCGGCCGAGCCGGCCGGCTTTCAGCTTGGCCATGGTCGCAAGCTTCGTCACGTCCTCACCCGCGACCAGTTGCTCGGCGGCGCGATAGATCAGCGCGCGCAGTAGCTCGACCTCGGTCTGCATCTCAGCGAGCTTGAAGTGCACGACTTGGTTGTCGAGGATGCTCTGGCCGAAGGCCTTGCGGTTGCGTGTGTATTCGATGGTTTGATCGATGATGTATTCGTGCGCCTTGAGGCAGGCCGCCGCGCCCCACAGCCGCTCCTCCTGGAACTGGATCATCTGGTAGGTGAAGCCCTTGCCTTCCTCACCGATCCTGTTGCGCTTGGGCACGCGGACATTGTCGAAGAAGATCTGCGCGGTGTCCGACGAGCGCATGCCCATCTTGTCGAGTTTTCGCGCGACGGTGACGCCCTTGGCCTTCATCGGCACGCAGATCAGCGACTTGTTGCGGTGAACGGGACCGTCGCCGGTGTTGGCGAGCAGGCAGATCCAGTCGGCCTGGGTGCCGTTGGTGATCCACATCTTGCCGCCGCTGATGACGTAGTCGTCGCCGTCAGAGCGCGCACTGGTCTTGATTGAGGCGACGTCGGAGCCGGCACCGGGCTCGGAAACGCCGATGCAGGCGACGAAGTCGCCGGAGATCGAGGGCGCCAGAAATTCGCGCCGCACCTCGTCCGAGCCGAACCGCGCCAGCGCCGGTGTCGCCATATCGGTCTGCACCCCGATCGCCATCGGCACGCCGCCGCAATTGATGGCGCCGAGCTCCTCCGCCATCATCAGCGCGTAGGAGTAATCGAGGCCCGAGCCGCCGAACTCGACCGGCTTGTTCAGGCCGAGGAAGCCGAGGCTGCCCATCTTCTTGAACAGCTCGTGCGCCGGGAAAATGTCGGCTTTCTCCCATTCGTCGACGTGAGGGTTGATCTCGTTCGCGATGAACTTTTGTAAAGAGCGGCGGATGTCGTCATGGTCGGCGGTGAACAGCATTTTGTCCTCTTGTCATTCCGGGGCATCGCGCAGCGACGAGCCCGGAATCCAGTCCTCTACGGTGTCTGCGGCCTGATGGATTCCGGGCTCGTGCTGCGTACGCCCCGGAATGACGGCGTCCGTCACAACCCCATCTGCCGGCTGGCGAGGTCCTTCATGATCTCCTCGGTGCCGCCGCCGATGGCGTTGACCTTGACCTCGCGATAGATGCGCTCGGCCTTGATGCCGCGCATGAAGCCGGCACCGCCGAAGATCTGCACGGCTTCCGAGGCGCAGAACGCCATGGTCTGGGTTGCCTGGTTCTTCATCATGCAGATCTCGGCGACCGGACTCTCGCCCTGCTCCAGGCGCCAGGCCAGCAGCTCCAGCATCGACTGGCTCGCCGCCACCTTCTGCGCCATGTCCACGATCTTGTGGCGGATGACCTGGTGCTGGGCGAGCGGCTTGCCGAAGGTCTTGCGCTCCTTGGCATAGGCGACGGCCTCGTCGAGGCAGACGCGGGCGAAGGCAGTGCAGCCCGCGGCCATGCCCATGCGCTCGCTGTTGAAGTTCTGCATGATGATCTTGAAGCCCTGGCCCTCCTCGCCGATCAGGTTTTCGGCCGGCACACGGCATTCGTCGAAATGCAGCGTCGCGGTGTCGGAGGCCCACCAGCCCATCTTCTTCAATTTTGTGCGCGACAGGCCCGGCGTGTCGCCCTCGATCAGGAGCAGGCTGACGCCGCCAGCGCCCTCGCCGCCGGTACGCACCGCAACGGTCAGATAATCGGCGCGCATCCCTGACGTGATGAAGGTCTTTTCGCCGCTCACGACGTAGTGATCCCCGTCACGCCGCGCCCGGGTGCGGAGATTTGCGACGTCCGAGCCGCCGCCGGGCTCCGTGATCGCGAGCGCGGAGATCTTTTCGCCTGCGAGCACCTGCGGCAGCACGCGCGCCTTCACCTCGGGCCGCGCAGCCCGCGCGATCGGCGGCGAGCCGATGGTGTGGCTCATCAGGCTGGCGCTGACGCCTCCGGCGCCGGCCCGCGCCAACTCCTGGCTAGCGACGATCTTCATGAACTGATCGGCGGCGATCCCGCCATATTCCTCGGGAAATCCGAGCCCCAACAGGCCGATCTCGGCCGCCTTGCGATAAAGCGCACGCGGGAATTCGCCGGCCTCGTCCCATTCATGGGCGAAGGGCGCGATCTCCTTGTCGACGAAACGGCGCATCATTTCGCGAAAGGCGTCGTGCTCGGCGGTGTAGAACGGGCTCTTCATCGCACTCTCGCGTCGCGGGATGGATCTCGTCCCAGCCACCATGGCTGGAACATGTGCGGCTCACTTGCGCAGAGTGGCTGGCCGGGGGAACCGCTTCCCGGCCATCCAAGCCCTAGCAACTCAACGCAAGACGATTTTCATCCCTCGCAGGCCAACTCCGCATCAAAAAAGACGTGTTGCACAGACTCCGGCTGGCCCCAGGGCCACGCCGGGATTGGTGCGAAAAAACAGGGATGCGAGGCGGCACAAGACCGCCGAGGGAGGAATTTTGGCCGTTCGTTACTACGACTGGATCGTTCATCACGGCCGCCGCACGCCTGACAAGGTCGCGGTGATCGACCTCGCAAGCGAGCGCCGTTTCACCTATTCGCAGCTCGACCGCCGCGTCTCGCGCCTCGCCTCGTTCCTGCGCCACACGCTGAACGTTGCGCGCGGCGACCGCGTCGCGGTGCTGGCGCTGAACACGACCGATACGCTGGAGGTGCAGTTCGCCTGCGGCCGCCTGGGCGCCATCTTCGTGCCGCTGAACACCCGCCTCACCGTTCCCGAGCTCCAGTTCATCACCGCCGATTGCGCACCCAAGGTGATGATCCACGATACCGATCTTGCCGAGACCGCCCTTGCCGTCGCCAGACTCTGCGGCATAGCGACCAGCCTGCTGCTCGGCCCCGGCGGATCCTATGAAGCAGGCATCGCCGCGGCCAAGCCGCTGGAAAAAATCGAGCAGGTCACGCTCGATGACGTCTCGACCATCATGTACACATCGGGCACGACGGGGCATCCGAAGGGCGCCACCATCACCCATGGCATGACCTTCTGGAATTGCGTCAATCTCGGCGGGCCCGCCTGCATCGGGCCGGCCTCGGTGCTGCTCACCGTGCTACCGCTGTTCCACACCGGCGGGCTCAACTGCTACACCAATCCGGTACTGCATGCCGGCGGCACCGTGATGATCATGCGTGCCTTCGATCCCGGCGTCGCGCTCGGCCTGATCAACGATCCCGCGCAGGGCATCAACGTGTTCTTCGGCGTGCCCGCGATCTACCAGTTCATGGCGCAACACCCGGCCTTCGCGGCGACCGACCTTGGCCGCCTGATCGTCGGCGGCGTCGGCGGCGCACCGATGCCGGTGCCACTGCTGAAAGTGTGGGAGGCCCGCGGCGTCGCGCTGCAGCAGGGCTACGGCATGACGGAGACATCGCCGGCCGTGCTGGTGCTCGACCGCGAGGACGCCGCGCGCAAGGCTGGCTCCGCCGGCAAGCCGGTGCTTCACACCGAAGTGCGGATCGTGCGGCCCGACGGCAGCGATGCCGATGTCGGCGAGCCTCGGTGAGCTCTGGGTGAAAGGACCCAACATCACGCCCGGCTACTGGAACAGGCCGGAAGCGAACAAGACCTCCTTCACCGACGGCTGGCTGCACACGGGCGACGCGACGCGCGTCGACGAGGAGGGTTTCTACTACATCGTCGATCGCTGGAAGGACATGTACATCTCCGGCGGCGAGAACGTCTACCCAGCCGAAGTCGAGAACGTCCTGCATCAGCTCGATGCCATCGCCGAAGCTGCCGTGATCGGCGTTCCCGATGCCCAATGGGGCGAGGTCGGCCTTGCCATCGTCGCGGTCAAGCCGGGGCAGAAGCTTGCCGAAGCCGACGTCTTCGCGCATTGCGCGGCCAATCTGGCCCGCTTCAAATGTCCGCGGCAGATCCGCTTCGTCGACGCGCTGCCGCGCAACGCCACCGGCAAGATCCACAAGCCGACCTTGCGAAAAGAGTTCTCGGTGACGTCCGAAGTCGACAAGAAGGTCGCCAACGCCTGATCAAAGCGCCCCTCTCGCGGGCGCTTTTTTGTTTTCGACGTGCCTGCCCAAAAACCAGAAGAACCCAAGGAAAACTTCAAGGAATTTTCATGAACAAGAAACTCGCACTGCTTGCCGCTGCAACGGCGATGACGCTGATTGCCACCCAGTCCGCCCAGGCGCAGAAGAAATACGACACCGGCGTCACCGACACCGAGATCAAGATCGGCAACGTCGAGGCCTATTCCGGCCCGGCCTCCGCCTACGGCATCATCGGCAAGACCGAGGAAGCCTATTTCAAGATGATCAACGACCAGGGCGGCATCAACGGACGCAAGATCAACTGGATTTCCTACGACGACGGCTACTCGCCGCCGAAGACGGTGGAGCAGATCCGCAAGCTGATCGAGAGCGACGAGGTCTTCCTGGTCTTCAACGCGCTGGGAACGCCGACCCAGACCGCCGTGCAGAAATATCACAATTCCAAGAAGGTGCCGCAGCTGTTCCTCGCCACCGGCGCCAGCAAGTGGAACGACTCCAAGAACTTCCCCTGGACCATGGGCTTCCAGCCCAGCTACCGGGTCGAGGCCCAGATCTTCGCAAAGTACATTCTGAAGGAGAAGCCGGACGCGAAGGTCGCGATCTTCTATGCCAACGACGATTTCGGCAAGGACTACCTCGCCGGCATCAAGGACGTGTTCGGCGACAAGGCATCGAAGCTGATTGTGGCCGAAGAGAGCTACGAAACCTCGGAGCCGTCGATCGACGCCCATATCGTCAAGCTCAAGGGCACCGGCGCCGATGTCTTCGTCAACATCGCGACGCCGAAATTCGCAGCGCAGGCAATCAAGAAAATCGCCGAGCTGGAATGGAAGCCGATGCACCTGATGACCGACGTTTCGGTGTCGATCGGCGCGGTGATGAAGCCCGCCGGTCTCGAGGCCTCCGAAGGCGTTCTGTCGGCCGGCTACCTGAAGGACGCGTCGGATCCGCAGTGGAAGGACGACGAGGGCATGAAGAAGTTCATGATCTTCATCGACAAGTACATGCCCGGCGCGAACATCTCGGACGCCAACCTGGTTTACGCCTATGCCGCGGCCCAGACCATGGTGCAGGTGCTGAAGCAGTCCGGCGACAATCTGACCCGCGAGAACGTGATGAAGCAGGCGGCCAGCCTGAAGGACTTCGTACCCGATACCTTGATCCCGGGCATCAAGATCAACACCTCCTCCACCGACTTCGCGCCGATCGAGCAGCTCAAGATGTGGCGCTTCAAGAAGGGCCAGTGGGAGCTGTTTGGCGATATCATCAGCGCCGAGACCGGAGGCTAGCTCTACTCACTCGTCTTGATCGGACGTCGCGGAGCCGCCCCCATGGGGCGGCTCTGCATTGTTGTGAAGCCGTACCGCCTCGATCCGGCCTCACCGGACCTGTGACAACTCGGCTTTGCCCTTGCCTGGCTCGGGCTGGATTGAACAACCGGTATCCTGGTTCACCTCGATGGACGCCACGGCAAGGCCAAGGCGGCGGCTATCACCGACGCCCCTGAGCACCGGGCACGACCATGCAAGGATGGCGAGGCCCGAGGGCGGCAAATCGAGGGTCAGCGTATAGCTGTCGGCGCCGATTGCGATTGCGGCGCCATCGACGCGCACGCCGTCGAGATAAAAATGTGCACCGATGTCGCAAAGGGATGCACGCAAGGCCGGGCTTTCGATGCGAACGATGTTGCGACCTGCGCTTCCCCCAATGCGAACGGCGGCCTGCGGCTCGCTCCAGCGGAAGACATGCCCCGCCGACGATTCGAGTGCATGGAAGCCTACCTGCCCGAGAACACGATCTCCCAGGAATCTCACCGCGGGCCCGGCGCGGCTGCGCAGGGTGCGCATGCATTCAAGCCTCTGCAGATGGATCAGCGAGGCGATATAGCGCCTCATCCATCGCGCGATCGCTTCGCTCGACCCGAGCAGGGCCAGCGCGCTCAGGCCGAGATGCGCGCAAATGACCTCGAGGCGCGCGGCGAGGCGCTCCTCGAGATCACCGCAGAGAGCGCGCGCACCCCAATGCCAGAAGGCGCGCAATATTTCACCGGGCCTCCTCCAGCCGCGGCCGGCAAGACTGTACTGCGCGAGCGCATTCAAGGCCGCACGTGCGAGCGATCGGTCGAAGCCCGCCCATTCGGCCCATTCGGCCGGCACTTCGATCAGCTCGCTGCCGGCATCGCGGCGCGCCTCGCCGAGATAGCGGATCTCGCCTTCGACGAAATCGAGCGTGAACGTCTTCAGCTCGCCGATCTTGCCGACGTAATAATGGTGGAAGCGCGCCTCTTGCAGATAACCGATGCGATGACCTCTCGCGTGATAGGCCGCAGCCAGCACCCATTCGGCGAAATGGCCGAGCTCCTCGCGCAGGCCGCCGCATTCCCAATAGACGTCACGCCGCGTCACGAAGCACTGATCGAGCACCTTGCGCCAGGGATGCTGCTTCATGCCGAATTCGATGTCGGCCTGGTACATCGTGGCTTCGGCTTTCGAGAGCCGGTTGTGGCAGATCGGCACCGAATGGCAGGAGAAGCCGGCCCAATCGGGATGCGCCTCGATGGCGCGGATGCACTGCTCGATCACGTCGGCCTCGGGCCAGCAATGCGACTCCGTGAAGAACAGATAGCTGCCGCGGGCCTTGGTCGCACCGAATGCGCAGAGCCCGATGTCGTGCTCGGAATCGGTGAACTCGAGGCGGGCCTCATCTCCTGCCAGCGCTTTCAACTCCTCGCCTGCCTTGAAATCCGGCGGCACAACCAGGATGATCTCGTAGAGCGATTTGTCCGCGGTCTGCGACGTCCAGCCGAGCCAGGACTGCTCCCATTGCCCGCGGTGATATTCGAGCGGGATGATGACGGAAAACAGCGGAGATTTGTCGTCGTGTGGCGCGGACGCGTCCTGCATGATTGCCGTTATAGCCGCATGCGAAGCCGCTGCAGGACTATTTCTTGCGGACTATTGCGTCAAAAACAGCGCAAAGGGCTCTTCTACCGTGCGGCGCAGGTGCTTTCGATACAAGGCATGGTTGGTATCGTCCGCCGCAATCCGCCCCAGCGACGGTTTCGGAACGTTTCTGAGCGGCACGTAGGCGATCGGCGCCGCGATCGGCGTGAGCTGCGAGCCGGGGCCAGCGCGGAGCGTCGAGATGATACCGTACATCTCGCCGGACACCGTCGGCCGCGACACCGTGATCACGCGATGCTGGCCGTGCTTGATGATGACGAGGTAGATGAAGCCGGACTGATGGGGAACGGCGACTTCGCCGGTATGCTCGTAGGCGGCATCGGTGCGGTCGCCCTCGCGAAAGACCAGCGACGAGACCTTCGGCTCCCAGAGGATCTCGGTGCGGTAGGCGAAGATGGCGTCCTTGTCGCCAAACGACGGCCGCAACGTGATGTAGACGTCCTCGATCCAGGTCACCGCACGATGCGCATAGGAGCCGAGGCTGTCGGGCGCGACGTCGTTGTCAGCCTGAGGCGCCACCACGACGGGGCTTTTGCGCAAGGAGACGCCCAGCGCCTGCTCCAGCCGGACCGTCGTCGCCAGCGTGAATGGCCGCCGGCCGCCGAGCACCTTTTCCAGCGTCGACAGGCTGAGCTTGGCTTGCTCGGCCAGCGTCTGCCGGGAGATCCGGCGTTTGGCGAGCTCCTCGCGAATGGTCTCGGCTATCTCGCGGCTTTGCTCGTCCGAAAGCTGCCTGTCGGTCAGTTTGTCCTGCATCTGCATCGCTAACCCTGCTCCAGCACGGCCATTCTAGCAGGGCGGACAAACCAGCACAAAACCGCACATGACCATCCCCGCGGCGGCCGACCCGGCCGGCCGCGGCGGAACATGACCGATCATTCTGCTCGCGAAACGGGCCCCCTAAGCGAATGCTCAGGGCCAGCAAACGTCCTCGGGAGCAAGCCAAATGGACACCTACGACACAGCCGACAACGACGAGCACCCCATGTTGCGAGGGCTGATCAAGCTCGGATTGTTTCTTCTCGCGCAGGGCGTCGCGGTGATGCTGATGGCCTTCGTGGCCCTGCTCGTCAGCTTCGGGACGAGCTGGTCGGCAACGACCGAGCAGGCCAGCCTACTCCAGCCCGGCGATGCCAGGTCCGGAAGCCTGCTCCTGAAAGACGACCGCGCGTACACCGAAGCGATCCGCCTCGGCATCGACGTCGACATCACGGTTTCGGGCCCGACCTTGCGCGCCCGGGTGACCCAGGTCTTCCGCAACCCGACCCAGGACTGGGTCGAGGCGACCTATGTGTATCCGCTCGCGAGCGGCGGTGCCGTCGATACGCTCAAGATGGTGGTCGGCGACCGCATCATCGTCGGTGACATCAAGGAGCGGCAGCAGGCGCGCGTGATCTACGAAGAAGCGCGACGTGCCGGCCAGAAGGCCGCGCTCACCGAGCAGGAGCGGCCGAACATCTTCACCAACTCGGTCGCCAATATCGGTCCCGGCGAAACCGTGCTGGTGCAGATCGAATATCAGGAGCCTGTGCATCAATCCGGCAACGAATATTCGCTCCGCCTGCCGCTGGTGGTCGGGCCACGCTACAATCCCGCGCCGATCGTCCAGAGCGTCGACTTCCGCAAGGACGGATCGGGTTGGGGCGCTGCGACCTCGGACCCGGTGCCGGACCGCGACCGCATCTCGCCGCCCGTGCTGGACCCTGCCAAGTCTGCACCGGTCAATCCGACCAGCATCACGGTCCGCCTGAAGGCCGGCTTCGCGCTCGGCGAGGTCAAGAGCTCCCATCATAAGGTCAAGGTCGAAAGCCCGGACAACACCTCCCGCATCGTCACGCTCGCCGACGGCGTCGTTCCTGCCGATCGTGACTTCGAGCTGACCTGGAAGCCCGCCGCCGAAAAGGCGCCGTCGATCGGACTGTTCCGCGAACATGTCGGCGACGCCGATTATCTGCTCGCCTTCATCACTCCGCCCGGCACCGAGCAGGCGACACAAAAACCGCTGCCGCGTGAGGTCGTGTTCGTGATCGACAATTCGGGGTCGATGGGCGGCACCTCCATTGTCCAGGCCAAAGCGAGCCTGCTCTATGCGCTGGGCCGTCTCCAGCCCAATGACCGGTTCAACGTGATCCGCTTCGACGACACCATGGACGTGCTGTTCTCAACCTCCGTGCCGGCCGACCCCGCGCATCTCGGCGAAGCACTCGGTTTCGTCAACGGATTGCAGGCGCGTGGCGGCACCGAGATGGTGCCGGCGATGCGCGCGGCGTTGACCGACAAGCTCGGTGACACCAGCATGGTTCGCCAGGTCGTGTTCCTGACCGACGGCGCGATCGGCAACGAGCAGCAATTGTTCGAAGCGATCACGGCGATGCGCGGCCGCTCGCGCATCTTCATGGTCGGCATCGGGTCGGCACCCAACACTTACCTGATGACCCGCGCCGCCGAGGCTCGGCCGTGGCGCCTTTACCCATATCGGCTCCGTCGAGCAGGTCGAGGAGCGCATGCGCGGCTTGTTCGCCAAGCTCGAAAACCCGGCCGTGACCGGCCTCACCGCAAAGTTCTCCGAGGCCAAGGCCGACGTCACCCCGGCCATCATCCCCGACGTTTATCGCGACGAGCCACTGGTGCTTGCAGCAAAGCTCGACAAGCTGGCAGGCTCGCTCGAGATCAAGGGACGCGTCGGCGATCGTCCCTGGTCGGTGACGCTGCCGCTGCAAAATGCAGCTGAAGGCAAGGGCCTGTCGAAACTCTGGGCCAGGCGCAAGATCGGTGACGCCGAAGTGGCGCGCGCCATGCGGGAGCTCACGCCCGAGGAGGCCGACAAGGCGATCCTGGCGCTCGCGCTCGACCATCAGATCGTCACGCGCCTGACCAGCCTCGTCGCCGTCGACAAGACTCCGAGCCGTCCCGAAGGCGCACCGCTCAAGCTGAGCGAACTGCCGATCAACCTGCCCGTTGGCTGGGACTTCGCGAAAGTGTTCGGCGAACGGCCGCAGATCCCGTCGCAATTGCGCGAACGCCATGCCGATGCGAGCGCCTCACCGGCCGCGCGGCGTCCGACACCGGCAGCTCCCGATGCGATCCGTCTGCCCAAGACGGCAACCTCGGCCGAACTGAAGATGATCGCGGGTCTGGTCATGATCGTGCTCGCCCTGTTCCTGTTCCTGTTCAACCGGCGTCGGCCCTTGCTCACCGACGCCGCTTGAGAGAGGAGTGACCCCGAACTCCTCTGTTAGCGCGCGCGGCTGCCCGTCCCGTACCAACGGCCGCGCGCGCCCTTTTTTGAGCCGCCCGTCGAAATCGAATTCGTCATTGCGAGCGAAGCGAAGCAATCCGGAGATTTATCCGCTGTGACAGCCTGGATTGCTTCGTCGCTTCGCTCCTCGCAATGACGGGAAGTGGCAAAATGCCCCGCTTCATCTCCCCGCTGATCCTGGCCCTGATCGGCCTCATCCTGCTCGGTGACGGCGCCTACATCCACGCCAAGGCATGGCTCGCGCAGCTGCTGCTGGAGCGCGCTTTCGACAGGAGCGTTGCGACGGGCGAGGCGGTCAAGCCGTGGGCATGGGCCGACACCTGGCCGGTCGCGCGGATCGAGGTGAAGCGGATCGGCGCCAGCGCCATCGTGCTGGAAGGCACCAGCGGTCAGGCGCTCGCCTTCGGGCCTGGCCATATCCCCCAAACGGCTGACGCCGGCGAGCGCGGGGTTGCCGTATATGCGGCCCATCGTGACACGCATTTCCGTTTCTTGCGGAATGTTTCCGTCGGAGACGTCATTGAGATCACCCGCCGCGACGGCAAGCAGTTCCGCTACCGGGCGGACTATTCGACCGTCGTCCGTGCCGACGCGTCGGGCATCGATCCCTCGGCGCGGGGCGTGGAGCTCGTGCTCGCGACGTGCTGGCCGTTCGATGCCGTCACGCCTGGACCGGAGCGCTATATGCTGCACGCCACCGCAATCGAAACAGGTGAATAGCCGTTCGCAATCGGCCCGACCGGAGCCGGTCGAGCTTTCACAAATCACACTGGACGTACCGGGCAACCGCATTGACAGGTCCGTGAACTGGCGCTGCCGGCCGGAGACCTGTAAGAATGGCTCATTGATTTTGTACGTTGTCATTTGTGAAAGAACGATAGATGGACGACGAGTTCAGGCAGCGCCTCGAACAGCGATTGGAGCAGCTCGAGAATCGCGTCGCACTCCTGGAACGGAATCTTGATCTCATCGCCGCCGGGCAACGACGGTCCTCGCTCAGGAGCCTGTGGCGGCGCCCGCCGATGTGGACCTTCGAGCAATACCCGCCGCGTCTGCTCAACCTGAAGGCCTTCCCGCCCGCACCTGCGATCGGCGCAAATGCGCCGCGGATCGCGATGGTGACGCCGAGCTATAACCAGGCGCAATATCTCGGCTCCACGATCGACAGCATCGTCGGTCAAAACTATCCCAACCTGCATTATCACGTGCAGGACGGCGCCTCGATCGACGGCACGGTGGATCTCCTGAAGAGCCGCGGTGACAGCATCAGCTGGAAGAGCGAACCCGACGGCGGGCAGTCGAACGCCATCAATCTCGGCTTCGCCGGCGTCGACAGCGAGATCATGGCCTATCTCAACAGCGACGACATGCTGCTGCCGGGGACGCTCGCCTATGTCGCCAACTACTTCATGGCGCATCCGAATGTCGACATCGTCTACGGTCATCGCGTCTTCGTCGATCGCGAAGGGCTCGAGGTCGGCCGCGCCGTGCTGCCGCCCCATGACGGGCACGCACTGCAATATGCCGATTACATCCCGCAGGAAACGATGTTCTGGCGCAAGCGCGTGTGGGACAGGATCGGGCCGATCGACGAGCACTTCCATTACGCGATGGACTGGGACTTCATCCTGCGGGCACAGGAAGCGGGATTCGAATTCGTACGCCTGCCGCGATTTCTCGCCTGCTTCCGAATCCATGACGCCCAGAAAACGGCGTCGACCTACGCGATCGGGGTCAGGGAGATGGGCATCTTGCGGCGTCGCGTCCTTGGCTTCGATCCGACGCAAATGCAGATCCGCCGCGCCATCGCCCCCTATCTCGCCAGGCAGGTCGCCTTTCATTACGCCCTACAAGCTGAGCCTGTTGCGGTATTGAGCCGGTGGCGATCAGGGGCTTCGTGACGCACGGTCATCGTCGTCGAGCCAGATCCGCTCGAGGCCGATGCCGAGCGGCCGCGCGTCGGAGCTCAATCCGAGATCGGCGGGCGAACGTGGATCGGACAGCGACAGGCTGATGGTCAGCGTCCCGTCGGCGGCAATCGCGGCGGGATCGAGCATCAACCTGCGCTCGCCCGCGAACGCGCCTCGTGAAAACGTCAGTTGTTGTTGCGGTCCGTTGCCGACACGGAAAACCGCTTGCAGCCGCGGATTTCCATCCGAAACGAACGCCCGGCACGCCAGCACGAGCGAAATCGGTCGCGACGGAATGGGGGCCAGCGCGAAGCGCAGCACACAATGCCTGGCGACGGACCAGGTGCCCCATTGCTCCGGCTCGCTCCACCCCTCCATCAGCGCGGCGACGCCCGTCCCGCCACGCCTGAAATCCAGCTCCCCTGGGCCGAGGATCGGCGCGGACGCTGTGACCTCCAGAGCGGAGGAATCGAATGGCGCCTGATCCGGAACGAACTGCGCGATCACGCGCACGGCATCCGCGATGGAGTTGAGCCCGAGCGCAGAACCATCCAGCTCGTAAAGCACGCGATCCTGGCCGATGACGGAAACACCCCTTCCGGGTGGCGGCCGGTCCGCAAGGCGCGCAGGAATGATGATGTCGGCGGCATCGAACCCGTGCGTGCGCGAGAGCTCGCCGATGGTCCGCACGGTTCGGTCATACAGCGGCGGGCGAGTGTTGATGTCGGTCGCGAGCGCCTGCGCCAGCGCCTTGAAATCGATGCGCACCCGATCGTCATTCGCCAGCAGCAGGCGCTTGAGGTCCAGCATGTCCTTGGCGATGAAGAGCTGAAGGGCGTTGAGATCGGGGAGCTGGGGATCGCTGTCGATGGGTCCAAAGTCGCGCGCACCCCGCGACGTCTCGAGCAGGTTCGTCGTCTCGAAGAACAGCGCGTGACCGGTGCTGTGCTGCGAGAATCCGGCCATGCTCAGAGGCCGCGACAGCCGGACGAAACCGTCGGTCAGCGCGGCGTTGGCGATACCGGATGCCACGTCGGGCGAGAGGCCGATGAAGTAGCGGCCACAGGCCGCGCGCATTCGGTCGATGACGCTGCGGCGGACGAACGAATTGTAGATCATCGGCAGATGCGCATAGTGCGCCTGGAAGCCGAAGATGCGCGCCAGCTCGTCTCGCGACACGATGCGCCTTGCCGAAGAGGTCAGGTCAATCTCGGCGACCAGCCGGTTGCGAAAGGCCGGATGGTAGTAGCGCGGCCAGTAGTAGCTGTAGGCGCTCCAGCTCAGCAGATCGATCTTTCCATCGGCGAGCATGGCCGATGCCGTGGCGCATGCATAGGGCATCATCCCGTCGTCGTCGCCGAGGAAGGCGATGTACTCGCCCGAAGCATGGCCGAGCGCCGCCTCCCAATTGTCGGTCATGGTCAGGACGGTGTCGCTGGCAAAATGCCTGAAGCGCTCGTCCTTGAGACCCGCGACCATCTCTGCGATCTCGGGCTTGCCGCCGTTGTTCTGAACGATGAACTCGCAATCCGCCTGCGTGGGCTGGCACGCCAAGGTCGCGAGTGCGTGGCCAAGCGTGTCTGGGCGATCGAGAGTCGGGATTACGATGGATAATAGCGGCATGGTCACCAAGGAAGAAATGAGCGTTGCAATCCCAAAACATCTTGCCGGGCCGTTCGCACTTTCGCCAAAAGTCTCGTGATGCTAGCCTCACCGTCAGGTCTTGTCGTCAAGAGGCTCATTCCGTATCGCGGCATGGCGCCCACCGCAATCGATCCGTCAAAGCCGGCGCCCGAGCGCGCGTTGCAACAAGAACAAAAAGCGAGGAAGCGCATGGAAGCTCAAGTGCCTGCCGTATCGGCTTCGCAACGCCCGTGGTCTCCGTCGCCCGACGCCGACGACGTCGTCAGGGGCATCCATGCCATGCTGCACCCGCACAACATCGTGCTGGTGGGGGCGACCGACAAGCCCGGCAATTATGCCGAGCGCATCTGGAATAATCTGATCAAATACGGTTACGAGGGCGGGCTCTATCCGGTCAACGCCAAGCGCGACACCATCTGGGGCGTGCCCTGCTTCAAGGATTTTGCCAGCCTTCCTGAAAAGCCCGATCACGTCCTGGTGCTGGTGCCGGCGCGCTTTGCCGTACAGGTGATCCGCGACGCCGCCGCGGCCGGCGCGCGCTCAGCCACCATCGTCACCTCGGGCTTCAGCGAGCTGCAGGATGAGGAAAGCCAGAAGCTCGCCGCCGAATTGCAGGCGGCGGTGCGCGAGACGGGGCTCGCGGTCACCGGTCCGAACTGCCTCGGCAATTTGAGCGCCGGCGAAAAGCTCTTCACCAACATCGATGACCGCATCGTCACCATGGAACAGGGGGCGGTGGCGATCGCGGGGCAATCGGGCGCGATCGTCATGGCGATCCGCCAGGCGCTGGAAGACCGCGGCGTCGGTGTCGGCTACATGGTCACGACCGGCAACGAGACCGGGCTCGAGACGCCGGACCTGATGCGCTATTTCGCGCAGGACCCGAGCATCAAGGTGATCGTCGTCTATCTCGAAGGCGTGCGCAACACCAAGGCCTTTCGCGAAGCCTGCAAGGCGGCGCGCGCCGCCAGCAAGCCCGTGATCGCTCTCAAGCTCGGCGCCTCCGAAGGAGGACGCGCCGCCGCGATGGCGCACACCGGCGCGCTCGCAGGCTCGATCGAGACGTTCGACGCCGTTGCAACACGCGAAGGCGTGATCCGCGTCGGCGGCCTCGACGAGCTGATCGAGACCACCGAATGCTTCGTCCACGCGGCCGTGCCCAAGGCAATCGGCTCGCCGCCGTCACGCTGTCCGGCGGCAAGCGCGGCATGTTGCTGGATGCCTTCTATGCCGAAGGCCTGGACTTTGCGCCGCTGAGCCCGCATGTCGGCTCCGAACTGACGAAGATGCTCGGACCGGGCTCGATCGTCGGCAACCCGCTGGACGCCGGCTTTGCCGCGGTGGTCGACCCCTCCGTCTACATGAAGTCGATCAAGCTGATGATCGACGATCCCGATATCGACATCGTCATCGTCGATGCCGAGCTGCCCAAAGCGCCGCATGAACTGCGTGAGCGCAATTTGCGCATCGTCGACGAAATGGCGAGCCAGGCTGGCAAGCCCGTGATCTACATCAGCGCGATGTCGATCGGCTTCACCGAGTTCACCAAATCCTTGCGCAAGTCGCTGCCGCATCTTGCGGTCATGCAGGGCATGGACCGGGCGGTGACCGCGATCAAGTCGCTGCTCGACTACGCCAGGCTGCGCAAGGAGGTGCCCGACATCGTCTCGAGCTCGAAGCCGGCCGCGCGCGCCGTGCTGGAGAGGGCGCTGAAATCGGCAAACGGCGCAGCGCTCGACGAGGTAGCCTCCAAGAAACTCCTCAAGGCCTATGGCATACCGACCTCGAAGGAAGCGATCGCGCAGACTGCGGCCGAAGCGGCCAAGATCGCAAAGCAGATCGGGTTCCCGGTCGTGGCGAAGGTCGTCAGCGCGGAGATCCTGCACAAATCCGACATCGGCGGTGTGGTGCTGAACCTCAACAGCGCGGTCGAGGTGAAGAAGGCGTTTGCCGACATCACCGCACGCGTCGCGAAGCTGAAGGGCAAGCCGAAAGTCGACGGCATCCTCATCGCGCAGCAGGTCAAGGCCGAGCTCGAACTCGTCGTCGGCGCTTCGCTCGATGCCGAGATGGGCCCGGTCGTGCTGTTCGGCACCGGCGGCATCGACATCGAGCTGATGAAGGACGTCGCACTCGCCGGAGCGCCGTTGGACGAAGCCGAGGCGCGGCTCCTGATCGGCCGCACCAAGGCCGGGATCAAGCTGCGCGGCTATCGCGGCAAGCCGGCCTTGCACGAAGCTTCCGCGGTGAAAGCGCTGGTCGGCCTGTCCAATCTGATCGCCGATGCCGGCGACCGGATCGCCTCGATCGACATCAACCCGTTCCTGATCAACACCAGGATGGGTGTAGCCGTCGATGCCCTGATCGTCCTCAACAACGCCGCGGCAAAACGGGCGGCGGGACATTGAAGGACCGTAGCCCGTAGGGCGGATTAGCGTAGCGTAATCCGCCACTCTGCTCGACAACGCGAAGGAGGCGGCGGGTTACGCTTCGCTAACCCGCCCTACTTACCATCCGGCCTTCCAACTTCCCTGCTTTGGCCGTAAAACCTTCCCCGCATGGCACGCGCGAGCAATCTCGTAATCGGAACGGCGACGCTGGCGGTGATCGCCGTGGCGTTCGGCGGCCTGCTCGGCGTGCAGAAATGGCGTACGATCCAGAGCCGCAGCCAGTTGCGCGTGGTATTTGAGGGCGGGTCCGCCAGCGGCCTCCGTCGCGGCGGGCCGGTCAATTTCGACGGCGTCCCGGCGGGCCAGATCCTGTCGATCAAGCTGGACAATCCGCGCAGGATCGTGGCGCTGGTCATGCTCGACAACACCGCGCCGATCCGCAAGGACACCGTGGCGGGCATCGAGTTCCAGGGCCTCACCGGCGTCGCCGCGATCTCGCTGATCGGGGGCGCCCCTCCGCGCCACCGGTGCCGCTGGATTCGGACGGCATCCCCGTGCTGACCGCCGATCTCAGTGACGCCGAATCCATCGTCGAGACGCTGCACAGCGTCGACCGCACGATCGTCAGCAACGCCCCCGCGATCAAGGAAGGTCTGCGCACGTTTGAGGACTACACCGCCGATCTCCGCAGCAAGGGCGGAGAGATCGATTCGGTCATGGCCAAGGTCGACAGCGCTTTCGCCGGATTCGACAAGGCCGTCACGAAGATCGAAGGCGTGATGCCCGGCTTCGTCGACGGCAAGGCCGACGAACTGTTCGAGAAGATCAAGGGACTGCACGAGCTTGCCGACACCATGAAGAAGAAGACGGCTGGTTATCTCGAGGACATCCGCCGCTCGCTGCTCGACGTCAGCGAAGCCGCCAACAAGATGAGCGGGACGCCCACCTCCGCCGCCGCTCCGCGCCCGCCGCGCAAGCCCGAGAAGAAGAAAAAGCAATAGCGGCGTTTCGCGGTCCCCTCGGAATGAGGCTGAGCATCGACGCATCACCAGGCGTAGCGCACGAGACCCTTGCCGGCGTAGGAGCGCGTGACGTTCGAGAACTCTCCCTCGAACGTCGCTGATGCGGACCAGCCGTTCATCCAGTTCATCTGCGCTGACGCCGTGGTCAGAGCCGAATCGCGCGCCTGGGTGGCGCCGTTCACCACGAAGGCCGATCCCGGCAGCGCCTGGAACACCGCTGCGGCCGTGCGGTCCGGATTGTAATCATGGGCCCAGGCGAGGCGGCCGCGCAGGGTCAGAAGCCCGCCGGCCGCGGCAAACGACCGGTCCGCGCGCAGGCCAAGCTCGGTGCGGGTGCTGGTCACGTCCTTGGCGGCATAGTTGAGCGCGAAGACGTTGCTGCCGACCACGGCCGACTCGGCATAGGCGGGCAGGCTGAACAGGGTGGCCTGGAGCGCGGCATAGGGCGTGACGCCGGCCCACTGCATGGCATAGCGATAACCGCCTTCGATGCGGCCCGAGAGGGCATTGGCGTTGAACTGCGCGCGCAGCTGGTCGTAACCGGCCGCCGTCACGACGCGGTTGGTCGTGACATCCTGCCAGCCATAGGCCAGCGCCGCCGTGATGTAAGTCGGTCCGGCTGTGTGACGCACGAACGCGCCGGCCTGGAACAGATCGGAGTGGCCCCAACCGAGACCGCTGACGTTGAAGCCTGTCCCGCCGCCCGCGAGCGCAAAGCCCGCAACCGTCGACGGCGAGAAACGATAATCGAGCCCCACGGCAGTGCCATAGACGCTGCTGGTCGTGTTGTTCGAGCCGAGGCCGGCATGGCCGTCCGTGGTCTGCGAGCCGCCAAAGCCGGCCGCCCATACATCCCAGCGCTGCTCGAACGTCGCAGCGGGAGCCTTGCGGTCAATCGAGGCAAAGGCCTCGCGCGCGTTCTTGCTGCGTGCATTGGTGTCGGCCGCAAATGGCGTCGCGCCGGGCGCGCCGCTGCGCCCCGAGCTGAAGACATCGGTCAACAGGCTCATGAACAGGTTCATCGCATTGAAGGTCGTCTGCTGCGATCCGGTCCCCGGCTCGCCGGATGCCTGCGTCAGGCCGTTGGGGCCGAGGCCCGCGAGGCTCGGCTTGCAGGAAGCCGTTGGCGTTGAAGAAGTTCTGAAGCGTCGAGGCAACGTTCCTCTGATTGACGTTGAGCGCGTACTTCGCGCCATAGTCGAGCGCGAAATCGAGGAAGACGTCGTTCGATCCGACGCTGGTCGTGCCGATGAGACCGCCCGGCGCGGCGACGCCGGAAAAATTGCCGGTGGGGGTGCCGAAGAACTCCATGATCGAATAGTGCTTCTTCACCGCAGCGCCCGGGTACAGCGCAACGCCGACCGTGCCGTCCAGCGTGACATTGCCGTTGACGAGCGCGTGGCTCGTGCTGGACCCGCTGCCGACCTGCACCACATAAACCGAGCCGGACTGGAAGGTGAGATCGCCCTGAACCTGCATGCTCGAGCCCGGACCGCCGTCGCCCGGCGCATAGATGCCGCCGCTGGCGATCACGGTATTGCCGACCATTCCGGCGCCGAACAGCGCACCGCCCGCATTGACGGTCGTCAGGCTCGATTGGGAGATATCGCCATCGACCCGCAGGATGCCGCCATTCACCGTGGTGGTGCCGGTGTAGGTGTTGGTGCCCGAAAGGATCAGCGTGCCGCTGCCGACCTTTTCCAGCGAGCCCGGTCCGGCGGGACCGCACCCGCAGGGATCGTAGTCGCCGATGACGCCGCTGACCTCGGTCGAGAGGTTGTTGCCGCCGACGACGAGGGTATTGCCGCCGCCGATGTAGTAGAAGCCGCTTCCTTCGATCGAACCCGCCGTGATACGGCCATCGCTGTTCGGACCGACGCTTACGCCGAAGTCGACGACGCCGGTTCCGGTGGTGATGAAGCGCGCGTTGCCGCCGGTGGAATTGTCGAAGAACTCGGTCCTGCCGCCGTCCTTCGTGATGATCGTGGCATTGCCGGCCGTCGTGAACGCACCGAAATTCGTCAGACCATCAGCTTCATTGATGATGGTTGCATTGCCGGCGGTCGCAGTATCGGAGCCGGCCAGCGTACCGAAGATGGTCCCGCTGAAATCCTTGTTCACGATCGTTGCCGAGCCCGCCGAAGCCTGTTCGAGGAACGCAGTGCCGCCGCCATTCTGGTTGGTGATGCTGGCGGTGCCCGCATTGGTCCGTCCGAAGAAACCGGTCAGGCCGCCGTCATTGACGATGGTCGCCCGTCCGGCCGTTGCGGTGTCGGAGCCGCCCCCAAGCGGATCTCCGAAATACACCTGGCCGTTATTGGTGATCGCCATCGCGCTGGCCGAACTGGCGTTGAGAAACAGCGTCGTGCCGGAGAAGTCGTTCAGGAGCGAGGTGATCCCCGACGTGTCGGCATTGACGATGCTGAATAGGCCCTCATTGGTGACGGCGCCGACGATCCTTGCCGTATGGGTGGCATCACCGAGCTGCAGGGATCCGCAATTGCAGATGAAAGTGCCGCCCGTATAGGTGTTCGCGCCGAGCAGCGCCAGGGTACCGCCCCCTGAACATTGATGCCGTCGCTGCCGACGATGCGGGACGCGATCACGGCCGAGGGATCGTCTGTGCCGGTCACGTCGGCGGTGACGAACGTGGTGCCGCCCGGCGCCAGCCTGAGGTCGCCGCCCTGGATGGTATAGATCGAACCGTCGCCGGTGATGTCGAAGCCTATGAGGCCGGTGAGTTGCACGCCGCCCGGCGTCACCGTCACCGTGCCGCCCGACGCCGGGATCGAAGGACCGCTGCTGCCGAACTGGACACCCGCAGACGCCGGATCATAGACCGTGCTGGTCGAACCGAAGAAGTCGGTCCAGTTGGTCGTGGTGTTGTCCCAAACACCGCCGCCGCCATTGACGGCGCCGTTCGGCGTGGTCTGTGATCCGTTGAAGACTTGAGCCCGTGCGGGGGTCGCCACTGCGATCGCGCCCAAAACGAGGCTTGCTCCGAAGGCCGCGCGCAAGGCCGCAGCACTCCGGCGCAGGCAACCCCGCCCGCTCGATCGCGACCAACCCCCCAACGTTCGCTCCTCAGCCGCGGCGCTCCCCGGCGGCGCCGCGAGGGAACTTAGGCGATGAGGAGGAGCAGTAGAACTACGGAGCCTCGAGAATCCGGCATCGCGACCGCGACTCGGGCCGATTCAACAGCCCATGTTGCAACCACGCCACGGTTTTGCCGGATGCTATTCCCAACCCGCGCATCGGCGGAGACCTCGAGCAGCCGCGTTTGTGGACAGCCATTCATATCGACGGCGCGGCATCCAACGATTGGCGCCAGCAAAAGCTCAATAGTTGCTTGGCGATGCCCCATTCGGAATGCCGTCGATCGGGCATTCGTCGGTCCCCGGCGTCGAGCGGGTCATCGCCTCCACCATGTCGCGCGTACCTTCGGGATCGGCGATCCAGTTCTTGTAGAAATCATAGGGGCAGGCCGCGACGCCGCGCGGACTGTCGCCGGAATTGATCATGCCGGTGTAGCCGCGATGGACCAGCTTGTAGAGATGGTTCTGCGACTGGCCGTTGCGGCGCGCATCGCGGATCAGATGTTTCGAGAGCTGCGCATACTGGATGCCGTAATCTTCCTCACCGCATTCGCCCAGCGTGCGGCCATCGAAGCCAATGATCGCGGAGTGGCCGAAATAGGAATAGACGCCGTCGAAGCCGGCGGCGTTGGCGACCGCGACATAGACGTTGTTGGCCCACGCCATCGCCTTGGAGATCATCACCTGCTGCTCCTTGGCCGGGTACATGTAGCCTTGGCAGCGCACGATCAACTCGGCGCCCTTCATGGCGCAATCGCGCCAGATCTCCGGAAAATTGCCGTCGTCGCAGATGATCAGGCTGACCTTCATGCCCTTCGGGCCGTCGGAGACATAGGTGCAATTGCCGGGATACCAGCCCTCGATCGGCACCCACGGCATGATCTTGCGGTACTTCTGAACGATCTCCCCCTTGTCGTTCATCAGGATCAGCGTGTTGTAGGGCGCCTTGTGCGGATGCTCTTCGTGACGCTCGCCGGTCAGTGAGAACACGCCCCACACCTTGGCCTTGCGGCAGGCATCGGCGAAGATCGCCGTCTCTTCACCTGGCACCGAGCAAGCCGTCTCGTACATCTCCTTGGAGTCGTACATGATGCCTTGCGTGGAATATTCCGGGAAGATCACCAGATCCATGCCGGGCAAGCCGGCTTTCATGCCCACCAGCATGTCTGCGATCTTGCGGGCGTTGTCGAGCACCTCGGCCTTGGTGTGGAGACGGGGCATCTTGTAGTTGACGACCGCGACGCCGACCGTGTCGTTGCTGCTGGAAATGTCGCCGTGAAGCATGTTGAGCGCTCCTGTGTTTTGTTCGCTTGGGGTCTTCGCGCGTTAATGGCTGATCATCCAGGGCCGCGCCGTCGGAAAGCCCTTGGCGCCGCTTTTGGTCTTGGTCACCAACCGCGCCGGCTTCTTTCCATCCACCGATCCCTTGTCCTTCACCGTCTTGCCCGACGAGCAGCAGCTGCAACCGGGACCGTGCGAGGCCTTGTATTGCGCCAGCGTCTGCGGCGCATGCGAGCTGCGCTCGTTGACGGCGTGCGCCTTGCGCTTGTCCGAGGGCATGCAGAAGAAATTCGGCGCGGTCAAAATCACCCGCGGCGCCATCGTCTCGCAGCGCGGGCAATTCTGCGGATCGTCGCATTCCGCCATCGGGCGCAGGTCTTTGAACGGACCGCAATCGTCACAGAGATATTCATAGACCGGCATCGTTGATCCCTACGCATTTAGTGACCGCGTGTGCGGAAACAGCCCCTTACCTCGACCCTCTCCCCGTAAGGACGGGGAGAGGGAGCGCGGGCATCATTTGTCCGGCGAGATCGGCATCTGGATGTCGCCTGTGATGTGCTTGATGGGCCCCGCCGCCGACGGCATCACGTCGAAGTCGAAGATCTCGGTCGGCAGCCACAGCGTGGCGCAGGCGTTGGGCACGTCGACCACGCCGGAGATGTGGCCCTGGCACGGCGCGGTGCCGAGGATCGAATAGGCCTGGGCGCCGGAGTAGCCGAACTTCTTGAGATACTCGATGGCGTTGAGACAAGCCTGACGATAGGCGATGTGGACGTCGAGATAATGCTGCTTGCCGGCCTCGTCCACCGAGATGCCTTCGAAGATCAGATAGTCCTTGTAGTTCGGCGTGATCGGCGACGGCTTGAAGATCGGGTTCTTGATGCCGTACTTGGCCATGCCGTCCTTGATCACCTCGACCTTCAGATGCAGCCAGCCGGCCATCTCGATGGCGCCGCAGAAAGTGATCTCGCCATCGCCCTGGCTGAAGTGAAGATCGCCCATCGAGAGACCCGCGCCGGGTACATAGACCGGGAAGTAGATCTTCGAGCCGCGCGAGAGATCCTTGATGTCGCAATTGCCGCCATGCTCACGCGGCGGCACGGTGCGCGCGCCCTCGGCGCCGATCTTGGCTTTCACGTCGCCCTTGGCGCGACCGCCATGGGCGGTCGGCGCGAACGGTGGATTGGCAAGGCCCGGCACGCGAGTCGGGTTGGTCGAGATCAGCTCGGCCTCGCGCTTGTTCCAGGTCTCCAGCATCGTCGGATCGGGCAGGCAACCGATCAGGCCGGGATGGATCAGGCCGGCGAAGTTGACGCCGGGCACATGGCGCGACGAGGTGTAGAGGCCCTTGATGTCCCAGATCGACTTCTGCGCCAGCGGGAAGTGGTCGGTCAGGAAGCCGCCGCCATTCTGCTTGGAGAAGAAGCCGTTGAAGCCCCACAGGCTCTCCTTCATCGGGCCGACGTCAAGAAGATCAACGACGAGAAGATCGCCGGGCTCGGCGCCCTTGACGCCGATCGGGCCGGACAGGAAGTGGACGATCGACAGGTCGATGTCGCGCACGTCGTCGGCGGAATCGTTGTTCTTGATGAAGCCACCGGTCCAGTCATAAGTCTCGATGATGAAGTCGTCGCCAGGATTGACCCACGCCACGATGGGGATGTCGGGGTGCCAGCGGTTGTGCACCATGTCATTTTCGTAAGCCGACTTGGTGAGATCGACCTTGATCAGTGTCTCTGGCATCGAGATGCTCCCCTTTACACGGTTGGTTAGACGGACAGATATTTCGAGACCTGCGCGGCATCGACGGCATCGCGCGGATCATCGCGCACGATCTCGCCGTTCTCGATCACCAGCACCCGGTCGGCGATCTCGAGCGCAAAGCTCAGCACCTGCTCGGAGACGACGATCGAGAGCCCCTTCTCGTCGCGGATGCGCTTGAGCGTGCGCGCCATGTCCTTGATGATCGACGGCTGGATGCCTTCGGTCGGCTCGTCCAGCAGTAGCACCTTGGGCTTGGTCGCGAGCGCGCGGGCAATCGCGAGCTGCTGCTGCTGGCCGCCGGAAAGATTGCCGCCGCGACGGCCCTTCATCTCCAGCAGCACCGGAAACAATTCGTAGATGTCGCCCGGCACCTCGGATTCGCCCGCGACGACGAGCCCGGTCTCGATGTTCTCCTTCACCGTCATGGTGGAGAAGATCATGCGGCCTTGCGGCACGTAAGCGAGGCCCTTGGCAACGCGCTCATAGCTCTTGAGGCCGCCGAGCCTCGGCGCCGTCCATGGTCACCGAGCCGCTCTTCGCGGGCAAGATGCCCATCAGCGACTTCATCAGCGTGGTCTTGCCCATGCCGTTACGGCCCATGATCGCGACGATCTCGTTGGGCGCCACCTTGACGTTGAGCCCGTGCAGCACCTCGCTCTGGCCGTAGGCGACGTGGAGGTCTGAAATTGCCAGCATCGCGCGTTCCTTATCTCTTGCGCATGATCTTGTCCGCAGACCGGACGCCACTTTCCGGAATCATGCGTCAGTGCCCCAGATAGACTTCGACGACCTTGGGGTCGTTCTTCACCTTCTCCATCGTCCCCTCGGAGAGGATCTGGCCCTGGTGCAGCACGGTGACCTTGTGCGCGATGTCCTCGACGAACTTCATGTCGTGCTCGATCACCAGCACCGACCGGTTCTTGATGATGCGGTTGAGCAATTCCGCCGTCTTGGCGCGCTCGGACACGCTCATGCCCGCGACGGGCTCGTCGAGCATCAGCAGGTCCGGGTCCTGGATCAGCAGCATGCCGATCTCGAGCCACTGCTTCTGGCCGTGGCTGAGCCTCGTCGGCATAGGTGTTGAGCTTGTCCTTGAGGAAGATCATCTCGGCGACCTCCGCGACCCGATCCTTCACCAACTGGTCGCGTTGGAAGGTCAGCGAGCCGAACACGGTGCGGCCGCGCGGGAAGGAGATCTCGAGGTTCTCGAACACGGTGAGGTCCTCGAACACCGACGGTGTCTGGAATTTGCGCCCGACGCCGGTCTGCACGATCTCGTTCTCCCTCATTTTCGTGAGCTCCTTGCCACGAAACTGAATCGAGCCCGAGGTCGCCTTGGTCTTGCCGCAGATCAGGTCGAGCACAGTGGTCTTGCCGGCTCCGTTGGGGCCGATGATGACGCGGATCTCATTCTCCTCGACGTAGAAGGAGAGATCGTTGACCGCCTTGAACCCGTCGAACGAGACGGTCAGGCCGGAGACAGCTAGCAGGAATTCCTTGGGCTGATGACCGACGAGCATGATCTATCTCCTCACTCTGCCGGCGCGCCGTCGGCGACCGAATTGTCGTTCCAGTCCGGCTTCGACTTGCGCGAGGCGAACAGGCGGTCGATGCGCGGCTGCACGTAATCGGCCCAGAGCCCGGACAGACCGTTCGGGAAGGCAAGCACGACCGCGATGAACAGCGCGCCGAGGCCGAACAGCCAGAGCTGCGGGAAGGATTCCGACAGGCTGGTCTTGGCGAAATTCACCAGGAGAGCGCCCCAGATCGCGCCGAAGATCGACATGCGCCCGCCGACAGCGGTATAGATCACCATCTCGATCGACGGCACGATACCGACGAAGGACGGCGACATGAAACCGACGTTGAGCGCGAACATGGCGCCGCCGATGGCGGCGAACATCGCCGCCATGCAGAAAGCAAAGATCTTGAAGTTGGCGACGCTGTAGCCGGAGAAACGGACGCGGTCCTCCTGCTCGCGCATCGCCACCAGGATGCGGCCGAGCTTGGTCAGGCGGATGAACTGCGCGATGCCGATGCAGGCGAACAGCAGCACGACCTCGACGAAATACAGGATGACCTTGGCATGGTCGGGCCGGATGTCCCAGCCTTTCAGCGTGCGCAGGTCGGTCATGCCGTTGATGCCGCCGGTATAGCCCTGCTGACCGACGATCAGGATGGTCAGGATGGCGGCGACGGCCTGGGTGATGATCGCGAAGTAGGTGCCGCCGACACGACGCTTGAACATCGCGGTGCCGATGATCAGGGCGAACAGGCCGGGCACCAGGATGATAGCGAGGATGGTGAAGGTGAGGCTGTGAAACGGCTGCCAGAACAACGGCAGCGACGTGATCTGATTCCAGTCCATGAAATCGGGGATGCCGGGCGTCGATTGGATCTTGGTGTTCTCGACGCTCGAAGCCTCGAGCTTGAGGAACATCGCCATGCAATAGCCGCCGAGGCCGAAGAACACGCCCTGCCCCAGGCTCAAGATGCCGCCATAGCCCCAGCACAGCACGAGGCCGAGCGCGACAAAGGCGTAGGTGAGATACTTCGCGACCAGATTGAGACGGAACACGTCGAGCGTCAGCGGCAGGATCACGAACAGCACCGCGGCCAGCGCAATGAAGCCCATGAGTTCGGATCGATTGAAGAAGCGTGAGTTGATCATGACTTGCCTGCTTCTCGTTATTTGCGAACCTTGAGGGCGAAGAGACCCTGCGGGCGCAGCATCAGGATGCCGACGACCGCGAGCAGCGTGAGCACCTTGGCCATCGAGCCCGACATGAAGAATTCGAGCGTCGATTGCGTCTGCGAGATCGAGAAGGCGGAGGCGATGGTGCCGAGCAGGCTGGCGGCGCCGCCGAAGACGACGACCAGGAACGTATCGACGATGTAGAGCTGCCCCGACGTCGGCCCGGTCGAGCCGATCATGGTGAAGGCGCTGCCGGCGACACCCGCGATGCCGCAACCGAGGCCGAAGGTGAGGCGATCCACCTTTTCGGTGTTGATCCCGACGGCGCCGGCCATGATGCGGTTCTGCACGACGGCGCGCACCTGACGGCCCCAGCGCGACAGGTAGAGAACGTAGGCGACGGAGATGGTGATCAGCAGGGTGAGACACATCACGAAGACGCCGTTGATCGGGACTTCGATACTGTCGGTGACGTGCAGCGATCCCAGCATCCACTGCGGCAACTCGACGCCGACCTCGCGCGCGCCGAACACCGAGCGGTAGGCCTGCTGCAGGATCAGGCTGAGGCCCCAGGTTGCCAGCAGCGTATCGAGTGGGCGCTTGTAGAGGTGCCGTATCAGCACCCATTCCACCAGCATTCCCAACGCACCGGAGGCGATGAAGGCCAGGATCATCGCGAGAAAGAAGTAGCCGCTGAACAGACTCGGTAGATAGGACTGGAAGAAGCTTGAGGTCATCCAGGTGACGTAGGCCCCGAGGATCATGAACTCGCCGTGGGCCATGTTGATGACGCCCATCTGACCGAAGATGATGGCAAGCCCGAGCGCCATCAGGACGTAGACCGAGAACAGGATCAGTCCGGCGAAGCCCTGCATGACGAAGATGGAGCCGAGATCACCAAGCGAATAGTCGCCGAACATCGATGTCCTCCGTCGGGGATAAGGGTCCCGCGTCGCGATGCAGAGTCGCGACGCGGGGTCTTGCGGCGTGGATTTGCTGTCCACGCCAGGGAGAGGCTTGGTGTTTGGAAGAATGCGCGACTGGGAGCGCTTCTTACTGGTAGCCCTTGGGGAACGGATCGGGCTCGACGAGATCGGCGGTCTCGTAGATCAATTCGAACTGACCATCGAGCTTGGCGCGTCCAACCCGGGTCTTCGACCAGAGGTGATGATTCTCGTGGATGCGCACATAGCCTTCCGGCGCACCCTTGAACTCGACGCCCGGCGAAGCCGCCGCGATCTTGTCGACGTCGAAGGAACCGGCCTTCTCGACCGTCAACTTCCACAGCCACGGGCCGAGATAGGCAGCCTGAGTGACGTCTCCGATGACGGTCTTTTCGCCCCACATCTTCTTGAACGCAGGCACGAAGGCCTTGTTGTTGGGATTGTCGAGCGACTGGAAGTACTTCATGCAGGCATAGGCGCCTGCGATGTTCTCGCCGCCGATGCCGTCGATTTCGTCTTCGGTCACCGAGATCGTCAGCAGCGCCTGTTTGGAGAGGTCGATGCCGGCGGCCTTGAGCTGCTTGTAGAAGGCGACGTTGGAGCCGCCGACGACGTCGGTGAAGATCACGTCGGGCTTGGTCAGCTTGATCTTGTTGATGACCGAGTTGAACTGGGTATTGCCGAGCGGATAGTATTCCTCGCCGACGACCTTGCCCTTCAGCACGTTCTCGACGTGCTTGCGCGCGATCTTGTTCGAGGTGCGCGGCCAGATGTAGTCGGAGCCGATGAAGAAGAACGATTTCGCGCCCTTCTCCTTGGCGATCCAGTTCAGGCCGGCGAGAATCTGCTGGGTCGCCTCCTGTCCAGTGTAGATGACGTTCTTGGACTGCTCGAGGCCCTCATAGAAGGTCGGATAATAGAGCATGCCGTTATATTGCTCGACGACGGGCAACACCGCCTTGCGCGAGGCCGAGGTCCAGCAACCCATGATTGCCGCGACCTTGTCGTTGACGAGCAGCTTCTTGGCCTTTTCCGCGAAAGTCGGCCAGTCGCTGGCGCCGTCTTCCTGGATGAACTTGATCTTGCGACCGAGCACGCCGCCCATAGCGTTGATCTGCTCGATGGCAAGCTTCTCGGCCTCGATCGAGCCGGTCTCGGAGATGGCCATGGTGCCGGTAGCCGAGTGCAGGATGCCGACCGTCACTTCGGTGTCGGTGACGGCAAGACCGGTGGTGTTGACCGCCGAGGTCGCCGGGGCCTGGGCAAATGCCCCCGCGGCAGCATCGTCATGGCCGGCACGGCGGCCATTCCCATCAATAATTTGCGCCGAAGCGGCGATAACAGGCCCTTGTTTGCTTCGTCCGACATGAGCACCCCACTTTTGTTCGAGACACGCGATTGGTGCCGTGAGGATGGCTCGGATCTAGGCGGCGTAAGCATACGCAAGATCGCGTATACTGCACCGCAAAATGCCGACGTAGGCTTTTGGTACGGAATTTGCGAGGGCTCGGGGTCCGTATCGGGAGTGGGGTAAAGCGTGGCAGGGCGGCAGCGAATAGACCGCGTCAGGCGCCAGTACAACCAGTGGGTCGCCAACCAGACGCTGGAAGACTATGCGCTGCGCTTCACGGCCAAGAGCGCGCGCCGCTGGTCCGCCGCCCGGGTCGCCAACACGGCGCTCGGCGCGATCTCGTTCCTGGCGATGGAGGCAATCGGCGGCACCATCACCCTGAACTATGGCGTCACCAACGCGACCGCCGCGATCCTCGTGGTCTCCCTCGTCATCTTCTGCTGTGGCGTGCCGATCGCCTATTATGCCGCAAAATGCGGCATCGACATCGATCTGCTGACCCGCGGTGCCGGCTTCGGCTACATCGGCTCGACCATCACCTCGCTGATCTACGCGTCCTTCACTTTCATTTTCTTTGCGATCGAAGCCGTGATCCTCGCCTCCGCGCTCGAGATGTGCTTCGGAATCCCCCGGCCGATCGGCTACCTCATCAGCGCCGTCGTCATCATTCCGCTGGTGGCCTACGGCATCACGCTGATCAGCCGCTTCCAATTGTGGACGCAGCCGCTGTGGATCGTGCTCCACGTCATTCCGTTCGCGGCAATTGCCTGGCACAATCCGCACTCCTTCACGGAATGGCGCAAGTTCGCCGGAGAGCATGGCGATCTCAACGGCCAATTCGATCTGCTGCTGTTCGGGGTTGCCGCCTCCGTGGTGTTTTCGCTGGTCGCGCAGATCGGCGAGCAGGTCGATTTCCTGCGGTTCCTGCCGCGCGACCGTCGCGCCTCCAGGGTCTCCTGGTGGATTGCGCTGATGAGCGCGGGACCGGGCTGGATCGTGCTCGGCGCGCTGAAGCTGCTGGCGGGCTCGTTCCTGGCCTTCTTCGCGCTCAGCCACGGCGTGCCGCCCGAGGAGGCGGCCGAACCGGCGCACATGTATCTCGAAGCGTTCCGCTACGTGCTCTCGCAGCCTGATCTCGCGCTGGCCTTGACCGGCACCTTCGTGATCCTGTCGCAAGTGAAGATCAACGTCACCAACGCCTATGCCGGCTCGATCGCCTGGTCGAACTTCTTCTCGCGCCTGACCCACAGCCATCCCGGCCGCGTCGTCTGGCTGGTCTTCAACGTCATCGTGGCGCTGCTGTTGATGGAGATCGGCGTCTACAAGGCGCTGGAACAGACGCTGGCGCTCTATTCCAATGTCGCGATCGCCTGGGTCGGCGCGCTGGTGGCCGATCTCGTCGTCAACAAGCCGCTTGGCCTGCGGCCGCAGCAGATCGAGTTCAAACGCGCGCATCTCTACGACATCAATCCGGTCGGCGTGGGCGCGATGACGATCGCGACGATCGTCTCCATCAGCGCCTTCTACGGCCTGTTCGGGCCCACAGCGAAGGCACTATCCGCCTTCCTGGCGCTGGCAGTCGCCTTCCTCGCCGCGCCCTTGATCGCCTGGGCCACCAGCGGCAAATACTACATCGCGCGCAAGCCGAAGCGCAGCTGGCAGAACATCGAGGCGATCCAATGTTGCATCTGCGAGCACACGTTCGAGCCGGAGGACATGGCGTCGTGCCCCGCTTACGCCGGGCCGATCTGCTCCCTGTGCTGCTCGCTTGACGCCCGCTGCCACGATCTCTGCAAGCCGCACGCGCGGATCCAGGCGCAGGTGTCGGAGACGCTGGGCAAGCTGATGCCGCAGCCGATCTACGCACGGATCAACTCGCAGCTCGGCCACTATGTCGGCGTATTCGCGGTCTCGGCCGGCCTCGTCGCGCTGGTGCTCGGACTGATCTATCTGCAGACCTCGGCGAGCGTGCATGGCGAAAACGGGCTCGTTTCCGACGTGCTGTGGAAGGTGTTCTTCTCGCTCAGCATCATCATCGGCGTGGTGGCCTGGCTGTTCGTGCTGGCGCAGCAGAGCCGTCGCGCGGCCGAAGCGGAGACGCGGCGGCAGACGACACTGCTGATCCAGGAGATCGACGCCCACAAGCGCACCGACGCCGAGCTGCAGCGTGCCAAGGAAGTCGCCGAATCCGCCAACCTCGCCAAGAGCCGCTACGTGGTAGGCCTGAGCCACGAGCTTCGCTCGCCGCTGAACGCGATCAGCGGCTATGCCCAGCTCCTCGAGCAGGACGCGACGCTGAGCACGAAACCGCGCGACCAGGTCCGCGTCGTCCGTCGAAGCGCCGACCACCTTTCCGGCCTGATCGACGGCATTCTGGACATCTCCAAGATCGAGGCGGGACGGCTGTATCTGTCGCGCGACGAGGTTCGCCTCGGCGAATTCCTCGACCAGCTGGTCGGCATGTTTCGTCTGCAGGCCGCCGCCAAGGGCATCGATTTTGTGTTCAGGCGGCCGCCACACCTGCCGCTCGTGGTCTATGCCGACGAAAAGCGGCTGCGGCAGGTGCTGATCAATCTGCTCTCCAACGCCATCAAATTCACGCAGAACGGCAGCGTGCAGTTCGTCGTGCACTATCGCAGCCCCGTGGCCGAATTCGAAGTGATCGACACCGGACCGGGTATCCGGGGCGATGATCTCGAGCGCATCTTCGCGCCCTTCGAGCGCGGCGCGCTCGGTGTGTCGCAGCCGCAGACCGGCACCGGCCTTGGCCTGACCATCAGCAGGCTTCTCGCCGGCGTGATGGGCGGCGACATCAAGGTCACGAGCACGGTTGGCGCCGGCAGCACGTTCAAAGTGAAGATGCTGTTATCCGAGGTCACCAATCCCCAGCGCATCGCGCCGGTAAAGGCGCCCATCTCAGGCTATCACGGCGCGCGCAAGACCATCCTCATCACCGACGACGATCCCGTGCATCGCGACCTCCTGCGCGAGGTGCTGACCCCGCTCGGCTTCATTCTGCTCAGTGCCCCCGACGGGGCGGGTTGCCTTGCGCTGGCGCAACATTGCCGGCCAGATCTTTTCCTGCTCGACATCTCGATGCCGGCCATGGACGGCTGGGCCGTCGCGGAGGCCTTGCGCACCAGCGGCCACCATCAGGCGCGCATCCTGATGGTGTCGGCAAGCGCGATCGAGGCCCACGGCGCGCCGCTGGCGCAACCATTCCATGACGGCTATCTGATGAAGCCGATCGACATCCCGCGGCTGCTGGAGACAATCCGCCAGCTCCTCAAGCTCGAGTGGCAATACGGCTCGGACGAAATCGCAGTGCCATTCTGGCGACCGGAGAGCGGATCGAGGCCGCCGGTGCGGCACATCGAGGCGCTGATCGGGCTCGGCCAGATCGGCTACGTCAAGGGCATCCAGTTGAAGCTGGACGAGATCGGCAGCGAGCATCCGGAGCATGCCGACTTCGTCGCGCAGATGCGGTCGCTGGTCGATCGCTTCGATCTCGACCAGTACATGGCCACATTGAAGACGTTGCATGCGCATGAACATTGAACCGAAGAAGCGCGACGTCGCGCTCGTCGTCGACGACTCTCCGGAGACGCTGCGGTTGCTGACCGACGCGCTCGATGGTGCCGGCATGACCGTCATGGTGGCACTCGACGGCGCGGCCGCGATTCGCATCGTCGACCAGATCACGCCCGACATCGTCCTGCTCGATGCCGTGATGCCCGGTATCGACGGCTTCGAGACCTGCCGCCGCCTGAAGCGTGACGCGGGCCTTGCCAATGTCCCTGTCATCTTCATGACGGGCCTTGCCGAAACCGAGCACATCGTGCGCGGGCTGGAAGCCGGCGGCGTCGATTACGTGACAAAACCGATCGTGATCGAGGAAATGCTGGCGCGCATCCGCGTGCATCTCGGCAATGCCCGCCTGACCCAGAGTGCGCGCGCCGCGCTCGACGTCTCCGGCCGCTTCCTGTTCGCGGTCGACCGCCAGGGCAATCTGCTATGGGCGACGCCGCAGGCGCAGAAGCTGCTGTCCGACCATCATGGCGCACAGGCCGACGACTTCGTCCTGTCGCCATCACTGTTGCAATGGTTGGAGCAGGCCCGGGCCAAGGGCAGCACGAAGTCGCAAGGAGCCTCCCTGCCCGACAATCCGCAACTCCGACTCTATTACATGGGCGAAACCGCGCCGAACGAGTTTCTGCTGCGGCTGTCCAGGGACTCCGGCACCACACTGCCTCCCGAATTCACCAGCGAGCCTCGGCCTTACCACCCGGGAAGGCGAGGTGCTGGCCTGGCTCAGCAAAGGCAAGACCAACCGCGACATCGCGCAGATTTTGGGCCTCAGCCCGCGCACCGTCGACAAGCATCTGGAGCAGATCTACGCCAAGCTCGGCGTGGAGAACCGGACGGCAGCGGCGGCGATCGCCACCAATGCGACGCGGAGGAATTCGTAGGCAGGGCTCGGAATGAGTTGCCACGCCGGCCGACAAACAAACGGTGTCGCCCCCGCGAACGCCGGGACCCATACCGCGTGATCTCTCGATCTTAGGAAGAAGAAGTACCAAACGGCGAATCTTCGCCAAACTCCTTCCTGGGATTATGGGTCCCTGCGTTCGCAGGGACGACGGTGGAGTGTGTCGTGAGCGTTGCCGCCCCTCACACGAACCCACCCCTGCCGAACCTCACCCGTAAACGAACGCCGTGTCGTCCAGATCCGTCTTCGGGATCTCGTCCTTCTCGGTCCAGTAATCCTGGCTGTGCTGCCATTCGGGCTTATCGCCGCGCTTGGGCAACACGCCCATGTTGCGCATCATGTAGCCGGGATTGAAGTTTTCCGGATCGATCCAGGGTAGGATCGGCATGTTGTGGTCTTCGGGGCGCAAGCGCACCTCGACCTTCTTCTTTCCCTTGGCCTTCATGTGGCCGAGCAGCCGACAGACGAAATCGGCGACGAGATCGACGCGCAGCGTCCAGCTGGCGCGGAAATAACCGAACACCCAGACCATGTTCGGCACGCCCGTGAACATCATGCCGCGATAGGTGACGGTGTCGCCAAACGCCAGCGGCTTGCCGTCGATCTCGAAGGCGATGTCGCCGAGCGCCGCGAGATTGAAGCCGGTCGCAGTGACGATGACGTCGGCCTCCAGCAGCTTGCCCGATTTCAGCTGGATGCCGTTCTCGACGAAGCATTCGATCTCGTCGGTGACGACGGAGGCCTTGCCGCTGGCGATGCCCTTGAACAGGTCGGCGTCGGGCACGAAAGCGATGCGCTGCCGCCACGGCCGGTAGGTCGGCGTGAAGTGCGTCTCGACGTCATAGTCGGGGCCGAGCACGGCGCTGATCTGGCCGATCAGCTCCTTCTTGACCTGCTCAGGCTTGGACAAGCAGAGCTTCGTGAAGGCATCCTGCTCGAACAAAATCTTGCGCCGCACGATCTCGTGGATCCATTCCTCGTCCACCTGGAGCCGGCGCAACTCTTCCGCGATCTCGATGGCGTTGCGGCCGAGGCGGAAATAGGTCGGCGAGCGCTGCAGCATGGTGACGTGCGCGCATTTGTCGGCGATGTTCGGGACCAGCGTTGCCGCGGTCGCGCCCGAACCGATCACGACGACCTTCTTGTTCGTGAGATCGATGTCCTCAGGCCAGGTCTGCGGATGGACGATGCGCCCCTTGAAGCGGTCCATGCCCTTCCATTCCGGCGTGTAACCTTCCGAATGGCGGTAATAGCCCTGGCACATCCAGAGGAAGTTCGCGGTGAAGGTCTTTGCTTCACCGGTGTCCGTCGTCACCGCCTCGATGGTCCAGAGATTCTGCTCGCTAGACCAGCTCGCGGAATTGATCTTGTGCTTGTACCGGATGTGCTTGGCGATATCGTTGTCGTCGATCACCTCCTTCATGTAGGAGAGGATCTCCTCGGCAGTCGCGATCGGCGGTCCAACCCAGGGCTTGAAGCTGTAGCCAAAGGTATGGAGGTCACTGTCCGAGCGGATGCCGGGATAGCGATGCGTGCTCCAGGTGCCCCCGAACGTCTCCTGCGTCTCCAGGATCACGTAGCTCGTGCCCGGAAGCTGCTTGTCGATGTGGTAGGCACTGCCGATGCCGGAGATGCCGGCGCCGACGATCAGCACGTCGAAATGTTCGGTAGCTTGTTTGCCCGTGGCGTGACTGCGAACAGCGACATTCATTTTTGCTTCTATGCCTTGCTTGTTTTTGTGGCCGTCCTTGACCGGACGACGCGTTTCCTCCGCGACGGGCATGATCACCCGCCGCGCTTCCGCTTCAAAATGACATAGATCAAATCGCGGTCAAATCACAGCGCCGCACCCCAGCTCCGCGCGGTCTGCAAGATCCAGTCGCGATAGAGCGTGAGCGGCGTGACGCCGGTCAGGCCGCCGCAACCATCGCTAGCGTTCGGACCCGTCGCCCAGCTGATGACACCGACAAGCACGGCGCCGCCCGGCTTGTCCTCGAATACGGGACCGCCGGAATCACCGGTACAGGCGCCAATTCCGTCGCGAACACCGTTGGTTACGGGATCGACCAGGCGAATTTGCAGGGTGCCGGGCTGGCCTGTCACGACGAGACCGGCGACGCGCGTGTCCCCGCCACTCCTGCCATCACCGCGCACGGTGACGCCGGTCCCGGCAATGACGAAACGGCTGCCGACCCGGATTGGAATATTCGGCGTGCCGACCGACACCGTCGATTTTCCCTTGAGTGGAATTTCCAGTTGCAACAGCGCCACGTCTGCGCCAGCGCGATGCACCTGCGCTCTATAGCCCGGATGAATCGCAACAGTACGCACGTTCAGCAATTGTGGCGCGCCGCCGCTGCGATCGACGATCTTGTAATCCGCGCCCGGTTGCACACAGTGCGCGCCGGTCAACACGATCTTTGGCGCAATCAGGGTGCCGGTGCAGGAATTGCCGCGCGAGCCGACGATGGTGACGACCGCGCGCGCGACCCCTTCGGCCTGCGGCGTGCCGCCGCCGACGATGGCGTGGGCGGGTGCGGCGATCAGCAGTGCAGTCGCGATGAACGTGGCAAGCTTCTTCATGGGAACACGTTTCGGTATTGGCGGTGGAGGCTTCGGACTGGTCCTTGCCGATAGCGCATGCTAGCCCTCTTGGAAAGCAATTGACGAGGGCAGGATAGTGGCGATCGAGGCTGTGATCTTTGATTTTGGCGGCGTGCTGACGAGTTCGCCGTTCGAGGCTTTTGCGCGATCTCGAGATCGAGCGCGGTCTGCCCGCCGACATCATCCGGCGCACCAATGCCGCCAACCATCTGGAAAATGCCTGGGCCAAGTTCGAACGCGCCGAGGTCGATATCGAGACGTTCGATCGTCTGTTCGCCGAGGAATCTCGCGCTCTCGGCGCCGAAGTGCGCGGCCGCGAGGTGCTGCCGCTGCTGCAGGGCGATCTGCGCCCTGAAATGGTCGAAGCCTTGAAGCGCATCAAGGCGCAATTCAGGACCGGCTGCATCACCAATAATCTTCCGGCCAATGCGATCGGCAGCCTGACGGGGCGCTCGCTTTACATCGCCGAAGTCATGGTACTGTTCGACCACGTCATCGAATCCGCCAAGATCGGCCTGCGCAAGCCCGACCCGCGCATCTACCAGCTGATGATCGAGACGTTGAAGGTCGATCCGAAGAACTGCGTCTATCTTGACGATCTCGGCGTCAACCTGAAGCCCGCGCGCGAGATGGGCATGACCACGATCAAGGTCGCGAGCGGCGCACAGGCCATTGCCGAGCTGGAAGCGGCGACGGGGCTGAAGCTGGGGTAAAGAAGGTGGGTGGGTTAGCGCAGCGTAACCCACCATGATGCAACGATCGCCGAACGCATTGGTGGGTTACGGCTTCGCCTAACCCACCCTACGAGACCTATTCCGCCGCGGCGGCGATGCGTTCCGGAAACGCTGCCGCGAGCGCGGCGCGATCGGGCTTCAGCACGCCGCGCTCGGTGATGAGGCCCGTCACGAGCCGCGCCGGCGTCACGTCGAAGGCGTAGTTCGCGACCGGCGATCCCTCCGGCACGATGCGCACCGTCTCCAACCTTCCATCCGCGGTGCGGCCGGTCATGTCGGTGACCTCAACGCCGCTGCGCTGCTCGATCGGGATGTCGCGGATGCCGTCATGGACCGCGAAATCGATCGTCGGCGACGGCAGCGCGACGTAGAACGGCACGCCGTTGTCGTGCGCGGCAAGCGCCTTCAGATAGGTGCCGATCTTGTTGCAGACGTCGCCATTGGCGGCGACGCGGTCGGTACCGACAATGGCGAGATCGACCATACCATGCTGCATCAGATGGCCGCCGGTATTGTCGGGGATCACCGTATGAGGCACGCCGTGATGGCCGAGCTCCCACGCGGTGAGCGAGGCGCCCTGGTTGCGCGGGCGCGTCTCGTCGACCCAGACATGGACCTTGATCCCGCGCTCATGCGCAAGGTAGATCGGCGCCGTCGCCGTGCCCCAGTCGACGGTGGCGAGCCAGCCGGCATTGCAATGCGTCAGCACGTTGACCGTCGCGCCCGGCTTCTTCGCCGCGATCGCCTCGATTAGCTTGAGGCCGTTGCCGGCGATACCGCGGTTGATCTCGACGTCCTGCTCGACGATCTCGTCGGCGCGGGCATAGGCCGCCTCGGCACGCTCCAGCGGGTCGATCGGCGCGAGCGCCGTGCGCATCTCGTCCAGCGCCCATTTCAGATTGATCGCCGTCGGACGCGCCACGACCAGCGTTTCATAGGCGCGCTTCAAGCCGGCGTCGGTGGCGTCTTCACGCATGGCGAGCGCCATGCCGTAAGCCGCGGTGGCACCGATCAGCGGCGCGCCACGCACCAGCATATCGCGGATCGCAACGGCCGCGTCCTCGCAAGAGTTGAGCCTGGCCACGATGAACTCATGAGGCAGCCGGCGCTGGTCGATCGCGCCGACCGACCAGCCATCGCGCTCGCGCCAGATGCTGCGGAAATGCTTGCCGTCGACCTTCATGGCATTCTGCCTCTTCGTCCTTCGCTGTGCGCCTCAACCGCGCAGGATGCGCCCGGCCACCGCGTCGAGCTTCTTCAGAAGCTCGGGATCGCGCGCCTCGGGCGCCGTGATCAGCGCGGTATCGAGCGCCCGGTCCGAACCAATCGGGCAGGACTCATGCTCGCGCGGGAAATCCTTGGCCAGCCGCGCCACCAGCGCTTTCGCCTTGTCGGCGTTCGAGGTCAGCACGCGGATGATGTCCTGCACCGTGACGGCGTCGTGATCGGGATGCCAGCAGTCGAAATCTGTCACCATCGCGACCGTTGCGTAGCAAATCTCCGCCTCGCGCGCGAGCTTCGCCTCGGGCATGTTGGTCATGCCGATCACGGAATAGCCCAGCGTCTTGTAGGTCATGCTCTCCGCATAGGTGGAGAATTGCGGCCCTTCCATGCAGACATAGGTTCCGCCGCGCGCAATCGCGATTCCTTCGGCTTCGGCGGCGGCGGCGAGATGGATACGCAGCCGCGGCGAGACCGGATGCGCCATCGAGACATGCGCGACGCAGCCCCGCCCGAAGAACGAGCCTCGCGCTTGTGCGTGCGGTCGACGAACTGATCGACGAGCACGAAAGTTCCGGGCGGCAGTTCCTCCCTAAAGGAGCCGCAGGCCGAAAGCGAGATAAGGTCAGTGACGCCGGCGCGCTTCAGCACGTCGATATTGGCGCGATAATTGATGTCGGAAGGCGACAGACGGTGGCCTTTGTCGTGCCGCGGCAGGAACACGATCGGCAGACCGGCGATGGTGCCACGCCGCACGGGCGCCGACGGCTCGCCCCACGGGCTCGTGATCACCTCTTCGCGCGCACCCTCCAGACCCGGCAGATCATAGATGCCCGAGCCGCCGATGATGCCCAATACCGCCTGCGTCATGCCTGCTCCACCCTGTCCGCCACGTGCGACATGGTTAAGCTATGCCAGTTTTGCGGCGGTTTTGAAACGGGGGTGGGGTGGTGGTGCCGGGGCTGTGAGGGGCGCCGGCGGTTGTCACATTCTCGGTGTCGTCCCTGCCAACGCAGGGACCCATACCGCGAAATCTATCAATGGAGCGGGATCGCAATCCCGAACGACCAACTTTCGCCAAACTACTCCCTGGGGTTATGGGTCCCTGCGTTCGCAGGGACGACAGCGGAGCAAGAGGCGCGTGGGTCCCCGCCTTACGCCGCGTTCGCCAGCTGCAGCTGGGTCGCGACCATCCGCTCCAGCGTCTCGATCGACTGGAAATTCTCCGGCGTGATCTCGGACTGGGGGATGGTGAAGTCGAACTCGGCTTCGACGCCGAGCATCAGGTTGACCATGTCCATCGAGGTCAGACCGGCGTCGACCAGCTTGGCCTGTGGCGTGATGTCCGCACTGAGCGAATTCTGCTCGAGGATGCCCTTCACCAGCTTGATGACGCGATTGCGCAATTCGGTATCAAAGGCTTGCATCGGCAAATTCCTGTCTGTCAAAAGTCGGGCCGGCTTCCGGCTAGGATGGGCACAGCCTGCCGGTCCCGCAATGGGCGGCATCAATACTTCGCGTTTGTTAGTAAACGATGACTCAGATTGTCCGGAATTCGGGGTTCTTCCAGATTCCTAACGCGATGCCTGAAAATCGGCGGATGCAAACAACCGGACCTTAACTGTTCGTTCGGAATTGGGCTTTGTTTACCCTCTATTTCATCGACGAATTTGAATTAAATCCGTAGCCTCCTTTCCCAAGCAAAGATGACCGGAAGATCGCTTTCAGCGGCGTCGCAAATGATGCCGGCGATCTCGAACGGCAAACCGGAGGCGGACGAGTATGAACGTGCGTGAAGCAGTCCTCACTGTCGACGAAACGCAGATGAGCTTCCTCGAGCAGGGGCCCTCCCTGATCGAGCGTGCCGCCCGGACCGCCGCTGCTGCGGCAGCCGACGCAGACGGAGTCGATCGCGACGCCCGCTTCCCGCACAAGGCTTTCGAGGTCGCGCGCGAGCAAAAGCTGCTCGGCGTCATGATCCCGGTCGAGTTCGGCGGCTTCGGCGCCTCCATCTACGACGTCACCGACATCTGCTACACGCTCGGACGCGCCTGCGCCTCGACCGCGATGATCTACGCGATGCACCAGACCAAGGTTGCCTGCGTCATCCGGCACGGCCACGGCATCCCCTGGATGGAAACCATGATGCGCCGGGTCGCCCGCGACCAGTGGCTGCTCGCCTCCTCCACCACCGAAGGCCAGAACGGCGGCAACATCCGCGCCAGCGCCGCCGCCGTCGACCACGCCGGCGATACCGTCTCGCTGGTGCGCGATGCCACCGTGATCTCCTACGGCGCCGAGGCCGACGGCCTCGTCACCATCGCCCGCCGCGCCACCGAGGCCGCCGCGTCCGACCAGGTGCTGCTGGCGCTCGCCAAGGACGATTATTCACTGAAGCGGACATTGGGCTGGGAAACGCTGGGCATGCGCGGCACCTGCTCGACCGGCTTCGAGCTGAAGGTCGATTGCCCCGCCGACCGCGTCTTCCCGGAATCCTACGACAAGATCCACGCCCAGACCATGACGCCGTTCGCGCATCTGTGCTGGTCGTCGGCCTGGGCCGGCATCGCGGCCGCTGCCGTGACCCGCGCGCAGGCCTTCATCCGCAAGGCAGCCCGCAGCTCCGGCGGCCAGATGCCGCCGGCCGCGGCGCATTTCACCGCCGCCAAGATGTCGCTGGCGAAGCTTCGCGCGCTGCTGTCGGCCAATATCGATGCCTTCGCCCGCGCCGAGCACGACGAGCGTGCGCTGAGCCTCGCTCGACTTCCAGTCGTCGATCACGCTTCTGAAGGTTCAGGCCTCCGAACTCGCGGTCGAGACCGTGATGCATGCGATGCGCACGGCCGGCCTCTCCGGCTACCGCAACGACGGCGAGTTCACCATGGGCCGGCATCTCCGCGACGTGCTGTCGTCCCCGATCATGATCAACAACGACCGCATTCTGGCCAATGCCGCGACATCGACGCTGATGAGCGCCGTGCCGGCGAGCCTTCGCGACTAAGTGCCTGGCGACCGAACCAACAAGAACAATTTTGAGAATAGCAGGACACCGAACCATGACCATTGCCGTCCTTCCCGAATCGCCCGCGACCGCTCCGCAGATGATCGACCCGCTCGACCATCTCGCCGACAAGCTGTTTCACCGCATGGGCGCCGACGGCGTCTATGCCCGCACCGCGCTCTATGAAGGCGTCGTCGAGAAGCTCGCCACGCTGATCACCGGCCATCGCGAGGCCGGCACCGAGGTGATGCGCTTTCCGCCGGTCATGAGCCGGGCGCAGCTGGAGAAATCCGGCTATCTCAAGAGCTTTCCGAACCTGCTCGGCTGCGTCTGCGGCCTGCACGGGACCGAACGCGAAATCAACGCTGCGGTGAGCCGCTTCGACGCCGGCGGCGACTGGACCAGTTCGCTGTCGCCCGCCGACCTCGTGCTGTCGCCCGCCGCCTGCTATCCGGTCTATCCGATCGCCGCGAGCCGCGGCCAGCTGCCGAAGGGCGGCCTGCGCTTCGACGTCGCCGCTGACTGCTTCCGCCGCGAGCCGTCGAAGCATCTCGACCGGCTGCAATCGTTCCGGATGCGCGAATATGTCTGCATCGGCACGGCCGACGACGTCTCCGATTTCCGCGACCGCTGGATGGTGCGCGCGCAGAAGATCGCGACCGATCTCGGCCTCACCTTCCGTGTCGACTATGCCAGCGATCCCTTCTTCGGCCGCGTCGGCCAGATGAAGGCGGTGAGCCAGAAGCAGCAGCAGCTGAAGTTCGAGCTCCTCATTCCGCTGCGCTCGGAAGAGCAGCCGACCGCCTGCATGAGCTTCAACTATCACCGCGAGCATTTCGGCACGACCTGGGGCATCCAGGACACCCATGGCGAGCCGGCACACACGGGCTGCGTCGCCTTTGGCATGGACCGCCTCGCCGTCGCCATGTTCCACACCCACGGCACCGACCTTTCCGCCTGGCCCGCCAAGGTGCGGGACATCATGGGCCTGCAGCCGCAGGTCGCGGCCGATGCACATGTCGAAGGCTGGCGGTAACGAGACGGGGCCTGTCATTTCCACGGGTAAGACGAGCGTGATCCACACCAAGGTCCGATGCCGCGAAATCACCGAGTCCGACGCAGAAGCGGTCGCGGACCTGCTGACGCGCGGCTTCGTCGGCCGCTCGCGCAACTATTGGATCCAGGGCCTGCGCCGGCAGGCGTTCCGGTCCGTACCGGAGGGCTATCCGCGCTTCGGCTACATGCTCGACAACGAGGGCACGCCGGTCGGCGTGCTGCTGCTGATCTACACGGCCCGCAAGCACGGCGAAGAAGCCGCCATTCAGTGCAATTTGTCGAGCTGGTATGTCGATCCGGCCTACCGTAACTACGCACCGCTGCTGACCAAGATCGCCCAGCGGCACAAGGACGTGACCTACTTCAACATCAGTCCGGCACCCTGGACCTGGCCGATCATCGAGACCCAGGGCTTTCGTGCCTATTGCCGCGGCCTGTTCTTCTCGGTCCCCGCCCTGGCGCGCGTCCCGCGCTGGAGCGAGATCGAGGTCATCTCGCCCCACGCCAAGACGATCGAGGGACTTTCCGAATCCGAGACCGAGCTGCTGATACGGCATGCGCGGTACAATTGCCTTAGCCTCGTCTGCCGCACGCCGAAGGGAGCATTTCCCTTCATCCTGCAACCCGTACGCATCCGTCGCGGATTTATCGCGCCCCCGGCAATGAAGCTGATCTATTGCCGAAGCACTGCGGAATACGCCGCTTGCGCAGGCCGTATCGGCCGGCTGTTGCTGCGGCTCGGCAAGATCGCGGTGGCGATCGACACCAATGGGCCCATTCCCGGCCTTCTCGGTATTTATACCGAGCGTCGCGGCCGCAAATATTTCAAGGGTCCGCACCGGCCGCAGCTCGGCGATCTCACGGATACGGAACTCGTGTTGTACGGGCCGTAAACGGCGGTCGGCCCGCACGCCGAGCTGTCGTCCCTGCGAACGCAGGGACGACACCTTATGTTGCTCCCTCGCGGCCAACTCTTGCCGGCACCTCAGCAATCAGGGCTCGCTCCCCATCGCCGGTCACCCTCCGTAAACTACTGCGCTTAAGGGAATTTTCCCGCCTCTTCGTTACCCTCGGCAGCTGAATTAGGTTGCGTTAAGTCTATTGCTCGCCGAGATCCCGCCGATCCCATGATGTCGACCCGCGACAACGAGCTTGGTGCACGCCGCGAGCAGGGCCCGGAAGCCCTGGTCGCGCTGAGCCAGCTTGCGCTCGACCACATGGAGCAAGGCGTCTGCGTCTACGACGCCGACAACCGGATCGTGCTGGTTAACCAACGCTATTTGTCGCTGTTCGGCATGTCGGCCGATGTCGTGCGGGTCGGCACCAGCTACCGCGAGGTGCTCGCGCACAGCGCCGGGCGTGGCAATTTTCCGGAAGACGAGTACTCGACGCGCTCTATTCGGCGCGGATCGCGCAGATCTCGGGCGGAAAGCCGTTCCGCACCGAGCAACGGCTCGCCACCGGCCTCGTCATGTCGCTCGAGCTGAAGCCGCTTCCCGGCGGCGGCTGGATGACGATCTGCGACGATGTCACCCGCCTCGCCCGACTCGAGGCGGAATTGCGCGTGCAGACCGAGCGCAGCCATCACGCGCTCTCCAACATGTCGCACGGTCTCATCATGTACGACGCCGACAGCCGCGTCGTCGTCTGCAACGATCGTTTCCTGAACCTTTACAACCTTGATCCCACGATCGTGAAACCGGGGGCCCCACATCGCGCGGTGCTCGACCATTGGGTGGAGCGCGGCAATCTGCCGGGCATGCCGGCCGACGAATTCCATGACGCCAGACTGGAGGACGTGCGCACCAGACGCGCGAAATCCCTGCTGGTGATGCGTTACGACGGCCGCATGGTGCAGACCGTCTCCCGCTTCCTGCCCGACGGCGGCTGGGTGACCGTGCACGAGGACGTCACGGAGCGGCTGCAATACGAGGAAACACTGAGGCAGCAGAACTTCATCCTCGATGCGGCGCTGGAGAACATGGCGCATGGGCTCGCCTTCTACGACAGCGACATGCGCCTGCGCGTCTGCAACACCACCTACCGCACGATCTACCGGCTGTCGCAGGAAGAAACCCGGCCCGGCACCCATCTCGCCGAGCTGATCGAGCGATCGATGGTGAACGGCGCGTTCTCGTCGCAATACAGTCCGCAACAGATCCTCGAAGCCGCCCGCGCGCGGATCGCGAGCCGCGATTGCTCGCCGATGCGGCGGAGCATGTCGAACAACACCGTGATCTCGGTACGCTATTGCGCATTGCCCGAAGGCGGCTTCGTCGCAACCTACGAGGACATCACCGAGCGGGAGCACGCGATCGAGGAGCCTCAGCGAGCAGTACCGCCGCTTCGACGCCGCGCTGAACAACATGAGCCAGGGCCTGTGCATGCTCGATTCGAGCCTGCGCGTAATCGTGTGCAATCGCCGCTACATCGAGATGTACGGCCTGTCGCCTGATATCGTGAAGCCCGGCGTCTCGATGCGCGAGATCATGGAGCACAGCTGCGAGCCTCGGCATTCATCCGAACATGACGGGCGCCAGGCTCTATGCCGACTATGTCGAACGGCTGCGCGAAGGCGAGCACACGCTGCACCGGCACCTGAACGACGGCCGCATCATCAAGCTCAACCACAAACGCATGGAGCAAGGCGGCTGGGTCGTCACCTATGAGGACGTCACCGAGCGTCACAAGGCCCAGGCCCGCGTGGCCCATATGGCGCGGCACGATTCGCTGACCGACCTGCCCAACCGCACGCTGTTCCGCGAGAAGATGAGCGAGGGGCTGAACCAGGTCGCGATCGCCGGCGGTGCGATGGCGGTGCTGTGCTTCGACCTCGACAATTTCAAGACGGTCAACGACCGCCTCGGCCACGCCGCGGGCGACCGCCTGCTGCGCTGGGTCGCAGCGCGCCTGAAGGAGAATGTCGGCGAGCACGACACCGTCGCGCGCCTCGGCGGCGACGAATTCGCCGTCCTGCAGCGCGGACCGCAGCCGCAATCGGCGGAGAAGCTCGCTCGCCGCCTGATCGAGATCATCGGCCATCCGCCGCCCCTGGAGAGCCAGTCGATCCATGTCGGCGCCTCCGTCGGCATCGCGATCGCACCCGACCACGGGCTCGATGCCGACGAGCTGATGAAATGCGCCGACCTTGCGCTGTACCAGGCCAAGGCCAAGGGACGCGGCGCCTATCAGCTGTTCGAGCCCGAGATGGAGGAGGAGGCGCGCTCGAGGCACGCGCTGGAGCAGGATCTGCGCGGCGCGCTGGAGGCACGCGAATTCCACCTGGTGTTCCAGCCGCAGGTACGGCTCGATTCATCCGAGTCTCACCGGCTTCGAGGCGCTGCTGCGCTGGAAACATCCCTCGCGCGGCTTCGTTTCGCCGGCCGAGTTCATTCCGATCGCGGAGGAGAACGGGCTGATCGTCCCGATCGGCGAATGGGTGCTGCGCAGCGCCTGTGCGACCGCCGCGTCCTGGCCCGGTGTCGCCGTCGCGGTGAACCTGTCGCCGGTGCAGTTCCGCTCGCGCGGACTGGTGGCAATGGTCACGAGCGCCCTGGCCGAAGCCGGCCTGCCGCCGCAGCGACTCGAGCCTCGAGGTCACCGAGACCGCGCTGCTCGACGACAGCGAGGCGACGATCGAGATCCTGCACCAGCTCCGCGCGCTGGGAGTCCGCGTCAGCCTGGACGATTTCGGCGTCGGCTATTCCTCGCTGAGCTATTTGCGCAAGTTTCCGTTCGATCGCATCAAGATCGATCGTTCCTTCGTCGGCACCCTCGGCGAAAGCCCGGAGAGCGTTGCCATCGTCCGCACCATCGCAAGCCTCGGTTCCGTGCTTGGCGTCGAGACGACGGCGGAGGGTGTGGAAACCGAGGAGCAACTCGACTTCGTGCGCGAATGCGGCTGCACCGCCGTGCAGGGCTATTATTTCGGCAAGCCCTGCCCCGCGGCGGAGGTCGACCGCACCATCGAGACGCTGAACATGGTCCGGCGCGTGGCGTAGCGGCGTCGGCTCCCGCAAATTCCGCCTCTCGGCACACGGCCAAACGACCAATTGTCGCATCTGGCGGTCTCTGCCGGGATTGCCGCACCAACCGCCGCACGCGGCTCGCGCAACGCGCTTTTCTTCTCCCGCGATTTCGGGAACAATCCTCTCACAAGAACGAAGAACGGCGGCCCCGAAGAGGCCCCGAGGGAGGACTTCCGATGCCGCGATATGGGCTGAAGACGATCGCATTTGCCGCCATGGCTGTCACGGGCGCGCTGCTCTCGACGGCCGCCGGTGCGCAGGACTATCCCAGCAAGCCGATCACACTGATCGTGCCGTGGCCGGCCGGCGGATCGACCGACATCTCGATGCGCGCCGTCGCCGACAGCGCCTCGAAGGTGCTGGGTCAGCCGATCGTGATCGACAACAAGGCCGGCGGCGGCGGCACGGTTGGACCGGCGACCATGGCAGCCGCGGCGAAGCCGGACGGGTACACCATCTCGCAGATTCCGATCACCGTGTTCCGCCTGCCCTTGATGCAGGACGTGTCGTGGGATCCGGCCAAGGACTTCACCTACATCATCCATCTCACGGGCTACACCTTCGGTGTGACCACCAGCGCAGAGTCGCAGTTCAAGAGCTGGAAGGACGTGGTGGAGTTCGCCAAGGCGAACCCCGGCAAGGTGACCTATGCCACGCCGGGCGCCGGCACCTCGCTGCATATCGGCATGGAGCAGATCGCCGGGATGTCCGGCATCAAGCTGACGCAAGTCCCCTTCAAGGGCGGCGCGGAGACCAACGCCGCCGTGCTCGGGCAGCACACGATGCTCCAGGCGGATTCCACGGGATGGCGACCGCTGGTCGACGCCGGCAAGCTCCGCCTGTTGATGGTGTGGACCGGCTCACGCTCGCCGAACTATCCTGATGCGCCGACGCTGAAGGAGCCTCGGCTACCCCATGGTCTACGACTCCCCGTTCGGCATCGCCGGCCCCAAGGGCCTCGATCCGAAGATCGTCGCCAAGCTGCACGATGCCTTCAAGAAGGCGGTCGAGGATCCGGCCGTCGTCGCAACGCTCGCCAAATACGACATGGTGCCGAACTACAAGAACACCGAGGACTACAAGAAATTCGTCGTCGAGGTGACGGAGTCCGAGCGCAAGGTGATCGGGACGCTCGGGCTGGCGAAGAAGTAGAACCGAGCCTGCTCTGCGTCCCGGACGCGCTGCAGCGTGCAACGCTGCTGCGCAGAGCCGGGACCCACCCTCCTTCATCCACTCTCATGGGCCCCGGCTCTGCAGCGCATCACTCCGTGCTGCGCCGCGTCCGGGGCACGAGCAAGCACCTATGAACAACAACACCAACGTCAAACTCCGCCTCTCCAACTCCGAACTTTGGGGCGGGCTAATTGGACTCGCGCTCGGCGGCTTCGTGATCTGGTCGGGCATGAAGCTCAAGCTCGGCACCATCAACGATCCCGGATCCGGCTACGTGCTGTTCTACACGGGCATCCTGATGTGCGTGTTCGCAGGCTCCATCATCGTCTCGGCGATCACCGACGGTGGGCCCACGCTGGCCTCCCGCTGGGAGAATGTGCGCTGGAGCAAGCCGCTGCTGCTGATCGCCTGTCTGGTGGCATTCTCCGTCGCGCTGGAGCCGCTTGGCTTTCTGCTGTCGTCGATCCCGTTGATGCTGCTGCTGTTGCGCTGGATTGATCCCGTCCGCTGGACGCTGGCGATTCCGGTTGCCGTGCTGGTGCCGTCGGGCATGTGGTGGGTGCTCAAGCGGCTGCTGTTGATCCAGTTGCCCTCGGGCCTGTTCGGGATCGGCTGAGCCATGGATACGCTTCTCAACGTCGCGCATGGATTCGGCGTCGCATTGCTGCCGGTCAACCTGCTTTATTGCTTCATCGGCGTCTTCATCGGCACGCTGGTCGGCGTGCTGCCGGGCATTGGCCCGATCTCGGCGATGTCGCTGCTGCTGCCCGTGACGCTGTCGGGCACGCCGGAATCCGGCATCATCATGATGGCCGGCATCTATTACGGCTCGATGTACGGGGGATCGACCACGTCGATCCTGGTCAACATCCCGGGCGAGGCGGCCTCCGTCGTCACCTGCATCGACGGCCACCAGATGGCGAAGCAGGGCCGCGCCGGCCCTGCGCTCGGCATCTCCGCCTTCGGCTCCTTCATCGCCGGCACGTTCGCGCTGATCGCCCTGATGCTGGTCGCGCCGAAGCTTGCCAGCGTCGCCATCGCATTCGGTCCGGCCGAGTATTTCAGCCTGATGGTGCTGGGCCTCGTGGTGCTCACTTTCCTCACCCAGGGCTCGATGCCGAAGGCGCTGCTGATGGCGTGCATCGGCGTCGTGCTCGGACTGATCGGGCTCGACAGCATCACGGCGCAGCCGCGTCTGACCTTCGGACGCATGGAGCTGATCGACGGCATCGGGCTGGTGCCCGTGGTGATGGGCCTGTTCGGCGTTGCCGAGGTGCTTCTCAACACCGAGCAGGCGATCAAGCGCGACGTCATCAACACCAGGATCACGCATCTGCTGCCCACCAAAGAGGATTGGAAGGCGAGCGCAGGTCCGGTCGGCCGCGGCACCATCCTCGGCTTCTTCCTCGGCATTCTGCCGGGCGGTGGCGCGGTGGTGGCGTCGTTCGCCTCTTACGCGCTGGAGAAGCGGCTGTCGAAGACGCCAGAACGTTTCGGCCAGGGCGCGATCGAAGGCGTCGCGGGGCCGGAATCGGCGAACAACGCCGCGGCGGGCGGCGCCTTCATTCCGCTGATGACGCTGGGCATCCCGCCGAACGTGGTGATGGCGCTGCTGCTCGGCGCCTTCGTCATTCACGGCCTGCAGCCGGGACCGCTGCTGATCACGCAGAACCCGGGCCTGTTCTGGGGCATCGTCGCCAGCATGTATATCGGCAACGTCATGCTGCTGGTTCTGAACCTGCCGATGATCGGCATGTGGGTGCAGCTGCTCAAGCTGCCCTACAACATCCTGTTTCCCCTGATCATCCTGTTCACGATCCTGGGCGTCTACTGCTCCAGCAACAACGTATTCGACGTCTATGTGATGATCGCGTTCGGCATCATCGGCTATTTCATGCGCAAGCTCGGCTACGAGCCGGCGCCGCTGGTGCTGGCCTTCGTGCTGGGGCCGATGATGGAGAACAACTTACGCAAGTCGCTGATCCTGTCGCAGGGCGATCTCTGGACCTTCGTGCAGCGACCGATCTCGGCGGTGTGCCTCGTATTCGCAATGGTGCTGCTGATCGCGCCGCTCCTGCCCGCGCTGCGCAAGAAGCGCGAGCTGGTGGCGCTGGATGAGGGGGCGTAACATTTTGCAGAGGTCGGCTAAGATGCAATTTCGCGAAAACAACCCCATGCACAGTAGATGGGGGATTGATTTCACAGGGAAAATTCTAGCGTGACACGCTACCCCGCCGCCGGCAGCGCGCTATCCGTCGGCGCGCCCCACGGCCGCTCTGCCGATGCCAAGCCGATCAGGCGGCCCTGGATATAATCGCAGCCCCAGTCGCGCAGCATGCTTGCTGCCTCTTCATCCTGCACCCATTCGGCGACCGTCTTGATGTCGAGCCGGCGCGCGAGATCGATCAGGGTCTGCACGAAGGCGCGGTCGTCGGCGGAATGGGTGATGTTCTGCACGAAGGCGCCGTCGATCTTCACGATATCGACGCCGAGCTTGCGCAGGTTTCGGAACGAGGTGTAGCCGGCACCGAAATCGTCGATGGCGATGCGGCTGCCGAAATTCTTCAGCCGCGTAACGAAGCCGCGGACATCGTCGATGTCCTGGATCGCGACCGTCTCGGTGATCTCGACGATCAGCCGCTCGGAAACGCCGGGATGGGCCAGCATGAGCGACTCGATTCCCGCCCACCAGTCCGGATCCATGGTGGTATCCGGTGAGATATTGAGGCTGAGGCAGATGTCGGCGCTGCCGCGAGCTCGGCGACCACGAGTCTCGAGCACGCGGTGATCGACCAGGCGGATCAGGCCGAGCCGTTCGGCGACCGGCACGATGTCGGGCGCGAGCAGCACCTGGCCGTCGCCCTGGTCCATCCGCACCAGGCATTCGTGGAAGGCGCGCTCGCGCGAGACGGCCGACACCACAGGCTCATAGGCGAGCTTGATGCGGCGCTCGTTCAGCGCGGTGACGATCTCGTCGGTGACGCGGATATTGACGCGGCGCTGCGCGTCGCGCGCGGCATCCGGGCGCCACGCCGCGAACGAGCCGGAGCGACGACGCTTGGCGGCGTCCAGCGTCTCATGGGCGCGGTTGACGGCTTCGTCGGTGTTGCGGGCGTAGCGCGGCAGGCTGACTGCGCCGATCGAAGCGGTGACCGAGACCGGGCCTGATTTGGTCGGCACCACCTCGTCGCGGATACCGACGAGGAAGCGTTCGGCGGCGACGTTCATGTCGTCGACGGTACAGTTCTTCAGGATCAGGCCGAACTTGTTGCCGGAAAAGCGTCCGAGCACGTCGCCGCCGCGCAGGCGCGCGCGGATGCGCTTGGCGATGTCGAGGATCACGGCGTCGGCGACGTCGAAGCCGAAGGCGTCATTGACGCGGGCGAGATGGTCGATGCTGACCAACATGAACGCCGCGGTCGAGCGGAAGCGGGAGGTCTCCTCGATCGCCTCGGCCAGGGCTGCGATCAGGTGCGAGCGGTTGAGCCTCGCCGGTCAGCGGATCGAGCCGGGCCAGCTTGGTCAGCTCCTCGTCGCGGGCATGCCGCTCATTGTTGATGCGGACGGAACCGATTGCGCGCACCGGGCGACCGTCAGGGCCGGCGAACCAGCGGCCGGTCTCCTCGATCCAGATCACGGGATCGGCAGCGCTCATGCGCACGCCATATTCGACCCGGTAGGGCGTGCCGTCGGCACCGTGCACGGCGGAGGTCTGCGCCAGTGCGGCGGTCCGCAGCGACGGCCCGGGCTCGATCAGCTTGGCGAATTCGGCGCCGGTCGCAAGCCGCTCGGAAGGGATGCCGGGAAAGACGCTGGCAGCCTGGTCACCCCAGACAATGGCATCGCTGGCGATGTCCCAGGCGAACACGGCCTGACCGAGCGCGGCCAGAATGTCGGAGGCTTGCGGCAATGCAGGGGTCAAGATCGCCTCGTTTCGGGACAGCGGGAGAGTCCTGAGTCGGCACAGAATACGGCCAGATTCGTCCTCGACCCTAGGCAAAGTTCATAAACAATTTGGAAACCACGTTCCCGCGGCGCCCAGGAACGATTAGTCTCGGTCGGCATAAGCCTTGCGAGACCATCACATGCACCGGCGCCAATGTCCCAGAACGCGCCAGCTCAATCTGATGAACGGTGTTGCGATGGCGACGACGGATGGAATCGAAGAGATCAAGCGGCAGGGCGGCACGGCCCTGGTCCCGCTGATGCCGACGTTACGCTGGGTGCATAAGACGCCGATACTGCGCCCCGATCCGAGCTTCATCACCCAACTCATCGCCAACGCCGAGCAGCTGCCCCAGGCGAGCCGGCTGCGCCGCGGCTCTTCCGAAGACGTGCAGATGGCCTATGGCGGCAAACGCCCGCTGCAGAGCGTCAGCGCACGGACACGGCAGGTGGCTTGAGGCCGGTCAGCGCGGCGGCGTCTCTGAAGACGGCGGCGTGCCGTTACCCGGCTGCAGCTGCGGCGAGGGAATTTCCGGCGAGGCCGGGCTCTGCACCGGCTTCGGCGCAGGAGGATCCATCAGCACGGATTCAGCGACCGACTGCGCCGAATGCGCGGAAGGCTCGACCGGCGCCGGCGGCGGCGCAACCACGGGCTCGAACTTGCGCTCGGACGCCGCATCCTCCACCGGCGCCTCGGCCTGGCGCTTGGCCTTGCGCGGCGCCGGCACCGTGGTCTCGGCGACATAGGTGACGCGGCGGCGCGTGCGCTGGGCAATACCGCCGAGGAAATCCGCCATCGCCAGCAGCACCAGCAGGAAATAGGTCGAGTTGCCGAATTTGGGCCACATCACGAATTCGGCCGCGGCCGCGCCGAAGATGATCAGCGACAGCAGATGGTCCATCAGGAATTTCGATCCGGGCCGCGCGCCCTTGACCACCTCGAGCAGCAACAGCACCACGCCGAGCGCGAGCATGAGATCGGCCAGCGTGACCGGCCAGGCCTCGCCCGTGATCATCGGCACCCGAAACAGCACATCCGAAAAGGACACGCTGGGCATCAGGAAGGCGATGATGTTGTACACCGCAAGCGGGATCAGAAGCAGCGGGAAACCGACCATCGGCGAAATGCCTTCTCGATCATGATGTCCGGGCAGGACAATGCGGCGGCGAAGCATTTGCTCCGCCGCCGTCACTGTCTATCTCATGGGTGGGCCGAAATCAGGCAGGCGAAATCATCCTGCCCGGAGAAAGCTCCTGAAACTCAGGACTCTTTCTTCTTCAGGACCTGCCGGCCCTTGTACATGCCGGTCTTGAGGTCGAGATGGTGCGGACGACGGAGCTCGCCGGAGTCCTTGTCTTCCACATAGGTCGGCTTCTTGATGGCGTCTGCCGAGCGGCGCATGCCACGACGCGACGGCGAGGTTTTTCTTCTCGGAACGGCCATTTCAATATCCTCTAGGGATTGATGTTGTCAGGGCATCGTCCGGGGACGGCTCAGCACCCCAACGGGGCGAGCGAAATGCCGATCAAGGCCGGGCTTATAGAGGAAGGTCGGCCGTAAAGCTAGGGTTCTGAACCGGAAAAAGCGCCCGGAATGGCCCCGAAATCAGCGATTTTCCCGCCAGCAGGTGGCAAGCGAGCTCGCCTGCCCCCGCGCCATATAGGTGGCCGCCAGCCGCCGGACGCCCGGCCCGGGGGTCTTGGCGCTGCGTTTGACCGGATTCGGCAGAATCGAGGCCAACAGGGCAGCCTCCCGGGGGGACAGGTCCTCCGCCGACTTGCCGAACGCATAGGCGCTGCCGGCCTCGACGCCAAACTGGCCCTTAGGGCCGAACTCGGCGATGTTGAGGTAAATTTCCAGGATCCGTGGTTTGGGCAGGACGAGATCGATCCAGAGTGCCAACGGGAATTCGAGCGCCTTGCGGACGAAATCCCGCCCCTGCCAGAGGAACAGGTTTTTCGCGACCTGCTGGGTGATCGTGGAGGCGCCCCGGAACGGCGTACCGTCCTCCTTGGCGTCATCGATCGCCTCCCGCAGCGCGCCCCAATCGATGCCGTGATGCTTGCAGAAATGGGCATCCTCGGCTGCGATCACCGATCGCGGCAGCGAGGGCGACATCGCCGCCAGATCGATCCATTCCCGCTGCATCGGCACGCCGCGAAGCGAGCGCCAAGCCATCAGCGTCGAAACCGGATGGCCGATGCGGTAGAACGGCGCGATCACATAGGGCGCGAGAATGACGACCGCGAGCGCTACGAGCAGGATTTTGACGATGCGCAAATCGAGCTTTCCGGCATGGATCGAGACGCGGCCACGGGTCCCCCTATTAAGTCTGTGATAAATCGGGCCTTTTCCAGCACTTTTTAGGCCTTCCAAACGATTGACTGGGGCGGGCGCATAAAGGATTGTCCCGCCGAATTTTAGTTCTGGAGCCTTTCTTGATGACCGGCACGTCCCCGTCCGATTTCGCCAAACGTCTGGACAAGACCGCTGATGACACCGAAGCCCTGCTCGGGCGCCTGCTATCGGACGACATCCTGCACGATGAGATCGCCCGGCCCAAGCGACTGATGGACGCAATGCGCTATTCGAGCCTCAACGGCGGCAAGCGCCTGCGGCCGTTCCTGGTGGTCGAGAGCGCGGCCGTATTCGGCGTATCGCGCGAGGCCGCCCTGCTCGTCGGTGCCGCGCTCGAATGCATCCACTGCTACTCGCTGATCCACGACGATCTGCCGGCGATGGACAATTCGGACCTGCGTCGCGGCCGTCCCACCCTGCACAAGCAGACCGATGACGCGACCGCGATCCTCGCCGGCGACGGCCTGTTGACGCTCGCCTTCGACATCGTCACCCGCGACGAGATCCATCGCGACGCCAATGTGCGCCTCCTGCTGACACGCGCGCTGGCGCGCTGCGCCGGCATCGGCGGCATGGTCGGCGGCCAGATCCTCGATCTCGCCGGCGAAGGCCGCTTTGGCGGCAACGAGCCGATCGATGTCGCCCGTATCCAGCAGATGAAGACCGGCGCGCTGCTGCGCTACGGCTGCATCGCCGGTGCGATTCTCGGCCAGGCCTCGCAGAAAGAATATCAGGCGCTCGACGATTACGGCCGCGCGCTCGGCGAGGCCTTCCAGATCGCCGACGATCTGCTCGACGTCGAAGGCGATGCTGCCGCGCTCGGCAAGCCGGCCGGCGCCGATGCCGCGCTCGGCAAGACCACCTTCGTCACCCAGCTCGGCATCGAAGGCGCCAAGCAGCGCGTGCGCGACCTGCTCGCCCGCGCCGACAGCGCCGTGTCGATCTTCGGCGACCGCGCCGCCGTGCTGCAGGCCGCCGCGCGCTTCGTCGCCGAGCGGAAGAACTGACGCGCTGCTATGGCGGGCAACGGCAAGGAAGATCCCGCCCTCGCCCGCTTCCGCAAGATGTCGCGGCCGGTGCGGCTGATCTATGCGCGGCCGCGGACCTTCATCGCGGTTGCGGCCGGCATCCTGGTCGGCCTGCTGCTGCCGGGCTCGTACCGGTTGGTGACCCGCCTGTTGTTCGGCTGGGATGCGCTGATCGCGGTCTATCTCGTGCTGGTCTATGCGATGATGCTGTGCAACGACCACCAGCACATCCGCCGCTCAGCCGCGATGCAGGACGACGGCCGCTTCCTGATCCTGCTGGTGACGGCCACAGGCGCATTCGCCAGCATCGCCGCGATCGTCTCCGAGTCTCGGCACGCCGCATCGTGGCGTGTGGGAGCCTCACGATCGCGATTGCCACCATCGCGCTGTCATGGGCCGCCGTGCACACGACGTTCGCGCTGCATTACGCGCATGATTATTACCGCGGCGCCAAGCCGGGCGGCCTGCAATTCCCGAGCGGCGACAAGGAAGACCACGCCGACTATTGGGACTTCGTCTATTTCTCGTTCGTGATCGGCATGACCGCGCAGGTCTCCGACGTCGGCATCACCGGCAAGACCATCCGCCGCACCGCCACCGCGCACGGCATCGTGTCATTCATCTACAACACGGCCCTGTTGGCCCTGACCGTGAACATCGCGGCGAGCGCGATTTCGAACTGATCGTCCCGGCGTTGCCGGGACGATCTGAATTGTCAGTTGCAGACCTCGGCATTGGCGTCATTGGAGGGGCCGCCACCGCCGCGATATTCGAGATGGCAGCCGCGGCTGACGGGACGGCAGCCGGTGCTGTTGCAGAACATCTGCCCGCCACCCGAGGCACGGCTGGCGCCAGCGGCAATGCCGGCCGCAGCACCATAACCACCCGCGGCCCCGGCCGCCGCACCGCCGGCCTGACGACGCTGCCGCGCAGGACGCTCATCGCCGTCGTCGCGCTTGGCGGTCGCGGGTTTGGCCGGCTTGGCCGCACGCTGCTTTTCGCACTCATTGTCGTCGTTGACCGCGTAGCCCTCGCGGCAGACGATCTTGCTGCACTTGTCGCCGTCGGCCTTGAAGCCATGTTCGCAAACCAGCGGACAGACGCGCGACGGCTTGGCCTTGACGGCGTCGAGCGCGTCGGTGCTCGCCACCTTCACGTCGAGCTTGGTGCCGGCATAGCGGTTGAACTGGGAGAGCGACCGCTGCGAGGACGTATTCCAGTTGCCGTCAGCAGAGCCGGAGAAGCAGCCGACGCGGCCAAGCTCGGTCTGCACCGAGCGGCTGAGATCCGCCGGGGCGGCCGCCGGTGTCAGCGAGGCGACGTTGGTGCCGGCAGGGCTCGCCGTGCTGGCCGGCGCCGCGCCGGGGGCCGCAGCGGCGAGATTGACGCGCTGCTGCTCCGCGGCAGCCGCCTGCTGCTGTGCCTGCTCCTTCGTCTTCTGCGCGGCAAGCTGCGCCTGCTCGGCGGCCTTGGCATCGGCGGCCGCCCTGACCTGCGCATCCTTCTGGGCGCCGAGGGCGGCGAGACGATCCCGCTCGGCCTCGGCCTGCTTCGCCTTCGCGATCGCCGCTGCGTGGGCCTGCTCGGCGCCGATCTTTTCGACCTGGAGCTTGGCGAGGTTCGCATAGAAACCATCGGGGTGCTGGGCGAGGAAGGCGTCCCATGCCGCCTTGTTGCCGACCTGGAGCGCGAGCCTCATAGTCGCGGCGGATATCGGCCTGCGGATTCGCCACGGGCGCGACGGGTGCAGCCGCCGCGACCTTGACCGGGACCAGCGGCACGTCTTCGCCACCGAGCGAGCCGTAGACGAACGGCTCCTGCTTGTTGCCGGTCGACTTGAGCACCTCGTCGCGCACGAAGCCGAAGGCGCGGCGAACGTCGAGCCCAGGCGTCGTCAGATATTTCGACAGCGCGACCGTAAAGGGACTGTTGGCACCGTCGCCGTCCTGGGCCGTGAAGCCTGCCTTCGCCGAATAGGCGATCAGCGTGTTGGGGCTGGTCGGCTCGACCTGGGCAAGGCCCCGGCCGATGCCGCGCGAGGCGACCGTGCGCTTCATCTTCTTGCCGAACGGATTGTCACGGCAGGCATCCAGGATGACGAGACGGAGCTGCTTGGCGGGTTCGACGGCAACCAGAATGCGATCGAGCGAGAGCGCCTCGTCGTAAACGTCGGTGTCGCGCTCGAGCTTGGCGTCGACCGGGATCAGGTAATTCGAGCCCTCGACCTCGAGGCCGTGACCGGCATAGTAGACCACGGCGATGTCGGCCGTGCGGGTCGCGTCGGCAAACTCGCGCAGCACGCGCCGTGTATCCAGGGCCGTGAGGTCGTGCCGGTAATCGACGACGTCGAAACCGGCCTCTTTCAGCGTCTTCGCCATCACCGCACCGTCGTTGACGGGGTTGGTGAGCGACGGCGCGTGTTGATAGGCCGAGTTGGCAAGCACCAGCGCGACGCGGTTGCCCGCGAAGGCGGAACCTGTGCCGAACAGCAGCGTGGCGGCGAGGAGAAGCTGGCAGACTCTGATCAATTTGCGCATGACACGACTTCCGAAGTTCGGGACGTACGAGCCCCTTTGGGACTGCTTTAGCAGGATCTGGCCCCGGCGCTTGTGATGGAGGTCACGAAGGCCGCAACGACAGCAACCCGAGAGGCCCCCTTCGTTTGTCGCGCCAGCGCGGCTGCGGTTCGCTGCCAGGCCGGCGTCGGCCGAATTGCCTCAGCCATCACCGATATGCCCCCGATATTGCGGCAGATCGTCCGTAATTTCGTGCCAGGGCGCCTTCGAGGCCACGAAAATATGGGCGCTCGGCCGGATCGAGGGGGCGTCGACCAAGGTTCCCATCGCGACATGGACCCATTGTCCGTCGCGCACCCTGGAATAGAGCAGCGAGCCGCACCGGGCACAATGGGCGTCATGGGTGGTGTCGTCGCCGAAAATGAGCCGCAGGTCCTCACCCCTCACGACGCGGAGCCGGTCCTGCGCGATGCCGGCAAACGGCTTGAAGGCAGAGCCAGTGGTCCGGCGGCAGTTCGAGCAATGGCAATTCATCGCATAGGAGAACGCGTCCGCCACCTCGAAGCGCACGGCGCGGCAATAGCATTCGCCGACCAGGATACGAGCATTCGAATTTTCTGATCCGGTCATCGCAAGGCCTGCACGCAGATGGCTGACACACCCATAGCGCTTTTTGATGTGTACGACTAAGTTTGCCGCAAGCCATCAACCAAAAGGATGACTCCATGAGCCAGAATCGGTCGAGCGTCGAAGCCGTCGTGCAATCCTATTTCGACGGCCTCTACGAGGGCGACGCCGAAAAGCTCGGCGCCATCTTCCATCCCTCCGCGGACTTGCGCTGGGTCGAGAAGGGTGAGCTGCAGGTGCTGACCGTGCCCGACTGGCTCGACCGCGTGCGCAAGCGCCCCTCCGGCAAGGCCGAAGGCAAGCCGCGCGAGGACTTCATCGTCACCATCGACCGCTCGGACGACAAGACCGCCTTCATCAAGGTCCGATGCCAGCTGCCGCCGCGTTTCTTCACCGATTATCTCGTGGCGATGAAGCTCGCCGACGGCTGGCAGATCGTGTCGAAATCCTATCGCTATGATTTGAAGGACTGAAGACGGCCCGGCCTTCCGCGGCCTGAATTCGGACGCGCTCGCCCTCCAGTCTCCGTCATTGCGAGGGGCTCTTGCGACGAAGCAATCCAGAATCCCACCGCGGAGAAATTCTGGATTGCTTCGCTGCGCTCGCGATGACGGCGCGGATACAGCGTCCGGCACATCTCCGCCTGCACCGCCCGAAAGTCACCCATGCATCTCGACCGCCGCTCCCTGCTTGCCTCGCTCTGCTGGATGGCCGCTTCCCCCGCGCTCGCCGCCGAGGCGCCGCCGGAACTGGAATCCTACGAGCGCGAGAGCGGCGGGCGGATCGGGGTCTATGCGGAGAACCTTGCCAACGGGAAGAAGCTCGCCTGGCGGGCCGACGAGCGCTTCGTGATGTGCTCGACCTTCAAGGCCTCGCTCGCGGCCTGCGTGCTGGCGCGGGTCGATCGTGGCGAGGAGCAGCTCGGGGCCACGATCCCCTACGGCCAGGCCGATTTGCTGGAATATGCCCCGGTCGCCAGGCAGAATCTCGCGGCCGGCGCGATGTCGGTCACCGCCATGTGCAAGGCGATCATCGAGCCTCAGCGACAACACCTGCGCCAATCTGCTGCTGGCACGGATCGGCGGCCCGGCGGCCCTCACCGCGTTCTGGCGATCACTCGGCGACACCATTTCGCGGCTCGACCACAACGAGCCCGAGCCTCAACCGCTCGCCGCCCGGCAATCCCGAGGACACCACGACGCCGATGGCGATGGCGGGCAATTTGCGGCGCCTGGTGGTGGGCGAAGCGCTGTCGCCGGCCTCGCGCACCTTGCTCACCGAGTGGATGGTGAATTGCAAGACCGGCGCGAACCGGCTGCGCGGCGGCCTGCCCGCAGGCTGGACCATCGGCGACAAGACCGGCAACAACGGCAAGGATGCCTCGGGCGATATCGCGGTGGTCTGGCCAAAGCCCGCGACGCCGATCCTGATCACGGCCTATACCCAGGGCGGCACGCCGAATGCGGCGCAGATCGAAGCCGCCTTTGCACGCATCGGACGCATGGTGGCCGAACGGCTGGCGTAAGCCGCGCGCATTGACGCAGCAGTCGCTTCCGGGTCAAGACAGGCCGCCATGGAAGCGAAATTTCAGACTTTTCTCATCCTGCTCGCCGTGCTGGCGGGCGTGGCGTTGGCCGCGCGCCGCTTCAACATCGCACCCGCCATCCTGCTGATGCTGGCCGGCGTCGGCCTCGCTTTCGTGCCGGGCATGCCGGCGGTGGAACTGCCGCCGGAGCTGGTGCTGCTGATGGTGCTGCCGCCGCTGATCTACTCGGCCAGCGTCGCCATGAGCTGGCGCGAGTTCAGGAACAATTTGCGCCCCATCGTCCTGCTCGCGGTCGGCGCCGTGATCTTCACCACCGCGATGGTGGCGGCCGCCACGCATTACATGATCGGCCTGCCCTGGACCATCGGCTTCCTGCTGGGAGCCATCGTCGCGCCGCCCGACGTGGTGGCGCCGCTGGCGATCGCGCGCCGGCTCAACATGCCGCGGCGGCTCCTCGTCATCCTCGAGGGCGAAGGGCTCGCCAACGACGCGACGGCGCTGATCCTCTACCGCTTCGCGCTGGCCGCGATCATGATCGGGCATTTCTCGCTGCCGCTCGCGGCCGGCGAATTTCTCCTCATCGTCGCCAGCGAGATCGCCTTCGGCATCGGCGTCGGCTGGCTCTCCCTTCGCTTCCGCAAATGGTCCGGGGATCCGCAGGTCGAGCTGACGCTGTCGCTGATCACGCCCTACGTCTCCTACTGGCTGCCCGAGCATCTCGGCGGCTCCGGCGTGATCGCGACCGTCGCCTGCGGGCTCTATGTGAGCTGGAACGGCCCGCTGCTGATCTCCTCGGCGACGCGCCTGCAGGGCATCTTCTTCTGGGATCTCGTGATCTACCTGATCGAGGGCGTGCTGTTCCTGCTCACCGGCTTCCAGATGCGCGCGCTCTACGAGAAATCGAAGGCGTTCCCGCTCGACGACATCCTGATCGCGACCGCCGTGGTGCTGGTGATCGTGGTGTTGGCGCGCTTCGTCTGGCTCTATCCCGCGACCTATCTGCCGCGAATGCTCAGCAAATCGCTGCGTCAGCGCGATCCGTCGCCGCCATGGCAATGGCCGTTCGTGCTCGCCTTCACCGGCGTGCGCGGCGCGGTGTCGCTGGCGGCCGCGCTGGCGCTACCGTTCACGCTGCCGGACGGGGATGCTTTCCCGTATCGCGACCTGATCCTGTTCGTGGCCTTCGGTGTCATCTTCGTCACGCTGATCGGCGTCGGTCTCACGCTGCCGCCGGTGGTGCGCTGGCTTGGCGTCGCGCAGGCCGGCCGCAACGAGCATGTCGCCGAGCACGAGGCCGAGATCGCGGCCCGGCGCCAAGCGCTCGACGCCGCGTTGAAATCGCTGGACGCTCTGAATGAGGAGAAAGAAGTGTCGGAGGAGGTGATGCGGCTGCTGCGCGCCCGCCACGAAATCCGCGTCAACCAGCTTCCCGATTCGCTCGACCCCACCCACCACGACGTCTCCGCCGCCGGCACCGCGCTGACTCGCGACCTGATCGCCGCCGAACGCAAATTCATCCACAACCTCCTGCGCGACGGCCAGATCACCGACGAGACGCGGCGGCGAATCGAGCGCGATCTGGATCTGGAGGAGGCCAGCCTGGCGAACCGGGAGTATCGGGGCGTGCCGCTATAGCCTCCTCGTCGTTGCGAGCGCAGCGAAGCAATCCACGGATTTTCCGCAGCGGCATTCTGGATTGCTTCGCTGCGCTCGCAGTGACGGCGCCGGACGACTACCGCCTCTCGCAAAACTCCCCGATTGCCGCCGCCACGGCTGCCGCAATCGTCTCATGCCGCTCCTGCGAGTTCATCACCATTTCCTCGTCGCGGTTGATGATGGAGCCGGCTTCGAGCAGCACGGCCGCGCTGCTCGTCCGCGAGAGGACGACGAGACCGTCATAGCGGTAGACGCCGACATCCTTGTCGAGCAACTGGCGCCGGTAACGGCCCATCACCGGCAGGGAATATTGGCTGGCATAGTGCAGTCCTTGCGCCTTCAATTGCCGGCCGATCATCCGGGCCAGCGCCAGGCTGGTGGCGAAGTGCGGATTCTGCTGCGACACGAACAGCGAGTGGCCCGAAAAGCGATCGCTGAAATAGCTCCTTGCGCCGTCGAACTCCCAAATCTCCAGCAATTTGTCCGGAACGGAATCATGATGGATCGACAAGAAGAGATCAGCCCGACCGTCGTTCGCGGCACTGACCCGCTTGAACAGGCTCGGCCGCGCCTTGCCGTCGGTGACGAGCAGGCGGGTGGCCGCAAAGCCTTCGGACTTGAGCTTGGCGGTGATGAGCTTGGCGAGAACGAGATTGAAGCCGAACTCCGGATCATTGCGCGCGCTGAGCGCGCCGTAGGAATCGGGGTGTGACCGACGTCGACGACGATCCTGAATCTCGGCATTTCGCATTTGGCCGGTGATTGCTGCGGCTTCGGCCTCGCCTTCGCGACCTTTCGCGCAGCAGCGGCCTCGCTGCGGCCGGCAGGCGCGAGCGGCGACAACACGATCGCGGCAACCAGCCCGGCGATGATGCTGCGCGATTGCCTCACGCGCTACTCCGCTGCCGCGACCCTGGGACGGCCGACAAAGCCCGCGGCATCGCCGAAACGTTCCAGCATCACGGCCGGCAGATCCTTGGTCTTGCTGGTGACGCAGGCGCCGGAGCGCACCGCATAGCGGTCCTGATGCGCGGCCTGCGGCGGCGGCTCGCCCTGCTGCAGCGCCCGCGCCAGCTCCATCACGGTTTTGCGGAAATGCATGATGCCGAGATCGGTCGGTCCGAGATGCTCGCGGGTGCGATCGGCGATCGGGCCCTGGCTGTCCTGCACGGCGGCGTCCTGCTCGGAGACGCCCTTGATGCCGGTGTAGCTTCGGGTCTTCTGCAGCTTGCGGTCGATCAGATAGTCGTTGCCCCTGTGGCGCAGCGGCACGTAATTGTCGTCGACCTCCGCGATCACGCCATTGCCGCGATCATAGGCGTCGCGCTCGCCTTGCGTCAGCGGCCGCTCGGGATTCCAGACATAGGTGTAGATCCAGCAATTGGTGTCGGTGACGGGCACGAAGGTCTGGCCAAAGACGTTCTCGCCCGGCATCGCGCTCGGCGCGTAAGCATGGAACGGCATCAGGAACTGCGCGATGCGCCAGTAGATGTTGTCGCCGCCGGTGAGACGGCCGCCGGCGATCGTCAGCCCCGCTTCGTGCGGAGCGACCTTGATCACGGGACGCGGATCCTCGGCGATCCAGCGCATGTGGTCGCTCGACATCCGTGCGATCGGATTCACAAAATGCTTCTTGATGTCCAAAATCTCGTTCTCCTCCTTGTCGAAGGAGAGATGAGCGAAGGTGAAATGCGCGGTGTCGATCGAGCCTTCCAGCGCCTGCACCCAGTTGCAGTCCTGCCATTTCTTGCTGACGTAGCGATGCGATTCCGGCAGCAGCGCCATCTCGAGGTCGGGTAGCTCGGGCGTGGCCTTGAGGGGCCCCATATAGGCCCAGATCATCTCGCCCCATTCGCGCGCCGGATAGGACTTGATGCGGATGAGATCCTTGGCGTTGAGATCGGGATAGGACGTCGGCATGTCCACGCAGCGGCCGTCGGTGTCGAACTTCCAGCCGTGATAGACGCAGCGGATGCCGCACTCTTCGTTGCGGCCGAGCCAGAGATTGGCGCCGCGATGCGGGCAGTATTGATCGATGACCCCGACCACGCCGCGCGAGTCGCGGAAGGCCAGCAACTCCTCGCCAAGAACGACGATCTTCTTCGGTTCGCCGTCTGGCTCAGGAAGTTCTTCGGACAGCAGCACGGGAATCCAGAACCGCCGCAACAATTCGCCCATGCCCGTCCCGGGGCCGGACTCGGTCAGGAATTTATTGTCCTCTGCGCGGAGCATGGCAAATCCTCCCGATTTGTCTTTTCGGGAAGATTGGCGCGGGAGTGGCAGGACGTCAACGCAGGAACAGCTTTCGTGTCCCGGACGCGGCGCGGCATGAAATGACGCGACGCTGAGCCGGGACCCAGCCTGCCGCAGGTATGGCCCCGGCTCTGCAGCGCACCGCTGAAGGAGCGCTGCGCTGCGTCCGGGGCAGGAGCGTCCTAAACCGGCCGCTCCCCTTCACCGTCACCCGCGTGCCGGACCGCGTGTGCGGCCAGTAATCCCACATGGCGCGGTGCTGGGTGCAGCGGTTGTCCCAGAAGGCGATGGCGTTCTCGGTCCAGCGAAAGCGGCATTGGAATAGCGGGTTCTCGGCGTGCTGGTAGAGGTAGGCCAGCATCGCGTCGCTCTCGTCGCGCGGGATTCCGTTGATGTGGCGGGTGAAGCCGCGGTTGACGTAGAGCGCTTTCTTGCCGGTGACCGGATGGGTCCGCACCACGGGATGCTCGGCGCTCGGATAGGACGGACGGTCGGCGACGCCGTAATTGGCATAGAGGCCGCGATAGATGGGCTCGCCGTCATGCAGCGCGGTCAGGTCGTCGAGATACGCCTTCATGCGGTCCGACAGCGCCTCGTAAGCCGCGTACATATTGGCGAACAGCGTGTCGCCGCCGCGCGGCGGGCATTGCTTGATGTAGAGGATCGAGCCCATCGGCGGCTCGAGATCGCAGGACACGTCGGAATGCCAGCCCTCGCCGTTCGCGCGCGGCGAGTTCTTGTCGGCATAGATCTTCATCAAGGCCGGGTCTTCGTCTTCATGCGGCGCTGCCGGATGGAAATGCAGCTCACCGAACTTGCGGCCGAAGGCGAGATGCTGCTTCGGCGTGATGCTCTGGTCGCGAAAGAAGATGACGAGGTTTTCGGCGAGCGCGCGGTGGATCTCGTCCATCTGCCGGTTGGAGCGGGCATCGCCCTCGACCAGCGCGCCGATGTCGATGCCGGAGATTTCCGCACCGATGATGGGGGTGAGCTTTTCGACCGCGATGGTCTCGTAGGGCGCGCCGTCATCCGTGGTGTGGCGGTAGCGCGGGCCCTGCTTGCCGGCGAGTGAGTCTCATGGCGTGTCTCCCGATCATTGTTGATTGGGAGGTATCGTAGCTCACCGTGATGGATGTGCAATCTGCGTTGCAACTATCGGTGTCATCCCGGCGAACGCCGGGATCCATAGCCACCAAACTACATTTGACGAAGACCCGGAGCCATCATCTCGCACCATAACCACTCCCTGTGGTTATGGGTCCCGGCGTTCGCCGGGACGACAGCGGAGTGTGGGGCGCGAGTGGAGTGAAATCACTCCGCCGCGGTCACCGGCACCTTGGCGCCCTGGCCGTAGCGCTGGTCGATATAGTCGATCACCAGCGCCTTGAAGTCGGCGGAGATGGTCGGGCCGCGCAGCGTGCGGAACTTCTTGCCGTCCACGAAGACGGGCGCAGCCGGCGCTTCGCCGGTGCCGGGCAAGGAGATGCCGATATTGGCGTGCTTGGATTCGCCGGGGCCGTTGACGATGCAGCCCATGACGGCGACGTTGAGGCTCCTCGACGCCGGGGTACTTGGTCTTCCAGGCCGGCATCTCATCGCGGATGAAATCCTGGATCGAGCGGGCCAGCTCCTGGAACGTGGTCGAGGTGGTGCGACCGCAGCCGGGGCATGCCGCAACCAGCGGCACGAAGGTGCGGAAGCCCATGGTCTGCAACAGCTCCTGGCCGACCTGCACCTCACGGGTGCGGTCGCCGCCGGGCTCCGGCGTCAGCGAGATGCGGATGGTGTCGCCGATGCCCTGCTGCAGCAGGATGCCGAGCGCTGCCGAGGAGGCCACGATGCCCTTCGAGCCCATGCCGGCTTCGGTGAGGCCGAGATGGATGGCGTAGTCGGAGCGGCTGGCGAGATCCTGGTAGACCGCGATCAGGTCCTGCACCGCCGAGACTTTCGCGGAGAGGATGATGCGATCCTTGGGCATGCCGGTGCTCCTCGGCGCGCGCGGCCGACAGCAGCGCCGACTGCACCATGGCCTCGCGCGTCACGGCGCGAACGTCGCGTGGATTGGCGGAGGCGGCGTTCTCGTCCATCAGCTTGGTGAGTAGCTCCTGGTCGAGCGAGCCCCAATTGGCGCCGATGCGCACAGGCTTGTCGTTCTTGTTGGCGATCTCGATGATGTCCGCAAACTGGGTGTCGCGCTTGTCCTTGAAGCCGACATTGCCGGGATTGATGCGGTACTTGGCGAGCGCCTCGGCGCAGGCCGGATAGGCCGCGAGCAGCTTGTGACCGATATAGTGGAAGTCGCCGATCAGCGGCGTGGTGATACCGCGCTTGGCGAGGCCGTCGCGAATGTGCGGCACGGCCGCCGCGGCTTCCTCGCGGTCCACGGTGATGCGGACCATTTCGGAGCCGGCGCGCGCGAGCGCCGCGACCTGGGCAATGGTACCGTCGATGTCTGCCGTGTCGGTGTTGGTCATCGACTGCACGACGATCGGCGCGCCGCCGCCGACGGCGACGTCGCCGACCTTGACCTGGGTGGTACGATGACGCGGTGCAGGCCCCGCGATGTCGGAATCGATGGTGGTTTCGGGCTTGTTCATGGGGTCCAAATATCAGGTTTTGGTGACGTTCAGCAATGCATCAGCTGGCGCCGCCGCCGTTTGGCTCGGACGGTTAACCAGAAAAAGCCCAGCAATTACAAGGACGGCAGCCGCCCCAAAGGCCAGGCTCAAGGTGTCGTGCATGATGAAATAGCTACCCACCACGCCAAACAAAGGGGTGATGAAGGTAAAAGCCGACAATTTGCTGGCCGAATAGGTCTTCACCAGAGCGAACCAAAGCGTGAACGTGGTTCCAACCACCCAGATCGCCTGGAAGGCCATCAGGCCGAGCGAGAGGGGCGCCGGCGTGTGCGTGATGGTCTCGCCGAACAAAAAGGCCGCCAGCCCCAGGATCGGGATCGAGGTGGCGACCTGGTAGCCCAGCGCCTTTTCAGGGGCGGCGAACCGCAGCCGCGTGCCCTTTGCAACCAGCGTGGTCGCCGCCCACAGCGCGGCACCGCCGACGATCATGAGGTCGCCGAGCAGAACATGCGAATCGACATTGGGCTGCGGCACGCCGATCGCGAGTGCGACGCCGGCAAAGCTGATGGCAAGGCCCAGCCATTGCGAGGCGCCGAGCCGCTCGCCGAGCACCTGGTAGGAGCCGAGCGCGACGAAGAACGGCGCGGTGTAGAGAAACACGACTGCGCGCGAGGCCGAGGTGAGGCGCAGCCCCTGAAAAATCAGCACGAATTCAATGCCGAACATCAGCCCGGCGATCAGACCCGGCTTCCATGTGCGATCGTTCTCGAAGAATTTGACGCCGCGAAGCGTGCCGATGATGAACAGCACCGGCAGCGCGCCCGCCGAGCGGATCGTGGCCTGAAGCATCGGCGGGATGTCCGGCAGCACCAGCTTCACCGCGATCTGGTTGAACCCCCAGGTCAGGCACAGCATGAGCATCAGGGCGATGGCGCCGGCACTGAGAGGACGTGCGGCGGATAGGTTGGCTTGTGATGAGGACATGTCTTCCCGAAAAACCGGCTTTGCGCCGTTGTTGCTTTATGCAGCTTTCTGGCAATGGGTGCAGACGCCCGTGATCTCCACCACGGACAATTTGGGAGCAAAGCCCGAGCTGCGCGCTGCGGCGTTGAGATCTCCGGCGAAGGATGCCGACGGGATCTCGCCGACCAGGCCGCAACGCTCGCAGATCAGGAACGCCACCGCCGAGGTCGCGTCGTGGTCATGGGCGGCACAGGCGAGATAGGCGTTGCGGCTTTCGATGCGATGCACGAGACCGTTGGCCATCAAAAAATCGAGAGCGCGATAGACCGTGATCGGCGCCGGCCGGGACATGGATTTGGCGAGTCTCGTCGATCACCTCATAGGCGCCAAGCGGGCGGTGGCTGGAGAGCAGCGCACCCAAAACCTGGCGGCGAATTGGCGTGAATTTCTGCGCGCGCTGCTCGCAGACCTCCTCGGCATGCGCCAGCGCATCCGCGGTGCAGCGGCCGTGATCGTGGTCGGGCGCGGGAAAAGCCGGCTTGGCGAGGGTCATGCGGTCACCAGTCTAGCAGTTGGGCACGGGAACCCAAAGCAGGACCCGGCGAACGGCTGCCAGCCATGCTCATCCCGCGGGACAGCGTCCCGTTAATCCGCCGTGAAATAATCATAAGCTTGCTTATCATATCCAAGCTTATTGGAGACGAAGCTTATGACCCGCGGGTCGGTCGACCAAAACTTCCTGTTCACGCTGGGCGAGGCTCTACCGCCTGCTCCGCGTCTATGCCGACAAGGAGGCCTCGCGTTTCGGCATCACCCGCGCCCAATGGGCGGTGCTGGCCAAGGTCGAGCGCAGCGAGGGCATGAAGCAGTCGGAACTCGCCGAGCTGCTCGAGATGCAGCCGATCACGCTGACCCGGCTGATCGACAAGCTCTGCGACAACGACTGGATCGAGCGCCGCAACGACGCCTCGGACCGCCGCGTCAAGCGCCTGCACCTGAAGAAGGCCGGTCGGCAATTACTCGGCCGGATGAGCGGGCTGAAGTCCGAGTCTCACCGCCAACGCGCTGGAGGGCATCACGCCGGCGGACGCCCATCGTCTTCTCACCCAGCTCGAAACCATCAAGGAAAACGTCCGCACTGCGATCCAGACCAGCGGTGCGGAACAAGCGCGCAAGGAGCAGCGCTATGGCTGATCAAGTCCTCAAGTTCCAGCCCGAGCAGAAGGCGGACAGCGGCAAGCCGACCAAGAAAGCCGGCACCGATCCGCGCCGCCGCTTCATTGCGGGCCTGCGCCGCTATCGCCGCTTCCTGCTCCTCGTCGTGCTGCCTCTTACAGCCGCAATCGCCGGCCTCACCTTCTATTTGCATGGCGGCCGCTATGTCGGCACTGACGATGCCTATGTCGGCGCGCAGAAGGTGCTGGTGACGCCCGACATCTCCGGCAAGATCCTGAAGGTGGTCGTGAAGGAAGGCCAGACGGTCAAGCGGGGCGACGAGCTGTTCGAGATCGACCCCGTGCCGTTCCGCCTCGCGGTGGAGGAGACCAAGGCGCAGCTCGCGCAGGCGCGCACGACCTACGACAACCTCGTCGCCAACATCAAGATCTATGGCGACATGCTCGATCTGGCCCAGCAGGGTATCGAGTTGAAGAAGCGCGACGTCGAGCGCAAGCAGGCGCTGGTGAAGAACAATTTCGGCTCGCAGCTCGATCTCGACAACGCTTCGAATGCACTGGTCACCGCCGGCGCGCAGGCGCAATACATCAAGCAGCAGCTCTCCAACGCCAGGACTCAACTGCTCGGCAACACCGAATTGCCGCTGGAGCAATTCCCGCCCTACGCACAGGCAAAAGCCAAGCTGGACGACGCCCAGCGTAACCTCGACCATACCGTGCTGCGCGCGGCGATGGATGGCGTGGCGACGCAGGTCGAGCAGATCCAGCTCGGCCGCTTCGTCACCGCCGGCACGCCGGTGTTCTCCATCATCGACGTCGCCCATCCCTGGGTCGACGCCAATCCCAAGGAGAGCGACCTCACCCACGTCACCGAGGGGCAGGCCGTCACGCTCGAGGTGGACGCGTTCCCGGGCCATGTCTTCAAGGGCAAGATCGGTTCGCTCTCGCCCGGCACCGGCGCGCAATTCGCGATCCTGCCGCCGCAGAACGCCACCGGCAATTTCGTCAAGGTGGTGCAGCGCGTGCCGATCCGCATCTATTTCGACGAGACCGACAAATACGTGCGGAAGCTGAAGGCCGGCATGAGCGTCTATGCCACCATCGACACCGGCCATCAGCGCTCGCTCGCCGGCCTGTTCGGCTTGTCGGCGACCGCAAGCCAGGACAAAGACGAGGACTGATCGGATGTCCGGTCCCAACGCCAATCTGATGGTCCCCGGCCTGCGCCGGAACATGGTGACGATCTGCGCCATGACGGCGACCATCATGCAGGCGCTGGACACCACCATCGCCAACGTCGCCCTGCCCTACATGCAAGGCACGCTGTCGGCCTCGCAGGACCAGATCAATTGGGTGCTGACCTCCTACATCGTCGCGGCCGCGATCATGACGGCACCGGTGGGCTGGATCGCCAACCGCTTCGGCCGCAAGCGCATCTTCATCATCTGTTCGGCCGGCTTCACCATGGCCTCGGTGCTGTGCGGTCTCGCGCAGGACATCAACCAGATGGTGCTGTTCCGCCTGCTGCAGGGCGTGTTCGGCGCGGCGCTGGTGCCGCTGTCGCAGTCGGTCATGCTCGACTATTACACGCTGCAGGAACGCGCCAAGGCGATGTCGATCTGGGGCATGGGCGTGATGATGGGCCCGATCATGGGTCCGTCACTGGGCGCGTGGCTGACCGAGACCTATTCCTGGCACTGGGTGTTCTTCGTCAATTTGCCGTTCGGCGCCATCACCGTGCTCGGGCTGATCGTGTTCATGGACGAGACCGACAAGAATCTCAACCTCAAATTCGACTTCTTCGGCTTCGCTGCGCTGGCGGTTGCGATCGGCTCGCTTCAGCTCGCGCTCGACCGCGGCGAGCAATTGGGCTGGCTGGAATCCAATGAGATCCTCGCGGAGTTCATCGTCTCGGCCGTCGCGTTCTACTTCTTCCTCGCTCATTCCTTCACGACCTCGACGCCGTTCATCCGCTTCGCACTGTTCCGGGATCGCAACTTCGTCACCGGCTGCATGTTCATGGTCGTGATGGGGCTCGTGCTGTTCTCGACCATGGCGCTGGCCTCGCCCTATATGCAGAACGTGATCGGCTACCCCATCATCACCGCCGGCCTGCTGCTGGCGAGCCGCGGCTTCGGCACCTTCTTCGCCATGATGCTGGTCGGCCGCATGATGCGCTATTTCGAGGCGCGCACGCTGATCATCTCCGGCCTGACCCTGACCGCAGGCTCGCTGTTCCAGATGACCGGGTGGACCGATCTGACCCAGGTGCCGGAGATCGTGACCGTCAGCGTCATCCAGGGCTTCGGCTTCGGCCTCGTCTTCGTGCCGCTCTCGACCGTGGCGTTCCTGACGCTGTCGAACGAGCTGCGCACCGACGGCACCGCGATGCTGACCCTGATGCGCAACGTCGCGAGGCTCGGTCGGCATCTCCGTCGTCATCGCGCAGCTGACCCAGGGGACGCGGCGGACCTATGCGATCCTGTCCGAGCACGTCAACCCGTTCAACCATGCCCTGCAGATGCCCGACGTCCGCGGCCTGATCAATTTGTCCACCGACGCCGGCCGCGCCATGGCCGACAGGATGGTCAGCGTGCAGGCACAGATCATCGCCTTCGCGCACGACTACCAGCTGGTGATGATCTTCATCCTCTGCACCATCCCGCTCGCCCTGCTGATCGGCTCGACCAAGGCCACGCTGCGCAAGCAGGCAGCCGGGCCGGAACATGCGGTGATGGAGTAGGGCGCTCTCGATCCACACTCTCCGCTGTCGTCCCTGCGAACGCGGGGGCCCATAACCACAGGAAGTGGTTTGGCGAGGGCTCGGAGTTCGCAGCTTACGTTACGACTGCACCCTGTGGTTATGGGTCCCCGCGTTCGCGGGGACGACACCGAGAAGGTTGAGCCGTCATCGCGCCTCACACCACACCGAGCGGACGGCGCCAGCTACCCCAGCAACTCCTCGCACCCTAAATCGTCCACGGCCGCGAATATCCGTTCCAGATTATTCCACCAGATCACGGGCGGGATGTTGATGCTCCACTGCCAGACCGGACGCGTGATCTGCCAGAGCACGGCCCAGCGGTAGTCGCGATCGAGCGCGCCGCGGGTATAGCCGGTGACACCGCTCTCGAGCAGCGCGTCGTGGTAGAGGTTGAGCATCGTGCGCTCGAGCGCCTGCCGGCGTTCCGGATACCAGTGCATCGCCATCATGTAGGCGAGGTCGTGGGTAGGAACGTTGATGCTCCACAGGTCGAAATCGAAGATGCGCACGGTATCGGCGACGCCGGCGCGCGGCAGCAGGAAGTTCCAGACATGGGCATCGCCATGGGTGATGCTCATGTGACGGCGTGACTGGTAACGCTGCGACAGCTGCTCCGACCGATCGATCAGACGGCGATAGAGGATACGCCGCTCCTCGCTGAGGCGATCACCGAGAGAATCGGCAAAGCGGTCGTAATGGCCCGCGAAGGTCTCCATCCGCTCCGCACTGTCCTCGGGGCTCGCCCAGACTCCGACGCCGTCGCCGAGGGCCGGATGGTCCCACCAGGCCGCATGCCAGCGTGCGAGCGTGGTGACGATGGCGATCATGTGCTCGCGCGACGGCGGCAGCGGCCAGGCCGCCGCGGTCTCGTGGCTGTCGGTGAGATCCTCGAGCAGGAGATGCCAAACGAGGCTGCCCTCGTCGAAATGACCATCGAAGCAACGAGGCACCAGTCCCGGCGGCATACCCGGCGTCAGTTGCGTGTAATATTCGACCTCGTGCCGGCCGCCATTGGCAAGCTTCTCGGCAAAGTCGGAATTCGCGGTCTTCAGGATCAGCGATTGCGGGGCGCCGGCGGATTCGCCGACATAGCGCAGGCCAAGCCGGATGATATGTGACACCAAGGTGTCGCGCTGGTGCAGCACCTTCACTTCGCGGACCGCGCCGGCGTCGAGCACGCCGCCCCTGCGCAGCGCAGCCGTCAGTCGAGCCGGTTCAACGACCGCCGGCAATTGTGGAGGTGTCATGACCACGATGCCCCTGTCCCGCGCCATACTGCACGATCACAATTGCGGGCACCAGCGGCAGGGCCTCGCGCCCGGCGTCAGGCGGCCGCGGTGGATTCGCGCACGGTCCTCACCACGACCGACCGCAACTGTTCGAGATTGGCCGCCATACCGGCGATCGCCTGCCTGACCTCCGCGGCGCGTTCGTTCACGGATGTGGCGTCGCGGCTGACATTGCCGATCTTGGCCGAAACCTCCTTGGCCGCGGACGCCGATTCGGAGATCGACCGCGCGATCTCGCGGGTCGCAGCATCCTGCTCTTCCATCGCGGCGGCAACCGAGGTCGCGACGCCGTCGATCTCGACGATATGTCCGCCCATCGTCTCGACGGCATCGACCGCGGCCTGCGTCGAGGCCTGGATCTCGGCGATCAGCCGCGTGATCTCCTCGGTGGATTTGGCGGTCTGGTCCGACAGGGATTTCACCTCGGCCGCGACCACGGCAAAGCCGCGCCCGGCCTCGCCGGCACGCGCCGCCTCGATCGTGGCGTTCAGCGCCAGCAGGTTGGTCTGGCCGGCGATGCCGCCGATGAGGTCGGAGACTTCCGCAATTTTCTTCACCGATCCCGCCAGCGACTGGATGGTCGAGCGCGCCTGCTCGCGGCCGGCGACCGCCGATTTCGTCACAGTGCTGGTCCGCAAGACCTGGCTTGCGATCTCGCGGATCGAGGCGCTCAGCTCTTCGGCCGCGGCCGAGACGGTCTGCGAGCTGCCGAGGGCCTGGGTAGAGGCCGCAGCGACCGCCTGCGACTGCGCGGAGAGCGACCTTGCGATCTCGGACAGGCTGGACGCAGCCCGCTCGACGCCTTGCGTCGCTGCGCCGGCGGTGTCGACCGAGCGGCCGGTCTCGCGCTCGACGGTCTCGGCCATCTGGTGCAGGGCGGAGCGCTTGGCGAGGGCCGCCGCCTGCTCCTGCCGCAATTGCTCCTCGCGCAGGCGGGCATTCTCGACGGCCGCTTGCTTGAACACCACGAGCGCGCCCGCCATCGAGCCGACCTCGTCCTTGCGGTCGGCAAAAGGAATGTCGGCGGCGAGATCGCCGGTCGCGAGCTTCTGCATCGTGCCCGTCATGCGCACGATCGGGCGCACCACGCCGAGCGCAACGCCGAGCAGGCCCAAGGCAACGAAGGCCAGAACCGCGGCGGAGACGCCGAGGAGGATATAGAGCATCGAGCTGTCGCGATCGGCCGCCAGCTTCTCCATGGCGGCATTCTGCTTGTTGGCGTTCTCGACGATGCTGTCGATCACGGCGCGATGCGCAGTGTAGGCGTCCTTGAGCTGCGCATAGGCGCGCTCGGATGCGGCCGCGTCCTTGGCCTTGAGGGCCGGCAGGAGCTGGTCCGACGCCTTCCAGAATTTCTGCACCTCGGCGTCGGACTTCGACACCAGCGCGGTCTTCAGGTCGGGCGCAAGGCTGGAGGCGACCCAGAACGCCTTGCGCTCGTCATAGTCCTTGCGAAGCTGAACCAGGCGCTCGCCATGGGCCGCCAGCTGGTCCGGCTCGCGCATGGCGAGGGTCGCCTCGAGATAGGCCTCGATGACATATTCCGGCGGCGGCAGGATGTCGGCGATGAGGTCGTTGCCCAGCTTGATGTCGGAATAGAGCGGACCGCCGACCTTGAGGCTCCTTCAAGGCATAGAGGCTGGTCGAAACCACGGCTGCGAAGCCGATGGCGAGCACGACGCCGAACGCAATGATCGCAGAAGACAACGACAGACGAAACTTCATGAAGCAATCCAGAGTCGGCATCGAAACTGCGGCCACCCTAGACGAACACGGTAAATACGGGATTGCTTCGCGCAGGAATTGAGTAACGCGAACCCCGCATTACTACGGGAATTCGGCATTAAGTCATCGGTATTTGAGTCAGTAGAGCTGACGCACAGGCCTTAAAGACGATCGTTCGACCCGGAAGCGATGCGGCTTCGGTTTTGATGCGCCGAACGAGAAACGCGTGCCGGAGACCAGACATCCCCGGCACGCGTCCCCTCAAACGTCGAAGAACACCGTCTCGTTGTCGCCCTGAAGCCGCAGGTCGAGCCGGTACACCGGCTTGCCGGCTTCGCGCACCGCGGTCAGCGTGGCGCGGCGATCGGCGGGCACCAGCGCCAGCACGGGATCGGTGGCGTTGCCGGTCTCGTCGCTGAAATAGATGCGGGTGTAGAGATGCCGCAGCATGCCGCGTCCGAACACCGCAACAAGGATGTGCGGCGCCTGCGGCTTGCCGTCGGGATCCGGCACGGTGCCAGGCTTGATGGTTTCGAAAGCGAAATTGCCGTCCTTGTCGGTGCCGCAACGGGCAAAGCCGCGGAAGCTCGCATTCGGCAGCGCGCGCTTGTCCTGCGGGTCGGCAAAGCGGCCTTGCGCGTCCGCCTGCCAGATCTCCAGCATGCAATCCGGCACGACAACGCCGTCGCCGTCGAACACGCGGCCCTCGATACGGATGCGGTCGCCGGTGACGTCGGGCGTCAACGTCGAGTGGGTGAACGCGTCGTTCCAGGCGTAGTCGCCGGTCGGCGTCAGGCCGTATTTGAAGAACGGGCCGACGGTCTGCGATGGCGTGATCCCATTGTCCTGCACTAGTGATTCTCCATGGGGGTGGCGTTCTTGCCGCGCAGCACGATGTCAAACCGGTAGCACAGCGCCCATTCGGGCTGGGTGTTCTCGAGGTCGAACGAGGAGACCATCCGCGCCCGCGCCTTCTCGTCCGGCACCGAGTTGAAGATCGGGTCGAACGGGAACAGCGGGTCAGCAGGGAAATACATCTGGGTCACGAGGCGCGTGACGAAGGAATGGCCGAACACCGACAGATGGATATGAGCGGGTCGCCAGGCGTTGTGATGATTGCCCCAGGGATAGGCACCCGGCTTGATGGTGACGAAGCGGTAATAGCCGTCGGCATCGCTGACGGTGCGGCCGGCGCCCGTAAAGTTCGGATCGAGCGGCGCCGGATGCTGGTCGCGGACATGGACGTAGCGGCCGCAGGAATTGGCCTGCCAGATCTCGACCAGTGAGGCTCGGCACGCCCCGGCCGTCCTCGTCGCGCACATGCCCGTGGACGATGATGCGCTCGCCGATCGGCTCGCCGGTATGCTGGGTGGTGAGGTCGTTATCGCCCTTGCGCACGGTCTCGTGGCCGTAGACCGGACCGGTCAACTCCGACAGCGTATGCCGCATCGGGATCAAGGGCTTGTTCGGCGCGCGCTTGATCGAGCTCTTGTAGTCGGGCGACAGCGGCAGCGGATGCGCCTTGTTGCTGTCGGTGGGATAGATGAATGTCATGGGCGAACTCCTCCCCGGCCTTTTCGGTCCGGCCGGACAACTTCCGCCAATCATTATATGACATAACTAATTTGGGGAAGCCGGTTTGGCTGCATGCCGCGCCCGGCAGGCCCGCGCTATTTGATCGGCGGCCGCGGCAGCACGGCCTCCCCGGCTTCGAGCCGGTAGGTGTGGTCGAGGGAGTACCAGGGCGAGGCGACGTCGCGCGCGGTCGGATGCGGCGTGTCGTGGCGCTGGAACTTGCCGATCAGCGCCTGCGTCACCCCGAACTGCACGTCACTGTCGATATGCGGGTCCGCGGGGTCGTAGACCTGCGAGATCAGCACCTTGAAACCCGGCTTGAAGATCAGGGCGTGCAGATGCGCCGGGCGGTAGGGATGCCGGCTTTGCGCCTCGAGCAGGCGGCCGACCACGCCGTTGGTCGGAATGGGATAGCCGACCATCATCACCGAACGAAAGGAGAAGCGCCCCTCCCCGTCGGTGGTGAACTTGCCGCGCAGGTTCATGTCGGCCTGGTCAGGATCCTGGTTCTCGTAGAGGCCGATCGGCGAGGCGTGCCAGACATCGACCTCCGCGCGAGCAACGGGGTGGCCGTCCTTGTCAACGACACGGGCGCTCACGAACAGCGGCGCGCCCGGCGTCTCGGACCGGACGATCGATCCGCCGTTCTCGACCCGCGGCGAGTTCAGCCGCCAGAAAGGGCCGAGCAGCGACTGATCGGTTTCCGTGTTGCCCTGATCGCCGTTGTTGAGCAGGCACACCAGCGGCGAGACACCGAGCGAGCCCGCCATCAGCACGACTTCATTATGGGTGTCGGTCGTCAGCTTGCCGAGTCTCGGCGATGACAGCGGTGGCGTCGCGAAACTCTTTCTCGGTCAGGCGGACATCGCGGACGAATGCGTGCAGGTGCTTGACCAGGGACACCATGATCTGGCGCAGCCGCGGATCGGATGTCCGCTCCATCACTGCCAAGGCTGCCGCCGTCACGTCCTGCTCGCGTTCGATGATCATGGAGCGATCCTCTCACCTTGCGTCATGGCCGGGCTCGTCCCGGCCATCCACGACCTTATTCTCCCGGCGCCAAGAACGTGGATGCCCGGGACAGGCCCGGGCATGACGAGACTGAGGCGAGCGACAGGACGCTCGCCGTCCGCTCAGTTCACCTTCTCGATCGCAACGGCCACACCCTGGCCGACGCCGACGCACATGGTGGCGAGCGCGAGCTTGCCGCCGCGCTTCTCCATGCCGTGCACGGCGGTGAGCGCGAGGCGCGCGCCGCTCATGCCGAGCGGATGGCCGAGCGCAATGGCGCCGCCATGCGGATTAACGTAATCGGCGTCGTCGGCAACGCCGAGCTGGCGCATGCAGGCGATGCCCTGCGAGGCGAAGGCTTCGTTGAGCCTCGATCAGGTCGAAATCGCCGATCTTCTTGCCGAGACGCTCCATCAGCTTGCGGGTTGCCGGCACCGGGCCGATCCCCATGATGCGCGGCGGCACGCCGGCCGAAGCGAGGCCGAGGATGCGGGCGCGCGGCGTCAGGCCGTGCTTCTTCACGGCGGCTTCCGAGGCCAGGATCATCGCGGCCGCGCCGTCATTGACGCCCGAGGCGTTGCCGGCGGTGACCGTGCCGGGATTGCGCACGATCGGCCTCAGCTTGGCGAGACCTTCCAGCGTGGTCTCGGGACGCGGATGCTCGTCCTTGTCGACCGTTATCGGGCCGGCCTTGCCGCCGGGAATGGTGATCGCCGTGATTTCTTCCGCGAAATAACCGGCGGCGATCGCCTTGCCCGCGCGCTGCTGCGAGCGGATCGCGAAGGCGTCCTGATCGGCGCGCGAGACCTGGAATTCCTCGGCGACGTTCTCGCCGGTCTCCGGCATGGCGTCGACGCCATACTGCGCCTTGAGCAGCGGATTGATGAAGCGCCAGCCGATCGTGGTGTCGAAGATCTCGGCGGAGCGCGAGAAGGCTTCCTGCGCCTTGCCCATCACGAAGGGCGCGCGCGTCATGGACTCGACGCCGCCGGCGATCGCAAGCTCGATCTCGCCGGAGCGGATGGCGCGGCCGGCCGCACCGACCGCATCGAGGCCGGAGGCACAGAGGCGATTGAGGGTCTGGCCGGGAACCGAATCCGGAAGACCTGCCAGCAGCAGTGCCATACGCGCGACGTTGCGGTTGTCCTCGCCGGCCTGGTTGGCGCAGCCGAAGAAGACCTCGTCCACCTGCGCCCAATCGAGATTGGGGTGCTTGGCCATCAACGCCTTGATCGGGGCTGCCGCGAGATCGTCGGCGCGCACCTTGGCGAGGGAGCCGCCGAAACGGCCGATCGGGGTCCGCACGGCATCGCAAATAAAGACGTCACGCATCGTTGTTCTCCCTGAATGCCGCGGTTCGGCCAGAATTCTTCCAAAATTCTTGAATGTCGGCGGAGTTTTAGGAGGGCGCCCGCGGCAGGTCAATTGACGGTTTCGCGTGCGATTTGCAGGGGACTGCGGCCCGCAACGTATTCCGCATTGCGGACAACGTGGAAAACCTCCCCTTCCCGCCCAAAGCGATAGGAGCACAGGGCGAAATTTTGTAGGTTGCGCCGCCCATGACCATGCAACAGCCGATCCCCGTTCCGCCCCTCGACGAAGTGCCCGCCGCGCCCGCGGAAGCCATCGCGCGCGTGACGCCGATGATGGAACAGTATTTGGAGATCAAGGCCGCGCATCAGGGCTTGCTGCTGTTCTACCGGATGGGCGACTTCTACGAGCTGTTCTTCGAGGACGCCGAGATCGCCTCCCGGACGCTCGGCATCGTCCTGACCAAGCGCGGCAAGCATCAGGGCGCCGACATCCCGATGTGCGGCGTGCCGGTGGAGCGCTCCGAGGATTATCTGCATCGGCTGATCTCGGCCGGCCACCGGGTCGCGGTCTGCGAGCAGACCGAGGATCCGGCCGCCGCGAAAGCGCGCGGCAACAAGAGCGTCGTGCGCCGCGGCGTGGTGCGGCTGGTCACGCCGGGGACGCTGACCGAGGACAATCTGCTCGATGCCCGCGCCAACAACTATCTGCTGGCGATCGCACGCGCGCGCGCCTCCGGCGGCGGCGACCGCTTCGGCCTTGCCTGGATCGACATCTCGACCGCCGAATTCACCGTGATGGAATGCTCCGGCGGCGAGTCTCGCCGCGACGCTGGCGCGCATCAACCCGAACGAGGCGATCGTCACCGACGCGCTTTATAGCGACAATGAGACTCGGCCAGACCCTGCGCGAGCTGCCGGCGGTGACGCCGCTGACCCGCGACGTCTTCGACGGCGCCACCGCCGAAAAGCGCCTGTGCGATTATTTTGCCGTCGCGACCATGGACGGGCTGGCGCAGCTCACGCGTCTCGAAGCCACCGCCGCGGCCGCCGCCGTCACCTATGTCGACCGCACCCAGGTCGGCAAGCATCCGCCGCTGTCGCCGCCTGCGCGCGAGGCCTCGGGCGCGACCATGGCGATCGATCCAGCGACGCGCGCCAACCTCGAATTGACCCGGACGCTCGCGGGCGAACGCCGCGGCTCGCTGCTCGATGCGATCGACTGCACCGTCACCTCGGCCGGCTCGCGCCTGCTGGCGCAGCGGTTGGCGGCGCCGTTGACGGACGCACCGGCCATCGCGCGGCGGCTCGATGCCGTCAGCACCTTCGTTGCCGATTCCGCCGCGCGCGAGGACATCCGCAGCATCCTGCGCGGCGCGCCCGACATGTCGCGGGCGCTGGCCCGTCTCTCGGTCGGCCGTGGCGGTCCGCGCGACCTTGCGGGGCTGCGCGACGGCATCATTGCCGCCGACCAGGTACTGGCGCGCCTTGGCGAGGCTCGACCAGCCAGCGCAGGAGATCGCCGCGGTGATGGCCGCGCTGCAACGGCCCTCACGCGAGCTGGCGGCCGAATTCGCCAGCGCGCTCGACGAGCAGCTGCCGCTGATCAAGCGCGACGGCGGCTTCGTTCGCCAGGGCTACGAGCCCGCCCTCGACGAAGCACGCAATTTGCGCGACGCCTCGCGCCTCGTGGTAGCCTCGATGCAGGCGCGCTACGCCGACCAGACCGGCGTCAAGGGCCTCAAGATCCGGCACAACAACGTGCTCGGCTATTTCGTCGAGGTCACGGCGCAGCACGGCGACAAGCTGATGTCGGCGCCGCTGAACGCGACTTTCATCCATCGCCAGACGCTGGCGGGCCAGGTGCGGTTCACCACCTCCGAGCCTCGGCGAGATCGAGGCCAAGATCGCCAATGCCGGCGACCGCGCGCTCGGTCTCGAGCTCGAGATCTTCGAACGGCTGTCGGCGAAGGCCATGATGATCAGCGACGATCTGCGCGCCGCCGCCCACGCGTTCGCGCTGCTCGACGTCGCAACCTCGCTGGCCAAGCTTGCGATCGACGACAATTACGTGCGGCCCGACGTGGACGAGTCCCTTGGCTTTGCCATCGAGGCCGGCCGTCATCCCGTGGTCGAGCAGGCCCTGAAGCGCAATGGCGAGCCGTTCATCGCCAATGCCTGCGATCTCTCGCCTGCACCCGGCCAGAAGTCCGGCCAGCTCTGGCTGCTCACCGGTCCCAACATGGCCGGTAAATCGACCTTCCTGCGCCAGAACGCGCTGATTGCCTTACTGGCTCAAATTGGCAGCTTCGTGCCGGCGACACGGGCGCGGATCGGCATCGTCGACCGCCTGTTCTCGCGCGTCGGCGCCGCCGACGACCTCGCTCGCGGCCGCTCCACCTTCATGGTGGAGATGGTCGAGACCGCGGCGATCCTGAACCAGGCCGGTGAGCGCGCGCTCGTCATCCTGGACGAGATTGGCCGCGGCACCGCGACCTTCGACGGCCTCTCGATCGCCTGGGCTGCGATCGAGCATCTGCACGAAAGCAACCGCTGCAGGACGCTGTTCGCGACGCATTATCACGAGCTGACCGCGCTCTCGGCAAAACTGCCGCGCATGTTCAACGCCACGGTGCGGGTGAAGGAATGGCAGGGCAATGTCGTGTTCCTGCACGAGGTGCTGCCGGGCTCGGCCGACCGCTCCTACGGCATCCAGGTGGCGAAGCTCGCCGGCCTGCCGCCCGCGGTGATCAATCGCGCGAAATCCGTACTGTCCAAGCTGGAAGCACAGGACCGCGGCCAGACCGCGCGCGCGCTGGTGGACGATCTGCCGCTGTTCGCCGTCCCCTCCCGCGCCGCGGCCGAAGCCGCGCCGCCGAGCGAGGCCGAACTCCTGATGGAAGCCGTGAAGGCGCTGCACCCCGACGAGATGTCGCCGCGCGAAGCGCTGGATGCGCTGTACGCGCTGAAGGCCAAGCTGCCGAAGTGAAGATGCCGTCGGATGGGTTACGCCAGCGGATTGCGCTTCGCGCAGCCGCTCGCTAACCCACCCTACGAAGCCGAATACACGCCTACGCCCTCGCCGCGATCGCCGCCGCCTCCGCGGCCGCGCGTTGCATGCTGGTCGACATCTCGTTCGTGACCGTGCTCTGCTCCTCGACGGCCGCGGCGGTCGAGGTCACGTATTCGCTGACATTGTTGATCGCCTGCTTGATCGAGCCGAGCGCGCTGACGACGTCGCCGGAGATGCCGTTGAGGCTGCCGATCTCCTGGCCGATCTTGTCGGTCGCCTGCTTGGCCTGGTTGGCGAGGCTCTTCACTTCGGACGCGACCACGGCAAAGCCGCGGCCGGCTTCGCCGGCACGGGCGGATTCGATCGTGGCGTTCAGCGCCAGCAGGTTGATCTGGCCGGTGATGCTGTTGATCATCTCGACGATGCCGGTCATCGACTGCGCCGCCTCGGTGAGGCGCTGCGCCTGCGCGTCGGCGGAGGAGACCTGCTCCACCGCGCTCATCGCGGTCTCGCGGGACTTCGTCATCGCTTCGGAGATTTCCCGCACCGAGGCGTTCAGCTCTTCGGAGCCCGCGGCGACCGATTCCATCATGCCGCGAACGCGCTCGTTGCCCATGCGAACCAGGACCTGCCGCGTGGTGTCGGTGGCATATTTGACGACCTTGAACGGCTTGCCGTTGAGATCGAGGATCGGATTGTAGGAGGCCTGGATGTAGACCTCCTTGCCACCCTTGCCGATCCGCTTGTATTCGGCCGCTTGGTACTGACCGCGGTTGAGGGCGGCCCAAAACTCGCGATAGGCGGCGCCGTCGCGCTCGCCGGGCTCGACGAACATGCTGTGATGCTTGCCCTGGATCTCGGCCAGCGAATAGCCGAGCGTGGCAAGGAAGTTGGCATTGGCCGTGATGATCGAGCCGTCCATGTTGAACTCGATCACGGCCTGAGCCTTGTCGATGGCCGCGATCTGGCCGGCGAGATCGGCATTCTTCAGCTTCTGGGCGGTGACGTCGGTCGCGAACTTGACGACGCCGTAAGGTTTGCCGGTCTCGTCGAGCAACGGGTTGTAGGAGGCGAGGATCCAGACCTCCTTGCCGCCCTTGCCGATGCGCTTGAACTCTCCGGCCTGGTAGTCGCCGCGGTTGAGCGCAGCCCAGAACTCACGATAAGCCGCGCCCTCACGGTCGGCCGGTGCCACGAACAGGCTGTGATGCTTGCCCGTAATCTCGGCCAGCGAATAGCCGAGCGTCTTGCAGAAATTCTCGTTGGCGGAGACGACGGTGCCGTCGAGCTTGAATTCGATGACGGCCTGGGCGCGGCTGATGGCGGCGATCTTGGAGGCTTCCGTCATGCCGCGAATCTTCTTCGCGGTGATGTCGGTCGCGATCTTCACCACCTTGACCGGCTTGCCGGCATCGTCGAGCACGGGATTGTAGGACGCCTCGATCCAGACCTCGCGGCCGCCCTTGGCGATCCGCTTGAATTCGGCCGCCTGAGGCTCGCCGCGGTTGAGTGCGGCCCAGAAGTCACGATAGCCGGCGCCGTCGCGCTGATCGGCCGGCATGAACATCACGTGCTTCTTCCCCTTGATCTCGTCGAGGGAATAGCCGAGCGCCTGGAGGAAATTCGGGTTGGCCGTCAGGATCGTGCCGTCCATGCCGAACTCGATCATGGCCTGCGAGCGGCCGATGGCGGCGAGCTGGGCATCCGCATCGTTGCGGGACTTGCGACCAAACATCAGACAGTCTCCATCTCAAATATATGGCTCGAGAGAACGCATCCGTCGGGATGCGTCCCCGCGGCGACGCAGCTGTATTCCAATCGACAAATCCCGTGGGTCCGCGCGATCGGGTGCAGTCCGGATGAAATTCCGCGGCAACGGGTACGCATTATTGTTCCTACGGGAAAAGCTCGAACAAAGTTCTAATAGAAGTGTCGGAATCCTGCGGGAGCTGGAACGACGCCTGTCACGTCGAGCATGTGGCCCGATCGGCGGCACGCCATGAAATGACGCATCTCATTCAATGGCTTGCGCAGATGCTGCGGCGCCCCCTGAGCGCGAGATCGACATCTCGCTGATGCCTTTTCGCGACGCGATGTCGCGCTGGTCCGTATTCTCACGGCTATCGCCGCGCGTTGCGCGCCGCACGCCGGCCGATTCCCCACAGCGTCAAATTCCAGGCAATGCAGGTGCCGAGTGCGAGACACAGACCGGCGGCCAAGCCGAACGACACCACTGCCACGTGCAGCACGGCGATTGCCATGCCGAATCCGAGCAAGCCCCAGGCGGAGTTGGCGAGTACGGCAGCGGTCGGCGGCCCGCCGATGCGCGGATGCAGGATCACCATGATGCTGGAGAACACCACGGGGTACAGCGCGATGATGCCGCTGATGCGGGGTCCGACCCAGCCCGAGGTCGAGACCACGATGGCAACGAGGGTCGCGACCAGTGCGGCCCGCATCGGCACGTCGTACCAGCGGCGCGTCACCAATGGCATCTTCACGTGGCGATAGCCGGCCAGGAGCGGAATGCAGATGCCGAAGGCGATCAGGTTCGCGGCGAGGCCAGCGGTGAGCGTCCAGTCGAACTGGCGGATGATCGAAGCCAGCACGATCCAGACCGCGACCGCGCTGCCGCAACTCACGGCGAGGCTGTTCCGCTGCGCCAGCACGACATAAGTGAGGCACATGAAGATCGTCGCCGCATTGACCGGCAGGCTCGCCAACGTCCCCTGCGCAATGAAGGCGGCGTCGTGGTCGAGCGCGAGGAAGACGTAGGAAGGACCGGCCGAGATCGGCAGGGTGGCGACCAGCGCACCAATCACCGGACCCGACCGTTCGGTGATGATCGACGCCGTCACGACGAACGTCGCCGCGATCGCCATGCGCAGGAGGAGGAAGAGGAGGAAGTAGAGGTCGAGGGACATTTTTGTTGTGTCGTCCCGGACAAGCGAAGCGCAGATCCGGGACCCATAGCCACAGGCTTCGCTGTGTTGGACGGTTGTAGTTACCAGTCTCGCAAGACAATCGGCATTGGGGGTAATGGGTCCTGGCTTTCGCCAGGACGACGCCGATTATTGGGCTGCGACCCTCGCCTCACATCCGCTGCATCGACACCGAGACCTTCGGTCCGTTCTTGATGGTCTGGTAGACCACGCAATAGCGTTCGGTGAGTTTCAGCAGCAGATCGAGCTTGTCCTGCGGCGCTGATGTGTCGACCTCGAAGCGCAGACGGATCTCGGCGAAGCCGACCGGGGTTTCCTTGTCGACGCCGAGCGTGCCACGAAAATCGAGATCGCCTTCGGCATAGACGTTGCCGGTCTTGAGCGGCACCTCGATCGCAGTTGCGACCGATTTCAAGGTGACGCCGGCACAGGCGACCAAGGCTTCAAGCAGCATGTCGCCGGAGCAGAGTTCAAGTCCGGAACCGCCGGTCGCCGGGTGCAAACCCGCCGTCGCGATGGCGCGGCCGGTCTCGATTTTGCAAGCGATGCCATCGCTATCGGTGGAGCCCTTGGCCTTCAGCGTGATCAGCGCGGTCTTGGGATCGGTCTTGTAGCGTTCCTTGATCGGGGCCTGCATCTGGCGCAGTTCTGCGGCGTCCATCTCGTTCTCTCCCGGAAAAATTGCTCTCCGATGTACCGGCTCGGAGAGACATTGTCACCACCACATGGCCTGACCGGGACCCTGGGTTGCGTCACGGTCGGGCACGCTGCGGTCGAGCGACCGGTCGAGTGATGTCAGCACACTTCTCTTGAAATTCTCGAACAGCGGCGAATTGCGGTCGCGCGGACGGCCGAGATTGATCTCGATCTGGTCGAACAGCCGGCCCGGCCGCGGCCGCATCACCAGCACGCGATCGGCCAACACCACGGCCTCGTCCACGTCGTGTGTGACGAGGATCAAGGTCGGCCGCGTGTCGGCCCAGAGGTCGAGCAGATGATCCTGCAGGTCGCGACGCGTGAAGGCATCGAGCGCGGAGAACGGCTCATCGAGCAGCAGCACCTCTGGCTGGGGCACCAGCGCGCGGGCGATCGCGACGCGCTGCGCTTGTCCGCCCGAGAGACTCACGCGGCCAGGCCTGCGCCTTGTCGGCGAGCCCGACGCGATCGAGGGCACGCGCCACCTTCTCGCGACGCTCGGCGGCGGGCAGATCGGCGAGGCCAAACCCGATATTGTCGGCGACGCTGAGCCAGGGCAGCAGCCGGGGTTCCTGGAAGATGATGCCGATCTTGGCGTGCGGCGAGGCGATCGCCTCGTCATCGAGCGTCACCGTGCCTGAGCTGGCGCGGTCGAGCCCGGCAATGGCGCGGAGCAGCGTGGACTTGCCGCAGCCGGAGCCGCCGATGATGGCGATGATCTCGCCCTGCCTGATCTCGGCGGAGAAGCGCGCCAGCGCCTGCACGCCGTTAGGATAGGTCTTGCTGACCCGGTCGAGCGCCAGCATCGCCTTACGCTCCCTTTGTGCGGCCGAAGGCGTCCTGCCAGCGCAGGAACGGCGCGGATGCGACCTCGATCAGCCAATCGGTGAGCTTGCCGAGGATGGCGAAGATCACGATGGCGGCGAGGATCTGTGCGGGCTTGCCGAGTTGCTGACCGTCGAGCAGGAGATAGCCGAGGCCCTCGGAGGCGCCGATCAGCTCGGCGGCCACGACGAACATCCAGCCGAGACCGAGCCCGACGCGCAAGGACACGACATAGGCCGGCAGCACGGCGGGCAAGAGAATGCGGCGGATCATCGCAAAACCCGAGAGGCGGAAGGTACGGCCGACCTCGACGATCTTGCGGTCGACGATGAGGATCGCCCCCATCACGCCGAGATAGACCGGAAAGAACACGCCGACCGCGATCAGCGCGATCTTCGAGGTCTCGAAAATGCCGAGCCAGAGGATGAACAGCGGCACCCAGGCCAGCGACGGGATCGCGCGCAGGGCTTGTACGGTGGGATCGAGCAGCCGCCGCGCCAGCGACCAATAGCCGGAGATGGCGCCGAGCAACGTGCCCGCGACGACGCCGAAGGCGAAGCCGAGCGACACGCGCCACAGCGTCGCTGCGATGTGGCGGACCAGCTCGCCGGATCGCGCAAGCTCGGTGATGGTGGCAAGCACGCGCGAGGGCGGCGGCACCAGGCGCCCGTTGGACCAGCCGGACCAGACCACGAGCTCCCAGCCGAGTGCGAGCGTCAGCGGCAACAGCAATCCCAGCATCGGCCGCGCATAGCGCGCGGCGCGCGAGGGCGCGGCGGCACTTTCGGCCGGTTCCGAGGTTTGCTGCAGGACTGGCGCGTCGGAGATCATGGCCGGTAGGAAGCGCGTCTGGTGCGGGAATGCAAGGGAGTGCGACAATCTCCGCTGTCGCCCCGGACAAGCGAAGCGCAGACCCGGGGCCCATAACCACAGGGAGATGTGGTTAGGGGGACTCGGAGTGACCACCTTTGCCCCAAACCACTCCCTGTGGTTATGGGTCCCGGGTTCGCTTCGCGCCCCGAGACGACAGCGCTGTTCATGGCACCGGCTTGCCTATTCCTAGTTCGTCGGCAGCGGCACCTGATCGTCGATCAGCGCGTCGAGCGTCGCCTTCACGTCGACCTTGGCGTCGACGACGCCGGCCTGCTGCAGGGCAAGGCCCGCGGCGAGGATCGACTCGCGCTGGGGCGCGCCGATGCGGCTGTGGGTGAGCTCGGTGCGCTCCTTGAGCTGCTTGTCGACGACGGCCTCGGGCAACTTGGTCACGGCGATGAAGGTCTTCTTCAACTCGTCGTAATTGGCCAGCGAATATTTTCGCGCCTCCTCGTACACCGCGAGAACGCGGCGGGCGGCGTCGGGATGGTCCTTCAGGAACTGCTCGCGCACATTGAGGATGCCCCAGGTGTTGGCGTCGGCCTTGCGGTAGAACAGCTTTGCACCCTCCTCGACCTCGGCCTGCGCCATCATGGGGTCGAGACCGGCCCAGGCATCGACATCGCCGCGGATCAGCGCGGTCTTGCCGTCGGCGTGCTGCAACAGCACCGGCGTGATGTCCTTTTCGGTGAGGCCGGCGCCAAGCAGCGCGCGCACCAGGAAGATGTGCGGATCGGTGCCGCGCGTCACCGCGACACGCTTGCCCTTCAGATCAGCCACACTCGCGATCTTGGAGTCCTTGCCCGTCACCAGCGCGGTCCATTCGGGACGCGAGTAGACATAGATCGACTTGATCGGGTTGCCGTTGATCTTGGCCACCAGCGCCGCCGAGCCGGCGGTCGAGCCGAAATCGATCGAGCCCGCATTGAGGAACTCGAGCGCCTTGTTGGAGCCGGCGGACTGCACCCAGGTCACCGTGATGCCGTCCTTGGCGAACTCCTTCTCCAGGAGCCCCTTCTGCTTCAGGACCATCGAGACCGGATTGTAGGTCGCCCAGTCGATGCGGATTTCCTTGAGCGGATCCGCCGCCTTCGCCGCGGGGGTCACTGCGAGAGCCACGGCCCCCGCCAACAGAATGCGTCGTGTAATTCCGGTCATGCCCAGCCTCCTCAAAAATTTCATTGTTTTTCAATGAGTTATATCTAGAGGTCAACGAGAAAATCCGTCCCCCGAAAGCGCCGGGCCTGAGAACAGATTTGCCCGGAGCCGCGGCTTTCCAGCATGGAACGACTATTGCCTGAGAATGGCGGGTGACAGCGCCTGTCACCTCTTATATCCGGTGAAGCATGGACAGCGTCACGACTGAGCACAAAGCCGAGGTGGACGATCGTTTCGACACTGCGCGGATCACCGCCGCGGTCGATGCGCTTGCCGAAAAGCATGAGGGACGCGAGGACACGTTCCGCACGGCCATGGCGCAATTGCTCAAGGCCGAGCTGATCGCGGCGCGCGCCGCGGCACAGGAGATCCTCTTGAAGGACCGCCACGGCCGCCACTGCGCCGAGCGGCTGTGTCACGTCCAGGACGAGATCATCCGCATCCTGTATTCGGCGGCGACGCGCCATCTCTACCGCTCGCCGATCCCGAGCGGCGCCGAGCGCATGGCGGTGGTCGCGACCGGCGGCTACGGCCGCGGCCTGATGGCGCCCGAATCCGACATCGACCTGTTGTTCATCCTGCCCTACAAGCAGACCGCCTGGGGCGAGCAGGTCGCCGAAGCCATCCTCTATTGCCTCTGGGACATGGGGCTGAAGGTCGGCCACGCCACGCGCTCGGTCGACGAGTCGATCCGGCAGGCGCGCGGCGACATGACCATCCGCACCGCGATCCTGGAAACGCGTTTCCTGACCGGCGACAAGCCGCTCTATGACGAGCTGCTCGAGCGCTTCGACAAGGACGTGGTGCAGGGCACCGCCTCGGAATTCGTCACCGCCAAGCTCGCCGAGCGCGAGGAGCGGCACCGCCGCGGCGGCCAGTCGCGCTATCTGGTCGAGCCCAACGTCAAGGACGGCAAGGGCGCGCTGCGCGACCTGCACACGCTGTTCTGGATCGCCAAATACGTCTATCGCGTGCGCGACACCAGCGAGCTGGTCGAACGCGGCGTGTTCGACGCGCAGGAATATCGCAGCTTCCGCCGCTGTGCCGACTTCCTCTGGTCGGTGCGCTGCAACCTGCATTTCTACTCCGGCCGCGCCGAAGAGCGCCTCTCCTTCGACCTCCAGCGCGAGATCGCGGTGCGGCTCGGCTACACCTCGCATCCCGGCATGCAGGACGTCGAGCGCTTCATGAAGCACTACTTCCTGGTCGCCAAGGAAGTCGGCAACCTCACCGCCATCCTGTGCGCCAAGCTCGAGGACCAGCAGGCCAAGCCCGCGCCGGTGCTGAGCCGGATGATGGCGCGGCTGCGCCCCACAGCGGCGAAGCGGCGCGTCCCCGACAGCGACGACTTCATCGTCGACAACAACCGCATCAACGTCGCCGCGCCCGACGTCTTCAAGCACGATCCGGTCAACCTGATCCGCATCTTCCGCCTCGCGCAGAAGAACAACCTCGCCTTCCATCCGGATGCGATGCGCGACGTGACGCGCTCGCTCGGCCTGATCAACGCGCAGATGCGCGAAAATCCCGAGGCCAACCGGCTGTTCATGGAGATCCTGACCTCCGACAACGCCGAGATCGTGCTGCGGCGGATGAACGAGACCGGCGTGCTCGGCCATTTCATCCGCGCCTTCGGCAAGATCGTCTCGATGATGCAGTTCAACATGTATCATCACTACACCGTCGACGAGCACCTGATCCGCTGCGTCGGCTTCCTTCAGGACATCGAGCGCGGCGGCATCGAGGAGTTCGCGCTCGCCAGCGACCTGATGCGCAAGTCGCGGCCCGAGCACCGCGCGGTGATCTACATCACGACGCTGCTGCACGACATCGCCAAGGGCCGGCCCGAGGACCACTCGATCGCCGGCGCCAAGGTGGCGCGCCGGCTGTGCCCGCGTCTCGGCTTCAGCGCGGCCGACACCGAGCTGGTGGCCTGGCTGATCGAAGAGCATCTGACGATGTCCACGGTGGCGCAGTCGCGCGACCTGTCCGACCGCAAGACCATCGAGAATTTCGCCGCCGTGGTGCAGTCGGTCGAGCAGATGAAGCTCCTGACGATCCTCACCACCGCCGACATTCGCGGCGTCGGCCCGGGAGTGTGGAACGGCTGGAAGGCGCAGCTCTTGCGCTCGCTCTATTACGAGACCGAGCCGGTGCTGACGGGCGGCTTCTCGGAGGTCGACCGGGGAAAACGCCTCGTGTCCGCTCACGCCGAATTCCGCATGGCCTTCGCAGAATGGCCGGCGGAGGAGCCTCGATGCCTATATCGCCCGGCACTATCCGGCCTATTGGCTCAAGGTGGAGCTGCCGCGAAAGATCCGCCACGCGCGCTTCGTCCGCTCCAGCGAGCAGGCCGGCCACAAGCTCGCGATCAATGTCGGCTTCGACGAGGTGCGCGGCGTCACCGAGCTGACGATCTTCGCCGCCGACCATCCCTGGCTGCTCTCGATCATCGCCGGCGCCTGCGCCTCGGCCGGCGCCAACATCGTGGACGCCCAGATCTACACCACGACCGACGGCCGCGCGCTCGACACCATCTCGATCTCCAGGGAATACGACCGCGACGAGGACGAGGGACGGCGCGCCACCCGCATCGGCGAGATGATCGAGGACGTGCTGGAAGGCAAGCTGCGCCTGCCCGAGGTGGTGGCGCGGCGCACGGTCCGCAGCAAGGCGAAGCCTTTCGTGATCGAGCCGGAAGTGACCATCAACAACCAATGGTCCGACCGCTACACGGTGATCGAGGTCTCCGGCCTCGACCGGCCCGGCCTGCTCTACGAGCTGACCACCGCGATCTCGAAGCTCAACCTCAACATTGCCTCAGCCCACGTCGCGACCTTCGGCGAGCGCGCCCGCGACGTGTTCTACGTCACCGATCTCCTCGGCGCGCAGATCAACGCGCCGACCCGCCAGGCCGCGATCAAGAGCGCGCTGACTCACGTAATGGCCAGCGACAAGGCGATTCAGCCGGCGGCGTGATGCCCTGTCGTCATTCCGGGCTCGCCGGCGCGCGGCGTTCGGGATGGGCGAGAGGAGAGATCGATGCGCTGCGCTTACCAATCATCGCACCGACTTTTGCTCAGCGAACCGCAATGCGTTCACGAGTGCAGACAGCGCGGCTGGTTGATGCTGACGACTGGGATAGTACATGAAGAAGCCGGGAATCGGCGGCGTCCAGTCCTCCAGCACCCTGACAAGGCGGCGTTGCGCGACATGTCCGGCGACCTGCTCCTCATAGGCAATTCCGATACCGACCCCTGCGAGCGCTGCCTGGATCACCAGGTGAGTATCGTCAATGATAAGCGGGCCGTTCACGTTGATCGTGACCGATTTTCGTCCCTGCTCGAACTCCCACCGATATGGACCACCCGCAAGACGCAGGGTGATGCACCGATGATCGCTCAGGTCCTTTGGCTTTTCAGGGACGCGTCGTGAAGCGAAATAGCGCGGCGATCCCACGACCGCCAATCGGAGTTCGGGCGTGACACGAACTGCGATCATGTCCTTTTGAATGTACTCGCCGAGCTGAATGCCGGCATCGAACTCGCCTGCAACAAGGTCCACGGGTCCGGTGACGGTGACAACATCCAGAACGATGTCGGGGTAGGCCTCGGCGAAAGCTCTGAGCCGCGGCAACAATACCATCACGGCGGCTGACCGCGACATTACAATGCGAAGACGACCTTCGGGTCGGCGCCGAACGCTTCGGGCTTTGTCGAGTGCATGACGGATTTGCTCGAGCGCCGGAGACAATTCTTCGAGGAGAGCTGCCCCCGCAGCGGTTGGCGCAACGCTCTTGGTTGTTCGAGCGAGCAGTTTCAGCTCGAGCCGCTGCTCGAGCCTCCGGATCGTATGGCTCAAGGCAGACTGGGACACGCCTAGCTTTATCGCGGCGCGTGTAAAGCTTCGCTCATTGGCCACGACCGCAAACGCAGCGAGCCTCGTTCATTTCGTTTGTCATCATTCATGAATATCGCTCACGAGCCCATGCCGTGCAAGACGTCTAGTCTCATGAGCCGCTCTGCCTTAGGCTTTGCCCGAACAAGGAGGCGACCTGCAACAACGTCCCGAGCGCGTGGCAGGTCGAGGCCCGGCAGAGCTGGGCCGAACCGCTTGAATGAGTTCGGTGCACAGTTTTGAGGATGACGATGGATATGGACACTTCCGCCCTGCGCTCCCTTGCGCAGACCTATTTCGATGCCGCCTATGAAATGGATGCTGAGAAGTTTGCATCCGTATTTCACCCCTCAAGCAGTGTGACGAAGGTTGCCGAGGACGGCAATGTCGGCGTGACGCCGATTGCAACCTGGCTCGCAGCGGTCCGCGATATGCAAGCTCCGAAGCAGCAGGGCGTCGAGCGAGATGATCGGATCCTGTCAATCGACGTTGAAGGAGAGCCTCGCGCTCTTGAAGGTGAAATTGCAAATTCCGCCGCGTTGCTTCACGGACCTGTTGTCCTGCTTGAAGGTGCACGGGACCTGGAAGATCGCGCAGAAAGTGATGACGTCGAAAGTCTGATGGATTCGGTCACGGCGGAGGGAGAGCAGCCCAGGGTTCGCTCGACGACCCATCGCCGGGGCAGGACCTGAAGCCCGGCCCCTTGTCGCTAGCACCTCCTCGAACGGCTCTCAGACCTCCACCCCCTCGTGCCGCAGCAGCCATCTCTTCCGCTCCAGCCCGCCGCCATATTTCACCAGCGAACCGTCGGCGCCGATCAGCCGATGGCACGGCAGCACGACGCTGATCGGGTTGGAGCCGTTGGCATGGCCGACGGCACGAATGGCTTTGGGCATCTCTATCCTGGCAGCGAGCGCGCCATAGCTCATGGTGGTCCCCGCAGGGATCTGCGCGAGCGCGGTCCAGACCTTCTGCTGGAACGGCGTGCCGGCGATCCGCCATGCGATGCCCGCGAGCTGACCGAGATCGCCTTCGAAATAGCCCGACAGCGCCGTCCGCATGGCTGCGGGCGCTGGCTGGCCGCTCAGATCGACTGCGCCGTAGTGCAGGCGCAGCAGCTCGCGCATGCGGTGCTCGTAATCTTCCCAGTCGAGCGCACGTAGCGCGCCCTCGGCGTCGGTGACGAGCAAGGCAATCCCGATCGGCGTCGCCAGTCGGTCGAGACCGAGGCTTACGGAGGTCTTGGTTGATCGGCTGGCCATTGCGGCACCATCACATCGAAACACGCCCATCGCACTTGCCATGCCGGGCATGCTAGCGTCCACCCGAAAGCCGACGCTTTTGGGGGAGCTCACTTTGATTCTGATCGCCAATGTCCTGGTGGCGCTGGTCGCCGCGCTGCACGCTTACTTTCTGATCCTGGAGATGTTTCTCTGGAACAAGCCGCTCGGCATGAAGGTGTTTCGCAACACGCCGGAGAAGGCCGAGATCACGAAAGTGCTGGCCGCCAATCAGGGCCTCTACAACGGCTTCCTCGCCGCCGGCCTGATCTGGGGTCTCGTCCATGGCAATCCGGCCTTCGCATTCCAGATCAAGGCGTTCTTCCTGCTCTGCGTGATCGTGGCCGGCGCTTATGGCGCCGCGACAGTCAGCAGCCGCATCCTGATGGTGCAGGCGCTGCCGGCGGCGATCGCACTGGTTGTGCTGTTCCTGGCCTGAGCGCCCGGCCCGGGACTGCCCCGCCTGAGACGCTTCGGCGCAGCGCCGCGCGCCTTGCGTGGCGGCTGCCCTTCCTCCACAATCTTCGGCAGCGATGGCGACCGTTGCAATCAACGGAAAAAGACCGTCGGCCGAAAATTCCGTCAGGAGGAACAACCCACATGAGCAATCGCAGAGCCTTTATAACTGCCACGGCGGCGCTCGCCCTCGCGTTCTCCGCCAACCAGGCCCTCGCCCAGAAGAAATACGACATCGGCGCCACCGACACCGAGATCAAGATCGGCCAGACCGTGCCGTTCTCCGGCGCCTATTCCGTCTACGCCAATATCGGCAAGACCCAGGCCGCCTATTTCAAGATGATCAACGATCGGGGCGGCATCAACGGCCGCAAGATCAATCTGATCCAGTATGACGATGCCTACTCGCCGCCGAAGACAGTCGAGCAGGTACGCAAGCTCGTCGAAGGCGACGAGGTGCTGTTCACCTTCCAGATCATCGGCACCGCCGCCAACGCCGCCGTGCAGAAATATCTCAACGGCAAGAAGGTGCCGCAGCTACTGGCCTCGACCGGTGCGGCCCGCTTCAACGATCCCCAGAACTATCCCTGGACCATCGCCTACAATCCCAACTACGTGTCCGAGGGACGGATCTACGCCAAGTACATTCTCAAGGAGCATCCGAATGCCAAGATCGGCGTGCTCTACCAGAACGACGACATGGGCCGCGACTATCTCGCGGGCCTGAAGAGCGGCCTCGGCGACAAGGCCGCCAGCATGGTCGTCGGCGAGGTCTCTTACGAGGTCACCGATCCCACCGTCGACTCCCAGGTGGTGAAGCTGAAATCGATGGGTGTCGACGTCTTCTTCGACGCCTCGACGCCGAAATTCGCGGCGCAGGCGATCAAGAAACTCGCCGACCTCGGCTGGAGCCCGGTGCACATCCTCGACATCAATGCGAGCCCGATCTCGGCGACGCTGAAGCCGGCCGGCCTCGACATCTCCAAGGGCATCATCTCGACCCAATACGGCAAGGAACCCGGCGATCCCCAGTGGAAGGACGATCCCGGCGTGAAAGCCTTCTTCGCCTTCATGGACAAGTATTTCCCGGAAGGCGACAAGCTCAACACCGTCAACACCTATGCCTATTCGGTGGCCGAGTTGCTCACGCAGGTGCTCAAGCAATGCGGTGACGATCTGACGCGCGAGAACATCATGAGGCAAGTCGCCAACATCAAGGACTTCACGCCGAGCTTCGCGCTGCCCGGCATCAAGATCAACACCGGGCCCAACGACTTCCGCGTCAACAAGCAGATGCAGATGATGAAGTTCAACGGCGAACGCTGGGAGCTGTTCGGACCGATCATCGAGGATTCCGGCCCGTCGGGCTAGTCTCCGTCAGGGTGGGTTTCGCCCCGCGCACCGCGCTTCGCGCGGTCCGCGAGGCTAACCCACCCTACGAACTGCGTGTCTCCCCCATCTTGCGTTGCAACACCCGTTCCTCCACACTTGCCCTCAACCGATGGCATCGGACGCGCAAGCGCGCGCCGAGAGATCACCGGCAATAACAGACTGAGGGAATTGCGAATGAGGAATGGAAAGCTGCATCTGGCCACGGCGCTTGCTCTGGCGCTGTCGATTTCAGCGGCCAATGCCCAGAAGAAATATGATCCGGGCGCCAGCGACACCGAGATCAAGATCGGACAGACCATGCCGTTCTCGGGACCGGCGTCGGCCTATTCGTCGATCGGCAAGACGCAGGCCGCCTATTTCAAGATGATCAACGACCAGGGCGGCGTCAACGGCCGCAAGATCAACCTGATCCAGTATGACGACGCCTATTCGCCGCCGAAAGCCGTGGAGCAGATCCGCAAGCTGGTCGAGAGCGACGAGGTGCTGCTGACCTTCCAGATCATCGGCACGCCGGTGAACGCGGCCGTGCAGAAATATCTCAACGCCAAGAAAGTGCCGCAGCTGTTCGCGGCGACCGGTGCTTCCAGGTTCACGGACCCCAAGAACTTCCCGTGGACCATGGGCTTCAACCCGAATTACTTCGTCGAGGGCCGCATCTACGGCCAGTACGTTTTGAAGGAGCATCCGAACGCCAAGATCGGCGTGCTCTACCAGAACGACGACCTCGGCAAGGACTATCTGAACGGCATCAAGGCCGGCCTCGGCGATAAGGCCGCCAAGATGATCGTGACCGAAGCGTCCTACGAAGTGTCGGATCCCACGGTCGATTCGCAGATCCTCAAGATCAAGGACGCCGGCGCCGACCTGTTCTTCAGTGCGAGCACGCCGAAGCAGGCCGCGCAGGCGATCAAGAAGATCGCCGAGATGGGCTGGCATCCGGTCCAGATCGTCGACATCAACGCGACCTCGGTCGGCGCCGTGCTGAAGCCCGCAGGCCTTGACGCCGCCAAGGGCCTGATCAGCGTCAATTACGGCAAGGAACCGCTCGATCCGACCTGGAAGGACGATGCCGGCCTGAAGAAGTATTTCGACTTCATGGCGAAGTACTATCCCGACGGCGACAAGGATTCGAACTTCAACACCTACGGCTACAGCACTGCACAGCTGCTGGTGCATGTGCTGAAGCAGTGCGGTGACGATCTGACCCGTGAGAACGTCATGAAGCAGGCGGCCTCGGTGAAGGGCTTCGCCACCGACACCGCGCTGCCCGGCATCAAGGTCAACACCTCGCCGACCGACTACCGCGTCAACAAGCAGCTTCAGATGATGAAGTTCAACGGCGAGCGCTGGGAGCTGTTCGGCCCGATCCTGGAGGATTCGGGTCCGGCCGGTTAGTTCTCAAGACCACTGTCTCAACGACGTCATGCCCGGGCTTGTCCCGGGCATCCACGTTTTTGGATGCACCAAAGGAAGTCGTGGATGGCCGGGTCGAGCCCGGCCATGACGGCGGAGAGAGATTCGTCCAACGACATTCACGTCGGTATCTCCCCAAAATTCTTGCCCACCGGCAGCACCGCGTGTCGGATCAGCCGGGAATCCTCGACCGCGGCCTGGCGGTGCTTGACGGCTTCGCGATAGACGGGATCGCGGATCATCTCGACGAAGGCGGCGACGCCTGGATATTCGGCGATGAAGCAATGGTCCCAGCGTTCGTCCTGCGGACCGATCAGCATCAGCTCGAACTTGCCCTGCCAGACGATGCGGCCGCCGAGGCGTTCGAACACCGGGCCGCTCTCGCGGCCATAGGCGGCGTAGGCTTCCGCGCCGCTCGCCTTGCGTCCGTCGGGATAGGCTGCGTCCTTGCGCAGGCGCACCAGGTTGAGCATGTGGATCGGGCCGGGACGGTCGTTCTCCCGGAATTGCGCAAAGATCTCCTTGGTCGGATCGATATGGCCCATGCGTGCTCCCTCTCTTTTGTGCCGGCGATCCTAGCTCCGTCGTGCCATCGGCGGAACTGCGGCGGGCGAATGCCCCACCTCCTAATCGCGCGTTAACGCCGGGGTAACCGGGCCTTAAACAGCGACCGCTAGCCTGCGGCGGGGCGGGCTGACCGGGCGTTTTGCGTATGGCGTGGGGAAAGAAAAAGGGTGGGCGGAAGGAGCCGCTGTTCGGCTTGCCCGCAGCGCTCGCCGATCTGCGCCTGACGGCCGCGGACCGCATCCCCAACGCGGTAGACGACAAGCCCAAGAAATCGACGAAATCATCCGCCAAGCGCAAGAGGGACGATGCCGGCGACGAGCCGCCGCGCGAGCGCAAGGCGCCGGCCGGCCGCAGCGGCGCCAAGCGGCGCGCGAAATCCGGCGGGTTCGGCCTCGGTCGCCTGGTCTATTGGGGCGCGGTGCTGAGCCTATGGGGCGTGATCGCGGTGATCGGCGTCGTGATCTATGTCGGCGCCCATCTGCCGCCGATCCAGTCGCTCGAGATTCCAAAGCGCCCGCCAACGATCCAGATCGTCGGCATCGACGGCAGCATACTAGCGCAGCGCGGCGAGATGGCCGGCGCCAACATCGCCCTGAAAGACCTGCCGCCTTACTTGCCGAAGGCCTTCATCGCCATTGAGGACCGCCGCTTCTATTCGCATTTCGGCATCGACCCCGTCGGCATCCTGCGCGCCCTCGTCACCAACGTCATGCATCGCGGCGTCTCGCAGGGCGGCTCGACGCTGTCGCAGCAGCTCGCCAAGAACCTGTTCTTGACCCAGGAGCGCACCATGCAGCGCAAGCTGCAGGAAGCGGAGCTGGCGATCTGGCTGGAGCGCAAGCATTCCAAGGACGAGATCCTGGAGCTTTATCTCAACCGCGTCTATTTCGGCTCCGGCGCCTACGGCGTCGAAGCTGCCGCACAAAAATATTTCGGCAAGTCGGCGCGGAGCGTCACGATCGCCGAGGCGGCGATGCTCGCCGGCCTCGTCAAATCGCCCTCGCGCCTTGCGCCGAACCGCAATCCCGAAGGCGCCGAAGCGCGCGCACAAATCGTGCTTGCGGCGATGGCGGACGCGAAATTCATCACCGACGCGCAGGCGCAGGCCTCGATCGGCCATCCCTCCTACAATGTGAAGCCGGTCGGCGCCGGCACGATCAACTACGTTGCCGACTGGATCGGCGAGGTGCTGGACGATCTGGTCGGCCAGATCGACGAGAGCATCAAGGTCGAGACCACGATCGATCCCAAGCTGCAGAGCGTGGCGGAAGCCGCCATCATCGACGAGGCTCGCCGCCAAGAGCGTGAAGTTCAATGTCAGCCAGGGCGCGCTGGTGGCGATGACGCCCGACGGCGCGGTGCGCGCCATGGTCGGCGGCCGGAACTATTCCGAGAGCCAGTACAACCGCGCCGTGACCGCGAAGCGCCAGCCGGGCTCCTCCTTCAAGCCGTTCGTCTATCTGACCGCGCTCGAGCAGGGCCTGACGCCCGACACGATGCGCCAGGACGCGCCGATCGAGGTCAAGGGCTGGAAGCCTGAGAACTACACCCATGAATATTTCGGCGCGGTGTCGCTGACGCAGGCGCTGGCGATGTCGCTCAACACCGTCGCGATCCGTCTTGGCCTCGAGGTCGGGCCGAAGAACGTTGTGCGCACCGCGCACCGGCTCGGCATCTCCTCCAAGCTCGAGCCCAACGCGTCGATCGCGCTCGGCACATCCGAGGTCTCGGTCGTCGAGCTGGTCGGCGCCTATGCGCCCTTCGCGAATGGCGGCCTCGCCGTCACGCCGCATGTCGTGACGCGGATCAGGACGCTCAGCGGCAAGCTGCTCTACATGCGCCAGCCCGAGGAGCGTAACCAAGTCGTCGATCCCCGCTATGTCGGCATGATGAACGCGATGATGCGGGAGACGCTTGTTTCAGGCACCGCCAAGAAGGCGGAGATTCCCGGCTGGCCGGCCGCCGGCAAGACCGGCACCAGCCAGGATTATCGCGACGCCTGGTTCATCGGCTACACCGCGAACCTCGTCACCGGCGTCTGGCTGGGCAATGACGACAATTCGCCGACCAAGAAGGCCACCGGCGGCGGCCTCCCCGTGGAGGTCTGGTCGCGCTTCATGAAGACGGCGCACGAAGGTGTGCCGGTGGCAAGCTTGCCGAGCGCACCGGGCGGCTGGGGCTTGTCGAACCTCGCGCAGGCGGCCTCGCAAGTGTCGCCGCCGACGGCGATCGCGCCCGCACCGGCGCCGGCCAACAATGGCGGCTATCGTCCGCCACCGACGCGCGCCAATGCACGGCCGGAGGCCGCGGCGGGACTCGATGGCTGGCTGATGGACCGATTGTTCGGCGGAAACCGATAGGCGCAGCCTGAGGGCTTTGGCAACCTCAACACAAAAACCGAGAAAACAACCCCATGCACAGTAGCCGGCGCTAACGAAATCAACGGCTTGCGGGGGAAGCACTGACGTTCGAAGCGCGGGCTTGGACGTCAGCTGCAACCCTTCGGGATTGACGTTCTACACTCGGCGGAACGCGCCCCCATCAACCGGGATCGCAGCGCCATTGATGTAGCGGGCGAGTGGAGAGGCGAGAAACGCGACGAGGTGCCCGATATCCTCAGGCTCCCCGAAATAGCCGGCAGGGATGTTCTGCTTGATGAAGTCCGCCTTCGATTGTTCCGTTGGATGCAATTTCTGAATTTGAGCGGTGTTGATGCGGCCCGGTGCGATCGTGTTGACGGTGACACCATAGGGGCCGAGTTCGGACGATAGCGTTCGGGACCAGCTGACGAGAGCGGCCTTGGCCGGCGCCGCTCCATTGAGCTTAGGCGCAACAAGCGCACCCGAGATGTTGACGATCCGCCCCCAGTTTCGAGCCTTCATTCCCGGCGAGATGAGGTCGGTCAAGCGACGTGCCGCAAGGAAGTTGAGCGTCATCGCCTCGTCCCAGAAGGCATCGTCGGCCTCGCCTGTCACGGGTCTCGCCCCACCGGCGTTGTTGACGAGGATATCGACGTGTCCGCCGAGCGCGGCCGACGCTTCGGCTGCAATTTGCGCCGGGCCGCCTTGCGCGCACACGTCTCCCACCACGATCACTGGGCGACCGCCGGCGCGCGATGCGAGGGCTCCGGCTACCTTCTCCAACGCGGCCGCCGTCCGCCCACTGATTGCGACCCGCACCCCCGCGTCTGCCATTGAGCCGGCGATGCCGCTGCCAATTCCACCACTGGCCGCCGTTATGAGGGCGGTCTTGCCTTCCAGTCCGAGGTTCATCGGTTGATCTCCTCACAAATCAGGGGAATGCCCGTGGATTGATGATCAATGAAGAGGCTGTCGACTTGCGCGAAAGGGCTGGTCGGACACCGAGGCCGGTGAGAACAAGTCCCATCAATCCATCGGCGCGCGCGGCTGTAAGCCCAGTGCGCCCTCGCGCACAAGGCGGGCGATGACAGCGTCGGATGAGGCGACAGCGAGGCTTAATCCTCAGCCCGCGCTATTCCTCGACCCCATAACGGTGCAGGTCGTTGCCGTAGGTGTCGAGCCACTTCTTGGCGCGCTCCATCGAGGGGCAGACTTTTCCGCAGACGCGCCAGAACCGCGCCGAGTGGTTCATCTCGACGAGATGGGCGACTTCGTGCGCGGCGAGATAGTCGAGCACGAAGGGCGGCGCGAGGATCAGGCGCCAGGAGAACGACAGCGAGCCGGCCGAGGTGCAGGAGCCCCAGCGGCTGGATTGATCGCGGATCGAGAGGCGCTTGACCCTGACGCCAAGCTCGGCGGCGTAGGCTTCCGCCGAGCGCTGGAGGTCTTTGCGCGCCTCGCGCTTGAGGAAGTCGCCGACGCGACGATCGACATGATCGAGCCCGCCGGCGACGCAGAGGATGCGTTCACCGCTGTCACGCACTTCCGTCCACACCGTGCCGCGCGTGCCGGCGCGATGGACGATGCGATGCGGCGTGCCGCGCAGTGGTATCACCGTGCCCGGCTGGAACGGCGCGGCCTTCGGCAGGCGACCGAGACGCGCGGCGATCCACGCACCGTGACGCTGCGCGAAGTCCTTGGCTTCGGCCAAGGTGCCGCGCGGCGGCATGGTGAGGATGGCTTCGCGGTCGCTCGGATGGATTCTGAGCGTGTAGCGGCGCGCACGTCTGTGCCGGCGCAATCGGATGGCAAAAAATTGCGATCCGTGGGTGATCAAAAGGGTCTTCGGTTCGTGGGGCCGCCGATAGAGGAGCGCGCGAGTGGCCATGTCTGTCAGTCCGGGGGCAGGAGGGCGCCCGGATTCTGCCATAACCGCCGCCATGGAAAGCGCTCGGCGCAAAAACAAATCATTTGCCCAATATACAGCGGTCAGGCGTCCGGGAGACCCTACAGACTGGGGTTGGAACCAGCTTTTTTCGCCCTCTCTGGATGCATGCGGCACCCCCAAGGGGTGAGTATCGACTCACTCCTATAAAGCTACCTAATTACCGCGAATCTGGAGGGAATCTGGCCCCGCCGGCGCCTCCGGCCGGGCCTGGTTTTTCGACGGGAAAGCCGAAACAGAGGCTATTCGGCTGCGCGCGCCTGCAATGAGATCTCGGATTCGCCGCCGAGACCATGAAATCATGAATCCGCGGCACGATTTCCGACCTGAAGCGCGAGCCATTGAACACGCCGTAATGTCCGACGCCCTTCTGGACGTAATGAATGCGGCGATGATCGGGGATCGAGCTGCACAATGTGTGCGTGGCTTCGGTCTGGCCGAGACCGGAGATGTCGTCGTTCTCGCCTTCGACCGTCATCAGCGCCACGCGCGTGACCTTGGAGGGATCGACGCGAGTTCCGCGATGGGTCATCTCGCCCTTGGGCAGCGAGTGCTTCACGAACACGGTGTCGACCGTCTGCAGGTAATATTCGGCGGAGAGGTCCATGACCGCGAGATATTCGTCATAGAACTCGCGATGCTTGTCGACGAGATCGCCGTCACCCTTCACCAGATGGGCAAAGAGCTGCTTGTGGGCGTCCATGTGGCGGTCGAGGTTCATGCTGATGAACCCGTTGAGCTGCAGGAATCCCGGATAGACGTCGCGCATCATGCCCGGATGCGGGAACGGCACCTTGGTGATGACGTGGTTGCGGAACCAGTCGATGCCGCGCTCCTGGGCGAGGTTGTTCACCGCAGTCGGATTGCGGCGGGTGTCGATCGGTCCGCCCATCAGCGTCATCGAGGTCGGCACGAACGGATCGCGCCGCGCTTCCATGACAGAGACGGCGGCGACGACGGGCACGGAGGGCTGGCACACCGCCAGCACATGCGTGTTGCCGCCGAGGACGTGCAGCATCTCGATGACGTAATCGATGTAGTCGTCGAGATCGAAGCGGCCATCGCTGAGCGGCACCATGCGGGCATCGGCCCAATCGGTGATGTAGACCTCATGCGCGGGCAGGAACGCCTCGACCGTGCCGCGGAGCAGCGTCGCATAATGGCCGGACATCGGCGCCACGATCAGCACGCGCGGCTGCGGGCTGCGCAGCGGACGAGCGAACTTGCGATCGAAATAGAGCAGCCGGCAAAACGGCTTTTCCCAGACCGAGCGGACCTCGACAGGGACGCGAATGCCGTTGACCTCGGTGTCGTCCAAGCCCCATTCCGGCTTGCCGTAGCGGCGCGTGGTGCGCTCGAACAATTCGCAGGCCGCGGCGACCGACTTGCCGACCTCGGTGCGGGCCCAGGGATTGAGCGGATTCTGAAACAGAAGCTTGGTCGCGTCAGTGACCGCACGTGCCGGATTGAGAGAGGCGTGCGCCATCTCGTACATCCAGTACATCGGCGTCGTCAGGACCGGACTGCCTTCGGCCGCCAGGGGCGGCGCGCCGCCAAACTCACCAATCGGCATTGTTAAAATCCCCTTCGCATCGCAGCATACTGCCGAATGCGTAATATTGCGTCAATGCATGGTTCCGTACATCTACGTAAGCAGAACGGCCAAACCCGGCTGAATCCACGAGAAAGTGACGTTATTCGCCGCCCGACAGCAGCGAGCCGTGCCGCTTGGCGCTGCTTAGAAGGGCAAGGAATGCCCCAAAAGATGCAACCAGAAGCACGGCATTGATGGCCAGCGCATCCAGCATCAGGTCGGCGCGGAAGGTGTTCTCGATCAGGAGCGCGCGCATTCCCTCGAATACGTAAGTCGGCGGCAGCGTCCAGGCGACATATTGCAAGAAGGCCGGCAGCACGCTGACGGGATAATAGATGCAGGCGAGCGGCATGATCGCGAACATCAAGGTCCAGACGATGCTCTCGGCGCCAAGGCCGTTTCGCAGCACAAGGCCCGACACGAAGATGCCGACCGACCAGCTCGTGAAGATCAGATTGCAGAAGAATGCGATCAGCGGCAGGCCGAGCGCATAGACGTTGAAGTGAAACAGGAACAGCGCCAGCAGCGTCATCGGGATGACGCCGATCGCGAGCCGGATCAGGCTCATGACCATCAACGACAGCAGAAACTCGATCGGCCTCAAGGGGCTCATCATGAGGTTGCCGATGTTGCGCGCCCACATCTCCTCCAGAAACGAGATGGAGAAGCCGAGCTGGCCGCGAAACAGGATGTCCCAAAGGATGACGGCGCCGATCAGCGTGCCGCCGGCGCGCGCGAAGAAATTGGCGTTCTCGGCGATATAGAGCTGGAGGAAGCCCCAGGTGATGACCTGCAGCGCCGGCCAGTACAAGAGACTCGAGCAGCCGCGGCCAGGACGACAGCAGCAGGTACCAGTAGCGCAGGATCATCGCGCCGATGCGATGGAGGGCGATGCCGCGATGGAGGGCGATGTCGGTCATGGCAGGCTCCCGTAGCCCGGATGAGCGAAGCGACATCCGGGACCTTGCTTGCGGCGCTGCCGGGTATCGCTGCGCTCACCCGGGCTACGGCAGCCACGATTCCAGCTCAGCCTCACCTCGCCACCTCTTTCGCGCCGTTCACCCGGCCGCGCGCAACGTCCAAGAACACCTCCTCCAGCGTGGTGCGGTTGTAACGGGCCATGATCGCCTCGGGCGTGTCGTCGTCCTCGATACGACCGCGCTTCATGATGATGACGCGGTCGCAGAGCCGTTCGACCTCCAGCATGTTGTGCGAGGCGAGCAGGATGGTGGCATTGTTCTGCCTGCGATAGCGCTCCAGATGCGCCCGCACCCAATCGGCGGTGTCGGGATCGAGCGAGGCGGTCGGCTCGTCCAGCAGCAGCAGCTCAGGCTGGTTGATCAGTGCCTTGGCCAACGCGACGCGGGTCTTCTGCCCGGCGGACAGCTTGCCGTTGGCGCGGTCGATGAAGTCGGTGAGGTCGAGATCGTCCGCGAGGCTCCTTGATGCGGTCGGCAAGGTTCTTCACCGCATAGAGCTTGCCGAACACGGTGAGGTTTTGCCGCACCGTGAGCCGCATCGGCATGTCGACATAGGGGCTCTCGAAGTTCATCCGCGCCAGCACGGACGCGCTTTCCTCGGGCATGCGATGCCCGAGCACCTGCACGCGGCCGGAGGTTGGCAGCACCAGGCCCATGATCATCGCGATGGTCGTGGTCTTGCCGGCGCCGTTGCCGCCCAGCAGCCCGGTGATGCTGCCGCGCGGCAGGACAAAGGAGATATCGTCGACGGCCCGGGTCGGCTTGTAGATCTTGACGAGGTGATCGACCGCGATCGCCGCGGACGAGTTGCGCTCCGCGACAGTCGGCCTGCTTGAAGCCTCGTCATTCTCGGTCATGCTGCTCGTTCTTCTGCTATTGCGGCAGGGAGCGCAAGGCTTGTAATCCGGTGGTTCCGCGAGCCCAGCGTCTGTGAGCTTAGAAGGCACCGCCCCATTGGCCGATATGACCGAAATTGCCGCTTCCGACTTCCGCCCTGCGCAGCGGCATATCCGCCTGGATACGATCCTGCGGCTGCGCTGGCTCGCGGTGCTGGGCCAGCTCGCGGCGATCTTCATCGTGGCGCAGGGGCTGGAGTTCAACGTCGAGATCGTCCCCTGCGTCAGCATCATCGCCTTGTCGGCGGCCCTGAATCTGGCGCTCCAGACCGCGGCCAATCCGATGCGACGGCTGGAGCCGATGCAGGCGGCCGGACTGCTCGCGCTGAACATCGTGGAACTGGCCGGCCTGCTGTATTTCACCGGGGGCTTGCAGAACCCGTTCTCATTCCTGTTCCTCGCGCCCGTGCTGATCTCGGCCACGGCGCTGCCGGCGCGCTTCACCTTCGGCCTCGGCGTGCTCGCCGTGGCCTGCGCCTCGGTGTTGTTCTTCTTCCATCTGCCGCTGCCCTGGGATTCCGACGATCCGCTGGTGCTGCCGCCGATTTATCTCGTCGGCGTCTGGCTCTCCATCGTGCTCGCGATCGGCGTCACCAGTCTCTACTCGTTCCAGGTCACCGAGGAGGCCCGCAAGCTCGCGGACGCGCTGGCCGCGACCGAGCTGGTGTTGACGCGCGAGCAGCATCTGACCCAGCTCGACGGCCTTGCCGCGGCCGCCGCGCATGAGACTCGGCACGCCGCTCGCCACGATCTTCCTGATCTCGCGAGAGGCTCGAGAAGACTGTGAAGGACGCCAGCTTCGCCGCCGACCTGAAGACGCTGCGCGAGCAGACCCAGCGCTGCCGTGACATCCTGAGCAAGATCACCCAACTCTCCACCGACGCGCCGTTCGACCGCATGAAGCTGTCGGAGCTGATCGAGGAGGTGGTGGCTCCGCACCGCGATTTCGGTGTCGACATCAAGGTGCGGATCGCGGTCGCCGCCGTGTCCGAGCCGGTCGGCTCGCGCAATCCGGCGATCCTCTACGGCGTCGGCAACATCGTCGAGAACGCGGTCGATTTCGCCCATACCACCGTCGAGGTGAATGCGTGGTGGAACAAGGACACGATCGAGCTTCTGATCTCCGACGACGGCCCCGGCATTCCGCCCGATATATTGAACCGGATTGGCGAGCCCTATCTGTCGCGGCGGCGAAATACGGATGACGGGGGCAGTGAACGACGCGGCCTCGGATTGGGCGTGTTCATCGCGCGCACCCTGCTGGAACGCACCGGCGCCAAGGTCTCGTTTACCAATCGGGTCTTTCCGGAACACGGCGCCGTGGTCCAGATCACATGGCCCAGGCAGCGTTTTGAGGCTATCGAGAGCCTCGAAGAAACAATAGGATAGGTATGGTCCCGGAAAAGTGTTCAGCGATTTTCCGATGGGATCGTGCTGAGAACCGGAATCGCGAGCGCGATGACAATTCGTCCTGCTCGAGGCCGCGACCTTGCGTCGCACAACAGGGCCGATCGACTATCGGCGGCCTTGGCACCGCCCGATTGCAAGGCCATATGTAGATGAGCAGGAGAGAGGAAAAACCTTGAACGCCATCGCCGAACTGAATGAACAGACCGACCGCTCGCTTCTCATCGTGGAAGACGACAAGCCGTTCCTGGAGCGGCTGTCGCGCGCCATGGAGACGCGTGGCTTCGCGGTGACGTCGTGCGACACCGTCTCGGACGGTCTTGCGCAGATCGGCAAGGCTGCGCCTGCATTCGCGGTGGTCGACCTGCGGCTCGGCGACGGCAACGGCCTCGACGTGGTCTCGGCGCTGAAGAAGAAGCGGCCGGATGCGCGCGCGATCGTGCTGACCGGCTATGGCAACATCGCCACCGCCGTCACCGCCGTGAAGATGGGCGCGATCGATTATCTGTCGAAGCCCGCGGATGCCGACGACGTCGTCGCCGCCCTGCTCTCGACCAGCGCGGAAAAGTCCGAGCTGCCGGCAAACCCGATGTCGGCCGACCGCGTCCGCTGGGAGCACATCCAGCGCATCTACGAAATGTGCAACCGCAACGTTTCGGAAACGGCGCGCCGGCTCAACATGCACCGCCGGACGTTGCAGCGCATTTTGGCGAAGCGCGCGCCGAGGTAATTTCACCGAGCTCTCGTGCCCCGGACGCTGCGCAGCACGAAGTGATGCGCTGCAGAGCCGGGGCCCATCCTTGAGCTCGAACTGCATCCTGGGTCCCGGCTCTGCGCAGCAGCGTTTCACGCTGCGGCGCGTCCGGGACACGAGACCATTCTACTCCCACAACTCCGCATGCCCTTGCGGATCGACCAGTCGGTTGATCCGCAGCGCTGCTGCCATGCCGAACCGCACCGTCATCTGCTTGCGGGTCGCGGCGGCGAGCTTGTGCTCGGGCGCCTCGCATTGCATGTGCGCGCCATAGGCATCGGCGACGATCAGGCCGGTCTCCGCGGGAAAGATCTCGCACGGCAGATCCTGCGTGAAGGCGAAGAACAGCCGGTCGCAATGGGCGCGGTATTCGTGCCATTTCTGATCGGCACGCAGATCCTCGACCGACGATTTGATTTCGACGATCCAGATCTCGCCGCGCTCGTTCAGCGCGACCAGATCGGCGCGCCGGCCCGAGGGCAGCGGCAATTCGCTGATGCAGGAGAAGCCGAGCGAGCGCAACAGCCGGGACGTGCCGCGCGCAATCGCGAGCGCCGTCTCGGATTGGCGACGGTCGGGTGGCGGAACGAGAGCGATGCGGGCGGGGCTGTCCATGGATGGGAGGATAGCCGATTCCGTCAGGGGCGGACACTGTTCGATGGAAGCGAACTGTTGCCACACTCTCGGGGTCGTCCCCGCGAACGCGGGGACCCATAACCACAGAACAGAGTTGGGCGACGTCTCGTCGAACGGTACTCCTACCAGCCACGACCGATAGATCACGCGGTATGGGTCCCCGCGTTCGCGGGGACGACATCAAAAACGCGGAACCTCCCCTCCCCCTCGCACTTATCACGCAGCCGCCGCACCCGGGCGGAACCCTTGAGGCTGCGCGCGCATGATCGATGATCTCTGGTACAAGAACGGCGTGATCTACTGCCTGTCCGTCGGCAGCTACATGGACGCCAACGGCGACGGTATCGGCGACTTCAAGGGCCTGCTGCGCCGGCTGGATTATCTCCACGGGCTCGGCATCACCACGATCTGGCTGATGCCGTTCCAGACCTCTCCGGGCCGCGACGACGGCTACGACATCGCCGATTATTACAGCGTCGATCCCCGCTACGGCACGCTCGGCGATTTCGTCGAGTTCACCCATGGCTGCAAGCAGCGCGGCATCCGGATCATCATCGACCTCGTCGTCAACCACACCTCGGACCAGCATCAATGGTTCAAGGAAGCGCGGCGCGACAAGAGCTCGCCCTATCGCGACTGGTATGTTTGGTCCGACAAGAAGCCGGCTGGCGCCAACAAGGGCATGGTGTTTCCCGGCGTGCAGAAATCGACCTGGACGCGCGACAAGGAGGCCGGCGCCTACTACTTCCACCGCTTCTACGATTTCCAGCCCGATCTCAACACGTCGAACCCGCACGTGCAGGCGGAGATTCTCAAGATCATGGGCTTCTGGATCCAACTCGGCGTTTCAGGTTTCCGCATGGACGCCGTGCCGTTCGTCATCTCCACCAAAGGCGCCAAGGTGAAGAAACCGGTCGAGCAATACGACATGCTGCGCGCGTTCCGCGAATTCCTGCAATGGCGGCAGGGCGACGCAATCATTCTCGCCGAAGCCAATGTGCTGCCGGAGACCGACATGGAATATTTCGGCAGGGATGCCGACCGCATGCACATGATGTTCAACTTCCACGTCAACCAGCATCTGTTCTATGCGCTGGCCTCCGCCGACTCGCGCCCGTTGGGGAAAGCGCTGAAGGCGACCAAGCCGCGGCCGGCCTCGGCGCAATGGGGCCTGTTCCTGCGCAATCACGACGAGGCTCGACCTCGGACGGCTGACCAAGGCGCAGCGTGATGCCGTGTTCAAATCGTTCGGCCCCGACAAGGACATGCAGCTCTACGACCGCGGCATCCGCCGCCGCCTTGCGCCGATGCTCGGCGGCGACCGCAGGCGGCTCGAGCTTGCCTACAGCCTGATGTGCACGCTGCCGGGAACGCCCGTGATCCGCTACGGCGACGAGATCGCGATGGGCGACGACCTCTCGCTGCCCGAACGCAATTGCGCGCGCACGCCGATGCAATGGTCGACCGAGCCGCATGGCGGCTTCACCAAGAGCGACAAGCCGTCCTGCCCCGTGATCGACAAAGGGCCCTACGGCTATCCGCATGTCAACGTCGCCAAGCAGCGGCGCGACCCCAACTCGATGCTGAACTGGACCGAGCGCATCGTCCGCATGCGGAAAGAGGTGCCGGAGATCGGCTGGGGCGATTTCGCCATCATCGCGACGCGCGATCCCGCCGTGTTCATCATGCGCTACGACTGGCGCAACAATTCGGTGCTGTTCGTGCACAATCTCGACGAGACGCCGCGCGAGATCGCGTTCTCGGCGGGACTGCCAGGCGAGGCCGGCGCGCATTTGATCAACCTGCTCGCGGAAGACCACAGCCACGCCGACAAGCGCGGCCAGCACCGCGTGGTGCTGGAGCCCTACGGCTATCGCTGGTATCGCGTCGGCGGGCTGGATTATCTGTTGAAGCGGAGTGATATCGACGGAAATACGACGCGGGGGAATAAGCATCCGGGGTGACGTTGCAAGACGTTCCGCTGCATCCGCACTCTCCGCTGTCGTCCCTGACAAGCGCAGCGCAGATCAGGGACCCATAACCACAGGGTGAGGTTTGGCGAAGGCTCGTCGTTCGGTACTTCTACCAGCCACAATCGATAGATCACGCGGTATGGGTCCCCGCGTTCGCGGGGACGACAGTTAGGTTGGCGGAGATACCAACACTCCCTCATTGCCGCGCAGATCGAGCACGCCTTCAATCTCCTCGCCCTCGCGATCGAGGAACGTCGACAGCAATATCCTGCTGCCGAAACGGATCGCACTCGTCGTCACCGCGATGGGCTCGGGGCCGAGATTGAGGGCCACGATCACCGCCTTGCCCTCGGCCTCGCGGCGGTAGATCAGGAGATCGCCTTGCGCCGCGATCGGGTGATAATCGCCTGCGATCAGCGGCAGGCAGCTCTTTCGTAAGCCAATCAGGCGTTTGTAGAGATTGAGGATGGAGCGTGCATCGGCTTCGAGATTGACGACATTGTCGCGCACATAGTCCTCCGGCAGCGGCAGCCATGGCCGCGTCCCGGAGAAGCCGGCGAATGCGGACCCATCCCATTGCATCGGCGTGCGGCAGCCGTCGCGGCCGACGCCGATGCCGGGCACGTTCTTCTCGAAGGGATCGCGGACATCCGCGGGCGCGATCGCGACCTGATGCATCCCAATCTCGTCGCCGTAATAGAGCGTCGGCGTGCCGCGCAGCGTCAGCAGCAGCATGGCGGCGACGCGGGCCTGCTCCGGCCCGACGCGGCTCGCCACGCGCGGGCGATCGTGATTTCCGAGCACCCAGTTCGGCCAGGCGCCGCGCGGCAGCGCCTTCTCGTAATCCTCGACGATCTTCTCGATCGAGCGCGCGCTCCAGAAGGTCGAGAGCAGCGCGAAGTTGAACGGCATCTGCGCGCCGGTGAGGTCGTTGCCGTAATAGGCCATCAACCGATGCAGCGGCAGGTAGATCTCGCCGATCAGGACGCGGGCGGAGTAGGCGTCGGTGACACGCCGCATCTCGGCGATGACGTCGTGCACCTCGGCCTGGTCGGTGGAATATTGCGTCAGGATCTTCTCGTTCGGCGGCCGGCCCTCGACATAATGCGGGTTCGGCGGATTGTCGCGGAATTCGGCGTCCTTGATCAGGTGCCAGATCACGTCGACGCGAAAGCCGTCGACGCCCTTCTCCAGCCAGAACCGCATCACGTCGTAGATGGCGTTGCGGACATCGGGATTGCGCCAGTTCAGGTCCGGCTGCTGGCCGAGAAAGGCGTGATAGTAATATTGCCCCGTGGTCTCATCGAACTGCCATGCGCTGCCGCCGAACTCGGACAGCCAGTTGTTCGGCACGCCGCCGTCGAGCGCCGGATCGCGCCAGATGTACCAGTCGCGCTTGGGATTGTCGCGCGAGGCGCGGCTCTCGACGAACCAGGGATGCTGGTCGGAGGTGTGGTTCGGCACGAGATCCAGGATCAGCTTCAGGCCGCAGTCGTGGACGGCCGCAATCAGCGCGTCGAAATCGTCCATCGTGCCGAACAGCGGCTCGATGCCGGTGTAGTCGGAGATGTCGTAACCGAAATCAGCCATCGGCGAGGGAAAGATCGGCGACAGCCAGATCGCATCGACACCGAGCGATTTGACGTAAGGCAGCCGCTGCAAGATGCCGGCGAGGTCGCCGACGCCGTCACCGTTGGAGTCCTGAAACGAACGCGGGTAGATCTGATAGAAGACGCCATCGCGCCACCAGTTGTTATCGTTCTGAGCCAAGATCGTTCCCCGAATGCGCTTCGCGCGGACAGCAACGCCGAAGCTCGCCAAGGGTTCACGCAAAAGTTCCGCTGAAAGGCCGGGTCGGCATCCGAGCGTAAAAGAGGGATATGGCGGCCGTGGCGGTGAAGGCGGCGCGGGAGCCTGCATCGTGCGGGTTTCGCCGCAATTTCGCGCCAGTCCGGCCGTTGTTCCGGCTTCAGGCCACCGCGATGCCAGTGGAACCTCGGTTCCGAGGGACGAAACCACTGGAGGGACCCATGAGGTCACGCATCACACTGTGCTCGCTCGCCTTCGCACTCGCCACCCTGCCGCTCGCGGCGGGATTGTCTCCCGCCCAGGCCAAGCCGACCGTCGAGGTCGCCTTCGTGCTCGATACAACGGGCTCGATGGCGCGGCTGATCGAGGGCGCCAAGCGTAAGATCTGGTCGATCGCCACCACGATCGTCGATTCCAATCCGGACGCCGACATCCGCATGGGCCTCGTCGCCTATCGCGACATCGGCGACGATTACGTGACCTCGAAGATCGAGCTGACGCGCGACATCCAGGATCTCTATGCCAACCTCCTCGAGCTGAAGGCCCGCGGCGGCGGCGACTGGCCCGAAAGCGTCAACGAGGCGCTCGACGTCGCCGTCAACAAGCTGCAATGGACGCAAGGAAGCGATGTCAGGCACATCGTGTTCCTGGTCGGCGATGCGCCGCCGCACATGGACTATGCGCAGGACACGAAATATCCGACCACCCTCGCGGTCGCGAGGCAGAAGGCCATCATCGTCAATGCCGTGCTCGCCGGCGATGCCCGCGACACCGAGCGGGTCTGGCGGGACATCGCCCAGACCGGCCAAGGCCGCTTCATCCCGATTCCGCAAGACGGCGGACAGGTCGTGGTGATCGAGACGCCTTTCGACCAGGACATCATCATCCTGCAGCAGCAGCTCAACGAAACCGTGATCCCCTATGGCCCGCGCGAGCGGCAACGCCACACCGAGATGAAGATGCGCCAGACCGCCAGCATCGCGGCGGCCGCGCCTTCGAGCGCGTCCGACATGGCGAGCTACATCAACAAGCGATCCGCCGCGACCGCGGAAGCCGTCACCGGCGGCGGCGATCTCGTCGCCGATGCGGCCAAGGGCACTACGAGCGTCGCCGCCGTCAAGGACGCCGACCTGCCCGAAAATTTGCGCGCCATGAAACCCGAACAGCGTGAGGCCGAGGTTACCAAGCAGGTCGAGCAGCGCAAAGCCTTGAACGAGAAGCTCACCGCACTGGTCGGCAAGCGCGACAAATACATCGCCGAGCGGGCCGCGAAATCGCCCAAGATCTCGTCCTTCGACGGCGTCGTCCAGGACACGCTGAAAGCGCAGCTCAAGCGGTAAGTGCGGCGCCCCGGGGAACGGTCGTTCCCCGGGTCCCCTCCCGCGCCTTGGCCCGAATCTTTTGCTTGGCGGCATGGCAAAAATCGGCATTGTGGCGCCATGACCGAGCAAAATGACACCCAAGACTCTTCGCAATCCAAGGCCGGCGCGATCATCGTCCCCGTGACGCTGTTCGAGCAGAACTGCACCATCATCTGGCACGAGCCCACTAAGAAGGCCGTGGTGATCGATCCCGGCGGCGACGTGCCGAAGATCCTCGACGCGATCAAGCAGACCGGCGTCACAGTGGAGAAGATCTGGCTGACGCACGGCCATATCGACCATGTCGGCGGCGCGGCCGATCTGCGCGATGCGCTGAAAGTGCCGATCGAGGGGCCGCACGAAGCCGACAAGTTCCTGCTCGACAACGTGGTCGAGAGCGGCGCGCGCTTCGGCATGACCGGCGTGCGCAATTTCGCGCCCGATCGCTGGCTCAACGAGGGCGACACCGTCTCGATCGGTGACCTCAAGTTCGACATCTATCACTGCCCCGGCCACTCCCCGGGCAGCGTCGTGTTCTTCAACAAGGAGTTGCGGTTCGCCCATGTCGGCGATGTCCTGTTCGCGGGCTCGGTCGGGCGCACCGATCTGCCCGGCGGCAGTCACGCGACGCTGATCAACTCGATCCTGACGAAGCTGCTGCCACTCGGCGACGACGTCGGCTTCATCTGCGGCCACGGCGCCGGCTCGAGCATCGGCCAGGAGCGGATGACCAATCCGTTCATTACGGGCGAGATGTAGCTTTCATTCCGCGGCGTCCACGAGCGCCGCGGAATCGCTCAGATTGCGTTCGCCCCACTCACGTATCGCCGCGACCACGGGCACAAAACTCTTTCCCTTCCGCGTCAGGCGATACTCGACCTTCGGCGGCACCTCGCCAAAGTCCTTGCGGTCGATCAGGCCGCTCACCGTGAGCGCCTTCAGCTCACGGCTGAGCACGCGCGGCGTGATCTCCGCGCTTCCGCTCGCGCCGCGGAGCAGGCCGCTCCGGATCTCACCGTAACGGCGCGGACCGTCCTTCAAGTCCCAGACGATGCGCAGCTTGTACTTGCCGCTGATCATCTTCTGAAAGGCCGCAACCGGACAGCTGCGCGCCGGCATCGCCTTTGCCATGTCGTCTCCTCCCTGCGCATCGAGCTGGCCCGAGGATAGGAGCGACGTCGAAAAAGTCCATACTATCAATTTTGTCCATACTTGCAGGATCGCTCGCAAGCCGCAGATGATGACGCACATGACGAACAGGGAGCGTCACATGAAGCACTTCATGATCCGGTACGAATTCAAGAATGGCACGACGGACGCCTGGCATCAGGAGGTCGGCCGCTTCATCAAGGCGATCGACAGCGATCCCGAGCTGAAAGGACGGATCGGCTATCGCGTCCTGAAGAATCGCGATGACGGCCACTACTTCCATCTCGCCAGCGTCGCCGACGAGGACGCGCAGAAAGCGCTGCAATCGCGCGACTTCTTCAAGCACTATTCGGCGATGACGCGGCAAGTCTCCGGCGGCGAGGTGACGGCAACGCCGATCGAGTGGATCGACGCAACGGCGTAGCGGCAAACTCCTCTGTCGTCCCTGCGCACGCAGGGACCCATAACCCCAGGGAGGAGTGAGTACGGACGTTTGGAGTTCGGTACGTCTACCGGCCACGATCGATAGATCACGCGGTATGGGTCCCTGCGTGCGCAGGGACGACGGCTGCGTTACTTCATCAGCCCCGCCGCGGTCAGCGCGCGGGTGATGATCTGGCCCAGATCGAAGCTGCGAGCCTCTTGCTTCGGCTTGGAGGGCTGTTCGGCAACGGCCGCGCGGATCGAGCGGGCGAGATGCGGCGCGGGCGAGAGCGCCGGCTTCGCTGCCGGCTTGGCCTCAGCCTTCGCAGCCTCTGCGATCCAGTCGGTGAGGCCGAAGAATTTCGCGATGTGGTAGGACGAGGAGATGCCGGCCTCGATCAGGAACGCGCCTTCGACGCCGTAACGCTGATCGTTGTCGGCAAGCCCGAGCGGCGTGCCGTGAGCCATGTCGGTGATGGCGTAGGATTCGACCAGCGTCTCGCCGTTCTTGCCCCACCAGGCCTGACGCGGATAGCCGTCGACATTGGTCTCCGCCATCGGCGCGTCCGGCAAATCGTGCAGATCGAGCCATTGCTTGACGATCTCGTTGGCATTGCCGGGATTGACGGTCTCGGTCGGCGCTGCCATGCCACACCGAGATTTTCGGCCAGGGTCCGCGATGATCCGAAGCGTTGCGCACGAGATCGCCGAGCTCGCGCGCCGGACGCACCGGAGAATGAAACATGCCGTCGAGCGCCTCGCGCAAATTCGAGGCGATGCCATAGGGCAGGCCCGCAATGACCGCGCCCGCCGCGAAGACTTCCGGATAGGTCGCGAGCATCACCGACGTCATGCCGCCACCGGCGGACAGGCCGGTGATGAAGATGCGTCTGGGATCTATGCGATGTGCCCCGACCATGTGCGCGATCATCTCGCGGATCGACTGCGCCTCGCCGCCGCCGCGCGCCGTGTCTTCCGGGCTGAACCAGTTGAAGCAGGTGTTGCCGTTGTTGATGCGCTGCTGCTCGGGCATCAGCAGCGCGAAGCCATAATGCTCGGCCAGCGTCGACCAACCCGCGCCGAGATCGTAAGCCGCCGCCGTTTGGCCGCAGCCATGCAGCACGACGACGAGCGCACGCGGCTTCTGCAATTGCTCCGGCACGAACGCGAACATGCGCAAGGCACCGGGGTTGCCGCCGAAGCCGGTGACCTCCTGCAACGGACTGGGCACATCCGCGCTGCGGCCGAACTCGGCAAAGCGCAAACCGTCCAGCCTTGGCAGGCGTCTCAACAGATCGACATTTTTGGCTAACGACACGGCAAATTCCTGGTGGGCGACGTTCAACGTCCAGCCAAACCAGATAGTTGCTGCGCTGCAAAATAAAAAGACCGTGCGCTGTCAATCCGATGAAAATCGCCGGAAATCGCCGGGGAATCCGCACGTATTAACCGCAATGCCTCAACTTCATGCAGTTGCGCGACGCAGCCACGACAGAAATGCGGCGCTGATCATGATTAATGTCACAAACAGCGCGAGCGAGACCAGAAATCCTGCGCGCGCTGATTGCAGCGCTTCGACCGCGAAGTACACCGCGCCGATTGCGGCCACTCCGGCCGCATTTCCGATCTGGGCCGTGGTGCCGTAGATGCCGGAGGCCGAGCCCGCGGCGACGGGCTTTACGGTCGAAAGCACCGCGCCCGAAAGAGGCGCCATCACCAATCCCTGGCCATAGCCGAAGATGATCATGGTGAGCGCGAGCAGGAGCGGCGACGGCGCATCCACGCACGCAGCCACGAGCGCAAGTGCGGCGAGGCCTGCGACCTGCACGGCGCAGCCCTCAATCAACACCTTGGTGCCGCGATGCCGCGCCCGTGCGCCGCTGTGGCGCGACGCCACGACGAAGGCGATTGCGAGCGGGAGGAAGGCCATGCCGGCCGCGAGCGGCGGAATGTTGAGGCCGCGCTGCATGAACAACGTCATGACGAGATAGAACGAGAGATTGGCAAGGAAGAAGAACAAGGCTGCGCCGAGCCCCCGCAGGAAAGAAGCGTCGGATAGCAGCGTCAAGTCGATCAGCGGCATGCCCGCGCGCGCAACTTCATGCTCCAGCTTCACGAACGCGGCCAGGATGATCCCGCCGACCGCCATCACCGCCCATAACCAGGGCGCCCAGCCGACATCGTGACCGAACAGCAGCGGACCGATCAGGCACAGCAGCCCCACGAACAGGACCACGCTGCCTTTGATGTCGAGCCTGGTCCCCGATCGTCGCGGCACCGACGGCATGATGCGCCAGGCCGCAAAGGCAATGACAAGCCCACAGGGCACGTTGACGAAGAATACCGAACGCCAGCCGGTGCCGGCGAGGTCAACCGTGATCAGGAGGCCGCCGAGCAGGAAGCCTGCGGCGCCAGCCAGCCCGAGCACAATGCCATAGATGGCGAAGGCGCGGCTGCGCTGGCCGTCCGTGAACAGCAGGTGCAGCGTCGCCAGCACCTGGGGCACCATCAGCGCCGCGGTAGCCCCCTGCGCCAGCCGGGCAATGATCAGCTCCGCACCGGATTGCGCAAGGCCGCACCATAGCGAGGTCAGGGTGAAGCCAAGCACGCCGGCGAGGAACACGTTCCTGGTGCCGTGGATGTCGCCGAGACGACCGCCGGTGACGACCAGCGTGGCATAGGCGATCAGGTAGATCGCAATCACGGATTCGATCTGCGCCGGCGTCGCCTGCAGTTCGACCGCAATGGTGGGAATGGCGACGTTTACGATGAAGGCATCGACGCCGAACATGAACTGTGCGGCCACGACGGTCGCCAGCACCCACCAGCGGCGAGTCGAATCGACTGGCTGTGTGACGATTTGATGCATCGGTGCACGAACTTTCCGGAGTCTATTCGCTGGCGACGCTCGCAGATCGCCGTCATCCGCGCGATTACCTCCGAGGTAGGATCGACGCTCTCTCAGCACGTCATTGCGAAGTCCGGCGGACACCGTCTCCGCTGAGAACTCCCTCTTCCCAAGGGAGAGGGAGAAGAAACACGCATGCCTGCATTCCGCCGCGCGGGACACCGCGCGATTGCGTTCGCGCTCATCGGCACGTAGCCTTGCCGCCTCAACAAACAGAAAATCAAAGCCGGAGAAACGTCATGGCGCGCCTGAAGTTCGGAGCCTTCCTTGCCCCGCATCACCCGATCGGGGAGCATCCGATGCTCCAGTTCCGGCGCGATCTCGACCTGGTCGAGCAACTCGACGCGCTCGGCTATGACGAATTCTGGTGCGGCGAGCACCATTCATCCGGCTGGGAAATGATCGCCTCGCCCGAGATGTTCCTGGCTGCGGCCGGCGAGCGCACCAAGCGGATCAAGCTCGGCACCGGTGTGGTGTCGCTGCCCTATCATCATCCCTATAACGTCGCCCAGCGCATGGTGCAGCTCGACCACATGACCGGCGGCCGCGCCATCTTCGGCTCCGGCCCGGGCGCGCTCGCCTCCGACGCCCACACGCTCGGCATCGATCCGATGACGCAGCGCGACCGCCAGGACGAGGCGATCGGCGTCATCCGCCGGCTCTTCAACGGCGAGCGCGTCACGGCGAAGAGCGACTGGTTCACCATGAACGACGCCGCGCTGCAGATCCTGCCGCTGCAGGAAGAGATGCCGCTCGTGGTGGCCTCGCAAATCTCACCCTCCGGCATGACGCTCGCCGGCAAATACGGCTGCGGCATCATCTCGCTGGGCTCGATGACGACGCAGGGCCTGATGTCGCTGCAGCAACAATGGCAGTTCGCCGAGGACGCCGCGAAGAAGCACGGCACGAAGGTCGACCGCGCCAACTGGCGCGTGCTGCTGACCTTCCACATCGCGGAGACCCGCGAGCAGGCGCGCAAGGAAGCCGGCGCTGGGCTGATGCGCTGGCACAACGAATATAACGTCGGCACGCTGCAGCGGCCGGGCCTCACGGCATTCACCTCGCCTGATGAAGCCGTGGACAAGACCGCCTTCGTCGAGGGCGCGGCGTCCACCATCGGCACGCCCGACGATCTCGTCAAAACCATCAAGAACGTGATGCAGGTGTCCGGCGGCGTCGGCGCCATCATCGGCTTCGTGCACGACTGGGCCAATCCGGAGGCAACGCGCCGAAGCTGGGACATGGTCGCGCGCTACGTCGTGCCCGAGATCAACGGCTATATCGACGGCCTGCGCAGGTCGCAAAAATTCGTGATCGAGAACCGCGCGATCTTCGAGCGCGCGGGACAGGCCGTGATGGCCAAGATCATGGAGAACGAGAAGGCCGCCGAGGCGCTGAAAATGACCGGCCCGGGCCGCGTCGCCATTCCCGCCGTCAACGCACCGGACCTGCAGAAGGAGGCGGCGAAGCGGTAGGGCGCGCTCAGTTCGTCGTCCCGGGGCGCGCCTAGCGCGAACCCGGGACCCATAGCCACAGGATGTCGTTTTACCAAGACTCGGAGTTACCAGCCCCGCGCCACAACTTCTCTCCCTGGGGGTATTGGTCCCGGCGCTCGCCGGGACGGCAGCGGTGGGTGTGACGATTTTGTGCGTTACACGACCGCAGCTCATCGCGACCAGATCGTGCTATGTTCGTGGAGCCTGCCAATCGGAGCACTCGTCATGTCGATGCAGAATGTGGCCGCAACGGCGCCCGACTACACCGCGCCCAAACGCAACGCCCTGACGCACATTCCCGGTGACGAAGGCTGGCCGATCGTCGGCAAGACCTTCCAGGTGCTGGCCGATCCCAAAGGCCATATCGAGGCGAATGGCGCCAAATATGGCCCGGTCTACCGCACCCATGTGTTCGGCGAGACCAATGTCGTGCTGCTCGGGCCCGAGGCCAACGAGCCTCGTGATGTTCGACCAGCAGAAGCTGTTTTCGTCCACCCATGGCTGGAACAAGGTGCTCGGCCTGTTGTTTCCGCGCGGGCTGATGCTGCTCGACTTCGACGAGCACCGGCTGCATCGCAAGGCGCTGTCGGTCGCGTTCAAGTCCGGGCCGATGAAGTCCTACCTGGCCGACCTCGACCGCGGTATCTCGGCGCGGGTCGCGCAGTGGAGGGCAAAGCCCGGCGAGATGCAGCTTTATCCGGCGATGAAGCAGCTCACGCTCGATCTCGCGGCGGCCTCGTTCCTCGGCGCCGACATCGGGCCGGAGGTCGACGAGATCAACCGCGCCTTCGTCGACATGGTCGCGGCCGCCGTCGCGCCGATCCGCCGTCCCCTGCCCGGCACGCAGATGGCGGCCGGCGTCAGGGGGCGCAAGCGCATCGTCGCCTATTTCCGCGAGCAGATCCCGCTGCGCCGCGGCAATCACGGCGGTGACGATCTGTTCTCGCAGCTCTGCCGCGCCACCCACGAGGACGGCGCGCTCTTGTCCGAGCAGGACATCATCGACCACATGAGCTTCCTGATGATGGCGGCGCACGACACGTTGACCTCGTCGCTGACCTCCTTCGTCGGCGAGCCTCGCCGCCAATCCGGACTGGCAGGATCGCTTGCGCGCGGAAGTTCTCGCGCTCGGGCTTGCGCCGGGCTCGCCCAGCAGTTTCGACGATCTCGAGAAGATGCCGCTGTCGGAGATGGCATTCAAGGAAGCGCTGCGCATCAAGCCGCCGGTGCCCTCGATGCCGCGCCGCGCGATGCGCGATTTCACCTTCAAGGGCTTTACCATTCCCGCCGGCACCGCGGTCGGCGTCAATCCGCTCTACACCCATCACATGAAGGATATCTGGCCGGAGCCGGACCGCTTCGATCCCCTGCGCTTCACCGAGGAGGCACAGCGGGGCCGCCACCGTTTCGCCTGGGTCCCGTTCGGCGGCGGCGCGCATATGTGCCTGGGCCTGCACTTCGCCTACATGCAGGCGAAATGCTTCGCGCGGCATTTTTTGCAGAACCTCGAAGTGTCGCTGGAGCCCGGCTACAAGCCGGACTGGCAGATGTGGCCGATCCCGAAGCCCCGGGACGGGCTGAAGGTGCGGGTGAAGGCGGTGTGACATTTCTCGTGCCCCGGACGCGGTGCGGCGCGAAGTGCCGCTCCGCAGAGCCGGGGCCCATCTCTCCAAGCGCAATGTGCCCCAAGATTCCCGGGTCCCGGCTCTGCGCAGCAGCGCAAGCGCTGCAGCGCGTCCGGGACACGAGACCTATCGGCTACCCCTGATCGAACGCCTTGCGCAAGGCCACATAGCCCTGCTGTTGCTGGCTCCAATTGCGGCCGCCGGTCATGGCGCCGTCGACGACGAGGTCGTGGCCGTTGATGAAGCTGGATTCGTCGCTGGCCAGGAACAATGCGGCCTGGGCGATGTCGTCGGGCAGGCCGGCGCGCGGAATCGGCTGCGCGGTCTTGTAGACCTCGCGCATCACCGCCGGCGTCTTCTCCGCGGCGTCGGTCGACAGCCCCAGCGCCTTGCCGAAAATGCCGGTCGCGATCGCGCCGGGCGAGATCGCGTTCACCCGCACATTGGATTCACCGAGCTCCATCGCCACGCATTTGGTCAGATGGATCACCGCCGCCTTGGCTGCGCTATAGACCATTGAGGACGAGAAGCCGGCGAGGCGACCGGCGATGCTGCCATTATTGATGATGCTGCCGCTGCCCTGCTTCTTCATGACGGGCGCGGCGTGCTTCATGCCGAGCATGACGCTGCGCACCAGTGTCGCCATCGCCGCGTCGAAGCGCTCGACCTCGAGGCCCTCGATGCCGCCGGTCTGCGCCGGGCCGCCGGCATTGTTGAACAGGCAGTCGACCCGGCCGAACTCGTCCACGGCGAGGGCGATCAGGGCCTGCATCTGCGCTTCGACCGTCACGTCGGTCTGCCGGAAGATGCAATTGGCCCCGAGCCGGGATGCCAGCGCCTCGCCTTCCGGTACGCGCCGGCCCGCGATCACAATTTTGGCACCTTCGGCAACGAAGACTTCCGCAGTGCGCAATCCGATCCCGCTCGTTGCGCCCGTGATCACCGCAACCTTGCCGTCCAGCCTGCCCATGGAATGTTCCTGTTTTCGAACGATTTGATGCCGAATGGCGAACTTCGACTGCCGTCATCGCAGCTGAGGCCACTATCCCTGCCCGCCTCCTGCAAGGCAAGCTATGCTTGTGTGGGCGGGATGCGTAACATCTTCACGGGCCGATCGAATTTCGAACGCTTATCGCAACTGAGCTGCGCATGGGGAAGCTGATCGACGAATTCCGCAAGGGCTGGCAGGGCACGGCGCCGCCATCGCTCGGCCTCAGCATTGCCTTTGCGGTGGCCTGCCTGCTGGTTGCGACGCTGGCGCGCTGGGCGCTGGCTCATGTGCGGCCGGACGTCTACTTCACACCTTATTTTCCGGCCGTGTTCTTTGCCGCCGCGTTCGGAGGCTTCCGCATCGGCATCATCACGGCGCTGGTCGGCGGCGTGCTCGGCGTCGTCGTGAATTTCAGCGATGCGATGGCCGACCACGCCCGGTTTGCCCTGCTCGCGCTCTATTGGGCGGTCTCCGCGCTCACCATCTGGGGCGTCGAGCATTACCGCACCATGCTCGCGGAGCAGCGCCGGATCTCCAAGCGCCTGATCGAGGAGGAGGAATATCGCAAGCTGCTGGTCGACGAGCCTCCAGCACCGGCTGAAGAACAAGCTGTCGACCGTGCATGCCGTGCTGCATCAGGTGCTGCATGACCAGCCGCAGGTCTGGGCCCGGATCGATCCGCGGCTGCGCTCGCTGGCCGCGACCGACGATCTGATCTCGCGGATCGACAAGGCCGGCTGCGACATCCGCGACCTCCTGATCTCGGAGCTCGGCCCCTACGGGCACGTCCGCTTCACCCTCAATGGCGATCGGCTGTTCCTGCCGCCCAAGCTCGCCGTCACGCTGTCATTGATGTTTCACGAGCCTCGCCACCAATGCAGGCAAGTACGGCGCATTCTCCTCGCCTCGCGGCCTGTTGCAGGTGTCATGGACCGTCAGCGACGACCGCCTCACCATCACCTGGGACGAAACCGAGGGGCCGAGCGTGGACAAGGTGTCCGAGCCGGGCTTCGGCACCAAGCTGCTGAAATCGGCGCTGTCGGCCTTCGACGGCAGAACCGAGATCTCTTACATGAAGACCGGGCTGCATTGCATCATGCAGTGCCGGATCCCGCGAAGCGAATAGCATCGCGCGCGAAGCGAAAGCGCAACCCGCGCTTTCGCAGATGCCGTTGACGCTCTGTTAATGACGATCGTCGGCGCACCGCGCATCGTCGCAAGTTTCCCCCAAAACACCCCCGTATTTCTCCGGAGCCCTTAACCAAACTTAAGAGGGAACCACGCATGATCGTGCTCATTGCAAAAGCGCGCTGAAACAACAAGATTCATGACTTCTATGAACGACAACAGATATTCCGGCGCGAGCGAAGCCGAACTCGGATTCCTCAAGGAAATCGTTAGAATGTTGCCGGCCGGCCTGACCGTGCAGGACGCGCATGGCGAGCTTCTGCTGGTTAACGACGCCGCGGCCGCGCAGCTCGGCATGGACGGCAGCCGTCCCTCGCCCGATCTTTCGCCGCGCCGCGAAGCCTGCCGCCAGGCGCTGAGCGCCGGCCAGGCCGTCGTCACCGAGGAAGCGCTCCACGCCGGCGCCTCGCGCCAGGTGCTGCTCACTACCCATCGTCCCGTCCGCCTCGCCGGGCGCGAGCTCCTGATCTCCGCGTCCTCCGACATCACCGAGCAGAAGAATTTCGAGGACCAGCTGTTCCGTTCGGCCTATTTCGACGAACTGACCGGATTGCCCTCGCGGCGCGTGATCGAACATCGCGCGAGCAGCCTACTTTCGGAGAAGCGTGGCGAGGAGCGTTTCGCGCTGGCCTTCCTCGACGTCGACAATTTCAAGCACATCAACGACTATTACGGCCACGCCGTCGGCGACGCGCTGCTGGTCGAGCTGTCGAAGCGGCTTGGACGCGACTTGCGCGATTCGGACATGCTGTCGCGCATCTCGGGCGACGAATTCCTGCTGCTGCTCTGCCCGATCCAGAGCCACGAGGAAGTCGCCGAATTCATGCAGTCGACGCTGGAGCGGCTGACCGCCCCGTTCTTCATCGACAATTCGGAGCTGTTCGCCTCGACCTCGGTCGGCATCAGCCTCTATCCCGATCACGGCCGCAGCTTCGAGACGCTGCGCCAGAACGCCGACATCGCGATGTACCGCGTCAAGAACGACGGCAAGGGATCGGCCGCCTTCTTCGACTCCACCATGGAGCGCGAGGCGCTGGCGCGGATGAAGATCGAGCAGTCGCTGCGGCTCGCCATCCTGGAGAAGCGCTTCTGCTGCGCCTTCCAGTCCAAGGTCGACATCCGCACCCAGGCAGTGAAGGGCATCGAGGCATTGGTGCGCCTGCGCGACGACGAGGGCGTGATCCAGGCGCCCGGGTCGTTCATCAACCTCGCGAGCGAGCCTCGGCCTGATCGACGAGCTCACGCACCTCGTGCTCGCCGAGATCGTCAAGTCGATCGACCTGATCAACGAGACCTTCGGCGCCGAAGCGACCATCAGCATCAACGTCGCCGCCAAGCAGGCCGGCAATCCCGAATTCATGCGCAGCTTCGCGCGGGCGCTGGAAGAGACCGGATTTCCCCAGCGCTTCATGATCGAGGTGACGGAAGACGCCTTCGTCGCCAAGAATCACTTCCAGGCCGAGATCCTGCCGATGTTCCGCAAGCTCGGCGTCGGCATCTCGATCGACGATTTCGGCACCGGCTATTCCTCGCTGTCGGCGCTCGCCGACATCACCGCGGACGAGATCAAGATCGACCGCTCCTTCATCACCGACATCCATAAGCGCCCGCGCAACCAGGGCATCCTGCGCGCGATCGAATCCTTAAGCGAAGCGCTCGGCATGACCGTGATCGCCGAAGGCATCGAGACCTACGAGGAGCTGACCTATCTGCAGGCCGCGACCAAGATCCGCTACGCCCAGGGCTATTACTTCTCGCGGCCGATCTTCCTGGAGGAGCTGAAGCTGGCAACGCCCGCGTCCAGCGAGTCGCGCGCCAGCGTCGCCAGCCGCCCGCACCAGCAGAACCGCCAGGGCTATTCGCGCGCGAGCGGATATCGGCGGTAAAGCCCCGCGCGCCGCTCCAATCTCGGTGTCGTCGCCCGGCTTGACCGGGCGACCCAGTATCCCAGAGGCCGTCGTCGTGTGCATCGACAGGCCGCGGCGCACCGGATGCCCCGGCCAAGCCGGGGCATGACAGTGGTAGGGGTGGCCCGCAGCCATCCCACCAATTCCCCTTTGAAATTGCTGGCCTTTTGATAATACACAGACGGACTTCCGCCGGGATATGTCATGTCCGCCTCCTCCTCGATCAGCGACCCCGCCTATCTCCGCGCGCGCGCGATGGAGACGCTGTTCGAGCGGCTGGAGAAGCTCTGCGAAGGCGCCATCGCGATCGACCGTGGCGGGCGCGTCGTCTACGTCAACGAAAAATATCTCGCCGCGCTCGGCCTTACGCGCATCAGTGAGGCGATCGGCCGGCCGATCGAGGAGGTCATCCCGAACAGCCTGATGCGCAAGGTGGTCGAGACCGGCGAGCCGATCCTGCTCGACATCATGGAGCTCGGTGGCGAGCAGCTCGTCGTCACGCGCATGCCGATCGAGGACGAGAGCGGGACGGTGATCGGCGCCATCGGCTTCGTGCTCTACGACCACCTCGAAAGCCTGAAGCCGCTGCTCGCCCGCGTCGCCCAGCTCGAGAGCGATCTGCGGCTGGCGCGGCGGCAATTGTCCAACGCCCGCGCGGCGCGCTTCACTTTCGCCGACTTCGTCGGCACCACGCCCGGTATCGCGCAGGCCAAGGAGCTGGCCGGCCGCGCCGCGCGGCAGAGCGTCACCGTGCTGCTCACCGGCGAGACCGGAACGGGCAAGGAGATGCTGGCGCAGGCCATCCACAACGCCTCCTCGCGCGCGGACAAGCCGTTCGTCAGCGTCAACGTTGCAGCCGTCCCGGAAACGCTGATCGAATCGGAGTTCTTCGGCACCGCGCCGGGCGCCTATACCGGCGCCGACCGCAGGGGACGCGAAGGCAAATTCCGCATCGCCGACGGCGGCACGCTGTTCCTCGACGAGATCGGCGAGATGCCGCTGCAATTGCAGTCCAAGCTGCTGCGCGTGCTGCAGGAGCGCGAGATCGAGCCGCTCGGCTCGGACAAGATCTCCAAGGTCGACGTACGCGTGATCGCCGCGACCAACGTGGATCTGCGCAAGCGCGTCAGCGACGGCGCGTTCCGGCCCGATCTCTATTACCGGCTGAACGTGCTCTCGATCGAGCTGCCTCCGTTGCGCGACTGCCTCGACGATCTCCCCGAGATCAGCGCCCGGCTGCTCGACGACATCAGCGCTTCCGGCGACTACATCAAGGCCAAGATCACCCCGAGCGCGCTCGCCGCACTCGCGCGCTACGACTGGCCCGGCAATGTTCGCGAGACTCCGCAACATTCTGGAGCGGGCGCTGATCCTCAGCGATTCCGGCCGGCTCACCGGCGAGGATGTCGCGCGCATCCTTCCCGTCGGCACCGAGGTCAGGCCCGCTTCATCCGCCCGTCAGGCAGGCCTCGTCGTGCCCTATGCCGAGGCCGAGGCGGAATTCGAGAAGCACACGCTCGAACAGGCGCTCGCCGCCAGCAACGGGCAGATCACCGAGGCCGCCAAGATGCTGCGGATCTCGCGCGCGACCTTCTACAAGAAGCTCGCCAAGTTCGGCCTCGCCGCGGGACCGGCCTCCGTCTGAGTTTCGAGACACGCACGTGTCCGGAGTCTCGGATTCCGGACACGCCGCTGCGCCGCCCGATCCGCCCTCGGCAACGGAAATTGCCGTGTTTTCGGCCAATTTGCGTAAACCAGCCGCATCTGGCGCGGACCTTGCTCTTCGCTTTGCACAATGACGCATGCTGCACATGCGCATTCGCGAAACCAGGGAGGACGCAAGATGAGTGAAGCGATCTCGGTCCATCAGCTTCAGGCGAGACAGCCCTCGCACGTCACGGTCGCCACCGCGAGCCTGATCGGCACGGCCATCGAGTGGTACGACTTCTTCCTCTACGGCACCGCCGCTGCGCTGATCTTCAACAAGCTGTTCTTTCCGACCTTCGACCCCATGATGGGAACGCTGCTGGCGTTTGCGACCTATGCGCTCGGCTTCATCGCGCGCCCGCTCGGCGGCGTCGTGTTCGGGCATTACGGCGACAAGATCGGCCGCAAGACCATGCTGTACCTGACGCTCTTGATCATGGGCGTGGCGACGGCGGCGATCGGCTTCCTGCCGACCTACGAGACCGCCGGCATCTGGGCCGCGGTCCTGCTCGTCGCCTGCCGCCTGGTCCAGGGCTTCGGCCTCGGCGGCGAATGGGGCGGCGCGGTGCTGATGGCGGTCGAGCATGCGCCCGCGGACAAAAGGGATTCTACGGCAGCTGGCCGCAGCTCGGCGCACCGCTCGGCCTCGTGCTCGGCACGCTGGTATTCTCGGTGGTTTCGGCGATGCTGACCGACGCGCAGCTCTATGCCTGGGGCTGGCGCCTCCCGTTCCTGTTCTCGATGGCGCTGGTGCTGGTCGGCCTGTGGATCCGCTTCACCATCGCGGAATCGCCGGAGTTCCAGAAGGTCAAGGATACCAAGCAGGAAGTGAAGATGCCGATCCTCGAGGCGATCAGGATGTATCCGAAGAACATCCTGCTCGCGATGGGCGCGCGCTTCGCCGAGAACGGCTTCTTCTACATCTATGCCACCTTCGTGCTCGCTTATGCCACGCAATCGCTCGCCATGAACAAGCAGGACATGCTCAACGGCGTGCTGATCGGCGCGGCGATCGAGACCTTCACCATCCCGGCCTTCGGTGCGCTGTCCGACCGCATCGGGCGGCGGCCGGTCTACATCTTCGGGGCGGTGTTCTCGGCGCTGATGTCGTTCCCGCTGTTCATGCTGCTGGCGACCAAGAACCCGCAATATGCCTGGATCGCGATCGTGCTTGGCCTCGCCATCGGCCACGCCGCGATGTACGGCCCGCAGGCGAGCTTCCTGTCGGAGCTGTTCGGCACAAAGGTGCGCTATAGCGGCGTCTCGCTCGGCTACAACCTCGCCTCGATCTTCGCCGGCGCGCTGTCGCCGCTGATCGCGACGGGATTGATGACGGCCTATGCGCCGGCGACCTGGCCGATCTCGCTCTACATGATCGCACTGGCGATCATCACCATCGTCTCGGTCTATTTCGCCACCGAAACACGCAAGATAGTTCAGGGCTGAGCGGCCTGATCATGTCGCCTGTCGCGAGGAGCAAGCTGTTCCAGCCGCGCGCCTCGCGATAGGATCAAGCAACAACGGCATACGATCGAGGGGATTGGGAGGACCGCCGTGAGCCATCATCCAGCGCTGCCCTATTTGCGCAATTCCGAGAAGGGTAAGGTCGTCGCGGCGGCCGAGGCGGTCATGCTGATCCGCGACGGCGACACCGTGGCGACCGGCGGCTTCGTCGGCATCGGCTTTGCCGAGGAGATCGCGATCGCGCTGGAGGAGCTCTATCTCTCCCACGAGGGCGACGCGCCCTACACCCAAGGCAAGCCGCGCAATCTGACGCTGGTCTATGCGGCGGGGCAGGGTGACGGCAAGCAGCGCGGCCTCAACCATTTCGCGCACGAGGGCCTGGTCCGGCGCGTGATCGGAGGACATTGGGGGCTTGCGCCGAAATTGCAGCAGCTCGCGATCGCGAACCAGATCGAGGCCTACAATTTGCCGCAAGGCGTCATCACGCATCTGTTCCGCGACATCGCCGCGCACCGGCCCGGCCACATCACCCGCGTCGGCATGGGCACGTTCGTCGATCCCCGGCACGGCGGCGGCAAGCTGAACGCGCGCACCACCGAGGATCTGGTGGAGCTGATCACAATCGGCGGCGAAGACTGCCTGCTCTACAAGACGTTTCCGATTCACGTCGGAATCATCCGCGCCACCACCGGCGATCCCGACGGCAACCTCACCATGGAGAAGGAGGCGCTGACGCTGGAAGCGCTCGCCATCGCGATGGCGGCGCATAATTCCGGCGGCATCGTCATCGCCCAGGTCGAGCGCGTGGCCGAGGCCGGCAGCCTCAATCCGCGCCAGGTGAAGATTCCCGGCATCCTCGTCGACTGCGTCGTGGTGGCGAGGCCCGAGAATCACTGGCAGACTTTCGGCACCCAATACAATCCCGCTTTCTCCAGCGAGATCCGCGTCCGCGCCGCCTCGCTGCCGGCGATGCCGGTCAGCGAGCGCAAGATCATCGCGCGGCGCGCCGCGCTCGAGTCCTCAAGGCCAACAGCGTCGTCAATCTCGGCATCGGCATGCCCGAGGGGATCGCCTCCGTCGCCAACGAGGAGCGGATCATCGATCTCATCACGCTGACGGCGGAGCCCGGCGTGATCGGCGGCATCCCCGCAAGCGGCATCGATTTCGGCGCCGCGATCAACACGCAGGCGGTGATCGACCAGCCTTATCAGTTCGACTTCTACGACGGCGGCGGCCTGGATGCCGCCTTCCTCGGTCTCGCCCAGGTCGATCGCGCCGGCAACCTCAATGTCAGCAAATTCGGACCGAAGCTCGCGGGCGCCGGCGGCTTCATCAACATCAGCCAGAACGCCAAGGAGGTGATCTTCGTCGGCACCTTCGGCGCGGGCAGGCAGCGGATCGCGGTGAACGACGGCAAGCTCGTCATTCTCGACGAGGCCAAGTCGCGCAAATTCGTGAGCAGCGTCGAGCACGTCACCTTCAGCGGCCCATTCGCAGCCGCGCGCAAGCAGCGCGCGCTGTACATTACCGAGCGCTGCGTGTTCGAGCTCCGGCCCGAAGGGCTCGAGGCTCACCGAGGTCGCGCCGGGCATCGACGTCGAGCGCGACATCCTGCGGCTGATGGATTTCAAGCCGCTGATCCCGCGCGATCCCACTCTGATGGACGACCGCATCTTCCGCGAGGGACTCATGGAGTTGCGCGAGCGCCTGCTCACCATTCCGCTCGACCAGCGCTTCACGCTGGACGAGCAGCAGAACCTGTTCTTCGTCAATCTGGAGCGCTATCCGCTGCGCAGCAAGGCCGAGATCGACACCATCGCCGGGATCGTCGAGGCCAGGCTCGCGCCGCTCGGCCGCCGGGTCTACGCCATCGTCAATTATGACAATTTTTCCATTCTGCCGGAGCTGATGGACGAATATTCGGCCATGGTGCGCAGCCTGGTCGACCGCTTCTATTCCGGCGTGTCGCGCTACACCACGTCGGGCTTCCTGCGCATCAAGCTCGGCGAAGCCCTGGAGAAGCGCGGCGTCGCGCCGCATATTTTCGAAAGCGCCGACGAGGCGCAATCGGACCGGCGTCAGGCCGAGGGATCCGGCGACGCGCGGCCAGCCCAAAAATGATGCAAGGGAAACGCCGACACGCTCGGCCGGAAAGGTTCAATTGCAATGTTCGTAGTGTTGTGCAAATCGCTGTTGCCGAGAAACTTTGAATCGGGAGGGACCATCGTGCGTCGATCACTCATCATAACAACAACCATTCTCGCGCTCGCCGCGGGCACCTCCGCGCAAGCCGACGATCTCAAGGTCGCGCTGATCTACGGCAAGACCGGCCCGCTCGAGGCCTACGCCAAGCAGACCGAGGCCGGCCTGAAACTGGGTTTTGAATACGCCACCAAGGGCACGATGACCCTCGACGGCCGCAAGATCGTCATCATCACCAAGGACGACCAGGGCAAGCCGGACCTCGCCAAGGCCGCGCTCGCCGAAGCCTATCAGGACGACAAGGCCGACATCGCGATCGGCACGACCTCGTCGGCCGCGGCGCTCGCCATTCTCCCGGTCGCCGAGGAGAACAAGAAAATCCTGATCGTCGAGCCCGCCGTCGCGGACCAGATTACCGGCGAGAAGTGGAATCGCTACATCTTCCGCACCGCGCGCAACTCCTCGCAGGACGCGATCTCGAACGCGGTCGCGATCGGCAAGCAGGGCGTCACCGTCGCGACGCTGGCACAGGACTACGCGTTCGGCCGCGACGGCGTCGCCGCTTTCAAGGAAGCGCTCGCCAAGACCGGCGCGACGCTCGCTGCGGAAGAATATGCTCCCACCAACACCACCGACTTCACCGCGGTCGGTCAGCGCCTGTTCGATGCGCTGAAGGACAAGCCGGGCCGCAAGGTGATCTGGGTGATCTGGGCCGGCGCCGGCAATCCGCTGGCCAAGCTGCAGGACATGGACCCGAAGCGCTACGGCATCGAGCCTCTCCACCGGCGGCAACATCCTGCCCGCACTCGCCGCCTATAAAGGCCTGCCCGGCATGGAAGGCGCGACCTATTACTTCTACGAGATCCCGAAGAACCCGGTGAACGACTGGCTCGTCGCCGAGCACCAGAAGCGCTTCAACGCGCCGCCGGACTTCTTCACCGCGGGCGGCTTCGCCGCCGCGATGTCGGTCGTCGCCGCCGTCACCAAGGCGAAGTCGACCGACAGCGAGAAGCTGATCAGTGCGATGGAGGGCCTGGAGTTCGACACGCCGAAGGGCAAGATGGTGTTCCGGAAGGAAGACCATCAGGCGCTGCAGAGCATGTACGCCTTCAAGGTCAAGGTCGATCCGAACGTCGCCTGGGCGATTCTCGAGCCGGTGCGCGAGCTGAAGATCGAGGACATGGACGTTCCGGTCAAGAACAAGCGCTGAGTTGTCTTGCTTCACCTCTCCCGCTTGCGGGAGAGGCCGGGAGAGGGTTTTTCCTCTTGGGGATTTTCCCGTTGCGGAAGCACCCTCTCCCCCGCCCTCCCCCGCAAGCGGGGAGGGAGCGCAGCGCGCCCCGCGGTTAAAGTCTTCGTCCTCATCATTCGCCCGACATCACATGCCCCTCACCCTCGAAACCCGCGACCTCACCATCCGCTTTGGCGGCCATGTCGCGGTCAACAACGTCTCCTGCACGTTCCGTCCGGGCGAGCTCACGGCGATCGTCGGACCGAACGGCGCAGGCAAGACCACTTACTTCAACCTGATCTCGGGTCAGTTGCGCGCCTCGAACGGCAGCATCTTGTTCGGCGGCGCCGACATCACCCAGCACTCCGCGCCGATGCGGACTCGTGCGGGCCTCGGGCGCGCCTTCCAGCTCACCAACCTGTTTCCGAACCTCACTGTGGAAGAGAACGTCCGCCTCGCCGTGCAGGCGGCGAACGGCACCCATTACGACATGCTGCGGCCCTGGATGGTGCGCCGCGACCTGATCACGCGCGCCGACGCGATCCTCGACCAGGTCGCGCTCGGCGGCCGCCGCGGCGTCGCCGCGACCGCGCTGTCGCATGGCGACCAGCGCAAGCTCGAGGTCGCGCTGATGATCGCGCTGGAGCCGAAGGTTTTCATGTTCGACGAGCCGACCGCCGGCATGAGCATCGACGAGGTGCCCGTCGTCCTCAATTTGATCGCGCAGCTGAAGCAGGACAGGAGCAAGATCATTCTCCTGGTCGAGCACAAGATGGACGTGGTGCGCTCGCTCGCCGACCGCATCATCGTGCTGCATAACGGCCAGCTCGTCGCCGACGGACCGCCGGCCGAGGTGATCGCCTCGCCGATCGTGCAGGAAGCCTATCTCGGCATATCCCCGAAGAGCGCAGCATGACCGATCTCCTCAAGATCTCCGGCGTGCACACCCATATCGGGCGCTATCACATCCTGCAGGGCATCGATCTCGCCGTGCCGCAGGGGCAAGTGACGATGTTGCTCGGCCGCAACGGCGCCGGCAAGACCACGACGCTGCGCACCATCATGGGGCTGTGGCAGGCCTCGTCAGGCGAGATCAGCCTCGCAGGTCAGCGCATCGAGAGCCGCGCCACGCCCGACATCGCCCGGCTCGGGGTCGGCTACGTGCCGGAGAGCATGGCGGTGTTCCTCCGACCTCACGGTGAAGGAGAACCTCGTGCTGGCGGCGCGGGACGCTGCGATGGACGACAAGCAGCTGGAATGGATCTTCGGCTTCTTCCCGGCGCTACGCCGGTTCTGGCTGTCGCGCGCGGGAAGCCTCTCGGGCGGCCAGAAGCAGATGTTGTCGATCGCGCGCGCCATCATCGAGCCGCGCAAGCTGCTGCTGATCGACGAGCCGACCAAGGGCCTCGCGCCCGCCATCGTGATGGCCCTGATCGAGTGCCTGAAGGAGATCAAGCGCAAGGGCGCGACGATCCTTCTCGTCGAGCAGAATTTCTTCGCCGCCCGCGAGGCTCGGCGACAACGTGCTGGTGATGGACAACGGCACCATCGTCCATCGCGGCGAGATGGCGGCTCTCGCCGCCGACGTGCAGTTGCAGGAGCGGCTGCTCGGCCTGAGCCTGGAGGCGCATCAGTGACTGACCTTGCCGCAACCGATCCGCTGCCGAAGCCGAAGCGCGACATCGCGCCGATCCTGCTGCCGGTGGCGCTCGCGCTGCTGACGATCCCGCTGATCGGTTCGACCAGCTCCTGGCTGACGCTGACCGCGGCGAGCCTTGCGATGGGCATGATGATCTTCATCATGGCTTCCGGCCTGACGCTGGTGTTCGGCCTGATGGACGTGCTCAATTTCGGCCATGGCGCCTTCATCGCCGTCGGCGCCTATGTCGCGACCCTGGTGCTGGCGCCGTTCGCGGCCTCGATTCAGGCCGACTCGCTGTGGATGAACCTCGCCGTGCTGGCGCCTGCCGCGTTGCTCTCGATGGCGGTGTCGGGCGCCCTTGGCCTCGTCGTAGAGCGCGTGTTGATCCTGCCGGTCTACGGCCAACATCTGAAGCAGATCCTGATGACGACCGGCGGCCTGATCGTCGCCGAGCAGACGATGTATGCGCTGTGGGGGCCGCAGATCATCCCGATGCCGCTGCCGACCTCCCTGCGCGGCTCCTTCATTCTCGGCGACGTCGCCATCGCAAAATACCGCGTGCTGGCAATGCTGATCGGCCTCGCCGTCTTCATCGCGATCCAGCTCGTGCTCAACCGCACCAAGCTCGGACTCTGATCCGCGCCGGCGTCGAGAATCGCGAGATGGTCGAGGCGCTCGGCTATCGCATCCGCCGCCTGTTCCTCGGCGTGTTCATGACGGGATCGGCGCTGGCCGGCCTCGGCGGCGTGATGTGGGCGCTCTATCGCGAGCAGGTCCACGCCTCCATGAGCGACGACCTCACCGTCTTGATCTTCATCGTCGTCATTATCGGCGGGCTCGGCTCGATCGGCGGCTGCTTCATCGGCGCGATCCTCGTCGCCATGGTCGCCAATTACGGCGGCTTCCTGGTGCCGAAACTCGCGCTCGTTTCCAACATCCTGCTGATGGTCGCCATTCTGATGTGGCGGCCGCGCGGCCTCTATGCGGTGACCAGCCGATGATGATCCTGTCAGGCGATCCGCCGCGCAGCCGAATCCTCACCCTCGTCCTCGTCGTCATCATCCTGGCGCTGGCGGCGACGCCCTTCCTGTTCCCGGGCGCCAAGGCACTGAACGTCGCGGCCAAGATCTGCGTCTTCGCCGCGCTGGTAGCGTCCTACGATCTCTTGCTCGGCTACACCGGATCCGTGTCGTTCGCGCACACCATGTTCTATGGCATCGGCAGCTACGCGATCGCGATCGCGCTGTACGGGATGGGTCCGAACTGGGCCGCGGTCGCAACCGGCATCGTCGTCGGACTACCGCTCGCAGCCCTGCTGGCGCTCGCCATCGGCCTGTTCTCGCTACGTGTCGCGGCAATCTTCTTTGCCATGATCACGCTCGCGGTCGCCTCCGCCTTCCAGGTTCTTGCCTCGCAACTGTCCTGGTTGACCGGCGGCGAGGACGGCCGCAGCTTCCAACTGCCGGAGCTGCTCCGCCCCGGCACGGTGCTGATCTCGAAGAACCTGTTCGGCTTCGAGGTCAACGGCCGGATCCTGACCTTCTACCTGGTGTTCGCGATCTCCGCCGTGATGATCCTCGCGCTGCTCCGCGTCGTGAACTCGCCCTTCGGGCGCGTGCTGCAGGCGATCCGCGAGAATCGTTTCCGCGCCGAGGCGCTCGGCTTCCGCACAGTGTTCCATTTGACCTACGCCAACTGCCTCGCGGCCCTTGTCGCCGCGAGCGCCGGCATCCTCAACGCGCTGTGGCTTCGCTATGCCGGCCCCGACACCTCGCTCAGCTTCTCGATCATGCTGGACATCTTGCTGATGGTCGTGATCGGCGGCATGGGCACGATCTATGGCGCGATCATCGGCGCCACCATCTTCATCCTCGCGCAGAACTATCTGCAGTCGCTGATGGGCGTTGCGTCCAAGGCGGCGAGCGAGGCCGGCCTGCCGTTGCTGCCGGGATTGCTGCATCCCGATCGCTGGCTGCTGTGGCTTGGACTGCTGTTCATCGCCAGCGTTTATTTCTTTCCGACCGGCGTGGTGGGGCGGCTGCGGAACCCTGCCGGCGGCAAGGGCGGCGGCGCGCATTAACGCGGGATTCATGATGCACCGCGGCGTTCAGAGCGTGCACCGCACAACCGCGACGCGATTCCGCTCCACTCTATCCGGACGCGGCTAAGCAACCCGATTAATGCTTAGGTAACTGGCTTTCCTAAGGTTTAGGCCATTTGTGCGGTGTATTCGTGTTCCTCCAGGGAGGGGGAATGCGCCAGGTCTTATCCACGGTGGCAACCGGAATGTCTCAAGCCGCAAGGAACGGCTGGGAGGCGTTGACGCGGCGTGGCCCCGTCCTGTGGTTGACGCTGTGTGGCGTGCTTCTGGTCGCCGGCATCTTCGGCGTGACAGCCATGGCCGTCGGCGAGTTTCGCGAACGCACGCTGGCCAATCGCGAACGCGAGCTTGAAAACACCGTGCAACTGATCGCGCGGCACTTCGATCAGCAATTCGAGGATTCCGACGTCGTCGCCGCCGATCTGATCGGGCAGATGAACCTCGTAGAGATCACCTCGCCCACGATGTTCCGCGAGCGCATGTCCGGGCCAGCGGCGCACCAGATGCTGCGCGGCAAGATCAGCTCGGTGTCCTATCTCGGCGATATCGCGATCTACGATGCCGACGGTGATTTGATCAACTGGTCGCGGGGCCAGCCGCTGCCCAAGATCAACGTTTCGTCCCGGGCCTATTTCCAGACATTCAAGACCAATCCGCGCGCCGAACCGGTGCTGCTGGAGTCCGTTCGCAGCTTCATCATCAACAAATGGACCACGATCGTCGCACGCCGCCTGAACGGCGCCGACGGCACCTTCTTCGGCGCGATGGTCCGCCGGATCGATCCGGACAGCTATCAGCATTACTTCGCCTCCGTCGCGCTGGCCGAGGGCACCGCCATCTCCCTGTTCGATCGCGAAGGCAAGATGCTGGCGCGCTATCCGCATGTCGATGAGCTGATCGGACGGAATTTCAAGGATGCGCCGCTGATGCAGAAGGTGCTGGCCGAGGGCGGCCTGCAGACGCTGCGGGGCAAGAGCCCGGTCGACGGCGAGGAACGCCTCGGCTCGGCGGCGTCGCTGACGCACTTCCCGCTCGTCATCGTCGCCACCAACACCACGGCAGCCGCCTTGGCCGACTGGCGCCAGCAAACCGGCTTCATGGTGACGACCGCAGCGCTCTCGGCCGCCGTGATCGCGCTGATGCTCTATCTGATCATCCGCCAGATCAGCCGGCAGAACCGCGAGGCGCAGCAACGGCTGGAAGCGGAGCGGCTGCGGCTCGACACCGCCCTGAACAACATGTCGCAAGGATTGATCCTCTACGACGCGAACGGCTATATCGTCACCTGCAACCGGCGCTACGCCGACATGTTCGGCCTCTCCCACGACGTCATCAAGCCCGGCTGCCACATCCGCGAGGCGATGCGCCATCGCAAGGAGCGCAATGCGTTCGACGGCGATGTCGAGGCGTTTTGCGCCGACGTCATGCGGGTCGTTGCCGAAGGCACGGTCTCCACGCGCATGCATCAGCTGGCCAATGGCCGCGCCTTCCAGGTCATCAACACCCCGCTCGCCCAGGGCGGCTGGGTCGCCACGATCGAAGACATTACCGAGCGCCGCAATCTCGAGCGTGAGCGCGACCGCAACCACACCTTCCTGCGTGAGATCATCGACCATATCCCGTCGCAGATCACGGTGAAGGATGCCCGCACGCGGCAATACCTCCTGCTGAACGGCGTCGCCGAGCAGCTGTTCGGGCAGTCGCGCCAGGAAGTCATGGGCAAGACCGCCTTCGACATCTTCCCCGAGACGCACGCTGCCCACATCACCGCGGACGACAGCCGCGCGCTGCAATCGGCCAAGGGCCTATTCAAGGACGAGCACGCCTGGCAGATGCCGGGCATGGGATTGCGCTACATCACCTCGACGCGGATCGGCATTCGCGACGACGCCGGCGAGCCGCGCTATCTCATTCACGTCATCGACGACGTCACCGAGCGGCGCCGGGCCGACGAGAAGATCGCCCATATGGCGCATTACGACGCGCTGACCGACCTGCCGAACCGCACGCTGTTCCGCGAGCAGATCGAGCGCGAGCTGGCGAAGGTCGCCGGCGGGGACCAGTTCGCGTTGCTTTACATCGACGTCGACGAGTTCAAGGGCATCAACGATTCGCTCGGCCATCACGTCGGCGACGAGCTGTTGAAGGTGATCGCAAGCCGTCTGCGCGGCTGCCTCAAGGAGGGCGACCTGATCGCACGCCTGGGCGGCGACGAATTCGCGGTGATCCAGACCGGAATCCAGTCTTCTGCCGAGGTGCTGTCCTTCGTGACCCGGATCTACCAGGCGATCCGACAGCCCTATCACTGTCTCGGGCATCAGCTCTCCACCGATGCCAGCATCGGCATCGCGCTGGCGCCGCAGGACGGCACCGACCTCGACCAGCTCGTCAAGAACGCCGATCTGGCGATGTACGGCGCCAAGGCCGAAGGGCGCCGCACCCACCGCTTCTTCGAGCCGGAGATGGATGCCAGCGCCAGGGCACGCCTGAGCATGGAGCAGGATTTGCGGCAGGCGCTGGTGAACGGCGGCTTCGAGATTCACTATCAGCCGCTGGTCGACCTGAACACCAACGAGGTCACAGGTTGCGAAGCGCTGCTGCGCTGGCGTCATCCCGAACGCGGCATGGTTTCCCCGGCGGAGTTCATTCCGGTTGCCGAGGACACCGGCCTGATCACCGAGACTCGGCGACTGGGTGCTGCGCATGGCCTGCAACGAGGCCGCGACCTGGCCGACGCATATCCGCGTCGCAGTCAACGTCTCGCCCGTGCAGCTCAAATGCGACACGCTGGCGCTGCGGATCGCGGGCGCGCTCGCCGCCTCCGGGCTGGACCCACGACGGCTCGAGGCTCGAGATCACCGAGGCCGTGCTGATCCGCGACGACGAGGCGGCGCTCTCGATCCTGCACCAGCTCCGCTCGATCGGCGTTCGCATCGCGCTCGACGATTTTGGCACCGGCTATTCCTCGCTCAGCTATCTCAAGCGCTTCCCGTTCGACAAAATCAAGATCGACCGCTGTTTCGTAGCCGACATCGCCGAGACCAGCGGCGCGCCCGTGATCGTGCAGGCGGTGGTGAACATCGCCGCCGCCAGCAGCATGACCACGGTCGCCGAGGGCGTCGAGACCGAGGCGCAGCGCGAGTTGCTGCGCGCGCTCGGCTGCACGCAGATGCAGGGCTATCTGTTCAGCGCGCCGAAGCCGGCCGTCGAGGTGCGAAAGCTGTTCGGCACGGGGGATGGCTTGCCCGGACTCGTGCCGGTGGCGGCGGTGGCCTGATGGCAAAGCCAGCGAAGCCGCCAGGCAAGGCGTCGAGCAAGGCGTCGACCAGGACGGTCGATGTCGCGGATTCCTATGCCGTGCGGCTGATGCAGCATCTGGTGGTGCCGACATTCGTAATCGATCCGAAGCGCCGCGTCGTGATCTGGAACAGGGCCTGCGAGCGGCTGACCGGCCTGGCCGCCTCGGAGGTGATCGGCACCAACAAGCACTGGCAGGCGTTTTACGAGACCAGGCGCCCCTGCCTTGCCGACCTCGTCGCGCTCGATCGGCCGGAGCGGCTTCCGGAATTCTATTCGGAGTATGCCGCGCGCGGCCATAACGGGCTCGGCTTCAGTGCGGAAAACTGGTGCACGATGCCCAAGCTCGGCAACCAGCTCTATCTCGCCATCGACGCCGGTCCCATCCACGACGAGGCCGGACATCTGATCGCCGTGGTGGAGAGCGCTGCGCGACCTCACGGACCAGAAGCGCGCCGAGATGGCGCTGAAGGAGCCTCGCCGCCAAGGACGGACTGACCGGCCTGTCGAACCGGCGCTCGTTCGACCAGATGCTGATGAGCGAATGGGCCCGCGCCCACCGCACGCAGAAGCCGCTGGCGCTGTTGTTCGTCGACGTCGACCATTTCAAGCTGTTCAACGACCATCACGGCCATCAGATCGGCGACGAATGCCTGCGCGCGGTCGCCGCCGTCGTCAGCCGGCATGCCGTACGGCCGCTCGATCTCGCCAGCCGCTACGGCGGCGAGGAGTTTGCGTTGATTCTGCCCGACCTGGACTGTGACAGCGCCTGCGTCGTCGCCGAGGAGATCCGTCGCGCCGTCATGGCCCTGCAGATCGCCCACGGCGCCACCGGCGCCGGCGACCACGTCACCCTCAGCGTCGGCGTCGCCAGCCACATTCCCGGTACGGTCGACGGCAGCCCCGACCGGCTATTGGGCGCGGCCGACGAGGCGCTTTACGTCGCCAAGCGGCTCGGCCGCAACCAGGTCATCTGCGCCGAACGCGTGCTGGCCGAATTCGCCGCCCTCGGCCGCCAAGCCGCACGGGTTCCGGCCCGTTTCCGGCGCAAGACGGCCTAAAGGCCATCGCGGCGAGAAGCGGTTGCTCCCCCTCGCCAATCGGCTAAATGAACCTCGACTGCACCCGTAGCTCAGCTGGATAGAGCGTTGCCCTCCGAAGGCAAAGGTCACACGTTCGAGATCGTGTCGGGTGCGCCAGTCAGAACAAGACTGGTGGATCGACCGGGCTGTCGCGAGAGCGCCGCGTCGGCTACAGCGATGACCCACTTGGGTCAGGTAGAGAATTCCCTCCCCTCGCTACGTTTGCTCTTGCCTTGCCACGGGTTGGGGACATGAGCCGTGCTGGACTGCTTCTCTCAGAAGATGTGGGAGCGCTTCGATTTGGCACACTAGTCGAACGATCTGTATGCGCCGATCTTGTGCCTGTAGCTCGCGACAACATCTCGATATTTCGCAATGTTTCCGCTGACCCCGCAAACCTTCTCGCGGACCTGATCCATTTGTGACAAGCCGTTTCGAAGCATCGTTCGCTGTTCAGACTCGGTGAACTTGGTGTCTCCTCGACTGCAATTATTTACCTCCCCATCTGTGCAAGTCTCAATGTCGGCTATCCGTGATTCGATGAGAACTTTCATCCGCCATCCCGTCTCCTGGGTTGCTGCCTCCCCGTAAATGTATCCATCTTTGACGGTCATGCGCATGTATCGTCCGGCAGCGTTTGCCTTGGTCAGGACCAATGCCCCGCCACCACTTGGACATTGAAAATCGACCGGATAAAACTTTTCCGGATCAATCGCATTTTGCGCGCGGGCCGAACAATTGGCCACCCAGGGAATCAAAAGAACAGTAAGCGCCAATAGCTTCTGCTTCATGCATCCTCTCTCGTGAGACTGGGGCCTTCTTGCCAGGAGTCAACGGGACTCACCAATATTAAGATCGCAGGCTGGCCGAAACCAAAAGTCTCAATTCAAACGCCAGATCGCTGCATTGAGCACACCGGCAAACGTGACCCAGGCTGCGTAGGGCACGAACAATGCGGCGGCCAGTTTGTCTCGGGGCGTCTCCAGACCGATATAGGTCACGATCGCGACGAACAGGCCGGCGAGAATGACGAGCGCCGCGCCGATCTGGTGCATCGTGAACATCACCGGAGACCAGGCGAAATTGAGCGCGAGTTGCGTAAACCAGACCAGCATCGCCTTGCCCCTGGGCTCGCGACGAAAAGTCCGCCAGCCCGCGATTGCGATCATGACGTAGAGGATGGTCCAGGCGACCGGGAACGCCCAGTTCGGCGGCACGAAATCCGGCTTGGCGAGGCCGGCATACCATGCGCCGGGAAGATTGGTGGCGCCGATCAGCCAGCCGAGACCGACCACGCCCGCCACGAAAACCGACAACTGAAACATCCCTCACCTCGCGCATCTCACCGCGCGATTGTATCATCTTTCCATGAGCAGAATCCGACACGACGACCGGTGAGGCTTCGCCGGTCCGCAAGATCATCCATATCGACATGGATGCCTTCTATGCGTCGGTGGAACAACGCGACAATCCGGAGCTGCGCGGAAAGCCGGTTGCGGTCGGAGGCTCGGCGGAGCGCGGCGTCGTCGCGGCCGCGAGCTACGAGGCGCGCAAGTTCGGCGTTCGCTCCGCCATGCCGTCGGTGACGGCGAAGCGGCAATGTCCCGGCCTGATCTTCGTCAAGGCGCGCTTCGAGGTCTACAAGGCGATCTCCCGGCAGATCCGCGAGATCTTTGCCGAGCACACGCCGATCATCGAGCCGCTGTCGCTGGACGAGGCCTATCTCGACGTGACGGAGAATTTGCAAGGCATCCCGCTGGCGCGGGACATCGCGCTGCGCATCCGCGAGACAATCAAGGCCGAGACCGGCCTCAACGCGTCGGCGGGCGTCTCCTACAACAAGTTTCTGGCCAAGCTCGCCTCCGATCATCGCAAGCCCAACGGTCAGTTCGTGATTGCCCCGGGAATGGGCGCGGCCTTCGTCGAAACGCTGCCGGTCGGCAAATTCCACGGCATCGGGCCGGCGACCGCCGCGAAGATGAACGCGCTCGGCCTGTTCACCGGCCTCGACATCCGCAACCAGACCCTGGATTTCATGAACGCGAATTTCGGCAAGTCGGGTGCCTATTACTATTGGATTTCACGAGGTGTCGACGACCGCCCGGTCCGCGCCAACCGGATCCGCAAGTCGATCGGCGCAGAGACCACGTTCTCGACCGACCTTGCCGAATACGGCGCGCTGGCCGCCGAGCCTCAAGCCTCTCGTCGACAAGGTCTGGCGCCATTGCGAGACGGCCGGCAATCGCGGCCGCACCGTCACCCTGAAGATCAAGTTCGCCGACTTCGAGATCATCACGCGCAGCCGGTCCGTTGCCGCAACGGTTGCGAACCGCGACGATCTGGAGCGGCTGGCCTGCGGCCTGCTCGAGGCCGAGATGCCGCTGCCCAAGCGGGTCAGGCTGCTGGGGGTCTCGCTGTCCGCGCTCCAGATCGGGGACGAGGCGGAGCCGCAACTGACGTTGGGCATTTGAGTGAGCCGCGACAATTCTGCCGAATTGTGCGCGGCCGACGGTGGCGGGATTCTTCAGACCCGCCACCGATGAAAGTCAATTTGCTCGGGCCGCTCAATGCCTGACGTGCTCGAACACCACGATCACGCCGGTCGGCTCGGGCTCGTGCGCCATCAGACGCGTCAGTTCGGGATCGCCCCAATCGGCAAGGCTGACGACTTCGCCGCTTTGGCGATCGGCCCCCGGCGACGGCGTGGGCTCGAGCACCTTGAGGCCCGTCTCATCGACGAAGAAGGTATGCTCGCCGAACATGCTGTTGAGTTGCGGCATGGCGGGATGCTCGTCGGGCAGCACCTGAGCGCCGAGTTGATTGACGGTCTGCTTCACCTGGTCGGATGTGAGCTTCATGAGCTGCTCCGTTCTGTCTTCGGTTTCATTGGCCGAGGCGGGAGCGCGCGTTCCCTGCGCGTTGTCCGCCTGGCTCGATTCCGAACAGGTGCTGCGCGCGAATGTTCCCGTGAAATGTATTTCGTGATCGCGCGTTCCATCCGCCGCGCTCACGGCACGAGATCGCCACAGGATGCACACGATCTAATAGCCGGGTGCTAGTCGACGGCTTCGACGATCCGGATGTCGCGGTCTGCGCCGTCTCCGAGCAGGTCGTGCGCGGCCTTGTAGGCCGGGCTCGCATAGGCCTCCTTGGCGCGCTCGACGCTGTCGAACTCGATGAGAACGACGCGCTCCATCTGGCCGAGCTCGAAGACCGCAGCCGGCATCCCGCGCGCGATCACGCGGCCGCCCGCCGCCTCGATGGCCTGGCGCGACACGTTGGCGTAGGCCGCCATGGCATCGGGATTCTTGATCCCGCGGTAGGTCGCAACCCAATAGGCTTTGGCCATTGTTGTTCTCCTGATCTGGTGCGAGCTAATTATCGCTGCGATTCTCACCGACCGACAGCGCGCAGATGCGGGACAGATAAGTGTAGGGCAGACCGGTCTCCTCGGCCCAGGCATTGAACTGCGCCTGCACCCTGGCGAGATCGCCCTTTGACTTGACCTCTTCGGCAATGTCGAGACCGGCATCGCGCAGGCAAGCCACCACGTCCCCGGACGTCACAAAACCGTCCCACCCGACGAAGCGCAGCAGCATCTGCCCGGTGTTGCCGCCGAGCCGGCTGCCGCGCTTGGCCAGGAGATCGAGCAGGCCGATCTCGTTGGACGACGGCCATTTCGCCAGAAACTTGCCGAAGCTGCCATGCTCCTTCGCGATCTCCTGCACGAAGCCGGCGTTGTCGCGCACCGACATGATCTTGGCGCCGTTGCGCACGATGCGCGCGTCGCGCAACAGGCTCTCCCAATAATCCTCGGGCTGGAAGCTGAGCTTGGCCGGCTGAAATTGCAGAAAGGCCTCTTCGAAGCCATCCCATTTCGAATCGATCACGCTCCAGGCGAAGCCGGCGCAGAACACGCGCTTCGTCATCTCGGCCAGGATGCGATCGTCGCCGAGCTTGGCCAGACGCTTCAGGTCGGGCTTTGCCGGCATCAGCTTTTCCAGAGCCTTGGGGCCGCCCTTGCGCTTCTCGGCACGGGCACGAATCGACTTGAAGGAGGGCATGCGGACACGGGCGGTTGAGGGCCCGCCACGACACCAGAATTCGACGATGCCGTCCAGCCCCGGCGGTGCTGGCGACCGATCCGGTGATGCCGGCGGATCATGTGCACCGAGCGGCTTGCGAACGCCTCACCCGTTGGGGAATCCCGACACCGGCGGCGGCCGACCGATCGGCAGGCCCGGCTAACGCGACAGGCGCTTTGCGAGGTGGACCGACTGCCAGTCTCCGAGCCCGGTGTCGTTGAATCCCGCCTTCTTCGCAAGGCCACGCATTTCGGCATTGGTGCGCGCGGTCTCGGCGGCGATCATCGCGTGTCCGAGATCGACCGCTCGCGTTTCCATCGCCGTCATCATTTGAAGGCCGAGACCCCTGCGCTGGAAGCCGTCGGCGACCGAGATGGCAAACTCGCCGTGCCCCGCCCTCGCATCGTAGGCGTATCGCGCCTCGCCGATGATCCTGCCCTGCCCTTCCTCCCTGATCTCGGCGAGCAGGGTGAAGTTGTCGAGGCCGACGCTCCTGGCGATGCATTCGGCCGCAACCACACCAGGATCCGATCGCGCACCACTGAACCGCTTGTTGCGCGATGTCGTCGAAAGGCCCGTGAAATAGACCGACAGATTCTCAACGTCGGATGCGCCGGCGGTCCTGATGCAGACCATGCCCTTCGCGTCGGCCAGTTCGACCGGCTCGACGACGGCTCCCGGAAACAGCTGTGACATGCGTGATGCTTTCGGCAGGTTGCTGGGACTGCAGACCTAGCCGAAGCCGCGCTCCGTCCGCTTGGACATTGCTGCCAATCATGCGGATGAAAACGAACAGCGCGTTTTCATGTGCCGCGCCTCACACACGCGACAGCGACGGCACCTCCTCGGGCATGATCGCCTGGAGACCGCCGAAGCGGCGCTCGCGGCCGTGGAAGGCGGCCAGGGCCGCGGCGAGATCGCCCGCATCGAATTCGGGCCACATCCGCTCGGTGAAATGCAGCTCGGCATAGGCGCCCTCCCAGAGCAGGAAGTCCGACAGCCGCTTCTCACCGGAGGTGCGGATGATGAGATCGACGTCGCGCAGGCCGGCTTCGCCGGTGACGAGCTGCGAGAACGCTTCGCGGGTAATGCTGGTCAGCGCGGCCGCCTTCGCCGCGGCATTGAGGATGGCATCGCGCGCGGAATAGTCGACCGCGATCCGCAGGTGCAACGTGCCGCCGCGGGCGGTGGCTTGCTCGGCCCGCGCGATCGCCGTGGCGATGCCCTCGGGCAGGCGATCACGGCGGCCGATCACGGTGAGGCGCACGCCGTTCTTGACGAGGCTCTGGACCTCGTTGGCAAGATAGAAGCGCAGCAGGGTCATCAGTGCGGCAACCTCGGCCTTCGGCCTCCGCCAATTGTCGGTGGAGAAGGCGTAGAGCGTCAGCGTGCCGATGCCCTGCTTGGGCGCGGCCTCGACGATGCGGCGGATGGTCTCGACGCCGGCCTCGTGGCCGCGCACGCGCGACAGGCCGCGCCGCGTCGCCCATCGTCCGTTGCCGTCCATGATGATACCGACATGAAGCTTCTCGTTGGGGGTCGCATCACTTTGCATTGCAAAGTCTCCAGGCAAAAAGGGGAAGATCAGGTCGAAGCGATGCCGAGGCGGCCGAGCGGCGGCGCCTCGCGGCCGGCGGCCTTGGCGGCGTCGCGCACCAGGCGTTCCAGCACGGCGAGATAGTCGAGGAAACGGCGGCGCCCGGTCTTGGTGAGACGGCAAGTGGTGTGCGGACGGTTGCCCTCGTAGCCCTTGGTCACGTCGACAAGGCCGGCCTCCTGCAGCACGGCGAGATGCCGGCTGAGATTGCCGTCGGTGAGGCCACAGAGCTGCTTGAGGTCGGCGAACGCCAGCCCCTTGGGATGGGCCATCAGCGAGGTCAGGAGCCCGAGCCTCGCCTTCTCGTGGATCACGCGGTCGAGCCCTTCGTAGGAGAAGGGCGCGCTGTCAGTCTTCGACATCATGGTCTCCGGACGCGAAATGCAGGATGGCCGCCATCACCGACTGCCCGATCACGAAAGGCAGGCCCATGGTCCATGGCGACAGCGTGTGGGTCTGGCTCGCGAGCACCACCACCGCGAAGCCGGACACGAAATACCAGGCACCGGCGAGTGCGACGCTGCGCGGCAGCGAGCGGACCGAGGCGAAGATTCCGAGCGACACCAGGATCTGCCACAGCCCCGGCAGCAGCCACAGCGTCTCGCTCGCGAACTTCCACATCACCACCGCGAGCAGGACGCCGGCAACGCCGGCGGGCAGGAACTGCTCGACCGCCTGATGGATCATGGCATCGGCAAGACCGGAATGGTGCCGGCGCGAGCGCGCGCGCATCTCGATTCCGATCATCAGGACGGAGAGAACGGCGGCGATGAACCAGCCGGCAAAGAAGCCGAGCGGCTCGCCGGTGGGATCGCCGAGCAGCCAGAATTGCAGAACCGCGGTGAGCAGCGCGACGGCGGCGGTCGCGGCCATCGTCGCCGGGCCATAGCCGCGGAACGCGGTGCCTGCCGCGATCTGGCTGCGGATCGCCACGATGTCGGCCAGTGCCTTGTCGAGATCGCGCATTGGCAACGCCAAACCTCGCTCCACCCATGCTTGCCGGGACGGCGAACCGTTACTTTGTAATGCAAAGTATATAGCACCGCAAAGTAGACGCAAGCCCGAAAGCCGTGGCGAGAGGATTTTCGCACCAATGGACAACTGCCGGTTGCACGGCGCCTGTCGCCGCAGATATGATGCGTCCAAAAGCGTCCGGGGGCTGAGTATGTGGCTTAAGTCATTTATCGTTGCATCTTTGTTGCAGGTGAGCGTCGCCGGCATTGCGCATGCGAAAGGACCATTCGGCAGCGTCAATGTCGGCAACTGGATCGGCGGCGCCTTCAGCAATGACGAGACGGGCGCCTTTTCCCATTGTGCCGTAACGACGCCCTACGCGAACGGCGTCATCCTGGTCGTCAGCCAGAATGCCGCCGGCACCTGGTCGCTGGCTTTTGCAAGTCCCGGCTATCACTTCAACAAGGGCGAGAACGCCGCGATCGACGTGACCTTTGACGGGCGGGAGCAAGCCAGGCTGTACGCGACGGCCTATCAGCCCAACATGCTGACGGCCATCATGCCGCTCACCGTCGTGCGGACGTTTCAGAAATCCAGCCTCATGGTGGCGACTGCCGGCCGCTCCGTGCTGAACTTCGATCTGACATCGACCGGGTCGGTGATCGCGGCATTGGCCAATTGCGTGACAAGGGTGAAAGCCGACGGGCTCGACAAGGCCGGCGACTTCACCAAGGGTGCGGCCAAGCCGGCCGCCACGACGGAGAAGCAGGCGTCACCGCCTGCGTCCGGCAAGTCTGCCAAGTCCAAAAGCGGCACCGGCTTCGTGGTCAGCGGCAACGGCCACATCGTCACGAACCACCATGTGATCGACGGCTGCGGCGATCTCAAAGGCAATCTTACCGGCGAGGCCGCCATGGCGTTGCGCGTCGTATCAAGCGATGCAAACAACGATCTCGCCCTCCTGCAGGCGCCATCGACGGCGACGTTCAAAGAGTTTGCCCGGATCCGCGATCGTTCGATCCGCTCCGGCGATTCCGTCGTCGCGATCGGCTTTCCCTATCGCGGCCTGCTGAGTTCGGACTTCACCGTGACGACCGGCATCGTGAGCCTCGCTCAGTGGGATGCGCAACGATTCGCGTTTCCTGCAGATCAGTGCGCCGGTGCAGCCCGGCAACAGCGGCGGCCCGCTGTTCGACACCACCGGGCAGATCGTCGGCGTGGTCACAGGAAAGCTCGACAATCTGCGGATTGCGGTCGCAACCGGAAATATCCCCGAGAATATCAACTTCGCCATCAAGACCGGCGCACTGCGCGATTTCCTCGACAATTCCGTTGTGCCCTATCAGACCGCGGAGCCGAAGGGCGAGCCTCAAGACCACCGACATCGCCGCCAATGCCCGCGCCTATACCATGCTGATCTCGTGTACCGGCGTGGAACAGGCCGACGCGAAGCGGTAGATCGGCTTGCCCTAATACGGCGCGACGGGCCGCGCGCGACGGGGCGGCCGCGGCTGAGGCTGCGCCTGCTGCCCCTGGCCGTAGGCGAAGCGCGGATTGCGATCGCAGTAGAGCAGCCGGCCGGAGACGCTGGCCTGGCATTGTTCGTAGCTGCTGTAGGAGCATTCGCCGGGATAATCATATTCACCGCCCTGGGCACACCAGGGGTAGTCGCGGGCAGCCGCAGGCGTGACGGTGGCGAAGCCGGCGAGGACCGCCGCACTGAACGTCAGCAGCACCGATTGCGTCTTGCGCATGATCCAACTCCTCTGCAGCCGGCACGAGATACGATGCCATCCAATATCAGGTTTCGCGGCGCCGTTTTATTCCAGATCAACGAGTTAAAGCCCGCAAGAAAAAGCCCTGCCGACCGGCAGGGCTCCAATTTCCGGTCATCACAAGATCGCTACTCGACCTTCAGGCCGGCGAACTCGACGACCTTCTTCCACTTCTCGGTCTCGGCCTTGATCTCCTCGCCGAACGCCTCGGGCGTCTGCGCCCGCGGCTCGCCGCCGAGCTCGACCAGACGCTTGGTCATGTCGGGTTCCTTCAGGACCGCGTTGACCTCGCTGTTGAGCTTGGCGATGACGTCCTTTGGCGCGTTCTTCGGCGCGGCCATACCGAACAGCGCGCTAGCCTCGTAGCCCTTCACCGTCTCGGCAATCGTCGGCACGTCGGGCAATTGCGATGAGCGTTGCGACGTGGTGACTCCAAGTGGACGAAGCGCGCCGGAGCGGATGTGCTGGATGATCGAGGGCATGTTGTCGAAGATCACCTGCACTTGGCCACCGAGCAAATCGGTGATCGCGGGCGCGGCGCCGCGATAGGGCACGTGCTGCATCTTGCAGCCGGTCATGGCCATGAACATCTCGCCGGACAGATGCACCGAGGTGCCGTTGCCGGAGGATGCCATGTTCACCTTGCCGGGATTGGCCTTCACATATTCGATGAACTCGGCGACGGTCTTCGCCGGCACGTCCTTGTTGACGGTCATCACGTTCGGCACGCGCTGGAACGAGGCCACCGGCGCGAGGTCCTGCACGAAGTTGAACTTGAGATTCTTGTAGAGCGTGCTGTTGATGTAGTTCGCCGGATTGACCAACAGCAGCGTGTAGCCGTCGGGCTCCGCATTGACGACCGATTCGGTGGCGATATTGTTGCCGGCGCCCGGCTTGTTCTCGATCACGAATTGCTGGCCGAGCATTTCCGAGAGCCGCTGGCCGATCAGCCGCGCCAGGATGTCGGTGGCTCCGCCCGGCGGATAGCCGACCACCCATTTCACGGGCCGGGCCGGATAGTCGGCGGCAAAAGCCTTCGACAGCGGGGTGGCTGCAAGCGGACTGGCGGCGAGCAGGCCCAGCGCGGTGCGGCGAGTGATCATCTCAAGGGTTCTCCCAGTGTTGTTCTTGAAGCCAGACGAGCTTGAAACCGGCGTCGGTGGGGTTGTAACAAAGCTTGCTGAGCGCGGAAAGTGCGTGGGACGCATCACGACGAAAGGATAAGACATGCCGGTCAAGGTCGACGCCCTCGATCATCTCGTCATCAACGTCGCCGACGTCGCAGTCACCACGGATTGGTACCGCAGGATTCTCGGCATGGAAGTCAAGGTGTTCGAGCCCGGCGGCGGCAAAGCGCCGCGGACTTCTCTGCAATTCGGTAACCAGAAGATCAACGTCCGGCCGCGCGATGCCGACAAGGTGGAATGGTTCACCGCGGATCACCAGACCGCCGGCAGCGAGGACCTCTGCTTCCTCACCTCGGCCGCGCCCGACGAGGTCGTGGCGCATTTGCAGGCACAGGGCGTCGCGATCGAGGAAGGCCCGGTTCCCAAGCAGGGCGCCCGCGGCACGCTGCGGTCGGTCTATTGCAGGGATCCGGATGGCAGCCTGATCGAGATCTCGTCTTACGCGGATTAGCCATGCTCGCGCTACGCAATCGGTCGTCATGCCCGGGCTTGTCCCGGGCATCCACGTTCTTCGCACGGCAAGGCGTGGATGGCCGGGTCAAGCCCGGCCATGACGATGGAGAGATTGCGCGTCCATAACCAGGTTGAGCCGCAGCCACATCAGCACCTCCTCCCGATTTGCGCCCCGCGCCATCCGATGGCAGGAAAACGCAATCATCAAGAAGCAGCCGCCAGCAAGATGCAGGCTGCACGGGAGGAGCCATGTCTGTCCAACAAACCAGCGCCGGTATCGTGAGCCCATTCGACGGCCTCGACGTGCCCTGGCTCCTGAGGATGCGCGCGGACGTGCGTCGCGATCATCCGTTCCTGATCTGGGCGCCGTTTGACGCGCCGGCGCGGCGCTGGAGCTATGGCGAGTTTCACGAGCGGGTCGGCGCGCTTCGCGGCCGGCCTTGCACGGCGCGGCGTCAAGCCGGGCGAATATGTGCTCATCCATCTCGACAATTGCATCGAGGCGATGCTGGCGTGGTTTGCCTGTGTCGAGTCTCGGTGCCATCGCGGTCACCACCAACACCCGCTCGGCACCGGCCGAAATCGAATATTTCGCCAACCATTGCGGCGCCGTCGCTGCGATCACGCAGCCGGCCTATGCGGAAATCGTCGCGCAGAACTGCCACAACATAAGCTGGATGGCAGTGACCTCGCATGATGCGGGCGCTGCGCCGGCGCAATCGGTCTCGCGCGGCGACAGCTTTGACTCCCTGTTCGCCGACAGCGCCGACCGTCCGAAGCGCGCGACCGATCCGCTTGCGCCGTGCAGCGTGCAACTACACCTCCGGCACGACATCGCGGCCGAAGGCGGTGCTGTGGACCCATGCCAACGCGCTGTGGGGCGCCAAGATCAACGCCGCGCACGAGGACCTGCATGCCGGCGACGTGCACCAAGCATACCTGCCGCTGTTCCACACCAATGCGCTGGCCTATTCCATGCTGGCGACGCTGTGGGTCGGGGCGACTTGCGTGATCCAGCCGCGCTTCTCCGCCAGCCGATTCTGGAACGTCGCGCGCGAGCATGGCGCGACCTGGACCTCGACGATTCCCTTTTGCATGAAGGCGCTGCTCGAGCAGGAGATCCCGAAAGACCACAAGTTTCGCCTGTGGGGCACCGCGATCAACGAGCCGCCGGCCTTCGCCGCCTTCGGCGTCAAGATGATCGGCTGGTGGGGCATGACCGAGACCATCACCCACGGCATCGTCGGCGAGGTCGACCAGCCCAACATCCCGATGTCGATCGGGCGCGCCGCGCCCGAGTATCAGATCCGCATCACCGACGATGACGGAAGGCCGACGGAAATCGGCGACACCGGCGATCTCGCGATCAAGGGCATCCCCGGCCTGTCGCTCTTCGCCGAATATCTGCACAACGAGAAGGCGACGCGCGAGAGTTTTGACGCGGATGGCTTCTTCCTCACCGGCGACCGCGTCGAGCGGCTCCAGAACGGCTACATCAGGTTCGGCGACCGTGCCAAGGACATGCTGAAGGTCGGCGGCGAGAACGTCGCGGCCTCCGAGATCGAGCAGGTGATCGCGGTCGTGCCGGGCGTGCGCGAGGCCGCCGTGGTGGCGAAGAAGCATCCGATGCTGGACGAGGTGCCTGTCGTCTTCATCATTCCGCACGGCGGCGTTGCAGGCGCCGCCCCCGATCTGCACGACCGCGTGATGGCCGCCTGCCGCACCGGCCTCGCCGACTTCAAGGTGCCACGCGAGATCCGGCTGGTCGACGACATGCCGCGCTCGACGCTGGAGAAGGTCGCGAAGGCGGAGCTGCGGAAGATGGTGGGGTGAGGTGTCGTCCCGGCGAACGCCGGGACCCATACCGCGTGATCTAACGATGACGCACAGTGTCCGTACCGAAAGACCTGTCTTCGCCAAACGTCTCCCTGTGGTTATGGGTCCCCGCGTGCGCGGGGACGACACCGAGGTGCGGCGGCAGCCCGGAATGCCGAACTAGAACGACCCCAGCGCCACCGGGCGGAACGCCTGCAGCAGCTGCTGGTCGAGCTTGCCGCCCATGCTTTCCATCATCCCGAACGCGCGCGAATGCGTGAAGGGCATGCGGTAGGCACGCTTCTCGACCAGGGCGGCGTAGATGTCGACGATCGTCGTCAACCGCACGATGTCGCTGATCTGGTTCGACGACAGGCCGTTCGGATAGCCGGAGCCGTCGAGGAATTCGTGGTGATGCAGGATCACGTCGAGCATCTCCGGCGGGAAGCCGCCCTGGGCGGCCAGCGCGTCATAGCCGCGGCGCGGATGCTGGCGAACTTCGGCCATCTCCTCGTCGGTGAGCTTGCCGGGCTTGTCGAGCAGCGCGGAGGGAACGAAGGCCTTGCCGACGTCGTGCAGCAGCGCGGCGCGGGTCAGGCGGCGCTGGTCGTCCTCGCGCATGCCGAGATGCTGCGCGAAGGCGACGGCGAAGCCGGTGACGAACAGGCAGTGACGATAGCTGCCGACATGATGGCAGCCGACCGTGGTGAGCCATTCGCGCAGCGAGGAGTGCTTGATCGCCTTCAGGATCTTGCTCTCGGCGGCAATGACGTCGTCGAAGGTCAAGGGCACGCCGAGCGGCAGCTTCTCGAACATCTTGGCGAGCACCGCATGCGCCGCCTCGACGCCGCGGTTGAGGGTTTTGCCGCGGTCGGTCGCGTCATAGACGGCAGTGTCCGGGAAAGCCGCACGGACGCGCTGCAGGATGGCATCGGCCTGAAGCGGCCGCGAAATGGTGTCGGTCGCGCCAAGCGCCCAGGCCTGCATGGTGCCGTGATGCAGAGCGTCCGCAAGCACGAACAGCCGCGGCATGGAACGATAGGCATCGCCGCGCAGCTTGTTGCGCACCCGCTGCACGCTCTCGGGCGAGCGCAGGTTGATGTCGACGACGAGACCGGAGAGATCGCGCGACGGCTTCTCGGGGATGTCCCGAGTGGTCACCGTCGAGACGTCACCGACCGCCTTCAGGATGCTGACGAGCCTCGGTGCTCTCGTCGCTCCGGTCGGAGGCGAGCAGAAGCCGGCGTTTGGCGGCGGATTTGGCTGGCGCGTTCATGGCTTCCCCAAAACACGGGACTGGATTTGGCCTGAAGCCTAAGCCGGATCAGGTTCTCTGGCTCTTAAGAGGCGTGCTCAATGGAACCTTGGAGAATTGCACGCAATTTTACGGATCGAGTTCCCAGGGGGCGCCCGCAAAAGTGCGAAAACAACCCCATGCACAGTAGCGTTGGCATTGATAACAAAGGGGAATTTGGCCCAACTGTCATCGCCCGCGCAGGCGGACGATCCAGTATTCCGCGAAGGTGCGGCTAGAGCCGGGGCGCCACGGCGTACTGGATTCCCCGCCTGCGCGGGGAATGACAGCGAATATGGAGGAACAGCCCCAAAACAAATCCGCCGGAGGTTTCCCTCCGGCGAATCGTCTCATGTGGCAATCGCCGCTCGCTCTTTACGCCTTCATGCTCGCCTTCACGGCCTCCGCCGTGATGGGCAGTGCCCGCACGCGGGCGCCGCTCGCGTTGAAGATGGCGTTGCCGATGGCGGGCGCGACCACCGTCACCGCGGGCTCGCCGACGCCGGTGGCCTTCTCGCCATTGGCGATCACGGCAATCGCGACCTCGGGCATCTGGCTCATGCGCAAGGGCCGGTAGCTGTCGAAATTGGTCTGCTCGATGCCACCGTCCTTCAGGGTCGCCTTCTCGTACATCGCCAGCGACAGACCCCACAACGCAGCGCCCTCGACCTGGGCTCGGATGTTGTCGGGATGCACCTGGGTGCCGACGTCGGTTGCGACCGTGAGCTTCTTCACGGTCACCGCACCCGACGGCGCCACCGCGACGTGGGCGACACACGCCGTCCAGCTCGCGGTCGCGCGCTCCTGCGACGAGACGCAGGCGACCCCCATGCCCTCGCCTTTCGGCAATGGCCTGGTGCCGTAACCCGACAGCCCCATCGCGGCGAGCAGCGTGTTGCGTAAGCGCTGCGCGCCGCCGTCGTTCTTGCCCGCGCCGTCGAGCAGCGAGATGCGGAACTGGGCGGGATCCTTGCCCGTGGCAGCCGCGATCTCGTCGATCATGCTTTCGACCGCCCAGAAGGTCCAACCCGGTGCCACCGAGCGGAGCTGGCCGGACGGCGTGGCGTTGTGCGCGAGGCTCGTTCTTGATCGCGCGCACATAATGATTGGGCACGGTGTAGAAGAAGTCCGCGCCATTGACCGTGAAGCTGTCGAGCGGCCCCTTCTTGTCGACCGAGGGCGTGAGGAAGTCGGGGATTCCCCAGCGCGCGGTCGGCCAGGCCGAAACGACGTCGTGGCTGAGCGCGACGAGCTTGCCGTCGCCGTCCACGCCGGCCTTCACTTTCTGGTAGGTGAGCGGACGCGAGAAATCCATCGTCATGTCGTTCTCGCGCGAGTAGATCACCTTGACCGGCTTGCCGACTGCCTTCGCCGCCTGCACCGCCGGAATCATCATGTCGGCATCGAGCCTGCGGCCAAAGCCGCCGCCGAGCCAGTGCTGATGCATCACGACGAATTTCGGATCGATCCCGGCAGCTCCCGCGGCGATCGCCCCGGAGCGCGTCGCGAACTGGTTGCCGGAATAGATGTGCAGGATGTCGCCCTTGAACTCCGCAGTGGCGTTCATCGGCTCCAGCGGCGCATGGATGTTGATGCTGGTGGTGTACTCGGCTTCGACCACTTTCGCCGCCGAACCGAAGGCCGCATTGGGATCGCCGTCCTTGACGAAGAACTGGCCGGAATCCGCCAAGCCCTGAAGCCGCTTGGCTTCATCCAGCAGCGATTGGCTCGACAGCTTCGCGTTCGGACCGCCGTCATAGGCGATCTTCAGCGCGTCCGCCGCCTTGCGGGCGTTGGCATAGGTGTTGGCCACCGCGACGACCCAGCCGGACGTGGTGCCGGTCTTGTCGTCGAGGATGACGGCTTTCATGAAGCCGGGCACCTTCTTGGCGTCGCTGTCATCGACCGATTTCACCGTCGCACCGAAGCGCACCGGCGGGGTCACCACCTTGCCGTAGGCCATGCCCGGCAGCATCACGTCGATGCCGTACTTGGCCGTGCCGTTGGTCTTGGAGGGGATGTCGAGCTGCGGCACCGAGACGCCGATCATGGTGTATTGGTCGGGCGTCTTCAGCTTGAGCGCCTTCAGCTCGTCCGGCGTGAAGGTTTTCGTCGCCTTGCCGCTCTTGACGATCTCGGCAAAGCTCATCTGCTTCTTCGACTTCGGGTGCGAGACCACGGAGTCGCGGACCACGAGCTCGTCCTTGAAGTAGGGCGGCAGGCCCATGGCCGCGGCAGCAGCCTCGCTCAGCGCGATGCGGCCGGCGGCGCCCGCGCGGCTCATCGCCTCGAAGTTCATCATGGTCGACCAGCTGCCGCCGGTGATCTGCGCGCCGAGCACGGGGTCGTTGAACTTCGGATCGTTGGAGGCGAGATTGACCCGCATGTCACTCCATTTGGCGCCGAGGCTCCTCGCAGACGATCTGCGCCATGGTGGACGCGATGTGCTGGCCCATGTCGGCCTTGCCGCAGGTCACGGTGACGAGACCATCGGGCGAGATCGCGTACCAGACGCTCGGCTCGAAATTGGCGGGTGCTGCGGCCGCCGCGGAATCGATGCCGGGCACGCCGGCATAGCCCAGCACGAGGCCGGTAGCGGCGGTGCCGACGAGGAAGGAGCGGCGGCTGAGATCCGTCGTCTCAGGCATCGGGTTCTTCACGTGCTCGTTCATGTGGGCCTCCGTTCGTTGGAGGTGGCCGACGCGGTACGCATCTCGGATGCGGCGCGCATGATCGCCTTCTGGATCCGCGAATAGGTCATGCAACGGCAGAGATTGCCGTCCATGTGCGCCACCACTTCTTCCTTGGTCGGATTGGAATTCTTCGCCAGCAGCGAGGCCGCCTGCATGATCTGCCCGGACTGGCAGTAGCCGCATTGCGGCACCTGCTCGGCAACCCACGCCTTCTGCAAGGGATGATCGCCCTTGGCGGAGAGGCCTTCGATGGTGGTGATCTTCTTGCCGGCGACGTCGCCGACCATGGTCTGGCACGAACGGACGGCTTCGCCGTTGACATGCACGGTGCAGGCGCCGCAGAGCCCGGCGCCGCAGCCGAACTTGGTGCCGGTCATCTGCAATTGCTCGCGGATCGCCCAGAGGAGCGGCGTGTCGTTCGCCGCATCCACGGACATACTCCGCCCGTTGATGGTGAGAGTTGGCATAGGCGTCTTCCCCTGCCGGTGCATGAAGCCGCTTACGGCGGCAACTTGATTGGCGGACGCCCACCGGGCTGGCGGCCCGCCTTGGCCGCGAGAATGATCGCGTTCGGTTGCCGAGGCAAATGCAATTTGGAACGAGTCGAAACAAACGTGGCGCCGCCACGTTGTGCGTTGCGAGAACGCAGCGTGGTTGCAGCGGCTGGACGCAACAGGGAGCGCTCGCGAACATGCGTGGCATCGCATTCGGGCAGTTTCTTCGAGGTAACTTGGCAGGCTAGAGTGCAAACGTCAGCGCGGGTGCGGACTTCCTTCTCCCCTTGTGAGAGAAGGTGGCGCGAAGCGCCGGATGAGGGTTCTCTCCACGCGTGACACTGTTCGTGAGGAGAGAACCCCTCACCCGGCTTCGCTGACGCGAAGCCCCCTCTCCCACAAGGGGCGAGGGTGCTGCGAGATTGCGGCTACGAAGAACGAGAAAAAGAAAGGGCGGAGACAATGCCTGGGATCAATCGGGACGGTGTCAACATCTACTACGAGGTTCACGGCGAGGGCCCGCCATTGCTCCTCACCCACGGCTACTCATCGACCTCGGCGATGTGGCATGGGCAGGTCGATGCGCTCGCGAGGGACCACAAGCTCATCCTGTGGGACATGCGCGGCCACGGCCAGTCCGACTATCCCGACGATCCCAAAGCCTACAGCGAAGCGCTCACGGTTGGCGACATGGCCGCGATCCTCGATGCCGTCGGCGCCGGGCGCGCCATCATCGGCGGGCTGTCGCTCGGCGGCTACATGTCGCTGGCGTTCTACCGCGCCCATCCGGAGCGCGCGCGGGCGTTGCTGATCATCGACACCGGCCCGGGCTTCAAGAAGGACGACGCGCGCGAGGCCTGGAACGCGCGGGCGCTCGGCACCGCCGACAGGCTCGAGCGCGAAGGCCTCGACGTCCTGAAATCGGCAACGCGCGAGCGCGCCGCTGCCAGTCATCGCAACGCCAAGGGACTGGCGCTCGCCGCACGCGGCATGCTGACCCAACGCGACGCCCGCGTGATCGAGCTGCTGCCCGACATCAAGGTGCCCTCGCTGATCGTGGTCGGCGCCGACGACACGCCGTTCCTGGCCGCCTCCGACTACATGGCCGCGAAGATCCCCGGCGCACAAAAGGTCGTGATCCCCGCGGCCGGTCACGCCGTCAACATCGACCAGCCCAAGGCTTTTGTTGACGCCGTCGAGCCTTTCCTGAAGAACTTGCCGGCATAGGCTGGGCGATGGGACCATAGACCATGATGCGAGCGATATTGGCGGCAGCCGCGATGACGGCGCTGCTGTCGTCGGCGGCGCCGGCCGAACCATTCGGCGCGGTCCCGGCGCGCCGGCCTTTCGTTACGACCCTGTCGAACAACACTCCGCTCGCCTTCGGCATGGATGCCGAACAGACCGCCCGCGCCCTCGGGCAACCCCTGCAATATGTGCGGGGACGGCCCGGCAACGAAATCTACCTCGCCCTGCGCAACCTCGGCGGCAGCGGGCTGATCCCCTATCGCCACCGCCTGTTCCTGCAATTCCGCCACGGCCGGCTGGCGGGATGGAAGGAGGATTACGGCGAGAACTGGATGTGGGAGTGAGCGTGGCTCTCCATGTCGCAAGGACATCGCATCAGCGTTGTCTTGCGTTGAAGTTCGCCACATCGTCAAGCCCGGGCTTGTCCCGGCCATGACGTGTTTGCGGAACGAGCGGAATTCCCAATCAACATCCAACAAAAAGGACAACCCGCGTGGGACAAGATCTCAAACTGACGGCATCCGACAATTTCCAGCTTGGCGCCTATCGCGCCGATCCCTCGGGCACGCCGAAGGGCGCGGTGGTGGTGATCCAGGAGATCTTTGGCGTCAATCACCACATCCGATCGGTTTGCGACCGCCTCGCCGGGGAAGGCTATGTCGCGATCGCGCCGTCGATCTTCGACCGCACCGCGCCGAACTTCCAGTCGGGTTATTCGCCTGACGAGATCGCCGAAGCGCGCAAGTTCGTCGCCAGTCCCGATTGGGAAGCGATGCTGCGCGACACGCAGGCCGCGATCGATGCCGTAAAGAGCGTCGGGCCCGTGGGCATCATCGGCTTTTGCTTAGGTGGCAGCATCGCCTTCGTCGCGGCGACGCGACTGGGTGGCCTGAAGGCGGCGATCGGCTATTACGGCGGCGCCGTCGTGCGCTTCGCCGACGAGACGCCGAAGGTGCCGACGCAGTTGCATTTCGGCGAGAAGGACGCAGGCATCCCCCTGACCGACGTCGAGACCATCAAGTCGAAGCGGCCGGATGTCGAGGTCTTCATCTATCCCGGCGCGCAGCACGGCTTCCATTGCGACGAGCGCGCCAGCTACGACAAGGCCAGCGCCGACATCGCCTGGCCGCGCAGCATGGAATTTTTCGCGAAGCATTTGAAATAGGGCGCGGTTCTCTCCGCCTGTCATTCCGGGATGCGCCGCGAAGCGATGCCCCGGAATGACGTGCAAGCAGGAATCGGGTGGCTGCAGCGTGGTGCGCGGCGATAGAGCCTCGCCGATCGAGCCAATTCGCGCCGGGAGACCGCCATGCAGCAAGCCATCACCCATCTCGTCATTCGCAATCCGTTCGGAACCATGGATGTCCCCTCACCCGAAGATTCCGAGGTGATGGATTATGCCGCGGCGGCCATGCTGCCCGGCGATGCCGCGGACGGCAACGCGGCGGCGTGGGCCGCGATCGCAACACCATCCGATCCGATCGAGGGCATCTGGGCGAGCCGCTGGAACGGCGGCGCCGATCCGACCATGGCCGGCGACACGCCGGCCAAGTGGAAACAGGGCCGCGCAGAGATCCGCATCGCGGGAAGCCGGATCTATCTGCGCTTCGACTGGGACGATGGCCGCCGGCACGGGCTGATCGACGCCGCGCGCGACGGCACCGGTCGGCTGGTCGGAAAATACATCAACCTGACCACGCCAGCGATCACCCGACCCTGGGTCGGACGCGTGGTCGATGCGATGCGGATCGACGGATGTTTTCCGGAGGGGCGGCTGGATTTTCGGAGGTAGGACGGCCGGACGAAAGTACCGTGCCGGAGGGCCTGAGCCAGCATGCCGCCATTGCAGATCAGGACGGCATCACCACCAAAAGTGGACGGATGGGTTGCAGCAGACCCCTGGGTGTGTATGGTCTCATCCAGAGGTTGCGCAAAAGCCGTGGGCCGCCGGCGCGGAAAATGTCTGCGAAGATGTTCAGCTTTGACCGGACGAAGAACGACACGTCGACCCTACTCGATCTTCTCCGCGCCCTCGCAGCCCAGATGGTATGCGTCGGACACGCCTGGAATTGGACTTACGGGCAATTCGGCGGGGCCGAGCCGACGCTGGTCCCCGAGATCGGCGTTCTCCTGTTTTTTGTGCTCTCCGGTTTCGTGATCGCCTTCACCCTGCACGACCGAACCAAATCCGCCAGCTACTCCCTGCTGAACTATAGTGTCGAGCGCTTCGCGCGCATCTATTCCGCATATGCGCCGGCCCTCTTCCTGATCGCGGCGCTGGATTACGTCGCGTTCACGCTCGGCCTGCCGTCATTCCAGCTCGACAGCCCGACCAACTTCTTCAGAAACCTGTTGATGATGCAGGGCTACCCGGGCGAGTGGGGCGGAGGAGCCTTCGGCTCGGCAGGCCAGCTCGGCACGCTCGCGATCGAGTTTCACATCTACTTCTTCGTCGGCGGACTGTTCTTCTTGTGCAAGGGGCGCAACCGGCTTGCCGGCCTTTTGCTGGCGATCGCGGCCGCCGCCCTTCCGCTGTTTCATTTTGCGGAGAGACCGAACGCCTCGCACAGCCTCTTTGCGCTCTGGTTGCTCGGCTTTGGCGGCTATTTCATCGCAATCAACATGAAGATCGACGGGCTCACGACCCTCGCCTGCGCCGTCCTGTCTTTCTTTCTGTTCTGGCGATGGCGCGTCGCGCATGTCCGCGGCGACGAATATGCGCTGGCGGCGCAACCTTACTTTGCGATGTGGTTCGTGAGCCTTGCGATCGCCGCACAAGGGCAAAACTGGCTTCTGCGGTCCAGACCTGTGGTCGAGTTCTTCGCCGGGTATTCGTACACCCTGTTTCTCGTCCACTACACCATCGTCAAGATCATCGTAGGGCTCATGCCGGCACCGCTATGGATGACGTTCACAACAGCGATTGCCGCCTCGAACCTGGTTGCCTGGCTGCTCGCTCGCGCCACGGAGGCACACCACAAGCAGTTCGCCGGCTGGATGCTGCGGAGATTAGGCAGCTCCCGAACGCGCGCCGAAAAGCTGGAAGAAGCAATTTCCTAGGCCGACAGGATAAACTGCGCCGATCGCCCCCTTCGCGCGGGTGCTCAACGGGGTTCGCCGGATCTAAAACCAGCGCTCGCCGACGAACACGGTGTCGCCGGGGTTCAAGGGGTGCCGAGCGGCACCACGGCGCGCATGGAGCCGCCGTTCTCGGTGTGCGTGACGGTGACGACGTCGCGCTTGGCGCGGGGCGAGAAGCCGCCGGCGATCGCGACCGCGCTCTCGACCGTCATGTTCGGCACGTAAGGATATTGGCCGGGCGCAGTGACTTCGCCGAGAATGAAGAACGGGCGATAGGACTCGATCTCCACCGCCACCGAGGGCTCGCGGATGTAGCCGTTGCGCAGGCGCGCGGCGATCTCGCCGGCAAGGCCGGCCGTGGTGCGGCCGCGGGCCGGCACCGCGCCGATCAGCGGCATGGTGATGGAGCCGCCGGCGTCGATGGCGTAGCTGTTGGTGAGGCCTTCCTGGCCGTAGACCACGACGCGAAGCTTGTCGCCGGCGTCGAGATGGTAGGAGGCGTCATAACGCACCGGCGCCGCCATCGGTGCGGCGTAGCCGACCGGCATGGGGGCGGGCGAAGAGGCAAAGGAGTTGCTGAGCGCCGCGATGGCGCCGCCGCCGTTATTGGCAACGACGACCGGCTGCGGAGCGCCATAGGGCTGGCCATAGGCCATCGAGTCGAGATCGGCGCGCGGCGGCATCACCGCAACCGGGCCGGTGGTCTGCATGCAGCCGCCAAGGGTCAGCGCGGCGGACGCTGCCAGGAGCACTGCCGAGATCGACGATCGAAACGCGCGTGCAACTGGCACCGGACCTATCCCTCGAAACGAGACAGCTCCAGTGATGCACCGATTATGGTTAATAAAGCGTTTGCGGGGCCTGGTCGTGGCTCTGCGCCATCGCATGGTCGCGCGGTTTGTGCAGACTTTTGCGCATCCGTCATGCCCGGGCTTGTCCCGGGCATCCACGTTCTTTGTGCCTCGCGGAGATCGTGGATGGCCGGGACAAGCCCGGCCATGACGAGTTCGTGGCTGGCTTACGCGCTGACGCCAACGCCGATCGGGCAGGACACGCCGGTGCCCCCGAGGCCGCAATAGCCGGCGGGATTCTTCGCCAGATATTGCTGATGATAGTCCTCGGCGAAATAGAACTCGCCTGCCGGCGCGATCTCGGTGGTGATGGCTCCGAGACCCCTGGCTGCAAGCGCCTTCCGATAGAGTGCCTTCGACTCGTCGGCCGCTTTCTTCTGCGCATCGGAAGTGGTGTAGATCGCGCTTCGGTACTGCGTGCCGACATCGTTGCCCTGACGCATGCCTTGCGTCGGGTTATGACTCTCCCAGAACGTCTTCAACAGCCTCTCGTAAGAGATCTTGCTCGGGTCGAACACGACCAGCACCACTTCGGTGTGGCCGGTGCGGCCGGAGCAGGTTTCTTCATAGGTCGGGTTCGGCGTGTGGCCGCCGGCATAGCCGACGGCGGTGGTGTAGATGCCATCGCCGAGCTCCCAGAACTTGCGCTCGGCGCCCCAGAAGCAGCCGAGCCCGAACACGGCCTGCTCGAAGCCCGCGGGATAAGGCGGCTTGAGCTTGCTGCCGTTGACGAAATGGGTGGTCGCGGTCGGAATGGCTTGCGCGCGGCCGGGCAGCGCCTCGGCTGCACTCGGCAATGCGGTGGTCTTGCGCATGAACAGCATGATGGATCTCCGCAGACGAGCCGTCCGTCGCCCGAGCCAGATGCTCCAGGCGCCGCGCTCGCGATGAGGTGGGAATATAGGGATCTACGCTGGCGACAGCAGCCTCGTTACGCCGCACATCTCGCGAGGATTGGTTCCGCGACTGGACAGCTCAATCCCGGCGGGAATTGAAAGATCAATCCCGGCGGGAATTGACGTTCAATCCCGGGAATAGCCGATCAGCGGTTTCCGGGGCCGGAACAGGATCATCAGCAGGATGCCGAGAATGCCGAGCACGGCAAAGACCGGCTGATCGAGCAGCAGGCGGATCACCGAGGTCCAGAGCCAGGGCGCCTTGGCCTCGACCCAGGTGCGGAAGGCCGACTGGCTGGCCTGATTGATGTCGTTCCAGAACTGGCCGAACCGGGTGAACTTCAGGGTCTGGTCGGCCACCCAGCGGGCGCCGTCATAGACCATGAAGATGAACCCGCCGGCGAGCAGCAACAGCCCAATCAGTCGGAAAAAGCCGCGGATCATGCCTCACCTTATATGGTCGTCCGATTGGAGGACCCGACAGAACGCCGCCAGCCAATAGCCGGCCGACGGCAGAAATTCAACCTCTTCAGGGCGTTACGGCGCCCCCTGGAGCGTCCTGGGCCCACTTTTCCAGCCCCGGAAAGCGTTGACGGTGCCCAAGACCCTCTCTATAAGGGCGCCAACTGGCGGCGGGCGCAATCCTGCCGCCGCTGTTCTTTGAGCAGTTGCAGGCCCTTCGAGCTTAGAGGCTCTTGGAGGCCTCATGTTCCGGGGACGGCCAGCAACCGAACACCCTAAATCCGAGCGTCGATTACGCGGTCAAGCAAGCCGGCGCCACCCGACCAAGACGCGACCGGACCCCGCAAAGGACATTGAGACCATGGCCAATACCACTTCCGCCAAGAAAGCGACGCGCAAGATCGCCCGCCGCACCGCCGTCAACAAGTCGCGCCGCACCCAGATGCGCGGCGCCGTGCGCACCGTCGAGGAAGCCATCGCGACCGGCGACCGCGCCGCTGCCGCGAAGGCGCTGGCGAATGCCGAGCCCGCCCTGATGCGCGCCGCCCAGCGCAACATCATTCACAAGAACAACGCCAGCCGCAAAGTCTCGCGCCTCACCGCGCAGATCGCCAAGCTCGCCAAGTAACGAGCCGAGTAACGAGCAAGGCAATTGCGGACGATCGACTGATCGATCGAACATCGCACGCGTCAAACAGCCCGGCATCGCGCCGGGCTTTTTTATTTCCGGCATATTCACGCAAGCAGTCACGTCACGCTCGATCTTCGATTGGAAGGTTCGCACGGCCTGCGCTATTCTTCGTTCCGTAGTTCTACCTGCCGACGTCCTGCAACAGCGGAAACTTTCACTGCGTTGCAAAAACCCCTGTGCTGCGGGCTTAAGTTGAATTCGCGAGCGCGAGGGTTCTGCACACCGTAGATTCACCGGAACACATCTGGCGATGGAGTTACCCTGTGAAACGAGACTCAAAAAACGATGTCTCGCTAATCACTTATCGACATAGCGACCGCAAGCATTTGGAAAAATCGTCCCGCGCGTCGAGCGCGTGACAAATTTGTAAAATAAATTGGCGGTGGCGGAGAATTGTCACATGAGGCGCGGCATTTTCGATTCTGCGCGCGAATCCAAAAACTTGCTCCGAAGCCTGTGCACAAGTCGCGTGCGACGTTAACCGACGTCAAGTTTTTTTGGTGGCTCAAGTGTGAATCAATTCGTTGCGAGTCTTTCCGCTTAGTGTATTCCTTAAGTCGTCAGCGGCGCCCACGATCTTCAGACCAGCGCGGTTTAGGAAACGGGGCGAGCGTGCAAATCGGCGGCGGTGTGCACGTAGGCGACGCTTCAACAAGTGATGTCGGCTCAAAACCCATAGCAATGTGGGAACGGTAGTCTTTTGTCTGAATGTCTCCAAGCGGGATCTTCCCGCTTCGTGCCCAGCGCACATGAGAGACATCGCAAAGCTACCCCGGCACACAAGATGGCGAAGCCGAGCTGACGGCTAGTACAGACGGGCAGGACATTCGCGACTGAAGCGTTTCAGGGCGGCTGTCTTTCACACGCAGGACCTTGCCGTGAGCGATCACGGCGGGACGGGGAGGTATCATGTCCTACGGATTCAACGCGGTATTGACACAAGTTCCATCGTTCAACGATGCCGTCTCCGATCCGTCCTGCGTTCAGCCTCCGACGTGCGAGGGCGCGTCGAGTACGCGCTGACCTCGCGAACTCTCCATCCCCGACATCGCTGATCTGACCCGCGGCGTATCCGCCGAACGGTCGAGCTATGCCTGATGATGGACTCGCTTGAGGTCGTGCCATGGCAGGTGACCCTGCATGGCGCTCACCACGCAACCTTATCTCTCAAGAGAAGTTTTCTGACGATGACAATGGAACAGGATCGCTGGTCACGCGTGAAGGGTCGGCTGCGCTCGAGCGTTGGCGAAGACGTTTACACGAGCTGGTTTGCACGCATGGATCTGGAAGGCGTGCAGGACGAGAGCGTGCGGCTCTCGGTGCCCACGCGCTTCCTGAAGAGCTGGATCCAGGCCCATTATGCCGAGCGCGTGCTGTCGTGCTGGCAGGCCGAGATGCCGGAAGTGCATCGTATCGATCTCACCGTTCGCACCGCGGTGCGCCCGGTGGCGCAGCCGAAGGAAGCGCCCGCCCCGGTCGAGACGCGCCGCACGCCCACGCCGGAGCTGCGCTCGACCGCGACCGCGCCGGTCTCGGCCAATCATGATGCGCTCGGCGGCTCCCCGCTCGATCCGCGCCTGACCTTCGCGAGCTTCGTGGTCGGCCGCTCCAACACGCTGGCGCATGCGGCTGCGCGTCAGGTCGCGGAAGGCCGCCGCGGCGACCCCGTCATGTTCAACCCGCTCTACATCCACGCGGGCGTCGGCCTCGGCAAGACGCATCTGCTCCAGGCCGTGACCTGGGCCGGCAACTCCGGCAACGAGCGCAAGGTGCTGTATCTCACGGCTGAAAAATTCATGTACGGCTTCGTTGCCGCGCTGAAGACGCAGACGGCGCTGGCCTTCAAGGAAGCGCTGCGCGGCATCGACGTGCTGGTCATCGACGATCTGCAGTTCCTGCAGGGTAAGTCGACCCAGGCCGAGTTCTGTCACACGCTGAACGCGCTGATCGACGCCGGCCGCCAGGTCGTGATCGCGGCCGACCGTCCGCCGTCCGATCTCGAAAGCCTCGACGACCGCGTGCGCTCGCGGCTCGCCGGCGGTCTCGTGGTCGAGATGGGCTCGCTCGGCGAAGAGCTGCGCCACGGCATCCTCAAATCGCGCGTCGCCGCGGCCCGCGCCCATCATGCGACGTTCGAGGTGCCGGAGGAGGTGCTGCATTATCTGGCGCGCACCATCACCCATAACGGCCGCGACCTCGAAGGCGCAATCAACCGCCTGCTTGCGCATTCCAAGCTCAACAACCGGCCGGTGACGCTGGAGATGGCGGAGCACGAGGTGCGCGATCTGGTCCGGCCGCAGGAGCCGAAGCGGATCAAGATCGAGGACATCCAGCGCGTGGTGGCGCGGCAATATAATGTCAGCCGCTCCGACCTGCTCTCCTCGCGCCGCACCGCCAATGTGGTGCGCCCGCGCCAGGTCGCGATGTATCTCGCCAAGACGCTGACCCTGCGCTCGCTGCCCGAGATCGGCCGTCGCTTCGGCGGACGCGACCACACCACGGTGCTGCACGCCGTGCGCAAGATCGAGGGCCTGGTGGCCAAGGACACCGCGCTGTCGGAGGAAGTGGAATCGCTGAAGCGCCAGCTTCAGGAATAAACGCCTAGGGGCGTTCCTGCCATTCTCCCGCCGCCCCCGGCAACGCCCGGGGCGGCGATTTCGTCTGGGGGGTAAATCGTGGGAATCGCGCGGAACTGGCCTCCAATCCCTTGAATCCGGAGGCCATTCGAGCCACCTTGCGCGACCCTGACGGCTTTGGTCATATCGGCTGGACGATCCAGCTTTCCGGGGTCTTCGGTGCCGCGGCGGGCCTTTCGACCGTCCGGCTTCTTCAACGTGGTCTTTTCTTGGGGATCGGGCGAGTAGTGCAATGAAGGTTACGGTCGAACGCGCGCAACTCCTGAAGTCACTGGGTCACGTCCACCGCGTGGTCGAGCGCCGCAACACGATCCCGATCCTCGGCAACGTGCTGGTCCGGGCCGAGAACGCCAAATTGTCGCTGAAGGCGACCGACCTCGACCTCGAGGTGACGGAGACGCTGCCCGCGGAAACGGCGACCGCCGGCTCCACCACCGTGCCGGCGCACATGTTCTACGACATCGTCCGCAAGCTGCCCGACGGTTCGCAGATCGTGCTGGAAGCCGACGGCGACCGCGCCGTGCTCGCGATCCGCGCCGGCCGCTCGCGCTTCACGCTGCAGACGCTGCCGGAGAATGATTTCCCGGATCTGGCCGCAGGCGACATGTCGCATTCCTTCTCGCTCGCCGCCAAGGACGTCAAGCGGCTAATCGACCGCACCCAGTTCGCGATCTCCACCGAGGAGACGCGCTACTATCTCAACGGCATCTATCTGCACGCGGCGGGCACGGCCAAGGCCGCGACCCTGCGCGGCGTCGCCACCGACGGCCACCGCCTCGCCCAGCTCGACCTGGTGCAGCCCAAGGGCGCCGAGGGCATGCCCGGCGTCATCGTGCCGCGCAAGACCGTCGGCGAGGTGCAGCGCCTGATCGAGGACACCGACGCCGAGATGACGATCGAGCTGTCGCAGGCCAAGATCCGCTTTACGATCGGTAACGTCGTGCTGACCTCGAAACTGATCGACGGCACCTTCCCCGATTACGGCCGCGTCATCCCGCAAGGCAACGACAAGGAGCCTCGTCGTCGACAAGAAGGATTTCGAGAACGCGGTCGACCGCGTCTCGACGATCTCGAGCGAGCGCGGCCGCGCGGTCAAGCTGTCGCTGTCGCCCGGCAAGCTGGTGCTGTCGGTGACCAATCCGGATTCCGGCAGCGCGACCGAAGAGATCGAGGTCGAATACGCCTCCGACGCCCTCGATATCGGCTTCAACTCCCGCTATCTGCTCGACATCGCCGCCCAGATCGAAGGCGACGTCGCAACGCTCAAGCTCGCCGACCCGGGCTCGCCGACCCTGGTGCAGGACAAGGACGACAAGAGCGCGCTGTACGTGCTGATGCCGATGCGGGTGTGAGGTGAGGCAGCGGCCTCTCCTATCGACGAACGCGCGATGCACGTTGCTGTGCCCTCTCCCCTTGTGGGAGAGGGCAGCTCCGCTGGCGGATACAAACTAAGTCGGGTGAGGGGTTGGTGCCGCAGGAGCCATCCCATCGGCCAGTCGCCAAGCGCCTCCGCCAGTTCGCGAAGAACATGCGCCACGAGTCGACGATGCTGAATCCGCAATGTGGCGCTTGCTTAGGGATCGTCGGCTCTCCACTTTCAAGTTTCGCCGACAGGTACCGTTCAAAAATTACATTCTCGATTTCGTCTGCTTCGAGAAGCGTCTCGTGATCGAGATCGATGGAAGCCAACACGCGGAAGCGCAGCGAGATGCGACGCGCGAGGCGACGCTTACTGCCGAAGGGTTTTGGACATTGCGCTACTGGAACAATGACGTGCTTCAGCAGTCCACTTCCGTGTTGGAGGATATCCTTGCAAAGCTTGCCGGGCGGTAAGATACCCCTCACCCGTCGCCTCACTGCGTGAGGCGCCACCCTCTCCTACAAGGGGAGAGGGGAAGAACCGCGTCCACAACGAAGAACTGATGACCCCCTCCCGCATTCATCGCCTGACGCTGACGCATTTTCGCAATTATCGGGCGGGGGGCTCGATACGGCGGCTGATTTGGTGGCGCTGGTCGGGCCGAACGGGGCGGGCAAGACCAATTGCATCGAGGCGATCTCGTTTCTCTCACCCGGACGCGGCCTCCGGCGCGCCACGCTGGAAGACGTCGCCGACAACCAGGGCGACGGCTCCTGGGCGGTGTCGGCGCAGGTCGAGGGCGCACTGGGGCTGGCGACGCTCGGCACCGGCATCGATGCGCCGCGGCCCGACAGTGCGGTCAGCCGGCGCTGCCGCATCGATCGCGAGCCCGTGGGTTCGGCGAGCGCGTTCGGCGACCACATCCGCATGGTGTGGCTGACGCCGGCGATGGACGGGCTGTTCATGGGCGCCGCCTCCGAACGCCGGCGCTTCTTCGACCGCCTGGTGCTCGCCATCGACAACGAGCATTCCAGCCGCATCAACGCGCTGGAGCGCTCCTTGCGCTCGCGCAACCGCCTGCTCGAAACCCGCAATTACGACGACCATTGGTGTGACGCGATCGAGCGCGAGACCGCCGAACTTGCGGTCGCGGTCGCCGCAACGCGCGGCCAGACCGCGGCACGGCTCACCGGCATGCTCAACGCGCGCGCGCAGTCCTCCGCCTTCCCCTCGGCGCAGATCGCGCTCGACGGCTGGATGGAGAACGCGCTGCTGACGGAGACCGCGACCTCGGTCGAGGACCGCTACCGGCAGATCCTGCGCGATAACCGCCCCCGCGATGCCATCGCCGGCCGTACCACCGACGGCCCGCATCTCACCGACCTGCAAGTCGTCTACGCGCCGAAAAGCATGGCGGCGCGCGACGCCTCGACCGGCGAGCAGAAGGCGCTGCTGATCGGCCTCGTGCTGGCACATGCGAGCCTGGTCGCCGAGATGACCGGCATCGTGCCGCTGCTGCTGCTCGACGAGGTCGTGGCGCATCTCGACCCGAACCGTCGCGCCGCGCTGTTCGACGAGCTGAAGAAGCTCGGCGCGCAGGTCTGGCTGACCGGCGCGGACCCGGCGGCCTTCGCCGAGATCGGCGCCGGAGGCGAGGTGTTTGACGTCGAGAGCGGACGAGTCGCCGCCCGCCGCTAAACGCAACAATTGAACCCGCCCGTTTCCGTCAGCGACTAGCTGCAGGAGGCCGCAACACGCGGCCGACGCGCGGATATCTCGGACACCCGCGCTATCCCTGGCCAGATCCTTGGAGCATCGCCATGGCGACGATGAAGCACGGGGCGCAAGCTCCGGCACGATGGCAGTTGTTTGCGTGTGGCCTTGCGCTTCTGGCAAGTTGCCTGCTCGCGGCGAGCGCCGGCGCCTTCGTGTCCAATCTGCCGTCGCTGTTCCCGGCCGCGCTCACGCTGGACCCCGAGGCCAGACTGCCCGCACCGACCCGCTACCTCTATCGCGGCATCCACACCACCGTGATGCCCGGCGTCGAAAGCCCGCTGCGGACGCGGCTCGAAGCCCGAGTGCCCGCGGAGCCTCGGCGACGTCCTCACCTTCTATCGCGCCGAGCCTCGGAAAGCTCGGCTGGCAGGAAAAGCCCGACGGCGCATTGATCGCGGCCGATCACGTCCAGCTCGCCTTCGCTTCCCCGCTGGGACCCGCCGCCCTGGAGGCTCGCCCGCAAAGACAGCAGCACCGCGATCCATCTCGTGCAGAAGAACGCAGATGCGGCGACCCGGGCGAACGTCCTGCCGGAGCCCGGGCAGGCGAAACTGGTGTTCAGCAATATCAGCGGGGCGGAGGCCGTGCTCACGATCGATGCGCGCACCGTCAAACGCACTGCCGGCACCCACGCGGTGTCGCTGGACCTGGCGCCCGGCAAGTACTCCTACGAGCTGCGCGTGCCGGACCGTTCGGCCACCACGAACACCCTCACCATAGCGGCCGGCGATGCCTGGGAGCTCACAGTCGGGCGCGACGGCGACGCCTGGCCGCCGCTGCAGCTGTATTGAGGCCTCGCGCGCTCTTTGAACCTCACGGGTTCCTGCCGCGACTTCTCGTCAGAGGCCGCGCCGACGGTGTCGCAGCCTGCAATTGCGCGCGAGCCGATGTGCCGCGCCACGCCCCTGGAGACGTAACGATGTCGAGGATGACGCGCGGGACGCAGGTCCCGGCACGCTGGCGGCTGCTTGCATGCGGCCTCTTCCTGTTGGCGAGCTGCTCGATCGCGGCCGGCGCCGACGGCGGCATCGTCGACGTCCACGCGTTGCCGCAACTCGAAGGCGCGCTGGAAGACACCTCGCGCCCTGATCCCTACCGCGTCGAATATCGCGTGCCGACGCCGCCGGCCGTGACGTTGCAGGCGGTGCGAAAACTCCTGATCGCCGAGGGCTGGGTGCCCTATGTGCTGCCGCTGGAGGAGAAGAGCACCACGCTGAAATTCAAGAAGGGACGACAGGGCCTGTCCGTTCATTTCACGCAGGCGCTCGGCCGGCCCGATCAGTCCGTGGTGTATTACACGACCGACCGGATCTATTCGAACGTGCCGTTTCCCGACGGCGCGGTCGACCTCGTGTTCGACGGCACCAGGCCCTATCTCGGCTGCATCGCGCCCGGCGCGCTCGAGGCCACATCGGAATTCTACGCGAGCCAGATGGAGGCGATCGGCTGGCGCAAGCTCACGGCGGAGACGGCCGCGCGCTGGACCAATACCGGCCTCGACGAGACCGTTCCGAACGGCGTGCGCGCGTTCTACGACCATCCCGAAGGCGACACGACGCAGTTTTACAAGCAGAAGCCGGTGATGCTGACGCTGACGAAACGCGACGATGGCCGCACCAATGTCGACATCCAGATCGCGCCCTTCGTGCTCCCGGTCGATCTCAAGGCCGACGGCGATGCCGCCGGCCTGCCGAGGCCGAGCTTCACCAAGACGTCGAGAAGCCTCGGCGGCGCAAGCTCCAACAAGCGCGAGATGAGCGCCGCAGCGATGGCCGAGCTGCCCGCCGTGCTCGCCTTCTATCATCGCGAGCTTGCCGCGCGCGGCTGGCAGGAGGATGGCAGCGCGCCGCTCGCCCCCGGCGACGACGTTGCGATCAAGATCTCCAATGCCGAAGAAACCGGCGTGCTGCGGCTTGGCCGCAAATATGATTTCACCATGGTCAGCCTGACCGCACAGGTGAAGGAATCCGCGCTCGCCGCCCGCGCCAAGGCGAAGAAGGAAGCGGACGAAAAGTTCCTGGGGGATGCGTTAGGTGCGGCCAAGCAGCTGATCACCGCCGACGAAGCGCGGCGCAAGGTGCAGGCGGCCGCGCTGTCCGACGCCCCGCTCAATGCACTTGCCGACAGCAAGACGCCGGTGCCGCTGCCGGAGAACGCCGAGGGCGTCAAATTCGTCGGCGACGACGGCAGCCTGGAGTTCTCTTCCGGATCGAGCGTGAAAGCGCTGACCGCGTTCTACCGGGCCTCGCTGAAGCCGCTGGGCTGGAACGAGCGGCCTTCGGTCATCAACCAGCCCAACATGGCGATGCTGGAGTTTGCCAGGGGTGGCAAATCGATTTCCTTCACGGTGATGCAGATGGGTCCCAAGGTCAGGGTCAGCGCCGAAGGAACGGGCCTCAGGGTGGCGACCGCCAAGCCCTTGGAAGCACAAGCCAAGGCGTCCGAGCCGCTCAAGCCCGACGCCGAATCCCAGCTCCCCGTGCCGACGCAGCGGTCGTCGACCTCGCTCGCCACCACCAAGCTGCCGGGCACGGACACGCCGTTCCGCCGGGAGCTGGAAGCCAGCATCCCGGCCCCGCTGAGCGACGTGCTGGCGTTCTACCGCACCGAGCTTTCCAAGCTTGGCTGGCAGGAAAAGGCCGACGGCGCGATCGTGTCCGCGGAGCGCGCGCAGATCGACTTCACCTCGCCGCAGGGCCCGGCCGTGCTCAAGCTGGGTCGCGCCAAGAGCGAGACCACAGTCAATCTGGCGCAGAAGAATCCGGATGCCGCCGCCAAGGCGGACATCATGCCCAAGGCGGGCCAAGCCAAGATCATGCTGGGCAATATCGGGCCGAAGGAAGCCTCGCTCACGATCAACAAGCAGACCGTCAAGATCGCGGCCGGCGCCGGCGGCCCGCAATCGCCGAAGGGCCCGATGCTCGACCTGCCGCCCGGCAAGTACCAGTACGCGCTACGGGTGCCGGGGCGTCCCGCCCGCACCGAGACCCTCAACGTCGCTGCCGGCGATGCCTGGGGCCTCATGGTGGGTCCAAGCGGCGACGTGCTGCCGCTGCAGATGTATTGACATTGCCACGAAGGCGCTCCCTCTCCCGCTTGCGGGAGAGGTTGCACCGCGCAGATTGCGCGACCCATTTCGCCAACAGCCAATGCTTTGGTCGGCGCCGGGATGACGCTCATGCCCCCGCAAAAGCCACGCCTTTCAGAGCCCCAAAACGGCTGCTCTAACCGGGCTTTTCGAGGAGCCCGGAATCGCCCTTCGAGAAGCTTGAAAACCGGCCAAAAAACTCTATCTACTCAAAGGGTTGCTGGAAGATACTTTGCGCTAGGCGCAATCCCTCTTTCGTGGCACAAATAGCCTGCAAATCAGCGCCTTTTGCGCCGCTGATTCGGGCGACATTTCGAAGGCCTCTCATGACAGAACCTGCTCGGCAGCCCGCTGCCGAAAACGAGCCCTCCAATCCGAGCGAATACGGTGCGGAATCGATCCGCGTGCTCAAGGGTCTCGATGCCGTCCGCAAGCGCCCCGGCATGTATATCGGCGACACCGACGACGGCTCGGGCCTGCACCACATGGTCTACGAGGTCGTCGACAATGCGATCGACGAGGCGTTGGCGGGCCACGCCACGCGCGTCGACGTCGTGCTCAATGCCGACAATTCCGTCACCGTGCGCGACGACGGCCGCGGCATTCCCGTCGACATCCACAAGGGCGAAGGCATCTCGGCGGCCGAGGTCATCATGACCCAGCTCCATGCCGGCGGAAAATTCGACCAGAACTCCTACAAGGTGTCCGGCGGACTGCACGGCGTCGGTGTCTCCGTCGTCAACGCGCTCTCCAGCAAGCTCGGCTTGCGCATCTGGCGCGACAACAAGGAGCACTACATCGAGTTCGCCCATGGCGATGCCGTGGCACCGCTCAAGATGGTCGGCGATGCACCCGGTAAGCGTGGCACCGAGGTCACGTTCCTCGCCTCGAGCGAGACCTTCAAGAACATCGAATATGATTTCGCGACGCTCGAGCATCGGCTGCGCGAGCTCGCCTTCCTCAATTCCGGCGTCAACATCGCACTTTCCGACATGCGCCACGCGGTCGAGAAACGCGAGGAGATGCACTATTCCGGCGGCGTCGAGGAATTCGTCAAATATCTCGACCGCAACAAGAAGGCGATCGTGCCGGCACCGATCATGGTGCGCGCGGAAGCCAACGGCATCGGCGTCGAGGCCGCTTTGTGGTGGAACGACAGCTACCACGAGAACGTGCTGTGCTTCACCAACAACATCCCGCAGCGTGACGGCGGCACCCATCTCGCCGGTTTCCGCGGCGCGCTGACGCGCCAGGTCAACGGCTATGCCGAGGCCAACGCGAAGAAAGAGAAGATCGCGCTGACCGGCGACGACTGCCGCGAAGGCCTCACCGCCGTGCTGTCGGTGAAGGTGCCCGATCCGAAGTTCTCGTCGCAGACCAAGGACAAGCTGGTGTCCTCGGAAGTGCGCCCCGTGGTCGAGAACGTCCTTAACGAGGCGCTGCAAGCCTGGTTTGAGGAACATCCGACCGAAGCCAAGATGATCGTCGGCAAGGTGATCCAGGCCGCCGCCGCACGCGAAGCCGCGCGAAAGGCGCGCGAGCTGACGCGCAAGAGCCCACTCTCGGTCTCCTCGCTGCCCGGCAAGCTCGCCGACTGCCAGGAAAAGGATCCTGCCAAGTCCGAGCTGTTCATCGTCGAGGGTGACTCGGCAGGCGGCAGCGCCAAGCAGGGCCGCAACCGCGAGTTCCAGGCCGTCCTGCCGCTGCGCGGCAAGATCCTCAACGTCGAGCGCGTCCGCCCCGACAAGATGCTGGGCAGTGAGCAGATCGGCACGCTGATCACCGCGCTCGGAACGAGTATCGGCGACGAGTTCTCGGTCGAGAAGCTGCGCTACCACAAGATCATCGTGATGACGGACGCCGACGTCGACGGCGCCCACATCCGCACGCTGCTGTTGACCTTCTTCTACCGGCAGATGCGCGACATCATCGACGGCGGCTATCTCTATATCGCCCAGCCGCCGCTCTATAAGGTTTCACGCGGCAAGTCCGAACAGTACCTGAAGGACGAGCGCGCGCTGGAAGACTATCTGATCGATGCCGGCCTCGATGACTGCGTGTACATCCCCGGCAACGGCGGCGACCGGTCGGGGCGCGATCTGCGCGCGCTGGTCGACGATGCCCGCGTCGTCCGCAGCATCCTGCGCAATCTGCACAGCCGCTATAACCGCAAGGTGGTCGAGCAGGCCGCCATCACCGGCGTGCTGAACAAGTCGGTTTACGGCAACCCCGAGAACGCCACGGCCGCGGCGCAGTACATTGCGACCCGGCTGGACAGCCAGGCCGAGGAAGTCGAACGCGGCTGGGTCGGTCAATTCGTCGAGGGCCAGGGCTTTCTGTTCGAGCGCACCGTACGCGGCGTCAAGGAAGCCGCCGTCATCGACGACGCGCTGCTCGGCTCGGTCGAAGCCCGCAAGCTCGACGAGTACGCGCCCAAGCTCCAGGACGTCTACGCCCGCTCCGGCAAGCTGCGGCGCAAGGACAGCGAGCATGTGGTGCACGGCCCGTCCGACCTGTTCGAGGCGGTCACCGATTCCGGACGCAAGGGCATCGCGCTGCAGCGCTACAAAGGTCTCGGCGAGATGAACCCCGAGCAGCTCTGGGAAACCACGCTCGACACCGAGGTGCGCTCGCTGCTGCAGGTGAAGGTCAAGGAGGTCGACGAGGCCGACGACATCTTCACCAAGCTGATGGGCGACGTGGTCGAGCCGCGCCGCGACTTCATCCAGGAACATTCGCTGAGCGCGACGATCGACATCTGAGGCCTGTTCCCCCTCCCCCGCAAGCGGGAGAGGGAGCGCACCGCCTTCACGGCAACTCCGCCTCCTGAACCTCCCAACCTGCCACCGCGACAAAATGGCGTAGCTGGCACGGGAAGAGGTCCAAGCCAATGTTGTCGACTTTAGCTGACCAGCACCGAATGTACGTGCAGCAGGTGTTCGAAATGGCCGAGCTCTTCGGCCTCGAAACCCGCAACAAATATCGCATCCGCGACGAAAATGGCCGCGATCTGCTCTATGCGGCCGAGCAGCAAAAGGGAATTCTCGGCTTCCTGTTTCGCCAGGCATTCGGGCATTGGCGCTCCTTCGAGGTGCATTTCTTCGACGCCGCCCGGCAGCCGCTCATGCAGGGGATTCATCCCTTCCGCTGGTTCTTTCAGTGCCTGGAGCTGCGGTCGCGCGACGGCCGCCTGATCGGGAACATCGAGCGCCAGTTCTCGATTCTCACCAAGAGCTTCCATGTGCACGACGCGCAGGGACGCGTGGTGCTCGAGGTCACCTCGCCATGGTGGCGCGTATGGACCTTCCCGTTCATGCGCGGAGGACGCGAGCAGGCGCGCGTTGCGAAGAAATGGTCCGGCCTCGGTTCCGAGCTGTTCACCGACCGCGACAATTTCCTGGTGGAGTATCTGGACCGCGGCCTGACGGAAGACGAGCGAGCGCTGGTTCTTGCGGCCGCGATCTACATCGACCTGATGTATTTCGAAGTCAAAGGCGAGGGCGGCGTCATTAATTTGTTCCGCAATTGAAGCGCCTCGTGGCAACACCGAATGTACCGCCGCGCCCCCTGAACCTCACCGCCCGCCATCGCGACGAAGGGGCATGACCCGCAAGGCCAATTCCGGCCGGGAAGCGTCACGCCATGACCGCCTCTGCAACGAGCAGCTCCGCCGCACCCACCCGCCGTCTCGGCATCATCGGGAGCATCGTCGGCGTGCTGGCGCTGATGGCGGCTGTGTTGCCGCATTGGGTGGTGCCGATGGTGTTTCCGTCGCCGCCGGCAGACCAGGTCATCGTCGACACCGGGCATCGCATCAAGGACCGCGTGATGGCGCGCGTGAAGGGGATCGAGTACCAGGCGCCGAAGGTCGAAAAATCGGCTGGACGCAGCTGGAGCGAAGCCGCTTCCGCCACAGCGATCTCGCTCGGCCTGCTCGCGATTCTGCTGTCGGTCCTCTCGCTCATCTTCCGGGAGGAACGGCTCCTCGCCGGCGTCGCGGCCATTCTCGGCACCGGTGCCATCGCGATCGAGATCTCCTTCGTCATGATCGGCGCGCTGATCCTGATCGCGATCCTCTATGTGGTGGGAAATATCATCGGCCTGCTCTGAGGCCCCCGCAGAAGGCAGCCGGCGGCCTCCAGAGCTGCAGCCAGCGCAATTGCTACCGCGCTCAATTCCCTATAGTTTCCGCCTCCAAAGCAGCCCGCCCCACCCCATCAGGACGGAGAAATTCCCGTGGCGCCCATCCAATACATCGTCGAGGGCGGTCACCGGCTCTCGGGCTCGATCGAGCCGTCCGGCAACAAGAACTCGGCGCTGCCGATCATTGCCGCGGCCCTGCTCACCTCACATCCGGTGACGCTGGAGAACGTGCCGCGCATCCGCGACACCGAGACGCTGGTCGAGCTGATCCGCTCGGTCGGTGCGTCCGCGGAATGGACCGCGCGCAATACGCTTCACATCCACGCCAAGAGCATCCGCGCCGCCGATCTCGATCCCGAGCTGTGCGTGCGCATCCGCGCCTCGATCCTGCTCGCCGGTCCCCTGCTCGCCCGCTGCGGCGAAGTCATGCTGCCGCCGCCCGGCGGCGACGTCATCGGCCGCCGCCGGCTCGACACCCATGTGCTGGCGCTCGAGCAGTTAGGGGCCAAGGTCACCGCGACCGACCGGCTCGAATTCCGCGCGGCCAAGCTCGCCGGTGCCGACGTGTTCCTGGACGAGCCGAGCGTGACCGCGACCGAGAACGCGCTGGTCGCGGCGGTCGCCGCCGACGGCGTCACTTATTTGCGCAACGCCGCCTCCGAGCCGCATGTGCAGGACCTCGCCAATTTCCTGGTCGCGCTCGGCGCGAAGATCGAGGGCATCGGCACCAACACGATGATCGTGCACGGGCCGGCGACGCTGGGAGAAACCACCTACCGGATCCAGCCCGATCACATCGAGGTCGGCTCGCTGATCGGCCTTGCCGCCGTGACGCGCTCGCCGCTGCGCATCACCCGCGCCGGCGTCGAGCATCTGCGCTCGATCCGCATGGGTTTCGAGCGGCTCGGCATCGTCTGCCGCGTCGAGGGCGACGACCTCATCGTTCCCTCGAACCAGACGCTGAAGATCCAGGATGATTTCGGCGGCCACGTGCCGAAGCTGGAGGACCAGCCCTGGCCCGCCTTCCCGGCCGATCTGATGTCGATCGCGATCGTCACCGCCACGCAGTGCGAGGGCGTCATCCTGATGTTCGAGAAGATGTTCGAATCCAGGATGTTCTTCGTCGACAAGCTGATCGCGATGGGCGCGCGCATCGTGCTGTGCGACCCGCACCGCGCGATCATCGCAGGGCCGAGCCGCCTGCACGGCGCGACCATGACTTCGCCCGACATCCGCGCCGGCATGGCGATGCTGCTGGCGGCCGTGTGCGCCCAGGGCACCTCCACCATCAACAACGCCGACCAGATCGAGCGCGGCTACGAGCGCATCGAGGAGCGGCTGAACGCGCTGGGCGCGAAGATCAAGCGCGTGCCCGAGCGAAAGGGCTGAGGCGCGCTTCTTCCTTCTCCCCTTGTGGGAGAAGGTGGCGCGCAGCGCCGGATGAGGGGTTCTCTCAGCGTCTCGAATGAGAGTTGGATTCGCGGACAGATACCCCTCACCCGTCTCGCCGCTATCGCGGCGAGCCACCCTCTCCCACAAGGGGAGAGGGAAAATACGAGCCATGTTCTTGGCATCTCCCCCGTGCTAAGCACCCGCCATGCTCGACAGCGTTGAACATCATGCGCAGCCGCAAGCCGGCGTGCCGCAAAATCATCTCGCGCAAGAATTCGTCGAGACGTTGCGGCTCGCCGTTCCCATGATGCTGACGCAGCTCGGACAGATCGCGATGATCACGACCGATCTGGCGTTGATCGGGCGGCTCGGCGAGGATTCGGTGGCGGCGGCGGCGCTGGCGCATACGGTCTATTTCGTCAGCTTCACCTTCGGGCTCGGCCTGATGTCGGCGGTGTCGCCGCTGGCCGCGCAGGCATTCGGCGCTGGCGACGTCAGGCGCGTCCGCCGCTCCTTGCGGGTCGGGCTGTGGGTCGCGCTCCTGATCTCGCTGCCGATGATGGCCTCGCCGCTCTACGGCGAGCAGATCCTGGTCGCGCTCGGACAGGTGCCACGGTCGGCCGCGCTGGCGCAGCGCTATCTCAATGGCCTCGCCTGGGGCATCGCGCCTGCGCTCGGCTTCATCGCGCTGCGCAGCATGATGAGCGCGGTGAACCGGCCACAGCCGCCGCTGTGGATCACGGTCGTGGCGATTCCGCTCAATGCCGTCTTGGTCTATGCGCTGATCCATGGCCTGTTCGGCCTGCCCGAGCTCGACCTGTTCGGCGCCGGGCTTGCGACCACGATCGTCAATCTCGGCACCTTCCTGGCGACCCTGGCCATCGCCGCGTGGCGGAAGCCTTTGTGGACTACCGGCCGCTCGCCCATCTGTGGCGGATCGACTGGCCACTGATGCGGCAGCTCATCGCGGTCGGTGCGCCGATCTCGTTTTCCCTTCTGCTGGAATATGGCCTGTTCTCCTCGGCGGCGCTGCTGATGGGATTGATCTCGACCACCGCGATTGCCGCACACCAGATCGCGCTGCAGGTCACCGCCGTGCTGTTCATGGTGCCGCTGGGCATCGGCATGGCGGCGACGGTGCGGGTCGGCCACGCCTATGGCCGCGGCGATCCGGCCGCCGTGAGGCGCGCCGGTCTCGTCGCAGCCGTGCTCGGCATCGCGCTGGTCTCGGTCCTGACGCTCGCCATCATCCTCGGCCGTTACGAGCTGGGCCGATTGTTCTTCGGCGGCGGCGAGGCCAGCGCACCGACCGTGGCGCTGACCGGGACGCTGCTGCTGGTCGGCGCGACCTTCTTCATCGCCGACGGCCTCCAGACCATCATGGGCGGCGCGCTGCGCGGCATCAACGACACCAGGATGACGCTGCTGTTCGCCGCCATCGGCTATTGGGGCATCGCCTTTCCCGTCGCCTGGACTCTTGCGTTCCACATGGGGCTGGGCGCCGTCGGCATCTGGGTCGGTTTCTCCGTGGGGACCTTCGTCTATGCCGGCCTGCTGGTCTTGCGCTTCCGGATGCTGACGCGCAGACTGGCGGGATGACCGGACAAGTTCGCGAAATCACCCCCAATGTCGATGCCGGCGCGGTGCTGGCGGGCGCGCAGTTCATCGATGCGTTTCGCGTCGAGGTTGGCGCGGCCGGCGTGAATGCCCGCGAGGCCTGCACGCGGATGGTCCTGAACGGGCCACGCTGGGTCGATGCGCTGGTGCGCCTGCGCAACATTCTCGTCACGCCATTCGGCCTGAAGAAGTCGGGCGAAGGCGCGCCCGCACCCGGCGGCCTGATCGGCCTGTTTCCGGTGTTGAGCGAGACGCCGGAGCGGCTGATCGCCGGCTTCAACGATTCTCATCTCGATTTTCGCATTGTCGTCGACGTGGCCGGGCACGCAGCGACCCGCGAGGTCACCTTGACCACGCTGGTGAAGACAAACAATTTGCTCGGCCGAACCTACCTCACGCTCATCACGCCGTTCCACAAGATCGTCGCCCGCGGCATGATGGGCAGGATCGGGGAGCCCGCGCGATGACGCTGTCCGTCGACCTGTTCTTCTCCTTCCGCAGTCCGTTCAGCTATCTGGCGCTGCCGAAGACACGGAAGCTCGTGGAGGACTACGATCTCGCCGTGAACCTGCGGCCGGTCTATCCGCTCGCGGTGCGCGTGCCCGGCTTCTTCAAGAAGGCCAGCCCGAATTTCATTCGCTACGTGGTGCTCGACAGCACGCGCGTGGCGCAGCACGAGGGCATTCCGTTCCGCTTTCCCCGGCCCGATCCGATCGTGCAGGACAAGACGAATTTCGATGTCGCGGCCGAACAGCCCTACATCCACCGCCTGACCCGTCTTGGCGCCATGGCGCAGCTCGAAGGACGCGCGCTCGTCTTCACCGACGCGATCGCGCGGGTGCTGTGGGATGGCTCGGTGGCCGGCTGGAACGAAGGCGATCATCTCGCGCGCGCGGCGGAGGAAGCAGGCTTCGATCTCGCCGCGATGGACGCCGCGATCACCAAAGATCCGGAGCGCTACGAGCAGGTGATCACCGAGAACGAGAAGGACCACGCCGCGTCCGGCCATTGGGGCGTGCCGACCTTCGTGTTCGAGAACGAGCCGTTCTTCGGCCAGGACCGCATCGACCTGCTGGTCTGGCGCATGCAGAGCAAGGGCCTGGCGCGACGCTAGTGTCGCGTTCTGCAGCGTCTTCTGACGCGCGCGACAGTACACCGCCTCGCTGACAAGCGCTTCCGCGAACCATGAACCGATCTTTCCGAGCGCGCGACTGAGACGTGGCGCCCGATACCGGCGGCGCGTTCGGAGGTCGCATGCATCTGGCAAAATTCTTCCATCGCGCCCCCGGCGACGACGATCGCGAATTGATGCTGATCCCCGGCAGCGAACCGATGGTGATCGGCGTTCACATGAACTGGAAGGGCGATCCCGACGCGGATGAATTCCTGCGCAAGACATTCTCCGGCATTGCCGACGCGGCGGCGGCTTTCCGTCGTCATGCCGCCGATCTCGTCGCCGCCGGCTATGTCGAGACCGTCCACACCGACTACACGCTGCGCGACCTGCCGCCCGATCCACCCGCCAAGCCGGACTGGCAGAAGGGCCTGGACGAGCTGATGATCCTGGCGCTCGCCGCGCCGATGGCCGAGCAGGCAACGCAGATCGAGGCGCTCAGGGCCACCCCGGCCGCGCATGAGCCGCTGTATCTCTGGCATGCCGCGCGCCGCAGCCGCTCTGCCGGGCTCGATGCGGCGGAGACCGCACGCCTTGCCGAGCAGGCGCGCGACACGCTGCTGGCGCGGCGCGTTGCCGGACAGCCGCATTATGCGTGGTCGATCTACGAAGGCGATCTCGAAGGACGCATTCTGGAATTGCTGAGCGACGCCCAACTCGAGGCCGGCAATCCCGACGCCGCGCTGAAGACGATCGAGCATCTGTGCAAGATCGCCCCCAGCCAGGATCGCATCATCAAGCGCGCCGAGCTGCTCTGCGGCTATTTCCCCGAGCGGCAGGAAGAGGCCTTTGACGATGCCTATCAATGGTCGCGGTTCGGCGGCTACGAGGAGATCATGGCGCGTCCCGGCTATGCCGAATACGTAGCGCGGCGCAAGGCGGGAACATCCAAGAAGGGCTGGCGCTGGAAGCAAGGCACGCCGGCGAGCGAGGCGGATATCACCGCCGCGGAGCAAGCACTCGGTGTCCGGCTGCCCGATGATTATCGCAAATTCCTGCTGAAGCACGGCGAGGCCGAGCTATTGGTGCGACTGCCCGAATCGTCCTCGGAGCTTCGCTTCCATGCGCCCGAGGAGCTGGCCAAGCAGCTTCACGACCTCCTCGGCTTCATCGCCTATTCCGACGACGAGGTCGAGGAAGCCTGCGCCTATTTCCGCAGGGAATATGGAGTGTCGCTGAAGCACCTCGTACCGATCGCCGAGCCTTCGCAACTCAGCCGCTGCCTGCTGCTTCATGTCGAGCCCGGCGAGCGCTTCGGCCAATGCTTCCAATGGGACCATGACGGCGCGTGGGAGCTGGAGCAGCAGCAGCCGTCTTTCGATGTCGCCTTGAAGACGCTGACCGACGGCATCGCGCGTCGCGATGCGACGCAGCTCGCGTTCTTCGATCTCTAGAAATTACTCCGCGACGCGCACCGACTTGTCGCTTGCGACCTCCGACCATTCGCCGACGACGCGGTCTAGATCGCAGAGATTCTGGTGCATCTGCTCCAGCGAGAAGCCGAGCGCGAAGAAGCGTTCGGCGGTATCGCCGGGATGGCCGCGGATCAGTCCGTCCTGCCGGACGGACGCGACCGCCTCGGCATAGTGCTGGAGCGCGACGTGGACGGGATGGATCGGCGGCGCGCCCGCGCCTTCCCGCAAGGCGGCGGCCGCCGAGCGCAGGAAACGCGCGATCACGGTAGATACCTCCGTCAGGGGCGCGGCGAGCCGCATCTGCACCTCAACCGGCAGCGGCACCACGGTGGCGCGGCCGATCATCACGACGTCATGGCGCAGCCGCAGGACGGTGCGCAGCAGCGGGCCGGTGTCGGGCCCGCTCGACAGCCGCGCGGCGCGCTCGCGCTCGGCCTCGGCGCCGATGGCATTCATGCCGACCATCGCGGTCCCGATGCCGTCCTGGATCCGGTGCAGCGCATCGTTGTCGCGGCCGCGCGTGAGGCCCGCGAGCAATTCGGTGAAGGCGTCCGCGATCAGTTCGAGCAATTGCGCCGCCGCGGCGCGGATCTGCCGCACCGCCCGTGAGGGCAGCACCAGGAACGAAACCAGGAGGCCCGTGACCGCGCCGACACCGACCTCGCTGACGCGGTCGATCGCCGAGGTCATGGGATCGGAATGGTGCATGGTCGGAACCAGCAGCACGATCACGGCGGTCACCGTGGCGGCGCTGAGGCTCGGATTGATCGCGGCGATGAAGGCGAGCGGGGCGACCGACAGCACCAGCAGGCCGAGCAGGCCGGCTTCGCTCGAATAGGGAATAAGGATCGCGATGGCGCCGCCATAGATCGCGCCGCCGATGGTGCCGAGCATGTAATCGCGCGTCGCCTTCAGCGAGCGGCCGACACTCATCTGGGTGACGATCAGCGAGGTCAGCACGGCCCAGAGCGGCAACAAGAGATGCAGTGCGGTGGCGATCGCATAGGCCGCGGTCGCCGCGACCGTGACCCGGATCGCGAGCCCCAATTGGGTTCGCCGCGACCTGATCCGCTCGAACACCTTCCCTGCGAACGCCATGCCCGAATATCCGGTCCAAACCACGTAAAGCCAAGCAAAAGCATGGCTGATACCCGCGGCCGCAAGGCCGCTTGAAAGGCCAAATCAGCCCGCCTAACTTGCCGGCCAAAACGAGGAAACACGATGGCTCACGAAACCGCAACGCTCGCCGCCTATGTCTTCAATCTGAAATACGGGGATATTCCGGCCGAGGTGCTGGAGCGCGCCAAGGTGCTCACCCTGGACTTCCTCGGCAGCGCCATCCGGGCGAGATCCGAAGCGGAATCGACCCCGTCAATGCTGAAAATGCTGGAGGCGCTGGCATTGGACACCAAGGGCGAGTCCACCGTGTTCGGCGACACCAAGACCTGGACGCCGGCGGTTGCCGCCCTGCTCAACGGTGCGCTCGGCCATTCCCTCGATTTCGACGACACCCATGCCGATTCCTCGCTGCATCCGAGCGCGCCGGTGGTTCCGGCCGCCTTCGCCGTCGGCGAGATGGTCGGCGCCTCCGGCCGCGACGTGCTGACCGCGATCGTCGCCGGCTACGAGGTCTGCTGCCGGCTCGGCAACGCGCTCGACCCGACCTCGCATTATGCGCGCGGCTTCCACCCGACCGCGACCGCCGGCACCTATGGCGCCGCTGCGGCGGCCGGCAAGCTGTTCGGGCTGTCCGAGCAGCAGCTCATCTCGGCCTTCGGCGTCTCCGGCAGCCAGGCCGCGGGCTCGCTGCAGTTCTTGGTCAACGGCGCCTGGAACAAGCGCTACCAGGTCGGCGCTGCCGCGATGAACGGCGTGATCGCCGCAACGCTGGCGCGCAACGATTTCATCGGCTCTTCGGAATCGGTCGAAGGCAAGCACGGCCTGCTCGCCGGCTACACCGACGATGCGCATCCGGACAAGGCGGTCGCCGAGGCTCGGCAAGACCTACGAGACCATGAAGATCGGCGTAAAGCCCTATCCGAGCTGCCGCTACACCCACGCCGCCATCGACGCGCTGATCGCGATGCGGCGCGAGCACAATCTGACGCCCGACCAGGTCAAGCGGGTCGAGATCGGCCTGCATCGCAACGGCATCACGCTGACCGGCGACGCCGCGACCAAGCGGCATCCGACCTCGATCGTCGGCGGCCAGTTCTCGATGTTCTTCACCGGTGCGCTCGCGCTCGACCAGGGCTCGTTCGGCTGGGACGACTACAACCGCCTCGGCGATGCCGCCATCGATGCGCTCGCCGACAAGTTCGACGTGGTGCAGGACGACCGGCTGGAGGTCGGCCGCACCCATCCCTTCGGCGCGCGCGTCAGCATCACGACGGATGACGGCGTGCACGAGCGGCTCTATGCGGATCCCTCGGGCGAGCCGACCTCATTCCCGGATGCGCAGGCGATGCAGCAGAAGTTCTTGACGCTGGCCCGTCCGGTGCTGAACGCGCGCGCGGAAAAATTCGCGGACGCGATCATGACGCTGGAGCGGTTCGATCGCGTGGCCAAGGCGACGGAGTTGGGGAGGTAAGAGCTTGAGTCAGCGGCCGGCTCTTCCCCTCTCCCCTTGTGGGAGAGGGTGGCTCGCCGCGCAGCGGCGAGACGGGTGAGGGGTATCTCTCCGCGAGCACCTTCACACAGTTGAGTTCGCGGAGAGATACCCTCATCCGGCGCTTCGCGCCACCTTCTCCCACAAGGGGAGAAGGAAGAAGCTCGCTCCGCGCCTCTAATCCACCCCCGCCAGTTTCCCCTTCTCGCGCGTCGCGGCCACGACATCGCGGACGAGATCGAACACGCCATCCGCCTGCGGCGGGGCATTCGGCGAGCGGCCGAGCCGGACGATCACCAATTTCTCCGACGGGATCACGATGGTGTACTGCCCAATCGTGCCCTTGGCGAAGAAGGCATCGCGCGGCCAGCCATGGGTGATGCGGATATTCGCGCCAAAGCTGTCGCCCTGGTTGGTCCAGAAGCCGGCGCCGATGCCGACCCACGCATTCGGCGTGGCGGTCGCCGAATAGTTCACCCAGCCTTCCGGCAGGATGCGCCTTCCGCCCGCGAGACCGTCATTGAGATAGAGCTGGCCGAAGCGCGCCCAGTCGCGCGCGGATGCGAGCATCTCGCTCGATCCCTCGATCGTGCCCGAGCCGTCGAGCTGAAGGACAACATGATGCATGCCGAGCGGCGCGAACAATTCGCGGCGGGCGAAGCGCAGCGCGCCATCCGGCGTACCGCCGGCGGCATCACGGATCAGATGCGAGAGGATGAGGATGTTGCCATCGTGGTAATTCCAGACGGTACCGGGCGCAGTCTTGAGCGGAATGGTCTCGGCATAGGCCGCCATGTCCGTCTCCACGAACTTCATCCGATTGACCGGCTCGAAGGCAGAGCCGAGCGAAGCTTCCAGCGAGCTGCCGAGCGCAAGGCCGGCGGTGTGGCGCAGCAGCTGATCGACCGTGATGGCATGGCGGGGATCGCGGGAATCCTTCCAGGCCGCGACCGGCGCGGGTCCGTCGAGCTTCAGCTTGCCCTGACGCACCAGCACGCCGATCAAGGCCGAGACTACCGACTTCGTCATGGAGTAACCGAGCAGCGGCGTCTCCGGTCCAATGCCGTCAGCATAGCGCTCCGCGATGACGCGGCCCGACTTCATCACGACCACGGCGCGGGTGCGCCGGTAAGGCGGCTGCGCGGGCTCGGTGAAGGCGCGGTCGAGCGCGGCGGCAAGCGAGGGGCTTTGCGGCGACACGATGCCGGGGCCGGCGATCTCGGGCAACAGCCCCGGCGGCTTGTCATCAGGCGGCACCGCCACGTCGGCGATTCCCCCACCATGGTCCAGCGTGCAACCGAGCCCCTCGCGATAGACGGCGTGGCTGCGGCCGATGCCGAGCAGCGTCACCGTGACATCCTTGCGGACGCGGTCGACCCGGGTGTCCATGGCCCAGGTGATCAGGCCGGTGCCGGGCATTGCGTCGGTGGTCTCGACGAAATTGCGCTGGGGATCCAGGCCGGAGACAAAGGTCTCCGAGCACAGGATGTCGGCGACGAAGCCGGTCGCGACCTTGGGGACGTCACGGGCCCGCGCGGCGCCGAGCGCGAGGCCGACACAGGCGATGGCGGTGGCGAGGAGGATGATCTTGCGGCGGCGGGTCACTGGCTTTCTCCTGACGGGGCAGTTGCCGGGAGGAAGCCGGAATGGGCGGCGAAGCGCTCGCCGGATTTGGAAAATGGCCTGGCTGAAGTTGCGCGCGGGCTGGTCGATTCTGGAATTATTGAAGGATTTCAATTTCTTGCCGCGTCATTGCGAGCGAAGCGAAACAATCCAGGATCTCACCGCGGAGCCAATCTGGATTGCTTCGTCGCTTCACTCCTCGCAATGACGTGGCGGAATGGAGCAGGTCGGGTCGGCGATACGACTCGCGGAGAGCCCTCACCCGGAATTTGCTGTCGCAAATTCCGGCCTCTCCCCGCACGCGGGGAGAGGCGAGGGGCCTCACGCCGCGTTCGCTTTCAGCCGTCGGTACTCCGTCGGCGTCACGCCCGTGACCGCCTTGAAGGCGCGGTTGAACGGCCCGAGTGACTGGAAGCCGGCGTCCATGGCGATGGTGATGACGGGCACCTCGGCCTGGGTGGGATCGGCGAGTGCGGCCTTGGCTTCCTCGATCCGGTGGTTGTTGAGGAACACATTGAAATTGCGGTAGCCGAGCCGCTGGTTGATCAGGCGGCGCAGCCGGTATTCCGGAATCTTCAGCCGGCCGGCGAGCACGCCGATGGTGATGTTCTCCTGGCGATAGATCCGCTCGTCCGCCATCAGCCGCATCAGGGCGTCGATCAGCTTTTGATCGGCGGCTTCTTCAGTGGCTTGCGGCGAGAAGACGACCGCCGGTGCAGCCTTCGCTTCGAGCGGAAACAGATCGCTGGCATCGACGCGCATCATGGCATAGGCGATGGCCGCGACGATGCAGGCGAGAACGCCGGCATTGATCGCATCGGCGGCGTCGACGACGCGGGACCCTGCGACGGAGATCTGAAGCAACGCATTCACCCCGCCATAGATCGCGCCGGCACAGACGATGAAGACTCGAACGCGGCGGCGGCGCTCGACCAGGTCGGCCGGCCACGAGGCGATCGTCTGCCCGATCGCAAGCGCGATGAAGCCGAGCACGATCAAATTGACAACCGTCACGGAGAATCGGACGTGGCCGCTCGGCGCAATCCAGACGCAGCCCGCGAAGCTGAACGCCGTCACCAGCGCCCAGACCCAACCGTGCCACCGGCGAAGGCGAAACTCATCATCGAACAGCGCGCGCGTGAACAGCCAGAACACCACAATGTTGCCGGTCGACAGCGCGACCAGCGGCGCATGTGACGCCGGGATTCTCGACGTGACACCCACCGAATAGCTCACCGCATGCGCGGCCAGGCCCAGTGCAAGCGCCGCACCAAGCCGCCCCGCCAGCACGTTGCGGAAATCGGCGACCAACGACGCCGCCAGCACCAACAGCAAGGCGACGCTGGCGGCGCGGAAGGCAAGCTCGGTTGCGGCAAGGGTCATCGGGTGATGCGATCGGTAGCAGTTGAAACCAGCCGAACATCGTTTGTTGCGGATGTTTTTTCAAGGACCATGGGCGTCCACGGCTAAAGCGACACCCACAACTGTCATCGCCCGGCTTGACCGGGCGATCCAGTACGCCGAAACAGCAATTGTTTGAATCGATGGGCCGCGGCGTACTGGATGCCCGCTTTCGCGGAGCATGACAGAGGAGGATGTGGCGCAATCGCCTGCGACGTCTGGCATAGGCTTTGTCGGGACGCCAACGTCAAATCCTGCTACCATCGGCTCAAGAAAGCGAAAAAGGAGTTCACCATGAGCTGGCAACCCTCCAACGATCCCGTGCTCGGCGATCCCATGTCCTGCGATGCACTGGATCTCGTCATCGTGCCGCGCACGCGCGATCTCGGCGACGGCTTTGCCGTGCGGCGCGCGCTGCCGCATGGCAAGCGGCAAATGGTCGGCCCGTTCATCTTCTTCGATCATTTCGGGCCGGTGCAGTTCGTGTCCGGCAAGGGCATGGACGTGAGGCCGCATCCGCATATCGGGCTTGCCACCGTCACCTATCTGTTCGACGGCGCGATCATGCACCGCGATAGCGAGGGCAACGTGCAGGAGATTCAGCCCGGCGCGATGAACCTGATGACGGCGGGACGCGGCATCGCCCATTCCGAACGTACGCCGGATGTGCAGCGTGCCTCCGGCCAGAAGATGCTGGGCTTGCAAAGCTGGATCGCGCTGCCCGCCGGCTCCGAGGAGATCGCGCCATCGTTCCAGCACTACGGCTCGGGCGATTTGCCTGTGGTTTCCGAGCGCGACTTCACCGCGAAGGTAATCGCGGGCTCCTCGTTCGGCGTCACCTCGCCAGTAACGATGGTCTCGCCCTGGTTCTATACCGAGGTGACGGCCGCAGCCGGCGCGAGCGTGCCGCTCGACCCCGATCATGAGGAGCGCGCGATCTACGTCGTCGATGGCGAGGTCGAGATCGCGAACGAGCGTTATGAGGGGCCGCGGCTCCTGATCTTCCGGCCCGGCGACCGCATCACCGTGAAGGCGCTGAAAGCGACGCGGATGATGTTTCTCGGCGGCGATGCGCTGGAGGGCCCCCGCCATGTCTGGTGGAATTTCGTCTCCTCCAGCAAGGAGCGGATCGAGCAGGCCAAGCAGGACTGGAAAACCGGCCGCTTCGCAGCGGTTCCGCAGGAACATGAGTTCATTCCGCTGCCGGAATAGGCTAATCCGGTCTCCGGCCGGGCGATCAGCCGCGGCCGGACACTCCGCCCGACCGCTCTGCCTGCGAAAGATCTGCCGATGACCGCCATGCTCTCCAGCGACCTGCCCCTGACCAAGATCGGGCGCGGCAAGGTGCGCGATATCTACGCCGTCGACGATGACCGCCTGCTGCTGCTCACTACCGACCGCATCAGCGCGTTCGACGTCGTGATGGGCGAGACCATCCCGATGAAGGGCGCGGTGCTGACCCAGATCAGCGCGTTCTGGTTTGGCGAGCTCGAAGGCGTGGTGCCGCATCACATGATCAGTGCGGACACCGACGAGATCATCGCGGCCGTGCCGGCGCTCAAGGCCCACCGCGCCGAGATCCTCGGCCGCGCCATGCTGTGCAAGCGCACCACCGTATTCCCGATCGAGTGCGTGATCCGCGGCTATCTCTCGGGCTCGGCCTGGAAGGAATATGCGGCCAGCGGCACGCTGGCGGGCGAGAAGCTGAAAGCCGGCCTCGTCGAGAGCGAGAAGCTGGAGCCTTCGATCTTCAGCCCGGCGACCAAGGCCGAGACCGGCCACGACGAGAACATCACCATCGCGAAGATGCGCACCGTCGTCGGTGACGAGACGGCCTATACGCTCGAGAGCATGACGCGCGCGATCTACACGCTCGGCGAGGAGCTGGCGCGTGAGCAGGGCATCATCATCGCCGACACCAAGTTCGAGTTCGGCCGCGACAAGGACGGCCGCATCATCCTGATCGACGAGGTGATGACGCCGGATTCCTCGCGTTTCTGGGCGGCCAGTGCCTACAAGCCCGGCCAGCCGCAGGCGAGCTTCGACAAGCAGCCGCTGCGCGACTATCTCGACGTCGAGCGCCGCGCCGGCCGCTGGAACGGCGACGCCCCGCCGCCGCCACTGCCGGCGAGCGTCGTCGATGCGACCAGCAAGAGATATCTCGAAGCGTATCGGCGGGTGACAGGGGCGGAGCTGAAGATCTAGCAGACAGCGTTTCGAACCGGCGATGGCCGGCGTCAGGCGCTGGGCGCGCGGTCGGCATCCAGGGCCAGCAGAAGCTCGGCAACCCGGTTGGCGGAGGCCGTCCATTCCGCAAGCTTGGCATAATTGTCCGTGAACCAGTTGAATGCGGTCTGGACAACGACGAACGCCGCCGACGCCTGAACCACCTCGCCGAGCGTCATGGTGTCGTCGAGATATTTGGGCAGGCAGAGCAGCAGGCCGACCACCGGCGTCACCAGAAGTCCTGTGTAAGTCACCAGCGTCATCCGCATCAACTGCCAGCAATAGATCCGCCAGATGGCAATCACGGCCTTCAAGGCGGCGCCGACGGCGTGACGGTCGCTGATGCCGGGCCCCTGCTCCAACTTGCCTTCGCGGGTCTCCCGCACATGGGTTCCGATCGCCCGCAGCTCGGCTTCCATGCGCTTGTTTTCCTCGATGACCCGGGTCAGCCGGCCGGCTGTCAGCCAGATGCCGATCGCCAGCAGCGCGGAATATGCGATCACCGCGAGGACGAGATAGCCGGGAATCGCAAAGCTGATGCCGTCGAACTCGACCGCCAAGCTGCCACCGACCGACCACAGCACGCCGGCGAAGGTTCCGATCGTGAGCACCGATTGAAGCAGCCCGGTGACCAGATCGATCGGGAAGTCCGTTGCCACCTTGGCATCTTCAGCAATGCGATATTCCGGCGCCTCGTGATGTCCCTCGATGGAGCTGCGTCCGGGAGGCGGATCATCCGTCAGCCAGTCAGCATAGAGGTGGTTGCTCAGCCACTCGCGCCAGGACCGCTGCAGGGTCATGCGCGCCCACACGGAAAACACGGTCAAGGCGATGCTTGCCGCCGCCAGCGGCAGAAATCGAAGCGCCTGGAACAACAGCTCCGCCTGATCCTTCCGGCCGACGGCGTTGAAGAAATCCCGATTCCAGAAGTTCAGACCATATTGCGTCAGGAGCTGGAGGACGACGTTGACGATCAACGCGATCACCAGGAGCCAAGCCGTCCAGGCGGAGGGTCCGCGCCAGTATCCCGAGGCGCTCTGCCAGAAGCGGCCGAGAAGCTGCTTCTCACCCGGAAAGAAAGAACTCCTCGTCAGCATCAGCTGAGCCGCAAATCCTGGGCGCGCGCCATCCCTATGATGCCGCGCGCCCCAAATTAGGCGGTCTCGCCTGAGGCCTCTTGACCTGCGTCAAGCGATGCTGGCGGCTACACTCCCGCCATCATCACGTATTTGATCTCGACATATTCTTCCATGCCGTGACGGGAGCCTTCGCGGCCGAGGCCACTCTCCTTGACGCCGCCGAAGGGCGCGACTTCGGTGGTGATCAGGCCGGTGTTGACGCCGACCATGCCTGATTCCAGCGCTTCGGCGACACGCCAGACGCGGCCGAGATCACGGGAGTAGAAGTACGAGGCAAGGCCGAACGGCGAGGCGTTGCACATTGCGACCACGTCGGCTTCGTCCTTGAAGCGGATCACCGGCGCCAGCGGACCGAAGGTTTCTTCCTGCGCCACCAGCGAGTCCGCCTTGACGTCGGACAGCACCGTGGGCTCGAAGAACGAGCGTCCGAGACCGCTGCGCTTGCCGCCGGTCACGACCTTGGCGCCGCGCTTGACGGCGTCCGCGATATGGCGCTCGACCTTGTCGATCGCCTTCATGTTGATTAGCGGGCCCTGCGTGACGCCGGCTTCCGTGCCGTCGCCGATCTTCATCGCCGCGACCTTCGCCGACAGCTTCTGCACGAACTCGTCGTAGATCTTGTCCTGGGCGTAGAGGCGGTTGGCGCAGACGCAGGTCTGGCCCATGTTGCGGTATTTCGAGACGATGGCGCCCTCGACCGCGGCGTCGATATCGGCATCGTCGAACACCACGAACGGCGCGTTGCCGCCGAGCTCGAGGCCGAGCCGTTTCACGCCGACGGAAGCCTGCTGGTAGAGGATCTTGCCGACCGCGGTGGAGCCGGTGAAGCCGACGAAGCGCACCGCCGGATGCTCGCACAGCACCTTGCCGATTGGCGGCGCGTCGCCGGTGACGATGTTGAGCACGCCCTTGGGGATGCCGGCCTTCTCGGCGAGCACGGCGAGCGCCAGCGCCGACAGCGGAGTCTCATTGGCGGGCTTGAGCACCACGGTGCACCCGGCCGCGAGCGCGGGCGAGACTTTTCGCGTGATCATCGAGTTCGGGAAGTTCCACGGCGTGATGGCGCCGCAGACGCCGATCGGCTGCTTGATCGCGAGCAGGCGCGCGTCGGGCCGCTGGGTCGGGATGGTCTCGCCATAGACGCGCCGCGCTTCCTCGGCAAAGAACTCGATATAGGCGGCGCCGATATCGACCTCGCCGAGCGCCTCGGTGAGCGGCTTGCCCTGCTCGGAGGTGAGGATCAGCGCGAGGTCCTCGCGGTTGGCAATGATCAGCTCGAACCATTTGCGCAGGATGTTGGAGCGCTGCTTGGCGGTGTGCTTGGCCCAGCCCGGGAAGGCGCGCTCGGCGGCCTCGACCGCCTTGGTGGTCTCGTCCGCACCGAGCTGCGGGACCTTGGCCAGCTCGACGCCGGTGGCGGGATTGTTGACGGCGAAGACCGGCGTGCCGACCCAGGCGCCGTCGATGTAGCAGGCCTCCTTCAGGAGCGAGGGGTCCTTCAGCCGGTCGCGCAGGGTGGCGGTGGCTTGCGGGGCGCGTGCGGCGGCGGTCGGTGTCATGGCGTTACTCCCTGGGGCGATCGGATCGGTGCGGAATATAGGGGCAAGCGATGCCCAATGCACCGCCCCGCAACGCACATCTGCCGGGAGCTGAGGGGGAAGCGGCCCTCAGGCCGCGCCGCTCATGTACGTCTCGCGCCGGCCGATCATGCGCTCGGCGGCCGCCTTGGCGTCGGCCTTCGAGGAGGTCGCGCAGGTCCGGTATTCGAGATCGGGCACGTCGGACGCGTTACGGCGGCCGAACCAGTTCTTCGAGCCGACCGGCAACAGCGCCAGCGACTGCGCCAGATTGTCGACCGCACCGAAGGAATAGAGCGCGCCGGTCCCGGCGATCCGCACCTCGTAGATGCCGGGCGAAATCGGCGCCTCCAGGTTCTCGCCCCGTCCGGGACGGGGATAGCGCTTCCATTCGCTCCAGGTCGAAATCATCTGAGGTCCCCTCGCGGCCGCCCAGGGCCGCCAAATTTGCATCAAGTCTTAACGTCGGCCATCGACTGGGCCGAGAGCTGAACGCCGCAACGCACAAAATGTTTCAAGTGCTTCAAACAGGTGAAACATATCGCCAGCGCCCATCCACGGTCACTGGGAGTAGCGGCCATCCACCGCAGATTGTGACGGAGTGTTGCCGTTCAGCCCGCTTGTCGTCCTGCGTAGGGTGCGGACCGTCAAGTCACGACATCGCGACCAACACGGGCACCTGGACGCGCTTGCCGCACGGAGCGTGCGGGAGGACAATCGATCACTGCCAATAATAATCAAACCGGAGGAAACGCCATGCAAAGCAAAGCTGAGATCGACGAGATTCTGCGTCAGAAGAGCGAGGCCAAGGAGATTCCCGGCGTCGTTGCCATCGCGGCGAGCGGTAACGACGTGCTGTATCACGGCGCATTCGGCAAGCGCGACCTGTCCAGGCCCGATGCGATGACTGAAGACAGCGTGTTCTGGATCGCTTCGATGACGAAGGCGGTCACATCAGCCGGCGCGATGCAGCTGGTCGAGCAGGGCAAACTGTCACTGGATGCACCGATCGGCGAGCTGCTGCCCGATCTCGCCAATCCGCAGGTGCTCGAAGGCTTCGACGCCAAGGGCGAGGCGAAGCTGCGGCCGGCCAAGCGGCCGATCACGCTGCGGCAGCTCATGACCCACACCGCCGGCTTCTGCTACAACATGTGGAACGGCGATCTCGCGGTCTATCTCGACAAGAACGGCATTCCCGCCATCACCACCTGCCAGAACGCGGCGCTGAAGACGCCTGTCATGACCGACCCCGGCACGCGCTGGGAATACGGCACCAACATCGATTTCGTCGGCAAGGCGGTGGAAGCCGTCAGCGGCAAGCGGCTGGACGCTTATTTGCGCGATAACCTGTTCAACCCGCTCGGCATGAGCGACACGGCCTTCAAGATCACCGACAGCATGCGTAAGCGCCTCGTCGGCATGCATGCGCGCGGCGAGGACGGCCAGCTCGCCGCGATCCCGTTCGAGCTGGAGCAGGAGCCGGAATTCCACATGGGTGGAGGCGGCCTCTACTCGACCGCAGCCGACTACATCAAGTTCACGCAGATGATCCTGAACAAGGGCCGCGGCAACGGCAACCAGGTACTGAAGGCCGACACGATCGCCATGATGAGCCAGAACCAGATGGGCGATCTCAACATGACCAAGATGACGACGGCGGCGCCGATGTACACCAACGACGTCGATCTCTATCCGGAGCAGGTGAAGAAATGGGGCCTCAGCTTCATGATCAACACCGCCAAGACCGCGGAAGGCCGCAGCGCCGGCAGCCTCGCCTGGGCGGGCCTTGCCAACACCTATTACTGGATTGACCCGGCGCGCGACGTCACCGGCGTCATCCTGATGCAGCTGTTGCCGTTCGCGGATGGAAAGTGCCTGGAAGCGTTCGCGGGCTTCGAGCGCGGCGTCTATGCCGGGCTCGATGCGGGCAGCGGACAAAAGGCGGCGTGAGAGGGAGTCGCCGCTCTCACCGCGCGTCATGGCCGGGCTTGTCCCGGCCATCCACGCCTCGCTCCACAAGACAAAGAACGTGGATGCCCGGGACAAGCCCGGGCATGACGACCGATGGCGACCGCGCCGCCGATTATGACGAGGGGATTTCGACTCAATGAACAACTTGACGGATAAAGCGGACAGCTACGTTTGCGGCATCTCGGACGCGCCACTGCTCGGCGACACCATCGGCCGCAGCCTTGATCAGGCCGCTCAGCGTTGGGGGGACCGCGAAGCGCTCGTCTCTCCCAGCCACGGCGTGCGATGGACATGGCGTGAATTCGCCGAGCGGGTCGACGCGCTCGCCGCGGGCTTCCTTGCGCTCGGGCTCGAACGCGGGGCGCGGATCGGCATCTGGTCGCTGAACCGGCCGGAATGGACGCTGACCCAGTTCGCCGCCGCCAAGGCCGGCTTGATCCTGGTGACGATCAATCCCGCCTACCGGCTCAGCGAGCTGGAATTCGCGCTGAAGAAGGTCGGCTGCGCGGCGATCGTCACGGCGACGGCGTTCAAGACCAGCAATTACATGGAGATGCTCAACACTTTGCTGCCGGAGCTGGTGGCGGGCTCAAAGTCCGGACAGTTGCAGGCGGCGCGGTTGCCGGCCTTGCGGATGGTGATCCAGATCGGCGGCCCGGCAGCACCGGGCACGATCCCTTTCGAGGAGGTCGCGCGCATGGGCGGAGCGGAGCATCGCGCGCAGCTGGCCACGCTCGGTGCTGCGCTTCAATTCGACGATCCCGTCAACATCCAGTTCACCAGCGGCACCACCGGCTCACCCAAGGGCGTCACGCTGACCCACCACAACATCCTCAACAACGGCTATTTCACGGGACGCGCGATGCGTCTGACCGAACAGGATCGCATCTGCATTCCGGTGCCGCTCTATCATTGCTTCGGCATGGTGATGGGCAACCTTGCTTCCGTCACGCTCGGCACCACCATGGTCTATCCCGGCGAGGGCTTTGATCCGCTGGCGACATTGCGCACGGTCGAGCAGGAGAAATGCACCGCGCTGTACGGCGTGCCGACCATGTTCATCGCCGAGCCTCGATCATCCCGAGTTCAAGACTTTCAATCTGAAATCGCTGCGCACCGGCATCATGGCAGGCGCGCCCTGCCCGATCGAGGTGATGAAGCGCGTCAACACCGAGATGAACATGCGCGAGGTCACCATCGCCTACGGCATGACCGAGACCAGCCCGGTCAGCTTCCAGAGCGCGACCGACGATCCGCTGGAGCGGCGAGTCTCCACTGTCGGCCGCATTCACCCGCATGTCGAGGTGAAGGTGGTCGATCTCGAAGGCAGGATCGTCAAGCGCGGCGAACGCGGCGAGCTCTGCACCCGCGGCTACAGCGTCATGCTGGGCTATTGGGAGGAGAAGGAAAAGACCGCCGACGTGCTCGACGCCAATGGCTGGATGCACACCGGCGACCTCGCGACCATCGACGACGCTGGTTATTGCAACATCGTCGGCCGCATCAAGGACCTCGTGATCCGCGGCGGCGAGAACCTCTATCCGCGCGAGATCGAGGAGTTCCTGTACCGTCACCCCAAGATCCAGGACGTGCAGATCTTCGGTGTCGCCGACACCCGCTACGGCGAGGAGCCTCTGCGCCTGGATCCGCGTCAGGCCGGGCGAAACGCTGACGGCCGAGGAGGTCCGCGCCTTCTGCGACGGCCAGATCGCCCACAACAAGATCCCGCGCTACGTCGAGTTCGTCGACGAATTCCCGATGACGGTGACGGGAAAGATCCAAAAATTCGTGATGCGCGATGCCGTGGAGCAACGGTTGGGATTGACGGCGGCGAAGACGGCGTGAGGAACTGAAGCTCTCACCAAACGACGGTCGTCATCCCCCGCGAAGGCGGGGGATCCAGTACGCCGCAGCTTCTCCGTATCCCACGACAGTCTCTGGAATACTGGATCGCCCGATCGAGTCGGGCGATGACAGCGGAGAATGAGGCTGTCGCGCCTTAAACCGTCAGCCCACGCTGGCCGGCCAGCTCCTTGAGCGACACCAGCGGCCGCGCGCCGATGTGCTGGATCACTTCGGCGGCCGCGAGTGCGCCGAGTTCGCCGCACTGCTTGTAGGCGAGATTGCGCGACAGGCCATACAGGAAGCCCGCGGCGAAGAGGTCGCCGGCGCCGGTGGTGTCGATCACCTTGTCGACCGGGAACGCCGGCGCTGCGACGGCGTCTTCCGACGACACCACCATGCAGCCCTTCTCGCTGCGGGTGACCACGCCGAGATTGGCGTCGTTGCGCAGCTGCTTCAGCGCGGTGTCGAAGTCGGAGGTCATGTAGAGCGAATGTAGCTCGGACTCGTTGGCAAACACGATATCCACGGTGCCGTTGCGCATCAGGGACAGGAATTCATCGCGATAGCGATCGACGCAGAAGGAATCCGACAGCGTCAGCGCCACCTTGCGCTTGGCGTCATGGGCGATCTTGGCGGCCTTGACGAAGGCATCCTTGGCGTTCTTGGGGTCCCAGAGGTAACCCTCGAGATAGACGATGCCGGCGGCCGCGATCTCGGTCGGGTCGATATCGGCCGGCGACAGATCCTGTGCGGCGCCGAGATAGGTGTTCATGGTGCGCTCGCCGTCATCGGTGACCAGGATGTAGGAGCATCCGGTGGCGGGGCCGTCCTTGGCGGCGGGCGTGTTGAAGGCGACGCCGGCCGAGCGGATGTCGTGGACGTAGAGCTTGCCGATCTGGTCGTCCTTGACCTTGCCGACATAGGCGGCACGCGCCCCCAGGCTGCCGATGCCGACGATGGTGTTGGCGGCAGACCCCCCGAGACTTCCGTGGCCGGCCCCATGTCCTTGTAGATAGCGGCGGCGCGGGCTTCGTCGATCAGGGACATGCTGCCCTTGGTCATGCCGTGCTTGGCCAGAAAAGCCTCGTCGGTCCTGACCAGCACGTCGAACAGCGCGTTACCGATGCCGAGAACGTCATATTTCACGTCAGCCATTCACCTTGATCCTGTTTGGCGGATTGCGAACCCTGCGAAAATCCGCTTCCTGTCAGCCTGAAATCCGGCACGCGGCCTATCACGACCGGGCCTGCACGGGCAAGCAACGGTATTATAACGGCCCGATGATCCGCTCCTTCCTGACAGTTTCGACGGGAACACTGGCCTCGCGGCTGCTGGGTTTTGCCCGCGATTCCATGATTGCCGCCCTGCTCGGCACAGGCGCCGTGGCGGACGCGTTCCTGGCCGCCTTCCAGCTCGTCAATGTGGCGCGCCGGCTGCTCAGCGAGGGGGCGTTGAATGCCGCGCTGATCCCGGTCTGGCTGCGCGTCCGTGACAGCCAGGGCGAAGCGGCCGCCGCCGCATTCGCCGGACGCGTGCTCGGCACCGTCAGCGCCGCCCTGATCGCGATCTCGATCGTGATTGCGCTGCTGATGCCGCTGATCATCACGGTGATCGCGCCGGGCTTCGTTGGCAGCGCGACGCTCGATCTTGCGGTCGCGAACGCCCGGCTGATGCTGCCCTATCTCGCCTTCGCCGGCCCCGTCACGGTGCTGATGGGATTGCTCAACGCTCGAGGACGATTTGCGCTCACGGCCTTCTCTCCGCTGCTGTTCAACATCGCGCTGATCACAGCGATTGCGATGCTGCTCGTTGGGCATGCCGATGCCGCCTTCGCCGCGTGGATGCTGGCGGCCACCGTCGGCGTGGCCGGCTTGCTACAACTCCTGATGCTGCTGTCGCAGCGAAGCGCAGATCTGGCGACGCCATTGCGCGTCAGCTTCGACAAGGACATGCGCGACTTCTTCGCCAAGGCCATTCCCGGCATGATCGCAAGCTCGGGCCCGCAATGGCTGATGGTGGCCGGTGCGATCATTGCGTCGGCGACGCCGTCCGCAGTGTCCTGGCTTTACTTCGCCAACCGGTTGATCGAATTGCCGCTCGGCATCGTCGGCGTTGCCATGGGCACCGTGCTGGTGCCGGAACTGACGCGTGCCGTCGCCAGCTCCGACCGCGACGCGGTGGCACACGCCGAATCGCGCGCGCTGGAGCTGGCGATCGGGCTGGCCCTGCCCGCCACGCTCGGCTTGATCGCGCTGGCCGAGCCGATCGTGCGGCTGTTGTTCGAGCATGGCGCCTTCGGTGTGGAGGACAGCATGGCCACCGCGCACGCGCTGATGTGGCTGGCACTGGGCCTGCCGGCTCACGTGCTGATCAAGGCGCTCTCGCCGGCCTTCTATGCCCGCGGCGATACGATGACGCCGCTGCTGGCCACGGCCGCGGGCTTCGTGGTCGCGGTCGGGCTCGCCGTCCTGCTCGGCCGTGTTTTCGGCGCGAGCGGGATCGCCGCGAGCATCGCGGCCGGAGCCTGGAGCAGCGCGCTTTCGCTGCTTTGGAAAGGCACGACCGAGTTCGGCTTCTCGGTGGACGCCGCCGCCCGCAAGCGGTTGCCACGGATCATCCTCGCTGCTGCCGCCATGGGCGCCCTGCTCTGGCTGACGTCGGGTCTCGTGCCCTCGGAGGCGCGCGGCCTCATCCGCCTCATCGTGCTGGGCCTGCAAATCGCGGCCGGGATCGCCGTCTATGGCCTGCTGCTGCAAATCCTGGGCGCGGCCTCGTGGCGCGAGGCGGCTGCCGCCCTGAAGCGGCCTGCCTGAACGGGCCGCGCTTGCGAATTGCCCTTGACGGGGCAGCGCCGCTGTTGGAAACGACGGCCGAATACCTATGGGAAAGCTTACCATGCCATTCGTTGAACGGGTCTTTTCGGGCGTCCAGCCGACCGGCAATCTGCATCTCGGCAATTACCTCGGCGCGATCGTCAACTTCGTGAAGATGCAGGAAACCCACAGCTGCATCTATTGCGTCGTCGACATGCACGCGATCACGCAAGGCGTCGACGTCTGGGGCGGACCGGCGGAGCTCACGCGCAACACCCGCGAAGTGACCGCGGCCTTCATCGCAGCCGGCATCGATCCCAAGAAGCACATCGTGTTCAACCAGAGCCAGGTCTCGGGCCATGCCGAGTCTCGCCTGGATCTTCAACTGCGTCGCGCGCATGGGCTGGCTCGGCCGCATGACCCAGTTCAAGGAAAAGGCCGGCAAGGACCGCGAGAACGCCTCGGTCGGCTTGTTCGACTATCCCGTGCTGATGGCCGCCGACATCCTGCTGTACCGCGCCACCCACGTGCCGGTCGGCGAGGACCAGAAGCAGCATCTCGAGCTTTCGCGCGATATCGCGCAGAAGTTCAACAACGATTTCAGCGATTCCATCCGCGCGCAGGGCGCCAATGACGGCCTGTTCTTCCCGTTGCCGGAACCGTTGATCACGGGCCCGGCGACACGCGTGATGAGCCTGCGCGACGGCACCAAGAAGATGTCGAAGTCGGAGGCCTCCGACAATTCGCGCATCAACCTGACCGACGACGCCGACACCATCGCGCAGAAGATCCGCAAGGCGAAGACCGATCCGGAGCCACTTCCGACCGAGGAGAAAGGCCTGGAAGCGCGCCCCGAGGCCGACAATCTCGTCGGCATTTTCGCCGCGCTGTCCGGCCGCTCCAAGGCCGACGTGCTCAAAGAATTCGGCAGCGGCCAGTTCTCCAGCTTCAAGAACGCGCTGGCGGAGCTGTGCGTGACAAAACTCGCGCCGATCGCCGGCGAGATGAAGCGCCTCGTCGCCGATCCCGGCCATATCGACGCGATCCTGAACGACGGCTCCGACCGGGCCCGCGCGATCGCCGACGAAACGATGAAGCTCTCCAAGGACATCGTCGGCTTCATCCGCCGTCGATAAGGACGGCCGGCGCCCGGCGCCGGCCGCATCTCCTCTCCCCAAGCTTGCGGGAGTGTGGCAGCATGACGGTCGTGCACAATCCGGGACATGCATGACCAGCAAGCGACTTTGCTACGAGCCGGGCCACAAGCCCAAATGCCTCGTCATCGTCGACGACACCGCCGAATGGGACCGCGCGGTCTACTATGCCAGCCGCTGGGCGATCCGCGCCGGCGGCGGCGTGGTGATGCTGCGCATCATCGAGCCCGAGCCGCAGAGCCAGGAATGGCTGGGAGTTGCCGACATCATGCGCGCCGAAGCGCAGGAAGCGGCGGAGGCCACGCTCGACCGCGCCGCGGGCCGCGCCAACGGCATCGCCGCGATCACGCCGGAACGGGCGATCCGCGAGGGTGCGCCGATGGAGCAACTGCTCGCCGTGATCGACGAGGACCCCGATATCGCCATGCTGGTGCTGGCCGCCAACCCCGGCGCGGAAGGGCCGGGGCCCCTGGTCTCGCTGCTCGCGCACGCGGTGGGGGCGTTCCCGATCCCCGTGACCATCATTTCCGGCGCGCTCAGCGACCAAAGCGTGGATTCGCTGTCGTAGGCCAGCTCTTTCACCTCGCCCCGCTTGCGGGGAGAGGGAGAAGAAGCACCCTAACCCCCTGATAGGGCAACGAAACTTCTCTCGTCCCCTTGACCGTGCGTTCCCCGTCGCCATCTGCTAGGAAATGGAGCACGCGCCGGCCTTGAACCGGCGACGTCTGGAGAAAACCATGTTCATTCAAACCGAAGCCACCCCCAATCCCGCCACGCTGAAGTTCATTCCCGGCCGCGTCGTGGTCGACGGCAACCCGATGGAATTCGCGAGCCGCGAAGCCGCTGGCCGTTCGCCGCTGGCCGAAAAGCTGTTCGAGGTGCCCGGCGTCACTGGCGTGTTCTACGGATCGGATTTCATCACCGTGACCAAGGCGGGCGGTGAGTGGCAGCAGCTCAAGCCCGCGATCCTGGGTGCCATCATGGAGCACTACATGTCCGGCGCGCCGCTGCTCGCCGACGCCGCGGCTGACGATGATGCCGATCTCGACGACGAGGACGAGTTTTTCGACGAGGCCGACGCCGAGACGGTCGACATCATCAAGGACCTGATCGAGACCCGCGTGCGACCGGCGGTGGCGAATGACGGCGGCGACATCACCTTCCGCGGCTTCAAGGACGGCGTCGTCTATCTCCACATGAAGGGCGCCTGCTCCGGCTGCCCGTCATCGACCGCGACGCTCCAGCACGGCATTCAGAATCTGCTGAAGCATTTCGTGCCCGACGTGGTCGAAGTCCGGCCGATGTGAGCACGGCATCATAGGCGCCGTAGGGTGGGTTAGCCGAAGGCGTAACCCACCACTCCTCTATTCGCGTAGACAGTAAAGTGGTGGATTACGCCTTCGGCTAATCCACCCTACGAGACGACAAGACCTGCCTACGCCGCCTGGCCGATGGTCGCGGCCTCTTCCGCGGCCCTGCGCATGCTGGCCGACATTTCCTGGGTGACGGTGCTCTGCTCCTCGACCGCCGCGGCCGTTGACGACACGTACTCGCTGACACCCTGGATTGCGCTCTTGATCTGCTCCAGCGCACCGACGACGTCGACCGAGATGCCGTTGAGATTACCGATCTCCTGCTCGATCCGGTCCGCGGCCTGTTTGGCCTGATTGGCGAGGTTCTTCACCTCGGACGCGACCACGGCAAAGCCGCGACCGGCTTCGCCGGCGCGCGCGGATTCGATCGTGGCATTCAGCGCGAGCAGGTTGATCTGCCCGGTGATGTTGCCGATCAGTTGCACGATCATCCGCATCGACTCCGCCGCCTGGCTCAGCCGGTGCGCCTGCTGATCCGCCGCCTCGACCCGATCGACCGCGGTCGATGCGGTCTGGCGAGAGCGCGTCATCGCCTCCGCGATCTCGCGCACCGAGGCATTCAGCTCCTCGGCGCCGGCCGCGACGGATTCCATCATGGCGCGCACCTTCTCGCTGCGCTTGCGCGCGATCACCTGCGCGGTGGTGTCGGAGGCGTATTTCACGACCTTGAACGGTTTGCCGTTGAGATCGCGGATCGGATTGTAGGAGGCCTGGATGAAGACCTGCCGGCCGCCCTTGCCGACGCGCTGATATTCACCGGACTGGAATTCGCCGGCGTTCAGCCTGGTCCAGAAGGCGCGGTAGGAATCGCTGTCGCGCTCGTCCGCACCCACGAACATGCTGTGATGCTTGCCGACGATCTCGGGAAGCGTGTAGCCGAGCGCGCCGAGGAAATTCTCGTTGGCGGTGAGAACCTTGCCGTCCATGTCGAATTCGATCACGGCCTGCGACTTGCCGATCGCCTCGATCTGCCCGGCAAAATTCGCGTTCGACAGTTTTTGCGCGCTGATATCGGTTGCGAACTTCACCACCTTGAACGGCTTGCCGGCTTCGTCGAGGATCGGGTTGTAGGACGCGAGGATCCAGATCTCTGCCCCGCCCTTGCCGAAGCGCTTATACTCGCCGGACTCGAACGCGCCGCGCGCAAGCTTCGCCCAGAACTCGCGATAGGCCGCGCTGTCGCGCTCGCCGGCGCCGACGAACATGCTGTGATGCCGGCCCTGGATCTCGTCGAGCCGGTAGCCCAGCGTGGCCAGGAAATTGTCGTTGGCGGTGATGATGGTGCCGTCGAGATTGAATTCGATCACGGCTTGGGCGCGCCCGATCGCGATGATCTTTCCGGCGTCCTCGAGGCTGCGGATCTTGCGCGCGGTGATGTCGGTCGCGAACTTGACGACCTTCACCGGCTTGCCGGCTTCGTCGATGATCGGGTTGTAGGAGGCCTGGATCCAGATCTCGCGGCCGCCCTTGCCCAGCCGCTTGTACTCGGCCGATTGATATTCGCCGCGGCCAAGCCGCGCCCAGAACTCCCGATAGGCCGCACTGCCCCGCTCTTCCGGCATCACGAACATGCTGTGGTGCTTGCCCTGGATTTCGTCCAGCCGATAACCCATCGCGTCCAGGAAATTCCGGTTGGCCGTTACGATGGTGCCGTCGAGATTGAATTCGATGACCGCCTGCGATTTCGAGAGTGCGTTGACCTGGGCCATCGCCTCGCGTGCTGAAGAGCCGCCTCGCCAAAATGACATTAATAAATCCTCCTAAAATGCCCGGGGCGTGCGTGGCTTGATCTGCCAAAATTGCATCGCCCGAGTCGCCGTTGACTCGTCTTTCCGTGGCCGGAGGGTGTCATTGGATTGCTAACGCACTATTAATTTGAAATAAATTCAATCACTTAGCTTATTTTAAGTTGTAAACAATGCGCTTGCATCAAAATCGGTGAGGCTCTTTGGCGGGCGGATTGCATGCTTTTTTCGAAGACGTAGTAGTACGGGGACCGCCGGGCCATCGCCCCCCGCACGGCTTGTGCAATGCCCAAACTTGCTCTGGTTCTGACGGTGCGGGACCGACTAGATTGCCGCCATGCTGATCCTTGCCATCGATACCGCGCTCGAGGCCTGCGCAGCCGCCGTGCTCGACACCGATGCCGGCCGGCTCCTCGCCCATGAGCAGCTTCTCATGAAGCGCGGCCACGCCGAGGCCTTGATGCCGATGATCGCGCGCGTCATGCAATCGGCCGGCCTTGCTTTCACTGCTCTCGACCGCATCGCCGTCACCGTTGGCCCCGGAAGCTTCACCGGCCTGCGCGTCGGCATTTCGGCGGCACGCGGGCTCGCGCTTGCGGCCGGGCGGCCCGCCGTCGGCCTCACCACCTTGTCGGCCTATGCGGCCACCATCGTCGGCCAGAGCCAATCGGCGCCCGTGATCTCCGCGATCGACGCGCGGCACGATCATGTCTATTTCCAGATCGTCGCCGGCGACGGTAGCCAGCTGGTGCGGCCACGCGTCGCGTCTATCGACGAGGCGATCGCCGCCTCGCAATTCGGCGCGCCGTATCTGGTCGGCAATGCCGCAAAGATCCTGGCCGATCGCTGGCCGACGGACAGCGAACAGCCGGTCGCGATCAACGCGCAGGCCGCGCCCGACATCGGCTGGGTCGCATGGCTTGGCGCGGCGGCCGATCCCGAGACAAATCCGGCGCGACCGTTTTATCTGAAAGCGCCCGACGCCAAGCCGGCGGCGCAGCCGCTGCTCGCAGCACAAGCCGCAACCTCATGATGAGATGGCTGTCGGAATGGTGGCGCGGCGGCACCGCCGCCGTCGAGCCCGCATCGGTGCGCGACGCCGCGCGGCTGGCGCAGCTGCACGGCGCCTCCTTCGCACGCGGCTGGGGCGAAGGCGAATTCGAGAGCATGATCAGCGAGCGCAACACGCTGGTGCATCGGTTGCGCCTCGGTCGCAGGACCGTCGGCTTCGCGGTGTCGCGGATCGGCGCGGACGAGGCAGAAATCCTCTCGATCGCCGTGGACGAGGCCTATCGCGGTCGCGGCCTCTCCCGCACGCTGCTGATGACCCATCTCGGCCACCTCGCAGGGCGCGGCGTGCGCACGATATTTCTCGAAGTCGAGGAAAACAACCAGCCGGCGCGACGCCTCTACGACGGAGGCGGATTCGTGGTGGTCGGGCGCCGCGAACGCTATTATAAGCAGCCGAATGGGGAACAATTGAACGCCCTTCTGATGCGGCGTGACTTGTCGTAACATCGATGGCAGAAAGCGCCCCGTCAGGCAGACAGATCATGACCGCACTGAAACCTTCTTCCGCATCCAAGGCGTCCGGCATCGAGGCGCGCTGTGCCGCCACCGGCATGCGCATGACCGAACAGCGCCGCGTTATCGCCCGCGTGCTCGCGGAGGCGGTCGATCATCCCGATGTCGAGGAATTGTACCGGCGCTGCGTCGCCGTCGACGACAAGATCTCGATCTCGACGGTGTATCGTACCGTCAAGCTGTTCGAGGATGCCGGTATCATCGAGCGACATGATTTTCGCGAGGGCCGCGCGCGCTACGAGACGATGCGCGACAGCCATCACGACCATCTCATCAACCTTCGCGACGGCAAGGTGATCGAGTTCACCTCCGAGGAGATCGAGAAGCTGCAGGCGGAGATCGCCCGCAAGCTCGGCTACAAGCTGGTCGACCACCGGCTCGAGCTCTATTGCGTCCCGCTCGACGACGACAAGCCGACGTCTTAGATTTAGTGCCTGTCGACCTCATCATCTTCGATTGCGACGGCGTGCTCGTGGACAGCGAGGTGATCTCCTGTCGCGCCCATGCGGATGTCCTGACGCGGCACGGTTATCCAATCACCTCGGAGCAGGTGCTGGTCCGCTTCCTCGGCGTATCCGAGAGGGACGCGCGGCGGATGGTCGAACAGGAGATCGGCCGCAGCTTGCCCGACGATCTCGAGCAGCAGATCAATGCGGCCACGCTGCGATCCTACGCCAGCGATCTGCAGCCGATCACCCATGTCGCCTCGGCGATTGCCGCGATCGACCTGCCCAGATGCGTGGCGTCGAGCGGCACGCCGGACAAGATCCATCACGGCCTGACGTGCGCCGGGCTCTACGACCTGCTCGCCCCGAACATCTTTTCCGCGAGCCAGGTCGCACGCGGCAAGCCCGCGCCCGATCTGTTCCTGTTTGCCGCCGCGCAGATGAAGGCCGCGCCGGAGCGGTGCCTGGTGATCGAGGACAGCGTCCCCGGGGTCACGGGCGCGGCCGCGGCCGGGATGACCGTGCTGGGCTTTCACGGCGGCGGCCATTGCCCGCCGGGCCACGCCGAACGGTTACGGGCCGCGGGCGCCGGACTGACCTTCGACGACATGCGACAATTGCCGGAGCTGGTCCGGCGGGTTGGGGCAGACGCCTAAGCGGGCTGATTTCGCCTCTTTTTGTCGTTCCGGGGCACTGGGCAGGGCGCGAGAGCCCGGAATCCCGAGGTTTTGGCGCGAGATTCCGGGTTCGCGGCTGCCTCGCGCCCGGGAATGACGGCCCGAGGGGCTCCATTCGCTGGATTTTCGCCTCTCCAACCTCTATTTGAGGACCATCCTCCACCACAATTCCGGGTTCCATGACGCCGCCGCGCAAGCTGCACATCAAATCATATGGCTGCCAGATGAACGTCTACGATGCCCAGCGCATGGTGGACACGCTGGCTCCAGAGGGATTCGTGGAGACTGATAGCGCCGAGGAGGCCGACCTCGTCATCCTCAACACCTGCCATATCCGCGAGAAGGCCTCCGAAAAGGTCTATTCCGAGCTCGGCCGTCTGCGCGTCGCCAAGGACGAGGCCGCGCGCGACGGCCGCGCGATGCAGATCGCCGTCGCCGGCTGCGTGGCGCAGGCCGAGGGCGGGGAAATCGTGCGCCGCGCGCCGGTCGTCGACGTCGTGGTGGGACCGCAGAGCTATCATCACCTGCCCGAGCTTCTGAAGCGCGCGCGCGATGACGGCCGCGCGATCGAGACGGAATTTCCCGCGGCCGACAAGTTCGGCTTCCTGGCCCAGCCGAAACCCGATGCGATCCGTGCACGCGGCATTTCCGCCTTCGTCACGGTGCAGGAAGGCTGCGACAAGTTCTGCACCTTCTGCGTCGTGCCCTACACAAGGGGCTCGGAGGTCTCGCGGCCGGTCGCGAAGATCGTCGACGACGTCAAGCGTCTGGCCGACAACGGGGTGCGCGAGTCTCACGCTGATCGGGCAGAACGTCAACGCCTATCATGGCGAGGGGCCGGACGGGAAAGCCTGGCCGCTCGGCCGGCTACTCGAGCATCTAGCGGCGATTCCCGGCGTCGCGCGGCTGCGCTACTCGACCAGCCACCCGCGCGACGTCGACGACAGCCTGATTGCGGCCCATCGCGATCTCGGCGCCCTGATGCCGTTCGTGCACCTGCCGGTGCAGTCGGGCTCGGACCGGATTCTGGCCGCCATGAACCGCAAACATACCGCCGATGATTACCGGCGGGTCGTGGACCGTTTCCGGGCCGCCCGCCAAGACATTGCTTTTTCATCGGATTTTATCGTCGGCTTCCCCGGCGAGAGCGAGCAAGATTTTCTCGCCACTCTCGCGCTTGTCACGCAAATCGGCTACGCTGCGGCCTATTCGTTCAAATACTCCGCCCGGCCGGGAACGCCGGCCGCGGACATGCAGGAGACGGTGTCCCCCGTCGAGATGGACCAGCGATTGGAGCGGCTCCAGAAATTGATCGACAGCCAGCAATCGGCCTTCAACAAGGCTGCGATTGGCTCAACGGTCGACGTGCTGTTCGAACGTCCGGCACGCAAGGACGGCCAGATCGTCGGCCGCACCGCCTTCCTCCAGCCCGCCCATGTGATGGCCTCGCCCGACATCATCGGACACATCCTGCCTGTGCGCATCGACAGCCTCGAGCGCTACAGCTTCCTCGGCGAGCTCGCCCCACCGCGCAGCGCGCGGGAGCCCGCTTTATCGCAAGCCAGCGGAGCCTGAACCCTTGCCAAAAAGCGCATCGGATTCGTCTTCTATCGCTCCCAGCCGCAAATTTGACCGCGACATGCAAGTTCCGCCCGAGACCCAGGTCGTCATCGATTTCGACGACAACCGCGCCGCATCCGCGCTGGTCGGCCCTTACGGCCAGCACCTGGCGCAGCTCGAGCGCCGGCTCGGCGTCGTCGTCGATTCCAAGGGCAACCACATCACGATCGGCGGCACGCGCGATGGCTGCGACGCCGCACGCCGCGTGCTGGAGATGCTCTACGCGCAGGCCGTGAAGGGACAGGATCTCGACCAGGGCGAGGTCGAGGGCGCGATCCGCGCCGTCATCGCCCAGGGCTCACTGTTCGAGTTCGACGCAAAATCGGCCAAATCGGCGACCTTCGACAGCATCAATCTGCGCAAGCGTCCGGTACGCGCGCGCACCGCCGCTCAGGATTCCTACATCCGCGCACTCAAGCGCCACGAGCTGGTGTTCGGTATCGGCCCCGCCGGCACCGGCAAGACCTGGCTTGCGGTCGCGCATGCCGCGCAGCTGTTCGAGCGTAAGGAAGTCGACAAGATCATCCTGTCACGGCCGGCGGTGGAAGCCGGCGAACGGCTCGGCTTCCTGCCCGGCGATCTCCGCGAGAAGGTCGATCCGTATCTGCGCCCGATCTACGATGCGCTGTACGACCTCATGGATGCGCGCATCGTCGAACGCGCGCTGCAGACCGGCGAGATCGAGATCGCGCCGCTCGCCTTCATGCGCGGCCGCACGCTCACCAACGCCGCCATCATCCTGGACGAGGCGCAGAACACGACATCGATGCAGATGAAGATGTTCCTGACCCGCCTCGGCGAGAACAGCCGCATGATCGTGACGGGCGATCCCTCGCAGATCGATTTGCCGAACGGCCAGACCTCGGGTCTTGCCGAGGCAACGCGCCTCCTGGGCGGCGTCGAAGGCATCGCCCAGGTTCATTTCAAAGCCGAGGACGTGATCCGCCACGAGCTCGTGGCGCGGATCGTCGCCGCCTACGAAGGTTCGCCGCAGCGGCCGGCCACGGATAAATCCTGACGGGACAACAACCGGACCATATGGGCGCGGACACGGCGCCTGATCGTTCCGAACAAAGACAATGTCACACCCCAACCTTCCCATGACCGAGGTTCTCATCGTTGCCGATTGCTGGCAGCGCGAGCCTGATTCCGAAGCCGTGATCCAGCGCGCTGTCGCCGCGGCCGCCGAAAGCGTCGACGAGGACGTCGCCGACGCCGAAGTGGCGGTGATGCTGACCGATGATGCCGGCATCCGCACCCTCAACAGCAACTGGCGCGGCATCGACAAGCCGACCAACGTGCTGTCGTTTCCCGCGCTCCAGCCGGAAGGCGAGTGGAAGCCGGGCGATGCGCCGCGCATGCTCGGCGATATCGCGATCGCCTACGAGACCATGCGGCGGGAGGCGGACCAGGAACAAAGGCCGTTCGACCATCATTTGAGTCATCTCGCCGTGCACGGCTTCCTGCACCTGATCGGCTACGATCACGAGAACGACGGCGACGCCGAGGAGATGGAAGCGCTGGAGACGCAGATCCTGGCCCACCTGGGAATCCCCGACCCCTATGCAGACCGCGCAGGGACGCACTGAGATGCCGGAGTCCGACCCGATCCAGGACAATCCGCGCACCACGGCCAATCTGCCGGCCGTGGTCTCGCAAGGCGAGGTGATGCGTCCGACCGCCGATGGCTGGCTGTTGCGCGCCATCCGCACGCTGTTCGGCTGGAAGGCGGGATCGGTGCGCGACGACCTCCAGGTCGTGCTCGATGCGACGACGCCCGACGACACCGGTTTCTCGGCGGTCGAGCGCACCATGCTGCGCAACATCCTCGGTCTGCACGAGCGCCGCATCGCCGACGTCATGGTGCATCGCGCCGACGTCATCGCGGTGAAACGCGACATCCCGCTCGGCGAGTTGATGGACCGCTTCGAGAGCGCCGGCCATTCCCGCCTCGTGGTCTTCAACGAGACGCTGGACGATCCCGTCGGCATCGTCCACATCCGGGACTTGCTCGCCTTCATGACCGCCCGCGCGCGCGTTTCGGAAGCCACCAAGACCAAGCGCAAGAAGCCGCTGCCGGCCGGACTAGACCTGCGCACCGTCGATCTCGCGCTGCCGCTCGAGGACGCGCGCATCATCCGCAAGCTGCTCTACGTGCCGCCGTCGATGCGGGCGATCGACCTGCTCGCGCAGATGCAGGCCACGCGCATTCATCTCGCGCTGGTGGTCGACGAATATGGCGGCAGCGACGGCCTCGTGTCGCTCGAGGACATCGTCGAGCAGATCGTCGGCGAGATCGACGACGAGCACGACAGCGACGAGCCGCCTTCGATCGTGCGCCTGCCCGACAACGCCTTCATCGCCGACGCCCGTGCCAGCCTTGACGACGCGCGCTCGGTGATCGGCGAGGATTTCGTCACCGGCGAAGCCGGCGAGGAGGTGGAGACGCTGGGTGGCTATCTCGTCAGCTTCGTCGGCCGCCTGCCGGTGCGCGGCGAGGTGATCTCCGGTCCCGGCACTTACGAGATCGAGGTGCTCGACGCCGATCCGCGCCGCGTCAAGCGGCTGCGCATCTCGACGCGGAAGGAGCGGCCGGCGCCGCGAACCCAGCGCGAAAGCCGGCGCCGCGAGACCGCGCCGGACGGCAGCCAACCGCCGGCCAGCGACACGCCCAGCCCGCCGCCAAGCGACGGGACCGGCCAACAGTGAGTCCGTTCCAGCGACTTCGGCAGATCGCGCTTGCCATCATCCTCGCCTGGGGATGGAAGCGCGCCGTCATCGCCATCGGATGCGGAGCGCTGTCGGTGCTGGCTCTGGCTCCGTTCAATTTCTTTCCAGTGCTGTTCATCACCTTTCCAGTGCTGGTCTGGCTGATCGACGGCACCGGCGCCGGACGATATGGCGGCATTCCCGCCGCGGCGCTGACCGGCTATTGGTTCGGGGTCGGCTATTTCGTGCCCGGCCTCTATTGGATCGGCTACGCCTTCTTCGTCGATGCTGACGTGTTCGCCTGGCTGACGCCGTTCGCCGTGCTCGGCCTGCCGGCCTATCTGTCCATCTTCACGGCCATCGGCTTTGCGCTGGCGCGCCTGCTCTGGACCAAGAACGCCACGCGCGTGCTTGCGCTCGCGGCAAGCCTCACCATCAGCGAATGGTTGCGCGGCCACGTGCTGACCGGCTTTCCCTGGAACGCGTTCGGCTATGCGCTGTCCGAGCCGCTGCCACTGGCGCAGACCGCGTCGCTGCTCGGGCTGTGGGGCATGACGTTCCTGACGGTTGCGATCTTCGCGAGCCCCGCGACGCTGATCGACCGCACACCCGATCGCCGCCTGCCGTGGCGCGCGTCGGCGGCGGGCATGGCGCTCTTGATTGTCATGAGCATCTTCGGCGCGATCCGCCTGTCGTTGCACCCGACCACGATGGTGTCGGGCGCCAAGCTGCGCCTGATGCAGCCGAACCTCCAGCAGGACGCGAAGTTCAACTACGCTGCCAAGACGGAGGTGATGAAGAAATATCTGGCGCTGTCAGATCGCGCCTCCGGCCCGCAATCGACCGGCGTGCGCGATGCCACCATTCTGATCTGGCCGGAATCCGCCTTTCCGTTCTTCCTGACCCGCGAAGCCGACGCGATGGCGCAAGTCGCCGACCTGTTGCCGAAGGGCACGGTGTTGGTCACGGGCTCGGTCCGCGCGCCCGATCTGCCGCGTGGCACGCCGATCACGCGTGCCTATAATTCGATCTACGTCATCGATCATGACGGCAGCGTGCTTTCGGTCTACGATAAGCTGCATTTGGTGCCGTTCGGCGAATTTCTGCCCTACCAGGCGCTGATGGAGAAACTCGGGTTCGAGCAACTGACGCGTATGCGCGGCGGCTTCATTCCGGGCACCGCGCGGCATGCGCTGCCGGTGCCCAGCGCGCCGCCCGCACTGCCGCTGATCTGCTACGAAGCGATCTTTCCCGGCGAGGTTGCCGGACGCGACGAACGTCCGGGCTGGATTGTGAATCTCACCAATGACGGCTGGTTCGGCATCTCGACCGGCCCCTACCAGCATCTGGAGCAGGCCCGCATGCGTGCGATCGAGCCTCGGATTGCCGCTGGTCCGCTCCGCCAACACCGGTGTCTCCGCGGTGATCGATCCGGTAGGACGAACAATTGCCAGCCTCGGTCTCGGGATTGAAGGCATTTTGGATGCAAACCTGCCCGCAGCGCTCTCTCCGACCGTTTATGCGCGGGTCGGCGATGTGCCGGCCGCCATGCTCGTCGCGCTGGCCGTGTTTCTGTCCGTCCGCCGGCGTGTCGCCAAACCGCGCCGCTGATCGCAGCTTCGCCACCAGCGCGGCCGGAAGCTTTTGACAACCGTACTCCCACGGTTGACAGACTGCACACGGGCTCCCCATTCTGCACCGGCTGCAAAAGACAGTGGTGCATTGCTAAATTTCTCCGCAATGTTTCCCAATAACTGGGTTTGATTTGACGATGCTTGCACCTGAGGCATTCCAGTTGATTGCGCTGAAGGTGGTGTTTGGAGGGCTGAGGAAATGTCGAAAGCGCCCAACCCTGTTGACAAATATGTCGGCAGTCGCGTGCGTATGCGCCGCATCATGTTGGGCATGAGCCAGGAAAAGCTCGGTGAAGCTTTGGGCCTGACTTTCCAGCAAGTTCAGAAATACGAGAAGGGCACCAACCGGGTCGGCGCAAGCCGCATCCAGCAGATCGCCGAGATTCTGCAGGTCCCGGTGTCGTTCCTGTTCGAAGGCGGCCCGAGCGGCGTGGCGGGCCCGGATGGCTTCAGCGAAGGCGCCTCGCCCTCTTATGTCTCGGATTTCCTCGCGACGTCCGAAGGCTTGGCCTTGACCAAGGCGTTCACCCGAATCACGGATTCGAAGATGCGCCGCTCTATCGTCGATCTCGTCGAGCAGATCGCGGCCCGTGAAGGCCCCGACAAGCGCTGAAGCGCCGTCGCAATGGCGATTTGAGGCTGCGCCAAATCTGGCCTATGTCGTCATTTGCGGCAGCGCCTCGATGCGCGCCCGCTTAGATGATACGATTCAAAGGCACAGATGCGCCCATGGCCAGCTCCAATTGGTTCGATTCTCAAACTATTCTCGATGGCATCCGCCGCTGGGTGGAGATCGAGACGCCGACGGAAGCGCCTGAGCAGGTCAACAAGCTGGTCTCAGCGGTCGCCGAACAGTACCGCGACCTGCCTGTCACGCTCGAGCGCGTCGCCGGCGTCCACGGCTGCGGCGACCATCTTGTGGTGCGTTCGAATTGGGGCCAGGACCGGCCGGGCATCCTGGTGCTGAGCCACCTCGATACCGTGCATCCCATGGGCTTTATCGAGCGCCTGCCGTTCAAGGTCGAAGGCGACGTCGCGTTCGGGCCCGGCATCTACGACATGAAGGGCGGCGCCTACATCGCCCATCACGCGTTTGCCGCGCTCTGCGCCGAGGGTGATCGTTCGCCGCTCGGCATCACGCACATGTTCACTTCCGACGAGGAGATCGGCAGCCCGACTTCGCGCGCGCTCATCGAACAGGAAGGTCGCAAGGCCAAATTCGTTCTGGTGACGGAGCCCGCGCGCGACGGCGGCAAGATCGTCACCGGACGCAAAGGCGTCGGGCGCTTCAAGGTATCAATCAAGGGCGTGCCCGCGCATGCCGGCTCACGGCCGGAAGACGGCCGCAGCGCCGTGCGCGAGCCTCGGCAACGTCATCCTGGCTCTGGAAGGGATGAACGACCTCGCGCGCGGCGTCACCGTCAATGTCGGCGTGGTGCGCGGCGGCACGCGCCCCAACGTTACCCCCGAAGAAGCCTATGCCGAAGTCGATTTGCGCGTGCTGAGCCTCAGGGACGCAGAGGAGTTCGTCGGCAAGATCCTTGGACTGACGTCGAAGACCGACGGCGTCACCGTCACCGTCACGGGTGAGCCTCAACCGACCGCCTTACGAGAAGAGCAATGCAGGCGCCTCGCTGTTCGAACACGCGAAGACGCTCGCCGGCGAGATCGGCTTCGAGCTGATCGATACTCACACCGGCGGCGGCTCGGACGGCAATTTCACCGCCCCGCATACCGCAACGCTCGACGGGCTCGGCGTCGACGGCAAGGGCGCGCACACTCATTACGAGCAGCTCTTCATCTCCTCGCTCGCGCCCCGCGCGCGGCTGCTTCACCGCCTGTATCAGACGCTGCGATGAACGAGCGCAAATCGGAGCCCGATCGCGACGACAGCGAGCGCGCCTTCTTCGGGCGCCGCAAGGGCCACAAGCTCCGGCAGCACCAGGCCGAGCTGGTCGATCATCTGCTGCCGCATCTCGCGCTCGACATCGACGGCGAGACGCCGACTGATGCTCGCGGGATCTTCGGCCCTGCGGCCGAAGACGTGCGCCTCGAGATCGGCTTTGGCGGCGGCGAGCATCTTGCAGCCGAAGCGCAGAGCTTCGCCACGACCGGCTTCATCGGCTGCGAGCCTTACGTCAACGGCATGGCGAAGATCCTCGCGCAGATCGAGGCCGCGAACATAGCCAACATCCGCCTGTTCGCAGGCGATGCCGCCGAGTTGCTGGCATGGCTGCCCAAGGCATCGCTGTCGCGGATCGACCTGATCCATCCCGATCCCTGGCCGAAGCGGCGGCACTGGAAGCGGCGCTTCGTCCAGGACCGCACCATTGCCGCGATGGCGCGCGTGCTGAAGGGCGGCGGCGAATTCCGCTTCGTCTGCGACATCGACGATTACTGCGCCTGGACGCTGTCGCATCTCGCGCGCTCGCCGGACTTCGTCTGGCTCGCCGAACGCGCCGACGATTTCAGGCTGCCATGGGCGGGCTACACGATGACGCGCTATGGCCGGAAAGCTGCGCGCGAAGGGCGCAAGGCGGCGTATTTGCGGTTCAGGCGGGCAGGTTAGCCGTGCTTGCGAGGAGCGAAGCGACGAAGCAATCCAGAGTCTTCCCGCGGAAGATTTTGGATTGCTTCGCTCGCAATGACGAAGAGTGACGCTAGATCGTCTGCCGGTTGCGCCAGAAATTCACGACGCGCTCGGCGGTCGCCGGCATCAGGCGCGTGAAGTTCACGCGCGCGGTCTCGATATCGGCATCGGCGGGCGTGCGGTGCGGACCATACCAGAGCAGAATGAGCGCCCGCACCGTCGGCCAGCCCAGATTCAGCACGCGGCCGACGATGAGGATCGGATCGTAGCGATCGCCCGAGATCAGGCGGTCGAGAATCGAGAGGCGAACGCCGGACATCGCCGAGAGCGAGGCGATCGATTCCTCGTATTTGTTCGCCTTGGCGAAGCCGAGCAGCGCACTCTCGCCGAGATGGCCTTCGCGATGCAGGGTGAGCACCGTGCGTTGGGCCGCGGAGAAATCGCGCCGCGGTCCCGGCGGCAGCGCGGCCTCCTCGATCGACACCATCGCACGCCTGATCTCGGCCTGACGCGCGGGGTTGACCACGCTGGAGAGCCGCCGGCGAATGACGTCGAGCGTCCCGTCGAGAAGCTCTTTGAGGTGGTCGCCCGAAAGATCGCTGCGCTGACCGATCTTGAGCGTCAGCACGCCGTCCTGCGCCGCACGCTTGATCATCTCGGAATAGCTGCCCGGCGAGAACGCCGCGCCGGCATTGCCCGCGGCGCGGCGCACCACGTCGCGATCGCCGCGTTCGACGAGCACGTCGGTGATCTCAGACGACAGCGTCGGGCGCTCCGTCATCGCCAGCAGATGGCCCTGGCCCTTCAGCCGCGCGATCTCGACCAGAGCGGAATCATCGAGCACGGGCGAGCGGCGCAGCACGGGGCCCGCCACCATGATCTCGTTTTCGCGTGCGAGCTGATTGACCAGATGCGGCGGCGCGTTGGTCAGATGCGAGAAGCGCTCGGCCAGATCGACGCGCGAGGCAAGCTCGGCATGCGGCACGAGATCGATCAGGAGATTGTCGAAGAGATCGATGAGCCTCGGGACGGAGATTGGCGGAATCCTGGAAAAACAATTCGGAGATTGCGCGCGCGATCTCGCCGCGTCGCCGCGGATCGCCGCGTTTGACGATATCGTCCAGTCCGGGAATGAGCGACGTGGCAACGGTCATGTAAACAACTCGATCAGGGCACGCCGCGGGTGCGCCCTTGGTCGAAGCCGCCCCACGATCCGGGAATTTAGCCTCCCCAGGTGAAAGAAGCGTTAGGCTCGGGACGCCGCGAATCGGGCGCAAAAAGGCCTCGTTTGACCTGCGAGGGGCCTTGTCCGGGAGGGGAGAAAGCGCTATATCAGCCCCAATTCATCTTCTCATACGATCCGCGTAGTGAGAGTGGGCCCGAAAGGACCCGCTCTTTTTATTACCTGAACGCGGCTTGGCGGAAGATGCGGCCCGACGCGTGTCGGGAGAGTTCCGACGCGGGCTTTGAAATCGTAACCAAGCCTTAACCATCGAGCGCCTGATCCTGGACATGACCGAACCGAACCCTGGTTCCACGGATGCCGAATTGCTGGCCGAGCCGAGACTCGTGGTCGAGCCCGGCGCGGCGGCACGGGTGTCCGCGGTCGCCGGCCCGGTGCTGGAAGGCATGGGCTACCGCCTGGTGCGGATCCGGATTTCCGGCGAAGCCGGCTGCACCGTGCAGATCATGGCCGAGCGACCCGACGGCTCGATGCAGCTCGAGGATTGCGAGGCGATCTCGCGGGCGCTCTCGCCCGTGCTCGATGTCGCCGATCCCATCGATCGCGCCTATCGGCTGGAAATCTCCTCGCCGGGGATCGACCGGCCGCTGGTGCGCCGCTCCGATTTCGAGCGCTATTCCGGCCATCTGGTGAAGGTCGACATGGCTGTCGCTCATGAGGGGCGCAAGCGGTTCCGCGGCAAGCTCGGCGCCGTCGAAGGCGACCGCGTGCATCTGCATCGCGACGACGTCAAGGCAGGCGACGATCCCGACGTTCTCCTGACCATGGAAGACATCGGCGAGGCGCGCCTCGTGCTGACCGATGAGCTGATCGCGGAATCCATGCGCCGCGGCAAGGCCGAGGAGCGCCAGATGCGCAGGGATCTCGGCATCGAGCCGCCACAGGCACCGCACGCCGAGATCAGCGCGAAAACCACCAAGAACACCAAGCCGCAAAAGCAAAAGAAGCCGGCTCCGACCAACACCAAGAAACATCGCCTTGCCGCCGAACGCGCGCGGCGCGGCGAGATCGATCCTGACCAAGGAGACTAGCCATGGCAGTCAGCGCCAATCGACTTGAATTGCTCCAGATCGCCGACGCCGTTGCGCGCGAGAAATCGATCGACCGCGGCATCGTCATCGCAGCGATGGAGGATGCCATCGCCAAGGCCGCGCGCGCCCGTTACGGCAGCGAGACTGACGTTCACGCCGAGATCGACCCCAAAAAGGGCGAGCTGCGGCTGTCGCGCCACATGCTGGTGGTCGAGAAGGTCGAAAACCATTCCAACCAGATCTCGCTCGTTGACGCGCAGCGCGCCAATCCCGGCGCCCAGGTCGGCGACACCATCGCCGACACCCTGCCGCCGCTGGAATACGGCCGCATCGCCGCGCAGTCGGCCAAGCAGGTGATCGTGCAGAAGGTGCGCGAGGCCGAGCGCGACCGGCAATACCAGGAATTCAAGGATCGCATCGGCGACATCGTCAACGGCGTCGTCAAGCGTGTCGAATATGGCAGCGTGATCGTCGATCTCGGCCGTGGCGAAGCCATCATCCGCCGCGACGAGATGCTGCCGCGTGAAGTGTTTCGCAACGGCGACCGCGTTCGCGCCTACATCTTCGACGTCCGCCGCGAGACCCGCGGTCCGCAGATCTTCCTGTCCCGCACCCACCCGCAGTTCATGGCGAAGCTGTTCGCGCAGGAAGTGCCGGAGATCTATGACGGCATCGTCGAGATCAAGGCCGTTGCCCGCGATCCGGGCTCGCGTGCGAAAATCGGCGTGATTTCCCGCGATTCCTCGGTCGACCCGGTCGGCGCCTGCGTCGGCATGCGCGGCTCGCGCGTGCAGGCCGTGGTGAACGAATTGCAGGGCGAGAAGATCGACATCATTCCCTGGTCGCCCGACATCGCGACCTTCGTGGTCAACGCGCTGGCTCCGGCCGAAGTGTCCAAGGTCGTCATCGACGAAGACCGCGAGCGCATCGAGGTCGTGGTGCCCGACACCAACAACCAGCTTTCGCTGGCGATCGGCCGCCGCGGCCAGAACGTGCGTCTGGCCTCGCAGCTCACCGGATGGGACATCGACATCCTGACCGAGCAGGAAGAATCGGAGCGCCGCCAGGCCGACTTCGAGAACTCCACCCGCGTCTTCATGGAATCGCTCAACGTCGACGAAGTGGTCGGCCAGCTGCTGGCGTCCGAAGGCTTCACCTCGGTCGAGGAACTCGCCATGGTGGACCTCAAGGAACTCGCCGGCATCGAGGGTTTCGACGAGGAGACCGCGCAGGAGCCTCCAGAGCCGGGCCCGCGAATATCTCGAGCAGCAGGAAGCGGAGATCGAGGCCAAGCGCAAGGAGCCTCGGTGTCGAGGACGCCGTCAAGGACGTGCCCGGCGTCACCTCCAAGATGCTGGTGAAGTTCGGCGAGAACGACATCAAGACGGTCGAGGACCTGGCCGGCTGCGCCACCGACGATCTGGTCGGCTGGACCGAGCGCAAGGAAGGCGGCGAGCAGACCAAATTCCCGGGCGCCCTCGACGGCATCGATATCTCCCGCGACGATGCCGAAGCGATGATCATGCAGGCCCGTGTCAAGGCCGGCTGGATCACTGAGGCCGATCTCGCCAAGCCCGCTGAAGAGGCTGAGGCGACTGAAGATCAGCCGGCTTAAGGGCAAGGAGAATGTCGCCCGGATGCTCGCAGACACCGACCACGATCTCGACAATGGCCCGCGGACCGAAAGGTCCGCGACCATGCGGATGTGCGCGGTCAGTCGGCAGGTCCGGCCGATCGACGAGCTGATCCGCTTCGTCATTTCGCCGCAAGGCGACGTCGTTCCGGATCTCAAGCGCAAGCTGCCCGGGCGCGGCATGTGGCTCACGGCCTCCCGTGGGGTGGTTGCGGAAGCCGTGCGGCGTCACCAATTTAGCAAGGCCTTCAAGCGCGAGCTGCGCACCCCTCAGACGCTTCCAGCCGACATCGAGGCGCTCCTGGTTCGGAGCGTGACGGAAGCTCTTGGGATCGCCGCCAAGGCCGGCCAGATCGTGGCCGGATTCGGCAAGGTCGAAAGCGCCCTTCGGGAAGGCACGGTCGAGGTCCTGATCCACGCCAGCGACGGGGCCGCGGACGGAATCCGCAAATTGGACACGCTGGCACGTCAAAATGCCGGAAATCGCGGCGCCAAGCCGCAGATTCCCGTCGTCACCGCCCTGAAATCGATAGAATTGGATTTGGCACTGACCCGGTCAAATGTGATACATGCTGCCCTGCTCGCGGGCCCGGCGAGCAAGTCATTCCTGTCACGTAGCCAGATGCTGGTCCGATACCGGATGGCGGACGATGACAAGACTGCCGAAGAGCCCGGCCAGGATTTCTGAGAGACAACGACCACCCGATTGGACGGTGCGGCAACGCACAACACTGACAAATCAGGATTAGGACTGCTGAATGGTTGATACCAAGACCCCTGGCGACAAGAAGCTGAGCGTTCCGAGCAAGACGCTATCGCTCAAGCCGCGCGTCGAAACGGGCACTGTGCGCCAAAGCTTTGCCCATGGCCGCAGCAAGCAGGTGCTGGTCGAGACGCGCGGCAAGCGCCGCAATCCCGGCGCTCCTGAGCCGCAGGCCGCCGAGGTGGCGAAGCCGGCCCCCGCCGCGCCCGCCCCCGCACCCTCGCGCCCGGCGCCGCCCGCGCAGCCGCGCAATGCCGGCTCCGGCGTGGTGCTGCGCACGCTGACTGAGGACGAGCGCTCCGCCCGCGCCAGCGCGCTGGCCGATGCCAAGGTGCGCGAAGTCGAAGAGCGCCGCCAGGCCGAGGAAGAGGCTCAGCGCCGCGCTGTTCGCGAAGCCGCAGAACGCGCCGAGCGCGAGGCCGCCGAATCCCGCCGCAAGGCCGAGGAAGAGCGCCACCGTCACGAGGACGAGGCCAAGCGCAAGGCCGAGACCGAGGCCAAGAAGCGCTTCGGCGAGGGTGAGCAGCCGCAATCGGCGCCGCGTCCCGCGGCGGCGGCCCCGGCAGCTCCCGCCCCCGCCCCGGCGCGCCCGCGGCGCGCCCCGGAACCACGACGGCACGCCCGGGAACGACGACGGCGCGTCCTGGAACCACCACGCAGCGGCCGGCCGGCGGACCGCTCGGCCGCGCGCCCGCAGTCGCGGCTGGACCGGACGAGGACGATGGTCCGCGCCAGATCCGCCGCGGTCCCGGCGGCGCCGCGCGTCCCGTGGTCGCCCCCAAGCCCACCCACAAGCCCGGCCCGCAGAAAGAGCGCGGCCGTCTGACCGTCGTGACCGCACTCAATGCCGACGAAGTGCGCGAGCGTTCGATCGCCTCGTTCCGCCGCCGCACCCAGCGCCTGAAGGGCCATGCCTCGAACGAGCCGAAGGAAAAGCTCATCCGCGAGGTGGTCATTCCGGAAGCGATCACGATCCAGGAACTCGCCAACCGCATGGCCGAGCGCGCGGTCGACGTCATCCGCATGCTGATGAAGCAGGGCGCGATGCACAAGATCACCGACGTGATCGACGCCGACACGGCCCAGCTGATCGCTGAAGAGCTCGGCCACACCGTCAAGCGCGTTGCCGCGTCCGACGTCGAGGAAGGCCTGTTCGACGCCATCGACGATTCCACCGACACCGAGACGCGTTCGCCCGTGGTGACCGTGATGGGCCACGTCGATCACGGCAAGACCTCGCTGCTCGACGCGCTGCGTCATGCCAACGTGGTCTCCGGCGAGGCCGGCGGTATCACCCAGCATATCGGCGCCTATCAGGTCGTCTCGCCCGAGAGCGGCAAGAAGATCACCTTTATCGACACGCCCGGCCACGCCGCGTTCACGGCGATGCGCGCCCGCGGCGCCAAGGTCACCGACATCGTCGTTCTGGTGGTCGCGGCCGATGACGGCGTGATGCCGCAGACGATCGAAGCCATCAACCACGCCAAGGCGGCGCGGGTGCCGATCATCGTTGCGATCAACAAGATCGACAAGCCCGACGCCAAGCCCGAGCGCGTGCGCACCGAGCTGCTCCAGCACGAGGTTCAGGTCGAATCGTTCGGCGGCGACGTCGTCGACGTCGAAGTGTCCGCCAAGAACAAGACCAATCTCGACAAGCTGCTCGAGATGATCGCGCTCCAGGCCGAACTCCTCGACCTCAAGACCAATTCGGAGCGTCCGGCCGAAGGTACCGTGATCGAAGCCAAGCTCGATCGCGGCCGTGGTCCGGTCGCGACCGTGCTGGTCCAGCGCGGCACGCTCCGGGTCGGCGACATCATCGTCGCCGGCGCCGAAATGGGCCGCGTCCGCGCGCTGATCTCGGATCAGGGCGAGACGGTGCAGGAAGCCGGTCCCTCGGTGCCGGTCGAAGTGCTCGGTTTCAACGGTCCGCCGGAAGCCGGCGATCGTCTCGCCGTGGTCGAGAACGAAGCCCGCGCCCGTCAGGTCACCAGCTACCGCGCGCACCAGAAGCGCGAGAACGCGGCTGCCTCGATCTCCGGCATGCGCGGCTCGCTCGAGCAGATGATGTCGCAATTGAAGACGGCGGGCCGCAAGGAATTCCCGCTGATCATCAAGGCCGACGTGCAAGGCTCGCTGGAGGCAATCCTCGGCTCGCTGGAGAAGCTCGGCACCGACGAGGTCGCAGCCCGGATCCTGCATGCCGGCGTCGGCGGCATCTCGGAATCCGACGTGACCCTGGCCGAAGGCTTCAACGCCGTGATCCTCGGCTTCTCGGTTCGTGCCAACAAGGAGGCCGCTGCGGCCGCCAAGCGCAACGGCATCGAGATCCGCTACTACAACATCATCTACGACCTCGTGGACGACATAAAGAAGGCGATGAGCGGCCTGCTCGCGCCGACCTTGCGCGAAACCATGCTCGGCAACGCCTCGATCCTGGAGATCTTCAACATCTCCAAGGTCGGCAAGGTCGCGGGCTGCCGCGTCACCGACGGCACCGTGGAACGCGGCGCCAATGTGCGCCTGATCCGCGACAACGTCGTCGTGCACGAAGGCAAGCTGTCGACGCTGAAGCGCTTCAAGGACGAAGTGAAGGAAGTCCAGTCCGGTCAGGAATGCGGCATGGCCTTCGAGAACTACCACGACATGCGCGCGGGCGATGTCATCGAGTGTTATCGCGTGGAGACGATCCAGCGCTCCCTGTAAGTCCAAATCTTACCGAAGCGACTGGATCTTTTTGAGCTGAAATTGCAGGAGTGCGATGGCCGGATTTATCCGGCCATCGCGCCGCATTCGTTTCAACCGGACAAACGACAATGGCTCGTGTCCCAAACGCGGGCACGACGAGGTGATTTTCGACCATGCCACGGCATCATCAGAAGAAGAGTTCCGCGCCCGGCGGCTCGCAGCGTCAGCTGCGCGTCGGCGAGCAGGTTCGCCACGCGATGGCCGAGATTTTGGCGCAAGGCAATGTGCATGATGCGGACCTCGAAGGTCACATCATCACCGTGCCGGAGGTGCGGATGTCGCCCGACCTGAAACTCGCGACAGTCTACGTGATGCCACTCGGTGGACGCGATACCGGGATCGTCATCGCTGCGCTCGAGCGCAACAAGAAGTTCTTGCGCGGCGAAGTCGCGCATCGCGTTAACCTGAAATTTGCACCTGATCTTCGTTTCCGCGTCGACGAACGATTCGACGAAGCGGAACGGATCGAGAAGCTTTTGCGAACACCTGCGGTGCAAAAGGATTTGGAACAGGATCCGGAGACGGATCGGGAAGAAGAACGATGACGATGGACCCGGCTCACGACACGATCAGCGGCGAACAGGCCGATCAGCGCGACGTGCAGAAGAATAGTTTTGCGGACGATGGTTTTGCAGGCTTGGGCGGCGATTCGCAGCCGCATCAGGAGCCGCGCCGCGTCAACAACGATCCCCGTGCCAATGCCAAGCAGAAGGGCAACCAGGTTCGCCGCGACCGGCGCGACGTCCATGGCTGGGTCGTGCTCGACAAGCCGATCGGCATGACCTCGACCCAGGCCGTTGCTGTGCTCAAGCGCCTGTTCAACGCCAAGCGCGCCGGACACGCCGGCACGCTCGATCCGCTCGCCTCGGGCGGATTGCCGATCGCGCTCGGGGAAGCCACCAAGACCGTTCCCTTCGTCATGGACGGCCGCAAGCGCTACCAGTTCACGGTGTGCTGGGGCGAGGAGCGCGACACCGACGACATCGAGGGCCGGGCTACCGCGACCTCCGACCAGCGCCCGACCCGGGAGGCCATCCTGGCCCTCCTGCCCCGCTTCACCGGGGTAATCGAGCAGATTCCGCCGCGCTATTCCGCGATCAAGGTCCAGGGTGAGCGCGCCTATGACCTCGCCCGCGACGGCGAGGTCGTGGAGCTGGCCCCCCGTCCGGTCGAAATTCACCAATTAACCCTTGTCGATCAACCGGATAACGACCACGCCGTGTTCGAGGCCGAATGCGGCAAGGGCACCTATGTCCGCGCGCTGGCCCGCGATATGGGCCGGATTCTCGGCACTTACGGCCATATCTGCGCGCTCCGGCGGACCCTGGTCGGCCCCTTTGGCGAAAACGACATGATTCCGCTGGATCAGCTGGAGGCTTTGTGCGATAGAGCCGCGTCCGGCGAGGGTAGCCTCGCGGACGCGCTTATGCCCGTTGAGACCGCGCTGGACGACATCCCGGCACTGGCCGTCACTCGGGCTGATGCGGCAAGGCTCCATCGGGGCCAGGCCGTTTTATTGCGCGGACGGGATGCGCCCACTTGTAGCGGCACAGTCTATGTCACGGTGGCAGGCCGTCTTTTGGCGCTTGCTGAAGTTGGCAATGGCGAAATCATCCCCAAGCGTGTGTTCAACCTGACCGGCTTGACTGCCTCAACCGGTCGCAACGAGAGAAATTGACGATGTCGATTGCCGCAGAACGCAAAGCGGAAGTCATCAAGACGAATGCCAACAAGGTTGGCGATACCGGCTCGCCGGAGGTTCAGGTCGCGATCCTGTCGGAGCGCATCAACAACCTGACCGCCCACTTCAAGACCCACGTGAAGGACAACCATTCGCGTCGTGGCCTCTTGAAGCTGGTGTCGACCCGCCGCTCGCTGCTCGACTACCTGAAGAAGCGGGACGAGGCGCGCTACAAGGCGCTGCTCGAGAAGCACAACATTCGTCGTTAAGAGCTACTGCGCGCGCCACTGGCGCGCGTTTTCGTGCGCGGTTTCGAGCGAAAGCGTTTGTTTAAAGGTTTTTGATCGAGGCTGCGTGCGCGTCGGGTGCGAGCCAACACAGATTCGCATCCGGGCATGATGAGCGAAGACCGCAGGTTCGGTGTTCGCGTTCGTGCCGACTGACAGTCCAGGCGCAATCCGGCGGCTGGGCACAACGGGCAAGGCGCCCGTATGACCCGAAAGGATGGACGCCATCCGACATCCAAAAACCATGGCAGGATCGCAGGACGCTGATCGCCCGCATCGATCAGCATCCCGCAATCTTGCGCATGGTTTTTGTTTTTCGAGAGCCGTCCCTTCTTTCGAGAACCCATGAAAGAAGACATCTATGTTCAATAAGCATTCGGTCGAGATCGACTGGGGTGGACGCACTCTCAAGCTGGAAACCGGCAAGATCGCCCGTCAGGCCGACGGCGCCGTCGTCGCCACCTATGGCGAGACCGTGGTTCTCGCCACCGTCGTCGCGGCGAAGTCGCCGCGCGAGGGCGTCGACTTCCTGCCGCTGACCGTCGACTACCAGGAAAAGACCTACGCTGCGGGCCGCATTCCCGGCGGCTATTTCAAGCGCGAAGGTCGTCCGACCGAGAAGGAGACGCTGGTCTCCCGCCTGATCGACCGTCCGATCCGTCCGCTGTTCGTCGACGGCTGGCGCAACGAGACCCAGGTGATCGTCACCGTGCTGTCGCACGACATGGAGAACGATCCCGATATCGTCGCGCTGGTGGCTTCGTCCGCTGCGCTGACCCTGTCCGGCGCTCCGTTCAAGGGCCCGATCGGCGCGGCCCGCGTCGGCTTCGCCAATGACGAGTTCATCCTCAACCCGACGCTCGACGAGATGGTCGATACCCAGCTCGACCTGGTCGTCGCCGGCACCGCCGACGCCGTGCTGATGGTGGAATCGGAAGCCAAGGAGCTGAACGAGGAGATCATGCTCGGCGCCGTGATGTTCGGTCACCGCCACTTCCAGCCGGTGATCAACGCCATCATCGAGCTGGCCGAGAAGGCCGCGAAAGAGCCGCGCGAAGTCACCGTCATCGACAATGCCGCGCTCGAGAAGGAGATGCTCGGCATCGTCGAGCAGGAGCTGCGTGCCGCCTACGCCATTCCGGTCAAGCAGGATCGCTACGCCGCGGTCGGCAAGGTCAAGGAAAAGGTGATCGCCCACTACTTCCCCGAAGGGCAGGAGCCGAAATACGACAAGCTGCGCATCGGCGCCGTGTTCAAGGAGCTCGAGGCGAAGATCGTTCGCTGGAACATCCTCGACACCGGCAAGCGCATCGACGGTCGCGACAGCAAGACCGTGCGCAACATCGTCGCCGAAGTCGGCGTGCTGCCGCGCGCCCACGGCTCGGCGCTGTTCACCCGCGGCGAGACGCAGGGCCTGGTCGTCACCACGCTCGGCACCGGCGAGGACGAGCAGTACATCGACGCGCTGTCGGGAACGTACAAAGAGACGTTCCTGCTGCACTACAACTTCCCTCCCTACTCGGTCGGTGAGACCGGACGCCTCGGCGGCACCAAGCGCCGCGAGATCGGCCACGGCAAGCTTGCCTGGCGCGCGATCCACCCGGTGCTGCCGCCGCATCACGAGTTCCCCTACACCATCCGCGTCGTCTCGGAGATCACCGAGTCGAACGGCTCGTCCTCGATGGCTTCGGTCTGCGGCGCCTCGCTCGCGCTGATGGACGCCGGCGTGCCGTTGAAGCGGCCGACCGCGGGCATCGCGATGGGCCTGATCCTCGAAGACAAGCGCTTCGCGGTTCTCTCGGACATCCTCGGTGACGAAGACCATCTCGGCGACATGGACTTCAAGGTGGCCGGCACCGAGCAGGGCATCACCTCGCTCCAGATGGACATCAAGATCGAGGGCATCACCGAAGAGATCATGAAGGTGGCGCTCGCCCAGGCCAAGGATGGTCGTATCCACATCCTCGGCGAGATGGCCAAGGCGCTCACCAACGCCCGCGCCGAGGCTCGGCGAATACGCGCCGCGCATCGAGACCTTCAAGATCGCCACCGACAAGATCCGCGAAGTGATCGGCACCGGCGGCAAGGTGATCCGCGAGATCGTCGAGAAGACCGGCGCCAAGGTCAACATCGAGGACGACGGCACCGTGAAGGTCGCCTCCAGCGACGGCGAGGCCATGAAGGCCGCGATCAAGTGGATCAAGTCGATCGCGTCCGATCCGGAAGTCGGCCAGATCTACGACGGCACCGTCGTCAAGGTGATGGAGTTCGGCGCTTTCGTGAACTTCTTCGGCTCCAAGGACGGTCTCGTCCACATCAGCCAGCTCGCCTCGGCGCGCGTGCAGAAGACCTCCGACGTCGTCAAGGAAGGCGACAAGGTCAAGGTCAAGCTGCTCGGCTTCGACGATCGCGGCAAGACCCGCCTGTCGATGAAGGTGGTCGACCAGACCACCGGCGAAGACCTCGAAGGCAAGGGCGGCGATGGCGAGAAGGCCCCGCGCGAAGCCGCCGGCGAGTAAGTCTCGTACACTGCCAGAAACACGAAAGGGCGGCCCAAGGGCCGCCCTTTTTGTTTGTGTCGTCGTGTCGATCGGTCGGTCGCCCGCATGACACGAAGCGGAATGCGGGACCGGCGTCCCGGATCGCGCTGGGCGCCATCCGGGGCGACGGAAGCCACCTCTCCCGCGAACGGGAGAGGTGCAACACCTCACACCGCGATGTCGTAACGATCGAGGTTCATCACTTTGGTCCAGGCCTTGGCGAAGTCCTTGACGAACTTCTCCTTCGAATCCGAGGTCGCATAGACCTCGGCGAAGGCGCGGAGCTGCGAGTGCGCCCCGAAGATGAGATCGGCGCGCGTAGCCGTCCACTTCACCGCATTGGTCTTGCGGTCGCGAGCCTCGTAGCTGCCGTCGGCAACCGGCGTCCACTGCGCACTCATGTCGAGCAGGTTGACGAAGAAGTCGTTGCTGAGCGTACCCACCCTTGCGGTGAGCACGCCGTGCTTCGAGCCGTTCGCGTTGGCGCCGAGCACGCGCAGGCCGCCGACCAGCGCGGTCAGCTCAGGCCCGGTGAGCCTGAGCAGCTGCGCACGATCGACGAGGGCTTCTTCCTGCTGCATGAACTGGTGCTTCTTGCCGAGATAGTTGCGGAAGCCATCGGCCCGCGGCTCGAGCGGCGCGAAGGACTCCGTATCCGTCTGCTCCTGCGAAGCGTCCATGCGGCCCGGCGTGAAGCCGACCTTGACGTCGACGCCGGCATCCTTCGCAGCCTTCTCGACCGCGGCGGTACCGCCGAGCACGATGAGGTCGGCGAGCGAGACCTTCTTCGCGCCGGACGACGCGTTGAAGTCCTTCTGGATCGCTTCGAGCTTGCCGAGCACCTTGGAGAGCTGGGCCGGCTGGTTCACCTCCCAATCCTTCTGCGGCGCCAGGCGAATGCGCGCGCCGTTGGCACCGCCGCGCTTGTCCGAGCCGCGGAACGTCGAGGCCGACGCCCAGGCGGTCGAGACCAGCTCGGGCGCCGACAGCCCCGAAGCCAGGATCTTGGTCTTCAGCGCGGCGATGTCCTGGTCGCCGACCAGCTCGTGATTCACGGCCGGAATCGGATCCTGCCAGATCAGCGTCTCCTTCGGCACCAGCGGGCCGAGATAGCGCTGGATCGGACCCATGTCGCGATGCGTGAGCTTGAACCAGGCGCGGGCAAAAGCGTCCGCGAACTGAGCCGGATTCTCCAGGAAGCGGCGCGAGATCTTCTCGTAGGCCGGATCGAAGCGCAGCGAGAGGTCGGTCGTCAGCATCGTCGGCCGATGCTTCTTCGACTTGTCGAAGGCGTCGGGAATGATCGCGTCGGCACCCTTGGCCGTCCACTGGTTCGCGCCGCCCGGGCTCTTCGTCAGCTCCCATTCGAAGTTGAACAGGTTCTCGAAGAAGTTGTTGCTCCACTTCGTCGGCGTCGTGGTCCAGGTCACCTCGAGACCGCTGGTGATGGAATCGCCCGAGTGACCCGATGCGTGCTTGCTCTTCCAGCCGAGGCCCTGGTCTTCCAGCGCGCCGGCTTCCGGCTCCGGTCCGACCAGTGACGGATCGCCCGCGCCATGGGTCTTGCCGAATGAGTGGCCGCCCGCGATCAGCGCGACGGTCTCTTCGTCGTTCATCGCCATGCGCGCAAACGTCTCGCGGATGTCCTTGGCCGCGGCGACCGGATCCGGCTTGCCGTTCGGGCCTTCCGGGTTGACGTAGATGAGGCCCATCTGCACCGCGCCGAGCGGCTCGGCGAGCTGACGCTCACCGCTGTAGCGCTCGTCACCGAGCCAGGTGCCTTCCGGACCCCAATAGAGCTCTTCCGGCTCCCACACGTCGGCGCGGCCGCCGGCGAAACCGAAGGTCTTGAAGCCCATCGATTCCAGCGCGACGTTGCCGGCGAGGACCATCAAATCGGCCCAGGAAATCTTGCGGCCGTATTTCTGCTTGATCGGCCAGAGCAGCCGGCGCGCCTTGTCGAGATTGGCGTTGTCGGGCCAGCTATTCAGCGGCGCGAAACGCTGCTGACCGGCGCCGGCGCCACCGCGACCGTCGGTGGTGCGATAGGTACCCGCGCTATGCCAGGCCATGCGGATCATGAGACCGCCATAGTGACCGAAGTCGGCCGGCCACCATTCCTGCGAATCGGTCATCAGAGCGGTCAGATCCTTGATGACCGCGTTGAGATCGAGCGACTTGAATTCCTTGGCGTAGTCGAAGTCCTTGCCCATGGGATCGGACAGGCCCGAATTCTTGTGCAGGACCTCGATGTTGAGCTGCGTCGGCCACCAGTCGCGGTTCACGCGCGTGGGTTTTCCGCCCGAAAACGGGCACTTCGAAGAGTCGTCCATGAATACCTCCTCTGGTGGCGTCGAACTCGCGCCATTGACCAGGTAAAACAACTCTAAGCTCCGCGTTCGATCAGGGGAAGTTGACTTTAATGATCGCTGCAATAAGATTTTCTGATGCTCAACGTCACCCTGCGGCAGCTCCGGTATTTCGATGCGCTGGCCCGTCATGGTCATTTCGGCCGCGCGGCTGAGGCCTGCTCCATCTCGCAGCCAGCCTTGTCGATGCAGATCAAGGAGTTGGAGGAGGCGCTCGGCGGACTGCTGCTGGAGCGCAGCGCGCGCCAGGTGGCGCTGACCCGGTTTGGCGAGGAACTGTCCCAGCGCGTCCGCGACATTTTGCGCTCGGTCGATGAGCCTCGGCGATTTCGCGCGCGCCTCGCAGGACCGCTTCGCCGGCCGCCTGCGCATCGGCATGATTCCGACCATCGCGCCCTATCTTCTGCCGAAGATCACCAAGAATCTCACGCGCATGCATCCTGAGACTCGACATCCGCGTACGCGAGACGATGACGCCGCGCCTGATCCAGGAGCTGGTGGAAGGCCGTCTCGACACCGCCATCGTGGCGCTGCCGGTGTCCGAGCCGTCACTCACCGAGGTCGCGCTGTTCGATGAAAAATTTCTGCTGGTGCGGCCGGGATCCGACGAGGGCACGCCGGTGCCGTCGCGCGAGATGATGCGTGAGATGCGGCTGCTGCTGCTCGAAGAGGGGCACTGTTTCCGGGATCAGGCGCTGTCGTTCTGCAACATGCAGTCGGCCCCGCCGCGCGAGATGCTGGATGCCAATTCGCTGTCGACGCTGGTCCAGATGGTCAGCGCCGGCATCGGCGTGACGCTGATCCCGGAGATGGCGGTGCCGGTGGAGACACGATCGGCCTCGGTCTCGCTCGCCCGCTTCCGCGACCCCGAGCCGTCCCGCACCATCGGCATGGTCTGGCGCAAGACCAGCCCGCTGGCGCGCCAGCTGCTGCAGATCTCCGAAGTCGTGTGCCTGTCGGCGGGCAAGGCCCGCCCGCGGCAGGCCGCGCGCAACCGCGCCTGAGCCGCCGATGCCGCAGCCCGTCATTCGCCCCGCGCGCGCCGACGAATATGACGAGGTCGGCCGCGTCTGGATGGAGAGCTGGGTCTCGACCGGCCTCGACGAGGCCAGTGCCTCCCTGCTCGAAAACCTGCGCGCACGCATCCGGCGCGAGATCGCGGACGGCTGGAGCCTGTTCGTCGCCGACGACAACGGCACCATCGCCGCGATGCTGGCACTGCATGTGCCAAAACTCTATCTCGACATGCTGTTCGTCGCGCCCGCCTATCAGGGCCAGTCGGTCGGCCGGCAACTGCTCGCCTTCACGCGCACGCAGATGCCCGACGAGATGTACCTTCGTTGCGTGCGCGAGAATGAAAAGGCCTGGCGCTGGTACGAGCGCGAAGGCTTTGTGTTCGAGAAGGAAGAGATCGAGCCATCGAACGGCTTCGTGATGAAGTACTATCGGTGGAAGCGGCAACGGCCGGCCAGATAGGCAGCAACACGCGGGTGCAGCTTGCGGTTGTCACGATCCCCGCCTAGTGTGGCGGGGACCGATAACCTCCCGCCGCAGATCTCTTGGAATCCATGCTCCGCATTGCCGCCTCGCTGATCGCGCTGCTGTCTCTTTTGACCCCGGCAGCTGCGCAAACTCCTCCGACAACCACCGCGCCATCCGCGCAGCCTGCAGCGCCACCAAAGCCGGCTGCCAAGAAAGCAGCGCCGAAGGCCAAACCGGCTTCGAAGCCGACGGCCGCGGTCGAGAGCGGCCCGTGCCGTCTTGGCGTGATCTCGGTGATCGGAGAGCATTACTCCGTACAGAAATTCGGGGTGACGATCTTCGAGGCTGAGGCAAACGAGGTTCCGATCGACTGGGGCCTTGATGATCTGGTTTTCGCGCGCGTGCGCGCGGCAACGAACAACGATTCCTCGGTGCGCAGGATCGCCTATCCCAAGGGCGCCTTCGAGCCCTTTTATCATGCGAAGGCGATTTTCATCCCGGACCCCAAGGAGAGTCTGCCGGTGATCGTGAAGAGCTTCACCGCGAATGCGAATTGCAATCGCTATCTCGTCGCAACCACATTCAAGACGAAGCTGCCGAACTCGAACATGACACTGAACGGTATCGGCACCTACAATCAGGGACTCGGCAAAGTCCTCCGGCACTCGCATCTTTTCGCCAATGTTGCGATCACGCTGATCGACGGCCGCAGCTACGAGCAGATCAAGCGCCCCCTGACGGATATCGGCGCGAACCTCGCCGCAAACATGCGTCTGTTTGAAGACCCGATCACCAAGCTCGACAACTCGCTGTTCCCCGATCCGCCCGAGACAGCTTCGACCAACGCGGCGCTGCGCGAGAGAACGCGCGCGCTCGTCGTGGAAAGGCTCGACCGGAGCCTCCCGGGATATCTAAAGGAAGAGTAAGCGCCTTTGCCAATGCGGCACGCCAAAGGATCAAACTTGGCCGCGCCCGCGAACACAGCCGTGTTCAGCATCATGACCCGGCTGTCCGTGATCGCGATCATCCTCTGGAGTTTTTCAACTCCGGCGCGGGCACAGGTCCAATCGGAGACGGCACGACCAACCGTCAAACAGGCCACCGGCAAGATGATCACGCGGCGTGAAGCGACGAGCAAGCCCGCTCCCGTGGCCGGCGGCTCGTGCGACTTCGGTGTCGTCGTCACCACCGGCGATGAGTTCACCGTGCAGACGACCGGTCTGACCATATTTCAGAACAAGAAGACGGTGGTCCCGATCCCAGGCTGGGGACTGAGCGATCTGATCTTCGCGCGGGCTCGCGCCGCGATCCCTGCCGGCGCATCCGTTCTGAGAATCCCCTACAATCCGGCGAAATTTCCTCCCCGCGATGAGTCAAAGGACACGTTGAAAGACAGATTGACCCGCGATCCCAACGCGGAGCTGGCCGGATACATGCGCGAGGCCGTGAAAGGAACGAATTGCCGGCACTACATCCAGATTCTCAATTCAATCAGTCCGATCGGGTCATCAAGCTATACGGTCCGCGGCTTCGGCATCCTCAACCAGGATGCGGTGCTCGGGCGGCGCATCTTTCTCCACGCCCTGGCGTTTATCCGTATCTTTGACGGGCGCGACTTTGCCATCGTCAGACAGAGCTCTGCGCTGATCAACATGGATCATTCCCTGGCGGTGCAGAGGTTTTTGGGCAAGCTCGTCGGCGGCCCCTATCGCGAGTTGCCCGCAGAATCGTTTCCGACCCGCCCTGAGGATGCCGCCGGCAATCCCGCACTGCGCGACGGCGTACGTGCCATGCTGGCGGAAAGCCTCGACAAGACGCTGCCACTCTTGCTCGGACGTCGACCAGCGGTACGCCAAAGCGACACTGAACAACGTTGACCCACATGTCGTTTACGCTGGTTGGCACCTGCCCAGGCGTAGTGCGTTGCGGAGACGCGGCAAACGCGGCATGAATTGCACGCCGCTGGCCTTCCGCCGATGAAAGGTTCCCGCCATGATCAAGCTCTATTGGTCGCCCCGCTCGCGCTCGTTCACGACGCTCTGGCTGATGGAAGAGAGTGGCCTGCCCTATGAGCGCGTGCTGACCGACATCTCGACCGGCGCGCAGAAGGCGCCGGACTACCTAGAGATCAACCCGATGGGCAAGGTGCCGGCGCTGACTGACGGCGACGCCGCACTCGGCGAGGCCTCGGCAATCTGTGCCTACATCGCTGATCGCTACCCGGAGACCAAGCTCGCACCCGCCGTGACCGACCCGCGCCGCGCGCGCTATCTGCAATGGCTGTTCTTCTCGCCGGGCTGCATCGAGCCCGCCATCATCCAGATCTTCACCAAAATCGAGATCCCGACATCGACCGCGGCCTGGGGCAGCGCGACGCAGGTGTTCGACGTATTGGAAGCCGCGCTCACGAAGGGACCGTGGATTCTCGGTGAGGAATTTTCTGCCGCGGACATTACGATCGGCTCCGGCCTGAATTTCGCGGTGCGCTTGTTCAAGATGGTGCCGTCGCGCCCGGCCTTCGATGCCTATCTGGCGCGGTGCACGGCGCGGCCTGCATTCCAGCGCGCGGAGAAGATCGCGGCCGGATGAAGCCGCCCGCCGCTATAGCCTGATCTTGAGGACGGCGAGCCCGGACTGCTGAAGCAATCCGGAGGATGCCGCGGCAACACCGTAGCGGAGGCCGAGATCGACGCCCTTGCCGCCGGTCGCAACGAGGCCCAGCGCGGTCGAATAGATCCAGGGCGATAGCGCCAAGCCGCTGGTGACGAAACTATCGCCACCGCCGGCAAACGCCGACTTGATCTGCAGCCCCTGATTCAACGTGTTGTAGCCGATGCCGGCCTCGCCCGTGAGATGGACCTGCGTCGTGATCAGGTACGCGCTCTTCAGCCCCGCGGTGAATGTGAGCTCGCGATAGACTTGCGAATCCACATTGAGGCTGAAGCCGCCCGCGCCGCCCTCCTGATAGGCGGGCGAGCGAACCTGCCCATAGTCCAGCCGTAGCGACGGCGCGATCGTAAGTCCCGGCCCGACCGGGATCAGCTTGGCGATGCCGACGCCCGCATGGCCGCTATAGGAGCGATAGCCGGCACCAGCGACGCCGTTGACGAAAGTGAGCGAACGGCTCTCGCCATTGTCATTGAGCGCGCCGTCGAGCTGGCCATCGAGCCGAATGCCGTGACCGAGTGCATAGGCACCGTACAGACCCGCAGAATAGGAATCGACGGCCAGCCGGTTCGGGACGGCGGCGTCGCCACCGGTGATGGCTTGATGCGAATAGGCGAACACGCCGCCGAGCACCGCGCGCGGGGAGATCGTCGTATCCGCCCCAAAAGCGATGCCGCCACCGGACGCGTTATAGCCGGGGACGCCATCAACGCTGCCCTGCCGGATGCTGCCGCCAAGCGGTTTCATCCAAAGATTCCGCTCAGGCATGATGCCCGTGTTCGGCCCGAGCACATCGTCCAAGCGCCCAGTCATCGCCTGCTGGAATACGCGCTGCGTGGCGTAGGTCGCCTGCGATGCCGCGCCGGTGAGAACGGGCAGGGTCTGGTTGACCGCGTTGACAAGACCGGCCCCGCTGAGATTGTCGAGCGCCGTGAAGCCGGCGGCCATGCTGCCGGTCCAGCCAAGCGAGGTCGCCGACAGCCGATAGAGCATGTCGGCCGCCCCTAAGCCCACGCGGCTGTTCTGCGTCTGAAGCGTCTCTGCATAGGGACGCACCAGGGAGAGATAGGCGACGCCCCCGGTCGGATTGCCCGAGAGATCATAGGTACTGACGAGCATCTGCGCGCCCGTGGCATCACCGCTGGCTGCGCCATAGAGGCTGGCAAGCGTGCCTTTCGAGAGCGTGTTGAAGAGCACGTTGCCCTCCGGCGTCACGGATCCCAGCAGCGTGAAGTTGGCGGCACTGCTGCCGGCAGGTGCGACACCCGCACCCCAGAAATATCCGTTCTGGTAGTTCGTGATGACGAAGCGGCCTGGGGCCGACGTACCGAACAAGGAGCTGCTGGCAATCCGCCACGGCGTGCCTGAGGTCCACGCCCATTGCGGGACGGAGTTGGCGGGAACGGGCTGCGAAGCGGGCGGTGTGAAGGTCGCGGGATCGTAGGGAAGCATGTAGGCCCAATGACTCACGAGCACGCTGTCGCCCGTGATCATCTGCATCTCCATCGAGGTCACGCCGCCAACGGTCCTCATATGGCCAAGGCCAACCGTCACCGCGCCGCCGGCTGTCGGCGTGAACTGCATCGTGATCTGGCCGGCGGTCGTGACAAAACCCTGGATCGTCGAGGTATCGGTCAGCAGCGCAGGCCCGATCTTGAGCTGCGCGACGCTCGTTCCGGTGAACGAGCCGTTGGTTGCGGTCGCGAGCGACCACAGGGTCTGGTCGCCGATCGGGATCGGATTGGAGAAGCCGGTCTTCGGCGATGCATAGGCCAGCAGCTGCGGCGTCGGGACGTACCAGCTTGTGTTGGAGAGGGTCGTGTCCCAGATCGCCGATTGTGCGAGGGCATGCGAATCGCCGCACAGCAGCATCGCGCCTGCAACGGACGCCAGTGCGCTCGCGCGACACATCGCATGCAGCCTTATCGCATGCAGCCTTGGCACGATCACTCCTCCCGGACCGCAGAGGATACGACCCTGCGGCGCCACCGGGAGCAGCAAGCACAATTGGATGGTGGAGTCAGCCCCATGATCGTGGGGCGGAAGGCGATGTCGCGGCTATTCCGACTTCATATCGTCCGGCCGCGGCATCAGCACGATGTTGTAGCCGGAATCGACATAATGGATCTCGCCGGTGACGCCGCCAGACAAATCCGACAAGAGATACAGCGCCGAGCCGCCGAGCTCTTCGAGCGTGACGCCGCGGCGGAGCGGCGAATGCTTCTGCATGAAGGCGAACATCGCGCGCGCCTCGCCGATGCCGGAGCCGGCGAGCGTGCGGATGGGACCTGCGGAGATCGCGTTGACGCGGATGCCGCGCGGTCCGAAATCGGAAGCGAGATAGCGCACGGAGGCTTCCAGCGCCGCCTTGGCGACACCCATCACGTTGTAGTTCGGCATCGACCGCTCGGAGGCACCGAAGGTCAGCGTGATCATGCTGCCGCCGTCGGTCATCAGCTCGGCCGCACGCTTTGCGACTTCCGTGAACGAGAAGCAGGAGATCACCATGGTGCGCGAGAAATTCTCGCGGCTGGTGTCGGCGTAGCGGCCCTTCAGCTCGTTCTTGTCGGCAAAGCCGATGGCGTGGATGACGAAGTCGAGCTTGCCCCATTTTTCGCGCAGCACGTCGAAGGTGGCATCGACGCTGGTGATATCCTCGACGTCGCAAGGCAGCACCAACTCGACACCAAGAGACTCCGCCAGCGGCTTGACGCGCTTGCCCAGGGCCTCGCCCTGGAAGGTGAAGGCGAGCTCGGCGCCGTGCGCATGCAGCGTCTTCGCCATGCCCCAGGCGATCGAATGATCATTGGCGACGCCCATGATCAGACCGCGCTTGCCTTTCATCACCCCTTCCATTGCCTCATGGCTCCCGTTATTCCGGCGTCATCGCCCGCGCAGGCGGGCGATCCAGTATTCCAGAGACGATCGAGTTAAATCGAGAAGCCACGGCATACTGGATGCCCCGCCTCCGCGGGGCACGACAGTGTACCAAACACTCACACATCCATCCGGCTGAACACCAGCGTGGCGTTGGTGCCGCCGAAGCCGAACGAGTTCGACAGCACGGTGCCGATTTTGACGTTGTCGATGCGCTTGCGCACGATCGGCATGTCGGCGAACACAGGATCGAGCTCCTGGATGTGGGCGCTCTCGCAGATGAAGCCGTTGTTCATCATCAGCAGCGAGTAGATCGCTTCCTGCACGCCGGTCGCGCCCAGCGAGTGGCCGGTCAGCGCCTTGGTCGCCGAGATCGGCGGGCACTTCTCGCCGCTTCCGAACACGCGGCGGAGCGCGTCGATCTCCGGCGGATCGCCGGCCGGCGTCGAGGTCGCGTGCGGATTGATGTAGTCGACCTTGGTCTTCACCGTCGACATCGCCATGCGCATGCAGCGCTCGGCGCCTTCGCCCGACGGCGCCACCATGTCATAGCCGTCCGAGGTCGCGCCATAACCGACGATCTCGCCGTAAATCCGGGCACCGCGCGCCTTGGCATGCTCGAGCTCTTCCAGCACCAGCACGCCGGCGCCGCCGGCGATGACGAAGCCGTCGCGGTTGACGTCGTAGGGGCGCGAGGCCGTAGCGGGCGTGTCGTTGTACTTCGAGGACATCGCGCCCATGGCGTCGAACAGCACGGAGAGCGACCAGTCCAGCTCCTCGCAACCGCCGGCGAAGATGACGTCCTGCTTGCCGATCTGGATCGTCTCATAAGCATTGCCGACGCAATGATTCGAGGTCGCGCAGGCCGAGGAGATCGAATAGTTCACGCCCTTGATCTTGAACCAGGTCGCAAGCGTCGCGGAGGCCGTCGACGACATCGCCTTCGGCACCGCGAAGGGTCCGACGCGCTTCGGTCCCTTGGTGCGGGTGATATCGGCGGATTCGACGATAGTGCGCGCCGAGGGACCGCCGGAGCCCATGATGATGCCAGTCCGGATGTTGGAGACTTCCTCAGGGCTCAGGCCGGAGTCCTGAATGGCCTGCTCCATCGCGACGTGATTCCACGCCGCACCCTGGCCCAGGAAACGCATGGCGCGACGATCGACCACCGTCGCGGGATCGAGCGTCGGCGCGCCTTGCACCTGCGAACGAAAGCCGAGACTCGGCATATTTCTCAGCCCGAGAAATGCCCGACTTCGCCTCGTGAAGGCTCGCAAGCACTTCCTGGGTGTTGTTTCCGATCGACGAGACGATGCCCATCCCGGTGACCACAACCCGCCTCATGACAGCCTCGCCCTGCTCGTTGTCTTCTTGCTCGTTCTCTTCGTGGTGATGCGCGTTAGCCCAGGCTCGTACCCTGCTTGAACAGGCCGACCTTCAGGTCCTTGGCGCGATAGATAATCTGGTCATCGACCGAAAGCCATCCGTCGGCGATCCCGAGCACCAGCTTTGAACGCATCACGCGCTTGATATCGACGTTGTACACAACCTTGCGCGCCTCCGGCAGCACCTGGCCGCTGAACTTTAATTCGTTCAGCCCAAGCGCGCGCCCACGGCCTTCGCCCCCGGTCCAACCCAGATAAAAGCCGACCATTTGCCACAGCGCGTCGAGACCGAGGCAGCCGGGCATCACTGGATCGTTCTTGAAGTGGCAGCCGAAGAACCAGAGGTCGGGCTTCACGTCGAGCTCGGCGCGCACCACGCCCTTGCCAAACTCCCCGCCGGTCTCGTTGATCTCCGTGATGCGATCGAACATCAGCATCGGCGGCAACGGCAGCTGGGCATTGCCCGGACCGAACATCTCGCCGCGGGCACAGGCCAGCAGATCTTCGTATTCGTAACCGTTGCGCCTGTTCAGCATGCACGAGCCTCTGTTTGAATTCCGATTGAGCGGCATTCTTTGGCGAAAATGGGCCCCGTCTCGGTCGGAGAGCAACGCCAACTGCCATAGTCAGGCGCGGCTCCCGCATGCCCCGGATGGACTGCCGACCGGGCCTCCATGCCCGGCTGCGCCAAAATCGGCTAAGCGGAACCGCGCGCTCTCTAACACAGGCCATTTCGGGTGGCAAAGCGCATCCATGAAGGTAAAATGACGCGATCCCGGCCCGGTTCCAAGCCTGATTGGAATCCTCAAGTCTGATTAGAACCTCTCTAGTTGCGAGAAACTTGCATCTGCATCTTTCTGTTCTTATATTGCTGAGAGATATTGTTCACGCGTGCCCGAAAAACTGGAAATGAGCGAGAATACCGCGCCCCATCACGACGACGACGTCCACTCCGCGGCCCTGCTGTCCGGCCGCCAGCCGGCTCTGACCGGCTGCCCCTGGCACGACGTCAACGAAATGCTCCAGTCCGCCGGGCTCCGTCCGACGCGCCAGCGCATGGCCCTCGGCTGGCTGTTGTTCGGCAAGGGTGCACGGCACCTGACGGCTGAAATGCTGTACGAGGAAGCGACCCTGGCCAAGGTTCCGGTGTCGCTGGCCACCGTCTACAACACGCTGAACCAGCTCACCGATGCCGGCCTGCTCCGCCAGGTCAGTGTCGACGGCACCAAGACCTATTTCGACACCAACGTCACCACCCACCACCACTACTACCTCGAGAACAGCCATGAGCTGGTCGACATCGAGGATCCGCATCTGGCGCTGTCCAAGATGCCGGAGGTGCCCGAGGGTTACGAGATCGCACGCATCGACATGGTCGTGCGCTTGCGCAAGAAGCGCTGAGGGTCTCGCTCAGGTGTCGCCCCCGCGAACGCGGGGACCCATGCCGCGTGATCTCTCGATGAGCCACGCTGGTTGACACCCTCCAAAACAACTAAACCCTGTGGTTATGGGTCCCCGCGTTCGCGGGGACGACGGAAGTGCGTCAATTCACCAGCTCGTCCGAGTACACGCCCCAGAGGCGCTCCTGCTGGATCCAGCCGTCGAAGCCGTTGCCGGTGACGCGGCACCAGTTTGCAGTGCACTTCTTGACCTGGGTGACGACACCGGCCTGGAGCTTTGCAGCCACCGCGCTGTCGGGATCGGCCCGGTCGTAGATCGGGGCGAGTTCGTCCTTGTGCTTCATGGTGACGACCGCGGTGCGGCGACCCGACAGCAGCGAGTGATAGACCCAGCCTTCGGCGCCCTCGGAATCGCGGACCCGGCGCCAGTTCTCGAACTCGGCGGTAATTTCGACCGGCAGGCCGGCGCGGGTGTAGACCCAGGCGACGTCATTGTCCTTGGTCGGGCCCGCGCGGACGTTGACGTGATCAGACTTGAGGCTGACGTAACGCGGCACCGGCAAGCCGCTGGCGGTCTGCGGGGAGCTGTCCTTGGCCGAGTGCGAGGGGCCGACCGAGGCGCTCAACCAGGTGCAAACGAGCGCCATCACCGAACAAAAACGCCCCAACGCCATCAACCCGTCTCCTGCCGAAGAACCGGCCGAGCCGGGTCTTCATTTCAAAATCAAAATCCTGCCACGTCAGCCCTCACCCGCCCCACGCGGGTGTTCCCAGCCAGACCTTCAAAGCCTAAACCCCGTGGTTCTTGTCTTGGCCCGGCCTTCTGGTAGAGAGGACGGGCACTTGAACAACCAGTTTGCCCCGATTTTCCGGCCGGAAGTCTCGGGAGAGCTTGAAGGAAACGCCGGGGACGGACACGGCAAGGGCAGTGTCGAACAACCGGGTTAATGAGGCCTCAACGACCGGCCTTTGGCGACAGAGGCGGCCTGCGACGCCTCATGAGAGCAGGACATGTCGGTGAAGAAAAAGCCCCTCGTTGTCGTGACGCGCAAGCTGCCGGATTCGATCGAGACGCGGATGCGCGAATTGTTCGACGCGCGGATCAATCTCGAGGACACGCCGATGTCCGCCGAGCAGCTCGCGGAAGCCGCACGCACCGCCGACGTGCTGGTTCCAACCGTCACCGACCATATCAACGCCGACATCGTCAACCAGCCCGATTGCAAGCTGCGCCTGATCGCCAATTTCGGCAACGGCGTCGATAATATCGACGTCGAGGCCGCGCATGCCCGCGGCATCACCGTCACCAACACGCCGAAGGTCCTCACCGAGGACACTGCCGACATGACCATGGCGCTGATCCTCGCCGTGCCGAGGCGAATGATCGAAGGCGCCTCGATCCTGACCGAGGGAAAACCGTGGGCCGGCTGGTCGCCGACCTGGATGCTCGGCCACCGCATCGGTGGCAAGCGTCTCGGCATCATCGGCATGGGCCGCATCGGCCAGGCGGTGGCGCGCCGCGCCCGCGCCTTCGGCCTGCAGATCCACTATCACAACCGCCGTCCGGTGGCGCCGAAGATCGCCGAAGAGTTAGGGGCGACCTATTGGGAAAGCCTCGACCAGATGCTGGCCCGGATGGACATCATCTCGGTGAACTGTCCGCACACGCCGGCGACCTATCATCTGCTCTCGGCACGGCGGCTGAAGCTGATCCGGAAAGACGCCTACATCGTCAACACCGCGCGCGGCGGGGTGACCGACGAGGACACGCTGATCAAGCTGATCGAAGGCGGCGAGATCGCCGGTGCCGGCCTCGACGTCTACGAGCACGAGCCCGCGGTCAACCCGAAGCTGGTGCGGCTCGCCAAGGCCGGCAAGGTGACGTTGCTGCCGCATATGGGCTCGGCCACGATCGAAGGCCGCGTCGAGATGGGCGAGAAGGTGATCATCAACATCCGCACCTTCCTCGACGCCCACAAGCCGCCGGATCGCGTGCTGCCGAGCATGCTCTGAGTTGTCCCCGACTGAGCGACAAGCCCTCCGTCCCTCATCCTGAGGAGACCGCGCAGCGGTCGTCTCGAAGGATGGCCGCGGGCGAGCACCGGGCCTTTCATGGTTCGAGACGGCGCTTCGCGCCTCCTCATCATGAGGGTCTATGAGCGCAGCCCATTTCGCTTGCGCCAGTCGGCGGCGAAATCGATGAAGGCGCGCAGCGCGGGCGGCGTCTGCCGCCGGCTCGGGTAATACAGGAATGGGCCGGGAAACGGCTCGCACCAATCTTCCATCAGGCTGACCAGCGCACCGGACTTCAGGGTTTCGCCGACGTAGCCGTCAAGAGTCGCCCAGATGCCGACACCGTCGAGCGCGGCGCGCATCGCAAGGTTCATATTGGTCGAGATCAGCTTTGCAGGTGGATCCACCTTCACGACCTGACCGGCTTTCTCGAACTCCAGATCGTGCATGACGCCGCTCGAATAGCGCGGGCGGATGCAATCGTGATCGAGCAGATCCTTCGGATGTTTCGGCCTGCCGCGGCGCGCGAGGTAATCGGGCGAAGCGACCACCACATAGCTCTGCGGCCCACTCAGCGGGATCGCCACCATGTCCTGCGCGAGATGCTCGCCATAGCGCACGCCGGCGTCGTAGCCACCACTGACGATGTCGACGAAGCCGCTCTCGGAAACGATGTCGAGATCGACCTGGGGATGCTGGCCGAGAAACGGGCCAACCATCGGCGCCAGCACAAGGTCGACCGCCGGCGGCGGCGCGTTGATGCGCAGGCGGCCCGAGGCGACCTCGCGCAAGCCCCGCACCTCTTCCAGGGCGTCGCCGACGTCGCGCAGCGCCGGCGCCACCCGCGACAGCAGCAGCTCGCCCGCCTCGGTCAGGGCTACACTGCGGGTGGTGCGGTTCATCAGGCGGACGCCGAGGCGCTCCTCCAGGTCCCGTAGCCGCTGGCTAAGGCTCGACACTGAAACGCGAATTTCGACCGCCGCCCGCCGGAAATTGCGGGTGCGGGCGACGGCAACGAAGACATCGAGATCGCGCAGATCTGGCTCAGGCATTGTTCGCCAGTGTGAACAAGCTATTCTTGATTGTCCAGCTTATCGGCGCAATCGAGCAGGCGCATATCCGGCCTTGTCACGCGGCGCGACCAGCAGCCGCCTTTTCGAGGAGAGCCACATCATGGAACAGCGCAAACTCGGTTCAACCGGTCCTACCGTCTCCACCCTCGGCCTCGGCTGCATGGGGATGTCCGAGGTCTACGGCCCCGCCGACCGCGACGAAGCCATCGCCACGGTTCATGCTGCGCTCGATGTCGGCATCACGCTGGTCGACACCGGTGATTTCTACGCCATGGGCCACAACGAGATGCTGGTGCGGGAAGCGCTGAAGAAGGTGCCGCGCGAAAAAGTGCAGATCAGCGTCAAGTATGGCGCGCTGCGCGGGCCTGCTGGCGAGTTTGCCGGAATGGACACGAGGCCCGCAGCAACCAAGAACTTTCTAGCCTACTCGCTTCAGCGGCTCGGCACCGACTATGTCGACATCTATCGTCCCGCGCGGCTCGATCCCAACGTTCCCATCGAGGAGACGATCGGTGGCCTCGCCGATCTCGTGAAGGCCGGCTATGTCAGGCATATCGGCCTGTCCGAGGTCGGCTCAGACACCATCCGCCGCGCACATGCGGTGCATCCGATCGCCGACCTCCAGATCGAATATTCGCTGATCGAGCGTGGCATCGAGCGCGACATCCTCAAGACCTGCCGCGAGACTCGGCATCGGCATCACGGCTTACGGCGTGCTGGCCCGCGGGCTGATCAGCGGCCATTGGACCAAGGACAGTGGCAAGGCCGGCAGAGACTACCGCCTGATGACGCCCCGTTTCCAGGGCGCGAACCTCGATGCCAATCTCGCGCTGGTGGAATCCCTCCGTGCGATCGCCACCGAGATCGGTGCAACGCCGGCGCAAGTCGCGATTGCCTGGGTGGCGGCGCAGGGCAAGGAGATCGTGCCGCTGGTTGGCGCACGAACCCGCAACCGTCTCACCGAAGCGCTCGGCGCGACCAGGTTCACGCTGACACAGGCGCATCTTGCGGCGCTGGCAAAAGCCTTCCCGCCGGATGTTGCTTCCGGCACCCGCTACGCAGCCGAGCAGATGGCGCATCTCGACAGCGAGAAACCCGCCGCCGCCTAACCGCGACAATCAAGTGCGATGGGCGCTGAGGTCGGTGACCACGGGCCCGTCGCCGTTGAGCGGATTGGCGGGATCGCGCCCATAGCGCAGCGTCTCGAAACGCATCGCGCGCGCATCGATCATCAGGAGGCGGCCGACGAGGCCTTCGCCGAAACCGACGATCTCGCGGATCGCCTCCATCGCCATCAACGAGCCGAGCACCCCCGCCAGCGCACCCATGACGCCGGCTTCCGCACAGGCCGGCACGGTGCCGGGCGGCGGCGCCTCCGGAAACAGGCAGCGATAGGTCGGGTTGAATTCGCCCTGCTCGTTTCGTTCATGCGCGCGAATGGTCGTGAGCGAGCCGTCGAAAGTGCCGAGCGCGGCGGTAATCAGCGGCCGCTTGGCGAAGAAGCAGGCGTCCGAAGCCAGATAGCGCGTCGAAAAATTGTCGGAGCCGTCGAGCACGAGATCGTAGTCGCCGATCAGGCTGAGCGCGTTGTCGGCATTGAGCCAAGTGGCGTGGCCGACGAAGCGGACATGGGGATTGAGCGCCGCGATGCGTTCGGCGGCGCTCTCGACCTTGTGCCTGCCGATATCAGGCGTGGTGTGGATCACCTGGCGCTGCAGGTTCGACAGCGACACCACGTCATCGTCGACCACGCCGAGCGTGCCCACGCCGGCGGCAGCCAGATACATCAGGGCGGGCGCGCCGAGGCCGCCGGCGCCGATCACCAGCACGGAGGCGCGCTTCAGCGCGGCCTGGCCCGGGCCGCCGACATCGCGCAGCACGATATGGCGGGCATAGCGTTCCAGTTCGTCCGGGCTCAGCATCGTCTTTCGTTCCTCTCACCCCTCATGGTGAGGAGCCAACACCTGAACCACCCCAACATTGTTTGCGACCAACGAGATGTGCTTCAATGGCACTGCGTTCAATGGGCTGGTTGGATTTGTCATGAGATCGATGCTTGCGGCAACCCTGGTGTTTGCGGCCACCACGGCTGCGAACGCCCAGATGACGACGCCGCAGATCCCTGGCACCAAGCCGAAGACGGTCCAGACCGTGCCGATCCAGCCACCGGCCATGCAGACGCCGGCGGCGACGGCGGATGCCATGGCAAAGGCCGAGCGGCTGGCGCTGCAATCCGACCTCGCCTGGGTCGGCCAGTACAACGGCGCCATCACCGGCGACGTCAGCGACCGCATGGTCAACGCCATCAAGGAATACCAGAAGGCCAAGGGCGGCAAGCCGACCGGCGTGCTCAATCCGCAGGAGCGCGCCGCGCTCGCCGAAACGGCGCGAAAGAAGCAGGACAGCGTCGGCTGGAAAATCGTGACGGAGCCGACCAGCGGTGCCCGACTCGGCATCCCCTCGAAACTGGTGCCACAGCAGGCGAGCGACGCCAACGGGTCGAAATGGACCTCCCCGACAGGAACCGTGCAGGTGCTGCTCAGCCGCCGCAAGGAGGCGAACCCGACCACGGCAAAGCTCGCGGATCTCGAGAAGGAGCCGTCCGGGCGCAAGGTCGATTATACCGTGGTGAAGCCCGACTTCTTCGTGCTGTCAGGCTTGCAGGGCCTGAAGAAATTCTACGTGCGCGGCACCTTCAAGGGTGACGAGGTGCGCACCATGACGATCCTCTACGACCAGGCGACCGAGAACACGGTCGAGCCGGTCGTCATTGCGATGTCGAGCGCGTTCAATCCGTTCCCGGCAGGACCGCAGGCCGGGCCGCCGCCGCGCAAGACGGTCGACTACGGCACCGGCTTCGTTGTCACGGACGACGGCGCGATCGTCGCCGACCGCCTCGTCACCGACGGCTGCCTTGCGATCACCATCGCAGGCCATGGCAGTGCCGACCGTCTCGCCGAGGACAAGGAACGCGGCCTGGCGCTTCTGCACATCTACGGCGCACGCGGCCTGAAGCCGCTCAGCCTCGCCGGCGGCGCGGCCAAGACGAATGTGGACATCGTCGGCATCGCCGATCCGCAAAGCCAGGGCGGCGCAGGCGGCGTCTCGGTCGTCAAGGCCGCGCTGGCGCCGGTCCCGAGCGGCGATTCCGTGCTGTCCCCACCGCCGGCGGTCGGGTTTTCCGGCAGCCCGGCCATCGACGCCGACGGCAAGCTCGCCGGCATTGCGCTGTTGAAGCCAGCCATGGTGGCGGGCCCTGCGACTTCGATGCCGGCCTCGCAGGCCGTGATGGTGTCCACAGACGCGGTGCGCGATTTTCTAAAGGCCAACCAGATCACGCCGAACGGTACATCGACCGACGCGAAAGCCGCCGTCGTGCGCGTGATCTGCGTCAGGAAATAGAGCGAGCGATCCTCAAGCTCTCTCGTGTCCGATGCGGCGCGGTACGTGATGTTTTCCGCTGGACCACGCCCATGCAGGGTCTCACGTGATAATTTGCGAAGTCCCGAGATTTCCGAGAGGCGCCGTCAGACGACATTTGAGCCCGGCCGCGCCATAGGAAACATCGACGGAACCGCTGAAATCGTCTTTCAGTACGCGCGAAATAAGCCTGGAGCCGAAACCTGCGCCGACGGGCTCCGACACAAGCGGGCCGTCAATCTCCTCCCAGACAAAAATGAACTTCGACTCACCGTCCTCGGATTCGACCGTCCATGTGATTGATACACAGCCTCCCGCCACGGTCAGCGCGCCGTACTTCAAAGCGTTGGTCGCAAGCTCATGCAGCGCCAGGGACAGAGCAAGCGCTTGTCGAGACTTCACGACGAGTGGAGGACCCGACACCGTGAAGCGGCCTTCACCTGTCCGATAGGGTGCAAGAGCAGTGCGGATCACATCGTGGAGCGGCGCGGCCGCCCAGTTTGACGCGGTCAGCAGGTCCTGCGCGCGTCCAAAGGCGCCCAGTCGCGCCTGGTACTTTTCGAGACCCGCTTTGCTCGTGGGATCGCGAAATGTCTGCGCAGCTACCGCGCTCAACACCGCAAGCGTATTCTTGACGCGGTGCTTCAGCTCTTCGTTGATGAGGTTGAGCGCTTCCCTTGCCTTATGCTCGGACGTGACATCCCTGCAGACGACAAGCACACCGCCAACCTTGCCTTCAAGATCGATGGGGCCGAAGCTATAGGTCCACCAAACGTCCTCGCGACGTCCGTGACGCGTGACCGGCACCAATTGGTCTTCGTTCCAGGTCGCTCCCTTGCCGGACATGACGTACTCGATCTGAGGACCAATGATGTCCCAGATCTCAGCCCAGCACTCGCGACCGCGCATCCCCAAAGCGCTTGGGTGCCTTTCCGGCCCCATCGTCTCTCGATATGCATCGTTGTAGAACTGGATGAGGCTCCGGCCCCCACCAGATGAACATGGGGTGCCGCGAGGTCAGAACGAGCCGCACCGTAACGCGAAGACTTTGAGGCCAGCTTTCTGGAGGGCCAAGGGACGTGCTCGACCAGTCAAAGGCTCGCGTCAAGGCGCCCAGCTCGCCTCCGCCAGCCAAGAAGTCGCCGCCTATATCCCTGCCCATACGCACAGCCTTACCGAGACGCTGACCGACGCGCCTGCCGACAGCCGATTGCAGCATACATTGCCGGGCTCGTGTCGTCATCCGCAGTGGATAGGGTCCGAAGTGACGTCGATCCTGCACCGGGAAAGGCGATTGTTCGAAAAATGCCGCCGCTGTTCGAGAAATGCCAAACGCTGGAATGAGATCGCGACGTCTGCGGGCGATTGGACGACCTCAGGGACCCCTGACGGCCGAGCGCACCGTCCTGTGATTTCCCGGCTAGCCCAACCTGAACCTGATGCCGCTCCGCGCGAGACCACCCGATATCCCGACCGGCGTGCCGTCGGCGCGCCAGCAGGCGGCTCCGGTCATGGTGCCGTCGTCGTGGAAAGCGATGCCGTTCATGCCGCCAGCGACGGTTGCCACGGGCTGCACCTTATGGCCCAGGCCCTCGAGCTTCCTGCGAACATCCTCCGGCACCGTCTGCTCGACCTCGAGGGCGTTGCCCTCGGTCCACACACGCGGCGCCTCGACCGCCTCCTGCAGGCTCATGCCGTGGTCGATCAGATTGACCAGCGCCTGCATCGCGCTCGGGAAGATGCGCTTGCCTCCGGGCAGGCCGAGCGCGTAGCGCAGCTTGCCGCCATCGAGCGCCATCATCGGCGACATCGAGGTGGTGACACGCTTGCCCGGCGCCAGCGAGAGCGCGTGGCCCGGCCGCGGATCGAACAAATTCATGTAGTTGTTGGCGATGGCGCCTAAGCCCGGGATCATGATCTTGGCGCCGAACAGATTGTTGATGGTCTGCGTGGTCGCGACCACGTTGCCAAAGCTGTCCGCCGCCGTCATGTGCGTGGTGTGTGCGCCTTCGAGTTGCGACACACCGGCGCCCCAAATCTGCGCCCGCGCGGGATCGATGGCGCGGCGGCGCTCCTCGGCATAGGCCTTCGAGGTCAGCTTCTCCACGGGCACGCCGACATAGTCAGGGTCACCGCTGGCAGCGGCGCGATCGGCGAAGGCGATCTTCAGCACTTCGGCGAGGTAGTGGATCGTCTCCGGCGTGCCGAAGCCGAGGCCGCCGATGTCGTAGCCCTCGAGAATGTTGAGCATCTGCGCGATGTGCACGCCGGACGCGGCAGGCGGCGGCGGGCCTAAAATGGTCCAGCCCCGATAGTCGGCGCGGATCGGCTGGCGCTCGACCGTCTTGTAGGCCGTGAGATCGTTGCGGCGGATGAACCCGCCGGCCTTCTCCATGTAGTCGACCAGGATATCGCCGAGCGGTCCCTCGTAGAGCGCCTGCTCGCCGTGATCGGCGATGTGACGCAGCGTCTCCGCATATTCCGATTGCACCACGCGCTCGCCGACCTTCAGAGGCGCGCCGCCAGGCAGGAAGATCGCCGCGATCGCCCGGTCCTTGCGCATCTCACCCGCGCTCTCGCTGATGCATTCGTGCAAATAGGGCGTCGTCGCATAGCCGCGCGCGGCATGCTTGATCGCAGGCTGCATCACGTCCGCAAGGCTCATGGTGCCAAACCGGCGCAGCGTCTCGCACCAGGCCTTGAGCGAGCCCGGCGTCGCCACCGCCTTCGGGCCGTTGAGGTTCTCGTTGCCGATTGTGTCGAACACGTCGTGGGCCGAGCCCGGCTTGGATGTATAGGTCGTATCGCGAACCGCCGAGGGCACGGTGCTCTGACCGTCGATGATGCGATGGCTGCCGTCGGCCAGCCGGATATGCGCCATGCCGCCGCCGATGATGCCGACCATCATCGGCTCGACCACGGTCAGCGTGAACAGGGTGGCGATGGCGGCATCGACGGCGTTGCCGCCGGCCGCCAGCATCTCGGCGCCGGCGCTGGAGGCCAGCGGATGGTTGCTGACCACCATGCCGCGACTCGAGACCGCGGGCATCTTCTGGCAGTCAAAGGTGGTTGCCGTCCGGTCGCGCCAGTTGCTGCTCATCTCGCCTGCCCTTTCAATGCACGGCGGCGAGCACATCACACGTACGACTACTGGTCCAGTAATGGTACGGATTAGCTGGCATTCCCTATTCCGCCATCATCGTTACCGTTGATTCGGACCTCCGCGATCCCCTTTGGATCGGGCCGGCACGTCCTGAGCGAGAAGAGCTCAGCATCGAAATCGATGCACGTTCGCGTGGCGTATTCCTGACCCAACTCCAAAGGATTGATCTTCAAATGCACACGATCGTTTTGGCCACCCAAAAGGGCGGCAGCGGCAAGAGCACGCTCGCCATCGGCCTCGCGCTGGCAGCCAAGCAGGCCGGCTTCACCGTCCGCCTGATCGAGACCGACCCGCAGGGCACCCTGTCCAACTGGGCACGCCGCCGCAACACCGACGACGTCGTCGTCGAGCCGATCTACCATGCCGCCGACATCGAGCCGCGTCTGAAGATGCTGGCCGACAGCGGCCTGCAGCTCGCGATCGTCGACACCGCGGCCGGCCTCAGCGCCGCCACCACCGCGGCGATCCGCCATTCCGATCTCTGTCTGATCCCGGCTCGCCCGAGCGTTGCCGACATCGAGGCGACGGTCTCGACGCTCAGCGTCGCGCGCGCCTGGAAGCGGCCCTACAGCTTCGTGCTGAACCAGACCCCGATCCGCGGCCAGCGCATCGACAACGCCGCCAACACGCTCGCCGAGGAAGCCGCGCTCGATCTCGCCGAGGTGCTCGCGCGCCCGCTGATCGTGATGCGCAATGATCACCAGGACTCGCTCGCGAGCGGTCTTGCGGTCAGCGAGTTCGCGCCGAACGGCAAGTCAGCGGACGAGATCCGCGGCCTCTGGCGCTGGATCGAGACCCGGCTCGAGCTCGAAGCCACGACCAACGTCCTGATCGACCAGGTGATGTCGGCCGCGGACGGCATGCTGCACGTCGCCGCCGAGCTTGCGGCGGACGAGACCACGACCCTGGCGTCCTGAGCGGGGCAATCGCTTAAGGACGACAGCCGGCCCTTCGCCATCCGGAAGGGCCCCAGCGACGAAGCAATCCGGCCACCAGCCCGGCCGGATTGCTTCGCTTCGCGTTTTTGAGAAGGGCTCGATCCCCGTCATTGCGAGCGCATCGAAGCAATCCAGAGTCCCTCCGCGGTGACAATCTGGATTGCTTCGCTTCGCTCGCAATGACGGAGCAATTTTTTGCAGTCCGGCGCTCCATCCGGGCTACGGGCCCTACCTCTAGGCTACAAGCCCGATCCTCATTTCTGACATTTCGGACACCAGAAGGTCGAGCGGCCATTCTGGGTGAAGCGCTTGACCGTGCCGCCGCAAGCGGGCGTCTTGCAGACCTCTCCCTCACGGTCATAGACCTTGAACGAATGCTGGAAGTAACCGAGGCTCGCCCGAGGTCTGGCGATGGTCGCGCAGACTGGAGCCGCCGGCCTTGATGGCGTCATTCAGCACCGTGTGGATCGCGCTCACCAGCCGCTTGGCATGATCGGTCGGCTCGCCGCCGCCAACGCCCTTGCGACCCTTGGTCGCCAGCGTCGCCGCGATCCGGCGCGGCGACAGATGCGAGCGATGCAGCGCCTCGCAGACATAGATGTTGCCGAGCCCCGCCACCACGCGCTGGTCGAGCAGCGCGGCCTTCAGGCTGGTCGTCTTGTCCTGGCAGGATCGCGCCAGCATCGCCGCGTCGAACTCGTTGCCGAGCGGCTCGGGGCCGAGCCCGCGCAGCAGCGGCTCGTCGTCGAGCGCGTTGCGCGCGATCACTTTCATGTAACCGAAGCGCCTGGGATCGTTGAACACGATGTCCGCGCCGGAGGACATTCGAAACAGCACATGGTCGTGCGCTGAATCCTTGCCCTTGGGATAGTGAAACTCGCCGGGCGCGGCCTCGTTGTCGGGCTTGATGACGCGGAACGAGCCGGACATGCCGAGATGCATCAGCAGCACGTCGCCGGAGGCGAGATCCGCCATGAGATATTTTGCACGGCGACCGAGCCCGGTGACCACCTGCCCCTTGAGCCGGGCCACGAAGTCCGGCTGGAACGGAAAGCGCAAATCCGGCCGGCGGGCCTCCGCGACCAGGATTTTCGCACCCTCCATGACGGGCTGAAGGCCGCGGCGGACGGTCTCGACTTCGGGCAATTCAGGCATGGTCAGGCATTCACCTTATGAGGGCGGTGTGATAGCGCCATTGCGGCGGGCGCGCTATGGTTCGCCCAGTGGAGTAGAGTAATGGATCGGCCGGGCGAAACCACGCATTTTGGCTTCAGGGACGTTCCCCTCGGGGACAAGCAGACGCTGGTGAACGACGTGTTTCACAGCGTGGCGTCGCGCTATGATCTGATGAACGATTTGATGTCCGGTGGCCTGCACCGGGTCTGGAAGGACATCATGATCACGGCGCTCGACCCGCCCCGGGGCGGCCGGCCGTTCGCGCTGCTCGACGTTGCCGGCGGCACCGGCGACATCTCGTTCCGCGCCGCCAAGGCCGCGGGCCCGGGCTTCCATGCCACTGTCTGCGACATCAATTCCGACATGCTCGCCGTGGGCCGCGAGCGCGCCATCAAGCGGCATCTGGAGACCCAGGTCGATTTCGTCGAGGGCAATGCCGAAGCGCTCGGCTTCGCCGACCGCAGCTTTGACGCCTATACGATCGCTTTCGGCATTCGCAACGTGCCGCAGATCGACAAAGCGCTGGCCGAGGCCTATCGCGTGCTCAAGCCCGGCAGCCGCTTCCTCTGCCTGGAATTCTCCACCGTCGAGATGCCCGGCCTCGATAAGATCTACGATCTGTTCTCGTTCAAGGTGATTCCGCCGCTCGGCCGCATGGTCACGGGCGATGCCGAATCCTATCAATACCTCGTCGAATCGATCCGCAAGTTTCCGAAGCCGAACGCCTTCGCCGACATGATCCGCGACGCCGGCTTTTCCCGCGTGAGCTGGCAGACACTCTCCGGCGGCATCGTCGCACTGCATTCGGGCTGGCGTTTGTGATCTCTGCCTTCACCCACATTTCGCGCCTGATCCGCGCCGCGTTCGTGTTCGCCCGCGAGGGCGTGTTCGGCTCCGTCGACCCGAGCCTGGTGCCGCCGCCCGGGCAACTCGCGCTGAAGCTGGCGCGCCTGGTCGAACGCCGCGGCACCAAGCACGGCCCGCGGATCGCGCGCGCTGACGCGGATGGGCCCCGCCTATCTCAAGCTCGGACAGTTCCTGGCCACGCGTCCCGACGTCGTCGGCGTCATCATGGCGCGCGACCTCGAAAGCCTGCAGGACCGTCTGCCGCCGTTTCCGCAGGACGAAGCCGAGGCCGCCATCGCGACGTCGCTGGAGCGGCCGCTGAAGGATATCTTCGTAAGCCTCAGTCCGCCGGTCGCAGCCGCCTCGATCGCGCAGGTCCATCGCGGCGAGGTGATGCATGACGGCGTCCGCAAACAGGTCGCGGTCAAGGTGCTCAGGCCGAACGTAGCGTCGCGCTTCCGCCGCGACCTCTCCGATTTCTTCTTCGTCGCGCACAAGGCCGAGGCCTATTCGGCGGAGGCGCGGCGGCTGCGCCTGATCGAGGTCATCAACACCATGTCGCGTTCGGTCGCCATGGAGATGGACCTGCGGCTGGAGGCGGCCGCGCTGTCGGAGATGGCTGAGAACACCCGCGACGATCCCGATTTCCGCGTGCCCGAGGTCGATTGGGACCGCACCACGCACAACGTACTGACGATGGAGTGGATCGACGGCATCGCGCTGAACGATCACAAACGCCTGGCAGAATCGCAGGTCGATCTGCCCGATCTCGGCCGCAAGGTGATCCAGAGCTTTCTGCGCCACGCGCTGCGCGACGGCTTCTTCCATGCCGACATGCATCCGGGCAATCTGTTCCTCGACGACGCCGGCCGCCTCGTCGCGGTCGATTTCGGCATCATGGGCCGGCTCGGGATGAAGGAGCGGCGCTTCCTCGCCGAAATCCTGCTCGGCTTCATCACCCGCGATTATCGCCGCGTCGCCGAGGTGCATTTCGAGGCGGGCTACGTGCCCGCGCATCATTCCGTCGAGAATTTTGCGCAAGCAATCCGCGCCATTGGCGAGCCGATCCACAACCGCACGGCCGAAGAGATCTCGATGGCGCGGCTGCTCACGCTGCTGCTCGAGGTCACCGGCCTGTTCGACATGACGACGCGCCCGGAGCTGATCCTGCTGCAGAAGACCATGGTCGTGGTCGAGGGCGTGGCGCGCGGCTTCGATCCCAGGCTCGATATCTGGAAGGTCGCCGACCCCGTGGTGCGGGAATGGATCGAGCGCAATCTCGGACCGATCGGGCGGGTGCAGGGCGCGCTTGCCGGGACCGGCGACATCGCGCGCGTGCTGATGCGCCTGCCGGAGATTGCCGAGCGGTCGGTCAAGGTGCTCGAGCAGCTCGAAACCATGACGCGGGAAGGCATCCGCCTGTCGCCTGAAAGCATCGCCGCGATGGGCCGCAGCGAGGGCCGCAAGAACCGCTGGCGTACCGTCGCGCTCTGGATCATCGCCGCGACCTTCATCGGGATCCTGATCGCCGTCCGGAATCTGTGATTGCCAAGAGTTTGATTGCATTGCAATCACACGAATGATAGCATCGCCATCATTCGTGCTGGAGGGGCGCCATGGCAAGCCTGACCATCCGCAAGCTCGACGACACCGTCAAAACCTATTTGCGGCTGCGCTCGGCCAAGAATCGCAGGTCGGTCGAGGAAGAGGTCCGGGTCATCCTGCGGGAGCTGATCGAGGGCCGCGAGGAGCCGCTGACGCCGTTTTCGGCGCCGCCTGCAGCATCGTCCGCCCCCTCGCCCCAGCGCACCGGTGCGGTCCCCGAGGCCAGCGTCACCCTGATCATCGGCGGCGGCATTGCGGCCTACAAGTCGCTCGACCTGATCCGCCGGCTGAAGGAGCGGCGCGTCGAGGTCCGCTGTGTGCTGACCAAGGCGGCGCAGCAATTCGTGACCCCGCTGGCCGTGAGCGCGCTGTCGCATGAGCGCGTCTACACCGACCTGTTCGACCCCCAGAGCGAATTCGACGCCGGCCATATCCGGCTCGCGCGCGAGTGCGACCTGATCGTGGTGGCGCCGGCCACCGCCGACTTGATGGCGAAGATGGCGAACGGCCATGCCGACGACCTCGCCAGCGCCATCCTGCTCGCGACCAATCGCAAGATCCTGCTGGCGCCGGCAATGAACCCGCTGATGTGGAACAACGCGGCGACCCGCCGGAACGTGGGCTTGCTCCAGCGCGATGGCGTGGTGCTGATCGGACCGAATTCCGGCGAGATGGCGGAGGCGGGCGAAGCCGGTGTCGGCCGCATGTCGGAAGCGATCGAGATTGCCACGGCCGCCGAACGCCTGCTGCGGCCGCCGGTGCCGAAGCCGCTCGCCGGCAAGCGCGTTCTGATCACCGCAGGGCCGACGCACGAGCCGATCGACCCGGTGCGCTACATCGCCAACCGCTCGTCCGGCAAGCAGGGCTTTGCCATTGCCGCGGCCGCGCAGGCCGCAGGCGCTGAAGTGATCCTGGTCAGCGGCCCGGTCGATCTCGACGATCCCGCCGGCGTGACGGTGAAGCATGTCGAATCGGCCCGCCAGATGCTGGAGCAGGTGCAGGCCTCGCTTCCCGCCGACATCGCGATCTTCGCCGCCGCCGTCGCCGATTGGCGCGTCGTCAATGAGGGCGAGCAGAAGCTGAAGAAGACGTCGGCCGGCATGCCGCCGCTGCAGCTGGTCGAGAATCCCGACATCCTCGCCACGATCTCCAAGCTGACCGACAAGCGTCCGCCGCTTGTGATCGGTTTTGCCGCCGAGACCGAGCACCTCATCGACAACGCCAAGTCCAAGCTGGCGCGCAAGGGCTGCGACTGGATCGTCGCCAACGACGTCTCGCCTGCCACCGGCGTGATGGGCGGCGACCGCAACACCGTGCATCTGCTCAGCCGCAAGAATGGTGCGAAGGACGGTGAGATTGCAGTTGATTCCTGGCCGGTGATGACCAAGGAACAGGTCGCCATCGAACTGGTCGCGCACATCGCAAAGCGCGCGACCGACAAATCCACGGAGCCGGCGTCTTGAGCACTGAAGTCACGGTCGAACTGCAGCAACTGGCACATGCCGACGGTTTGCCGCTACCGGCCTATCAAACCGCGGACGCCGCCGGGCTCGACCTGATGGCGGCCGTGCCGCAGGGCGAGCCGATGACGCTCGCACCCGGCCAATATGCGCTGGTGCCGACGGGGCTTGCGATCGCCCTGCCGCCTGGGCACGAGGCGCAGGTGCGGCCGCGCTCGGGACTCGCCGCCAAGCACGGTGTCACCGTGCTGAATTCGCCCGGCACGATCGACGCCGATTACCGCGGCGAGATCAAGGTGATCCTGATCAATCACGGCGCGGCGCCGTTCGTGATCACGCGCGGCGAGCGCATCGCCCAGATGGTGATCGCGCCCGTGGTGCAGGCCGCACTGGTTCCCGTCGCCACCTTGTCGGCAACCGACCGCGGCGCCGGCGGATTCGGCTCGACCGGCCGCTAACTCCGGGCAATCCCAGCCGAATCATCCCGAAGCACGACGTGCGCTGGAACAACTCGCTCGGCATTTTTTAGGGACCGCTTTTACGTTCACGATCTGGACTCTTACCGGCGGAGTCACGGTGAGGGTATTGTCTTTTGATTCTGCGCGCGACGGGGTCGCCGCGCGTAAATTTGTGCGGTCTTGGGGCAACTATGTCAGGCGTGATCGTGTCGATGCGTCGGACGCTGCTGTCGTGCACATCGTTGGCGCGCAACGGCTTGTTGGGAGGCGCTCTTGCAGCGCTGCTGCCGGCTGCGCCGGCCGAGGCCGCCGACCTCATCGACACCCTCTCCATCATGCTGGATTTCAACCGGCAGGAACTCGCGGTGCTCGCCACCGCGCTGGCCCTGCTCGGCTTCTCGGTGGTGGCCGCGATCCTGTTGATGCGCACCAGGGTGCGCACGGCGAAGAACGAGGCGCGGCTGCGCGCCCGGATTGGGGAACTTCAGCTGCAGGCCGACCGCTTCGGCGCGCTGCTGTTCGCCGAGCCGCAAATCCTGATCTCCTGGCCGGCCGGCGACAATCGCGCGCAGATTTCCGGCGACATCTCCCTGGTGCTGCCGCGCGACTCCTCGCCGCAACGCGTGCTGGCATTTGGAACCTGGCTGCCGCCGGAACCTGCGCTGCTGATGGACCACGCGGTCGACGCGCTGCGTGACCGCGGCGACGGGTTCCAGCTGACGCTGACCACCGCGCATGGCCACACGTTGGAAGCGATCGGCCGCGCCATCGGCGGCCAGGCCATCGTCCGGATTCGCGAGCCTCTCCGGTCTACGGCGCGACCTCGCCGAGACCAATCTGCGTTACAAGGCGCTGACGGACGAGACCGAGATGCTGCGCGGCTTCGCAGCAGCGGCGCCGTGGCCGATCTGGGCCAAGGGCGAGAACGGCGCGCTCACTTTCGCCAACCCGGCCTATGTCCGCGCGACCGAGGCGGCCAGCGTCACCGATGCACAGGAGCGCAAGCTCGAGCTGCTCGACAGCGCCGACCGCACCGCGATGGAGCGCGGCCTGAAGGACACAGCTCACTTCACCTCGCGGATGCCGATCGTGATCGGCGGCGAGCGGCGCATCTATGACGTGCGCGCCGTCAATGTCGGCAATGGCAGCGTCGGCGTCGCCATCGATGCCAGCGAGGCGGATGCGCTCAGCTCGGCGCTGGTGCGAATGGCGGAAGCGCATCGCCGCACGCTCGACCAGCTCTCCTCGGGTGTCGCCGTGTTCGACGGCCAGCGGCGCCTCGCCTTCTACAACGATTCCTACCGCCGGCTGTGGGATCTCGACCGCAACTTCCTCGACGCCCATCCGGACGATTCCAGCGTGCTCGACCAGCTCCGCGCCGCGCGCAAGCTGCAGGAGCAGCCGAACTTCCGGGAGTGGAAGGCCAAGCTGCACGAGGCCTACCGCGCGGTCGAGGCCGCCAAGGACACCTGGTACCTGCCCGACGGCCGCGCGCTCTCCGTCGTCACCACGCCGAACCCGGAAGGCGGCGTCACCTATCTGTTCGACGACGTCACTGAGAGCCTCGAGGCTCGCCCGCCGCTTCGACGGCATGATCCGGGTCCAGCGCGAGACGCTGGACAGCCTCGCCGAAGGCGTCGCGGTGTTCGGCAGCAACGGCAAGGCGCAGCTGTTCAACCCGGCCTTCGTGCGGATGTGGAAGCTGTCGAGCGATGCCATGCGCGACGAGCCGCATATCCAGACCGTCGAAGGCTGGTGCCACCAGCTGTTCGACGACCCGCAGGTCTGGCGCCAGATCCGTGAGGCCGTCACCTCGATCGAGAGCCGCGCCGACATTCCGCTGAAGCTGGAGCGCAAGGACGGCAGCGTGCTCGACGGCATGATCCGCCCGCTGCATGACGGCGCGACCATGCTGACGTTCCAGGACATCACCGACACCGAGAATGTCGAGCGCGCGCTGCGCGAGCGCAACGAGGCGCTGGAGACGGCCGACCAGATGAAGGTGGATTTCGTCCACCATGTTTCCTACGAGCTGCGCTCGCCGCTCACCACCATCATCGGCTTCGCGCATTTCCTCAGCGATCCCTCGACCGGGCCGCTGACGCCGAAGCAGGCGGAATATCTCGACTACGTCACCAAATCGACCAACGCGCTGCTGGCGCTGACCAACAACATCCTCGATCTCGCCACCATCGACGCCGGCGCGATGAAGCTGGAACTCGGCCCCGTGGACGTCAGCAAGACCATTGAGCTGGCCGCGGAAGGCATCCAGGACCGTCTCGCCACCGACCGCATCCGCCTCAAGGTCGAGATCGCGCCCGATGTCGGCAGCTTCGTGGGCGACGAGAAGCGCGTGGTGCAGGTGCTCTATAACCTCCTCGCCAATGCCGTCGGATTTTCTCCACAGGATTCCACCGTCGGCATCAGCGCACAGCGTACCGAGCACAGCGTGGTCTTCACCGTGACAGATTCCGGGCCTGGAATACCTGCCGACATGAAGGACAAGGTGTTCAACTGGTTTGAAAGCCGCTCGCAGGGCTCGCGTCATCGCGGTGCCGGCCTCGGCCTGTCGCTGGTGCGCTCCTTCGTCGAGCTGCATGGCGGCAAGGTGCGGGTGGATTCGATCGTCGGCCGCGGCACGGTCGTGATCTGCGATTTCCCGACCGACCAGGCGGCGCATCGCGACGCCGCCGAATGAGCGAATCCACCAAACTCTCCGTCGCGCTCCATAACGAGACGGCCACTTCGCAATTGATGGCCGATCTCGCGCTCCTGGTCGGCCCGGGCGATGTCATCACGCTCACCGGCGACCTCGGCGCCGGCAAGACCGCGGCAGCGCGCAGCCTGATCCGCTATCTCGCCGGCGATGACGAGCTGGAAGTGCCGAGCCCCACCTTCACGCTGGTGCAGGGCTACGAGCTGCCGCCCTTCCCGGCGCTGCACGCCGACCTCTACCGCGTCGAGGACGAGAGCGAGCCTCGAGGAGATTGGGCTGTCGCCGCTGCCCGATGCCACGCTGGTCCTGATCGAATGGCCGGAGCGAGCGCCGTCGGCGATGCCCGCCGATCGCATCGACATCGCCCTGACGCATCGCCCCGCATTGGGCTCGAATGCGCGGGCCGCCGATATCACCGGATATGGCAAGGCCGCGGCGACTGTGGCGCGACTGAAGGCGCTGCGCGAGTTTCTGGACGTATCCGGCTATATCGACGCAGGCCGCAAGCGTATGGCCGGTGATGCCTCGACACGCTCCTACGCGCGCCTGATCCGTGACGACGGCGTCGTCATCCTCATGAACTCGCCGCAGCGCCCGGATGGCGCAGCGATCTATAACGGCAAGTCCTACAGCGCCGCCGTGCATCTGGCCGAAAACATAAGGCCGTTCGTGGCCGTCGACGAAGGCTTGCGTGCGGCGGGAATCTCGGCGCCCGCGATCCACCATTTCGATCTCGACCACGGCTTCCTGATCTCGGAGGATTTCGGCAGCGAAGGCGTGATCGAAGGCGACCCGCCGCGTCCGATCGCCGAGCGCTACGAAGTCGCGACCGACGCGCTGGCCGCGCTACATGGCAAGACGCTGCCGGACACGTTGCCGCTCGACGGGCAGACCTATGCCATCCCCGTCTTCGACACCGAGGCGCTGCTGATCGAGATCGGCCTGATGCCGGAATGGTATCTGCCCGATCGCGACGCACCGCTGAGCGACGAGAGGCGCGCGGAATTCTTCGCAATGTGGCGCGAGCTCTTGAAGAAGCCGCTGGCCGCGCCGAAGACGTGGATCATCCGCGATTATCATTCGCCCAATTTGATCTGGCTCGGCAATCGCACCGGCATCGAGCGCGTCGGCGTGATCGATTTCCAGGACACCGTGCTCGGTCCGCAATCCTACGACGTGGTCTCGCTGCTGCAGGACGCCCGGATCGACGTCCCCGAAAGCATCGAGCTGACGCTGCTGTCGCGCTACATCAAGGCTCGCCGCGCAGGCGATGCGAGCTTCGACGCCGCCGGCTTCGCCGAGACCTACGCCATCATGTCGGCGCAGCGGAATACGCGGCTGCTCGGCACTTTCGCCCGGCTCAACCGCCGCGACGGCAAGCCGCATTACCTCCGTCACCAGCCCCGGATCTGGACCTATCTCCAGCGCTCGCTGGCGCATCCGGCGCTGGGCTCCTTGCGCGACTGGTATCTCGCCAACGTCCCGCCGCCTCAAGCCTGATTCGCGCCCGATTTACCGGCTGTTAGCCAAGACGTCGGTATTCTGGCGGCCAGGCAGCCGGACAATTACGGGGCTGGAGCGGGCAGATGGCGGTAAAGACGGATCAGCGTGGCAACAGCCGGGTCGTTTTCGAGCGTGGGATTCCGGCCCAGATGATGGGGATCGACGGCACCTGGCGGCGCGAATGCACCATGGAAGACGTCTCCGACACCGGCGCCAAGCTGACCATCGACGGTTCGGTCGAAGGCCTGCATCTGAAAGAGTTCTTTCTGCTGCTGTCATCCACCGGCCTGGCCTACCGGCGCTGCGAGCTTGCCTGGGTCAATGGCGACCAGATCGGCGTCAATTTCCTCAAGGTCGGCGACAAGAAGAAGAAGGCGCGTTCCACAGCAGTCGGGGCATGACGGCAACACCCGTCGTACAACCGTCACGGCGGGTGGTTAAGGCGGTTGAGATGCGGTGCGGCTGATCGAACCTCGTGTTAGGATCGCCGCGGACGCGAAAGGTCTGAGAAAGCGAAGGATGTCCGTCAAACCGACCAAAGCCATGGTGCTCGCCGCAGGGTTCGGCCTGCGCATGCGTCCCCTGACGGACAAGATGCCGAAGCCGATGGTGCCGGTCGCCGGCCAACCGCTGCTCGATCACGTGCTCGACAAGCTCGGCCAGGCCGGCGTGACCGACGCCGTGGTCAACGTGCATTACCTGCCCGATCAGATCATCGATCACACGGCCTCGCGCCAGCATCCGCGCGTCACCATCTCCGACGAGCGCGACCAGGTGCTCGGCACCGGCGGCGGCGTGGTCAAGGCGCTGCCGCTGCTCGGCGATGCGCCGTTCTACCATGTCAATTCCGACACGCTGTGGATCGACGGCGTGCGCTCCAACCTGACGCGGCTCGCCGAGAACTTCGACCCTGAGCGCATGGACATCCTGCTCTTGATGGCGCCGACCGCGACCAGCATCGGCTACAGCGGCCGTGGCGATTACGGCATGCTGCCCGATGGCGCCTTGCGCAAGCGCAAGGAAAAAGAGGTCGTTCCGTTCGTCTATGCCGGCGCGGCGATCCTGTCGCCCGCGATCTTCGAAGGCGCGCCGCAGGGCGAGTTCTCGCTGACCAGGATGTTCGACCGCGCCAACGAGCAGGAACGCCTCTTCGGCCTCCGCCTCGACGGCGTCTGGATGCATGTCGGCACGCCGGATGCGGTGCACGCCGCGGAAGAAGCGTTTCTGGAGAGCGTAGCGTAGGGCCGCTCTTCGTGTCCCGGACGCGGTGCGGCGCGAAGTGCCGCTCCGCAGAGCCGGGACCCACTCTATGCTCCCTCACGTAACGAAGCAGCCTGGGCCCCGGCTCAGCAGCGCATCACTGCGTGCTGCGCCGCGTCCGGAGCACGAGAGAAATGATGCCGCATCGCCCCGGAATGACGGCGGGAGAACGGGGACGATTCCTCCCCGCACCCATGACCAATCGACCCCGCCTCCCTATATTGCCTGATCCACCGAATCAGGCAGCTCATGCGCGTTTTCAGCGTTCCCATTTCAGTTCCGTTCCTGCGCACGGTCGTCACGGCCCTGCTCGAGGGACGGCTGGTCGAGGGATTCGAGGCGCGCAAGGAACCGGCACGGCTGGCGGATGCGACGCTGTATTTGCCGACACGGCGCGCCATGCGCGTCGTGCGCGAGATCTTCCTCGACGAGATGAAGGCCGATGCCGTGGTGCTGCCGCGCATCGTCGCGCTCGGTGACATCGATGAGGACGAGCTCGCCTTCGCCGACGAGGGCGAGCAATTCTCCGGCGCGACGCCGCTCGAGATTCCGCCGCGGCTTGGCGAGCTCGAACGGCGTCTGACGCTGGCGCAGCTCGTCGCCGCCTGGGCCAAGGGCCCAGTGCTGTCCCCGCTGGTGGTCGGGGGGCCCGCCTCGACGCTGGCGCTCGCCGGCGATCTTGCACGCCTGATCGACGACATGGTTACGCGCGGCGTCGAATGGAATGCGCTCGACGGCCTCGTGCCAGATATGCTCGATCGCTACTGGCAGCACTCGCTCGAGTTCCTGCGCATCGCGCGCATTGCCTGGCCGCAACATCTCGCCGAGATCAACCGGATCGAACCGGCCGCGCGACGCGATCACCTGATCGCGGCGGAAGCCAAACGGCTGACCGCGCACCCGAACGGACCCGTCATCGCGGCGGGTTCGACCGGTTCGATGCCCGCCACCGCAAAATTCCTGCATGCGGTCGCATCGCTGCCGCACGGTGCGGTGGTGCTGCCGGGCCTCGACACCGATCTCGACGACGATGCCTGGCGCAGCATCGGCGGCGTTCGCGATTCGCTCGGCAAGTTCGCTGAGCATCCCGCCTCGAACCACCCGCAATATGCCATGCACGCGCTGTTGCAGCGTCTCGGCATCAAGCGCAGCGACGTCGAGATCCTTCAACCGCCGGCCGAAGACGGCCGCGATCTGCTCGCTTCCGAATCGATGCGCCCCTCGGCCAAGACGGAAGTCTGGCACGACCGGCTGAAACAGCCCGAGGTCGCCGCCAAAATTTCCGGCGGCATGAAGAACCTCGCGGTCGTCGAAGCCCCCAATCCGGAAATGGAAGCGCTCGCCATCGCCATCGCCATGCGCGAAGCGCGACATCTCGACAGATCGGCGGCGCTGGTGACGCCCGACCGCGCGCTAGCGCGGCGGGTGATGGCTGCGCTGACCCGCTGGGATCTCGCCTTCGATGATTCCGGCGGCGACGTCCTGATGGAAACTTCCGCCGGTGTTTTTGCCCGCCTGGCCTCAGAGGCCGCGACGAAAGGGCTGGAGCCGCCGACGCTGCTGGCGCTGCTGAAGCATCCGCTGTGCCGGCTCGGCCGCGCGCCCGGCGCGTGGAAGCCGGCGATCGAGAGCCTCGAGCTTGCCGTCTTGCGCGGCACGCGTCCGCCGGCCGGCACGGCCGGCCTCCTGCGCGAATTCATCCGCTTTCGCGACGAGCTGGCGAAGCTCTGGCGCAGCGAAGTCTCCGCGCTCCACAAGGCCGAGCCGCGGGCACGTCTCAAGGCAGAAGACCTCGATCGCATCCAGACGCTGATCGATGCCCTGCAAAAGGCACTGGCCCCGATCGAGGGTCTCGCATCGTCAAAGCCATTTGATTTCGCCGAGTCTCGCACACCGTCATCGCGAGATCATGATCGAGCTGTCGCGCGACGAGCAGGGCATTCCGCTCGCCTTCGAAGAGCGCGAAGGCCTGGCGCTCGCTGCCGCCTTCGACGATCTGCTGCGCGGCGGCACCACCAGCGGATTGATGGTACCGCTGCCGGACTATCCGGACGTCTTCCAGACCGCGTTCAGCGACCGCGCGGTGCGGCGCCCGGACAAGCCGGGCGCGCGGCTGCAGATCTACGGCCCACTGGAATCCCGCCTGATGCAGGCCGACCGCATCATCGTCGGCGGCCTGATCGAGGGTGTCTGGCCGCCGGCCCCCGCATCGATCCCTGGCTGAGCCGGCCGATGCGGCACGAGCTCGGCCTCGATCTGCCGGAGCGCAGGATCGGTCTCTCCGCCCACGATTTTGTGCAATTGCTCGGCGGCGGCGAGGTGATCCTCACCCATTCCGCCAAGGCGGGCGGCGCGCCCGCGGTGGCCTCGCGCTTCCTGCATCGGCTGGAGGCGGTCGCAGGTGACGAGCTCTGGAAGGCCGCCATTCGCACCGGCGAGACATACGTCCGTTTCGCCGACGCGCTGGACCAGCCGACCGAGGTCACGCCGATCAAGCAGCCCGAGCCACGGCCCCCGCGCGCGACACGGCCGCTGACGATGTCGGTGACCGAAATCGAAGACTGGCTGCGCGACCCCTACACGATCTACGCCAAACGCATCCTGAAGCTCGCCGCGCTCGATCCCGTCGACATGCCGCTCTCGGCCGCCGACCGCGGCTCGGCGATCCACGATGCGCTCGGCGAGTTCACCGAGACCTATGCTTCGCGCCTGCCCGAAGATCCCGCCCGCGTGCTGCATGCGATCGGCAGAAAGTATTTTGAGCCGCTGATGGAGCGGCCGGAGGCGAAAGCACTGTGGTGGCCGCGTTTTCAGCGCATCGCGCGCTGGTTCGGCGAATGGGAGACCGCGCGGCGCGAGGCGATCGACGGGATCACGGCGGAAACACGGGGCGAGATTTCGATCCCGCTCGACAGCACGCGCAGCTTCCGCCTGTCCGCGCGCGCCGACCGCATCGAGCGGCGCCAGGGCGGCGGCTACGCCATCCTCGATTACAAGACCGGCCAGCCGCCGACCGGCAAGCAAGTGCGCATGGGCCTGTCACCGCAGCTCACGCTGGAAGCGGCGATCCTGCGCGAGGGAGGCTTCCCCTCTATCGATGCCGGCGTTTCGGTGAGCCAGCTCGTCTATGTCCGCCTCAGCGGCAACAATCCCGCCGGCGAGGAGCGCATCCTCGAACTCAAATACAAGCCGGGCGACGAACCGCAGCCGCCGGACACCGCCGCCGCGGAAGCGCGCGCCAAGCTGGAGGCGCTGATCCGCGCCTTCGACGACGAGAACCAGCCCTACACCTCGCTGAACCTGCCGATGTGGACCAACCGCTACGGCACCTATGACGATCTCGCCCGGATCAAGGAATGGTCCGCGGCCGGCGGCCTGGGGATCGAGGAATGGTAAAGCTGCCACGCCCCATCCCGGACGAGGTGCGTGCGCGACAGGCGCGCGCGTCGGATCCGACCGCATCGGCTTTCGTGTCGGCCAATGCCGGCTCAGGTAAGACGCATGTGCTGGTGCAGCGCGTGATCCGCCTCTTGCTGTCGGGCGTGCCGCCGGAGAAGATTCTCTGCATCACCTTCACCAAGGCGGCCGCGGCCAACATGGCCGAGCGCGTGTTCACCACGCTCGGTCATTGGGTAACGCTGGACGATACCGGGCTCGATGCCGCGATCCGCGCGGTCGGCATCCCTCATCCCAGCGCGAAAATTCGCCGCGAGGCGCGCAAGCTCTTCGCCTGCGCGCTGGAGACGCCGGGTGGCCTGAAGGTGCAGACCATCCACGCGCTGTGCACCCGCCTGCTCCAGCAATTTCCGTTCGAGGCCAACGTTCCCGCGCGCTTCGCCGTGATCGACGAGCGCGACCAGACCGACATGATGGAGCGCGCCAATCTGAAGGTGCTGCTGGAGGCTGCGCGCGATCCGGAGAGCGTCACCGGCCGCGCGCTGCTGACCGCGATGGCGAACGCCGCCGACGTCACCTTCAAGGAAGTCGTGCGCGAGGCGTGTCTCAGCCGCGACCATTTCATGGCCTGGACCGACGAGGCCGGCAACGTCGAAGCGGCGGCTGCGCAGATGGCAGCGGCGCTGGGTGTCGATGCGAACGACCGCATCGAGGATGTCGAGACCGAGATCCTCGACGGCCCGTTTCTGCCGCGCTCACGCTGGGACGACATCGCCTTTGCGCTGGAAGACGGCAGCAAGTCCGACAACGACCAGGCACGGCGCCTGCGCGAGGCGAAGGTATTTTCCGGCAGCGCGCAGGTCGATGCCTATCTGTCCGTGTTCCTCACCGATGAAAAGCTGCCGCGCAAGGCGGTGCTGACCAAGAAGTTCGGCGAGCACAATCCGTCCGTCGCCTGCCTGTTCGAGAACGAAGCGCTACGCATCACTGGATTGGTCGAGAAGCGTCGTGCGATCACGATGCGTGACCGCACCGCGGCGCTGCTACACATCGCGACGGCCGCCGCCGCGAACTACCGCCGCGAGAAGCAGGAACGCGGCCTGCTGGACTATGACGATCTGATCGACAAGACGCTGGCGATGCTGAACCGCGTCGCCTCGGGCTGGGTGCATTACAAGCTCGACCGCGGCGTCGATCACGTCCTGATCGACGAGGCCCAGGACACCAGCCCGCGGCAATGGGACATCGTCGCGCATATCATCTCGGAATTCACGGCCGGCGCAGGCGCACGCGAGGGACTGAACCGCACGGTCTTCGCGGTCGGTGACGAGAAGCAGTCGATCTTCTCGTTCCAGGGCGCAGACCCGCACGAATTCGACGCACGCAAGCGGGAGCTAAACCGCAAATTCACTGCGGCCGGGCTGAAATTCGATCCGGTCGATTTCACCTATTCATTCCGTTCGGGTGCCGCGATTCTGCACTCCGTCGACCACGTCTTCCGAGAGCCCCAGATCTACAAGAGCATCCACTCGATCGACATCGGCCATCCCCTCCACAATTCGCTCAGCGATGCCGGGCCAAGCGTCGTCGAACTCTGGGATCTCGCCGAGGCCGACGACCGGCAGGAGATCGAAGGCTGGCGCGCCCCGTTCGACGGCGTTGCCGCGACGAGTCCCGAGGTCAAGCTCGCGCGCCGCATCCAGGCCGAGATCAAGCGGCTGGTCGAAAGCGGCACGTTGACGGGGCACGAAGGCGAGCGCAGATCGCTGCGCTATGGCGACATGCTGATCCTGGTGCGCCGGCGCGGAAATGCGTTCGATGCCGTGATCCAGGCGCTGAAGCACGCCGGCGTGCCGGTTGCCGGTGCCGACCGGCTGAAGCTCACCGAGCATATCGCGATCATCGACCTGATGAACCTTGCGGACGCGCTGCTGCTGCCGCAGGACGACCTCGCGCTGGCGGTGGCGCTGAAGAGCCCGCTGTTCGGTCTCGACGACGACGACCTGTTCCAGCTCGCCTGGGACCGCAAGGGCTCGCTGCGCCGCGCGCTCGCCGAGCATGCGGGCACAAGCGAGAAATTCGCGACGGCGTTGCGCCGGCTCGAGGCCTGCGAGATGCGTGGACGCGAGGATACGCCGTTCGCCTTCTACGCCTGGCTGCTCGGCGGCGATGGCGGCCGCGCGCGCATCCTGCGCCGGCTCGGCCATGAGGCCAACGACGCGCTCGACGAATTCCTGGAGCTCGCGCTGAACTATGAACGCAAGGCTCCGGCCTCGCTGCAGGGTTTCATGGCCTGGCTGCGCTCGGCCGATACCGAGGTGAAGCGCGATATGGAAATCTCGCGCGACGAGGTGCGGGTGATGACCGTGCACGGCGCCAAGGGCCTCGAAGCTTCGGTCGTGTTCATGGTCGACACCACGTCGTCGCCCGCGGATTCGCAGCGGGTGCGGCTGATCCACGTGCCGCGCGGCAATGGCGGCGAGGTCGTGGTTTGGGCCGGGCGCAAGGCCGATGACCCCAAGCCGGTCGCCGACGCACGCAAGGCCATGCTGGAAGAGACTGAGGACGAGTACCGCCGCCTGCTCTATGTCGCGATGACGCGCGCCGCCGACCGGCTGATTGTCGGCGGCTGCATGCCCGGCAACATGAAGACTGTCCGCAAGCTCAGCTGGTACGACCTGGTCGACACCGGGCTCGCCGGCTCGGGACTGGACAAGCAGGTGGTCGAGACGCCGCTCGGCAAGGTGACGCGATTCGCCCGGCCGGAGGATGTCGCGGCGCTGGGCACGCCGGGCGTCCCGGTGGATCAAACGATCGCCTTGCCGGGCTGGCTGCGAACCCCCGCACCCCGCGAAACCGCCGAGGACGATCCCGTGCGCCCGTCCGGCCAATCGGCCGAGCAGGGTCGCAGCGTCCGGTCGGGCGAATCAGTGCAGTCGCGCGCGCTGGCACTGCAGCGCGGCACGCTGGTGCACCGGCTGCTGCAATCCCTGCCCGATATCGCCACGGCGCGCCGGCGCGAGGCCGCACTCGGCTTCATGGCGCGCAACGCCGCAGACTGGACCGAGGCCGACCGCACCGCGCTGGCCGACAAGGTGCTGGCCTTGATCACTGAACCGCGCTTTGCGCCGGTCTTTGCCGACGGCAGCCGGGCGGAGGTCGCCATCGCCGGGCGCCTGGAGCGGCCGGGCCGTGCGCCGGCGCTGGTGTCGGGCCAGATCGACCGGCTGGTCATTCGTCCGGATGAGGTTTTGATCGTCGATTTCAAGACCAATCAGGCCGCGCCGAAGAGTGCCGCCGAGGCGCCCGTCGCCTATGTCCGGCAACTTGCGCTGTACCGGGCGGTGCTGGCGCGGCTTTATCCCCAAAGGCCGGTTCGGGCCGTCCTGCTCTGGACCGAGGCCCTTGAATATATGGAGATTTCAGCCCCCGCGCTGGACGCGGCGCTGGCATCCCTTCATCTCGGTGTGAGCGTCCTTGACCCGGCAAGGAGCCGTTCATAGGTTGACCCCATGATCCCGGGCGCGATTCCCATCCGCGCCGATTCTTTCAACCGAGTGAGGTACTCCCAATGGCCGTTGGCAAGGTTTCCGATACCGATTTCGAAGCCGAAGTGCTCAAGGCAAACGGCCCCGTGGTCGTCGATTTCTGGGCCGAGTGGTGCGGCCCCTGCCGCATGATCGCGCCCGCCCTCGACGAGATCGCCGGTGCGATGGGCGACAAGGTCAAGATCGTCAAGCTGAACGTCGACGAGAGCCCGAAGACGGCCTCGAAGTACGGCGTGATGTCGATCCCGACCCTGATGATCTTCAAGGGCGGCGAGATGGCCTCCCGCCAGGTCGGCGCAGCGCCGAAGGCGAAGCTGCAGCAGTGGATCACGTCGGCGGTTTGATCCCGCGCGATTGACTGAGATTTCTGGAACGGCCGGCTCATCACCGGCCGTTTTGTTTTGTGCGTAGCCCGGATGGAGCGCAGCGTAATCCGGGGCCGCTGTCCCTTGTGGCGCGAATCCCGGATTGCGCTTCGCTCCATCCGGGCTACCAGAGGACCCGATGGCCGGCCGTTTGCGTTGATGGAAATGTTCAACGTATGACGAGTCACGCCCTTGCCAGCCCCTCCTCGAAAGCGCGCCCCAAGATCGACCTCTCTCGCCGCGATGGAGGCGCGGTCGGTCGACGAGATTCCGCGCGGCAAGGAGTGGCAGTACGAGCCGAAATGGGATGGCTTCCGCTGCCTGGTCTCGCGTAACGACGCTGATGTCGACCTGCGCTCGAAATCCGGTGAAGACCTCACGCGCTATTTTCCGGAAGTGGTCGCCGCCGCGCTGAAGCTGAAGGCGGATCGCTTCACGCTCGACGGTGAGCTCGTCGTGCCGCAGGGCAAGGGTTTTTCGTTCGACGCGCTGCTGCAACGAATCCATCCAGCTGCAAGCCGCGTGAAAAAGCTGTCGCAGGAGACGCCGGCGCTCTATCTCGCCTTCGATCTGCTCGCGACGTCTCGAGAGAAGCAGCTTGGCGGCAAGCCGCTGAGCGAACGCCGGCCGGCGCTTGAAGCGTTTGCAAAAGCCAATCTGAGGGGCAGCCTGTTCCGTCTCTCACCGTTCACGACAAGCTACGCCACGGCGAAAAAATGGCTGGCGCAATCCGGCGGCGGCTCGGACGGCGTCATCGCCAAGCGCATCGACTTGCCCTATCAGGCCGGCAACCGTGACGGCATGCAGAAGATCAAGAAATACCGCAGCGCCGATTGCGTCGTTGGCGGCTTCCGCTATGCCACCAACAAGATCGCGAGTCGCAAGGTGGTGGGCTCGCTGCTGCTCGGGCTCTACGACGATGCCGGCTTGCTGCACCATGTCGGCTTCACCTCCGCGCTCAAGGCGGACGAGAAGCCCGCGCTGACCGACCGGCTGGAGGCGCTGATTGCAAAACCCGGTTTTACGGGCAACGCGCCGGGCGGCCCGAGCCGCTGGTCGACCGATCGCTCGGCGAAATGGTGCCCGCTGAAGCCGAAGCTGGTGATCGAGGTCTGTTACGACCATTTCAGCGGCGAGCGCTTCCGCCACGGCACCTCGATCCTGCGCTGGCGGCCCGACAAAGCGCCGCGGCAATGCAGCTTCGAACAATTGAAGCAGAAGGCGGCCGATCCGATGAAGCTGTTGAAGTAGCCCGGTCCCGTGCCCCGGACGCAGCGCGAAGCGCTGCAGAGCCGGGGCCCAGAAGCTTCGAGCTGGGTCCCGGCTCTGCGGAGCAACGCTTCGCGTTGCGCCGCGTCCGGACACGAGAGGAGCTATCCGATCCATCCCGTCGCCAGCGCGTTCGCGAGCTCCGGCTGACCGTTGCGCCGCGCCAGCGCCGCCATGGCCTCGTGATCGTAGGCGACGTTGCAAAACGTCACCTGCCAGGCTCCATCCGCCAGTTCGAGGATCGCATAGCGCGCGTGCGGCGTGCCGGCTTCGACAACATGCGGATACGGATGCTTGTCGCGAAAGCCGGGACTGCCGACGCTGCCGGGATTGACGATCAACCGGCCGTCGCGCAGACGCACAGCGCGGGCGAGATGGGTATGGCCGCAGAGGATCAGCGACTGCGTGAGCCCCAGCGCGTATTGCTCGATCCGGTCCAGCGGCGACAGCGCCACCGCGCCGTCCGGATGCACCGTGTCGAGCCAATAGATCTCGTCATTGTCCGGCGTCGCGTGGCAGAGGAAGACCTGGTCGCGGAATACCCGCGTCTTCGGCTGCGCGCGAAGCCAGTCGAGCTGCGCGGCGTCGAGTGCGGCGTAGGCGGGACGATCCCACGACCCCATCTTCTCCGGCGGACGGTCGAGCAGGTAGCGGTCGTGATTGCCAGCTACGTGCACGGCGTCGAGCGTCATCAGGATCTCGATGGTGCGGCGCGCATCGAGCGGACCGCTCAGCATGTCGCCGAGATTGACGATGTCTTCGATGCCGTGCGCGCGGATATCGGCGAGCACTGCTTCGAGCGCGAGGTGGTTTCCGTGGACGTCGGCAATCGCGGCAAATCGCATTGGGGGTCACCGTAGCCCGGATGGAGCGAAGCGTAATCCGGGGCCTGCGTCGCGTGTGGCGAGATCCCGGATTGCGCTTCGCTCCATCCGGGCTACGCAATCCTCATGCAGGAGGCGTGCCGTTCAAGCCCAGCACGTGGCCGGCCAGATACAGCGAGCCTGATATCAGGATGCGCGGCGGCACCTCGTAGGCCAGTTTCGACAGAGCGCGCAGCGCGGCTCCGATGCCGGGAGCGATCTCGACGCGCATGCCGAGGCTGCGCGCGGCATCCGCAAGACGATCCACCGGCATCGCGTTCTCGGTGTCGGGGATCGGCACCGCGATGATGTGACGGGTGAGGCCGGCGAAATTGGCGAGAAAGGCCTGCGCGTCCTTGTTGGCCATCATGCCCGCGATCACCACCAGCGGCCGCGACACCCGCTCTTCGAGATCGCCGAGCGCAGCGGCCGCGACGCGGCCGCCTTCGGCGTTGTGACCGCCATCGAGCCAGATCTCGGAGCCCTGCGGTCCCCAAGACAGCAGCTCGCCCGAAGTGATGCGCTGCATCCGAGCCGGCCATTCGGCGCCGACGATTCCGGCCTCGAACGCTGCCTGGCTCACCCTGAAATTCGGGACCGCGCGCAACGTCGCGATCGCCAGGCCGGCATTGGCGAACTGATGGCGGCCGAACAAGCGCGGCGCCGGGAGATCCATCAGGCCGCGGTCGTCGGAGTAGACCAGGCGGCCACGCTCGACATTGACGTGCCAGCTCTCGTTCGCGGCAAACAGCGGCGCGCGCATGCGTTTGGCCTGCGCCTCGATCACAGCCATCGCTTCGCCCGATTGCTCGGCACAAATCACGGGCACGCCGCGCTTGATGATCGCCGCCTTCTCGCCGGCGATCGAGGCCAGCGTGTCACCGAGGAAATCCATGTGGTCCATGCTGACGGGCGTGATCACGCAGGCCGCCGGCGTATCGACCACGTTGGTCGAATCGAGCCGGCCGCCGAGGCCGACCTCGAGCAGCACCGCATCGGCGGGATTTTGCGCGAACAAAAGGAATGCTGCAGCGGTCTTGAGGCTCGAAGACAGTCGCCGGCTCGCCCGCATTAACGCGTTCGACCTCTTCCAGCGCCGCGCGCAGCTCGTCGTCGCCCACCAGCACGCCGCCACTGAGGCGGCCGAGCCGGAAACATTCGTTGATGCGGACGAGATAGGGCGAGGTGTAGGCGTGGACACGAAGGCCTGCGGCCTCCAGTGTCGCGCGCAGATAAGCGACCGTCGAGCCCTTGCCGTTGGTGCCGGCGATGTGGATCACCGGCGGCAGCTTGCGTTCAGGGTGGCCGAGCCGTTCGAGCAGGCGGTGCATCCGCTCGAGGCCGAGGTCGATGCGCTTCTGATGCAGGGCCGACAGCCGCCCGATCAATTCGTCGAGCGGCGTCTTCGCGCTGTCAGGGAACGCGTTCACGCGTGGGGCGCTGCCGGCGCCGTCTCAGCGGCCGATACGATCTGTGCCGGGCTCGTGACGGCCTGCGTCGGCTTCGATGCGCCCTCCTGCGCCGGCGCCTTGGTCAGCAGTCGGCAGAGTCGCGCCAGGGTCGGACGCAAGTCGTGGCGATGCACGACCATGTCGACCATGCCGTGCTCCTTGAGGTACTCGGCGCGCTGGAAGCCTTCCGGGAGTTTTTCGCGAATGGTCTGCTCGATCACGCGCGCGCCGGCAAAACCGATCAGCGCACCGGGCTCGGCGATCTGCACGTCGCCCAGCATCGCGTAGGAGGCGGTGACGCCGCCGGTGGTCGGATTGGTCAGCACGACGATATAGGGCTGCTTCGCCTCGCGCAGCATCTGCACGGCGACCGTGGTGCGCGGCATCTGCATCAGCGACAAGATGCCTTCCTGCATGCGCGCGCCGCCCGAGGCCGCGAACACGATGAACGGCGACTTCTTCTCGACCGCAAGCTCGAGCCCGCGCACGATGGCCTCACCCGCGGCCATGCCGAGCGAGCCGCCCATGAAATCGAAATCCTGCACGGCGACGACGGCGGCGGAGCCTTCGAGCTTGCCGTAGCCGACCTTGATCGCGTCATTCAAATTGGTGCGCGCCCGCGCATCCCTGATGCGATCGACGTATTTCTTCTCGTCGCGGAACTTGAGCGGGTCGGGCGTGACGTCGGGCAGTGCGACGTCGAACCAGGTCTCGTTGTCGAAGATCGACTTCAAGCGCGCCACCGCGCCCATGCGCATGTGGTAGTTCGAGCCGGGAATGACGAACTGGTTGGCCTCGACGTCCTTGTAGAACACGAGCTGTCCGGAATCCGGGCACTTGATCCACAGGTTCTCGGGCGTCTCCCGCCGCAGCATGTTGCGGATCTTCGGCCGGACCACATTGGTAAGCCAGTTCATGGTTTGCTCCGATGTGCGACGCCGCCTGGGCGATCGCCTGAAGGGATATATGGCGACCGGGCCCCTGCCCGGCAAGCCGCCGCTTGGTCCAGCCCGGGAGCGGAATGATGGCCTATTCCGCCGCCTGTTTCGCGCCCTTGACGCCCTGGGCCAGGGCCGCCGTCAGCTCCGCGACGGCGTTAACGGTTTTGGCGGTCGCCCGCCCGTCGGCATCGAGGCTGTTCTTGAGCGCATCGACCAGTGCGGTGCCGACCACCGAGCCATTGGCCTTCTCGGCAATGGCGCGCGCCGCCTCCGGCGTGCGGATGCCAAAGCCAACGCAGATCGGCAAGCTCGTATGCCGCTTGATGCGCGCGACGGCATCGCCGACGACATTGGCGTCCGCGGCCGCCGCACCGGTGATGCCGGCGATCGAGACGTAATAGACAAAGCCCGACGTGTTCGCGAGCACCGCGGGCAGGCGCTTGTCGTCGGTGGTCGGGGTCGCCAGGCGAATGAAGTTCAGGCCCGCCTTCAGCGCGGGAATGCAGAGCTCTTCGTCTTCCTCCGGCGGCAAATCGACGATGATCAGGCCGTCGACGCCAGCCGTCTTGGCATCAGCCAGGAACTTGTCGACGCCGTAGATGTAGATCGGATTGTAATAGCCCATCAGCACCAGCGGCGTGACGTTGTCGGCCTTGCGGAAGTCGCTCACGAGACCGAGCGTCTTCTTCAAGGTCATGCCGACCTTGAGCGCGCGCAGGCCTGCAGCCTGGATCGAGGGACCATCCGCCATTGGATCGGTGAAGGGAATGCCGAGTTCGATGACGTCGGCGCCTGATTTCGAAAGCGCCTTGACGATCTCGAGCGACGTCACGGGATCGGGATCGCCGGCCATCACATAGGTGACGAAGGCTGCGCGGCCCTGCTTCTTCAGCTCGGCAAAACGAGTATCGATACGCGTGGTCACTTCTTGCCCCTCAGGATATCACCGACCTGCGGGACGTCCTTGTCGCCGCGGCCGGAGAGGTTGACGACCATCAGGTGGTCCCTCGGCCGCTTCGGCGCGAGCTCCATCACCTTGGCGATGGCATGCGCCGGCTCCAGCGCGGGAATGATGCCTTCGAGCTTCGACAGCAGCTGGAACGCGGCGAGCGCCTCGTCGTCGGTCGCGGAGAGATAGTTCACGCGGCCGACCTCGTGCAGCCAGGAATGCTCGGGGCCGATGCCGGGATAGTCGAGGCCGGCAGAGATCGAATGCGCGTCCTGGATCTGGCCGTCGGCGTCCATCAAGAGATAGGTGCGGTTGCCGTGCAGCACGCCAGGACGACCGCCAGCGATCGAGGCCGCGTGCAGCTGCGTCAGGCCATGGCCCGCGGCTTCGACGCCGAAGATCTCGACGGAGGGATCGTCGAGGAAGGGATGGAACAGGCCCATCGCGTTCGAGCCGCCGCCGATGCAAGCGACCAGCGAATCCGGCAGGCGACCCTCGACCTCCTGCATTTGCGTCCTGGTCTCGTTGCCGATGATCGACTGGAAGTCGCGCACCAGCGTCGGATAGGGATGCGGACCCGCCACCGTGCCGATGCAGTAGAACGTGTTGTGCACGTTGGTGACCCAGTCGCGCAGCGCCTCGTTCATGGCGTCCTTCAGGGTGCGCGTGCCAGACTGCACCGGGACCACCGTCGCGCCCAGCATTTCCATGCGGATGACGTTGGGCTGCTGCCGCTCGACGTCGACGGCGCCCATATAGACCACGCATTCGAGCCCGAAGCGCGCGCACAGCGTCGCGGTGGCGACACCGTGCTGGCCCGCGCCGGTCTCGGCAATGATGCGCTTCTTGCCCATTCGCCGCGCCAGCATGATCTGGCCGAGCACGTTGTTCACCTTGTGCGAGCCGGTGTGGTTGAGCTCTTCGCGCTTCAGGTAGATTTTGGCGCCACCGAGATGCTCCGTCAGGCGCTCGGCGAAATAGAGCGGCGAGGGCCGGCCGACATAGTTCTTGAGATAGCCGTTCATCTCGGCCTGGAACGCCGGATCTGCCTTGGCCGCGGTGTAGGCCTTTTCGAGATCGAGGATCAGCGGCATCAGCGTTTCGGCGACGAAGCGTCCGCCGAAAATGCCGAAATGGCCGCGATCGTCGGGACCGCTGCGATAGGAGTTTGGTTTGGCGATGTTCATCGGACGCTCAACTCTTGAGTGGCGCGCGCGGCGCGAATGAAAGCCTTGATCATTTCGGAGTCCTTGACGCCGGGGGCGCTTTCGACGCCCGAGGAGACGTCGACGCCACCGGCGCGGGTGACACGGAGGGCTTCAGCGACATTGTCGGCGTGAAGTCCGCCCGAAACCATGTACGGCAATTTCAGATCGAGGTTTCCCAGCAGGTGCCAGTCGAAGGGCGCTCCCAGGCCGCCGGGCCGCGTCGCATCCTTCGGCGCGCGTGCGTCGAACAGGATGTGGTCGGCAACCCCGGCATAGCCGGGAAGCACTGCGAGATCGGCGGAGGTCGCGACCGGGACCGCCTTCATCACCGGGCGGCCGAACCGCTGCTTGATGTCGCGCAGCCGCGCCACGCTCTCCTGGCCGTGCAGCTGGAAAATGTCCGGCGACAGCGCGTCCATGATGTTGTCGAGCGTCGCATCGTCGGCGTCGACGGTGAGCGCCACCTTGAGCGCGCGCGCTTTCACCTGGCGGCCGAGTGCTCGCGCCCCAGCTCCAGCGTCAGATGCCGGGGCGACGGCGGAAAGAACACGAATCCCACCATGTCGGCGCCGGCGTCGAGCGCTACTTCGAGCGTCTCGCGCGTGGACAGGCCGCAGATTTTGATGAGCAGGGACATGGTCTCAAAGCAGATGGAGGCCGCGGGTCCGCGGCCGGAAAACGGGGCTTTTCGTTGCGGCCGCTTCTACAACGTCGCGCGCTGCTTGTCTCGCCCGACGGGCCCGTAAAGGCCTACCCCGGAGGGAACGGGAAGGCGCCGGGACTCGGGCCGTGCCGCGGCCGCCTGGGCCCGCAAATCGGCCAGTTCACCCCTGGCGGCCCGGGCATCCGCCTCATGGCGGCGGGCGGAGCGCCGCCAGTGCCGCTGGCCAAACCAGACCGCGCAGCCGCCCGCGAGAACCCCGAGGGCGGCCACAAGGATCAGCAGCAGGAACAGCGGCAACGTGACCGCCAATGACGGGTCGTTCGCGATGAAGGGATCGAACGAGACCGTGACGAAATGCCGGTTGGCGACGGCAAACGCCACCAGGATCAGGCCCAGCGGAATCACGATCAGCGCGGTCAGGAACTTTCGCATCTCGGTTTTGCTCGCCTTGAATCAAGTTTGCAGCCGCAGCATTCGCGACCGCAGACAACCGTGATGCCGGCGCTTTAGTCGGGCGCGCCGGGATCCGGATGGTCGCGGTTCAACCGCTCGCGCATTTCCTTGCCGGTCTTGAAGAACGGAACGCTCTTCTGGTCGACGGGCACATGGGCGCCAGTGCGCGGATTGCGCCCGGCACGTGCAGGGCGATGCTTGACCGAGAAGGCACCGAAGCCGCGCAGCTCGACGCGGTCACCGCGTGCGAGGGCCGCTACGATCTCTTCGAGAATCGCATTCACAATGTTCTCGACATCCCGCTGGTACAGATGCGGGTTGTGCTCGGCGATACGCTGAACAAGTTCGGATTTGATCATCGAGAGATAGGACCCGGGAGCGTGCGGATGACCATTTCCGTGAAAATACCGTGATCTGTCAAGACGCTAAATCAAGATTGAGCGTCGTGAAAATGCGTGACAAATGCCGAAAAAGCGGGCTGCCCCGACGCCCGCCAGACGGGAAAACCCTCGGAAGCTCGCCCAGCCGTCTCAGTTTGACGCGGCTGGCTGCCACAGAGCCAGCATTCCATCCATTCCGAATCGATCAACCGCCTGCGCGACGCCAGTTTGCCCGATTTGATGCGCAATCGAGCCTAATCCAAGCGCTTCCAGCGTGACGGCGGCCGCCGTCTTGAGGAACGGAAGATCGCCAAAGCGCGGCTGAAGCTTGTAGTCGCGTACCGGCAGGCCCTTCTTGACGCTCTTGTTCTCGACAAGCCAGGTCACCGCCGTCTTCTCGTCGCCGATCTGGTCGATCAGCTTGAGATCGATCGCCTGGCGTCCGGTGAAGACGCGGCCATCGGCCACTTTCTCGAGCTGCGTGTCATCCATGCCACGCCGATCCTTCACCAATCCCCTGAACCAGGCGTAGGAATCCTTCACCAGCGCGTCGAGGGCGGCCCGTGCTTCGGGACTGGTCGGCTCGAAACCGTTGGGCGCCGCCTTCAGCGGCGAGGACTTCACCTCCTCGACCTTGACGCCGATGGTCTTCAGAAGCTCCGAGACGTTGGGATATTGGAACAGCACGCCGATCGATCCGACCAGCGAGGCTCTGCTGGGCGATGATGTGGTCGCTCGCAATCGCCGTGATGTAGCCTCCGGAGGCAGCCAGGCCCTCCACCACCACGACCAGCGGCTTCTTCGCCTTGAGCCGGACCAGCGAGTCGTAGAGCTGCTCGGAGCCGGCGGTTGTGCCGCCCGGCGAGTTGATGTGGACGATGACGGCGGCGGCCTGCGAATTCTCCAGCCGCTCCAGCGCCTGCGTGCGATCGGAATCGCTGCGGATCAGGCCCTCGATATGAACGCGCGCGATCGAGCCGGCGGATGCGAAGGTGCCGCGCGCGCCGGGCGTCGCCACCAGCGCAAAGCCTGCGATCGCCGCAACCGCGATCAGCGCAGCCATGACGCGCCAGAACGTCAGCTTGCGACGAATCCGGCGGCGATCGACGATGATGTCCGAATCGAGCGACATCGGAATTCTCCAAATGAAAGACTGGACGCGTTGTGCCGTCACGGCGTGACCAACGGCTTATCTGGATACATCAATTGCGGCGCAATTTGAAGAAAACAAGGCCTTCACGCGCGTGAGAGCCGGCGCGCGAGACCCCAAACTCACTCGTCGTCCCCGCGAACGCAGGGACCCATAACCCCAGGGCGCAGTGTGTCGCGAGACGCCCGCGTCAAACCGCTCCCTGAGAGCATGGGTCCCGGATCGGCGCACAGCTCCCGTCAACGCTGCGCGTCGTCCGGGAGCTGCGCTTGTCCGGGACGACAGCGGAGCTTGTCAAAACCACAACAAAAAAGCCCCGGCTCGCGCCGGGGCTTTGATGTCAGCAAAACCTTGGTTTCGCTTACTTGCTGTCGCGGTTCTTGAGCGCGGTGCCCAGGATGTCGCCGAGCGTTGCTCCCGAATCGGAGGAGCCGTACTGCGCGATGGCTTCCTTCTCTTCGGCGACTTCGAGCGCCTTGATCGACACCTGGACCTTGCGGGCCTTCTTGTCGAACTGGATCACGCGGGCATCGACCTTCTCACCGACGGCAAAGCGTTCGGCGCGCTGGTCGTTGCGATCGCGGGCGAGCTCCGAGCGCTTGACGAAGGTGGTGAAGTCGGTCCCGGCGATCTTTACCTCGATGCCGCTTTCCTTCACTTCGAGCACTTCGCAGGTCACGACCGCACCCTTCTTGACATCGCCCGGCTCGGCGAAGGGGTCGCCTTCGAGCTGCTTGATGCCGAGCGAGATACGCTCCTTCTCGACGTCCACATCGAGCACCACGGCCTTGACCATGTCGCCCTTCTTGTAGTTGTCGATCACCTGCTCGCCCGGCTGCTTCCAGTCGAGGTCGGAGAGATGGACCATGCCGTCGACGTCGCCTTCGAGACCCAGGAACAGACCGAACTCGGTCTTGTTCTTGACTTCGCCCTCGACCACCGAACCGGTCGGGTGACCTTCGACGAAGACCTCCCAGGGGTTGCGCATGGTCTGCTTGAGGCCGAGCGAAATGCGGCGCTTGACGGAATCGACTTCCAGCACCTGCACTTCGACTTCCTGCGAGGTCGAAACGATCTTGCCGGGGTGCATGTTCTTCTTGGTCCACGACATCTCGGAGACGTGGATCAGGCCTTCGATGCCCGGCTCGAGCTCGACGAACGCACCGTAGTCGGTGATGTTGGTGACGCGGCCGGTGAAGCGGGCCTGCAGCGGGTACTTCGCCTCGATGCCCTGCCACGGATCGTCCAGCAGCTGCTTCATGCCCAGCGAGATGCGGTGCGTCTCGTGGTTGATCTTGATGATCTTGACCTTCACGGTCTGGCCGATCGAGAGAACCTCGGTCGGGTGGTTGACGCGGCGCCACGCGATGTCGGTGACGTGCAGCAGGCCGTCGATGCCGCCGAGATCAACGAACGCACCGTAATCGGTGATGTTCTTGACCACGCCGTCGATGACCTGACCCTCTTCGAGGTTCTGCACCAGCTCCTGGCGCTGCTCGGCGCGGGTCTCTTCGAGAACCGTGCGGCGAGACACCACGATGTTGCCGCGGCGGCGGTCCATCTTGAGGATCTGGAACGGCTGCGAGTTGTTCATCAGCGGCGCGACGTCGCGGATCGGACGGATGTCGACCTGCGAGCGCGGCAGGAAGGCCACGGCGCCGTCGAGGTCGACGGTGAAGCCGCCCTTGACCTGGTTGAAGATGACGCCGTTGACCTTCTCGTTGTTCTGGAAGGCCTTCTCGAGCTTGCCCCAGCTCTCTTCGCGGCGAGCCTTGTCGCGCGACAGAACGGCTTCGCCAAGCGCGTTCTCGATGCGATCGAGGAACACTTCGACCTCGTCGCCAACCTTCAATTCGCTGTCACGGCCGGGGCCGGAAAATTCACGCAGGGCTACGCGGCCCTCGGTCTTCAGGCCGACATCGATGACGGCCATGTCCTTTTCAATTGCAACCACCTTGCCCTTGACGACGGAGCTCTCCTGCAGGTTGCCACCTGCGAAGGACTCGTCGAGCATCGCGGCGAAATCGTCGCGCGACGGGCTGTAGGTATCAGCGGAAGTCGAAGCCATTTGTTCTCCAGTTGCGGATATCTTGCCGGCCGTTGGGTTCGTGGGCGCATCGCACGCGCAGTGTCGGAAGGTCCGCAAGACCTTCGAGCGACCGCTCGTTGCTCCGGCTGGCGCCGAAACAGCGGAAGCGGGCCGGCAGGGCCCGCACGTTCGATACGTGGAAATCTTGTGTCCGGAGCCTGGATCGCGTCGGTCCCGAGCAGGGACCGAGAGTATCGACCTCAAAGAGCGGGAGCGGGCGCTTCCTCCAATGACGTCTACGGCTTAACCCCGCGGACGGCCCGCTCGGACGGCCTCGATAATGTCGATGGCGGCCCGGACGCCGCCTTCTATATCCAGTTGGGAGTTATCTAGCAAGTAAGCATCCGCGGCCGGTTTCAGAGGCGCAATCGGCCGGTTCTTGTCTCGTTCGTCGCGCTGGATGATGTCGGCCAGCACAGCCGCCTCGTCTGCCTCCTCGCCCCTCGCCTTGGCCTCCATGGTGCGGCGGCGGGCACGGACCCTGGGGTCGGCGACGACGAAGATCTTCACGTCGGCGTCGGGGCAGATCACGGTTCCAATGTCCCGGCCGTCCAGCACCGCGCCGGGCGGATCGGCCGCGAATTGCCGCTGGAAGTTGACCAGGACCTCGCGAACCCTGGGGATCGCCGAGACGATGGAAGCGCCCTCGCCGGCCTTCTGGGTCTTCAGCGCTGGATTGCCGAACTTTTCAGGATCGAGTTCCAGAGCGGCCTGCACGGCCGCCGCCTCGTCGCGAAGATCATGGCCTGATTGCATCAGGGCATAGGCCACCGCACGGTAGATCACGCCGGTATCGAGGTGACGATAGCCGTAATGATGCGCGAGACGCTTGCCGAGGGTTCCCTTCCCGGAGGCTGCGGGCCCGTCGATGGCGATGATCATGTCACTCAAACCTTGGCTGTCTGCGACCCGCGCGCACGTCGCAATGGCCGCTCTTCGGTGAAGATATTGCGAGACGCGAACTCCGCGGGACTCGCAAAAGTGAGATATTCGCGCATTGCGTCGGAGGGGGACGATGCAGTGAACCATGGCTCGGCAAGGCGCCGTGCGGGATCGCAGACCCAAGCCGGCACCCGGCCAAGACGACGCTGTTTGGCCAGATATTCGGCGATCGCACCGACCAGGGCGTCGAGCCGCTCGTTCTGCGTGAGCGCCGGCTCGTCCTCGATCGTCTCGTATTGAGCAAGGCTCGTCCCGGCCAGATCGAACGTGTCGATGAATTCGGCCAACGTGACGTCCTGCGCCGCGCCAGCGCGAATACGCTCGACGGCTTCAGCGAGGGTATTTGGGCGCATCGGCTCCTCCCCGAGATTCATGTTTTTCAGCAGAAAACGCTGCTTTTCCGAGGAGGCTGCGCTCACCGGAAAATATCGGCTGAGCAGTGCGATGGCCTCCTCAACGGTCGAGATTCCAACCACTTTCATCAGGTTCAGGATATCCAGCCGCTCCGTCTCCCCACGAACCGGATCGGTGACGCGAAACGCCTTCAATTTCAGCGCCAGAAGATATGCCGCGGTGGGCACCGAAACCTCGAGTCCCGGCGGCGTGCCGTCGCGCGGGAAGGTGCCGAATTCGAGATGATCTGCGGCGCGGTCCGCCAATGGGCTGAGATGGAATACGACGTGGTCGTTGAACCAGTCGGCGCTCCACCCATTTCTTGCGGCGATCTCGGCTGCTGCTCTACCAAGCCAGTCCGGCAGCGGCTGCTCGAGCTTCGAGACATCGACGTCTTCGGTCGCAAAGCGGAAATTACTGGCCAGCATGAGAGCCGAGCCGCCATCGACCGCGATCTGAAGCTTGCTTCCGGCGTCGGCCGCAGCACGGCCGATCGAATCGAAGGCGTCCAGCAAGGCATCGCGGTCGAGGGCTGCGCTCATGGCCACGGCCTCATGAAAACTCGGCCCCCAGCGAACGCATCATCGGAATGAAATCCGGGAAACTGGTGGCGATGAAGGCGGTGTCGTCGACGCTCACCGGCTGGTCGGAGGCGCAGCCCATCACCAGCGCGGACATCGCGATGCGATGGTCCATATGGGTTGCGACAGTGCCTCCGCCGGGAACGTGGCCGCGGCCCTCGACGATCAGGTCGTCGCCGGAGACCTCCACCTTCACGCCGTTGACGCGCAGCATGGCGGCAGTGGCTTCCAGGCGGTCGGATTCCTTGACGCGCAGCTCGTGCAGGCCGCGCATGATGGTGGTGCCCTCGGCGAAGGAGGCCGCCACGGCCAGCACCAGATATTCGTCGATCATCGACGGCGCGCGCTCGGGCGGCACCTCGACGCCGCGCAGCTTCGAGGCGCGCACACGCAGCTTCGCCATGGGCTCGCCGGCATCGCCCCGCACTTCGCTCTCCTCGATCGAGGCGCCCATTTCGCGCAGCGTGGTGAACAGGCCAGTGCGCAGCGGATTGGTCATGACGTCGGAAAGAACGACGTCGGAGCCCTCGACGATCAGCGCTGCAACCACCGGGAACGCCGCCGAAGACGGATCGGCGGGCACCACGACGGTGGCGCCGTGCAGCTCTGGCTGGCCCTTGAGGGTGATCCGGCGGCCATGCGCGCCCTCGCGCGCCGAGGAAATGTCGGCGCCAAAGTGCTTCAGCATCAATTCGGTGTGGTCGCGGCTGGCTTCGGTCTCAATCACGGTCGTGGTGCCGGGCGCGGCGAGGCCCGCCAGCAGCACCGCCGACTTGATCTGGGCCGAGGCGACCGGGGTGGTGTAGGTGATCGGCAGTGGATCGCGCGCGCCCTGAAGGGTCAGCGGCAGGCGGCCACCCTCACCACCGGTGACGACCTTCGCGCCCATCTTTTCCAGGGGATCGAGGATCCGGCGCATGGGGCGGCTGCGCAGTGAGGCGTCGCCATCGAAAACCGCCGAGATCGGGCAGCCGGCGACGGCGCCCATGACCAGCCGGCATCCAGTGCCGGAATTGCCGAAATCCAGGGGCGCCTTGGGCTGGGCGAAGCCCGCGACGCCCACTCCGTTGACCTTCCAGGCGAAATCCCCGGTGCGCTCGACCCTGGCGCCCAGCGCCTGCATGGATTTGGCGGTGTTGAGGACGTCCTCGCCCTCGAGCAGGCCCGAAATCCGGGTTTCGCCAACCGCGAGCGCGCCCAGGATGAGCGCGCGGTGGGAGATCGACTTGTCCCCGGGCACCCGTACTTTCCCGGTCAGGGGACCGCTGGCGCGCGACTGGAGCGGCCTCGTTTGGTCGGAATGGGTCACGTTTGTGTCCTTGGATGCGCCTCAAGGGGCTGGCGGGCAGGTACCACATGGGCCGAGCCCCGTCACGGGCATGTCGTTCTCCCGTAATGCGCTATTGACAGCGGGCCGCCAACTAGCCAAGTGAAACACCGCTTTTCAGACATTCCCAGGATTCCTGCCGTGGCCAAGTCCGAACTCGGAACCAAACGTATTTGCCCGACCACGGGCAAGAAGTTCTACGACCTCAACAAGAATCCGGTGATCTCGCCCTATACCGGCGAGGTGGTGCCGATCGCCCCGGTGGCGCCGGCGCGCGTGCCCCGCGGCGCCGAAGCCCGGCACGCGGCGACGGCGGACGCCACGCCGGAGCCGGCAGAGGTCGAGGAGGTCTCCCTCGAGGAGGCCGATGCCGAGGAGAACACCGGCAAGGTCAAGGCGGTCGTGCCGGAATCGGAGGACGATATCGAGGTCGACGAGACCCTCGACGACGACGATGACGATGATTCGACCTTTATTGCCGACGAAGAAGAAGGCGATGAGGACGTGACCGACATCATTGGTGATGTCGGAGGTGATGAAGAGACTTGAGATCAGTCCTGATCTGTGAAAAAGGGTGCACCGCGCGAGTCGCAAGGCTCGCCGGTCCAGGGGTGATCAACCAGGTTCACCCCGGTTAAGGACTAAGGGGCCATAGCTCAGCTGGGAGAGCGCTTGCATGGCATGCAAGAGGTCGGCGGTTCGATCCCGCCTGGCTCCACCAGCCTTCGCTCGCTTCGCGAGCTTCGGCTCGGCAGGCCAGCGTCGCTCCATCGTAGCGAAGCTTGCGAAGGCTGCCGCGGCGTAGCCCGAAGGGCGAAGCCGGGCTTCACCGAATAAAACGAGTCTGTAAGCTCCACTCTCGGCAACCGGGTGGGGGTACAGTGAAATACGTCTACATCCTTGAGAGCTTCGATTCCCTCCATTTTTATATCGGGATCACCGACGACCTCCGCGCCCGGCTGGCGAAGCACAACGCCGGCGAGGTGCCCCACACCTCGAAATACCGGCCCTGGCGTCTCAAGACTTACGTTGCGTTCAGCGATGAGAAGCAAGCCGTAGCGTTTGAGAAATATCTGAAATCAGCGTCCGGCCGCGCCTTCGCCAAGAAACGCCTCTAAGCCGCCCCCTACTCCCCGATCACCGCATTCAGCCGATCCCGCAGCGCCACGATCTCGTCCTTCATTGCGATCAGCTCGGACACCGAGCAATCCGAGGCCGCCAGGATCGACTGCGGCACGGCGCGCGCTTTCTCCTTCAGCGCATGGCCCTGCGCCGTCAGGGCGATCAGCACCTGGCGCTCGTCCTCGCTGGAGCGGGTGCGCTTGACGAGATGCGCGGCTTCCAGCCGCTTGAGCAGCGGCGTCAGCGTGCCCGAATCCAGGAACAGCTTCTCGCCGATATCCTTCACCGGCACGTCGTCGCGCTCCCACAGCACCAGCATCACCAGATATTGCGGATAGGTCAGGCCGAGCCGGTCGAGCAGCGGCTTGTAGACGCGGTTGAAGGCGTGCGCGGCCGAATAGACGGCAAAGCAGATCTGGTTGTCGAGCTTTTGCGGATCGAGGGTCGATAGTTTCCGGGCCATGGGGATCTCGCGGGATTTGCCTCATTCTGGGGCCGGACGGCCGCAGATTCAATTGCGAACAATTAAATGTGAGGCCCGGCAATTTCAATTGCGCACAATCTAATTGTCTGCGATATAGATCGCACCCCATCGAAACCCAAGGGAGACGACAATGTCCGTGAACGTCCTCTACAAGACCAGCGCCAAGGCCACCGGCGGCCGCGACGGCCATGCTGCAACCCTCGACGGCGCGCTCGACGTCAAGCTCACCACGCCGAAGGAGCCTCGGCGGTGGCGGCGGCGCCGGCAACAATCCCGAGCAGTTGTTCGCGGCCGGCTATGCCGCCTGCTTCATCGGCGCGATGAAGTTCGTATCCTCGCAGGGCGGGCCCAAGGTGCCCGCCGACGCCTCCGTCACCTCGACCGTCGGCATCGGCCCACGCTCCGAGGGCGGCTTCGGCCTCGATATCGACCTCGCCGTCTCGCTGCCGGGCCTCGCCCGCGCCGAGGCCGAGGCGCTGGTCGAGAAGGCCCACCAGGTGTGCCCCTACTCCAACGCCACGCGCGGCAATGTCGACGTTCGCCTGACGGTCGTCTGACCGGAACGGCGGATTGGCTGGCCCGGGATCCCCCTCGGGCCGGCCGCTTTCTGCTTGATTTGCCATTCCGCGGGATAGCCGCACCGCGGCGCATGCGGCCCTACGCGGCAAGCCATTGCTGGCGCAAAAAAACCTCGCTAGGCCTGTGGTCAATGATCGACACAGGGGAAGCGACGGCATGACTGAAGCAGCCAGCTCTGAAGCAGCAACGGGCGCAATGAGCGGACTGCGCGTCGTCGATCTCACGCGCGTGCTCGGCGGTCCCTACTGCACCCAGATCCTGGCCGACCACGGCGCCGACGTGATCAAGGTCGAGCCGCCCGCCGGCGACGAGGTGCGCGAATGGGGCCCTCCCTTCCACGAGGAAGACGCGGCCTATTTCATCGGCATCAACCGCAACAAGCGCTCGATCGGCCTCGACCTCGCCTCCGAGGGCGGCCGCGCCGTGCTGCTGAAGATGCTGGAGAGCGCCGACGTCCTGATCGAGAATTTCAAGCCGGGCACGCTGGAGAAATGGGGTATCGGCAACGAAATCCTCCGCCAGAAATTCCCGCGCCTCGTGCATTGCCGGATCTGCGGCTTCGGCGCTGACGGCCCGCGCGGCGGCAATCCCGGCTACGACGCCATCATCCAGGCCATGACCGGCATGATCGCGGCGACCGGCTCGCCCGAGAGCGGCCCGATGCGGATCGGCGTGCCCTTGGTCGACATCACCACCGGGCTTTACGCGGCGATCGGCATCCTGATGGCGCTGTCGGAGCGGCAGCGCTCGGGCAAGGGCCAGTTCCTGGAAACGACGCTGTACGAGACCGGCCTTGCCATCATGCATCCGCACACCGCGAATTATTTCATGCATGGCAAGCCGCCTGGCCTCACCGGCAACGAGCACCCGAACCTCGTGCCTTACGCGATCTTCCCGACCAAGACCGACAACATCTTCATCGGCGTCGGCAATGACGGCACCTTCCGCAAGCTCGCCAAGGAGATCGGCAAGCCGGAGCTCGGCACCGACCCGCGCTTCGCCCGCAACAAGGACCGCATCGCAAACCGCGAGGCGCTGCGCGCCGAGCTCGCCGCCGTGTTCAGCCAGCACGAGGCCGAGCCGCTGTGCAATCGCCTGCTGGCCGCAGGCCTGCCCGCCGGCCCCGTGCAGAAGATCGACCAGGCGTTGACCAACGCCCACACGATCGCGCGCGGCGATATTATCGAGAAGGACTGGTACAAGGGCGTGGCCTCGCCGATCCGGCTCGACCGCAGCAAGCCGAGCCTGCGCCTTCTGCCGCCGAAATTCAGCCAGCACTCGGCGGAAGTGCTGGGCGAGTTCGGCTACTCCAAGGCCGAGATCGACGCGATGGTCGAAAAGGGCACGGTCTGCGGCCCCGAGCGCAAGCGGTAGAGGCCTTCACCTCCATCCAACGAATGATGCCGCACTGCGGCGCGGGCATGATAGTGCACCGCGAACGGAGGAGGCCGCCCCGCGGCGTCTTCGCCTATTTGACGACTTCACATTTGGCAGCGCTTGCTGCTTTCGTTTCTCCCGCTTACACAGTCATGTGAACGTCATATGGCGCTGCTAGCGCAAGCGCTTCTTTAGTGACGGGCAAGGGAGGTTTTCTTGATGGCTCTTCGACAATTTGGCACGGCTGCTGCTGTTGCACTCGCGGTTGGTCTCGGCGCTTCGCCGGCTCTGGCCGTGACGGAAATCCAGTGGTGGCACGCGATGACCGGCGCGAACAATGACGTCATCGTCAAGCTCGCCAATGATTTCAACGCCGCGCAGGGCGACTACAAGGTGATCCCCACCTACAAAGGCAACTACGCCGATACGATGAACGCGGGCATCGCCGCGTTCCGCGCCGGCAACGCCCCGCACATCATGCAGGTGTTCGAGGTCGGCACCGCCACCATGATGGCCGCGACCGGTGCGGTGAAGCCTGTCTACAAGCTGATGGCCGACGCCGGCGAGAAGTTCGATCCCAAGATCTACCTGCCCGCCATCACCGGCTACTACTCGACCTCGAAGGGCGAGATGCTGTCGTTCCCCTTCAACTCGTCGTCGACCGTCATGTGGGTCAATCTCGACGAGCTGAAGAAGGCCAATGTCGAGATCCCCAAGACCTGGCCTGAAACTTTCGCTGCCGCCAAGAAGCTGCACGACGCCGGTCATCCGACCTGCGGCTTCTCCGGCTCCTGGATCACCTGGGTCAATCTCGAGCAACTCTCCGCCTGGCACAACGTGCCGCTCTCGACCAAGGCCAACGGTCTCGACGGCTTCGACACCGTGCTCGAATTCAATGGCCCGCTCCAGGTCAAGCACCTCGAGAAGCTGGTCGAGCTCCAGAAGGACAAGACCTACGACTACGCCGGCCGCACCAACACCGGCGAAGGTCGCTTCACCTCGGGTGAATGCCCGCTGTACCTGACCTCGTCGGCATTCTTCGGCAACGTCAAGGCCCAGGCCAAGTTCAACTTCACCGCGGTGCCGATGCCGTATTATCCCGACGTCAAGGGCGCGCCGCAGAATTCGATCATCGGCGGCGCCTCGCTCTGGGTGATGGGCGGCAAGCCGGCCGACGACTACAAGGGCGTCGCAAAATTCCTGACTTTCCTCTCGGACACCGATCGTCAGGTCTACATCCACAAGGCATCGGGCTATCTGCCGATCACCAAGGCGGCCTATGAGAAGGCCAAGGCAGAGGGCTTCTACAAGGACCAGCCCTATCTCGAGACTCCGCTGCTCGAACTGACCAACAAGGAGCCGACCGAGAATTCGCGTGGTCTGCGCCTCGGCAACATGGTTCAGCTCCGCGACGTCTGGGCGGAAGAGATCGAGCAGGCGCTGGCCGGCAAGAAGACCGCCAAGCAGGCGCTCGACGCCGCCGTCGAGCGCGGCAACACCATGCTGCGCCAGTTCGAAAAGACTGCCGTAAAATAAGGCGAAGGCGCCGGCAGGCCGCACGGTCTGCCGGCGCCGCCCATCATGCAAAAGCAAGCCATTTTCCAATCAAAGCTGTTGCCTTACGCGCTGGTTGCTCCGCAACTCGCGATCGTCCTGATTTTCTTTTATTGGCCGGCCTTGCAGGCGGTGATCCAGTCCTTCCTGCTGCAGGACGCCTTCGGCTTGTCCACCAGCTTCGTCTGGTTCGACAATTACGTCGAGCTGTTCAGCGATAGCGCCTATTTCGAATCCATCGTCCGCACCTTCTTCTTCTCGTTCGCCATCGCGGTCTCGTCGCTGTCGTTTGCGCTGCTGCTCGCCGTGATGGCCGACAAGCCGCTGCGCGGCTCGACGCTCTACCGCACGCTGCTGATCTGGCCCTATGCGGTGGCGCCGCCGGTCGTCGGCGTGCTCTGGATCTTCATGCTGCATCCCTCGCTCGGCGTGCTCTCGCGCTATCTGCGCGCAATGGGCATCGACTGGAATCCGCTGCTCGACGGCGACCAGGCCGCCAGCCTGATCATCCTCGCCGCCGCCTGGAAGCAGATCTCCTATAATTTCCTGTTCTTCCTCGCGGGCCTGCAGGCCATCCCGAAGAGCGTGCTCGAAGCCGCCGCGATCGACGGCGCGCGCCCGATGCGCCGGTTCTGGACCGTGACCTTCCCGCTGCTGTCGCCGACCATCTTCTTCCTCCTGGTCGTCAACATCGTCTACGCCTTCTTCGACACGTTCGGCATCATCGACACCATGACCCGCGGCGGTCCCGGAAAGTCGACGGAAACGCTGGTCTACAAGGTCTATTCCGACGGCCTGCTCGGCGGCAATCTCGGCAGCTCCGCGGCGCAATCCGTGGTCCTGATGGTGATGGTCATCGTGCTCACCGGGATCCAGTTCCGCTTCGTCGAACGCAAGGTCACCTACTGATGGTCGAGGACGAGGGTATCCGGCGCTACGTCGCCCATTTCATCCTCTGGATCGGGATCGCGATCGTGGCCTTCCCGGTCTACATCGCGATCATTGCTTCGACGCAGGACAACGCGCTGATCGCGAACGGGCAGATGTCGCTGCTGCCGGGCGGCCATTTCTTCGAGACCTACTACCAGACCATTTTCGTCGGCACGAGCGGCTCGACCCGCGAGCCGGTCGGCAACATGATGCTGAACTCGCTGGTGATGGCGCTGGCAATCGCGATCGGCAAGATCGCGATCTCGATCATCTCGGCCTATGCGATCGTGTATTTCCGCTTTCCGTTCCGCATGCCGATCTTCTGGATCATCTTCATCACCCTGATGCTGCCGGTCGAGGTGCGCATCTATCCGACCTACAAGATCGTCGCCGATCTGCACATGCTCGACAGCTATGCGGGCCTCGCGCTGCCGCTGATCGCCTCGGCGACCGCGACGCTGCTGTTCCGCCAGTTCTTCATGACCGTGCCGGACGAGGCTCCTGGAGGCCTCGCGCATCGACGGCGCCGGCCCGTTGCGCTTTTTCTGGGATACGCTGCTGCCGCTGTCGCGCACCAACATGGCGGCGCTGTTCGTGATCCTGTTCATCCTCGGCTGGAATCAATATCTCTGGCCGCTGCTCATCACCACCCGCGACGACATGCAGACCATCCAGGTCGGCATCCGCAAGATGATCACCACCACCGACGCGCTGACCGAATGGCCGATCGTGATGGCAACCGCCGTGCTGGCCATGCTGCCGCCGGTGTTCGTCGTCGTCGTGATGCAGAAGCTGTTCGTGCGCGGACTGGTCGAGACGGAAAAGTAAGAAGCGAGTTTTCATGGCTAACGTCACCCTGCGCAACGTCCGCAAGACCTATCCCGGCGGCTTCGAGGCCATCAAGGGCGTCAACGTCGATGTCGGCGACGGACAGTTCTGCGTGCTGGTCGGCCCCTCCGGCTGCGGCAAGTCCACGCTGCTGCGCATGGTCGCGGGGCTGGAGACCGTCACCGGCGGCGAGATCGACATCGGCGGCAAGGTCGTCAACCAGGTCGAGCCCGCCGATCGCGACATCGCGATGGTGTTCCAGAACTACGCGCTCTATCCGCATATGAGCGTCTACAACAACATGGCCTACGGGCTGCGCAACCGCGGCATGGCGGAAGCCGAGATCAAGACCCGCGTCGAGGAAGCCGCGCGCGTGCTCGAGCTGTCCGCCATGCTGGAGCGCAAGCCGCGCCAGCTTTCCGGCGGCCAGCGCCAGCGCGTCGCCATGGGCCGCGCCATCGTGCGCCAGCCGAAGGTGTTCCTGTTCGACGAGCCGCTGTCGAACCTCGACGCCAAGCTGCGCATCTCGATGCGTGTCGAAATCCGCAAGTTGCAGCGCCGGCTCAACGTCACCTCGATCTACGTCACCCACGACCAGCTCGAGGCCATGACGCTCGCCGATATTCTCGTGGTGATGAACGGCGGCCAGGTCGAGCAGGTCGGCAATCCCCTCGCGATCTACGAGAAGCCGGCGACGACTTTCGTCGCCTCCTTCATCGGCGCGCCGCCGATGAACCTGATGTCGACGCGGACCGATGACGTCAAATCGCAGCTCGGCGGCAGCGCAGGCGAGGCCGGCATCCTAGGCATCCGCCCGGAAGATTTCGTCATCACCGACCAGACCCCGGCCGGCGGCGTCGCCTTGCCGCTCACCGTGGAAGCGATCGAGCGCGTCGGCGCCGAAACCTTCGTTTATGGCTCGCGTGCACCGGAAGAGCAGCACGTCGCCGCCACCCCCGGAGAGCTGCCGCCGGGCGAGATCATCGTTCGCATCCCCGGAACCGAAGCCCCCGCCATCGGCGCGAAGATCCGCGTCGCGGCCGTGCGGGCGAAGCTGCATTTGTTCAGCGCGGACGGGCGGACTCGGCTCGAAGCCTAGGGTTCCGAGGCCTTCCAACCAAAAAGTGCGAAAACAACCCCATGCACAGTAGAAGGGGTCTTGTTTTCGTTGGGAGAATCCATCCCGGAAAATCGTCGCGCGAGACCTGTCGTCCAGCTCCCGCCAAATGCTCACGAAGCGTTCGGAGACATAGCTGACACATCAGCGGTGGCAAATGGACGATACGGCCGATCTCGGCCCATCCACAGCCTCCCGGCTACGTCCTTGAACGCACACAGGAACATGCCCATATTGCTGATCAAGGGGCGCCTCTACGGGCCCTGATGCACCAAAGTCGCTTTGCGAGGACTTTGTAAACTATGTCTCGTGTTCCCACGTTATCCAGTCCGTTCCTTCTGGGCTTCGACGAGATTGAGCGCGTGCTCGATCGCGTCGTCAAAGGCGCCGACGGCTACCCTCCCTACAATATCGAGAGGTGCGGCGGCGCGGACAACCAGCCCGAGCGCTTACGCATCACGCTGGCGGTCGCCGGATTTACGCGCGACCAACTCGATGTAACCATTGAGGAAAACCAGCTGGTGATCCGCGGGCGTCAGCAGGACGACAAGACCCGGCAATACATCCATCGCGGCATCGCCGCGCGCCACTTCCAGCGCACCTTCGTGCTGGCGGAGGGGATGCTGGTGCTGGGTGCGGATCTGAAGAACGGGTTGTTGTCGATCGACCTGGCCCGGCCTGAACCGGAGAGGATCGTTAAGACAATCGCTATCAATGAGCACGAATAATGGAACGAGTAGCGGACTCGACCGCTTAGTGTTCCAGAGGAGTCGAGACCATGAGTGAAGGTCACGTTGCGTTCGAATACGAAGCCAACAACGTCTCACCCGAGACGCTGGCAACCCTCGGCGAAGGTCATATCGCCTATGTGAAGCAGATCCGCTCCGAGGATGTGCCGGGCCTGTTCCCCGAAGCGCCGAAAATCGCGCCGGGCCTCAAGCTGTTCGCGCTCCACGCCGCCGACGGCACGCCGATCATGCTGACCGACAGCCGCGAAGCCGCGATCGCCAACGCCTGGAGCAACGAGCTGCAAGCGGTGAGCGTGCACTGAGCGCGCGCTTCGCACGAATCAGAATTTCAAGCGGGCATGCCTTCGGAGGAGGGCGTGCCCGTTTTTATTTTGGCGACGATGTGGAGAGAGCTGCGCTCACGATGACGGAGTGTGAGGCTGCGGCACACTCAACTCGCGTGTCCCGGACGCGCTGCAGCGTGCAACTGCTGCGCTGAGCCGGGACCCAGCAGCACGCTCAATGTGGAGAGATGGGCCCCGGCTCTGCAGCGCACCGTTGAAGAAACGCTGCGCTGCGTCCGGGGCACGAGAGCGGAGATGCACGCTCGCATTAGCGGAATGTAGGGCCGCAACGCAGGCTAAGCCCGCATCACTTCACGAACCCAAGGCCTTCGCGCGCGGTGTCGACGGCCCATTTGTCGCCGGGCGGCAGCGCGAGCACGCTGTTGAAATCGGCGCGCGCGTGCTTTGGATCCGACATCATCATGTAGAGGAGGCCGCGATTGGCCAGGGCGGCCTGGTTCGCCGGGTCGAGCCGGACTGCCTCGTTGTAATCGGCGAGCGCACGCGCGTGCTCTCCCATGTCACGAAGCAAGGCGGCGCGGTTGTTGTAGGCCGTCGAATTTGCCGGCTCCAATCGAACCGCTTCGTCGCAATCTGCGAGGGCACGTTTGTCGTCACCCTTCTTGTGCCAGGCGAGGGCGCGAGCGAGATAGGCTTTCGCGAAAGCCGGGATCATCCGCGTGACCTCGTCAAACTCCCGGATGGCCCCGTCGGCATCGTCCTTTTTCAGGAGGATGATCGCCCGGCAATAATGGCCGCCGGCTTTGCCGGGCTCGAGGCGAACGGCGCTGTTGCAGTCGTCGAGCGCCGCGTCGATCTCGCCCCTGCCGGAATGGATCGTGCTCCTGAGACTCGTAGGGCCATGCGGCCGCCGGATTGCGCTGCATCGCCTCGTTGTAATCGGCCATGGCGCGGTCGGTGTCGCCCTTCGCCGCGTGGGCCTCGCCCCTCATGACGAGCGCAAAATAGGCCTGCTTGGGATTGCGTTCGATCGCTTCGGTGAACCCGGCGATCGCGGGATCGAAATCGCGCTTGTTGAAATATTCCTGCGCCCGCGAGGTGTAGGACGGCCCGTAATTGGGATCGAGACGAATGGCGTCGTTGTAGTCGGCCAGCGCATGATCGCGATCGCCTTTCGCCGAATAGGCGCGGCCGCGACAATTATAGGCCCGCCCGAAATTCGGATCGATCCGGATCGCAGCGCTGCAATCCTCGAAGGCGCGATTCCAGTCGCGCTTCATGTACCAGGCTTCGCCGCGCAGCTCGTAGGCGACCGCGTTGGTCGGGTCGGCCGCAATGATCCCGGTCTTCTCCGCGATGACGCGGTCGTTCGATGCCTGGTCGGCACTAGCCACGTTCGTCGCGGCGATGGCGAGGGAGCAAACCAGACCCAGACCGAAAACCCGGCCGACCGAACCGCACATCATGTCGACAAATCCCCGCGCCGAAATCGTGCCGGTCGCAGGTGAGCATGGTGACGATATATCGCAGCGCCCGGCTGCAGAATAAGTCGCCGACGAAGCAGTGCGGGTTCGAACGGGGAGAGGCTTAAGCCGCGGTCGCCGGCGGCAGCGCCAGCACCGAATAGATCGCCTGGGCATCGCGCGAGGCGCGGAGCTTCTTGGCGATGTCCTGGTCGCGCAGCAGGCGGGCGATACGGGCGAGTGCCTTCAAATGATCGGCGCCGGCGCCTTCGGGCGCGAGCAGCAGGAAGACCAGGTCGACCGGCTGGCCGTCCATCGCCTCGAAATCGATCGGGCGGTCGAGGCGGGCGAACAGGCCGAAGATCTTCTCGAGCTTGGGCAGCTTGCCGTGCGGAATCGCGACGCCATAGCCGACCGCGGTGGTGCCGAGCTTCTCACGCTGCAGCAGCACCTCAAACACCGAGCGCTCGTTCTGCCCGGTCAGCTCAGCGGCCTTGGCCGCGAGGCTCCTGCAGGGCCTGCTTCTTGCTGTTGACCTTCAATGCCGGGAGAATCGCCTCGGGTGCGACCAGATCGGTAATCGGCATGGAGGGTTTCCGAGGTGAATTAAACCGTCAGGTTCCGAAATGGCCGGCTCAGTCGAACCGAGCCCGGCCGGCGGCAAGAAGGTGAAGCAGGAGGGGGACTTAGCCCCGATCCTGATGTGGGGCGCTTCTACTCCAACGCAATCCCGGTGCCAACTGCCGCGTGCGGCTTTGCCACGGTCATTGTTAAGCCCTGGGGATCATACGGGCTCCGGTTTCGGCCCTAGCCGCCCGTCTTTCCGTCCGGCTTGGCTCCCGGCGGGTCGATCCAGCCGACATTGCCGTCAGCCCGGCGGTAGATGATGTTCACCCGGCCGCTGGAGCCGTGCTGGAAGACCAGGCAGGGTGCCCCGCTCAGGTCGAGTTCCATGACGGCCTCGCTGACCGAGAGCTGCTTCAGGGAGGTGGTCGATTCGGCGATGATGACCGGGCTGTAGCCGGTGACCTCGTCCTCGTCCTCACCTTCACCCGGCGCCTCCAGCACATAAGCCGTGGCGTCGAGGGCGGCGAGCGCAGCGGAGGCGACGTGGGCCTTGCGGGCCGAGCGGTCCTTGAGGCGGCTCTTGTAGCGCTTGAGGCGCTTCTCGATCATCACCAGGGCCTGGTCGGCGCTGGCATAGGCATCCGGCGCGTTCGAATCGGCTTCCAGCGTGATGCCGGAATCCAGATGCAACGCACAGTCGGTGCGGAAGCCGAAGCCATCCTTGCTGAGCGTGATGTGGCCGGAGTAATTGCCGTCGAAATATTTGCGCAGGACCTCTTCGGTCCGGTCGGTCACGCGGCCGCGCAGGGCCTCGCCGACACTGACGCTCTTGCCCGAAATCCGAAGAGTCATGTGATGCCTCGCTTGGTTTGCTCCCAGCCGCCATGAGGCGTCATCGCAGCTGGAGTTATTCCCTGCGCATGACCCTCTCGGAAAACCGCGGTGCACTTTTCCGGATCATGCGCGTGCTTGGATCGGTCGCGAATGGGGAGAGAGTAGCGCGATTTCGCGCCAGCGCAATCAGGCCGGCTCGGTGTTGCGGGAGCGATCGGACAGTGCGGTGGAGAGAACGTTACCAAGGGCGCTCTGCTTGTCGCGGCGGCGTTGCACCGAGGAAGGAATGCGCATGGCTTCGCGGTACTTCGCGACCGTGCGGCGGGCAATATCAATCCCCGAGGCGCGCAAGCGTTCCACGATGGTGTCGTCCGACAGGATCGCGCTGGGCGCTTCCTGATCGATCAGCTGCTTGATGTGGTGGCGCACGGCTTCGGCCGAATGCGCCTCGCCGCCGTCGGCCGAGGCGATCGAGGCCGTGAAGAAATATTTCAGCTCGAACGTGCCGCGATTGGTTGCCATGTATTTGTTGGCGGTGACGCGCGACACCGTGGATTCATGCATCTGGATGGCGTCGGCGACGGCCTTCAGATTGAGCGGCCGCAGATGCGCCACGCCATGGGTGAAGAAGCCGTCCTGCTGGCGCACGATCTCGGTTGCGACCTTCAGGATGGTGCGGGCGCGCTGGTCGAGCGCGCGCACCAGCCAGGTCGCGTTCTGCAACGCGTCGGTGAAATAGGACTTGTCACCGTCCTTGCCGATCTTCTTCGACAGCTCGGAATAATAGGTCTGGTTGACCAGCACGCGCGGCAAGGTGTCGCTGTTGAGGCTCGACGTGCCAGCCGCCGTCGGGACCCGGGCGGACATAGACGTCCGGCACCATGGTCTGCAGCCGCGCCGAGCCGAACTTCATGCCGGGCTTGGGATTGAGGCGGCGGATCTCGCCGATCATGTCGGCGATGTCCTCGTCGTCGACGCCGCAGATCTTGCGCAAGGCCACGATGTCGCGCTTGGCGAGAAGATCGAGATGCTCGACCAGGGCCTGCATCGCCGGGTCGTAGCGGTCGAGCTCGCGGAGCTGGATCGCAAGGCATTCGCTCAGATTGCGCGCGCAGACGCCGGGCGGATCGAATTTTTGCAGGACGGCGAGAACGTCCTCGACGTCCTTTTGCGTTGCGCCAAGACGCTCCGCGGCCTGGCCGAGATCGGCCGGCAGATAGCCGGCCTCGTCGACGAGGTCGATCAGGTACTGGCCGATCATGCGCTGCGCGGCGCCGGTGAAGGCGACCGAGAGCTGCTCGGCGAGATGGTCGGAGAGCGTCAGCTCGGCCGCGACGAAGGCTTCGAGATTGTAGTCCTCATCGCCGGAGGCGCCGCCGCCCCACTCGGTGTAGGTGGTCGGCGCGGCATCCTGGGCGGTGCGCGCGGCAGCTTCGGCCGGCTCCTCGGAGAAGACGTTGTCCAGGCCCGTGTCCAGGGTCTGCTCGATCTCGGCGCGGGTGCCGAGATCCTTGCTCATCCATTCTTCCTGGCCGGGCTCGAAGGCCTCGCCCGGACCACCGCCGGGCTCGTCGCTGCCGGCGCCGAAATCGTCGCCATCGTTGAACTGGCCGGCTTCAGCCGGGGCGTCCCCGCCACCGGCCTCGTCATTGGCCCGCTCCAGCAGGGGTTCCGCTCAAGCTCCTCTTCCACGAAGGTCGTGAGATCGAGATTGGACAATTGCAGCAGCTTGATCGCCTGCATCAGCTGCGGCGTCATGACCAGCGACTGCGATTGCCGGAACTCTAATCTCTGCGAAAGCGCCATTGAACAAGAACCGTTCCCGAAAATTGGTCCGATTCTTGCTTATATTAGTCCTGGCCCGATGTACACGCCTTGACGAATGGGAAAAAGGGCTAGAGGCGGAATTCCTCGCCAAGGTAAAGGCGCCGGACATCCGGATCGGCAACGATCTCGTCCGGGCTCCCCTCGGTCAATATTTCACCGGCATAGACGATGTAGGCGCGATCGGTGAGGCCGAGCGTCTCGCGCACATTGTGGTCGGTGATGAGCACGCCGATGCCGCGATTGGTGAGATGGCGGACGAGGTCCTGGATGTCGCCGACCGCGATCGGATCGATGCCGGCGAAAGGCTCGTCGAGCAGCATGTAGTTCGGCCGGGTCGCCAGCGCGCGCGCGATCTCGACACGCCGGCGCTCGCCGCCCGACAGCGCGATCGACGGCGATTTGCGCAGCCGGGTGATGTTGAACTCGTCGAGCAGGGAGTCGAGCTGCTCCTCGCGCTTCTTGCGCGAGGGCTCCACCACTTCGAGCACGGCCCGGATGTTCTGCTCGACGGTGAGGCCGCGGAAGATCGAGGCTTCCTGCGGCAGGTAACCGATGCCGAGCCGCGCGCGCTGATACATCGGCAGCTTGGTGACGTCGTGGCCGTCGAGGCTCGATCGCGCCCCGATCGGCCTTGATCAGGCCGGTGATCATGTAGAACACGGTGGTCTTGCCGGCGCCGTTCGGGCCGAGCAGGCCGACCGCTTCGCCTCGGCGTACATAGATGCTGACCCCGCGCACCACGCGGCGGCTGCCATAGGCCTTTTCCACGCTATGCACAGCCAGGAAGCCCGGCCGCTTCAGCAGCTGAGGCCCGGCGTCGCCATTCGATTTGGCGGCGCCCCTGAGAGGATGAACGGCCTGCGGACGCGGCGCCTCGGCCTGATAATCAGCCTGATAGTCGTCCTGGTAGTCACCCTGGAACTGGCCGGGCGCCTGGATCGCCTGATCACGGGCCATCGGCGGCGCATCGCGGATGGGGCTGGCCACGAGCCCGCCGACACTGTCACCGAGCGCGGTGATGTCCTGGCGCGCAAATCCTGGCCGGCCGCGCTTGGCGGGGCGCCGACGGAACATGCTGAAGAGATCGACCATCCCCGCCTTCTAGCCTTTCGCGACGATCCTGCGCGAGTTCGCGCGATCTGCCGCACCGGCCTTTCGATGAGCCGATGCAGCATGAGTGAAGGAATGTCTCATGCCCAGTGAAACACGCCCGAAAAGCGGCGGACCCCGCTTCGAAAGCCCTGCGCGCTAGATACAGTCTCGCCGGCCAAGCTTCAACCTCGGTTCGGGCACATCCGAACCAAGCCATTGAATTTATTTCGATTTACTTGCGCCAGGCAATTGCAGAGGCGCTGCTCCGCCGCCCTTGCCCGAACCGCAATCATTGCCGCCCTGCGGCAGCAGCGCCTGAACCCGGCCGTTGTCGGATTCCACGCGCGACACGCCGGTCGTCATGTCGACCATCAGCCGGTCGCCGCGCAGCACGTTCTTGCACTGGGTCAGGACGACCTGACCGCCGGTGCCGCCGAGCATGGTGATGAGATTGGTCCTGGTGTCGAACACGGCGGTGTCGCCGGTCACCACCTGGTCTTTCTGGGTGACCACGACGTTGCCGCGGGCCTCCAGCCGCTTGATCGAGGAGCTGCCGCCCGGACCCGGCTGGGCCGACTGCATCGGCGCGCCGGTGCCGCTGTTCTTGGCCCCCTTCGCCGCAGGCTGCGGCGTGGCCGGCTTGTCGCCGCCGCCGGACTCGTAGAACACCACCAGCGTCTTCGAGGTCATGGTGGTGTCGCCCTGCACGACCTTCACATTGCCGGCGAAGGTCGCCTCCTTCTTCTTGTCGCGCATCTCCAGCGAGGCCGCCTCGATCTGGATCGGCTGGTCGCGGTTCTGCGAAAAACCCTGCATGGCGTTGGGCACGCCCTGCATGGTGCTCTGCGCGAGGGCCGCACTGCCGGCGACCAGCGCGACACCGACGGCAAGTGCAGCCGCGCTGACGATGACGCTGCGCTTGTCGTCGTTGCGCGAAAAAATCCTGGTCATGAAATTCATCTTGGGTTGGCAGACTTGTTCTGAGGCGTACGTGTCTTCACCGGCGGCGTGGGCTCGGGTGGCGCAGGCGGCGCGGCGGCGGGCTCGTCCAGCTTGTCCAGATGCATCACCACATTGCCTTCGAAACGGATGACATCGCCGCCTTCGGTGATGCGCAATTTATCCGCGGTCAGCGTGCCGTTGGTCAGCTTGACGTCGACGCGCTCGTCCGAGGAGACCGTGCCTTTGTTCATGTCGACGAAGGCGGAGTTCAGCCGCGCCTCATAGCCGGTGGAGGTGCGCAGGAAGATGTCCTTGTGCAGGTCGAGCTGCTGCTGCTTGTTGTCGAAGCGGCCGGTGCGGGCATCGAGGAACAAGGTGGATTGATCCTCCATCAGCACCTTCGCGCGCAAATCGTTGAGATCGACATGGTCGGGATCGGTGATGTCCTGCGTCGCGGTCTTGGCCCAGAGCTCGTAGGGTCGCTGATCCGGGGTGAAGCCGGACAGGTGCGGCGATTCCATCGTTATCTTGGTGCCCGACACCACCATGTTCTCGACGGTGAGCGGCAGCTCCGGCATCCGGAATTTGTTGAAGAACGCGATGTAGATGATCACGGCCATGGCGACGACCACCATCGCCGGAACCGAGACCCTGAGAATCCGCACCAGGCGGCTGTGGCGCGCCGCGCTGGCAAACTTCGCCGCAAGCGCGGCGTCGTAGGTGGGATTGTGGGCCGAATTCACGGGGTTCCCAAAGGTGTCGCTCGCCTGGTCCGGTTCAAGGGCGCTCCATTGTAACCGGCAGCGCCAAAATATGCAGCCTTCGGCATATCAGGCTTGGACAGGCTGTTACGAAAGTGTCCGAAACGGGGCGACAACTCCCTCCAAGCGGGCTCAGGAGTGCGCGAAAATGTCCTCTTCCGCCCAGCCCTGGAGGTCAAGCAGGGCACGGGTCGGCAGGAAGTCGAAGCAGGCTTTTGCCAGCGCCGTGCGGCCTTCCCGCACCAGCATGGCATCCAGCCGTTCGCGCAAGCCATGCAGATGCAGCACGTCCGAGGCGGCGTAAGCCAGCTGCGGCTCGGTCAGGCTGTCGGACCCCCAGTCGCTCGACTGCTGCTGCTTGGAGAGATCGACATTGAGCACCTCGCGCACGAGGTCCTTCAGGCCATGGCGGTCGGTATAGGTGCGGACCAGGCGGGAGGCGATCTTGGTGCAATAGATCGGCCCGGTCATGACGCCAAAAGTCTGGTACAGCACCGCGACGTCGAACCGCGCGAAGTGGAAGATCTTGGTGTTGGCGGGATTGGCCAGCAGCGCCTTCAGGTTCGGCGCGTCGGTGTGGCCCTTGGGGATCTGCACTACGTCGGCGCTGCCGTCGCCGGGCGAGAGCTGCACGACGCAGAGCCGGTCGCGATGCGGGTTCAGACCCATGGTCTCGGTGTCGATCGCCACCGCGCCGGTGTAGCGCGAGAGGTCGGGCAGGTCACCGCGGTGCAGGCGTACGGTCATGGCGTTTCAAAACCTCGGGTCGGATCGGTGCGTCGGCACAATAGCAAATTCGGAATGCCCGCGATGTAGCCATTGCCGGCGGGCCGCGCAAGCACGGGGTTCGGTCAGATCGCCGCCAGCATGATGCAGATCATCGCCGCGACCGTGACGCGGCTCGGGCCGTCGCGGAAGGCGTAGAGGATGGGATCGTCGGGCATCTCGCGGCGATGCGCCATCATCAGGGCGCGGCCGAACCAGTACAGCAGCAGCGGGGTGAGCAGCCATAGCATCCAGGGGCGGCTGTACAGCGGCGTCACCGCGGTCGAGGAGACGTAGAGCGAGAACACGGTCACCGCGTTCATCGCGCTGGCCGCCGCCATCGCGCCGATGACGTGCAGATCGGTGATCCGGTAATCGCGGTTGGAGGGATCGGCGAGGCCGGCGCTTTCGCGCATGCTGAGGCTCGCTGAAGCGCTTGATCAGCGCCAGCGACGTGAACACGAACAGCGAGAAGATCAGCAGCCATTCCGACAGCACCACGCCGACGCCGACCGCGCCGGCGACGATGCGCAGCGTGTAGAGCCCGGCGAGCGTGACGATGTCGACCAGCATCTTGCGCTTGAGCACCAGCGAATAGGCGATCGTGGTGGCGAGATAGCCGCCGAGCACGCCGAGAAACAGCGGCGAGATGCAGAGACCGGCGATGACCGCGAACAGCCACAGCGCGGGGATCGCCGCCAGCGCCGAGGAGATCGGCAGATCGCCGGCCGCGAGCGCGCGATGGCGCTTGGTCGGATGCTGCCGGTCGGCGGCGAGATCCAGCAGATCGTTCATCAGATAAGCGCCGGACGCACAGGCCGAGAACGCCAGGAACGCCAGCAGCGCGGAGCCGAGCGAGGCGACGTTCAACTGATGCGCGGTGATCACGGGCACGAACACCAGCGTGTTCTTGGCGTATTGATAGACGCGCAGCGCCTTCGCCCAGGTCTTGAGGCTCGCACGCTTGCTGTCGCGCGCGCCGATGCGCACGACGAAGGCGCGATCGAAGGGAAGGTCGCCTGCGGCGAGATCCGCCGGTGCAACCACGCCGTCGAAGCCGAGATGCGCGGCGATGCCGGCGGCATGATGCGCAAAGCGGCCCGCGACGAGATAGATCTTCTCGCCCCGCGCCCGCGCCGCCAGCGCCTGGTTCAGCATGTCCGAATCATAGGGCAGATGGGCGTAGTCGATCTCGGCCCTTGCCAGGATATCGGTGAGTGCCGCCATGCCCGGTCGTCCACCCGCGCCGAAGCGGGCCAGCATGCGGCCGGGGCTGGAGAACAGCGCCTCCATCAGCAACTCGGACCGCAGTAGGCCGCCTTCGAGATCGACAACAAGCGTCCGCGCCGCCGCCGGGGCCGCCGACGGGGTCGATGCGCCAGAATCGTACTGCCGGGCAGGCTGCTCCATCCGAAAACGCTCTTACTTGCCGCAAAATGACCGGCATCCGGCCGGGGAGCAGGGAAATGGACGGCCGCGAGCCTAGGGGGCATTCGCTAAGGGCGGCTTAATCGGGGCTGCGGGAGCCGCGGAAACAGGCTGGGGAGCGCCTGCCGGGCTCGCCGAAAATAACGCCTTTTCAGCTGGATAGAGCCGACAAGCGCTCACTGCGTCTTCTTCTGCGCCGGCACGGCCGGCTTGGCGGGCATCACCTGGGCTTGCGGCTGCACCGAAGCGGCGTCCGGCGTGGCGATCCCGATCGCGAACAGACGCCATTGCCCGGCCACGACCTGAAACGTGAGATCGAACTGGATCTGCTGCGGCCGGGTCGGAATGTAGCCTGCAAGGCGCAGCATTCCGCGCGGATCGAGCGCGGGGGCATCGCTGAATTGCGGCGCCAGCAACGCCGCGGCATAGAGATCGAAGTTGCGGCGCCGCAGGTCGAGAAAATTCAGCCCGAGATCGGCCGCGGTGTTGCGGGCCTGGAAGTCGGGCGCCGCGAGGTCGCGCAGCACGGTGTAATTGCCCGTGCGGTTGGCGTCGTTGAGGGTGAGCAGCGTCGAGCGGATCAGATAGAGCGCCTTTTCCAGCGTGACAGGCAGCGACGGCTGCACCGGGGCCGGCTCGGGCGCCTTCTGCTCCGCCATCGCCGCCTCGTTCGCACAGGACAGCAGCAGCGCCAGTGCAATCGCGGTTCGCGCAATCAGTTGCATGGAACGGCCCCTTTGAATGAAACGGCCCTGCTGCCTTTACCAGCCGACCCGCATGCCGACGCGGCCGCCCAATCCGCCGCCATTCGTGCCGTAGGTCAGCCCGCCGCTGGCCTGGACGTGCTCGCTGACGCGCAGCGCCGCACTCATCGACAGCGCGTTGGTGTTCTGGAACGTTCCCCAGTTCATGCTCATCGCGATCTTCTCGGACGGCATCAGCCAGGGCGAGCCGGACATCGCAAAGGCCATCGCGACACCGTTGATCGCCTTGCCGGTCCTGCCGTCGAGGTCGTTGAGGCGGGCATTGATGCTTGCGAGCTGGCTGTTGATGCCCGCGATGTCCGCGGGACTCGCAAAGCCGAGCGCACTGAGCGAGGTGGAGGCGAGATTGCCGGCAGCGTCCGTGGTAACGAGTTGCACGGGCCCCGACTGCGCGGCCGTGCTCGCGGCCGAGGTGACGCCTGTCATCGTGTAGGTATTGTTCGCAGTGCCGAAAACCTGCTGGTTCGCGCGCGTCGCGGTGGCGCCATTGCCGATCGCTGTGGCGTTCGCAAAGGTTGCCGACGCGCCATTGCCGAAAGCCGACGAATTCGCGCCGGTGGCGTTGGAGCCGTTGCCCACCGCGGTGTTCGCGACACCGTTTCCGCTCGCATTGGCGGCGTTTCCAATGGCGGTGTTGAAGCTGCCGGTGCCGCTGGCATCGGATTGCGCACCGTTCGCGATGTTCCCCGAATTGGCGCCCTGGGCATGCGCCAGATAGCCGGTCGCCGTGTTGAAGCTGTTGGTGCCAAGCGCGACGGCGGCGTTGCCGGTGGCGACGTTGTTGCTCCCGGATCCGCTCGCGTTGGTATTCACGCCGGTCGCGATATTGTAGCTGTTGTCGCCGGTCGCGTTGGAGTTGGGGCCGGTCGCGATGTTGCCGCTGCCATTGCCGAAGGCGTTGGCGTTGGTCCCCGTCGCGGTATTGGCGCTGCCGTCCCCGTAAGCCCTGGCGCTAAACCCGGTCGCAACATTTCTGCTGTTGTTGCCGGAGGCATTGGAACTGCGCCCTGTCGCAACGTTCCTGCTGTTGTCTCCGTTGGCCAGGGCGGTCAGCCCGGACGCAAGATTACCGCTGTTGTCGCCGCTGGCGTTGGCCCCGGCTCCGGCGGCGATATTGCTACTGTTGTCGCCGCTGGCTTGCGCGTTGTTTCCGGACGCCATGTTTTTGCTGCCGTCACCGCTGGCAATGGCTCCCGCTCCGGTCGCGCTGTTGAAGCTGTTGTTGCCGCTGGCGTTGGCATTGTTTCCGGTCGCAATATTGGAGCTGCTGTGGCCGCTGGCATTGGCGGAACCGACGGCAATATTGCTGCTGGCATTTCCGTCAGCGTAAGCGCCGCTCCCGATCGCGGAGTTATTGCTGCCCGCACCCGGAGCAGAGGCGGAGGGCCCGCAGGCAAAATTGCCTCCAGAGCCGGCCGCACTGGCGCCTTGCTCGGACAAGGTACCATCCACGCAGATGAACTGGGCCCGGGCTTGCGGCGCGCCGGCACAGGCCGCGATCGCGGCAAGCAGCGCCGTTGCGAGACAAGCAGCGATTCGCGAGCGCGATGAACTCATCATGTTGGTCTCCCCCACCCCGTCTTCCAACCTTGCGACCGGCAAGTGGCGCACGAAGAACGAAGACCGCCGTCACTTCCAGGCTCAGGCCACCACCACGTCAACTGACGCTTCCGCAACACGCGATACTCAAAGCATGCAGGCGATTGCTTTGGGAAGACGCCGACGCGCGATGGACCCGCGAGGCACTCCGTCCCCCCATATTCATGGGGGCTAGCCGGTGCCCCGGCTTCTCAGTCCGCGCACTCTTTTCGCCACGAAGCCGGACGGTTCGACGGATGGCGAGCTGTTGCACGGATCCCACACCCCGACGCGAGCTTTGGGTTCCAGCAGGAACGAGAGCCGCGCGCCCCGTGAAAATCGTGCTCGCCCACCCCATCTGCTCAATTCCCTCCCCGCTCACCCCGACGAATCGAGACCCATGACCGAACAGACGCTCGCCGCGCCGATCGACGACCCGTCGGAACGCCAGCGCGGCTTCTCGCGCTATCAGGTGCTCCTCATCGCGCTGCTGGCGTTCACGCAGTTCACGATCATCCTCGACTTCATCATCATGTCGCCGCTCGGCGCCATTCTGATGCCCGCGCTCGACATCACGGCTGCGCAATTCGGCGTCGCGGTGTCGGCCTACGCGTTCAGTGCCGGGCTGTCGGGCATCCTCGCCGCCGGCTTTGCCGATCGCTTCGACCGCAAGCGAATCCTGCTGTTCTTCTATGTCGGCTTCACGCTCGGCACGATGCTGTGCGCCGCCGCGCCGAACTATCATGTGCTGCTGATGGGCCGCATCGTCACCGGCCTGTTCGGCGGTGTGATCGGCTCGATCGTGCTCGCCATCATCACCGATCTGTTCCCGCTGCAGATGCGCGGCCGCGTGATGGGTTTCATCCAGACCGCATTCGCCGCGAGCCAGGTGCTCGGCATTCCCGCGGGCCTGTTTCTCGCCAATCACTGGAGCTGGCATGTCTGCTTCATCGCGATCGTCGTCGTGTCGATCGTGGCGATCGCCGTCATCGCCTTCGCCATGGAGCCGGTCGATGCGCATCTGAAGCTGAAGCAGGACAAAAACCCGTTCCACCATCTGATCGCGACCGTCTCAGAGACGCGCTATACGCTGGCCTTCGCGGTCACGACGCTGCTGGCGACCGGCGGATACATGCTGATGCCGTTCTCCAGCGCCTTCACCGTGAACAATCTCGGCATCGACATGGCGCATCTGCCGACGATCTATCTCGTCTCCGGCCTGTTCAGCATCGTCACGGGGCCACTGGTCGGCCGGGCCAGCGACGCCTTCGGCAAATATCCGACCTTCGTGTTCGGCTGCGTGATGACCGTGATCATGGTGCTGATCTACACCCATCTCGGCCACGTCACGCTGGCCACCGCGATCACCGTCAACGTGCTGATGTTCGTCGGCATCTTCTCGCGTATGATCCCGTCTCAGGCGCTGATCTCGGCGATCCCCGACCCCACCCAGCGCGGCTCGTTCAGCGCGGTCAGCGCCTCGCTGCAACAGCTCTCCGGCGGGCTCGGCTCGGTGCTGGCGGCCGCAATCGTCGCGCAGCGCCCGGACGGCGCGCTGCTGCATTTCGAATGGATCGGCTACGTCGTGGTCACAACGACGATCGTCACGCTGGTGATGATGTATTTCGTGCAGAAGGGCGTGGCGGAGCGGGCGGGGAAGCGGGTGGTGTGAGGGGCAAGCAGCCGGTTCGACGCGACAGAGGCGCCGCCGCTACGCGCGCCCACCGGCCAGCATTTCAAGCTGATCGTGAATCTGGGCAGGGAAATACGGCTTGGGGATGAACCGCGCTCCGGGCGGGATGTCATCGGCGGCTGGGCTGAGCTGGCCGGACGTAATCAGAAGCAGCACGGGTGGCCACCGGCGTCTGATCACCTCCGCAAGCCGAAGACCATCCATCGATCCCGGCATCTGAATATCGGTGAAGACGACGGTGATTTCAGGCACGGACTCCAGGAGCCTGACGGCCTCGTCCGCGTCCGCAGCTTCCAGGACGCCGAAGCCCATCTGCCGCACCATGTCAGTTGTGTTCATGCGGATGAGAAAGTCGTCTTCGACGATCAGGATCACGTCCCTATGCTTACTGAGATTGGACACATATGCTCCAGCATAACCGAGCACAAGTTTTGAATAGCCGCTTCGTTCCGCCGAACATCTTGCGAAGATCAGCGTTGGTCGGAACAGGGCTCAGGGTTGACCATGGCAATTGACATCAAGGCGGACGTGGATGCCGTCCAGCAGATTGGGGCAGTTCCCAAGATCCTGGATCTGGCGGCACGCATCACTGGCATGGGCTTCGTTGCCATCGCTCGCGTGACGTCGGATCAATGGGTCTGCTGCGCCGTTCGGGACAGCATTGCCTTCGGCCTTGAGCCGGGCGGAGAGCTGCGGGTCGAGACCACCATCTGTAACGAGATCCGGCAGCACGGCAGCACGGTCGTCATCAACGACGTGCAGACCGACGGCGCCTTTCGCGATCACCCGACCCCGGCGATGTATGGATTTCGCAGTTATATCTCCGCTCCCATCATCCTGATCGACGGGTCCGTCTGGGGAACGCTGTGCGCCATCGACCCGACGCCCCGGCAACTTCGCAAGCCCGAAATACTCACCACGTTTCAGCTGCTGGCCGAGCTGATCGCCGCACAGCTCGAGCTCAATCAGCGTCTGGAGCGAAGCCAGACCGACCTTCACGCCAGCCAGGCCGACCTTGTCGACGAACGCAAGACAGCCGAGCTTCGCGAACAGTTCATCGGCGTCTTGGGACACGATCTGCGCAACCCGCTGGCCGCCGTCGATGCGGGAATGCGCATCCTGCTGAAGAATCTCGATACCGGGCGCGCACCCGAAATCGCGCTCGGCGTTCAGAATGCCGTTCATCGCATGGCCGGCATCGTCGAAAACATCATGGACTTCGCGCGAGGCCGCCTCGGTGGCGGCCTGACGATCAAGCGGGACGCGAAGCAGCCGTTGACGCCGGTGCTGGAGCAGATCATCGCCGAGTTCAGGACAGCCTGGCCAAGCGTGAGGATCAATTCATCGATCCGGATCGCCGAGCCCATCGACTGCGACCGCGGCAAGATGGGACAGCTGTTCTCGAACCTGCTCGGGAACGCGGTCGCGTATGGTGACCAGGGAAGGCCGATCCAGGTTGACGCCAAGACCTTGGACGGAACGTTCGATCTGACGGTGTCCAACGAAGGGCCGCCTATATCCGAAAAGGCGCTGGCGAATCTCTTCAAGCCATACACGCGCGGCGACCGGCCGAGCCAGCAGGGCCTCGGCCTCGGTCTCTACATCGCATCGCAGATCGCCCAGGCCCATGGCGGCAAATTGAGTGTGGCGTCGACGCCGAGCGAAACGACATTCTCCTTCGAGATGCCGCTCTAGGCGGGCCGCAACAATTTGACAGGACTCATCTATCTGGAATTGCTTGGTATCCAGACAAAAATGGTGCCCAGGAAAGGACTCGAACCTTCACGGCCGTTAAGCCACTGGCACCTGAAGCCAGCGCGTCTACCAATTCCACCACCTGGGCATGCCGTTTGGGGCACGGAGGCGGTTACTACGGTTCGGTGACGCCGTTGTCAATTCATGCTTGAGGCCGGGTTCGGGATGCCGATTGCGCATCGCAAACCGGCCCGATACAAGCCTGACAAGACGCACTCTTTTCCGCAGGATATGGACCCTCCCATGGCATCGAATCTGGAAACTCTCGTCACGGTTTTCGGCGGATCGGGGTTTTGGGCCGCAGCGTGGTCCGGGCCCTGTGCAAGCGGGATTATCGGGTCCGGGTCGCGGTCCGGCGGCCGGAACTGGCCGGATTCCTCCAGCCACTCGGCCGGGTCGGGCAGGTCCATACCGTGCAGGCGAATCTGCGCTATCCGGCCTCGGTCGAGGCGGCGCTGCGTGATTCGCAGGTCGCGATCAATCTGGTCGGCGTCCTCACCGAATCCGGCGAGCAGACCTTCGATGCCGTCCAGGCCCGGGGCGCCGAAGCGGTCGCCAAGGCGGCGGCCGCGGCAGGCAGCTCCCTGATCCATGTCTCGGCGATCGGCGCCGATGCCGAATCGCCCTCGCGCTACGCCAGGGCCAAGGCGGCCGGCGAAGCCGCGGTATCGGCTGCGGTGCCCTCGGCCACCATTTTCCGACCCTCCGTGATGTTCGGCCCGGAGGACCAGTTCACCAACCGCTTTGCCGCGCTGGCGCGGATGTCGCCGGTGCTGCCGCTGATCGGCGGCGAGACCAAGATGCAGCCCGTCTATGTCGGCGACGTCGCCATCGCGATTGCGGACGCCGTCGACGGCAAGGCCAGGGCGGGCGCGACCTACGAGCTCGGCGGTGCGGAAGTGCTGACCATGCGCGAGATCATCGAGGCCATCCTCGAGATCACCGACCGCGAGCGGATGCTGGTACCGCTGCCGTTCGGCCTCGCCCGCTTCAAGGCCGCCTTCCTTCAATTCGCGCCGGGCGCGTTCAAGCTGACGCCGGACCAGGTCACGCTGCTCGAGCGCGACAATGTGGTGTCGGACGCGGCAAAGGCCGCCGGCCTCACGCTGGAAGGGCTCGGCATCACACCCGATTCGCTGGAAGCGATCGCCCCGCAATATCTCTGGCGCTTCCGCGCCGCGGGCCAGTTCCAGCGCATGGGCGTGTGAGACTTTATCTCCGCCGTCATGTCCGGGCTTGACCCGGCCATCCACGACTTTCTTCGCCTGGCATCAAGAACGTGGATGCCCGGCACAAGGCCGGGCATGACGGGTTCGCGGAGCGAGGGACCAGACTGTCGCCGCGCCCCTCAGAACTTCAGCTTCTTGAACACCGCTTCCGGCAGCGCCTTGATGATCAGCATCACGAGGCGCCATTTGCCGCTGACATAGACGACATCCGTCTTCTTCTCGACCGCGGCAAGGATGGCATCGCCAACGACAGGCGCTTCGACGGTGAGCGGGCCGATCAGCTTCATGCCCTCCGTCATTTTGGTGCGGACGAAGCCGGGCTTGACGGTGACGACATGCACGCCGCCACGGCTGGCGCGGGCGCGCAGGCCCGACAGAAAGGCCGAGAAGCCGGCCTTGGCCGAACCATAGACATAATTCGAGGCGCGGCCGCGATCACCGGCCACCGACGACACGCCGACGATGGTGCCGCTGCCGCGCGCCAGGAATTTGTCCGCGAACAGGCCGAGGATCAGCGCAGGCCCTTCGTAGTTCGAACGCATGATCGCGGTGGCGTGAGCAAGATCGCTTTCGGCATTTTGCTGCACGCCGAGCAGGCCGACGATCGAGATGACGACATCGGGCAGCGCGGGAAGGCCGGCGGCGAAGCCGTCGAAGGAGGCGGTGTCGAGCACATCGAATGGATGGAGGCCGACCTCGACATCGTAACGCGCGCGCAGATCGGCGGCATCTGGCTCCAGCGCGGCGACGTCGCGGCCTGCAAGGGCGACATCGTATCCGCACTTGGCGAAGGCGCGCGCCGCGGCGCGGCCGATATCGGAGGAGCCACCGAGCACGAGAACGGACTTGCGTGACGTCACGGCCTAGACCTCATCAAACAGACGCTGTGAAAGTTTCGAGCGGATGACCCCGTCGGGATCGAGCGACTTGCGGATCGCCTTGAAGCGCGACAGAGCGGGATAGCCGGCTTCGAACGTCGCGCGCGACTGGCGCGCGTCCTTGGCGAGATACAGCCGTCCACCGGCGGCGACGACCAGACGATCGATCTCGTCGAGATAATTCAGGATGTCGCCCTTCACCGGGAAATCCAGCGCCAGCGTGTAGCCGGGCAGCGGAAACGACAAGATGCCGTCGCCCTGGCCGAGCTTCTTGAGCACGGCGAGAAAGGAGGCATCGCCGCGCCGCGCAACGCGATCGAGGATCTCGCCGAGCACGGCACGCGCGTTCGCTTCCGGAATCACGCATTGATGCTGGAGGAAGCCGCGCTTGCCGTAAATGCGATTCCAGTCACCGATGCTGTCGAGCGGAAAGAAATACGGATAGAGCGAGACCACGTGGCTGCCGCCGGCGCGACGTGCGCCCATGCGATAGTAGAGCTCGTTGAAGGCGCGCACGCTGGTGCGGTTCAACGCCATCGAGGGCAGGTCGACCGGCACGCTGAGACCGGAATTCCCAACGACAGGGAATGCGCCGGCACCTTCCGCCAGCTCGTCCCTGCCCGCGTGCTCGCCGAGATAGATCAGCGAACGACCGAGATCGCGCCCGCGCGCCACGCAGTCGATCCAGGCCACCGAATAGGTCGCGGTATTGCCCGCCTCGAGCGCGCGCATGGCGGCATCGAGATCGGACGCGGAGATCACCCGCTCGCGGATCCAGCCGGTCTCGACCCGCCGCAACCGCATCGTCGCTTCGAGGATGATGCCGGTGAGGCCCATGCCGCCGATGGTCGCGAAGAAAGCGTCGGAGTTTTGTTCGCGCGAGGCTTCGATGACGTCGCCCTGCCCGGTGCGCAGCAGCAGGCTGTCGACGTAGCGACCGAAGCCGCCTTCGCAATGATGGTTCTTGCCGTGCACGTCGGCCGCGATGGCGCCGCCGATCGAGACGAACCGCGTGCCGGGCACGACGAAGGGCAGAAAGCCGCGCGGGCCAAAAGTGTCGATCAGGTCGGACAGCAGGACGCCGGCTTCCAGGTGGATACGGCCGGTGGCCGGATCGAACGACCTGACCCGGTCGAAACCGGTCATCGCGACGGTCCTGACGGCGCCGATCGCGGCATCGCCATAGGCGCGGCCGTTGCCGCGCGCGACGGTGCCGGCCGAAACAGCCTCGCCGACCGCCGCAAACGAGCGCGGGCGCAGCATTTCGCTATCGACGACCGGGAAACGCCCCCAGCCGCTGACGAGGGTCATGGTTTCGGCTCCTGTGCCGGGCGCGCGCCGCCCGGCGTCGGAAACTGCCTACCGATCAAAAGCTTATTTTACGTTGAAGGCGATAGTGAAAGCGTCGCCCGGATGCAGCGAAGCGCAATCCGGGCTACGGACGTTAAATCTTAACGCCCCAGCGCCAGCGCGATCAGGCCGAGCGTCCCGACGATGACGCGCCACCAGGCAAACACCACGAAGCCATGGCGGGTGACGTATTCCAGGAACGTCTTGACCACGATGATCGCGGTGATGAACGACACCACGAAGCCGATCGCGACGATGCCCATATGGTCCATCGTCATCTCGGAGCGGTTCTTGTAGAAGTCGTAGGCGAATGCGCCGATCATGGTGGGGATGGCGAGGAAGAACGAGAACTCCGCCGCCGCGCGCTTGTCGGCGCCCAAAAACATCGCCGCGACGATGCTGGCGCCGGAACGCGACACGCCCGGGATCATCGCCACGCACTGCGCGATGCCGATATAGAGATACATCAGCAGCGGAAACCGGGTGGCGTCATGCTCGCGCGGCTTGAGATCGAGCTTGTCCACCCAGAGCAGGATGGCGCCGCCGACGATCAGCGTGAAGCAGACGACCCACGGATTGAACAGCACGCTCTTGATGTATTTGCCGGCGACGAGGCCGACGACGACGGCAGGCAGGAACGCCACCAGCACACCGATCACGAAGCGGCGCGAATAGGTGTCGCCCGTGAAGAAGCCGATCACGACGTCCCAGAGTTTCTTGAAGTAGAGCCCGACGATCGCGAGGATCGCGCCTAACTGGATCAAAACCGTAAACGAATCCCAGAAGGCGCCTTCGCCGAGATGAAAGAAACGCTCCGCGAGCAGCAGATGGCCGGTCGAGGACACGGGAAGGAACTCGGTCACACCCTCGATGATGCCGAGGATCACTGCCCGTATTGCGTCTGACATATTTACGGTCCATTTCGGCTTGAAAAGCGGGGCTCTTCTCGCCTATTCGCCCCCATGCCGCAATCGCAAAATGCGAAACCACGCCCTTGCCTCGCGGTTTTGAAGGACTAGTGTGGCGCCGCACAAACATTGATGGATTCTTAAGCACCATCACATAGTCAAAGGCTTCATGTTTACGCTGTTTCATCATCCGTTCTGTCCGCATTCGCGTTTCATCCGTCTGATCGCGGGCGAATATGGGCTCGACCTCAAGCTGGTCGAAGAGCGCAGCTGGGAACGGCGCGAGGCGTTTCTGCTGCTCAATGCGGCGGGCACGACGCCCGTCATGCTGGATGACGAGCAGCCGCCGATCCCGGGCGCTGCGATCATCGCCGAATATGTCGACGAGGCCTATGGCGCCGAGATGGGACCCAAGCGCCTGATGCCGGAGACGATCTCCGAGCGCGTCGAGGTTCGCCGGCTGATGGCCTGGTTCAACGAAAAGTTCTTCGAGGAGGTCTCGCATCCTCTCGTCACGGAGCGCATCTACAAGCGTTTCATGAGCGAGGAGAACGGCGGGGGTGCGCCTTCGGCCGACGTGATGCGCGCCGCCAAGGCCAATGTGCGCTATCATCTGGCCTATATCGGCTGGCTGGCACAGACGCGTAACTTCCTGGCTGGCGACCGGATCACCTACGCGGACCTCGCCGCCGCGGCGCATCTCTCGGCGATCGACTATCTGGGCGACGTGCCATGGAGCGAGGACGACGCAGCAAAGGCGTGGTACGCGCGGGTGAAATCCCGCCCGTCGTTCCGTCCGCTCTTGAGCGAATGGCTGGCCGGCGTGCCGGCGTCGCGGACCTACGTGGACCTGGATTTCTGATGAAGGTCGTCATGCCCGGGCTTGTCCCGGGCATCCACGTACTTTCTGTTCTCGTGAATGCTAAGCAAGAACGTGGATGGCCGGGACAAGCCCGGCCATGACGGGTGTGGATGCATTGGTGACCAAATTCGGCGCAGACAAAGTTGAGCTGCGTACAGCGCTCGCCCGCGAAGCGCGCGCGCTCGGCTTTGACTGCATCGGGATCACCGCGCCAGGCACGATCGAGCGCGCCGGACAACACTTCCTCGAATTCATCGCCTCTGGCGGCCATGGCGACATGGACTGGCTCGCGAACCAGCCGGAGCGTCGCGTCGATCCGCGCGGACTGTGGAGCGACGTGCGCAGCGTCATCATGCTCGGCGTCAATTACGGTCCCGACTCTGATCCGCTCGCGATCCTGAAAGAACGCACGCGCGCGGCGATCTCGGTCTATGCGCAGGGCGACGACTATCACGACCTCATCAAGAAGCGGCTGAAGGCGTTGGCGCGCTGGCTGGTCGCAACCGCGCCGTCGGACGTGAAAGTGTTCGTCGACACCGCCGCCGTGATGGAGAAGCCGCTGGCGCAGACCGCCGGTCTCGGCTGGCAGGGCAAGCACACCAATCTCGTCTCGCGCGAATTCGGCTCATGGCTGTTTCTCGGCGCGATCTATACCACGCTCGAAGTGCCGCGCGACGAATCCGAGATCGATCATTGCGGCTCCTGCCAAGCCTGCCTCGACATCTGCCCGACCTCGGCGTTTCCAGTCCCCTACAAGCTCGATGCGCGGCGCTGCATCTCGTATCTCACGATCGAGAACAAGGGACCGATCCCGCGCGAATTCCGCAAGGCCATCGGCAACCGCATCTACGGCTGCGACGACTGTCTTGCGGCATGTCCCTGGAACAAGTTCGCGCAGGCGGGCCGCGAGGCAAAGCTTGCCGCGCGTGACGAATTGCGCGCGCCGGGTCTTGCCGAACTTGCACGCCTCGACGACACCGCGTTCCGCGCGCTGTTCACGAAGTCGCCGGTCAAGCGCATCGGCCGCGACCGCTTCCTGCGCAATGTGCTGATTGCGATTGGCAACTCGGGTGAGGCGGAGTTGGCTGGGGAAGCGCGGCGACTGCTGGAGGACACAAGCCCGCTGGTGCGTGGAGCTGCGGTGTGGGCGCTCGGGCAATTGGCGGAGCGGCAAGAGCTTGAGGCGATGAGAACCGTCGCGTTGCATGACGAGCGCGACGACGGCGTGCGCGATGAGTGGCGCGCTGTTACCTAACCCACCGCTGTCATTCCCCGCGAAGGCGGGGAATCCAGTACGCCGCGGCCTGTCGATCAAACCACTGCCGTCTCGGAGTACTGGATCGCCCGCCTTCGCGGGCGATGACAGCGGAATATAGGCAGCGCACTCCGTCCCTGACTCTCACGCCCCCTCGCCGCGAGCACCGCACTTGATTTCCCGGCGCATTTCTTCAATCTCGCGCACCATGACAACAAACATGCCTTTCTTCACCCGCGACGGCGACACATTCCATCCGACGGAAGTTGCCAACGGCCCCTGGGATCCGAAATCGCTGCACGGGCGGGTCATCATCGGCCTGCTGGGCTTTGCCATCGAGGAGCGCCATTCCGGGCCTGAATTCGTGCCGGCGCGGCTCACCGTCGACATGTTTCGGCTGCCCACCATCGACAAGCCGATCGACGTGACGACGCGCCTCGTGCGCGACGGTCTGCGCATCCGCGTGGTCGAGGCGGAATTCGTCTCCGGCGGCGTCAGCATGGCGCGCGCTTCCTGCCAGCTGCTGCGCAAGACGCAAAACCCCGACGGCAATGTCTGGTCGCCGCCGAGCTGGGACGTGCCGAAGCCGGACGACATTCCGAAGCCGACCGATCCAAGGCTCGGCATGAACGGCAAATGGACCACGCGCCCCATTGCCGGCCACATGGGCTCGCTCGGGCCGCGGCGGCTCTGGATGAGCGAGGTGCGCGAGACTCGTCGCGGGCGTGCCGATGACGCCATTCGTCCATGTCGCGGTTGGCGCCGATTTCGCGAGCCCGTTCGCCAATGCCGGCGACAAGGGGCTCGGCTACATCAACAGCGACGTCACGATCTATTTGCACCGCCTGCCGGTGACGAAGTGGATCGGCTTCGATGTGGTGAACCATCAGGCGACCGACGGCGTCGCGATCGGCGAATGCTGGCTCTATGACGAGCAGGGCCCGATCGGCACCGCCACGGTCGCGGCGCTGGCGCAGCGCAAGCCGATGACGAAGGTACCGCCGCCGTAGGTCTCTGTCGTTCCGGGGCACGCGAAGCGTGAGCCCGGAATGACAGTCAGGCCAAATGCCGCTGCATCTCGGGCCGCGCCTTCAACTCGGCACCCTGCTTGGCGACGATCTTCGCAATCCGCTCCGGCGCGAACTTCAGATCGACGAACGCCGGCGCGGTGTTGGCGACCTCGTGATAACAGGCGATCTTGCCTCCTGTCAGCGTCATGATCGCGACGCCCTCGAACATCGCCCGCGCGCCGTTCGCTTCCGGCAGGGTGGAGCGATAGCTGAAGGTGTAGCGGGCATAAAGCGTGGTGCCGTCCGACACGGGATCGTGCATGTCCCAGCGGAAATCGGTCGCCGTGCGATAGAACCAGTCGTCGATCATCGCGGCGATCTTCTCGCGGCCGGCGAAGGCACCGTAGAACACGTCGTGATAGACGCCGTCCTCGGTGAACAGCGCGGCGAACGCACGGCCGTTGCGCTGCTCGACGGCGTCGCAAAAGGCGCGCAGCATCGCGGTGGTGGTCATCGGCGTTTCTCCCATCTCCGTCATGCCCCGGCTTGAAAGGGGCATCCGGTACGCCGAGGCTTCTCGGCTCAATACGACCGCCGCGGCGTAACGGACCGCGTGCTGAGCCGCATTGTCACCCGATCTCCGCCACGGCGGCAAGAATGCGCGCGATGTCCTGCGGGCGGGAGAGGCGGTGGTCGCCATCCTGGATCATGGTCAGCACGACGTCGTCAGCCGGCAGGCGGTGCGTCAGCGCGAAGGCATGCTGCCAGGGCACGTCAGGGTCCTGGGCGCCTTGCAGGATGCGAACGGGGCAGCCGAGATCGATGGCACTGCCGAGCACGAGGTGGTTGCGCCCCTCCTCGATCAGGTTCCGCGTAATCGGATAGGGTGAGCCGTCGCCATACTCCGACGGACGCAGCCAGAAGCCCTTGAGGCTCGATCTCCTTCTTCACCGCGGGCGAAAAACTCTTCCACATCAGCTCTTCGGTGAAGTCGGGCGCCGGCGCGATCAGCACGAGCCCGGCCAGCGAAGCCTCGCCCGAGCGCTTTTTGATCTCGCGCGCGAGCAGCAGGGCCATCCAGCCGCCCATGGACGAGCCGATCAGGATCTGCGGACCGTCGCAGAACCGTTCGAACACCGCCACGCACTCCTCCAGCCAGCGTCCGATCGTTCCGTCGGCGAAATCGCCGCCGGATTCGCCGTGACCGGAATAATCGAACCGGACCATGGCGCGGCCATGATCCCGGGCCCAGGCGTCCAGTGCCAGGGCCTTGCTGCCCTGCATGTCGGATTTGAATCCGCCGAGCCAGACCAGCCCCGGCCCCTGCCCGCGCCGGCTGCGCACCGCGATCCGGCGTGCGGGCGGACCTTCGCCCACATCGATGAAGTCGAGCACGGCATCGGGAATTGGTTGGGTCATGGAACGTTTACCCTGGCTGCGCGGTTTGAACTGTCGGGTCGTATTCCGCAGCGCCGGAGACCGGCATTGTCCCTTTGGGACGCTTGCGGAACGGAAGCAAGGTGTCTATGTCGGTCAGCGTGCCCCGGCGTGACCGAAATGCCTCGCATTTGAGGGTATTTCGTTTCCCGCACGAGCGAATTGCTTGCCGGCAAACACATCTTCCTGCAAAATAGCCGCCTCTTTCACAACTTTGGAGAACAACCCATTCGCCGTCCCAATAAAGCCCCGCCCGTCGCCAGCAAAGACGGGCCGCGCATCAATGATGATATCCGCAATGCGCAGATCCAGCTGATCGATCAGGCCGGTGACAACAAAGGCACCGTCGAGACCGTTGCGGCTATCCGCATGGCCCAGGAAGCCGGCATGGATCTGGTCGAGATCTCGCCGAATGTCAGCCCTCCCGTCTGCAAGATCATGGACTACGGGAAATATAAGTATTCCGCCCAGAAGAAAGCTGCCGAAGCCCGCAAGCGGCAGAAGATCGTCGAGATCAAGGAGATCAAGCTCCGCCCGATGATCGACGACCATGATTACGACGTGAAGATGCGCGCGATGCAGCGGTTCTTCGAAGAAGGCGACAAGGTCAAGATCACGCTGCGCTATCGCGGCCGCGAAATGGCGCACCAGGAGATCGGCACCAAGCTGCTGGACAAGGTCAAGAGCGACGTGGCCGAGTTCGCCAAGGTCGAGCAGGATGCTCGCTTCGAAGGCCGCCAGGTCGTCATGGTGCTGGCGCCGCGCTGACGCGCAGCCGTTTGAGACTGAGAATTCAACGGCCCGTCCGGATCTCCGGCGGGCCGTTTTTGTTTTTGCGGGGAGGGAGTCGACCGCCGTCTTGGCGATCACTACGTCCGCGTCGCCTGCCAGGTGCCGCTGCACTGGTCGCCGGAAATGATGCCTTTCCACGAACCGGTGCCGTTGACGCCGGCGAGCCGGCCGCCGCCGCTGGCATGGGACGCGCCGACCGAGACCTGGACCGCGACGGCGCCGCCGCGATTGACCTTGCCGGAGACCCGGCCCCCGCCGGCGGACGAGACCCGGCTGCCGGTGACGGTGAACGGGACGCTGTAGCCGGAGCTGCAATTGCCCCGCGTGGTGGCGAAAGTGACGTTCCAGATGCCGTCATAGCCGCTGGTGCGGGCGTCGGCCGTCGGCGGCAGTGCGGCCGCGGCGAGCACGGCGAACAGCGCCAGATGGCGCAGGCGGGCGAAATCGGTCAAAGACGAGAGCGATTGGGGAAAATGAGCCATTTTGGTCCTGCTCCAGGCGACAAACTTGGACATGAGGGCGTAATTCCAAATAGTCGCCGAGCCGGTTCCGCCGGTTCATCGTTGCCAATTGGCTCGTCCTCTGCCATAAGCCCAGCCTTCATCGCCCGGCTGATTAAGGGCTGCCGTGGCGGTGTTTCGTGCGGGTTTGGCGCTTGTTCGCAAAAACCTGAGCACAATCAACGCTCTAACGAGCATTTTTGACGGCCAGCCGCCTTCGCGGGCGGAACTCTGTGGCCATTAGGAGAGCCAAATGCCCAAGCTGAAGACCAAATCGGGCGCCAAAAAGCGCTTCAAGGTGACTGCCACCGGCAAAGTGATGTTCGCTCATCGCAGCAAGCGTCACGGCATGATCAAGCGGACGAAGAAGCAGATCCGTCAGCTGCGCGGCACCGCGGTGCTGTTCAAGACCGACGGCGACAACGTCAAGAAGTACTTCTTGCCGAACGCCTGATCGCGTCCAGCGATCGATCATTGCCAGCTCCGCCGCGACTTCCGCGGCGATCCGAAAACAAAGTCATCTCTGAAGGATATTCGTCATGGCTCGCGTCAAACGCGGTGTGACCGCCCACGCCAAGCACAAGAAAGTCTACAAGGCCGCCAAGGGTTTCTACGGCCGCCGCAAGAACACCATCCGCGCCGCCAAGCCGGCCGTGGAGAAGGCCCAGCAGTACGCCTTCCGCGACCGCAAGCGTAAGAAGCGGACGTTCCGCGCGCTCTGGATCCAGCGCATCAACGCTGCCGTCCGTCCGTTCGGCCTGACCTACAGCCGATTTATCGACGGTATGGCCAAGTCGGGGATCACCGTGGACCGCAAGGTGCTGTCGGATCTCGCGATCAGCGAACCCGCGGCGTTCCAGGCGATCGCCGAGAAGGCCAAGGCCGCTCTCGCGGCGTAACGCGGCCAAGGCTGCGCTGGCGGCGTGTACCGTCCTGCACTGCGCTCTGCGCAGCGTTGAACTCGTGATGGCCCGGGCAGAGACGCGTCTCCCGCGTTGGACTGCCCCGGCCGTCATCACTCGCGCAAACACTTCTCCGACGTGGAAGCCCGGCGCGATGCCGGGTGTGACGGGCTAGGATCATCGGCTCAGCATCCTGGCCAAAAGGGATTGCCATGACCGATCTTGCCCAGCTCCAAGCCCAGATCATCGCCGACATCGCCGCCGCCGCCGACGAGGCCGCGCTCGAAGTCGTGCGCGTCGCAGCGCTCGGCAAGAAGGGCTCGATTTCCGCGCTGCTCGCCACGCTCGGCAAGATGTCGCCCGACGAGCGCAAGACGCAAGGCGCGGCGATCAACCAGGCCAAGGACGAGGTCACCGCGGCGCTCGGCGCGCGGCGCGACATCTTGAAATCGGCGGCGCTCGATGCGCGGCTCGCTTCGGAAACCGTCGACGTCACCCTGCCGCTGCGCGAGGCGCCGGCGGAGGCCGGCCGCATCCATCCGCTGAGCCAGGTCTGGGACGAACTGACCACGATCTTCGCCGACATGGGGTTCTCGGTCGCCGAGGGCCCCGACATCGAGACGGACGATTACAACTTCACCAAGCTGAACTTCCCCGAAGGTCATCCGGCGCGCGAGATGCACGACACGTTCTTCTTCCATCCGAAGGAAGATGGCTCGCGCATGCTGCTGCGAACCCACACCTCGCCGGTGCAGGTGCGCACCATGCTGAGCCAGAAGCCGCCGATCCGCGTGATCTGCCCGGGCCGCACCTATCGTATCGATTCGGATGCGACCCACACGCCGCAATTCCACCAGGTCGAAGGCCTCGTCATCGACAAGCATTCGCATCTCGGCCACCTCAAATGGATCCTGCACGAGTTCTGCAAGGCGTTCTTCGAGGTCGACCACATCAACATGCGTTTCCGCCCCTCGTTCTTCCCGTTCACCGAGCCGTCGCTGGAAGTCGACATCCAGTGCCGCCGCGACAAGGGCGAGATCCGGTTCGGCGAGGGCGAGGACTGGCTGGAGATTCTCGGCTGCGGCATGGTGCATCCGAACGTGCTGCGCGCCTGCGGCATCGATCCCGACGAGTACCAGGGCTTCGCCTGGGGCATGGGCATCGACCGCATCGCCATGCTGAAATACGGCATCGCCGACCTCCGCCAGCTGTTCGACAGCGACGTCCGCTGGCTGAGCCATTACGGCTTCAAGCCGCTGGAGGTGCCGACGCTTGCCGGAGGGCTGAGGCTCGTGAGGGTTGTGAGGAGCCGTGCAAAGACTCTCTCCGTTCCCTCCCCTTGTGGGGAGGGTCGGGAAGGGGGTAGCCGCGGATGCCGCACGCAGTTGTAAGCGAACGTCAGCGCAGCCGGGCGAAGCAGCTTCGCCGAGCGATGACGCGCGCCGAAACACTGCTATGGCGCTACCTGAAAGCTAACCGCATGGATGGTGTTGGCATCCGCCGCCAATCGCCAATCGGAAACTACATCGTCGACTTCGTGTGCTACTCCTCAAAGCTCATTATCGAGGCTCGATGGAGAATCCCATGATTTTGAGGAACGTCAGAAGAAAGATGAGCGTCGCGACGCTTTCTTCATAGCCGAAGGCTTTCAGGTTCTGCGCTTCACCAACGAACAGGTGATGACCAATCTCGAAGGGGTTGTTGAGGCGATCCGCCAAGCAGCCGCCAGCGGAGCCCGCGGCTCACCCCCTCCCTGACCCTCCCCCACAAGGGGGAGGGAACACTGACACCGACCCACGCAATTCAACCGACAAGAGCCGAGGCACACAGCCATGAAATTCACCCTCTCCTGGCTGAAGGATCATCTCGAGACCGACGAGCCGCTCGACAGGCTCGCCGAGAAGCTCACCATGATCGGGCTCGAGGTCGAGAACATCGAGGACAAGGCGAAGGCGCTCAAGCCGTTCACCATTGCCAAAGTGATCTCCGCCGAGCAGCATCCGAACGCGGATCGCCTGCGCGTCTGCATGGTCGACACCGGTGACGGTGGCGCGCCGGTGCAGGTGGTGTGCGGAGCGCCCAACGCGCGTGCGGGCCTCGTCAGCGTGTTCTCGCCGCCCGGCACCTACATTCCCGGCAAGGACATCACGCTGGGCGTCGGCACCATCCGCGGCGTCGAAAGCCGCGGCATGCTGTGCTCGGCAGCCGAGCTGCAGATCTCCAACGACCATGACGGCATCATGGAACTGCCGGCGGACGCGCCGATCGGTGCCGGCTACGCCGAATGGGCCGCGCTCGGCGATCCCGTGGTCGAGATCAATTTGACGCCGAACCGGCAGGACTGCACCGGCGTGCACGGCATCGCGCGCGACCTCGCCGCCGCCGACATGGGCAAGTTCAAGGACCCGACCGTCAAGCCGATCAAGGGCGAATTCCCTTGTCCCGTGAAGGTCACGGTCGAGGACGCCTCGCTCTGTCCGGGCTTCGCGCTTCGCCTCGTGCGCGGCGTCAAGAACGGGCCGTCGCCGGAATGGCTGCAGAAGCGGCTGACCGCGATCGGCCTGCGCCCGATCAACGCGCTGGTCGACATCACCAACTTCATGACCTACGACCGCGCGCGGCCGCTGCACGTGTTCGACGCCAGGAAGGTGAAGGGCAATCTGGTCGTGCGCCGCGCGCGCGACGGCGAGACGCTGCTCGCGCTCGACGGCCGCACTTACAATCTCGATCCCGCGACTTGCGTGATCGCGGACGAGCACGGCGTCGAATCGCTCGCCGGCATCATGGGCGGCGAGGCCTCGGGCTGCGACGAGACCACCACCGACGTGCTGATCGAATCGGCGCTGTGGAACGAGATCAACATCGCCCAGACCGGCCGCAAGCTCGGCATCAACTCCGATGCGCGCTACCGTTTCGAGCGCGGCGTCGATCCCGCCTTCATGGTGCCCGGCCTCGAGTCTCGCGACCAAGCTCGTGATGGAGCTGTGCGGCGGCACGCCGTCCGAGAACGTCGTCGTCGGCAAATCCTTCGGCGACGACCGCGTGATCGAATTCCCGGTCACCGAGGTCAAGCGCCTCTCCGGCATCGAGGTGCCGCAGCCCGAGATGAAGCGCATCCTGAGCCATCTCGGCTTCATGATGGCCGGTCCCGGCCCGGTCGTGAAGGTCGCGGTGCCCTCATGGCGCTCGGACGTGCACGGCAAGGCCGACATCGTCGAGGAAATCGTCCGCATCTTCGGCGTCGACAAGGTGCCGATGACACCGTTCGAGCGGGGCGAGGACGCACGCAAGCCGGTGCTGACCCCGCTGCAGCTGCGCACCCGCCGCGCCCGGCGGGCGCTGGCGAGCCGCGGCATCGTCGAGGCCGTGACCTGGTCGTTCATCACCAAGACTGCGGCGGAATTGTTCGGCGGCGGCCAGCGCGAGCTCGAAGTGGCGAACCCGATCGCGTCCGACCTCTCCGACATGCGCCCGACGCTGCTCGCGGGCCTGATCGCCGCGGCTCAAGCCAACGCCAATCGCGGCGTGAGCGACGTTGCGCTGTTCGAGGTCGGCCAGATCTTCAAGGGCGATCGCCCGCAGGACCAATTCATGGCGGCGAGCGGCGTGCGTCATGGCTTTGCGTCGTCCGAGGGTCTCGGCCGGCACTGGACCGGCTCGGCGCAGGCCAATGTGTTCGACGCCAAGGCGGATGCGCTGGCCGTGCTGGCAGCGGCCGGCGCGCCGATGCAGGCGCTGCAGATCGTCGCGGGCGGCCCGAAATGGCTGCATCCTGGGCGCTCCGGCACGATCCAGATCGGACCGCAGAACGTGCTCGGCACTTTCGGCGAGGTGCATCCCCGCGCGCTCGAAGCGCTCGGCGCCGACGGCCCGCTCGTCGTGTTCGAGGTGATCCTCGATCGCATCCCCGAGGCCAAGAAGAAGCCGACCCGCGCAAAACCCGTGATCGAGCTGTCCGCGTTCCAGCCTGTGTCGCGCGACTTTGCCTTCATCGTCGACCGTACCGTCAAGGCCGCCGATATCGTGCGCGCCGCGCAGGGCGTCGACAAGAAGTTGATCACCGGCGTCAATGTCTTCGACGTCTACGAGGGCAAGGGCATCGACGACGGCAAGAAGTCGATCGCGGTCGCGGTCACGCTGCAGCCGCGCGAAAAGACCCTGACCGATCAGGAGATCGAGGCCGTCGCGGCCAAGATCGTCGCGGAAGTCACGAAGAAGACCGGCGGCACGCTGAGAGCGTGATGCTCTGGAATAGCAGGGCATGAGCATCACCGACTTCCTTCCCAAGGACGTCAGCCTCACCGTTGCGATGGCGCTTTGCGCCGTCGCGTTCATTTCCGGCACGGCGCGCGGTTTCTCCGGCTTCGGCTCGGCGCTGATCTTCATGCCGCTCGCGAGCAGCATCGCCGCGCCGCGGCTCGTTGCCGCGCTGCTGCTGGTGATCGATTTCGTCGCCGCCGCACCGCTGCTGCCGGATGCGTGGCGCAAGGCAGATCGCAAGGCCACCGCCGTGATCGTGCTGGGCGCGCTGGTCGGGGTTCCCATCGGCACCTATTTCCTCAGCGTGCTCGAACCCGTGACCACGCGCTGGATCATCTCCTGTTTCGTCGCGGCGCTGCTGCTTCTGCTGCTGTCGGGCTGGCGCTATCGCGGCAAGGACCATGTCTGGCTCTCGGTCGGCATTGGCGGGCTCTCGGGCTTCTGCAGCGGCCTCGCGCAGACCGGCGGTCCGCCGATCGTCGGCTACTGGCTCGGCCGCCCGATCGCCTCGATCGTCGCGCGCGCCAACATCCTGCTGTTCTTCGGCGCGTCCGATTTCTTCTCGATGGTCAGCTATGCGACCACGGGCCTGATCTCGCGGGAATCGCTGGTGCTCTCGCTGATCGTGGGGCCGGTCTATGCGGTTGGCGTCGCCTTCGGCGCCTCGCTGTTCGGCCGCGCCAGCGAAAGAATGTTTCGCAGCATCTGCTACGCGCTGATCGCGATGGCGGTGGTTTTCGGACTGCCGGCGCTGGACGGGGTGTTGCGGTAGACCTCCGCTGTCGTCCCTGCGAACGCAGGGAAGACGGCAGAGTGTTTGGCGGCTTAGTTGCCTACTGCCGCGGCACGCGCCGCTTCTTCGTCGACTGTGTTGGTACGTCGGCGGGCTCATCCTTCAGTGCACCGATCTTGCGCAAGGCTGCGTCCGCGGCGCGTTCGCCGCTTTCCCAGGCGCCATCGACCGTGCCCCACAGCGTCTCGTGGGTGGCCTCGCCAGCGAGGAACACATTGCCGATGGGCTCGCTCAGGATTTTTCGCGAGAGCTGACCGCCCGGAGAAGCCGCCGACATCGCACCCATCACGTAAGGCGACGCATTCCAGCGCGTGACGCTGGTCTTCTGCACGGCGGCCGCAGCCTCGCTGCCGAACAATTTTGTGATCCATTCCCTGGCAAAGGCCGCCATCGCCTTTTCACCCTGCTCGGAGAGATCACGGCCGAACGTGCCGCCAACGTCGATCGAGCAGAGCGAGGAGCCGCCGATATTGGCGAACATCAGCGCCGTGCGCGTCGAATTGCTCTGCTCGATGAGGATGTCGTCGCGCGACAGGCCGAGCGGATTGCCGGGCAGTTGCAGCACGATACGGTCGTAGCTGCCGAGGCCGAGCTTCGATGCCGCATCCAGTGTGCGCTTGGGAATGTCGGGCGTGAACTTGATCGCGCCTGACGTCAGCACGTTGGTCGAGACCGTGACGATGACCGCGCGCGCGGCGATCTTGCCCGCTGGCGTCTCCACGCTGACGTCGCGGTTGCTCCATGCGATCCGGCTCGCCGGCGTCGACAGCGCCACCGGCGCCTGCTCGCCGAGCCTGGTGATCAGCGTGCCCAGGCCCTGACGGCAGGCGATCGCCGCGTTGCGGTCCTGCGCGCGCCCCTTGTCGATCGCCGACAGCTCCTTCAGGTCCTTGCCGGCAAAGCTCGCACCCAGCATGAACTCGGCCGCGCCCGCCCAGTCGCCGAGATCCTTTGGCAGCACCGACGCGCAAGAGGTATCCAGCTTGGCCCGTGCGGCCTCGTCTATGGCGCGGTTGGCGCGCACCAACGCCGCCAGGAACTGCTCGGTCTCGCCCGCGCGCGCGTTGCGGCGGCCAATGCGCATCTTCTGACCCGTCGGTGCCGGCAGCACGTCCAGCCCGGCGCTGCGCGCCAGCCGGATCATCGGATTGGTGTCGGGATTGTGCATCCAGCGCGCGCCACGATCGAACGGCGCGTCGAAGGTGGTGCTGTCGGTGATGCAGCGGCCGCCGATCTGCGCTTCCGCTTCCACCACGACCACCTTGCGGCCCGTCGCCATGATACGCCGCGCCGCGGCTATGCCGGCGGCTCCCGCCCCGATCACGACGATATCGGCCTCGCGCGGCAGGGGCGCGGCGGCCACACGCAGGACCGGCATCGCGGCAAAGGCCGTCGACGCGACAAGGAAACCGCGGCGCGTGATTGTCATGTCATGGTTTCCGGGGACTTGCAGCAAACGGGAACAGTCAGCGAACCTTGCCGCATCTGATGTTGCACGGCAACCATCATGGTGAATCAATCGTGCTTGACGTCACGGAGCAATGAACCGAATTGCAACACGTTTGGACCATGATAGAGAAGGGAAAAAGACGGCCGGAAAAGGTCGTGGGGAGTTTGAAATGGGGACGGTCCTAGATTCGGTCGGCAAACTGATTGCCGCGTACCTCTCCAAGGAGGTGCCAGGCTACGAGCCGTTCACACCGAGCGATCCGGAACATCTGCGCGGCGTCATCGAGCCCGGCGACGTTCTGCTGGTCGAGGGCAACAACCGCATCTCCGGTATCATCAAATATCTGACGCAATCGACCTGGTCGCATGCCGCGCTCTATGTCGGCCCGGTCGAGGGCGCCGAGGAGCCCGACGGCGAGCCGCATGTGCTGATCGAGGCCAATATCGGCGAAGGCGTCACCTCCGCGCCGCTGTCGAAATATTTCCCCTATCACACCCGCGTCTGCCGCCCGGTCGGGCTGTCCTATGAGGACCGCACCACGGTCTGCCGCTATGCGATCAACCGCATCGGCTTCGGCTACGACACCAAGAACATCGTCGACCTCATGCGCTTCCTGTTCCCGCTGCCGGTGCCGCAGCGCTGGCGACGGCGCATGATCGCGATCGGCTCGGGAGATCCGACCAAGATCATCTGCTCGGCGCTGATCGCGCAGGCGTTCGATGCGGTGCGCTATCCGATCCTGCCGAAGATCACCAAGGCCGGCAGCCGCGCAGCCCGCCGCGAGATCCTGCACATCCGCGATTCCTCGCTCTACATGCCCCGCGACTTCGACATCTCGCCCTATTTCGAAGTCGTCAAACCCACCATCGTGCACGGGTTCGACTACACCGCGCTGCACTGGGCCGACAAGCAGAAGCCGCTCGAGGAGGTAGCCGGCACATTCAGTGTGTTTCCAGAAGCGATCAGTGCGCCGCCGCTCGTTCCTGAAGCGGTTGACGAAACGACGCCGGTTGAGATTCCGGCTGAAGAAATGAGCGCCGAGCTTGCGGAAGCGAGCAGAAATTTCTCCGAACATTTCGTGCAGCTGAGCGAGGCTCGCGAGGTATCGGGCGCAGAGGCACAGAGATATTTGCGAGATTGCGGCGTAATCTCGCCGTCGTCCCTGCGAACGCAGGGACCCATACCGCGTGATCTATCGATTGCCTGCGGTAGAAGTACCGAACGACGAGCCGTAGCCCAACATCTGCCTGTGGTTATGGGTCCCTGCGTTCGCAGGGACGACGGCTGAGGGCTGGCGCGATCACGTCTCGACAGCCGTCATTGCGAGGAGCGCAGCGACGAAGCAATGACGACGGTGAAAACCTACCGCTCGGCCCGCCCGATCACCGCCATCAGCTCCGCGATCTTCTCGCGCTGGTCGGCCTTGTCGCCGCTCGCGATCGCGTGCTCGACACAATGGGCGACGTGATCTTTCAGGACTTCCTCCTCGACCCGGCGCAGTGCGGCGCGCACCGCCGAGATCTGCGTCACGATGTCGATGCAGTAGCGGTCTTCCTCTACCATTTTCGAGAGGCCGCGAACCTGACCTTCGATCCGGCCGAGGCGTTTTCCGACAGATGCCTTGATGTCCTTGCGCATGGGGTCTATATACCCCTACCGGGTATGGGTTGCAAGACCCCAACACCGTTGGAGCAAGACAATGAACGACGCGGACCACGAGCATCATCACGACGCAAAGGCTCAGGGCGGATGCGGCTGCTCGAGCAAGGCGGCGTCGCCGACCGCCAAGACCGCGGCATCCTCATGCTGCGGCGGGCACGGCGATCATGCCGGCCACGCGCATCATCACGGTCATGACCACGGCGGCACCTCGACCAAGGCTAGGGATCCCGTCTGCGGCATGAGCGTCGATCCCGCGACGTCGAAGCACCAGTTCACGCATCACGGCGAGACGTTCCATTTCTGCTCCGCCGGCTGCCGCACCAAGTTCGAAGCCGACCCCGCCAAATATCTCGCCAAGGAGAAGGCGCCCGAGCCGGAGATGCCGGCAGGCACGATCTACACCTGCCCGATGCATCCGGAGATCCGAAAGGTCGGACCCGGCAGCTGCCCGATCTGCGGCATGGCGCTGGAGCCGGAAGTGGCGAGCCTGGAGACCGGACCCAATCCGGAGGCTCGCCGACATGACGCGGCGGTTCTGGATCGGCGGTGCGCTGGCGCTGCCGGCCGTCGTGCTGGAGATGGGCGGCCACCTTGCGGGCCCGCACAGCTGGATCGACCCGACGCTCTCGAACTGGATCCAGCTCGTGTTCGCGACGCCAGTGGTGTTGTGGGCCGGCTGGCCGTTCTTCGTGCGCGGCTGGCAGTCGCTGCTGACGCGCAACCTCAACATGTTCACGCTGATCGCGATGGGCACCGGGGTTGCCTATGTCTACAGCCTCGCCGGCACGCTCGTGCCGCAGCTCTTCCCCGCCGCGTTCCGCAGCCATGAAGGCGCGGTCGCCGTTTATTTCGAGGCCGCGGCCGTCATCATCGTGCTGGTGCTGCTCGGCCAAATGCTGGAGCTGCGCGCCCGCGACGCGACCTCCGGCGCCATCAAGGCATTGTTGCAGCTCGCGCCCAAGACCGCGCGCCGCGTCGATGCCGATGGCAGCGAGCACGAGGTCGAGATCGACACGCTCCATGCCGGCGACCGCCTGCGCGTTCGTCCCGGCGAGAAGGTGCCCGTCGATGGCGCTATCCTGGAAGGGCGGTCCTCGCTCGACGAATCCCTCGTCACGGGCGAATCCATGCCTGTCACCAAGGAAGCCGGCGCAAAGGTGATCGCCGGCACGCTGAACCAGTCGGGCAGCTTCATCATGCGCGCCGACAAGGTCGGACGCGAGACGCTGCTGTCGCAGATCGTGCAGATGGTTGCGGACGCACAGCGCTCGCGCGCGCCGATCCAGCGGCTGGCCGATCAGGTCGCCGGCTGGTTCGTCCCGACCGTCATCGTCGTCGCCCTCGTCGCGTTCGGCGCCTGGGCCTGGTTCGGACCGGAGCCACGACTGGCCTTCGGCCTCGTCGCCGCGGTCAGCGTGCTGATCATCGCCTGCCCCTGCGCGCTGGGCCTCGCGACCCCGATGTCGATCATGGTCGGCGTCGGCCGCGGCGCGCAAGGCGGCGTGCTGATCAAGAACGCCGAAGCGCTGGAGCGGATGGAGAAGATCGACACGCTGGTGGTCGACAAGACGGGAACGCTGACCGAGGGCAAGCCCAAGGTGGTCGCGATCGTGCCGGCGTCCGGCTTCGCGGAAGACGACGTCCTCCGGCTTGCGGCCAGCGTCGAGCGCGCCAGCGAGCATCCCCTGGCCGACGCGATCGTGCGCGCGGCGAGGGAGAAGCAGCTAACGCCCGGTCAGGTCGAGCACTTCGACTCGCCGACCGGCAAGGGCGCCACCGGCAAGGTCGACGGCAAGACCATCGCGCTCGGCAACGCCAGATATCTCGCCTCGATCGGGGTCGACACGACATCGCTCGACGCCGAAGCCGAACGGCTGCGCGGCGACGGCGCGACGGTGATCAACATCGCCGTCGACGGCCGGCTTGCCGGCCTGTTCGCGATCGCCGATCCGGTCAAGGCCTCGACGCCGGAGGCACTGAAGGCACTCGCGGCCGAAGGCATCAAGGTGATCATGCTGACCGGCGACAACCGCACCACGGCGGAAGCGGTGGCGCGACGGCTCGGCATCGCCGAGGTCGAGGCCGAGGTGCTGCCGGACCAGAAGAGCGCGGTGGTCACAAAGCTGCAGAAGGCCGGCCGCATCGTCGCGATGGCGGGTGATGGCGTCAACGACGCGCCGGCGCTGGCCGCCGCCGAAGTCGGCATCGCCATGGGCACCGGCACGGATGTCGCGATGGAGAGCGCCGGTGTCACCCTGCTCAAGGGCGATCTCACCGGCATCGTCCGCGCGCGAAAGCTGTCGCAGGCGACGATGAGCAATATCAGGCAAAACCTGTTCTTCGCCTTCATCTACAATGCCGCCGGCATTCCGATTGCGGCGGGCATTCTCTACCCGGCCTTCGGCCTGCTGCTCTCGCCGATCATCGCCGCCGCGGCCATGGCGCTGTCCTCGGTGAGCGTGGTCGGAAACGCGCTGCGCCTGCGTGCGACGCGGCTGTAGGGACACTGCGTAGCCCGGATGGAGCGCAAGCGAAATCCGGGTTCTGCCAACAAATCGAGACTGCCTCGGATTGCGCTTCGCTCCATCCGGGCTACGGTTCACGGGATATCGGCGAGCGGCGGGGAGCATCTGATGCAGCGGATTACGATCACGATCGAGGACGATCTGCTGGCGGAGATCGACGCGGCGGCGAAGGCGCGCGGCTACCAGAACCGCTCCGAGATCATCCGCGATCTCGCCCGCGCCGGCCTGCAGCAGAGCACCGAGGACACCGCGCAGACCGGCCCCTGCGTCGCCGGCCTCGTCTATGTCTACGACCACGCCGCCCGCGATCTATCGAAACGCCTGGTGCAGGAATTTCACGGTCACCACGACCTCGCGCTGGCAACCCTGCATGTCCATCTCGACGACAACAATTGCATGGAGATGACGGCGCTGCGCGGCGACGCGGCCGAGGTCAGGCATTTCGCCGACCACATCATCGCCGAACGCGGCGTGCGCTACGGCCGGGTGGTGATGATCCCGACGGGGAAGGCAAGCCGGCGAAGGGGCGGAAGCATCGGCACGATTAGGCCGAATCCTGCCCTCCCCCGGAGGGTAAGCAAGAATTCGCACCACGTTCGCCGCCGACGGCAGCATAGCCACCCTCCCTTGCCGAAACCGCATTGGGTGTCTACCTCTCGCGGGTGATTTCCTGAGAGGGTCCCCCATGCTGGATGCCGCCATCAAGGCGCTGTCGCAAATGATCTCGCCGCCGATGCGCTCGATCCTGTGGCGATCGATCGGGCTGGCGCTCGTGCTGATCATCGTGCTGGCGATCGGCCTGCAACGGCTGCTCAGCTGGTTTGCGACCTCGGGCGAGGTCTGGCTGGAGGGCCTGCTCGGGCCGGGCTGGCACTCTTCACTTGAAGTCCTGTCCTGGATCGTTTCGATCGCGGCGGGCCTTGGCGTCGTGTTCGGCGGCATCTTCCTGATGCCCGCGATCACCTCGCTGGTGGCAAGCCTGTTCGTCGACGACGTCGCGGACATCGTCGAGCGCGAGCATTATCCCGCCGAACAGCCGGGCGCCGCCTTGCCCTTCAGCCAGGCAATTTTCGAAGGCGTCAAGACTGCGCTGCTGACGATCCTGGTCTATCTGATCGCGCTGCCGCTGGTGCTGTTCGCCGGCGCCGGCTTCCTGATCTTCTTCCTTGCCGCCGCCTGGCTGCTCGGCCGCGAATATTTCGAGCTCGCCGCGATGCGTTTCCGCTCGCCGGAAGAGGCCAAGGCGATGCGGCGCGACAATGCCGCGACCATCTTCACCGCCGGCCTGTTCATCGCCGCCTTCGTCTCGATCCCGATCGTCAATCTGGCGACGCCGATCTTCGGCATGGCCTTCATGGTCCACATGCACAAGCGGCTGTCGGGCCCGCGGCCGGAGCTGATCGAGCCGGCGCGGCAGATGCGGTGACGCGCTCTACGTCACCTGCACCCCGCACTTGCGCAACACCGTCTTGGCGAAGCCGAACGGCGCCGGCGTGAACGGGCCCGACGGCGCGCGGGTGATCAGCGCCACGACGCCGAGCGCGGCCACAGCGAGCCAGAAGCACAGCCAGAAGCCGTCGATATAGGCGAGCACATTGGCCTCGCGCTGCACGATGCCCGCGAGCGTGCCGACCGCGCGCGGCTGCGCCGATCCTGCGCCATGGGCGGCGAAATGATCGGCGAGCTGCTTCAATCTCTGCGTCACCTCGATATCGCCGACGCCGAGGTTCTGACCGAGATAGAAGGAGTGGACCTGCTCCCGCACGCGCAACCACGTCCCCATCAGCGCCACGCCGATCTCCGCGCCGCCGAGCCGCATGATCTGGATATAGGCGGCGAACGACGTCGCGCGGCTGGGATCGGAGTTGGACAGCAGCGTGATGATCAGCGGCAGCAAGGTCAGTGACTGACCTATCGCCTGGAGCAGCACGATCCCTGCGAAATCCTCTCGCGCCCAGGCATGAGTGAGCTGCGTGCCCCAGAGATTGGCGGCGGCGAAACAGGCAAATCCGGCGACCACCACGGTCCGCGTATCGAAATGCCTGAGCAGCCAGATCGAGACCGGCACCAGCACGAACATCGGCAAGGCGCCATAGGTGAGCAGCAGCATGCCGCTCTGCTCCGGCCTGAGCAGGCCGATCGTGGCGAGGAAGTTCGGGACCAGCGAGGCGTTGGACAGGCTGGTCAGCGTATAGAGCAGGATCAGGACCAGCCCCAATCCGATATTGCGCGAGAACAGCACGTTGACATGCGCCCAGGGCTGCCGCACTAGCGACTCGTTGACCAGGAAGGCTGCGAACAGCACCGCGCCGCTGACGAGCAGCGCCATCACCGTGCCTGAGCCGAGCCAGTCCAGCCGGTTGCCCTGGTCGAGCCCGGCATAAATCATCGCCACGGAAGCGCCGAGCAGCAGCATGCCGCCCCAATCGGCCTCGCGCAGCAGCGCGCGGTTCACGGGCTCGTTCGGCGTACCGAGATAGACCATCAGGCCCATCAGCGGCGCGATCGCTACGCCCTGCCAGTACAGCCATTGCCAGCCGAGGTGATCGACATAGAAGCCGACCAGCGAGGTCGAGCTGTCCAGCGCGAAGCCGACGCGGATCGCATAGATCGAGATCGCCGGCAGCCACCAGCGGATCGGCAGGTTGCGGAACACGATCATCAGCGTCGCCGGCACGAAAGTGCCGAGCAACAGGCCATGCACGACGCTGAGCACGAGCAGCGTCGTATAATCGTGTACGAACGGAATGATCAGCGATACCGCGGCATAAGCAAGGCTCGGAATGCCGAGCACACGGCGCAAGCCGAACACGGTGGCAAGCCAGGCCACTGCGGGCGCGATGAAGATCTGCGAGCCGATGCCGGCGGTGGAGAGCCAGGCGCCCTCGTCGAAGGAGAGCGAGAATGCGCCGCGCAGATCCGGCAGGCCGACCGTGGTCAGGCGGCTGTCGAAATTGGCGAGGAACGAGCCGAGCAGCACCGCCGCGACGGCAAACAGCGGCTGCGGCGCGACGCCACCGCGCGAGAGCGGTCCACGATCGCTGTCGTCATTTTCCGCCATTGCCGGCTCTGGTGTCGATGCGGGTGACGACCGACATGCCCGGAACGAGGCGCGCCAGCAGCGGCTGACCGTCGTCGAGCTGAATGCGCACGGGAATGCGCTGCACCACCTTGGTGAAATTGCCGGTGGCGTTATCAGGCGGCAGCAGCGCCACCTGTGCACCCGTCGCCGGCGCGATGCGCTCGACCTCGCCGCGCAGCGTCTCGCGCGGAAAACTGTCGACGGTGATCTCGACCGGCTGACCCGGTGCCACACGGGTGAGCTGGGTCTCCTTGTAGTTTGCGATCACATAGACCTTCGGCAGCGGCACCACGTTGATGAGGTTGGTGCCGATATTGACGTAGTCGCCGGGCTGCACCTGGCGCTCGCCGACGACGCCGTCGAACGGCGCCGAGATTTTGGTATAGCCGAGCTTGAGCCTGGCGCCCGCCAGCGTCGCCTTGGCCGCATCGACATCGGCGGCGCGCTGCTTCCTTGTGCCTTGCAGGACCTCGAGCTGGTGCTGCTGGGCGGCGATCACGGCGCGGCTGGCGCGCACGTCGGCCTGCGCTTTGGCGTATGCGGCGACCGCCTGCTCGAACCGCTGCCGCGTGCCGGACTCGGTTTGCGACAATGATTGCTGGCGCTCCTGCTCCTGCCGCGCCTCGACCTCCATGGCTTCGGCCGAGAGCCGCGCGGCCTGCGCCTGCGCGATCGTCGCATATTGCAGCTCGATCTGGTTGGCCAGATTGTCGAGCGTGGCCTGCGCGGCGGCGACCGCAGCTTCGGCCTGAGCCACTTGCGCCTGGTAATCGGCGGGATCGATCTGGATCAGGAGGTCACCTGCCTTGACGTGCTGGAAGTCGGTCACGGCGACGGTCAGCACCTCGCCCGCGACGCGGCTCGAAAGGCGTGTCAGCTCGGCGCGCACATAGGCATCATTGGTGGCCTGGATCGCGGCATTGCCGACCCATTCGTCGAAGCGCAGCGTCGCCAGCGCGATAAAGACGAGCGCGGCGATCACGGCGAACAGCGGGATCGCCAGCCGGCTCCATAGCGAAGCGGCCGGCCGCTGCGTCGGCTTCGACTGAGGGGCTGGTGATGCGTTCTGTTCTTGTTGGCTCACGACATCACCCCAGTTCCCGACGGCATTCCGAGGCGATGCGCAGCATCGAATCCGGAATGACTGGATTGCCCTAAACCGTCTTCTCAGGCCACCGGCAGAGATCGTTGATCAGGCAGACCTCGCAGCGCGGCGTGCGGGCGAGGCAAGTATAGCGGCCGTGCAGGATCAGCCAATGATGCGCGTGCAGCATGAACTCGGCGGGGATCACCTTTTCGAGACCGAGCCTCGACCTCCAGCGGCGTCTTGCCGGGCGCCAGCCCCGTGCGGTTGCCGACGCGGAAGACATGCGTGTCGACCGCCATGGTGTGCTCGCCGAAGGCCATGTTGAGCACGACATTGGCGGTCTTGCGGCCGGCGCCGGGCAGCGACTCGATCTCGGCGCGGGTGCGCGGCACCTCGCCGCCGAACTCGCTCAGCACCTTGGCCGACAGCGCGATCACGTTCCTCGCCTTGGTGCGGTAGAGACCGATGGTCTTGATGTAGTCCCGCAAGCGCTCCTCGCCGAGGTCGAGCATCTTCTGCGGGGTGTCGGCGATCTCGAACAGGGCACGCGTCGCCTTGTTGACGCCGGCATCGGTTGCCTGCGCCGACAACACCACGGCGACCAGCAGCGTGAACGGATTGACGTGCTCGAGCTCGCCTTTCGGTTCCGGGTTGGCCTTGCGGAAACGGCTGAAAACCTCGCGGACCTCGGCCGGCGTCCAGGGTTTTGTCGCCTTGAGGGATTTTTGGCCAGCGCCGATGTCTTCGCGGGCTCGGTCTTCGCGGGCTTGGACTTCGCGGGCTTGGACTTCGCGGGCTTGGACTTCGCGACGGCCGCCTTTGACTTCTTCGGTACCGGCGCTTTGCGTGAAGCCGGCTTGCGGGTGATTTTCGCCATGATCGGGATATACTGAGGGACAATGAGCACAGGCAACGAGATTGAGCGCGGCGACCCCGATCGGCACGAGGTGCAGATCTTCTCCGCGCTGCTGACGCCGCACCGCTCGCTGAACCGCAGCGGCTTCCTCGCCGTAATGCTGTTCCTGAGCGTGGTCAGCTTCGTCACCGGCCTCGTCTTCCTGATGAAGGGTGCCTGGCCGGTGCTCGGCTTCTTCGGCCTCGACGTGCTCGTGGTGTGGTGGGCCTTCAAGGCCAATTTCCGCACCGCCCGCGCGCGCGAGGAGATCACGGTCACGACCTCCGAATTGCGCGTGCGGCGGATCAGCCATCGCGGCCAGGTCGCCGAATGGACGTTCAATCCGCTCTGGGTCCGGCTCGACATGGAGGTCGACGAGGACTTCGGCATCGAGCATCTCTATCTGATCTCGCGCGGTCGCCAAATCCGGATCGCCCGCTTTCTGGGCCCCGATGAAAAAGCAAGCTTTTACAAAGGCTTGGTTGAAGCCCTCAACGCCGCCAAGCGCGGCCCGACCTACAACCCGATCCACTGATGTCAGGTCGGAAATCGGGTGGTTTCCGACCCGACCCTCTCCTACATTTCAGGTCATGATGACACTCGCCATACATGACCAGCGCCTGACCAAGCCGGGCCCCCAGCACGCCGCGTTGCGCGACTATGATTCGGTGCGCCGGGCAATCGCCTTCATCTCGGAGAACTGGCGCGCACAGCCGACCATCGAGGCGATGGCGGATGCGGCCGGCGTCACGCCTGATGAGCTGCACCATCTGTTCCGCCGCTGGGCCTCGATCACGCCGAAGGCGTTCATGCAGGCGCTGACGCTCGATCACGCCAAGGGGCTGCTGCGGGACTCCGCGAGCATTCTCGATGCCGCGCTCGACTCCGGCCTCTCGGGCCCCGGCCGGCTGCACGATCTCTTCGTCACCCATGAAGCGATGTCGCCGGGCGAATGGAAGAACGGCGGCGCCGGCCTCACTCTGCGCTACGGCTTTCATCCCTCCCCGTTCGGCACCGCCATCGTGATCGGTACCGATCGCGGCCTGTCGGGCCTGGCCTTCGCCGACCATGGCGAGGAGAAAGTTGCGCTCGCCGACATGACGCGGCGCTGGCCGAACGCCACTTACGTCGAGGATCACGAGGGTACGGCCCCTCTCGCCGCGCGCGTCTTCGATACCAGGCTCTGGCGGCCGGACCAGCCGCTGCGCGTGGTGATGATCGGCACCGATTTCGAGGTGCGGGTGTGGGAGACGCTCTTGAAGATCCCGATGGGACGCGCGGTGTCCTATTCGGACATCGCCTGCAACATCAACAGCCCGAAGGCTTCGCGCGCCGTCGGTGCCGCCGTTGGCAAGAACCCGGTCTCGTTCGTCGTGCCCTGCCATCGCGCGCTCGGCAAGAGCGGCACCCTCACCGGCTATCATTGGGGCATCACCCGCAAGCAGGCGATGCTGGGCTGGGAAGCCGGGCAGCTGGGGATGCAGTGACGGAGATGTCGTAGGGTGGGCAAAGGCGCAAAGCGCCGTGCCCACGATCTCTCTCAAGTCGCTAAAGGGCGTGGGCACGCTGCGCTTTGCCCACCCTACGAGATCTCGATCAACCCGCCAGATCCAGCTTCGAGGCTACCGTCGAATCCGCGTTGAGCCGATAGATGATCGGCACGCCCGTCGCGAGTCTCGCGCTTCAAAATGCCTTCGGGCGACAGCTTCTCCAGCACCATGATCAGCGCTCGCAGCGAATTGCCGTGAGCGGCGACCAGGGTGCGCCGGCCGTTGAGCACGCCGGGCAGAATCTCCTGCACATAATAGGGCAGAGCGCGCGCGAGCGTGTCCTTGAGGCTTTCGCCGCCGGGCGGCGGCACGTCGTAGGAGCGGCGCCAGATCAGCACCTGGTCCTCGCCCCATTTCTTGCGGGCGTCGTCCTTGTTGAGGCCGGAGAGATCGCCATAGTCGCGCTCGTTCAGCGCGAGATTCTTCGTGGTCGGCAGGCCGGTCTGGCCGAGTTCGCCAAGAATGAGATCGAGCGTGTGCTGCGCGCGCGTCAGCACCGATGTGTAGGCGACATCGAACACGAGGCCCTGCGCCTTCAGCTTGCGGCCGGCCTCCTTGGCCTCGCTCACGCCGAGGCTCGGTGAGGTCAGGATCCTTCCAACCGGTGAACAGGTTCTTCAGATTCCATTCGCTCTGGCCGTGGCGCACGAGCACGAGAAGACGTTCGCTCATTGACTGTTTTCCGTTGCTTATTGTCGACTAGATATCGGCAAGGCCGAGCACGTCGGCCATGGAGTAATGCCCCGGCGGCTTGCCATGCGCCCACAGCGCCGCCTTCAGCGCGCCGTGGGCGAACAGCATGCGGTCCTCGGCCTGGTGCGACAGTGTCAGGCGCTCGAACGGGCCGAGGAAAGTCACGCTGTGATCGCCGGCGACGGTGCCGCCGCGCAACGAAGCGAAACCGATATTGCCCGGCCTGCGCGCGCCGGTGATGCCGTCGCGGCCCCGCTCGGAATGTTCGTCGAGGGCGACACCGCGGCCGCTGGCTGCGGCCTGGCCGAGCATCAGCGCGGTACCCGAGGGCGCATCGACCTTCATACGATGATGGGTTTCGACGATCTCGATATCGAAGCTCTCGTCGAGCGCCTTGGCGACGCGCTTGACCACGGCGGCGAGCAGGTTGACGCCGAGGCTCATATTGCCCGACTGCACCACGACGGCGCGGTTGGTGACGCTCTTGATCACCGCATTGTCGGAGCCCGACAGTCCGGTGGTGCCGACGACATGGACGATCCCCGCTCGGCGGCGATCGCGACATTGGCGATGGTCGCGGCCGGTACCGTGAAATCGAGGATACCGTCGGCCTCCTTCGACATCGCCCAGAGATCGGCCGAGAGCTTGATGCCGTTGGCGGGAAGTCCTGCGAGCACGCCCGCATCCTTGCCGAGCAGCTCAGAGCCCGGCGCCTCCAGCGCGCCCGCCAGCACGGCGCCTTTGGTGTCGGCGATCGCCCGCACCAGCGCGCGGCCCATCCGGCCGCCGGCTCCTGCAACAATCAAGCGCATGTCGGACATGGTGTGATCCTCTTCGCCGCCGTTGTAGCGGGGGAGCCAGTTCCGGCAACCGAGGGGCTTGGTAAGGTCGCCTGCAGCCATCCTTCGAGACGCCCGCCTGCGGCGGGCTCTCAGGATGAGGTCGGAGTACGTGGCAGCAATGCGACGGGTACCGGTGCTGCTTAGCCTCATCCTGCGGAGACCGCGGAGCGGTTCTCGAAGGACGAGGCGCGCGCGCAGATTTCTCTTTACCCGTCCGCCGGCTGCGGGCCGTCATAGCCCTCGATGATGATCAGGTCGGCGATCGAGTGCGGCTGGCGCACCTTGATGTTGGCCTGATATTCCGGCGAATTGTAGCAGGCGATCGCGGTCTCGTAGTCCGGGAATTCGATCACGACGTTGCGGGTGCGGCTGGCACCTTCGACGGTGGTGAACTTGCCGCCGCGAACGGCGAAGCGGCCGCCCCATTTCTTGAAGATCGGACCGTTGGCGACGGCGTAGGGCTTGTAGCCCTCGTCACTGCTCACGTCGACGCGCCCGATCCAGTAGCCCTTTGCCATTGTTCTTCTCCCTGTGTTGTTGCTCTAGCCCAGCGCCTGCGCGATCTCTGCCTGGATTGCGTCGGCCGCAGCCTTGGGGTTCGCCGCTTCGAGGATCGGCCGGCCGACGACGAGATAGTCGGCACCCGCGGCGATCGCACGCCCCGGCGTCATGATGCGCTTCTGGTCGCCACTCGGCGCGCCCGCCGGTCGGATGCCCGGTGTGACGAGATTCATCTGATGGCCGACGATCTTGCGCAAGGCACCGACTTCTTCCGGTGAGCAGACGAGACCGTCGACGCCGAGCACCTGCGCCTGCTGCGCGCGTGCCTCGACCAGCTCGGAGACGCCGAGCCGGTATCCGGCCGCGTGCAGGTCGTCGTCGTTGTAGGAGGTCAGCACGGTGACGGCGAGAATCCTCAAGCCAGATCCGCCGCGTCCTTCGACCGCAGCCTTCATGGTCTGCGGATAAGCGTGCACGGTAAGAAAGGTCGCGCCCAATTTGGCAACGCTTTCCACGCCCCGCGCGACGGTGTTGCCGATGTCGTGCATCTTGAGATCGGCAAACACCTTCTTGCCCCGTTCGGCGAGCTTGCCGATCAGCGGCAGGCCGCCGGCATAAGCGAGCTGATAGCCGATCTTGTAGAAGGTGACGCTGTCGCCGAGCCCCGCGATCATCGCCTCCGCGGCTTCAACGCTCGGCAGATCGAGCGGCACGATCAGGCGGTCTTTCGGGGCGATTTCGGCTGGCGTCATGTCACCTCACATCATGCGTTGGGAAATGTCGATCAATTGCGCGACCAGCTCCTTCAACGCGGCGATATCGCCCTCGTTCTTGAGCTTGTCCATATCGTCATAAGCCTGGTCGGCAAAGGCGAGCGTGAGTTGGCTGGCAATCACGTTGGCGTGGCAGGAGGTCAGGATCAGCCTGAGCGCCTGCAGCGCACGTGCCGCACCGAGCCGGCTCTGCGAGGCGCCGGCGAGCGCAAAGGCACGATTGCGGAACACCTCGCCGCGCGCCTCGTGCGGATCCTGCACGCGGCTGACCCAGTCGATCGCGTTCTTCAGCAGCGGCGGCACCGAGGCGTTGTATTCGGGCGAGACGAACAGCACGCCGTGATGCGCGCCGATCATGCGCTTGAGATTGATGGCGTGCTTGGGGACGCCGGACTTGGCCTGGAGATCGCCGTCATAGATCGGCAGCGGAAAATCGGCGAGCGAGATGCGGGTAATTTCGACGCCGGCCTGGGCGAATTCATAGGCGGCCACCGCCGCCAGCTTCGCATTGTGCGAGCCTGTGCGCAGCGAGCCGGGAATGACCAGGATTTTGGGTGCGGACATCCGCTTCCATGCGTTCGGCGAAATGAGCCCGCCGCGCAAAGGAAAACGCCGGCGGAATTAGTCCTTGCGATACACCCAGACGCGGGCCGGCGGAAGGTTCATCCAGATCCGTTCCGAGGCCTCTGTGGACACGCCGGGCAGCGATTTCGGGATCGGCGGCACCACCGCATAGGTGAACTGGACGAAGGGCGCGCCGGGCGCGAGCGCCGTGAAGGCGTCGCGGATCAGCCGCAGCCGGGTCAGCATCGGTTTCGTCACGAGCGGCAGGCCGGAGACGACCGCGCTCGCCGGCGCGCTCAGCACGTTCCAGAGCGTGTCGCGCAGGCGATAGGCATCGCCCTGCACCACCTTGGCCTGCGGATAGCGGTCGCGCAGCAGCGCGCAAAAGCCGGGATTGTATTCGACGAGGACGAGACGCTTCTGGTCGACGCCACGCTCGACCAGCGCGGAGGTGATGGCGCCGGTGCCGGGCCCGAGCTCGACCACGGGCGCGTCCGAATCGACATCGACGTAATGGGCCATGGTCCGCGCGAGCAGCTTGCCCGACGGCATCACCGCGCCCATGTGCAGCGGCTTTTCGATCCACGATCTGAGAAAACGCACCTCGTCATCGAGACGAGGCTTCTTCAACGCACGCGCGGACGATGGCAATGGCATGTCAGGACCGGACGGGACCGCGGGACCGCGGCGTGTCAGAAAATGGTCATAAAGACGTATAGGCCGAAGTCGATACGGTCAAGCCGAGTCAACTCGCCCGATTACCGAAGAAATCCTTGACCTTGGCGAAGAAGCCCTCGGACTCGGGCTGGGTGTTGCCGCTTGACAGCTTTTCGAATTCGGCCAGCAATTCCTGTTGTTTCTTGGTGAGATTCTGCGGGGTCTCGACCACGACCTGAACGTACATGTCGCCCATTTGGCGAGACCGCAGTACCGGCATGCCTTTTGATGCAATGCGGAATCGCCGGTTGGACTGGGTTCCGGGAGGCACCTTCACCTTGGCCTTGCCCTTTTCGATGGTCGGCACCTCGAATTCGCCGCCGAGGGCGGCCGTCACCATCGAGATCGGCACCCGGCAATGCAAATCGGCGCCGTCGCGCTGGAAGAACTGGTGCTGGGTCAGCGACAGGAAGATGTAGAGGTCGCCGGGCGGGCCGCCGCGGACCCCGGCCTCGCCTTCGCCGGCGAGCCTGATCCGTGTGCCGTCCTCGACGCCCTGCGGAATGTTGACCGACAAGGTGCGCTCGCGGGTGACACGGCCCTGTCCCGAGCAGGACGGGCAGGCATCCTCGATCATCTGGCCGCGGCCCTGGCAGCCCGGACAGGTGCGCTCCAGCGTGAAGAAACCCTGCGACTGCCGCACGCGGCCGGCGCCGCCACAGGTCGAGCAGGTCTTCGGCTTGGTGCCGGCCTTGGCACCGATGCCCGAGCAGGCCTCGCAGGTGACCGAGACGGGAATCTCGATCTGCGCGGTCTTGCCGCCAAAAGCTTCCTCGAGCGTGATTTCCATGTTGTAGCGCAGGTCGGCACCGCGCTCGCGGCCGCCGCGGCCGCGCTGGCCAGCCATGCCGAACAGGTCTTCGAAGATGTCGGAGAAGGAGGAGGCGAAGCCTGCGCCGAAGCCGGCGCCACCGCCGCCCTGCTCGAAGGCGGCATGGCCATAGCGGTCATAGGCCGCGCGCTTGTCCTTGTCCTTGAGGACCTCGTAGGCTTCGTTGATTTCCTTGAACTTGACTTCGCTGCTGTCATCCCCCGGATTGCGGTCGGGATGGAATTTCATCGCCAGCTTGCGGAACGACGACTTCAGCTTGCCTTCGTCGGCATCGCGTTCGACTTCGAGAGTCTCGTAGTAGCAGCGCTTGGTGGACGTGGACATGTTGAGCTCGGTCTATCCAATCGCGATTCAAGTCGGAGCGAAGCGACGTGGCCACGCGACGATATTGGCAGCCCTCCGCCTCGCGGCAGAGGACCACATGGTGGCGTTCAGCATAGCGGCTGGGGATTGATCGATCGTAACGGGCACCCGTCCCGTCCGTCCCGACACGACGGCCTCCCCCGAAGGGGAGGAGGCCGAAAGCGCGTGTGGGGTCCAAGCCGTCCGCATGTCACCCTCTCGGGGCTCAGGCGGACTTCTTGTTATTCTTGTCGTCGTCGACCTCGGTAAACTCCGCGTCGACGACGTCGTCCTTGGCCGCATCCCTCTTGGCATCGGCCTCGGCCTGCTGCGTGTACATGGCCTCGCCGAGCTTCATCGAAGCCTGGGCCAGCGTCTGGGTCTTGGCCTTGATCGCCTCGGCGTCGTCGCCCTTCAGCGCTTCCTTGAGGTCGCCGACGGCATCCTCGATGGCGCGGCGCTCGGTCTCGCCGACCTTCGAGCCGTGCTCGGCGAGAGCCTTCTCGGTCGAGTGCACCAGACCATCCGCCTCGTTCTTGGCCATGACAGCCTCACGGCGCTTCTTGTCCGCCTCGGCATTGGCCTCGGCGTCCTTGACCATCTTCTCGATGTCGGCTTCCGACAGACCGCCGGAGGCCTGGATGCGGATCTGCTGCTCCTTGCCCGTGGCCTTGTCCTTGGCCGAGACGTTGACGATGCCGTTGGCGTCGATGTCGAAGGTCACCTCGATCTGCGGCATGCCGCGCGGCGCGGGCGGAATACCCATCAGGTCGAACTGACCGAGCATCTTGTTGTCGGCCGCCATTTCACGCTCGCCCTGGAAGACGCGGATGGTGACCGCGTTCTGGTTGTCCTCGGCGGTCGAGAACACCTGGCTCTTCTTGGTCGGGATCGTGGTGTTGCGGTCGATGATGCGGGTGAACACGCCGCCCAGCGTCTCGATGCCCAGCGACAGCGGGGTGACGTCGAGCAGCAGCACGTCCTTGACGTCGCCCTGGAGCACGCCGGCCTGGATCGCAGCGCCGATCGCCACGACTTCGTCCGGGTTGACGCCCTTGTGCGGCTCCTTGCCGAACAGCTGCTTGACGACTTCCTGGACCTTCGGCATGCGCGACATGCCGCCGACCAGAACGACTTCGCCGATTTCACCGGCGGTGAGGCCGGCGTCCTTGATCGCCTTGCGGCAGGGCTCGACGGTCTTCTGCACGAGGTCGTCGACCAGCGCCTCGAACTTGGCGCGGGTGAGCTTCATCGTCAGATGCTTCGGGCCGGTCTGGTCCGCGGTGATGAAGGGCAGGTTGATTTCGGTCTGCGTCGTCGACGACAGCTCGATCTTGGCCTTTTCAGCGGCTTCCTTCAGGCGCTGCAACGCGAGCTTGTCGTTGCGCAGGTTGATGCCCTGCTCCTTCTGGAATTCGTCGGCGAGGTAGCCGACGAGGCGCATGTCGAAATCTTCGCCGCCCAGGAAGGTGTCGCCGTTGGTCGACTTCACCTCGAACACGCCATCGCCGATCTCGAGGATCGAGATGTCGAACGTGCCGCCGCCGAGATCGTACACGGCGATCGTGCCGGTCTTGGTCTTGTCGAGGCCGTAGGCCAGCGCAGCCGCAGTCGGCTCGTTGATGATGCGCAGGACTTCGAGGCCCGCGATCTTGCCGGCGTCCTTGGTCGCCTGGCGCTGGGCGTCGTTGAAGTAGGCGGGAACGGTGATGACGGCCTGGTCGACCTTCTGGCCGAGATGGGCTTCCGCGGTCTCCTTCATCTTCTGCAAGATGAACGCCGAGACCTGCGAGGGCGAATAGGTCTGGCCGTCGGCCTCGACCCAGGCGTCGCCGTTGGAAGCCTTCACGATCTTGTAGGGGACGAGCTTCTTGTCCTTCTCGACCATCGGGTCGTCGTAGCGGCGGCCGATGAGGCGCTTCACTGCGAAGAAGGTGCGCTCGGGATTGGTGACGGCCTGGCGCTTGGCCGGCTGGCCGACGAGGCGCTCACCGTCGTCCGTCACGGCGACGATCGAAGGCGTCGTGCGCATGCCTTCGGAATTCTCGATGACTTTGGCGTTCTTGCCATCCATCACGGCGACGCACGAATTCGTGGTGCCGAGGTCGATCCCAATGACCTTTCCCATGGTCCTGATATCCTTGTTTTTGCGGCAGGTTGGTTGGGCCCAAGAGGCACCCGAACCGAAACCCCCTAAGATCAAACATTCGCGATATTGCGATGGTTGAGGCTCATATAGGAGGGGGAGGGGCCCGCAAGGACCGAACGCAAGTTTGAGCCGTGAAAACATTGGGTTTTGGAAGATCATATCCGGGCTCCACCGCCCTTGCGGGTGAGGAATTATTAACAGGTTCAGGCGTCAGCAAGCCCCGCTACCGCGAGCCCTGCCCGCCCTGTTGCCTCGGGCCCAAACCCGGTAAAAGGCGGGCCGGCCGGACAGCCGCCATAGCTGCTGCGCGCGACAAAGCGGCCCGGTGGCCGACCATCGAACGGCCTCAATGTGAACCAATCAGAGTGCCCATGAAGCTGATCCGCCCCCTCGCCGCGCTCGCCCTTCTCGCCGCCTCCGCGCTTCCGGCCCTCGCCGCCGACGCCGTGTTTCCACCCGGCCTGCGGCTCGGCATGGTGCCGCTGGTCGGCCTCAACACCGCAAAGACCTTTCCGGGCTTCGAGAGCGAGGATGGCAGCGTCAAGGTGCTGATCACCGAGCTGCCGCCGGCCGCCTATGGCGAGGTCGTGAGCGCCTTCAATGCCAATCCGGCCGGAACGAACGGCGTCAAGCAGGACAAGGTCGAGACCCCGCGGGTCTGGCCTATTTCACCACCGAAAGCGGCAAGGCCGGCGACACCCCGGTGAAGCGCTATTCGATGATCGTGCCGGGGGCCGGCTTCTCCGGCTATGTCGCGGTGCAGATCCCGGAGAATGCGACCAAGATCTACACCGACGAGGCGGTGCGGCAGATGTTTGCGAGCGTCACCACCCGCAAGCAGGTCTCGGCCGAAGAGCAGATCGCGCTGATGCCGTTCAAGATCACCGATCTCGCCGACTTCAAGGACATCCGCACGCTGGCGCCAGGCTCCAGCATCATCCTCGCCGACGGCACCGAAAGCACGGGCTACGAAGCGAAGCCGTTCATGATCCTCGGTCTGATCGGCGCCACCCCGCAAGCGGCAGACGACCGCGCCCGCTTCGCCCAGGAAGCGGCGCTGCAGATCCCCGGCGTGCGCGAATCGCGCGTCACCATGTCCGAGCCGATCCGCATCAATGGCCAGCAAGGCTTCGAGACCCGGATCGACGGCGTCAGCGGCAAGGACAAGACCCCGGTCACCGTGGTGCAGTGGATCCGTTTCTCGGGCGGCGGCGCCTCGCTCCGCATTATTGCCAGCGCCCCGCGCGACCAATGGCTCGCCGCCTTCACCCGCTTCCGCGCCGTGCGCGACGGGATTCAGCCGAAGGGGTAGGGCGTTCGGCATACTCGCTGTGGTCCTTGCCTGGTGCGCAATTGCGCACGGGGCAGGACGACGGCGACGTTGCAGCTGGCAGCCCAACCCCTCACCAGAACCGGCCGCATTTTCAGGCTTCTGTTCGTACACAAACGGAATTAGGCTTCCCTCGCGTTGGATCATTTCAAGGGGAGGCGAACGATGCTCGATCGGCGACAAGTCTTGGCAATGCTGGGAACCACGGCGCTCGCGACTCTCGCGCCAAGCGCGCTGTTTGCGGCGACATCCATCAAGCCGGACGAGAGCTCCGCGCTGCTCGTGATCGACGTGCAAAACTGCTTCCTGCCCGGCGGCAGCCTCGCCGTGAAGGAAGGCGAGCAGGTGGTGCCCGTCATCAACAAAATTTCAAAGGCGTTTGCGAACGTGGTGATGACGCAGGACTGGCACACGCCGGGCCATGTTTCGTTCGCGTCGGTTCATTCCGGCAAGAAGCCATTCGAGACCGTCGACCTTCCCTACGGCAAGCAGGTGTTGTGGCCCGACCACTGCGTGCAGGGCACGGACGGTGCCTCGCTGTCGAAGGATCTTGCGATCCCGCACGCCGAGCTGATCATCCGCAAGGGCTTCCACAAGGACGTCGACAGCTATTCGGCCTTCCTCGAAGCGGACGGCAAGACCTCGACGGGGCTTGCCGGCTATCTCAAGGGCCGCAAGATCAAGCGCGTCTTCGTCGCTGGCCTTGCGACAGACTTCTGCGTCGCCTGGACCGCGCTCGACGCGCGCAAGGCGGGCTTTGAGGTCTATGTGGTGGAGGACGCCTGCCGCGGCATCGACACGCAGGGTTCGCTTGCAAAGGCCTGGGCCGACATGGCCAAGGCCGGCGTGAAGCGGATTCAGTCCGCGGATATCGCGGGGAGCGCGTAGGCGACGCGCAACGCCGCAAAACCCTCATCCTGAGGAGCGCGCTTCTTCGCGCGTCTCGAAGGATGAAGGCCTCCGCTGCCGCACCCTAGCCTTCATGGGTTCGAGACGCCGCGCAAGAGCGCGGCTCCTCACCATGAGGAACTGTTAGTTCGGCGCGCCGCTCGACTCGTTGCTGTTCGCAGCCGGTGCGGGCTTTGCGCCGCCCTTGGCGACACCGACCAGGGCCGGGCGCAGCACGCGCTCGCCGATGGTGTAGCCGGCCTGCATGATCTGCACCACGGTGCCCGACGGCACAGACGCATCAGGCACTTCGTACATCGCCTGGTGGAAGTTCGGATCGAACCTCTGGCCCTGCGGATCGAGCTTCTTCACGCCGTGCTTTTCCAGCGCGTTGAGCAGCGAGCGCTCGGTGAGACTCGACGCCCTCGATCAGCGCGGTCAGGCCGGGATCGGCAGCGGCACGCGCCTCGGCCGGAACGGCATCGAGCGCACGCTGGAGATTGTCGGCGATGTCGAGCACGTCGCGGGCGAAGCCGGTGATGCCGTAGAGGCGGGCGTCGGCGACCTCCTTGGTGGTGCGCTTGCGCAGATTCTCCATCTCGGCCAGCGTCCGCAGCATGCGGTCGCGCGCCTCGGCGACGTCCTTCTGCAACGTCTCGACCGAGCCGGGCTCGGGATCGTCGGGCATGATGTAGGGTTTTGACACCACGGGCTCGGGCGTCGGCGCGGCCGTGTCTTCGGGTTGCCGGTCTCGATCGGTCATCGGCTCTAATCTCGAACTCGTTTCCAGGGATTGTTGGCCCGGATATCGTGCTTTGAGCAGCGAAAATCAAGCGCCCGTGATCGGAAGGAAATGCCGTCAGCCCCCCAAAAGGCGGCTGACGATGCGGGCGGCGTAGTCCACGGTCGGAATCACGCGGGCATAATTCAGCCGCGTCGGCCCGATCACGCCCAGGACGCCGACAATATGGCCGGCGGCATCCCGATAGGGCGAGATGATGGTGGAGGACCCCGACAGCGAGAATAGCTTGTTCTCGGAGCCGATGAAGATGCGCACGCCCTCGGCGGTCTCGGCCCGGCCGAGCAAATCGATCACGCCGCGCTTGGTCTCGAGATCGTCGAACAACAGGCGAACGCGCTCCAGATCCTCCAGCGCGTGCAGGTCTTCGAGCAGATTGGCGTGGCCGCGGACGATGAGCTGGCGGTTCTCGTTTTCGCCGCCGGACCAACTGGCGATGCCGGCCGAGATCACCTTCTGCGTCAGCTGGTCGAGCTCGGCGCGGGCTTCTCCGAGCGCGGTCTCGAGCTCGAGCCGCGCCTCGGCCAGGGTCCGGCCGCGGATGCGCGCGTTGAGGAAATTGCCGGCTTCGGTCATCGCCGACGAGGGAACTCCCGGGGGCAGCGTCAGCACGCGGTTTTCGACCTGGCCGTCCTCGCCGACCAGGATCACCAGCGCCTTTTCCGGTTCCAATCGGACGAATTCGATGTGCTTCAGCCGAGCATTGGACTTTGGCGTCAACACCACCGCGGCGGCCCGCGTGAGGCCGGACAGCCGGGTCAGCGCCTGGTCCAACGCCGCCTCGACCGAGTGCGCCTGGCCGACGGACGTAAGCTGGCTCTGGATCGACTGCCGTTCGGCTTCGTTGAGATCGCCGACCTGCATCAAGGCATCGACGAAGAAGCGCAGGCCGAGTTCCGTCGGCAATCGGCCGGCGGAGGTGTGGGGTGCATAGATCAAGCCGAGCTGTTCCAGATCGGCCATGACATTGCGGACCGAGGCCGGCGACAGCGGTACGGCGATCAGGCGCGAGATGTTGCGCGAGCCCACGGGCTCTCCGGTCGCGAGATAACTTTCGACAATTTGACGAAAGATGTCGCGGGAACGCTCGTTGAGCTGGGCAAGGCCCGCGCGCGGCGCGATCAGATTGATCGGATCGTGATGGGCCACTGACGGTAACTCCTCTCAGATGCTCATAATTTGTCCATCCCGGGCGCATCTGACAAGCGTGGCGTTTGCGGAGCGGAAAAACCGCGGGCGAAAAAGCCTTGATCTTCCCCCTTGCTGCCCACCCTCACCCCACCTACAAGCACCGCGAACAGCCCTTTTCCGAGAGTTTTGGAGGATTTCCCATGCGGCCAAGCCGCCGTGCGCCCGATGAATTGCGCCCCGTGACGCTGGAGCGCGGCGTGGTCAAATACGCGGAAGGCTCCTGCCTGGTGAAATTCGGCGACACCCACGTGCTGGTCACCGCCACGCTGGAAGACCGCCTGCCGCCGTGGCTGAAGGGCCAGGGCCGCGGCTGGGTCACCGCCGAATACGGCATGCTGCCGCGCGCAACCTCCGAACGCACCCGCCGCGAGGCCGCCGCAGGCAAGCAGAGCGGCCGCACCGTCGAGATCCAGCGCCTGATCGGCCGCAGCTTGCGCACCATCGTCGATCTCGAAGCGCTCGGCGAGCGTCAGATCACGGTCGATTGCGACGTCCTCCAGGCCGATGGCGGCACCCGCACGGCCTCGATCACCGGCGCCTGGGTCGCGCTCGCCGATTGCATCAACTGGATGAAGGCGCGCAACATGATCAAGGCCAACGTGATGCGCGACAACGTCGCCGCGATCTCCTGCGGCATCTACAACGGCACGCCGGTGCTCGATCTCGATTATGCCGAGGATTCGGAAGCCCAGACCGACGCCAATTTCGTCATGACCGGCGATGGCCGCATCATCGAGGTGCAGGGCACCGCGGAACGCGAGCCGTTCACCCAGGACGAGTTCCTGAAGCTGATGGCGCTGGCGCAAAAGGGTATTGCGCGCCTGGTGGACTTGCAGAAACTGGCCGTGGCGTAGTCAATAGGCCATGCATCGCCGAATCACCGGAAAGCTCGTCATCGCCACCCACAATCCCGGCAAGCTCGCCGAGATGAAGGAACTGCTCGCGCCTCATGGCATCGAGGCGGTGTCGGCCGGTGAGTCTCGGCTTGGGCGAGCCTGAGGAAACCGGCAACGATTTCCGCAGCAACGCCGCGATCAAGGCGATCGCGGCGGCGCAGGCGACGAAGCTCCCGTCTTTCGCCGATGATTCCGGCATCGTGGTCGACGCGCTCGACGGCGCCCCCGGCATCTACAGTGCGCGCTGGGCCGGTCCGAGCAAGGATTTCAACGCGGCAATGGCGCAGATCGAGCGCCTGCTGCAAGAGCGTGGCGCCACCACGCCGGACAAGCGCACCGCGCATTTCGTCTCCGCGCTCTGCGTCGCATGGCCCGACGATCATCTCGAAGAGGTCGAGGCGCGCGTCGACGGCACGCTGGTCTGGCCGCCGCGCGGCACCGCCGGCTTCGGCTACGATCCGATGTTCCTGCCCAATGGTCACGACCGCACCTTCGGCGAGATGACCAGCATCGAGAAGCACGGCCTGCCGCCGCTCGGCCTTGGCCTGTCGCATCGTGCCCGCGCCTTCGTGAAACTGGCGGAGACCTGCCTTGAGCCGCGCTAATCAAGCTTTTGGCGTCTATGTGCACTGGCCGTTCTGCCTGTCGAAGTGTCCCTATTGCGACTTCAACAGTCACGTCCGCCATGCCGCGATCGACGAGGCGCGTTTTGCGGCCGCTTTCGCGCGCGAGATCGCAACGACCGCCGAGCGCGCGCCCGGCCGCGAAGTCACCTCGATCTTCCTCGGCGGCGGCACACCATCATTGATGCAGCCTGCAACCGTCGGCGCGGTGCTCGATGCGATCGGCAAGCACTGGGAAGTCGCCGGCGACGTCGAGGTGACGCTGGAGGCGAATCCGACCAGCGTCGAGGCCACGCGCTTCGCCGGCTATCGCACGGCCGGCGTCAACCGCGTCTCGCTCGGCGTGCAGGCCCTCGACGATGCCTCGCTGAAAGCGCTCGGCCGCATGCACAGCGCCCGCGAGGCGCTCGATGCCGTGGCCATCGCGCGCCGCTCGTTCGACCGCTATTCGTTCGACCTGATCTACGCCCGCCCCGACCAGACGCCGGCGATGTGGGCCGACGAGCTCAAGCTCGCGATCGACGAAGCCGCCGAGCATCTGTCGCTTTATCAATTGACGATCGAGGAAGGCACGCCGTTCTTCGGCCTGCACCAGGCCGGCAAATTGAAGACGCCGGACGAAGCGGTCGCGCGCGCGCTCTACGACGTCACGCAAGATACCTGCGACAAGCTCGGCCTGCCCGCCTACGAGATTTCCAATCACGCGCGACGCGGCGCGGAGTGCCGGCACAATCTGGTGTATTGGCGCGGCGAGGAATATGCCGGCATCGGCCCCGGCGCCCACGGCCGGCTCGACATCGACGGCGTGCGCCATGCGACCGCGACCGAGAAGCGTCCCGAAGCCTGGCTGATGCGGGTCGAGACCAACGGCCATGGCAATGTCACCGACGATCTCCTCAACAGCGAAGAACGCGCCGACGAATTCTTGCTGATGGGGCTGCGTCTCGCCGAAGGCATCGACCCCGAGCGCTACAAGGCCCTCTCCGGCCGTCAGCTCGACCCCAAGCGCATCGCGCTGTTGCGTGAAGAAGGCGCGATCACCGTGGATGCGACGGGCCGACTGCGCGTGACGAGCAGCGGATTCCCCGTGCTGGATGCAGTGGTCGCGGATCTCGCTGCGTAACGAGATGTCGTAGGGTGGGTTAGCCGAAGGCGTAACCCACCAACTTCGTTCGGCGTGTGCGGAAGCATGGTGGATTACGCCTTCGGCTAATCCACCCTACGGCACCGTCGTCTGGGCTACGCTCCAAAACTCTTCGGCGAGCCCGCGACCGCGACGCCGCCACCCTGCGCCACCTTCATCACCGCAAGGCCGCGTTCGTTCGTGCCGTCGGCGCGGAAGCGGAACAGGCCGTCGATGCCGGCAAAGCCGGAAGGGTTCGTCAGCACGTCAGGCGAGAAACGCGTCGTGCCTTGCGTCCGCGCGAGCGCGGCGACGAGCGCGACCGCATCATAGGCCAGCGTTGCCGTACGGATCGGCTCGGCGCCGTATTTGGTGCGATAGCGGCCGGAGAAGGCGCGGAAGCCGGCGGGATCAGGCGCGGCGTAGAGACCACCCTGCAAGTTCGGGCTGGCATAGACGCGCGGGCTGTCCCACAGGCCGGTGCCGAGCAGCTGGATGTTGCGCAAATTCGCGCCCGCAGCGGTCATCGCATCCGCCACCGACACCACGGCATCGCCGTCATCGGCGATGAACAGCGCATCCGCGCTGCCGAGCTGCTGCGCCACGGTGCGCGCCGGCGTGGCGCGATCGGCGCCGTATTTCTCGAAGGCGGCGATGCGTCCGCCGCGCCGCGGCACCGCCGCCTTCACCGCGGCCTCGACGACATTGCCATAGGCGTTGTCGGGGACCAGCACGGCGACGGAGCGCTTTCCGATGCCGGCGGAATATTCGACGATACGATTGACGTCGGACTCCGGCAGGAAGGAGAGCAGATAGACGCCGCGCCCGGCAATGCTGGAATCGGTGGAGAAGGCGATGACCGAAATGCCGCGCGTGCGCGCGACCTGGGCCACCGCCGGCACCGATTGAGCGAACAGCGGTCCCAGGATGATCTCGGCGCCCTCGTCGACCGCCTGCTGAGCACCCGCTTGCGCGCCTTGCGGGCTGCCATTGTCGTCCTTGATCAGCAGCTGGATGTTCGGATTCTGGAACTCGGCCAGCGCCATCTCGGCGGCATTACGCATCGACTGAGCGGCAAGACCGGCATTGCCGGCGGCCGAGAGCGGCAGGATCACGGCGACCTTGACCCCGCCAGTGCCGGCGGTCGTCGCCTGCTGCGGCGGACCGGCCGGCTGGGCCGGAGGCGCAGAGGAGCTGCTGAAGGGGTTCGAGAACTGGCTGAGGCTCTGCTGCACGCCGGCGCAGGCCGACAGCAGGGGCGTGCCGAGCAGCAGGCCGAGCGCGCTCCGCCGGGTCGCTCCCGATAATCGGGGTCCCTGAACGGGAGACTTTGGATCACTCGGGCCCAGCATGGCAGCTTCTCTTCTAACCGGCGATCGCCAGCCGGTCACAACAAACTTGCCGCGACAGAAGCCGCGGATTCAGGCATAATGTCGGCAAATAGTTAACTAAAACAAAAGGATAATAACCGCTTAAAGCGGCCGCCCCTTCACGCTCTGGCTAGCTGTCCACCGTCCGTCACCAGCATCAAGGCGGCGTTTCCGCCGTGAATATGACGCTGGCGCTTCATTCCCTCGGGAATGTGATGCCTGTTCGATCACATTCCAGTCCTTCACGCCCCTTGCCTCGGCGCGATCTTTTTCAGGGGACCGGTTCCCAGCCCCGGAGATCATGCCTAAGTTCGATTCATTATGCGCGCAAAGCCGGCCCCGATAAATACGCCTGAAGGCACAGACGCCGCCTCGCGCGGTTTCTCCATTGACGCCCATCGGCTCCCGGCCCCGAAGGCCGCGCCGGGCCTCTATCTGGTCGCAACTCCGATCGGCAATCTCGGCGACATCACGCTGCGAGCGCTGCAGACGCTCGCCGGCGTCGATGTCATCGCCTGCGAGGACACCCGGATCACGCGCCGCCTGACCGAGCGCTACGCCATTACCGGACAGCTCAAGCAATATCACGAGCACAACGCCGAAGCCGCGCGCCCGAAGATCCTGGAGGCGCTCTCGGCCGGCGGCTCGGTCGCACTGGTCTCCGATGCCGGCACGCCGCTGATTTCCGATCCCGGCTTCAAGCTGGTCCGCGAGGTCTGCGCCGCCGGCCATGCGGTCTATGCCCTGCCCGGCCCGTCCTCGGTGCTCGCCGCGCTGTCGGTCGCGGCGCTGCCGACCGACCGGTTCTTCTTCGAGGGTTTTCTCCCGGCGAAATCAGCCGCGCGAAAATCACGGCTGACCGAGCTCTCGCGCATCGATGCGACCCTCGTGATGTTCGAATCCGGCAACCGCGTGCAGGACACGCTGGCCGAGCTCGCCGAGATCATGGGCACGCGCGAGGCCGCGATCTGCCGCGAGCTGACGAAGCTGCATGAGGAGATTTCGCGCGCGACGCTGCATGAGCTGGCGCGTGACGCCGAAGGGCTGGAAACGCGCGGCGAGTTCGTGCTGGTGATCGCACCGCCAGCTGATGACGCCGAGATGCTGACATCGGATGCGCTGGACGATCTCTTGCGCGCACAGCTTGCCGCGCACAGCCTCAAGGATGCCGTGGCGCATGCCGTCGCACTGTCGGGCCGGCCGCGCCGCGAGGTCTATGCCCGTGCGCTCGAGCTCGCAAAGGACTTGCGGGGCGGCGATGGCGAAGGCTGAGACCCCCAGGGAACCGAAGATCGCCTCGCCCGAGCGCGTCGCCGCGTTCCGCACCGGCATCTCCGCGGAGAGCCGCGCCGCCGCCTATCTCATGGCCAAGGGCTATCGCATCCTCGCCAAGCGTTTCCGCACGCCGCATGGCGAGATCGACCTCGTGGCGCGCCGGCGCAACCTGATCGCCTTCGTGGAGGTCAAGGCCCGCGCCAGCCTCGACGACGCCGCCTATGCCGTCACCCCGCGCCAGCAGCAGCGCATCATCGACGCCGCGCAAGGCTGGCTCGTAGCGCATCCCGAGCATGCCGAATTCGAATTGCGATTCGACGCCATGCTGATTGCGCCGCGCTCACTTCCGCGCCATGTGTTGGCAGCATTCGACGCCTCGACCTGAAAGGCAGACCATGAAACTCAACGTCGCCGTCCAGATGGACCCCATCGCCCGCATCAACATCAAGGGCGATTCCACCTTTGCGCTGCTGCTGGAGGCGCAGAAGCGCGGCCATGGCCTGTCCTATTACACGCCCGACAAGCTCTCGATGGTCGGCGAGGAGATTGTGGCGCCGGCCCAGCTCCTCACCGTCCGCGATGAGCCCGGCGATCATTTCACCCTCGGCGAGCCCAGGCGCGAGGCGTTGAACGGTTTTGACGTGGTGCTGCTGCGCCAGGATCCGCCGTTCGATCTCGCCTACATCACCTCGACGCATATGCTGGAGCGCATCCATCCGAAGACGCTTGTCGTCAACGACCCCGCCTCGGTGCGCAACGCGCCGGAAAAGCTGTTCGTGATGAACTTCCCGCAATTGATGCCGCCGACGCTGATCTCGCGCGATCTCGACGAGATCAACGCGTTCCGCGACAAGCACGGCGCCGTCGTGATGAAGCCGCTGCACGGCCATGGCGGCGCGGCGGTGTTCCGCGTGATGCCGCAGGACATGAATTTCGGCTCGCTCTACGACATGTTCTCGGTCACGTTTAGAGAGCCCTGGGTGATCCAGCAGTTCATCCCCGAGGTGAAGCACGGCGACAAGCGCATCATCCTCGTCAATGGCGAGTTCGCCGGCGCGGTGAACCGCGTGCCGGCCGCCGACGACCTGCGCTCCAACATGGTGCGCGGCGGCGCGGCCCAGGAGACCGAGCTGACGCCGCGCGAACGCGAGATCTGCGCCACCGTCGGCCCGGCGCTGCGCGAGCGCGGCCTGTTGTTCGTCGGCATCGACGTCATCAACGGCAACCTCACCGAGATCAACGTGACGTCACCGACCGGCATCCGCGCCATCGCTCGGCTCGGCGGCCCCGACGTCGCGGCAAAGGTCTGGGACGTGATCGAAGAGAAGCGGAAGAAGTAGCTCTTACTGGAGCCTTCGCAATATCTCGCCATCGTCGTCCCCGCGCACGCGGGGACCCATACCGCGGAATCCATCAATTGCGGACGGTCGAAGTACCGACCGACCAGTCTTCGCCAAACTTCTCCCTGGGGTTATGGGTCCCTGCGTGCGCAGGGACGACAGCGATAGTGTGACGCGCTGTACGGTCGCACGCGCATCGCCATGGGACCATTACTAACCACCCATTCACCATGACGGCCCGCGCCTCGTTCGAACGCGTGAGCCCGCATGCGTGAATCTACGGGGCCGCTGGCCGACTAAATAACGCCGCGTTCACCATCTGCCGAGAACCAGCAGCGTCGCCGGCCATCACGTTCCGCCTCGCAAGACCCCTTATACTTTTACTCCCTACTCATCGATACGGGGGAACCCGCCAGGTGCGGATCGAGTGCCCCCGCGTATGAGTAAAAGCGTATGAACACCGCACGCATCATCGTTCTCGTCATCGCGCTGGGCGCCGGAGGCGTCGCTGCGTATCTGGCGAGCGGCTACCAGAATGCCCCCGCGCCCGCCCTTCCCGTCGCCGAGAAGCTGCCGACGGTCGAAGTCCTCATCGCCAAGAACGACATCCAGCTCGGCCAGGCGCTCAAGCCCGACGATCTGCAATGGCAGACCTGGCCGGCGGCGACGGCGAGCAGCGCCTTCATCCGCCGTGACAACAGGCCCGAAGCCCCGACCCAAATCGCCGGCTCGATCGCGCGCGTCCCCCTGATGCAGGGCGAGCCGATCCGCGAGCAGAAGCTGGTCAAGGCCGAAGGCTCCGGCTTCATGGCCGCGATCCTGCCGTCGGGCATGCGCGCGGTCTCCACCGAGATTTCAGCCGAGACCGGCGCCGGCGGCTTCATTCTGCCGAACGACCGCGTCGACATCGTCCTGACCCGTCGCCTGAAGACGCCCGAGGGCGCGCTCGCCGGCAACGATCTGATCCTGTCCGAGGTCATCCTGAGCAACATCCGCGTGCTCGCGATCGACCAGGCGCCGAAGGAAAAGGACGGTCAGAACGCCGTGGTCGGCAAAACCGTCACGCTCGAGCTCAAGCCCGAGCAGGTCGCCACGCTGTCAGCCGCGCGCCAGGGCGGCACGCTTCAGCTCGCGCTGCGCAGCATCGTCGATGCCAACGCGGTGGACGGTGCGATCGAGGACAAGGTGGCCAAGGGCTCCGAGGGCGTCAACGTCATTCGCTACGGCGTGCAGGCGCGGCAACTGACGTCACAGAAGTGATGGGGACATGATGAAGGACGGGGATGATCGGACCGGGCTGCGCATTCGGGGGAAGCGCGCGCGCTCGTTCCTGACGGGGACATTGCTGATGCTGGGGCTGCTCGCAGCTCCGGAGGGCGTCGGCGCTGCGGATGCGCCGGTCGGCGACCAGGCACCGATGCAGGCGCCGGATCTCGGTGTGTCGTCGGTCGCGACGATCGCGCCAACGAGGTCGCGTTTCCTCTCGCTTGGCGTCGGAAAATCCGTCGTCATCGACCTCCCCCGCGAGGTCAAGGACGTGCTGGTGGCCGATCCAAAGATCGCAAACGCGGTCATCCGCTCGGCCCAGCGCGCCTATATCATCGGCGGCCAGGTCGGGCAGACCAACGTCGTGTTCTTCACCGCCGACGGCCAGCAGGTCGCCGCCTATGACATCGCGGTCAAGCGCGACCTCAACGGCATGCGCACGGCCCTGCGCCAGTCGCTGCCGGGCGTGCAGATCGAAGGCGTCGGCGACAGCGTGATGCTGACCGGATCGGTGTCGAGCCCGATCGAGGCACAGCAGGCCGGCGACGTCGCCGCAAAGCTGGTCGGCGGCTCGGAGAAGGTCGTCAACAACATCGTCGTGCGCGGCCGCGACCAGGTGATGCTCAAGGTCGTGGTCGGCGAAGTGCGCCGCGACATCGTCAAGCAACTCGGCGTCGATCTCAGCGCCAGCCTGAATGCCGGCACCGCGGTGGTCAATTTCAACAACTCCAACCCGTTCTCGGTCTCGGGCGGGCCGATCGTCGGCAGCAACGGGCTCGGCGTTGCCGGCCTTGCCAAGGGCGTCGCCACCGTCAGCGCCACCATGCGCGCGATGGAAAGCGCCGGCGTCATGCGCACGCTCGCCGAACCGAGCCTGACCGCCATTTCCGGTGAATCCGCCACCTTCATTGCGGGCGGCGAATTCCCGATTCCCGCGGGCTATTCCTGCGATCCGGTCACCCACGTCTGTACCACCCAGATCACCTACAAGAAGTTCGGCATCTCCCTGAACTTCACCCCGGTCGTGCTCAGCGAGGGCCGCATCAGCCTGCGCGTGATGACCGAGGTCTCGGAGCTGTCGAATACCAACGCGATCACGCTGACGCAGTCGGTATCCTCGACCTCGAGCAATTCGGTCACCATCCCCTCGATCCAGACCCGCCGCGCCGAGACCACGCTCGAAATTCCCTCGGGCGGCTCGATGGCGATGGCCGGCCTGATCCAGCAGAAGACCAAGCAGGCGATCAACGGCCTGCCCGGCATCGACCAGGTGCCGATCATCGGCGCGCTGTTCCGCAGCCAGGACTTCGTCAACAACGAGACCGAGCTGATGGTCATCGTGACGCCCTATGTGGTGCGCGCGGTCGCCCAGAAGGAACTGGCGCGGCCCGACGACGGCTTCGCGCCCGCCTCCGACGCGCAGACGGCACTGCTCGGCCGCATGAACCGCCTCTATGGCGTCGCGCGCCGCGTCGATCCGCTCAACGGCGCGCCGGACGACTTCGGCTTCATCATCGACTGAGACGGACGGTTTGGGGACCGGACAGGACACGGGGCAAGAGGGGACCAGGCGATGACGACAACATCAGCCGATCGACGTCGCAAGCTGCGAATCGCGCTGGCCATGACGGGCCTCGCAATCATGCTGGGCGCCTGCAACACCACCGGCGAGATCGTCACCCAGACGGTGCCGACCGACTACCGCCAGCGCCATCCGATCGCGGTGCAGGAAGGCAAGAAATCGATCGTCATCTTCGTCGGCAAGGCGAGAGGCGGCCTCTCGGCCGCGCAGCATTCCGACATCGCCGGCATCGCGCGCGACTGGGTGCGCGAAGGCACCGGCTCGGTCGTCGTCGACGTTCCCGTCGACACCGCCAATTCGCGCGCGGCGGCCGCGACCTATCAGGAAATCCGCTCCGTGCTCGCCGCCGGCGGCGTGCCGTCGCGCGCCATCGTCCAACATCCCTATCGTCCCGAGGATCCCGGCCTGCTGCCCACCATCCGCCTGACCTATTCCAGGATCGCCGCGGTGGCCGGCCCCTGCGGGCTGTGGCCGGAAGACGTCGGGCCCAACATCCTCGACCCCGGCTACAGCGAGAACCGGCCCTACTTCAATCTGGGCTGTGCCAGCCAGCGCAATCTCGCGGCGATGATCGACAACCCCGCCGATCTCGAGCAGCCGCGCTCGGAGGCTCCCTCTTATACCGCGCGACGCGACATGGCCTTCGAGCGTTACCGCAAGGGCACCGCGATCTCGACCCCCGCACCCGAGGCCGACAAGGCCAAACTCAGCGATATCGGCAAATGACAACGCCCCACGAAGACGATGCAGACGAGCCCGGGCATCCCGAGGAACACATTGCGCCGGTTCCTCGCATCTCGGTGCAGGCCTTTTGCGAGACCGAGAAGACGCTTGCCGCGGTGACCGCGGCGGGACAGGACCGCCGTCTCGCCAAGGCCCACCTCACCGCCAAGGATGGCGGCCTTGCCGCGGCGATCGAAGTCTACGAGACGATGCCGACGCCGAACGTGATCGTGATCGAATCCGACGGCACACGCGACATCCTCGAGGGGCTCGACGACCTCGCCGGCGTCTGCGATCCCGGCACCCGCGTGGTCGTGATCGGCAATCCCAACGACACCGCGCCCTATCGCGAGCTGGTGCGCCGCGGCGTCAACGACTATGTGGTCGGACCGGTCGAAACTCTCGACGTCGTCCGCTCGATCTGCAGCCTGTTCTCCGCGTCCGAAGCCATCATCACCGGCCGCGTCATCGCTGTGGTCGGCGCCAAGGGCGGCGTCGGCGCCTCCACGGTCGCGCATAATGTGGCCTGGACCATCGCGCGCGACCTTTCGCTCGATTCGGTCGTGATCGATCTCGACCTCGCCTTCGGCACCGCCAGTCTCGACTACAACCAGGACCCGGTGCAGGGCATCGCCAACGCGGTGCTGTCGCAGGACCGGCCGGACACCGCGCTGATGGAGCGCCTGCTCGCCAAATGCACCGAGCGCCTCAGCCTCCTCGCGGCGCCTGCCAGCCTCGACCGCGTCTACGATTTCGGCGCCGAAGCTTTCGACGCGGTGTTCGACACGCTGCGCATGACCACGCCCTGCATCGTGCTCGACGTTCCCCATCAATGGTCGGGCTGGACGCGGCGCGCACTGGTCAACGCCGACGACATCGTGATCGTCGCCGAGCCCGATCTCGCCAATTTGCGCAACACCAAGAACATGCTGAGCGTGCTGAAGGCGGCGCGACCGAACGACCGGCCGCCGCTGTACTGCATCAACCAGGTCGGCATGCACAAGCGCGCGGAGATCGAGGTCAAGGCGTTCGCCAAGACCATGGAAAGCCAGCCGATCGCGGTGATCCCGTTTGATTCGAAATTGTTCTCGACCGCGGCCAATAACGGCCAGATGATCGCGGAGGTCTCCAAGAACCACCGCACCACCGAGCTGTTTCAGAACATGGCGAACCGCCTCGCCGGCCGCGGCGAGGTGAAGAAGCCGAAGCGCTCGCTGCTCGAGCCGCTCCTGAAGAAGCTGAAGGGCCGGTCGGGGCGCGGGTCCGCCCCGCATCGCAAGGCGTCGTAAGCTCGCGCCAAAAAGGGCGGATTATTTGTCCGCCCGCTGCTGCTTCTTCGTCAGCAGCTGCCGCAGCGCCGCGACCTTGGCCGCGGCCTGGTCCGGCGGCAAATCCGCCTTCACGAGGATTTCGGCCTCGGCCTCGCGGCCCTGCAATCCCAGCACGAGCGCGAGATTGGCGCGGACCCGCGCGTCGTTCTGATTGCGCTGATAAGCGCGGCCGAGCACCTGTTCGGCCTTCGGCAGATTGTTTTGCAGCATATAGGACAGTCCGAGATTGGACAGCACGGTCGGCTCGTTCGGCGCGATCTTCAACGCCGCCGCGTAATATTGCTGCGCCTCCTCGTTGCGGCCGAGCTGATCGAGCGCCGCGCCCTGCGCCGACAGGATGCGCCAATCGGGGTCCTCGGGCGAATGCGCGCGGCCGAGGACGTCGTAGGCCTGCTGGAAATTGCCGTTGTCGGCGAGGGCGCGGCCATAGCCCGCGAGCAGCGCCTTGTTGCTGGGATGGGCGAGCACGGCCTGCTCCAGCACCGCGACCGCCTGCGCGCGCTGGCCGCTGTGGCGCAACGCGTTGCCGTATTCGATGGCAATTGCGGGATCGCTGGGCTTGGCGCGATAACGCTCGCGAAGGGCGTCCATCTCCGGCCTGGCGTCGGCCTTGGTGTTGGAATTGGCGGCGGATTCCTGCTTGCCGCCGAGCGCACCGGTAACGTCCTCGATGCCGGTGGTCTGACAGCCGCCGAGGGCAAGGATCAGAACGGCGGAACACAGATATCTCGCCGGGGGAAAGGCGAGGGATAAACGCTTGGACATACTCTGATCACTCGGCAACTGATCAGAGATGCTTGCCGATTAACGCTAAAGTCCCGTTAAGGACGCGGCCCGTGAGGCCTCAGTCGGTGAATTCAGCACCGAATTCACAGCCGATGCGCCAGCGCAGACGACATTGGCGGGAATAGTCGGGTGCGAAGATGATGGTGAATTGCGGCGGCACTTCCAGAAATTCCGCCACGACCTTCACGCCACCGTCCGAGATGTCGGTGATCGTGCAGTCCCGCGGCAGCGAGCCCGCGCCAAAATGGATCTTGGCGAGCCGGCTGCACACCCGACGTTCGCTTCTCCGGCGATTTGCAAGCATTTGAACTGTTCACCCGTTAGACCACGGCCCATCCCGCAGGCCTAGGAGTAGCGGACATTCGTTGGAATGTGCTGAGGGCGGACGTTGGCATTCGAGACGTAGTGTCAGCGTGGTGTTTACGGCTGATTAGGGTTTGCTCGCCCTCCGATGCCCGTTCCCGTATTGTTCTTGCGTTGAGGACCGGGCTCTGCTACCCCTAATTGTGCGAGAGGGGCAGGCTGGTTTGAGCATGGTTCAGCGGGTTTCCACCGTCGCCTTTGAGGGGATCGAGGCCCGCGCGGTCGACGTGCAGGTGCAGGTCGCGCCGGGGCTGCCGGCCTTCGCCATCGTCGGCCTGCCGGACAAGGCGGTGTCGGAGGCGCGCGAGCGGGTGCGCTCGGCGCTTATCGCCTCGGGGCTCGCGCTGCCGGCGCGGCGGATCATCGTCAATCTGGCGCCGGCCGACCTGCCGAAGGAAGGCAGCCATTACGACCTGCCGATCGCGCTCGGCCTGATGGCTGCGATCGGGGCAATCCCTCCGGATGCGCTGACCGGCTTCACCGTGCTCGGCGAACTCGGCCTCGACGGCTCGATCGCGCCCGTGGCCGGCGTTCTTCCCGCCGCCATCGGCGCCAATATGCGCGAGGAAGGACTGATCTGCCCGGCCTCCTGCGGCTCCGAAGCGGCCTGGGCGAGCCCGGACATCCAGATCATCGCCGCGCACTCGCTGATCCAGATCGCCAATCATTTCAAGGGCACGCAGGTGCTGTCGCGGCCCTCGCCCAGGGTGCACGAGGCCGCCGCCTCCACGCTCGATTTGCGCGACATCAAGGGCCAGGAAAGCGCCAAGCGGGCGCTGGAGATCGCGGCCGCCGGCGGGCATCATTTGCTCATGATCGGCGCGCCCGGCGCCGGCAAGTCGATGCTGGCGGCGCGTCTGCCCTCGATCCTGCCGCCGCTCTCGCCGGGCGAACTGCTCGAGGTCTCGATGATCGCCTCCGTCGCCGGCGAGATCGAAGGCGGCGCGCTGACGGCGCGGCGGCCATTCCGCTCGCCGCATCATTCCGCGAGCATGGCCGCCCTCACCGGCGGCGGCGTGCGCGCCAAGCCGGGCGAGATCTCGCTGGCGCATCAGGGCGTGCTGTTCCTCGACGAGCTGCCGGAGTTCGATCCGCGCGTGCTGGATTCGCTGCGGCAACCGCTGGAGAACGGCGAGGTCGCGGTGTCGCGTGCCAATCATCGCGTCACCTACCCTGCCCGCTTCATGCTGGTCGCGGCGATGAATCCGTGCCGCTGCGGCAACGCGTTCGAGCCCGGCTATGCCTGCAAGCGCGGCCGCGTGGACCGCTGCACCGGCGATTACCAGGCACGCATCTCGGGTCCGCTGATGGATCGCATCGATCTGCGCATCGAGGTGCCGGCGGTGACCGCGGCCGATCTGATCCTGCCGCCGCCGGCGGAAGGATCGGCGGAGGTCGCCGCGCGCGTGGCGGCGGCGCGCGACATTCAGCTCGTGCGCTATGCCGACGCCGGCCTGCCGAAAGTCCGCACCAATGCCGAGGCGCCCGCCTCCGTGCTGGAGGAGATCGCAAAGCCGGACGCCCAAGGCCAGAAATTGCTGCGCGAAGCCGCCGAGACGATGCGGCTGTCGGCGCGCGGTTATCACCGCGTGCTGCGGGTGGCGCGCACGCTGGCCGACCTCGATTCCGCCGACAAGATCGGCCGGCTGCATCTCGCCGAAGCGCTGTCCTACCGCGCACTCGCAGAGGATGTGCGGCAGCTGGCTTGATCATTCCGCGCATCAACCCGGCGGTAACGAGTTTCCTTTACGCTCTGCAAACCATACGGCCCGTTCATCTTCGTCAAGAGTTCCCGAGGGCCCGGCGAGTAGAGTGTCATGTTGCGTCTCAAGATCCTGGCCTCGGTTGTACCCTTGTTGGCGGCTGCGGTGTTCGCCCGCGCGGAGATCGGATCCGTCTCGCATCCCTGTATCGCGCTGGGTGAAACCTCGGTCGAGCCTCACATCGCTGTTCTGGACCGCCGGCGTGCATGTTGCCTTCACCGAAGATCCCGCTCGGGCCACGGTGCGGGTTCAGATCACCGACGAGGCCGACGCCGCGGACTTCGCCGTGGTCGACGACGGCATCGGTTCCGAGTCGGAATCCTGTCAGGCCAATCCCTCGACGCGCCTCGTCTCGATTGCCGCCCAGCCGGTCGACGGCGGACAGGTGATCTATCTCTCCACCGAAGGCCCGGCGGATTACCGCATCTATGTGCGCTCGAAGTCGTTCTCGCCGCGCGAAGCGGCGGCGCTGATCGTCGGCGCCCATGGCAGCCACCGCCAGCTCCAGGCCGCCTCGCTCTGAGGCATTAACACCTCGTCAACTCTGTTTGGAGGCGGCGGCAAGGCCTCAAACTGTTCGCAAGGTCGGCGCGCCATCGTCGCACGCGGCGCTGTGGGGTTTCGGATAAGGGTCGGTGGCGATGGGTCGGACGTTCCGGATCAAGGTGCGCATGCGCCGCTTCAGACGGCAGCACCCGCGCATCGCCTTTGCGATCCGCTCCTTCATGATCTTCTCGGCGACGTTCGGCGGCGCCTATGGATTCGTCACGGGCAGCCGGTCGGAGACCTCGGGCTACAATCCCCACGCTTTTGCGATCGGCGCGAGCTTCCTGTTCGCGATCGCCTGCGTCGGCCTTGCGACGCTGAGCATGCGCCTGCGCTTCGTCAACAAGCGGATGCGTACGCTGGCCGCCCACAACGAGGCGCTGATCGACCGCAATTGGGAGCTGAAGGAAGCCGAAGAACGCGCCCGCAGCCTGTTCGAGCAGCAGGGCGACCTCATCGTGCTGCGCGCGACCGACGGCCGCATCACCTTCGCCAACGAGGCCTATTGCGCACTCGCGGCACAAACGCGCAGCGCGCTGGTCGGCACGCGCTTCGACTTCGATGTGCTGGAGCAGGGCGATAGCGCCCGCGAGAGCAACGGCACACGCATCCACGACCAGAAGATCGCAACCCCGCTCGGCGCGCGCTGGATCGCCTGGCGCGAAGGCTATGTCCGCCTCGATGCCGGCCAACCCGCCGAATTGCAGAGCGTCGGACGCGACGTCACCGACCGCACCGAGACCGAACGCGCACTCTCCGACGCGCGCGACCAGGCCGACGCCGCCAACCGTGCCAAATCACGCTTCCTCGCGATGGCCTCGCACGAGATCCGCACGCCGCTCAACGGCATCATCGGCATGGGCGGTCTGTTGCTCGACACCAATCTGACACCGGAGCAGGCGACCTACGCCAAGGCAGTGAAGACCTCGGGCGAAGCCCTGATGGCGCTGATCGAGGAGTTGCTCGACTATTCCAAGATCGAGGCGGGCAAGCTCGACCTCGAGCAGCGTCCCTTCGCGCTCTCCACCCTGGTCGAGGAAATTACCGAGCTGCTCGCGCCGCGCGCGCAGGCGAAGACCCTCGAGATCGCCGCCTATGTCGACGAACGCCTGCCGCTCGAGGTGATTGGCGATTCCGCGCGGCTGCGCCAGGTGCTGCTCAATCTCGCCGGCAACGCCATCAAGTTCACGGCTAGCGGCGGCGTGGCGCTGATCGTCGAGCCCGGCATCTGGCCGAACGAGATCAGCTTCCTGGTTCGCGACACCGGCATCGGCATCGCAGCCGAAGCCCAGCAACGCATCTTCCGCGAATTCGAGCAGGCCGACGAGCGCGTCGCCCGCACTTATGGCGGTACCGGGCTCGGTCTTGCCATCAGCGAGCGCATCGTCAAGCGCATGGGCGGCCGGATCAACCTCACGAGCGAGCCGGGCAAAGGCTCGACCTTCGAGATCGCAGTGCCGCTTCCGCCGTCGCAGGCGAGCGCAGGACAAACCGCCTTTCCGAGCCCCGACCTCGCCGGCAAGTCAATCCTCCTCGTCGCCGACGGCATCGAGGCGTCGCTGATCGCGCGGCGCCTGGAGCGCTGGGGCGGCCAGACCTGCCTGGTCGCGGATGCCGCGGTCGCGCAGGCGCTGCTGCCGGAACGGTCCTGGCACGCGATGCTCGTCGATCGCGCGATCGGCCCCGCCATGGCCGACCAGCTCGGCGAAAGCGCCCGCGCGCATGCGCAGCAGCGCCTCGTGCTGCTGACGTCGAGGCTCGCGCCATGAAAAGCTCTCCCCGGCCTTCACCGGCTTTCTGGTGAAGCCGCTGCGGGCGGCCTCGCTCGCCGCGCGCCTCGCGCTGACACCGGAGGTCGCATCGCCCGATCTCGCGCCGGAACCCACGGCAGAAGCTGCCGGAACGAGCGCCGCAAAGGGCCTGTCGATCCTCGTCGCCGAGGACAACGAGATCAACGCACTGCTGATGCGCTCGCTGCTGACGAAACTCGGCCATCGCGTCGTCATCGCCGTGCACGGCGAGGCCGCGCTGGAATCCTGGCTCGCCGCCTCATCGGCCGGCACGCCCTATGATCTCGTGCTGATGGACATCCAGATGCCGCAGCTCGACGGCATCGAGGCGACGAAGCGCATCCGCGCGCACGAGGCCGCCACGGGCAGCCACCACACGCCGATCCTCGCCCTCACCGCCAATACACTGGTGGAGGATCGCTATGCCTGCTTCGAGGCAGGCATGAACGGTTTCCTGATCAAGCCGCTCGATCGCGACAAGCTCGACGAGGCGCTGGCAGGGCTCGCGGCGTCGCGGCGGCTGGCCGTCTGATCGGCAATCGACGGGAACTCAGGTCCCGTCAGGCGATCGCTGATTGAATTCGGCCGCGTGGCGCGTCACCATCCTCCGGGGGCACTCGCAGGAGGACTTTGCACATGAATGTGCTGTGCCACCTCGTACTCATCGTCCTCGTCACCGGATTCGCTCGACCCGCTGCCGCAGACACGCCGGTGCTCATCGCTTCGCTCAAGCAGGGCGGCTATGTGCTGGTCTTTCGGCACACCGCAACCGACGACAGCCAAAAGGACATCTACCCCTTCAAGTTCGACGACATGAGCGCCCAGCGTCAGCTCAGCGAGAAGGGCAGGGACATGGCGCGCCAGATCGGGGCGGCGATCAAGCAGCTCGAAATCCCGATCGGCGATGTCTACACCAGCCGGCTGAACCGCGCGATCGAGGCCGGCAAGCTGATTTCCGGCCGCGAGGTCAGGCCGGTCGATGCCTTGACGGACAGCAGCAACGCCAGCGCATCGGGAATGGCAAACCCGGCCGGCGCCAACGCGAAGGCGGGGCAGGCCGTGCGTCAGCTCGTCGATGCGCCGCCCAAGGCCGGCACCAATAATTTCATGGTCACCCACAAGACCAACATCGCCGATGCCTTCGGCAAGGAAGCGGGCGACGTCCAGGAGGGCGAGGCCTTCGTCTACAAGGCCAGCAGCCCCGGTCCTGCCACCTTCGCGGGGCGCATCAAGATCGCCGATTGGACCGCGACGATCGGCAAGTGATCGACCGCATTTCGGTCGCCGGCGCGACGGGGGTGGGGCGTGACTTGCCGCTCCGCCATTGTCCTGTGCTACCAACATTCCCGCAAGGTGCGACTGGAGGCCCGGCGACACGTGAGAACATCGGAAGACCGCTCATTTCTCGTCTGGCTCGGCGTGATCTCCCTCGCGTTCGGCTGGCTGCTTTGGCCGTTCTCCGGCGCCTTGTTGTGGGCCATGCTGCTGGCGATCATCTTCGCGCCGCTCTATCGACGCTGCCTGGACACGCTTCCGGAATGGCGCAACCTCGCCGCACTTGCCACCGTCATCGTCGTGGTCGTCATGGTCCTGATCCCCGTCGGGGTCGTGATCGCTTCGCTCATCGACCAGGGAGGCGAGCTGGTTCAGCGCGTTCAGACCGGTGAGATCAATCTGGCTCATCCCCTGCAGCAACTGAAAGCCGCGCTGCCGGACTGGGCCGCGTCCATGTCGGATCGCCTGGCCGGCATCGATCTGACCGCCCTGAAGGAACGCCTGTCGAGCCTGGTGGTCCCGGCCGGCCAGCAGCTGGCCGGGCATGCCATCAACCTCGGTCAGTTGACGCTGGAGTTCGTCGCGAGCCTGCTCGTGATGCTGTACCTGCTGTACTTCTTCCTGCGCGACGGTGACGAGCTGAACCTGCGCATCCGCAACGCGCTGCCGCTGCGTGCGAGCCACACCGCCGAGATCCTGGATGCGTTCACGCTGGCGGTTCGCGGCACGATCAAGGGGATTATCCTGGTCGCCATGATCCAGGGCGCGCTTGGCGGGCTGATCTTCTGGCTGCTCGGCCTGACCGCCCCGCTGCTGGCGGGCGCCATCATGGCGCTGCTCTCGCTTCTGCCGGTGCTCGGCTCTGCTCTGGTCTGGGTTCCCGCCGCCATCTACTTGCTGCTGTCGGGCGCCGTCACCAAGGGACTCATCCTGCTCGCTTTCGGCACCTTCGTGATCGGTCTTGCCGACAACTTTCTCCGCCCCGTCCTGGTGGGACAGTCGATCCGGATGCCGAGCTATGTCGTGCTGCTCGCGACCCTGGGCGGACTTGCAACCTTCGGAGCGAACGGCTTCGTCATCGGCCCGCTCGTCGCGGCCATGTTCCTGACGGCGTGGCAGATCTTCATCGGCGCGAAAGAACGACAGCAGGTCCGCAAATGACCTGTTACGCGGCGTGAGCAATAAAACGCGGCGCGGAGAGCCTGTCAGGCGGCCCCGGAGTTGCCTTGAAGACGGTGTCCGCCTGCGCAGCGCGCTTGCAATGCGGGCAGACGAAGAGGTGCGCGATGATCGGAACCGGTTCGTCCGCGAGCAGTTCGGACCGCCACCATCTCATCTCGATATGGCAATCCGGGCAGGTCGGCGCTTCCAGATGCTCGGCGGCACTTCTGAGACGATCAACCATGGAGCCCTCGCATTTCGAAGGTCATAGCCGAATACCGCTTGCCGGTCTGCAACAAAAGACACCTTTTGCCCGAACAGACTAGCGCCTGCTCAACTGATGCGATTACAGCCTTCGCAGCGCCACGCTCTCCACCGCGTGATCCGCGCCCTTCTTCAGGATCAGCGTCGCGCGGGGGCGAGTCGGCAGGATGTTGTCCTCGAGATTGGCGAGGTTGGTGCGCTCCCAGATCGCGGTGGCTGTGGCGGTCGCCTCCTCGTCCGACAACAGCGCATAGCGGTTGAAGTAGGATTTCGGATTGGTGAACGCGGTGTCGCGCAGCGCCAGGAAGCGCTTGATGTACCAGCGGCGCAGCGCCTCCTCGTCGGCGTCGATATAGACCGAGAAGTCGAAGAAGTCGGAGACCACGGGCACAGCCTTGCCGTCGCGCGGCAGCTTGCCGGTCTGCAGCACGTTGACGCCCTCGACGATCAAAATATCGGGCTGGTCGATCTCGGCCCATTCGTTCGGCACGATGTCGTAGGTCAGATGCGAATAGACCGGCGAGCGTACGTGGCGGCGTCCTGACTTGATGTCAGACAGGAAATTGAGCAGCAGCGGCAGGTCGTAGCTCTCCGGAAAGCCCTTCTTTTGCAGAATGCCCTGCTGCTCGAGCAAGGCCTTTGGGTAGAGAAATCCGTCGGTGGTGATCAGCTCGACCTTCGGGCGCGGCGACCATCGCGCCAGCAATGCCTGGAGCACGCGGGCGGTGGTGGATTTTCCGACAGCAACCGAGCCGGCGACGCCGATGATGTAGGGCATCTTGCGGTCGCGGATATTGAGGAATTGGCGCTCCGCATAATACAGCCGCTGCATCGCATCGACATAGATCGAGAGCAGGCGCGACAACGGAAGATAGATGTCCTCGACTTCCTTGAGATCGAGGCGGTCGTGCAGCGAGCGCAACCGGTCGAACTCGCCCGGCTCCAGCGTCATCGGCGTATCGTCGCGCAGACGCGCCCATTCCTCGCGCGAATAGACGCGGTACGGATTGTATTGCTGCTCGGGTGCGCGGATATCCATGACGCGACCTTCTCCGTTGAGAGCCCGGCTAGCTGCCGCTCTTGCGAGACGCTTTCTCTTCCAACCCTGACATATTCGTCCGCTTGTCCAGGGCCGCTTCCACCTCTTCCAGCTTTACGCCGCGGGCCTTGAGTAAGACAAGGAAGTGATAGAGCAGGTCGGCGCCTTCTGCGATCAGATGCGCGCGATCGTTTTCGACTGCTGCGATTACGGTTTCGACTGCTTCCTCACCGAACTTCTTGGCGCAATGCTCGGCGCCCTTGTCGAGGAGCTTGCGGGTGTAGGAGGCTTCGCCGCCGGCCGCGGCGCGAGCGTCGATGGTGTCGGCGAGATCGTGGATCGTGAAACGCGGCATCGGAATTACTCGGAAACACATGAGGCCACGGAGGCCATTCCCCACCGGCCTATGTAGCATTTTTGCAGGCGGGAGTCGTCAGGCATCGAGGCGCATCGGCAATCCGCGCCGGGCCATGTGCTCCTTGGCCTCGCGGATGGTGAATTCGCCAAAATGGAAGATCGAGGCCGCCAGCACAGCCGTGGCGTGTCCGTCGCGGATGCCGTCGACGAGGTGGTCGAGATTGCCGACGCCACCCGAGGCGATCACAGGAACGGCAACGCTGTCGGCGATCGCGCGGGTCAGCGGGATGTCGAATCCCTGCCTGGTGCCGTCGCGGTCCATCGAGGTCAGCAGGATTTCGCCTGCGCCGAGCGAGACCACTTCTTGGGCATATTCGATCGCGTCGATGCCGGTCGAGTTGCGGCCGCCATGGGTGAAGATCTCCCACCGCTCTCCGCCACCGGCGCGCTTGACCCGCTTGGCGTCGATCGCGACCACGACGCATTGCTCGCCGAACTTCTCGGCCGCTTCCTTGACGAACTCGCGCCGCGAGACGGCGGCGCTGTTGATCGAGACCTTGTCGGCACCGGCGCGCAGCAGCGTCTTGATGTCGTTGACCTCGCGCACGCCGCCGCCGACGGTCACCGGCATGAAGCAGGCTTCCGCCGTGCGCCGGACCACGTCCAGCATGATGCCGCGATTCTCGTGGGTCGCGGTGATGTCGAGGAAGGTGAGCTCGTCGGCACCGGCGGCGTCATAGGCGATGGCAGCTTCGACGGGATCGCCGGCATCGCGGAGATCGACGAAGTTGACGCCCTTGACGACCCTTCCGTCCTTGACGTCGAGGCAGGGGATCACGCGCACCTTGAACATGTGTCAGCTCCCGGGCGCGCGCGCATTGCGGATCAAGGTGAGGGCGGCGGCCGGATCGAGCCGGCCGTCATAGAGCGCCCGGCCGGCAATCGCGCCGGCGAGCTTCTTCGCGCGCGGTGTCAGCATGGCTTTCACATCTTCGATCGAGGCGAGGCCGCCGGAGGCAATCACGGGGATCGAGATAGCATCTGCCAGCGCGATGGTCGCATCAAGGTTCAGACCCTTGAGCAGGCCGTCGCGCGCGATGTCGGTAAAGATGATGGCGGCAACGCCGGCATCCTCGAACCGCTTTGCGATCTCCAGCACCGTGACCTGCGAAGTCTCGGCCCAGCCTTCGACCGCGACCTTGCCGTCGCGGGCATCGAGCCCGACCGCGACGCGGCCGGGGAATTTCTTCGCCGCAGCCTTCACCAGCTCGGGGTCGCGCACCGCGGCGGTGCCAATGATGACGCGGGTGATGCCCTTGTCGAGCCAGGCTTCGACGGTCTTGAGATCGCGAATGCCGCCGCCGAGCTGCACCGGGATCTTGATGGTCTTCAGCATCGCCTCGACGGCTTGCGCATTCACCGGCTTGCCGGCGAAGGCACCGTCGAGATCGACGACGTGGAGATACTCGAAGCCCTGTTCGACGAAGCTCTGCGCCTGCGCGGCGGGATTGAGGTTGAACACGGTCGCGCGCGCCATGTCGCCTTGCTCGAGGCGCACGCACTGACCGTTCTTGAGGTCGATCGCGGGAAAGAGAATCACGGCTTCCATCGCAAAAAGTTCGAGATCAGGGCCAATCCAAAACGCTGGCTCTTCTCGGGGTGAAACTGCGTGCCGATGGCGGTGTCCTTGCCGACGATCGCGGTGACAGGCCCACCATAGTCGGCGCGCGCGAGCACATCCGCCTCATTGGCGGCGTTGAGGTGGTAGGAGTGCACGAAATAGGCGTGCTGTCCTTTCGGGCCGAGCGGCAGCTTGTTCAGCACCGGATGCTCCTGCAGCAGGTCGAGCGTGTTCCAGCCCATGTGCGGGATCTTCAGGCTCTCGTCGCGCGGCGTGATCTTCTCGACGTCGCCGCCGATCCAATTCAGGCCTTCGGTGATGACGTGCTCCTTGCCGCGGCTCGCCATCAGCTGCATGCCGACACAGATGCCGAAGAACGGCCGCGCCTTGACGCGCACCGCTTCCGTGATCGCATCGACCATGCCGTTGACGGCGTCGAGCCCGCGCCGGCAATCGGCAAACGCGCCGACGCCCGGCAGCACCAGACGGTCAGCCTCGTAAGCCTGGTCAGGATCGCTGGTGACGAAGACCTCTTGCGGATTTTCGAGGCTGCGCGCCGCGCGCTCGAAGGCCTTCGCGGCGGAATGCAGATTTCCGGAACCGTAATCGATGATGGCGACGCTCATCTTGACCCTCCCGGTTCTGGAAACAATCCAATGATGCCGCCGGCCGGAATCGGCGGCGGGTTCGAGAATTGCTGACCCGGCGTTGAGCGGGTCGGCGGCGGGCCGCCGCGATCGACGGCCCATTGATCGTTGACGATGCCGTGCTGCTTCTGGCTCCAGCGCTCGAAAAAGCGGCGCTCGGCCGTGTCCTCGTCGTCGGCGACCACCACGTCGAGCTGCCGCCATTTGCCGCGCGACAGCGTCCAGCGGCGCAGGCTCGAGGCCTCGAGACCCATCAGCAGCGCGACGATGAGATCGGCCAAGAAGATCGACGAGCGCCCGACACCGAGGCTGGACAGGCCCGCGTTGAACGCGGCCACAAGGATCAGATAGCCGATCAGGACCAGCCAGAGCCGGTTCCACAGCAGCCAAAGCGGTCCGAAGATCATCGCCCAGAAATGAAAACCGTCACGCACGAACACGAACTTGTCGGTCGCGCGCAGATCGGCTCCGGCGGGGGAGGGAGCATGAACTGTGTAGACAGGCATTGTGATGCCTCGTGCTCGAGAATTCAGTGAAACCGCAAGCGGCCCGTGCCGCCGGGGAGAGACGTCAGCCGCCGAGCGAGCCCTTGGTGGACGGGATTTCGCCGGCCGCCTTCGGATCGATCGCAACGGCGGTGCGCAGCGCCCGCGCCAGACCCTTGAAGCAAGACTCGGCGATATGATGGCTGTTATCGCCATATAGGGTCTCGACGTGGAGAGTCACGCCGGCATTCATGGCGAAGGCCTGGAACCACTCGCGCACCAGCTCGGTGTCGAACTCGCCGATCTTGTCGCGGGGGAAGTCGGCCTTGAACACCAGGAACGGGCGGCCCGAGATGTCGATGACCACGCGCGACAGCGTCTCGTCCATGGGCATGTGCACGCCGGCATAGCGGGTGATGCCCGCCATGTTGCCGAGCGCCTGCTTGACCGCCTGGCCGAGCGCGATGCCGGTGTCTTCGGTGGTATGGTGATAATCAATGTGCAGATCGCCCACCGCCTTGACCGTGAGGTCGATGCGGGAATGGCGGGCGAGGAGATCGAGCATATGGTCGAAAAAGCCGATGCCGGTCGCGATATTGGCCACGCCAGTGCCATCGAGGTTCACGGAGACCTCAATGTCGGTTTCCTTGGTCTTGCGCTTGATCGTCGCGGTGCGCATTGAAATGCGGTTCCATTCTAGCTTGGGAGCCGAAAACGCCTGTCTCTTAACAGCCAAATGACGCCTTCGCTACTGCGGGAACGGCTGGCCGGGCCTCTACTTCTGCCTATGGTGAGCGAAATTCGGCCCGGAACGGCCCGTTGTGCGCCTGCGCCGGACCGCCTAAATCAGGCGGACAACGAGGTATTTCATGCAGGATTCCCAGAACAGCTCCCCGGGCTGGCACGGCACCACGATTTTGACGGTCCGCAAGGGCGGCAAAGTGGTGGTCGGCGGCGACGGCCAGGTCTCGATCGGCCAGACCGTGATCAAGTCCAACGCCAAGAAGGTCCGCAAGCTCGGCAAGGGCGACGTGATCGGCGGCTTCGCCGGGGCCACCGCGGACGCCTTCACCCTGTTTGAGCGGCTGGAAGCCAAGCTCGAGCAATATCCGGGGCAACTGACCCGGGCCGCGGTGGAGCTGGCCAAGGACTGGCGCACCGACCGCTATTTGCGGCGGCTGGAGGCCATGATGATCGTGGCCGACAAGGATGTCTCCCTGGTGCTCACAGGCACCGGCGACGTGCTGGAGCCCGAGGCCGGGGTGATGGCGATCGGCTCCGGTGGCAATTACGCCCTGGCCGCGGCCCGGGCCCTGCTCGACACCGACAAGGACGCCGAAACCATCGTCCGCCGCTCCCTCGACATCGCCGCGGATATTTGCGTCTACACCAACCGGAATTTGACCATCGAGAGCCTGGCGACCGGGTAGGGTCGGAGCTCCAAACTCGGTGCAACCTCTCCCGCTTGCGGGGAGGTCGGCGCGTCCGGGCGATGCGCAGCATCGTCCCGCGCGCCGGGTGGGGGCTCTCTCCACCCAGGGGCTGTCCCGATGCGGACCCCCACCCCGGCCCTCCCCGCAAGCGGGAGAGGGAGTGCACCACCGCTGCGGCTGCTAGAAATGACCACCACCTACACTTTCCGCCCGATGACCATCGCCGACCTTCCGCTGATCCGGCGCTGGCTGGGGGAAGCGCATGTGCGGGAGTGGTGGGGCGATCCGGACGAGCAGTTCGCACTGGTCAGCGGCGACCTCACTGAGCCCGCCATGGACCAGTTCATCGTGTTGGCCGGCGAGCGGCCCTTCGGCTACATTCAGTGCTACCGCCTGACCGCCTGGAACACGGGGTTCGGGCCGCAACCGGAGGGCACGCGTGGGATCGACCAGTTCATCGGCGAGAGCGACATGATCGCGCGCGGTCATGGCTCGGCCTTCATCCGCCAATTCGTCGATGAGCAGTTTCAACGCGGCCTGCCGCGGATGGTCACCGATCCCGATCCGCTCAACGCGCGTGCGCTGCGGGCCTATGAGAAGGCCGGCTTCGTCCGCGACTGCATGGTCGAGACGCCCGACGGCGCGGCGCTGTTGATGGTGCGCGAGCCGTGACGCTGTCGAGCACGCACGAAAGCAAGACCGCATTTCCACCCCTCGCCTGGGCCAGCATCGCGCTGCTGTTGCTGGCGCTGCAGGCCGCGATCCTGTTCGGGATGGGGCGCGTGCCGATCTGCACCTGCGGCTATGTCAAGCTGTGGCACGGCGTGGTGAACAGCTCGGAGAATTCGCAGCACATCGCCGACTGGTACACCTTCTCGCACATCCTGCACGGCTTCCTGTTTTACGGCCTGACCTGGCTGCTGTTCGTGCGCCTGCCGATATTGCATCTTTCCTGGCCGGCGCGGCTGATCATTGCGATGCTGATCGAAGGCGCCTGGGAGATCGTCGAAAATTCACCCTTCATCATCGAGCGCTACCGCGCCGGCACCATCTCGCTGGATTATTTCGGCGACAGCATCGTCAACTCGGTCTCGGACAATCTGGCGATGGTGCTGGGGTTTCTCGCCGCTCGCTTGATGCCCGTTTCGATGACAGTCCTGATCGGCCTCGCCTTCGAGATCATGCTGGCGCTCCACATTCGCGACAACCTGACGCTCAATATCCTGATGCTGATCCACCCGATCGAGGCCGTGAAGCAGTGGCAATCCGGTCCGCCGATCATCTGACGGCCAAAAAAGCGGCTTGTCCCAACCCGCATCTGACCCTAGCTAAGGCCCCATGACAGACTTCTCTCCCCGCGAAATCGTTTCCGAACTCGACCGTTTCATCGTCGGTCAGGCCGACGCCAAGCGCGCCGTCTCGATCGCGCTGCGCAACCGCTGGCGCCGCCAGCAGCTCGAGGGCTCCCTGCGCGAGGAGGTGCTGCCGAAGAACATCCTGATGATCGGCCCCACCGGCGTCGGCAAAACCGAGATCGCGCGGCGGCTCGCCAAGCTGGCGAATGCGCCGTTTCTGAAGGTGGAAGCGACCAAGTTCACCGAGGTCGGCTATGTCGGCCGCGACGTCGAGCAGATCGTGCGCGATCTCGTCGAGGTCGCGATCGCCCAGGTCCGCGAGAAGAAGCGCAAGGACGTGAACGCCCGGGCGCAGCTTGCCGCCGAGGAGCGCGTGCTCGACGCGCTGGTCGGCGCCAATGCCTCTTCCGCGACGCGGGAATCTTTTCGCAAGAGGCTGCGCGCCGGCGAGGCTCAACGACAAGGAAATCGAGGTCGAGACGCAAAGCGGTGGCAGCGGCATGCCGATGTTCGAGATCCCGGGCATGCCGGGTGCGCAGATGGGCGCGATCTCGATCGGCGACATTTTCGGCAAGCTGGGCGGCCGCAGCAAGACGCGGCGGCTGACGGTCGAGGGCTCGCACGAAATCCTCGTCAACGAAGAATCCGACAAGCTGCTGGATACCGACCAGCTGACGCTGGAAGCGATCAGCGCGGTCGAGAACAACGGCATCGTGTTCCTCGACGAGATCGACAAGATCTGCGCGCGCGAAGGCCGCGCCGCCGGCGACGTCTCGCGCGAAGGCGTGCAACGCGATCTGCTGCCGCTGATCGAAGGCACCACGGTCTCGACCAAGCACGGCGCGGTCAAGACCGACCACATCCTGTTCATCGCCTCCGGCGCCTTCCACGTCGCCAAGCCGTCCGACCTGCTGCCGGAACTGCAGGGCCGCCTGCCGATCCGCGTCGAATTGCAGGCGCTGACCCGCGACGACATGCGCCGCATCCTGACCGAGCCCGAGGCCTCGCTGATCAAGCAATATGTCGCGTTGATGCAGACCGAGGGTGTCACGCTCGACATCACCGACGGCGCCATCGACGCGCTCGCCGACGTCGCGGTCGCCGTCAACTCCACCGTCGAGAATATCGGCGCGCGGCGGCTCCAGACGGTGATGGAGCGGGTGCTGGACGAGATCTCCTTCACCGCCCCCGACCGCAACGGCGAGACCGTCAAGGTCGATGCGGATTTCGTGCAGAAGCACGTCGGCGATCTCGCCAAGAACGCGGACCTGAGCCGGTTCATTTTGTGAATCCGGTTCAGTCCGCTATCTATCCGCCGTCGTCCCTGCGAAAGCAGGGACCCATAGCCACCGGCGGTTCTCGTTGAAAAAGATAGCGGCTCCAGCCTTAGCTCACACGACCGCCTGTGGTTATGGGTCCCGGGTCGCGCTTCGCTTGCCCGGGACGACAGCGGAGGTCGATCGCGCCAGCTCAGGTGCGGCGTGATCGCTCAAATTCGACAAAACCCCTGGCGCCTGCTGCTCGCGATCAACGCGGCGGTCATCGCCGGCGTGTTCGTGCACAAGATCCAGCTGCCGCCTTACGTCCCCTACATCCACCTCCTGGTCGACTATCATTTCGGCTTCATCAAGCGCGCGCTGATCGGCGCGGTCGTCGCGCTGTTCACCGACAAGGTGCCGGTGTGGCTGGTGTTCGCGCTCGGCGGCGCTACCTGGCTGGTGACATCAGGGCTGTACGCAAAGCTGTTCCAGAAGACGTTCGGCTTCTCCGCCAAGACGCTGCCACTGTTCGTCTTCATCGCGGGCTCGCCGTTCTTCCTGAAGAACTTCATGCACACGCTTGGCCATTTCGACATCTATGGCTGTGCGCTCGCGATCGTCTTGCTGCTGATGCCGGCTGGCTCATTGCTGTTCGTCGCAATGGCTGCGCTGTTCTCGATCATGCTCGTGCTGATCCACCACATTCATCTGCTGATGTATGTGCCTGTTATCATCACCATCGTCGTGATCAGGCACTACCTCGCTTGCGGCTGCACCCGCAGCAATGTCACCTTCGGCCTCGTCGCCCTCGGCCTGGTCACCGCGCTGTTCTTCGCCGCGCAATTTTGGGGAACGATGCCAATCCCGGAAGCAGACTTCGTCGCGTACCTGAAAACCCGGATGGCCGATCCGGCGCGCACCGATCTGCTGCAGTTCGCCTATATCTGGTACCAGCCGCTGGCAAAGGAGATCTCGGACACCTGGGGGCGGCTGCCGCACAACAGCCTCGGCGTGCCCGTGTTCGCAGCTCTGATCTGGCTGCACACGCCGCTATGGCGCTTCTTCGCAAAACTCATCGGCGCGCTCGCAAGCGAGACGCACCGCCGCCTCGTGATCGCGGCTCTCATCGGCGTCAGCCTCGCTTATGTCGTGATGTTCGCGATGGTGTTCGACTATTCGCGCTGGATCTCGAACTGGGCGGTCTGCATGTTCCTGATCCTGCATGCGGTGAAGATGCTGCCGGCCTCAGCGGAAACGACGCTGATCCCGGCGGAGGATCAGAAGACGAATATCTTCGGCCTCATCCTCACGCTGATCCCGCGCGTCGGAATCATCCGGCCGTTTTAGTGGAGCAGGATCTCTAAAACCGCGCCCGCCTGATCCGCACATACAGTGCGCCCTCGCCGCCGTGGCCGATATGCGCGGTCTCGAAACCGACCACGAAGGCGCGGAATTCCGGCAGGCTCAGCCATTCCGGCACCTGACGCCGCAGCACGCCGCTTTCGCCGCCGCTGCGGCCCTTGCCGGTGATGACGAGCACAAAGGTCAGGCCGTCGTGATGGGCCCGGTGCAGGAAACCGGTCAACGCACGGTGAGCGCGCATCTGGGTCATGCCGTGCAGATCGAGCCGGGCCTCGATCTCGCTGCGGCCGCGCGACAGTTTTGTGCGCTCGCGCTTGCCGAGCGGCGCCAACGGCGGCACCTGCGGCTTCGCGACCCGCGGTGCGGGCGCGGCCGTTACAAAGCTTGCCGGCGCTGACGGCCGGGTCACCGGAGCCGGGAGTGAAGGCCCGGCGGGCGGCGGGGCATGCGCCTTGACCGCCGCCTTGACCGCCGCCTTGGCCACGCGATGCTTCCTGAGCGGCTTGACCTGCTTTGCGACCGTATCCCACAGCGCGCGCTCTTCCTCGCTCAGCGCGCGGCGGCGCGGCGAGGGGCGAGGCTCCAGCACGGGCGGACGGGACGATCGCTTCATTGCTGCCGATGGGAACGTTTCTTCGCCGGCCGCTGCGGTTCGGAAGCGGGCTCGATCACGGGACGCGGCGCCGGCAGTGGCACCGGTCCGGCAATGGCGACGGTATCGGTCTTGGCGTCGGTGGCAACGGCCGCAGACGCCGGTTTCGCCGTGCTCTTGCCCGGATCGGTTTGCGGAAACAGCTTTGCGATCTTCTCCGAGGGGCGCGGATCCGGCACCGGCAGCCGTGCTGCCCGCACCGAGGGATCGAGGCCCTTCGGCACCAGCATCACGAAATGCATGGGATGGCGCAGCCGGCCTGAGATCCGGCCGGCATCCGCGCCTGCGCCGAAGAACAGATCGGCACGTGCGGGCCCGATAATGGCCGAGCCGGTGTCCTGCGCGATCATCAGCCGATGGAATGGTGTTTTCGCACGGTCGGATTCGATCGGCAGCTCGCCCTCGATGAAGAACGGCGTGCCGTAGACGTGCAGCGATTTGTCGACCGCGATCGAGCGTCCCGCCGTCAACGGAATGCCTTGCGCGCCCACCGCCTCGTCCTTGTCGGATAGGTTGACCTCGCGGAAGAAGATGTAGGCGCGGTTCGCGCGGCGCAGCTCCTTGGCGCCGTCGGGGTTTTGCGTCATCCACTCCCTGATCTTCTGCATCGACATCTCTTCCCTGGGGATGATGCCGCGTTCGATCAGGATGCGCCCGACGGCGGTGTAGGGGTAGCCGTTATAGGCGTCGTAGTTGAGGCGGACCGAGCTGCCGTCGTCGAACTTGATGCGCGCCGAACCCTGGATCTGCGCGAACAACAGATCCGTGGGATCCTTCAGCCAGGCGATCTCCAGTCCGCGGCCGGCGATCTTGCCGTCCTCGATCTCGCCGCGGTCGTAATAGGGCACCAGCTTGCGGCGGCCGATCTTGCGATAGACCGGACCCTTGTTGGGCAGGCTTACCGAATCCTGCTTGTAGCCGCGCACGAACAGGTTCGAAGGGCGGCGGTACACCGGAACGTTGTAGACATCGGTCGGGGTGCGCGATCCCTCCAGCACCGGCTCGTAATAGCCGGTGACGAAACCGTCGGGTTCGCCGAGACGCGAGATGCGCAGCGGCGCGAAATTGTCCTCGAAGAAGGTTTTTGCCCTGGCGTCGTCGTTGAGGCTCGAGCGTCTTCGCGACCTTGCAAGGCTCGTTCAGCGAACCTGCCAGCGCCTTCGGTTCAGTCGCGCCGGTCTGCGCATTGATCGACTTGCAGCTCGCACGGAACGTCTTGAACGCGGCGAGATGATTGTCGTCGCCCCAGCCCTTCACGTCCGCCCAGGCCAGCGGCACGTGTTGCGCGCCTGATATTTCAAGCGGCAGGGGGAGCTGCGGATAGGGCAAGGCCCGCGGCGGAGCAGCGGGCAAGTGCGGGAGATGATGGTGATGGCTGCGATAGTGGCGCCGCGCTGCCTCGGCGCCGAGCGAAAACGACGACAGCACAACGACGCCTGCGCAAAGCGCCGTCGCGCTGTTCTTCAGGAAGACCTTAATTCGCGCTTCCGGTGCCAACCAGCTTCCAGTTCGGATCGCGGGAGGTGATGTCGCGGGCGAAAGTCCAGATATCGGTGATGTCGGCGACCGTGTCGGCGCTGCCGTCGACGATGTTGCCGGCCTTGTCGCGGGTGGCCGAGATCATCTGCGAGACGAAGCGGATCGTGAGCTGGGCGGTACGGTCGCGCAGCTCGGCGCCGACGAGACTCGGCCTTGTCGATCGAGACGAAGCGGGTCTCGGTCTTCTGCTCGTTCTTCTCCCGCTCCTTGATCGCGGCGTCGAAGCTGTCATAGACCTCCGACGACAACAGGTCGCGCAGTGCGCGGCGGTCGCCATTGGCAAAGGCCAGCACGATCATCTCGTAGGCGCCGCGGGCGCCTGAGATGAAATGGCGCGGGTCGAAGGTAGAATCCTTGTCGACGATCGCATCCAGGCCCTGCGCCAGCGCGGTGCCGGGCTCGGTCAGGCCCTTCCAGCGGTCGGAGGGCGGGGTCGGCTCGGCCGTCGGCGCCAACGGGGCCTGGTCGATCACCTTGCCCGGCATCGTCACCACGTTGTTGTCCTGGGCACCCCCAACGCATTGCGGGCGGCGGTCCGGTCGAACGGCGGCCGTTCGTTGCCGGTCCGCTGACCGAGCACGCTGCGCAGCCGCAGAAAGATGAAGACCGCCAGCGCCAGGAAGATGATGGTGTAGATGTCCACGTCGTATTCGCTTTCTGGTCTTTGCGCGGGGTCTTCGCTTTGGGGTCGTCGCCGGGAAAAATAGATCCGGCCAGTAGACCGTTCCATACGGGAACGGCAAGTCTACATCGCCATTTTAGGTCCGCGTCAGGTCCGTGGGATGTAGGCACGAAATCTTGCCCGGCCAATGGCGCCTTTTGGCACAGCACCGAGTGTAGCGCGTTTTATGCTTAAGGGGAAACCCGATCCTGCCCGGAAATCGCGCATCTTCAATCGTTTAAGGTGCTATTTTGCGCAAAAGGCAGGGTTCTCGATGCGGCCCGAATTCCGCCTCCGGGGCCGTTCGTCCTTGTCGAATGAGGCGGCCCTATGTTAGCCAACCGCCGCGAAATTCAGCCCGATCGGGTAAGGAGAGACTCTCATGACCAATGGTAACGGCACCCCTCCCGAGGCGGCCCAGGCGCCCCAGCTCAACGTGCTGGCGCAATATACCAAGGATCTTTCGTTCGAAAATCCGAACGCGCCCAGCTCGCTCCAGCAGCAGAGCCAGCCGCCCCAGATCAACATCCAGATCAATGTCAGCGCCAACAACCTCAGCGAGCAGGAGTTCGAGGTGACGCTGTCGGTCGAGGGCAAGGCCGAGACCGCCGGCAAGATCATGTTCTCGTTCGAGCTGGCCTATGCCGGCGTGTTCCGCATCGCCAACGTGCCGAAGGAGAATCTGCATCCGCTGGTCATGATCGAATGCCCGCGCCTGCTGTTCCCGTTCGCGCGCGAGATCATCGCGACCGCGGTGCGCGACGGCGGGTTCCCGCCCCTGATGCTCGATCCGGTCGATTTCGTCGGTCTCTATCGCCAGAACATGGAGCGGCAAATGGCCGCTCAGGGTGGCCAGACCGGCCAGGCCTGACCCCAGGATCAACCAGCCGGAGAGGCGACTGGAGCGGCAAGATATTCGTTCCAGATCGCCTTTTCGCCCATGGTTGCGACGAAGGCCCGATGGGCCTCCCGCTCGGCCTCTGAAACGCGCGGTGCAAGCGGCACCAGCCGCTGCCGCCGCGGTGCATCGCCAGCGGCATTGGTGCGAATCTCCTGAGATTCCGACGCCAGCAGCAGCTGCGACTGCCGCGCTCCCACCAGATCGACATAGACCTCGGCCAGCAGCTCGGCGTCCAGCAGCGCGCCGTGCTTGGTGCGGCGCGAGTTGTCGATCGAATAACGCGAGCAGAGATCGTCCAGCCGGTTCGACACGCCCGGATGCTTGCGCCGCGCCAGCAGCAGCGTATCGACCAGCCGCTCGCGCGGGATCGCCGCGCGCTTGATCTTGTCGAGCTCGGCATTGATGAAGCCGATGTCGAACGAAGCGTTATGGATCACCAGCGGCGCATCACCGATGAACTCCAGAAACGCGTCGACGACCTCGTGGAACAGCGGCTTGGTCGAGAGAAACTCGGCCGACAACCCGTGCACCGCAAACGCTTCGGCCGGCATGTCCCGTTCAGGATTGATATAGACGTGGTAGGTCTGTCCGGTCGGCATGCGATTGAGCATCTCGACGCAGCCGATTTCGACCAGGCGATCGCCGCGAAGCGGATCGAGGCCGGTGGTTTCGGTATCGAGGACGATTTCGCGCATGTCTTGAGATCAGTGCCGTAAGAGCCGTGTCAGGCGGCGAATCAGGCGCGCCGCTGCGGCATCTTAACGACCTCGGCCAGGATGTGCGTGATTTGGGCGCGCACCGGGTCAAGTCCGTGCGACGTATCCACCACGAAATCCGCCCGCTTGCGCTTTTCGGCGTCCGGCATCTGCTTGGCGATGATGGCATCGAGCTTGGCTTCGTCCATCGTGCCTCGCGCCAGCACCCGCTCGCGCTGCAGTTCCGGCGAGGTCGACACCACCACCACGGCGTCCATCCGCTTCTCGCCGCCGGTCTCGAACAGCAGGGGGATGTCGAGCACCACGACCGGCGCCTTGGCTGCTTCGGCCTCGGCGAAGAATTTTTGCCGGGAGGCACCGAGCATCGGATGGACGATCTGCTCGAGCTGCTTGATGGCGGCGGGATCGTGCACGACGCGCGCCGACAGCTTGGGCCGATCGACCTTGCCGTCGACGGTGGTGCCGGGAAAGGCGGCCTCGATCGCAGGCGCTGCTTCGCCTTCGTAAAGCTGATGGACCGCGGCATCGGCGTCGTAGACGGGCACGCCGGCCTCCGCGAACAGTTTCGCGGTGGTGGATTTGCCCATCCCGATCGAGCCGGTCAGTCCGAGGATCCGCATCAGCGCTCAGCCATCTCTCATCTACACCGCAACTAGCCGTTCGCGCCGCAGGAACGCAAGCAGAGGCAGCAGCGGCAGGCCGAGAATGGTGAAATGATCGCCCTCGATGCGCTCGAACAGGTGAACGCCGACGCCCTCGAGCTGATAGGCGCCGACGCTGGTGGTGACGGCATCGCCGGCGGCGTCGAGATAGGCCGACAGCTCCGACTCGGTCATCTCCCGCATCGTCATGCGGGCCACCGAGACATCCTCAAAGACGATCTTGCCGTCGTGCGCCACGGCGACGGCGGAATTCAGTTCGTGACTGTTGCCGGCGAGGTCGCGCAATTGTGCCATCGCCTGGTCGCGGCCGGCGGGCTTGTTGAAGAGACGGCTGCCAAGGGCCAGCGTCTGGTCGGCGCCGATCACGTAACTCCCAGGATGATCGGCCGAGACCGCTTCGGCCTTTTCGCGCGCCAGCAACAGAGCGATCTCACGCGGATTGGACAGCTGTGAGGCGGCTTGAATGCCGCGCTCGTCGATATCGGCGGTCACAGCCCTAAACTTCAGACCGGCACCGGCCAGCAGCATTTTCCGTGCGCTGCTCTGCGAGGCCAGGATCAACGGAGATTTGCCGAGCCATAGACCCATCGCGTACGACTATCCCGTCGGCCGGTTGCGCTGGCGATCGCTGTAGAGCTTCATGATCGCCGCCGCGGTTTCCTCGATCGACCGACGCGTGACGTCGAGCAGCGGCCAATCGTGCTTGGCGCTGAGCTTGCGCGAGAACGCGACTTCCTCGGTGACGGATTGCTTGTCAGTGTAGGTGTCGCTGCTGGAATCGGCGCCCATGGAGAGCAGGCGATTCTGACGGATCTGGATCAGGCGTTCCGGCGTCGCATGCAGGCTGACGACCAGCGGCCGCGTCAGCTTCTCCAGTTGTTCGGGCACCGGGATGCCGGGCACCAGCGGCACGTTGGCGGTGCGGATGCCGCGATTGGCGAGATAAATCGATGTCGGCGTTTTCGAAGTTCGGGACACACCGACCAGGACCACGTCGGCATCGTTGAGACCTTCGACGTGCTGGCCGTCGTCGTGGATCATCGTGTAGTTCAGCGCATCGATGCGCTTGAAATATTCCGCGTTGAGAACGTGCTGGGCGCCGACGCGCCCCGTCGTCGCAGCGCCGAGATAGGCTTCGAACAGCTGCATCACCGGGCCGATGATCGACAGGCTGGGAACGTTGATCTCCTTGCACTTGTCCTCGAGCCGGGAGACCAGATCTTTCTCCAGCAGCGTGAACAACACGATTCCCGGGGCTTCCTCGATCTCGTCGAGGACTCGATCGAGCTGCTTCTGGCTGCGGACCAGCGGATAGACATGCTCGACCGGCGTCACATTGGCGTATTGGGCCGCGACCGCGCGTGCCACGGTGATCAGCGTCTCACCGGTGGAGTCGGAGACCAGGTGCAGATGGAAATAATTGTTCGAGGTCGGCACAAAAACTCTTTGTATGGGGACGGTGTGGTTTGTGGATTTCTGTGGAGCTTAACCCCTCGGAAAGGGATGTGCGACACCAGGGGCGGGACAAGTGCCAATTTTCTTCACACCGCTGCCCGTCTGAACAAGTTCGCCGGCCTGCCGGGATGGAAACGGGATTGCGCGGACAACCCCCTTGATAAGCTGCCGACGGAAAGGCGCAAGCTTTTGAAGCTGGTCGACTTATCGCAAGGCGCGAGGAGCGCCGGGGATATGTTGATGGGTGTGAACAAGCGCGCGTGAACTCGCGGACGGAATTGCATGAGTCCAATCCACGGTCACATAGACTCAAACCTTAAGAATCTAAGATTCTAGATTTGAGGAAGGCGCTACCGAGGGATATGTGTGGAGGTGAGACCTTAACGAGTTCTTACTATCCCCAGTTCCTTTCGCTGGGCAGCAAGCGGACCCGCGAAAATGTTCGAGGACGTCTATCTCTGGATCAAGGCGCTGCATGTGATCGCCGTCATCGCCTGGATGGCTGGCATGCTCTATCTGCCGCGACTGTTCGTCTATCATTCGGATGCCGAAATCGGCTCGAAGCAGTCGGAAACGTTCAAGGTGATGGAACGCCGCCTGCTCAAGGCGATCATCAACCCTGCCATGATCGTCACCTGGCTCGCCGGGCTTTATCTCGCCTGGTCCGGCCACTGGTTCTCCTTCGGCTGGCTGCACGTAAAACTGGCACTGGTCCTGGCGATGTCGGCAGTCCACGGCTTTTTCCCGCTGGCTGAAGGATTTCGCTGCCGACCGGCGCCCGCGGACCCAGAGATTCTATCGAATTATCAATGAGGTGCCGACCGTTTTGATGATTTTAATCGTCATCATGGTGATCGTGAAGCCGTTCTAGGCAAGGCTTGCGACCATCCGCTCAGCGCTTCGGCTTGCGGAGTGGGAAGCGATTTTCTATATTAGCGATATCCCACCCAACGCAGGCGGATGTGGTTGTGTCTGAGCTTTCCAGAGGCCGGACACCGCATCAGGTTTGAAGCCTCACCGGCACTCTCCTTGCCAGACCTGCGGACCTTACCTTCTCACGTCCGCATTTCAGAGCCTCCTCGCACCCCCTCCCCAGGTTACCCCACAGGACCACCCCAATGCGGGAAATTAAACTCGAAGACCTCAAGTCCAAAACGCCGGCCGAGCTTGTCTCGTTTGCGGAGGAGAATGGGGTCGAGAACGCCAGCACCATGCGCAAGCAGGAGCTGTTGTTCGCCATCCTCAAGCAGCTCGCGCTCGCCGAGACCGACATTGTCGGCCAGGGCGTCGTCGAAGTGCTCTCCGACGGTTTCGGCTTCCTCCGTTCGCCCGATGCGAATTATCTGCCGGGTCCGGATGACATCTACGTTTCGCCCTCGCAGATCCGCCGTTTCGGCCTGCGCACCGGCGACACCATCGAAGGCCACATCCGCAGCCCGAAAGAGGGCGAGCGCTATTTTGCGCTGCTGAAGGTCAACACGCTCAATTTCGAGGACCCGGAAAAGGCCAAGCACAAGGTCAATTTCGACAACCTCACGCCGCTGTTCCCGAATCAGCGTTTCCGCATGGAAATCGACGATCCGACGCGGAAAGACCTGTCGGCACGCGTGATCGACATCGTCGCTCCCATCGGCAAGGGCCAGCGCGCATTGATCGTGGCGCCGCCACGCACGGGTAAAACCGTGCTGATGCAGAACATCGCGCACTCGATCACGCACAACCATCCCGAATGCTATCTGATCGTGCTGCTGATCGACGAACGTCCGGAAGAAGTCACGGACATGCAGCGCTCGGTGAAGGGCGAGGTGGTGTCCTCGACCTTCGACGAGCCGGCCGTTCGTCACGTCCAGGTCGCCGAGATGGTGATCGAGAAGGCCAAGCGCTTGGTCGAGCATGGCCGCGACGTCGTCATCCTGCTCGATTCGATCACCCGCCTCGGCCGCGCCTACAACACCGTGGTGCCGTCATCCGGCAAGGTGCTGACCGGCGGTGTCGACGCCAACGCGCTGCAGCGCCCGAAGCGCTTCTTCGGTGCCGCCCGCAACATCGAGGAGGGCGGCTCGCTGACCATCATCGCGACCGCACTGGTCGATACCGGCAGCCGCATGGACGAAGTCATCTTCGAAGAGTTCAAGGGCACCGGTAACTCGGAACTGATCCTGGACCGCAAGGTCTCGGACAAGCGCACCTTCCCGGCGATCGACATCTCCCGCTCCGGCACCCGCAAGGAGGAGCTCATCACAGATCCGCAGGTGCTCAAGAAGATGTACGTGCTCCGCCGCATCCTCAATCCGATGGGGACGATGGACGCGATCGACTTCCTGCTCGACAAGCTGCGCTCGACCAAGAGCAATTCGGAGTTCTTCGATTCCATGAACACCTGAGTGCGGTGCAACAAGAACCAAAGGGCGCCTCCGGGCGCCCTTTTTCGTTGTGCGGCTTTGCTGCGGAGAGAGCGCAGCATGACGGGCGCCCGGAACGGAAACCGGATATTTCGAGAAGCTATTGATATATTTATCTAAAAATCGACTTCGATCACCTTTGATCTGCGGTCGAGAGCAGATATTGCAGCAAATGTCCCGTATTATGTTGCGTCGCAATATGCATTTTGCTGCGCGGGGATCCGCAGCAAAGCGAGGCGCTTCGGCGATCTGAAAGGCGGCGTTTGCCTTTTCCCCGCCAGCCGGACAAATAGGCCATGCATCCGCGAGACCAGACCATCTTTGCGCTGTCGTCCGGCCGTGCGCCGAGCGCGATCGCCGTGGTGCGCGTCTCTGGCCCGCAAGCAAACATGGTGCTGACGACGCTCGCGGGAAGACTTCCGGCGCCGCGGCAGGCGAGCCGCCGGCTGCTTCGTGACGGCGAGGGCCAGCCGATCGACGACGCGATCGTGCTCTGGTTCCCCGGCCCGGCGAGTGCGACCGGCGAAGACATCGCCGAATTCCACGTCCACGGCGGCCGGGCCGTGCTGGCCGCGCTGCTCGCCGCGATTTCTCTAATTCCGAATTCGCGTGCAGCCGAGCCCGGCGAGTTTACGCAGCGCGCGTTCGAGAATGGCAAGCTCGACCTCACGGAAGCCGAGGGTCTCGACGACCTCATCCATGCCGACACTGACCGCCAGCGTCGCCAGGCGCTGCGCCAGCTGCAAGGTCTGCTCGGCGACCGCGCGCGCGACTGGCGCGATCGCATCATCGAAGCGTCGGCCTTGATCGAGGCCGGCATCGATTTTTCCGACGAAGGCGATGTGCCCGCGGAATTGAGGGCGCCGGCCGTCAGGGCGATCAAGGCGCTGCAGGATGAGATTGCAAAAGTCCTTGCGGCACAGGGACATTCTGAACGCCTGCGCGACGGTCTCGTGGTGGCGATCGCCGGCGAGCCGAATGTCGGCAAGTCGACGCTGATCAACCAGCTTGCGCGCCGCGACGTTGCGATCGTCTCGCCATTCGCCGGCACGACGCGCGACGTAATCGAGGTGCAGCTCGATCTCGACGGCTATCCCGTCACGGTGATCGACACCGCCGGCATCCGCGAGACCGACGATCCCGTCGAGCAGGAAGGTGTGCGTCGGGCACGGGCGCGGGCCGAGGACGCCGATCTGGTGTTGTGGCTGGTGGAAGCCGGGCAGGCCGTTGATCCGGACGCGGTGCGCTTCCTTCGGAAATCCGAAGACGGGCACCGGTCGGATGGGGCGGTCTGGATCCTGCGTAACAAGATCGATCTTGGTGAGGGTGGCGTGAGGCCTAGCGGTGAGTTCGGGATCTCGGCGAGCAGGGGCGACGGCATCTCCGAGCTGGTCGAGGCCCTCGTAAAATTCGCCGCCGAGTTTTTCGGAACCAGTGAGGGCGGTCTGGTGACCCGGACACGTCAGCGGGATTTGTTGAGCCGAGCATCGGACAGCTTGCGCCGGAGTTTGGACCTTGTAGAAGACGGCGAAGAGCTTGCCGCCGAAGAGCTCCGGGCCGCCGCCTATGCCCTAGGCCGGCTGCTCGGCCGGGTCGACGTCGAGGACGTCCTTGGGGCCATCTTCCAGAAATTCTGCATCGGAAAGTAGCGCTAGTTCTACATTGTAGAATTAGCCCTTATTCCATTCCTTGTGTTTCACGTGAAACAGGCGTGGAACCGATGTGTTTCACGTGAACGGCTCAAGGGGATCGCTCTTCGAAGCCCGGATGGAGCGCAGCGCAATCCGAGGCGGTTCCTCCGCAGGCCACCGTTCCCGGATTTCGCTCCGCTCCATCCGGGCTACGGACTCGTTTTACGTGAAACAGCATTGGCTAGAAATTCTTCCGCTGCGGGAGCCCGTCGCCCACTCAAGACTCCAAGATTTGGAAGCACAACTCTCAATCCCGTCATTGCGAGGAGCCCTTGCGACGAAGCAATCCAGGGTTCCTCCGCGGCGATAGTCTGGATTGCTTCGCTGCGCTCGCAATGACGGGTGCGGTATCGACTTCGGCCTCCATCGATATGACCAGCATCGAGATGCGCCGGCGGCTCTGCCACGTCGTCAATCCTGCGCGTTGTTTCACGTAAAACACCAATCCCTTCAATGCCCATTCTACTGTGCATGGGGTTGTTTTCGCAAAATCGCTTTTCCCCGTCCGCTCCGTTTCACGTGAAACACCTCCTTCCCAGTTTCCACTTCCAGCTTTCCAGCCTCTGAGCTAGAAGTCCGCCCATGCGAACAGAGCGAGAGAGCTTCGATGTCATCGTGATTGGCGGCGGCCACGCCGGCTGTGAAGCCGCTGCCGCGTCTGCCCGAATGGGTGCGACTACCGCGCTGGTCACTCATCGCTTCTCGACCGTCGGTGCGATGTCCTGCAATCCCGCGATCGGCGGTCTCGGCAAGGGCCATCTGGTCCGCGAAGTCGATGCCCTCGATGGTCTGATGGGCCGGGTCGGTGATGCCGGCGGCATCCAGTTTCGTGTCCTGAACCGCCGGAAGGGTCCCGCTGTGCGTGGCCCTCGGGCCCAGGCCGACCGGAAGCTCTATGCCGCCGCAATGCAGTCCGCGATTACAGCGACTGAGGGTTTGTCCGTCATCGAAGGTGAGGCCGACGAGCTGATCGTGGTCGATGGTCGGGTCACCGGACTGCGCCTGGCCGATGGCCGGGAGCTTCGGGCAGGGGCCGTCGTCGTCACCACCGGCACCTTTCTCCGCGGTCTGATCCATCTCGGCGAGAAGAACTGGCCCGCCGGTCGGGTCGGAGAGGCCCCCGCAATGGGTCTTTCGGCCTCCTTCGAGCGCGCCGGCTTCACTCTTGGGCGGCTCAAGACCGGCACCCCCGCGTCTGGACGGCACCACGATCGACTGGTCCGCGGTCGAGATGCAGCCCGGGGACGAGCCGCCGGAGCCGTTCTCGGTGATGACCGAGCGCATCACGAACCCGCAGATCCAGTGCGGCATCACCCGAACCACCTCAGCGACCCATGAGGTGATCCGGGCGAACGTACATCGCTCTCCCATGTATTCCGGCCAGATCAAGAGCTCCGGTCCCCGCTATTGCCCCTCGATCGAGGACAAAATCGTCCGCTTCGGCGATCGCGACGGCCACCAGATCTTCCTGGAGCCGGAAGGGCTCGACGACGCTACGGTCTATCCCAACGGCATCTCGACCTCGCTGCCGGAAGAGGTTCAGCTCGCGATCCTCACCACCATCCCGGGTCTGGGGCGGGTGAAGATGGTCCGCCCGGGCTATGCCATCGAGTATGACCACATCGATCCTCGGGAGCTCGATCCGACCCTGCAGACCAAGCGTCTGCGGGGCCTTTTCCTGGCCGGGCAGATCAACGGCACCACGGGATACGAAGAGGCCGCCGGGCAGGGCATCGTGGCCGGCCTGAACGCCGCGCTCTTCGCTAGCGACGCCGCACTCACAGTGTTCGACCGTGCCGACGGCTATCTCGGTGTAATGATCGACGACCTCGTCACCCGCGGGATCAGCGAGCCCTATCGGATGTTCACTTCCCGGGCCGAGTATCGGCTGACATTGCGGGCTGACAATGCTGATCAGCGACTGACCGAGAAGGGGATCGCGCTGGGGTGCGTCGGGGGCGCCCGGACCCGGCATCACCGTGCCAAGATGGACGCCCTGGACGCCGCCCGGACGCTGTCGAAGTCGCTGACCATCACCCCGAACGAGGCGATCAAGCAGGGGCTGTCCCTGAACCGGGACGGCCAGCGCCGCTCGGCGTTCGAGCTGATGGCTTATCCTGAGATCGGCTGGAGCCAGGTCCGCGCGATCTGGCCGGAGCTGTCCGCCATCGATTCCGTGATCGCGACCCATCTCGAGATCGACGCCAAATACGATGTCTACCTGGAACGGCAGAGCGCCGACGTCGAAGCCTTCCGGCGCGACGAGGGGCTGGTGCTGTCGGAGATCGACTACAGCCTGGTTCCCGGTCTCTCCAACGAGGTTCGTGCCAAGCTTGAGAAGGCGCGGCCGTTTACGGTCGGCCAGGCCGGCCGGATCGATGGCATGACACCGGCGGCACTCGGTATCCTCGCAGCATATCTCCGCCGTGAGGCACGGAAGTCTTCCAAGGCAATCGCATAGGCGTTTCACGTGAAACAGCGCGGACCGGGCGGGGACAGGCCGCTATCCCGAAAACCCGGGGCGGGCGGGGGCGCCGCTCATCGATCTGGCCCGGTTCCTGCCAAGCCAAAGATCGACAAGGCCAGCGCCAACGATCAGGCGCTCGATTCGATCATCGCCGCCGACAAGCGCGAGGCCCTGAAGCTCGCGCCCGTTTCACATGAAACGGAAGCCCGGCTCGATCGCTACATCGCGCTGCTGCGTGAGTGGCAAGCCAAGACCAATCTGGTCGCGCCCTCGACCCTCCCGCACCTCTGGACCCGGCACATCGCCGATTCGCTTCAGCTGGTCGATCTCGCGCCGACTGCAAAACGCTGGGCCGATCTCGGCAGCGGCGGCGGCTTCCCTGGCGTCGTCCTCGCCTGCGCCATGGCCGGCGTGCCGGACGCCAAGGTCCACCTCGTCGAGCGAATCGCCAAGAAGGCCGCGTTTTTGCGCGAAGCAATTCGCGTCACCGCATCTCCGGGAGTCGTACATCTCGCTGAGATCGGGGATAATGTGGATAGAATCACCGGCCCCGTCGATTGCGTCACCGCACGCGCGCTGGCTCCGCTACATCAACTCATCGGCTTTGCGGAGCCGCTGATGCGCCAGGGCGCAAAGGCGCTATTTCCTAAGGGTCAAGATGTAGAGGCTGAATTGACCGAAGCCGCTAAATATTGGAATATTCAGCCGCAGCTCCACCAAAGCCGCACCGGCGACGGTTGGATCGTCGAGCTGGCTTCAGTTGAACGGCGCGGGTGAGGCGTTCAGGGGTTGAGTGGGGAATTTCGATGACCGTGATTGACGAGCCGCAGCAAGACCAGACCCGAGAAGAGGCTGGAGCAGTTCCGCATGGCCACCCGCGCATCCTCGCGCTGGCGAATCAGAAGGGCGGTGTGGGAAAAACAACCACAGCGATTAACCTCGGCACGGCGCTCGCTGCGATTGGCGAGCGGGTCCTGATCGTCGATCTCGATCCGCAGGGCAACGCCTCGACCGGTCTTGGCATCGATCGCCGCAACCGCTCCTGCTCGACCTACGACGTGCTGATCGGCGAAGCGCCGCTGCGAGAGGCCGTGGTCTCGACGGCCGTGCCGCGGCTGCACATCGCGCCCTCCACCATGGATCTCTCCGGCCTCGAGCTCGAGCTCGGCACCACGCCCGGCCGCGCCTTCAAGCTGCGCGACGCCATCGGCGCGCTCAACAACAACGTCTCGCCGGACGCCGACTACACCTATGTGCTGATCGACTGCCCGCCTTCGCTGAACTTGCTCACGGTCAACGCGATGGCGGCGTCGGACGCGATCCTGGTGCCGCTGCAGTGCGAGTTCTTCGCGCTCGAAGGTCTGTCGCAATTGTTGCAGACGGTCGAGCAGGTGCGCTCGACGCTCAATCCGAACCTGTCGATCCACGGCATCGTGCTGACCATGTTCGACTCGCGCAACAATTTGTCGAACCAGGTCGTCGCCGACGTGCGCCAGTTCATGGGCGAGAAGGTCTACAAGACCATGATCCCGCGCAACGTGCGCATCTCCGAGGCGCCGTCCTACGGCAAGCCGGTGCTGGTCTACGATCTCAAATGCGTCGGCAGCGAAGCTTACTTGAGGCTCGCCACCGAAGTGATCCAGCGCGAGCGCGAGCTGCGCGTCACGCATTAGCGCCGGTCCGTAGGATGGGTAGAGCGCAGCGAAACCCATCATCACGGGCGTGAAGGGCGATGGGTTTCGCTTCGCTCTACCCATCCTACAAGTTTCGAAAATTCAGTTCTGGAGTGCTGCAGCGTGAATCCAAGGGAGCTGGCGATGGCCGACGAAGCGCGTTCGCGACTGGGCCGGGGTCTTGCAAGTCTGATCGGTGATGTCGGCGGCGAAGCCCAGCACGTCGATCGGCCGCGTGCGCAGCGCAAGGTGCCGATCGAGTTCATCAAGGCCAACCCGCGCAATCCGCGCCGCACCTTCCTGGACGCCGAGCTGAAGGAGGCTCTCCGAGTCCATCAAGCAGCACGGCGTGATCCAGCCGATCGTGGTGCGTCCGATAAAGGGCACGCAGGACCGCTTCGAGATCATCGCCGGCGAGCGGCGCTGGCGCGCCTCGCAGATCGCCGGCCTGCACGAGGTGCCGATCGTCCCCGTCGACATCAGCGACAGCGATGCGCTGGAATTCGCGATCGTCGAGAACGTGCAGCGCGAAGACCTCAACCCGATGGAAGAGGCGCAGGGCTATCACGCGCTCGCCAACGAGTTCAAACGCAGCCAGGAGGATATCGCCAAGGTCGTCGGCAAGAGCCGCAGTCACATCGCCAACATGATGCGGCTCACCAAGCTGCCGGCCGAGGTGCAGGCTTTCATCGCGACCGGCGAGCTGACGGCCGGTCACGCCCGCGCGCTGATCGGCGTGCCGGATCCGCTCGCCGCCGCCAAGCGCATCGTCGAGGAAGGTCTCAACGTCCGTCAGGCCGAAGCGCTCGCGCATGAAGAAGGCGTGCCGGAGCGCAAGCCGCAGAAGGCGCGCAGCACCGGCGGCAAGGAGAAAGACCCTGATACGGTCGATCTCGAAAAGCGCGTGAGCGATGCGCTCGGTCTCAAGGTCACCGTCAATCACCGCGACCCCGGCGGCTCCGTCCAGATCAACTACCGCAACCTCGATCAGCTCGACGAGGTGATGAAGCGGCTGGCCAAGGGCGCGCTGTAAGTCAGTCTCTCGGTGTCGTCCCTGCGGGTGCGGGGAAGACAGCGAGGGTGTGGTGCGTACCTCTCCACATCGTCATTGCGAGCGGGGCGTCCCCAGTCTCGTGTCCCGGACGCGCTGCAACGCGTAGCGTTGCTGCGCAGAGCCGGGACCCAGAAGAACGAGATCGCAGAGGCATGGGCCCCGGCTCTGCAGCGCACCGCTAAGAAGCGCTGCGTTGCGTCCGGGGCACAAGAGCGAAGCCTATCCCCGCCGCTTTGCATTCGCCGCGATTGCCATCAACGTGCGCTGGGCGATGGCAGCGGCGAGCGTCGATTGCTTGCGGGTGTCGAGGGCGGCGGTCGCGAGCTGCTCGATAATGGCGGCGAGCCGGGCCGGGCTGAAATTGCGCAGCGCGGTCTCGACTGCGGGCTTCCGCGAGAAATGCAGGCGCGGATAGCCGCCGTCGAGCACGGCGGAGGCCGGCTGGCCGTCGGCGATGGCGAGTGCGGATTTGTGCAGCCACGCCGCCTGGCGCTGCGCGGCGGAGATGATCACGCCGGGATAGGTGCCGGCGATCATGGCCTTTGCGAATTCGGTCTCGACGATGTCGGGCCTGCCGGCAAAGGCGCCGTCGACGATCGGATCGAGCTTCAGCTCGGACGCGTCGGCAACCACCGCCATCACGTCATCCAGCGTGACTTCGCCTTTGCCGTGGGCGTAGAGCGTCAGCTTGCGCAGCTCGTTGCGCGAGGCCTGGCGATCACCGCCGAGGAACGACATCAGCGCCGCGCGGGCATCCTGCGCGATGCGCAAATTCGCGATGCGTAATTCGTCATCCATCAGCTTGGCGAGGTCGCGTTCGGTGTCGGGATAGCAACCGATCGCAACGGCGGCCTTGGCCTTCTCGCAAGCCTTGCGCAGCGGCGATTCCGGGCGCAGCTCGCCGGCCTCGATCACGATGCGGCAATCCTTCACGCTCATATCGGCCAGCGTGTCGATGCCGCTGGCGAAGCTGCGCGAGCCGGCGCGAACGCGGATGGCGCGGCGGCCGCCGAACAGCGGCACCGTCATGGCCTCGTCCACCAGCCGCGAGGGCTCGGCGGAGAGCCTCGTCGCCGTCGAGCTTGACCAGGGAAAACGGATCGTTGGGATCATCGACGGCGGAGGCGATCAGCGCATCGGCGCGCTCGCGCACGAGGCCGGCATCGGGGCCGTAGAGCAGGATGATCGGACGGCCCGCATCGGGGCGGGCGAGGAAGGCGTCGATCTCTTTTCCACGCAGCGCGACCATATTGCCTGATACCCGTCATTCCGGGGCGGCTCGTCAGAGGCGAGTCCGGAATCTCGATCCGTAAATTCTGGATTCTCAGGTGCGCAATTGCGCACCGTAGTTCACGCTTCGCGTGCCCTGGAATGACGGAGCAAATCAGGTGCCCGCGGTGAAGAACGAAGCGAGCCGGGTCGTGATGTTCTCGGCGATCTCGTTGGCGGCGCGATCCTCGGCATCGCGCACGGCGCGGGTGCGCGAGAAGCGCTGATAGGAGCCAGGCATGTCGTACGACACGCGTGAGAACGTCGAGCCGGTCATGACTGACCTGCCGGTCGCGACTTCGATCAGATTGTACTGGGCGTCGATGCCGAGATTTTCGCTGGTCGGCAATCCCGTCGTGGCGCTGACGATCAGTGAGGAGCGGCTGGTGGTGAAGCGGATGTCCAGCCGGTGGGTCGGCGGCATGCCCGTCGCCGAGCCGTAAAGCTTGAAGGCGAGGGCGTTGCGGACCTCGACGCCGACGCGGGCCTCGCGCGAGGCGTTGGGCTTGTTGATCGGGGGCAGCTCGACCCCCATCAGCTTCTCGCGTAGGCCGGGGAGGCCGTCACCACGCTCGGCGTACATCGGCTGAAAGCAACCGGCCGTCAGCGCCGCCAATGCGGCGACCGCCAGCAACCGGGCTGCGATGCGAATCCTAGCCGACAACATTTACGATCCTCTTGGGAACGATGATCACCTTGCGGACGGGCTTGCCATCCAGGGCCAGTTTTACCGCATCGAGGGCCAAAACGGCAGCCTCGATTTCCGGATTCTGGGCCGCTGTTGCAACTGTGACCTCGCCCCGCTTCTTGCCGTTGACCTGGACCACCAGGGTCACGCTGTCTTCGACCAGCAAATCGCGTTCGATTTGGGGCCAATTGGCCTCGGAAACCAGCCCGCTTTGACCCAGAGCCTGCCAGCACTCCTCGGCGAGGTGCGGCATCATGGGGGAGAACAGCTGGACCAGGATCTGGCTGGAATCGCGGATCGCCCAAGCCAGATCTGGAGCAAGATCGGCCGGTGGCTGGCCGGCGCGCTGCAGGATCTCGGAGAAGGTGTTGGCGAATTCGCGGATATGGGCGAGGCAGACGTTGAAGTGCAGCCGCTCGATCCCGGTGGTGACCTTGTCCAGCGCGCCATGGGCGGCCTTGCGCAGGGCGGTGGCGTCGGGGCCGAAGCTGGCCGGCCGGGCCACCGGCGCGTCCTTGCCGGACTCGACGGAATCGTTCACCAGCCGCCACAGCCGCTGCACGAAGCGCGAGGCGCCCTGAACGCGCTCGTCGCTCCAGATCACGTCGCGGTCGGGCGGGGAGTCCGACAGCATGAACCAGCGGGCAACGTCGGCGCCGTAGGTCTCGATGATGTCGTCGGGGTCGACCGTGTTTTTCTTCGACTTCGACATCTTCTCGATCGGGCCGATCTGGACGTCTTCGCCTGAATTCAGCAGCGTGGCGCGGCGTCCGTTGCCGCCAACCTCGATCTTCACCTCGGCCGGCTGCACATAGGTACCGTCGGCCTTCTGGTAGGTCTCGTGCACCACCATGCCCTGTGTGAACATGCCGGCGAACGGCTCGTCCAGCGCGATGTGCCCGGTCGCCTTCATCGCGCGGGTGAAGAAGCGGCTGTACAGCAGATGCAGGATCGCGTGCTCGACGCCGCCGATATACTGGTCGACCGGGAGCATCCGGTTGGCGACCCCTGGCGTGGTCGGCGCGGTCTCGTTCCAGGGATCGGTAAAGCGCGCGAAGTACCAGGACGAATCCACGAAGGTGTCCATGGTGTCGGTTTCGCGCTGGGCTTTACCGCCGCATTTCGGACAGGTGACGTGCTTCCAGGTCGGGTGATGATCCAGCGCGTTGCCCGGCTTGTCGAAGCTGACATCCTCCGGCAGCACCACCGGCAAATCGGCATCCGGCACCGGCACGACATCGCATTTGGGGCAATGAATGACCGGAATCGGGCAGCCCCAATAGCGCTGGCGCGAAATGCCCCAGTCGCGTAGGCGGAAATTCACCTGCCGCTCGCCGACCGGCGCGTTGCCGCGCAGCTCGGCTTCCAGCCGTTTTGCGACCTCGTCCTTGGCCTGGTCGATGGTCATGCCGTCGAGAAAGCGGGAATTGATCATGCGGCCGTCACCGTCATAGGCGGTGTCGGTGATCACGAACGATTTAGGATCCTGGCCCTCTGGGCATACGACCGGTGTACTGCCGAGGCCGTATTTGTTGACGAAGTCGAGGTCGCGCTGGTCGTGCGCAGGGCAGCCGAAGATCGCGCCGGTGCCGTATTCCATCAGCACGAAATTGGCGACATAGACCGGCAGCTTCCAGCTCGGGTCGAACGGATGCACCGCGCGGATGCCGGTGTCGAAACCCTGCTTCTCTGCGGTGTCGATGATCGACTGCGCGGTGCCGATCTTCTTGATGTCCGCGATGAATTCCGCAAGTTTCGGGTTCTTCGCGGCGGCGGCCTGCGCCAGCGGATGATCCGCCGAGATCGCCATGAACTTTGCGCCGAACAGCGTGTCCGGGCGGGTCGTGAAGATTTTCAGCTCGCTCTCGCCGGCCGGCGTGGTTGCCGCATCCAGCGCGAAACGGATCAGGAGGCCCTCGGAGCGGCCGATCCAGTTGCGCTGCATCAGCCTGACCTTGTCGGGCCAGCGGTCGAGCCCGTCCAGCGCGGACAGCAATTCCTGCGAGTACTTCGTGATCTTGAAGACCCACTGGCTCATCTCGCGCTGCTCGACGACGGCGCCCGAGCGCCAGCCGCGGCCGTCGATCACCTGCTCGTTGGCGAGCACGGTCATGTCGACCGGATCCCAGTTGAGCTTGCGCTTCTCGCGCTCGGCCAGACCTGCGGCGAGCATGTCCAGAAACATCTTCTGCTGATGCTTGTAGTAGCTGGGATCGCAGGTCGCGAATTCGCGGCTCCAGTCCAGCGACAGCCCGATCGACCGGAGCTGCTTCTTCATCGCGGCGATGTTGTCGTAGGTCCAGGCTTTCGGCGCGACCTTGCGCTCGATCGCGGCATTCTCGGCCGGCAGGCCGAAGGCGTCCCAGCCCATCGGGTGCAGCACGTTGAACCCCTTGGCGCGCATGAAGCGGGCCAGCACGTCACCCAGCGTGTAATTCCGGACATGGCCGATATGGATGCGCCCGGACGGGTAGGGGAACATCTCGAGCACATAGTATTTCGGCCGCGAATCGTCGTTTCGGGAGACGAAGATCGCCTGTTCGTCCCAGAGGCGTTGCCAGAAAGGTTCAGATTCTCTCGCGTTGTAACGTTCTCCCTGACGAGAGAACGGTTTAGCGACCGGGACGAGCGATTTCTGGAGCGCCTCGACCATTTGACTGGTCGCAATAAGTGCCGTCAGGCAAATATTAAGTAGCTCTTGCTCTGAGAAGTCGACCGATTGGCCAACCTCAAACCCCTTGCCGGATTGTCCTAGGCGGAAACCAATGGAGGCGTCCTTTTCGAAGGTCTTCCCAACGATATCTGTAATTTCTACCGGCTCAGAATCGATCAAAAGCTGAAACTGGCTCCAGCTCATTCTGAGATTGTCCGAATCGGGCGAACAATCTCTTTCTCGAACGACGCCACGATTGTGCGAATGTGCGTTTCGTGCCCTCACCCAGCCATCGATATGCCCTGAAAGCAAGCTAGTGATGCCGGATTGCTCAGTTATCCTGGCGAGTTTCGAAGCGAGATTTGTATCGTTCTTAAACTTCTTGATCCGGGCTATCTCGGACTCTGGCAAGACCCTCCCGTTATGCGCGATGTAGAGGGAGATCTCGAAGAACGAGTCAGAAAATAAAGAAAGGCCTTGGAGGATTTCGGCCAGAGCGCTGCCAACGATCCATAGTCTAAAGGAAGATCTCACTTCGGTTGCCGCATCCGCTGGCAAAGGATCTGGCAATAGCTGAACCGGGAAGGGAACGTTGACTCTTACGGAACTGATTGATTCATCGCTCCATGCCCTTTGACCTAAAGCAATAAAAGCCGCTGCTCTTCTAGCGCTGCGTTGAGCGATGTCAGCTAATTGATTGAAATCGATCTTCACTTCAACTGGCAGCATGGGTCTCTACGCCTTAACTTCCAAAACAAATGCGCCCGGACGGGTAGGGAACGTCTCAAACACAATATTCGGCGCTGATCGCGGTTCTTGGATCGCCTGCTCGTCCCAGAGGCGTTGCCAGCGCCGTTCTGCGTCGCGGGCGGTGTAACGATGGGAGGTCATGGGATCGCTGGGTTTTGGGGGGTAGTCCATCTCAAGACGGCGGACTAGGCCATAGAAGACCTCAGGGGGTCAATGGGCTGCCTAGCTCAGGGCATTGCCAGAGGGAGTGGTCCGATACCTTGGTCGACGAATTGGCAGCTTACTTCCCCAACGACGAATCCAGTTTTTTGGCTCTTAAGATATCCGCCTCGCCGCCGCTCATATCGCCCTTCTTTTGTTTCGTGAGGCCCCGGGCAAATAAGGCCTTAGCATCGTTTTGGTCGATGTCTACGGCTTTGCTATAGTCCGCTAGGGCCTGATCGTATTTCTCCATCCTAAAATATGTGGTTCCTCGGTTGACAAGACCATACGTGTCCTTCGAATCGAGGTGTATCGCCTCCGTGAAGCTTGAAATTGCTTTTGCGTTATCGCCCTTCCCGCGGAAAGTGAGCCCGCGTCCTATAAGTGCCTCCTTGAAGTTACGATCGATAGAAAGCGCACGGTCAAAATCTGTCATTGCTAGGTCGAATTCTTGCTTGGCGAGAAACGCTAGACCGCGACCATAGAATCCATTTGGCGCTCCTGGATCGAGGCCAATCGCTTGGGTTAGGTCACCGATCGCAGGCTCGTTTCGGCCCATCTCATAATGGGCAAATCCCCGGGCTCTGAGGGCTAGTACGTTTCTGGGATCGAGGGACAAAGCTTCGTTGAACTTCGCGATCGCGAGTTCGTATTTATGCGCTTTTCGAAGCGACACTCCCTGATCATATAACGTGCTCAAGCCGGTTCTCTTTTCTATTTCCGCGGCGTTGATTTCGCTTATTCTCTTGGAAGCAGATGCTTGATCGCCGAAAGGCGCTCCCCTTGTGGAATCCCACTCGGGGAGTACTCGGAGGTCGACTAGCGATCTTCGATTGAAAAAGAAAAACCCGCCGAGACTTCCATCTCGGCTCAAATCACCAGCCAATGGGTTTTGATGTTGATCAGTCGAGATTCGAACCTCACGACGAAGATATGCAGCAAGATCATCTACGGTAATGATTTCCTTGCTACCGGCCCGACCGTCTAACGCGGCGAGCACTTTTTCGAAGAAGATGCTGCCAGTGCCAATTGAGCCATCGTGCCAAGTTAGCTCCTGAGAGCCGCCGGCCGTTATGGCATGTGCGCCAGCGTATTTAGGAACGTAATGTACATCCCCAAACGAACGCCTCAAAAAATCACCACTATAGCAAGCGTTGATCAAAGCAAGAACATGAAATCCGGCATCGACAGTCGGCTGAAACATCGCTCGTACTGTCGTCATTGGGATGCCATTGTAAATGTCCGTGAAACTGCGAGCTTCCGAGGTAAGTAAGTAGCTTCTTCCACCAGCGGATGTGCCGTGCCCGCTATATGCGAATAGAAAGCGCGACTTAGGAAACTGCTGCAGTCGGCGCGGGAAATACTTCTGAAGAAAGTAGCTCAGATTTGCTTCCGTGACCTGCGTGTCCTTTAGCACAACTACTTCATCAAATTTTTCGTACAGCGTGAGATAGTTAAGTAGCTTGCGAACATCCTCTGCTGCTGCGGGTAAATCTGCGCCAGATCCCACCATAGCGGGATAGCGAGAAACACCGGCTACAATAGCGAAGCTGCGTCCGTAATCTTTCGCTGTAAAGCCAGCATAATTCAGCATCTGCTCGGGCAATGTCCTGTCGTCCGAAAACCGAGCAAAATATTGTCGATACTCGCTAGCTAGAAACTCTGGAAAAGTAGCGGCGAAACAATTTGAGCAAAGAACGAGGAGGGCGACGGCGCCAAAGGTCGCAACCGCGAGTCTACGTTGTAGGTTTTGCATCGCGAAGAACCTGCTGCCAAAAGAAACCATTTTGGAATGCCAAAATCGTAAAGCAGATTAATTGTACGGGCTCTAGGGATGCTCCCTGAACTGATCCAATCAGAGGAAGCAACACCATGGGAGATACAACGATTGGGCGCAGAAAGTCTCGCCAAGAGAATTGGCCCGTGAAATTGAAGATATAAGTTGCTGCGATCCCGCTCAAAACACCGAAAAACATGAAAGCGATCGCAACGAGCGGAGAGCTTGGACCAAAAGCTTGCTTGCTCGGAGAGAGTGCGGAAATCTCGACAAAAACGATGAAAACGAAAATGGCGGTGTAAAAGAAGAGTCTTAGCCAAGAAAATCGGCGAAAGAGATCAGTTATTGCCAACGGGACGGCGAGCAACATCGAAGCTGTCAGAACTTGATTGAACAAATTGATAGTCTCAACTTGGGAATCCGATAAGAATTACACAGAATCCGAAGCTTGTCCAACTAGAACGTGTATACTTGGATCTACGGCAAGGGCTTGCTGCGATCGAAGTGATCTTGAAGCCGACCGGCACCGACGTGATGCTCGTCGGGGCCCGTTGTGTTTGGCGGACTTGAGAGTTAGATCGCCCTTCGATCTAATCGCCGCGGCAGACATTCGTTAGGCCGACCGGTCAACCCAGTTGGTATCATCTGGGCCGGAGCGTGCCGCGGGTTCAACCGCAGCGTTGAGACCCGCTCGCGACTTCTAACGTGTGGGTGGTTCGGTATTGGATCTATCGCAGCTTGGCGTGCGGTGAGGTCCGCGGCGATAGTGGGAGACTGCTGAGAGCACCTGGGGAGACCGGCGCGATTAAAGGCGTTGCCAGCGCGGTTCGGCGTCGCGGGCGTTATAGCGTTCGGAGGTCATGGAATCGTTGGGGTTTTTGTGGGTCCGGCCGTCTCAAGACGGCGGACTAGGCCATAGAAGTCCGCAAGGGGTCAATGGGTTGCCGCGGTTTGGAACTTTGACGGCGCCTCCGCATAACTACGAGTGCCCGCGTTGGGGTGCGATTAAGGGGTCAATGCCAATTTGCGGCTCGACATGACCGCATGAGCGCGATGGATTCCAGCTTCGACGATCCCGATTACGACTATGCCGCCTCCATCGCCGGACGGGCGATGCGGAGCATGGCCGAGCAGCGGATTGCACCGACGCCGGCCAATTTCGCGGTGTGGTACCAATATTTCGCGGGCAGCCACGACGATCTGCGCAACGCGATCGACCTCCTGATCGACCACAATCGTCCCTTCGACAGCAGGACCAATCAGGAGCTGTTCGAGACCTATGTCGCACCCCAGGTGAGTGCCCTCGTGGTCGACACGTCCGAGCGGCTGCAGGGCCTGATGGGGACGGCCAGGGATTTCCTGACGACCGCGATCGCCGACAACCATTCGCAGATTCAGGCCATCAGCGAGGTCGCGGACCAGGGCAAGGCCGGCGTCGATCCGAAGGCGCTGGTCGCCCAGCTCATGAACGAGCTGGCGCGGGCCGCCACCAGGGCGACCCGGCTGGAAGCGGGCTTTGCGGAAAAGACCCGCGAGCTCGACGTGATCCGCGATTCGCTGTCGCGGTCCGAGGAGCGCGCCCGGACCGACACGCTGACGGGCCTTGCCAACCGACGGGCGCTCGACGAATTCCTGCGCAAGGCCCTCGCGACCGCGGAATGGGGTGAGCCGCTCAGCGTGCTCCTGCTCGACATCGACCACTTCAAGGCCTTCAACGACAATTTCGGCCACGGCGTCGGCGACCAGGTGCTGCGCCTGATGGCAAAGGTGCTGCGCGAAAAGGTCCGCGAGCAGGATCTGCCGGCGCGCTATGGGGGCGAGGAGCTGATCGCCGTGCTGCCGGACGCCGATCTTGCGGCTTGCACCGAGATCGCCGAGCGCATCAGGCGTGCGCTCGCCGAATGCACGATCACCCGCCGCTCGACCGGCGAGACCCTTCCCAGCATCAGCGTGTCGATTGGCGTGGCGCAGTACCGGGTGGGCGAAGCGATCACCGATCTCATCGAGCGCTGCGATCGCGCGCTCTATCTCGCCAAGGGCAGCGGTCGCAACCGTGTGGTGACGGAGACGGAGCCTCGATCGCGACGGGGCTGCAGGCTAGCGATCAGCGCACTAGGCGCTGGCGGCCATCATCATGTCGGCCGCACCGCTCTCGATCGCCTGGACGCCGTGCTCGACGACGTTGTTGCGGCCGCGGTGCTTGGCGGCGTAGAGCGCGGCGTCGGCGGCTTCGATGAGGTCGCCGGGACGCAAGGCCTCGTTGGGTTTCGCCGCGGCGACGCCAATCGATACCGTGACGATCATATGGGCGGAGGTGATGTGCGGCAGGCACAGCTTCAGCACGGCCGCACGCACCAGCTCGCCGATTTCCACGGCGCGATTCACATCGGTGTTCGGCAGCAGCAGGCAGAATTCCTCGCCGCCATAGCGCGCCGCAAAGCCCATCGTGTCGGCGGCGATTCCGGACAGCGACTCGCCGAGCCGGGTCAGGCAGGAATCGCCTTCGAGATGGCCATAGGTGTCGTTGAACAGCTTGAAATGGTCGACGTCGATCATCAGCAGCGCGAGTTCGCTGCCATATTGCTGTGCGCGCATCCATTCGAAGTCGAGCCGACTCTGGAAGCCGCGGCGGTTGGCGAGGCCCGACAGCATATCAATCGAAGCCATCACCGTCAGGCGGTCATTGCTGGCGATCAGCTCGCGTTCGCGCTGGCTCAGCTGCGCGGCCATCGCGTTGAAGGCGCGCGCCAGCGGCACGAACTCGGCCGGCAGGCGATTGCGTGCGGCGCGGGCCGACAAATCGCCCTCGCCGAGACGCTTGGCCATGTCGGCGAGCATCTCGATCGGCTTGATGACGAGCTTTTCGGCGGCAATCAGCGCGCCGAGCAGGACGAACACCACGACGAAAGCGAGCTGGAGATAGGCGGTGCGGATGTCGCGGCTCACCGCCGCGGACACCTTGTCCTCGTCGATGCTGGTGATCAGGCGGGCATTGGTGCCGGCGATGCGGATGTAGCTGACCGCGCGGCGAGAGCCGTCGGCGGCCAGGAAGGACAGCGAGCCCTCGTCCTGATCCGAGCGCAGCGCCCGGTCGGCGATCGCCGACATCAGCGGCATGTTGTCGAGCGGACGGCCGACCGCGCTGTGCTGGTCGGCTGGAGCTGCCAGAACCGTGCCGGCGCTGTCGACCAGCACGGCGGTTATGCCGGCGCGGCCGCCCAGATTGTTCATCACCTTCGACATCCAGTCGAGGTTGACGGTGGCGAGCACGACGGCGTCGGCGACGCCACTGAAGGCGGACACCGGATAGACCGCCATCACCGTCGGTGCCAGCACGGGGCGCGACAGGATGAAGTCGCTCAGCACGAAACGCCCGGTTTCCTGTGCCTGCTGAAAATAAGGCCGGTCGCTGAGGTCGAGGCCGACATACATGTTGTTGGTGGCGCATTGGATGCGCCCATCCTGGCCGGCGATCAGAAGCGTCCGGATCCAGGGCAGGTTCGACGGCAGGCTCGCGCGCAGCACGTCGCAGCTCTTGCTGACGCCGCCGGCGGAGGCGCGGATGAAGGCTTCCGATTTCAGGATGGTCTCGACCGACGAGATCACCTCGCGCTGTGCATCGGCGCTGTGCCTCGCAACGGTGGTGAATTCGATCGTGGCCTGCGCGATCTGGCGGGTGCGGGTGTCTTCGAGCGAACGGATACGCTCGAGCATCAAGGGCGCCACCAGAATCACCGCGAGCAAAGCAAGCCGTGCCCGGATTCCGAGAACCTGCTTGAGTTTCGCTCGCTTGCGGTTGAGACTAATGCTTGCCATCTTCGCTACCCACCCCGATGGGGCAAGGTAAAGCGAAGGGTTCAAAAACTCTTTCTTGAACTCGGTAAAATTGGACTTACCTCGGTTACGACCTTAATCAATCGACATCATGACAGACGAAAACACTGCGCCGGTAACCGGCCATTCACCAAACGCGCTCGCCGCGGTCGAAGCCGAAATCGCCCGCGCCTGCAAGGATGCGCGGCGCGATCGCGCCGCCGTAACGCTGATCGCGGTGTCCAAGACTTTCGCCGCGGATGCAATTACCCCGGTCATCGAAGCCGGACAGCGTGTATTCGGCGAGAATCGGGTGCAGGAGGCCAAAGGCAAGTGGCCGGCGTTAACCTCCGTTTACCCCGGCATCGCGCTGCATCTGATCGGACCGCTGCAATCCAACAAGGCGAAAGAGGCGGTTGCGCTGTTCGATGCCATCCATTCGGTCGATCGTCCGAGCATTTGCCAAGCGTTAGCCAAGGAAATCGAATCCCAGAACAAGCACCCGCAGCTGTTCGTCCAGATCAACACCGGTGAGGAGCCGCAGAAGGCCGGCATCGCACCCGCCGAGGCCGACGCCTTCCTCGCCAGCTGCCGCGACACCTACGGGCTGACGATCTCCGGCTTGATGTGCATCCCGCCGGTCGACGAGCCACCGGCGGCGCATTTCGCGCTGACGGCCAAGATCGCCGCGCGCAATGGCCTGGCGAATCTCTCGATGGGCATGAGCGCGGACTTTGCGACCGCGATCATGCTGGGCGCCACCCACGTGCGGGTGGGCAGCGCGATCTTCGGGCACAGGTGATTCCTGTCGTCCCTGCGAACGCAGGGACCCATACCGCGCGATCTCTCATTGATCACCGGTCTCGTACCGGCGAAAGCAGGTGACTCCCAGTCTTCGCCAAACTTCTCCCTGGGGTTATGGGTCCCTGCGTTCGCAGGGACGACAGGAGAGTGTGAGGTCGCCTATGCGAACCCCACCGACACTTTCCCCAGCACGCCAAAATCCACCGCCATGTGATCGCCGGCCGCAATCGGCAGCGGCGGATGGCATGTGCCGGTGGTCACCACCTGCCCTGCCCGCAAGGTGATGCCCAGCCCGGAGAGCCTCGTTGGCAAGCCAGGCCAGTGCAGCACGGGGATCGCCGAGCACGTTCTTGCCGTGGCCGATATAGCGCTCGCCGCGCAGGGTGATCTGCGGTCGCTCCTCGACGAGATCCATCGCACGCCAGTTCGCGCCTGTCGCCGCACCCAGCACGAACAGATGCGCGCAGGCATTGTCGGCGATCAGCTGCGCTTCGCCGGCGCGGGCGAAATCGGCAAAGCGCGAATCGGGAATCTCGATCGCGGGATGGAAGCTCTCGACGGCAGCCAGAACCTCGTCGACCGCGTATGGCGCCGCGCGCGGCGGCAGGTCGCGTCCGATCCGGAAGGCGAATTCAGGCTCGCCGACGCGCATCTCGTTGCCTCTCATCGCGGCGGTGCCGCCATCGGCAATCACGGTGTCGCTCATGATGCGACCGGCCAGCGGTCCCGTGACGTTGATGTGCTGCTGTCCTGATACGCTCGTGGCCGCGATCTTCCAGCCGAACAGTTTTCCGAGCGGCAAGGTTTCGAGCGCGGCCTGGATGGCGTAGCCTTCAGCGCGGCTCTGCGGTCGCAACCGCGGCTCCAGCGCATCGAGCTTGGAGCCGTCGCGCCAATGTTGAACGAGCACGCGCGATGCGGCCGCGATCTGATCCCTGTCGAGCATGCGTCCTCACCCGATGATGATTTTTGTTCGCGGACCAAGGCGCCGCAGCAATTGCAGCATCGCAGATTTCGTCATCGAGACGCAGCCCGCGGTGGGGCCAAAATTGTCGCGGGCCAGGTGCAAAAATACCGCGCTGCCCCGGCCGGCGATCCGTGGTCTCGTGTTGTGGTCGATTTCGATGATGAAGTCATAGAGGTTGTCGGCGCGCTTGAGCCGGTCACCGCCCTGCCCCTCGGCGAGACGAATTCCCTGATTGTAATGGCGGTCGCCGGGATCCTCGCACCAGGCGTCCGTCCCGGTGATGGCTCGAGACGGCAGGAAGCTCTGCGGACGGCGATGCCGGTCGCCCCGCCACCACAATTGCCGGGGACGGAAGCTGCCCCGGGGGTGCCGCCGTCGCCCTCGCGCTTGTTGGCGAGGATGCCTCCCCGCCCAAGCGCGACCGGGATGGTCAGTGATCCCGCGGTCAGCCAGCCTCGGCGCGGATTGCCGGCGGCAGGCTTAACGCGGATCGCAGAGAGCGGCCTGGCACTTCGATTCATGGTGTAACCGACTGAAGCAGCTGTATTTTTCATGTGAACGTGCGATGTCGAATTCATTACAGGACATTCATCAAAACGCCCTGCTATTCTGCGTTAGAGTGGCTCTGGCTTGTGAATCGGCGACAGCCCACTACTTCAACACGAACAACAATAACAACAGCGACCCCCTAAACTTCCCCTCACGGTCAGGTGCAGCATGGATGCGCGCCGACCGGACCCCAAAAGGATGATCCCCTATGGCCAATGCCCGCAAGATCCTGATCGTGGATGACGATACCGATCTGCGCGACACGTTGGTGGAGCAATTATCGCTACACGAAGAATTCGAAGCCTCCGCCGTCGATACCGGCGCCAAAGGCGCGAGCGCGGCCAAGGCCAATGCCCCCGATCTTGTCCTGATGGATGTCGGCCTGCCCGACACCGACGGCCGCGAGGTGGTCCGCTCCTTGCGCAAGGGTGGCTTCAAGGCCCCGATCATCATGCTGACCGGGCACGATACCGATTCCGACACGATTTTAGGGCTTGAATCCGGTGCCAACGACTATGTGGCGAAGCCCTTCCGTTTTGCCGTCCTGCTGGCCCGCATCCGGGCCCAGCTCCGCCAGCACGAGGCCAGCGAGGACGCGGTGTTCTCGGTCGGCCCCTACTCCTTCCGTCCCGGCTCGAAAATGCTCACCGCGGCCAATGCACGCAAGGTGCGGCTGACGGAGAAGGAGACGGCCATCCTCCGCTTCCTCTACCGCGCCGGCCAGATGCCGGTCTCGCGCGAAACCCTGCTCCAGGAGGTCTGGGGCTACAATTCCGGCGTCACCACCCACACTCTTGAAACCCACATCTACCGCCTGCGCCAGAAGATCGAAAAGGATGCCGCCAACCCGGAAATCCTGGTCACCGAAGCCGGTGGCTACAAGCTGGTGCCGTGATACGCTCGAAGGGCGTGCGAATCGTTTTAGATTGCACGCCCTTGAGCCACGGATCTGAATGTCAATCGACGACGACGTAGCGCTTCTCGAGCGAGTCCCGACACTGCGCCTGTTGGGAGAGGCCTCGTTGCGCATGCTGGCGATCGGTTCCGAGCAGCGCGACTTCGTCCGCGGGGATACCCTGTTCAACCTCGGTGACGACGCCGATGCCGGCTTCGTGGTCCAGCGCGGTGCCTTCCGGGTCGAAGACGGCGCCGGCGCCGAGATGATCGCAGGTCCCGGCGCGCTGATCGGCGAACTCGCGCTGGTGGTGCCGATGAAGCGGCCGTCGAGCGCGATCGCGCTGGAGCACTCCTCCGTCATCCGGGTCGCGCGCAGCCTGTTCCAGCGTGTGCTCGAAAGCGACCCCGCCGCGGCAGTCCGTCTGCGCGACGAATTCGCGGTGCGCTCCAGCCAGATCGCGAGCGATATATTGATGGCGGGCGCGAAGCTGACCGGCTGAGCGCGCTGGCTTCGTAGCCCGGATGGAGCGGAAGCGTAATCCGGGATTCCAGGATACGGAAAGACTGTCCCGGATTTCGCTGCGCTCCATCCGGGCTACGGGACCTCAAATGTCGAGCGTCACCGTGACAGGCACGTGGTCCGACGGCCGCTCCCAGCTCCGCGCGTCGCGCAGGATCCTGAAATCGCTGACTGCGTCCTTCAACGCGCGCGAGACCCAGATGTGATCGAGCCTGCGGCCGCGGTCGCCAATGGTCCAGTCAGCCGAGCGATAGCTCCACCAGGTGTAGACCTTCTCGGACATCGGAATACGGTCGCGCGCGACGTCGACCCATTCGCCGGCTTCGAGCGCGGCTTTCAGCTTCTCGGTTTCGACCGGCGTGTGCGAGACCACCTTCAGAAGCTGCTTGTGCGACCACACGTCGTTCTCGTGCGGGGCGACGTTGAGATCGCCGACCAGGATGTGGCGGTCGTCGCCGCGCGGATGCAGCGGCTCGCAGGCCTTCATCTCGTCGAGGAAGCGAAGCTTGTGGTCGAACTTCTCGTTCACCGCGGGATCGGGAATGTCGCCGCCGGCCGGCACGTAGAAATTATGCAGCACCAGCGGCTTTGCGATGTTGGCCTTCTCGCCGAACGACACCGAGATGTGGCGCGAATCCACCTTGTCGCAGAAGGTGCGGATATCCGTGGACTCGAATGGAATCTTCGAGACGATGGCGACGCCGTGATAGCCCTTCTGCCCGTTCAGCGCGACGTGCTCATAGCCGAGCCGCTTGAAGCGCTTCAGCGGAAAGGCATCGTCGATGCACTTGGTCTCCTGCAGGCACAGCACGTCGGGCCGCGCGCTCTTGAGGAATTTCGCGACCAGATCGATGCGCAGCCGCACCGAGTTGATGTTCCAGGTTGTCAGGGAAAAACGCATGAGGGATGCGTCTTAGCAAGCTCCCGTAGGGTGGGCAAAGGCGCAAAGCGCCGTACTACTGTCTTTTGGCTGGAAATCTTTGGCAAAGTCTCGTGCCCCGGGCGCAGCGCAGCACGGAGTGATGCGCTGCTGAACCGGCGCCCATCGTGCGGCATCCTGGGTCCCGGCTCTGCGCCGCACCGCTACGCGATGCGTCGCGTCCGGGACACGAGACTGCACTAACCCGGCGCCGGGCCGTAATTGGTGAAATCGATCTTGAACATGCTGGGATCGAGCTTCTTGCTCGAATCCAGATTGTAGACCGCGATCGTGGTGTCGTAGCCCTGCGGATCGGTGACGGTCCATTGCTTGAGCTGGCCGTCCTTGGCGCCGAACATCAAGAGGAGCCGGCTGGTGCCGACCAGGGCCTGCTTCTCCTCGATGGTGACGCTGACGAAGACGTCGTCGGCCGAGACGCCGACGACATTGGTGTCCTTCATCAGGTCGATGCGGTCGGACAGCAGGAAGCGCAGCGGCGTCTGCGAGAGCGGATAGACGTCCTGCGTCGCGAGCTTGCGGTCGCGCACCACCAGCGAGGATCCGTCGGCGACGATGTCGATCGGGCTCGGCGCGTCATATTCGAAGCGCACCTTGCCGGGCTTCTGGATGTAGAAATCGCCCTGCGTCTTGCTGCCGTCGGGACCGACCTGGACGAAATTTCCGACCAGCGTCGACAGCGACGACAGATAGGCGCTGACCTTGGCCGCTTGCGCCTTCTGGTTGGCATCGAAGGTCTGGAAGATGCTGCTCGGCACGTTGCGCCGCGGATCCGGAATCACCGGATTGGGCGGCGCCTGCGTCGCGCCGGTGACGGCGGGTCCGCCGCCTCCGCTTTGAGCACCATCGCGGCCCTTCGGCGCGGGCTTCGGCACGGGAACGTTCTGCGCGAATGAGGACGCGGTCACCATCGCGGCAGTGACGAGCAGCACGCTGGCCACGCGCGCGCCTCGCGCAGCGATGGTGGCAGCGAATCGAATGTCCGGATGTCTGATCAACGCGTCGTCCTGATGTGGCTGGCGCCTTTTTAGCGTGATTTCGGGCAAAAGCAGATAACGATTTCGCGTGAAATTCTGTTTTGAGGCTCCTCGCCTCACATATGGCTGTCTTCTTCCTCGACCAGAATCTCGCGCTTTCCGGCGTGGTTGGCCGGTCCGACGATGCCTTCCAGTTCCATCCGCTCCATCAGCGAGGCCGCGCGGTTGTAACCGATCTGCAGGCGGCGCTGGATGTAGCTGGTCGAAGCCTTGCGGTCGCGTTTGACGATGGCAACGGCCTGCTGGAACAGATCGCCGCCGCCATCGGCGCCCATGCCGCTGGCATCGAACACGGCGCCGCCGTCCTCGTCTTCGCTCGGCTCTTCCGCCGTGACCGCTTCGAGATATTCCGGCTGGCCCTGCGTCTTGAGGTGGCGCACCACCTTCTCGACTTCCTCGTCGGACGCAAAGGGTCCGTGCACGCGGCTGATGCGGCCGCCGCCGGCCATATAGAGCATGTCGCCCTGGCCGAGCAGCTGCTCGGCGCCCATCTCGCCGAGGATGGTGCGGCTGTCGATCTTCGACGTCACCTGGAAGGCGATGCGGGTCGGGAAGTTCGCTTTGATCGTGCCGGTGATGACGTCCACCGACGGACGCTGCGTCGCCAGGATCACGTGCAGGCCGGCGGCGCGCGCCATCTGCGCGAGGCGCTGCACCGCGCCTTCGATGTCCTTGCCGGCGACCATCATCAGGTCGGCCATTTCGTCGACGATGATGACGATGTAGGGCAGCGGATCGAGCGAGAGTTTCTCTTCCTCGTAGATCGCCTTGCCGGTCTCCTTGTCGAAGCCGGTATGCACCGTGCGCGTCGGCTCCTCGCCCTTGGCCTTCAGCTCGAGCAGGCGCGTGTTGTAGCCGTCGATGTTGCGCACACCGAGCTTGGCCATGTTCTTGTAGCGCTCTTCCATCTCGCGCACGGCCCATTTCAGCGCGACGACCGCCTTCTTCGGGTCGGTCACGACGGGCGTGAGCAGATGAGGAATGCCGTCATAGACGGAGAGTTCGAGCATCTTCGGGTCGACCATGATCAGCCTGCACTGGTCGGGCCGCAGCCGGTAGACCAGGCTGAGGATCATGGTGTTGATGGCGACCGATTTGCCGGAGCCGGTGGTGCCGGCGATCAGCATGTGCGGCGTGCGGGCGAGGTCGATGATGACGGGGTCGCCGCCGATGGTCTTGCCGAGGCAGAGCGGCAGCTTCGCGACCGTGTCGGTCGCTTCCTTCGCGATCAGCAGTTCGCGCAGATAGACCTTTTCGCGATGTGCGTTCGGCAGCTCGATGCCGATGGCGTTGCGGCCGGGCACGACCGCGACGCGCGCCGACAGCGCGCTCATCGAGCGCGCGATGTCGTCGGAAAGCCCGATCACGCGCGATGACTTGATGCCGGGCGCCGGCTCCAGCTCGTACAGCGTGACCACGGGGCCGGGATTGGCCTTCACGATCTCGCCGCGCACGCCGAAATCCTGCAGCACACCTTCGAGCGAACGCGAATTGGCTTCCAGCTCGGCCTTGCTGAGCGGCTGGCGATCGCCCGCCTTGGGCGCGGCCAGCACGGAGACGGACGGAAGCTCGAACTTGTCGGAGGACTTCTTCGCAGGGGCCTTCGGCGAAGCCTTCTTGCGCGGCGCGCGCGCGACGGGCTCCTCCTCTTCCTCCTCCTCCTCGTCTTCCTCTTCCTCGTGCTGGTCCTCATCATCCTCGTCTTGGGAGTGTGGCGAGATCGAGGGCGCGGCGCGGCCGCCGCCGAGGTTCGGTTCCTGGCGGCTGAACGCGATGGCCTTGGTCTTCGGGCCGCTCGACACCAGTGAGCGGTAGGCGGCACCACACAGCCAGATCAGCCGCGCCTTGGTGCTCATCAGCGCATGGAATAGCCAGCCCAGCGACACCGAGCCGCGATCGCTCTCCTCGTCCTCGTCGAGCGGCTTGTCGTCGTCCTCGATCTCCGAGAGACTCGTCGTCATGCTCGCGGGCGCCGAAACCGCAGGCGATCAGAAAGGTTACAGCCATCGCGGCGGACAGGATCGTGCCCAGCACGATGCGATAGATCGTGCCGGCCGGCCCGAAAATCACTGCGGGCGCGCGGACGAGCGCATCGCCGACCACGCCGCCGAGGCCGGTAGGCAGCGGCCATGCGCCGCCATGCTGAAAGCAGCTGACGAAGCCGGCCGCGATCACCGTGCAGAGAACCCAGGAGCCGAGTCGCAGCGCCTCGCGATCGAACGGCCGATGCGTCATCATCCGCCAGCCCCAGACCGCGACGGTCAGCACCAGCATGATGGCGCCGAGCCCGAGGATCTGCATCGCAAGATCGGCGCCGATCGCGCCGGCATAGCCGAGGATGTTACGGATCGGCCGCGAGGTGGCGTGGCTGAGGCTGGGGTCCTGCACCGACCAGGTCATCAGCGCGGCCGAAGCGACGCCCGAGAGCGCGATCAGGCCAAGGCCCGTGAGCTCGCGCATGCGCCGCGCCAGACCCTCACGGATCGAGGGCGGCAGATGGCCAACCAGTGGAATGACACGTTCGATTGCCGACATGCTCATGGGCCCCGCCTAACCCAGAGTCTCGACCAGGCGATGCAGCGCCTGCGCCGTGGTCTCACCGTCCTGCACCAGCGCGAGGCGAATGTAGCCCGCGCCGGGATTGAAGCCGTCCGGCTGCTGCCGCGCCAAAAGCTGCCGGGCACCACGCGCACGCCGGCTTCCCTGAAGAGCTTCAGACACACCGACACGTCGTCGCCGATCTCGGACGTATTGAGCCAGACGCAGAAGCCGGCGTCGGGCCGCCGATAGCCGTAACGATTGCCGATGATCTGGTCGGCGAGATCGAACTTGATCCGGTAGAGCCTGCGGTTCTCCTCCACGTGCGCCTCATCGCCATAGGCGAAGGTCGCAACGTGCTGGAGCGGCACCGGCACCTGGGGCGCTGCGATGTTGCGCAGCTCCAGGAACATGCCGATGAATCTCTTGTCGCCGGCGGCGAAGCCGACGCGCAGGCCCGGCAGGTTCGAGCGCTTCGACAGCGACTGGAATGCGGCCACGCGGGTGAAATCGGGGCCGGCGCATTCGAGCGCGCTGCCTGGAGCTTCGCGGGTGTAGATCTCCGAATAGCACTCGTCGCTGAGGATCATGAAGCCGTAGCGGTCGGCGAGACTCTTCAGTCGCGTGAAGTAATCGCGCGAGGCGACCGAGCCCTGCGGATTGGCAGGCGAGGCCAGATAGGACGCAACGGTGCGCGCCAGGATGGCTTCGTCGATGGCATCGAGGTCGGGCAGGAAGCCGTTTTCGACGGTGGTCGGCAGATGGACCGGCTCGCAGGCCGCAGCCAGGGCGCCCGCGCCATAGACTGGATAAAACGGATTCGGCATCAGGATCGCGGGCTTGCCGGGACGCGGGCCGACATAGCGCTTTGCCGCGATCGCGGCGAGGAACAGCCCCTCGCGACTGCCATTGAGGACGAGAATCTCGCTTTTGGGGTCGAGCGGCCGCGGCAGCCTGAATCGCGAGGACAGCCAGGTGCTTGCGGCCTGGCGGAACGGGTCGGTGCCCTGGTTCATCGGGTAGCGGCCGAAATCGGCGATATGCTTGGCCAGCACCGGGCCGACGAAATCAGGCACCGGATGCTGCGGCTCGCCGACCGCGAGCGAAATCAGGGGCTTGCCGGGCTGATGCGGCGCCAGCAGCTCGTTCAGCCGGACGAAAGGCGAGCGTTCCGTATCGGAGCTTCCACCGGCCTGCGGCGCGCGGGATGAAGCGGTCATGACCATTCTGGGCGCCAGTACTCTTGGAACGGCCGGTCGCAGCACGGCGCCGGCGGGAAGCGGTTCAGTTCACCATAGATAGGGCGAGGTTAAGACGCGATTAACCATCGGCTTTCCGTACCATCAAGAGTCATTTCCGTGACCCGGATCGGAGGTCCGGCCCGTCCCGAGCGGGCTGGCGATGCCGGGGCCACCTCTCCCGCTTGCGGGAGAGGGAGCGCGCCGTCCTGCGGCGCGATCGCCGCTCAGTGTCCCGGCAGCTTCTCGGAACGTCTTCATACCCGCCGGGATCGCGTGGAACTCCTGGCTGTCGCAGGTGTAGATCGCCATCTGCGGATGGAACTGGGTTGGATCGTCTAGCGTGCCGACCTTGAGGATCGCGGCGGGCAGGCCCGGCACCTTGGTCACCAAATGGGTGCCGCACTCGGCGCAGAACTCGCGCGTGACGGCGCGTTCGAGGTCCTTGCGGGTGAATTGCTTGGGCTGACCCTTGGTGTAGCTGAAGCCGGCCACCGGCATCGCGATGAAAGTGTTGGGCGCGCCGCCCGAGATGTACTGGCACTCGCGGCAATGACACTGGGCCTGCATCATCGGATCGCCCTCGGCCTTGTAGCGCACCGCGCCGCAATAGCATCCGCCTTCCAAATGCATGACGTCCTCCCGATTGTTGTTCGTTGTGGTCGATATTTCTGCGCCGCGCGCGCGGAATGGCAATCTTTTTCTTCCCCCGCATCCGGCAAAAGAAAGGGGCTCCAGCTTGCGCTGGAGCCCCTCAACGGTCAGGGCATTGCCGGGTATGTGCCCGGACCGTAGTTGTGGACGCGGTCTCCGGGGAGACCGCGCCCGGGAGGAGCCTTACATGTTGTAGGCGCGCTCGGTGTGCTCGGTGATGTCGAGGCCTTCACGCTCGCTCTCGACATTGGTGCGCAGACCGACGATCACGTCGACGACCTTGTAGAGGATCGCCGAGCCGACGCCCGACCACACCAGCGTAGTGCCGACGCCCCAGATCTGGGACATCATCTGCGCCGCGAAGTCGTAGTCGGCGACCTTCGGCGGGATCGCGGTGTAGTCGATGATGCCGGCGCCGCCGAGGGCGGGGTTGACGAGAATGCCGGTGCCGAGGGCGCCGACGATGCCGCCGACGCAGTGCACGCCGAACACATCGAGAGAGTCGTCATAGCCGAGCGCGTTCTTCACGACGGTGCAGAAGAACAGGCAGACCACGCCGACGATGAGGCCGAGGACGATCGCGCCCATCACGCCGGAGAAGCCGGCGGCGGGGGTGACAGCCACGAGGCCCGCGACAGCGCCGGAGATGACGCCGAGCACCGACGGATGACCCTTGATGATCCACTCCGCGAACATCCACGACAGCGCGGCGGCCGCGGTGGCGACGAAGGAGTTGGTCATGGCAAGCGCTGCGCCGCCGTTGGCTTCGAGGTTGGAGCCGGCGTTGAAGCCGAACCAGCCGACCCAGAGCAGCGAGGCGCCGATCATCGACATGGTCAGCGAGTGCGGGGCCATCAGCTCCTTGCCGTAACCGACGCGCTTGCCGATCAGGAGAGCGCCGACGAGGCCCGCGATGCCGGCGTTGATGTGCACCACGGTGCCGCCAGCGAAGTCGATCGCGCCCTTCTTGAAGATCCAGCCGGCGTCGGCGTTGATCTCGTCGAGCTTGGCCTGGGCGGCGGTCTTGGCCGCCGCGTCAGTGGCCGCGGCAAGAGCCTTGGCAGCGTCCTGGATCATGTCCGGGCCCGGCCAGTACCAGACCATGTGCGCAATCGGGAAGTAGATCAGCGTGACCCAGAGCGGGATGAACAGCGCGATTGCCGAGAACTTCATGCGCTCGGCGAAGGCGCCGACGATGAGGGCGGGCGTGATCGCCGCGAAGGTCATCTGGAAGCACATGTAGATGAGACTCCGAGATGTTGGCGTCGACCGAGAAGGTCGCGGCCTTCGAGTCGGTGGTGACGCCCATCATGAAGGCCTTGGAGAAGCCGCCGATGAAGTCGGAGCCGCCGGTGAAGGCCAGGCTGTAGCCGTACACGGCCCAGATCACGGTGACGATGCAGACGGTGTAGAACACCTGCATCAGGACCGAGAGCATGTTCTTGGAACGGACGAGGCCGCCGTAGAACAGCGCGAGGCCGGGGATCGTCATCAACAGCACCAGCACTGTCGATGTCAGCATCCAGGCGTTGTCTCCCTTGTTGACCGTTGGCTCGGCATAGGCTGCGGTCGCAGCGAACAGGCCGACTGCGAGAGCCGCCAATCCCGCGCCATAGGGACGCTTGAACGTCATATTATTCACTCCTGATTGGATAAGGTTGAGCGCGAAATCAAAGGGCCGCGGCATCGGCCTCGCCGGTGCGGATGCGCACCGCGTGGTCGAGGTTGATGACGAAGATCTTGCCGTCGCCGATCTGTCCGGTCTTGGCGGCGGACGTGATGGCGTCGATGGTCTTGTCGACCTGGTCGGAGGCGACAGCGACCTCGATCTTGATCTTGGGCAGAAAGCTCACGGCATATTCGGCGCCGCGATAGATTTCCGTATGGCCCTTTTGGCGGCCATACCCCTTGACTTCCGTCACCGTGAGACCGTGAACGCCGATGGCGGTCAGGGCGTCACGGACTTCTTCCAGCTTGAATGGCTTGATAATCGCCATAACAATTTTCATGGGTCCTATCCCCGCTTGGGCCCGGTCCGGACATGGCCGGGCGTTCTCGACTGGTTCGCCACGAGGGAGAAGTTCACTACGCGGGCACAGCCAGGACCCTTAGAATCAAATGCCGTGCCAGATCAGGCGCGTTGCCTAACGGACTATGAAGACGGGGGTTTTCGCGTTTGGCGGGTATTGCGGTGCGGTGCGCTATTCCGTCGCGCTCAAAACGTGGTCATACCTGCTCAAAACGTGAGCAAGACAGGCTGCCGACACAATGTTGCTCATGTGTCGGGCAGCAAAAAGGTAATTACGTAGCGTCAGCGTTTATTGCAGGGCTTCGCCGTGCTGCGAAATATCCAACCCCTCGAGCTCGTGCTCACGGGATACGCGCAAGGGCACGAACAGGCCGACCAGCTTGAGCAGGATGAAGCTCACGCCCGCCGACCAGACGAAGGTGACGGCGACGCCATAGAACTGGATCAGCAGTTGCTGCGGGTGGCCCTCGATCAGGCCGGCGGTGCCGCCGATGGCGCTGGTCGCGAACACGCCGGCGAGCAGGGTCCCGGTCAGGCCGCCGATGCCGTGGACGCCGAACACGTCCAGCGAATCGTCATAGTTGAAGCGGTGCTTCAGCCAGGTGCAGGCCCAGTAGCAAACCGCACCGGCGATGATGCCGATGACGATGCCGTGCCAGGGCGCCACGAAGCCGGAGGCCGGCGTGATGGTGCCGAGTCCGGCCACCGCGCCGGAGATCATGCCGAGCACCGAGGGCTTGCGCCGTGTCGACCATTCGATCGCGCCCCAGGTCAGCGCGCCGGAGCAGGCCGCAAGATGCGTGGCGATGATTGCCATCACCGCGCGTGAATTGGCCGCACCCGCCGAGCCGCCGTTGAAGCCGAACCAGCCGACCCACAACAGGCCGGTGCCCATCACCGCCAGCGACAGATCGAACGGCGATAGATTTTCGGTGCCGTAGCCGTGGCGACGACCCATCACCTTCGCCGCGACGAGACCGCCGGTGCCGGCCGACAAATGCACCACGAGACCGCCGGCGAAATCCAGCACGCCCATGCTGTTGAGGAAGCCGCCGCCCCACACCCAATGTGCCAGCGGAATGTAGACGAAGATGAACCAGGCGACGGAGAACAGGAGATAGGCGGAGAACCGCATGCGGTCGGCGACCGAGCCGGCGACCAGTGCCACCGTGATGATGGCAAACGTCATCTGGTACAGCATGAACAGCGCTTCCGGGATGGTCTTCGCGGCCGGATTGACGCTGTCCATGGTCATGCCCGCGAGAAACCAGCGGTCGAGCGTGCCGATCCACGGGCCGTCGCCGACGAAGCACAGCGAATAGCCGAACGCGACCCACAGGATGGAGATTATGGTCACGGCGGCGAGGCTCTGCGCCATGGTGGCGAGCACGTTCTTCTTGCGCACCATGCCCGAGTAGAACAATGCGAGCCCCGGGATCGTCATCATCAGCACCAGCGCGGTGGCGACGATCATCCAGGCGGTGTCGGCCGTGTTGATCTCACTTGCCGCGGCTTGCGCCGGTGCGGCCATGACCAACGCAAATCCGATCGGCGCAGCCACGACAGCTGCGCGGCGCAATAATCCCGCCATGTCGTTTCCCCCAGCATAGAAATGACGTCGCGCGCCGGGGCGTCGTCGCCCGGTGCGACCGAAGACTAGTTCAGAGCGCGTCGCTGTCGGTTTCGCCGGTGCGGATGCGCAGCGCGTGGTCGATCGGCGTGACGAAGATCTTGCCGTCGCCGATCTGCCCGGTGCGCGCGGAGGCGGTGATCACGCCCACGGCCTTGTCGGCGATGTCGGAGGCGACCGCGATCTCGATGCGCAGCTTCGGCAGGAAGTTCACGACATATTCGGCACCGCGATAGATCTCGGTATGGCCCTTCTGCCGGCCATAACCCTTCACCTCCGTCACGGTCATGCCGTGAACGCCAATCGCCGTCAGGGCCTGGCGGACCTCATCGAGCTTGAAGGGTTTGATGATCGCGACGACGAGCTTCATGGTCAGGCCTATTCCCCGGGATGCGCCGCGCCGTATGTCCCCGGCGCTGCGTCAATCTTGCATCTTTCCGGGCAAATGGCACAAAAAAGTTGCAGATTGAAGCGGAAAAACGTTTGGCCAAGGGCGGTCATGTGAATGGCCGCCTCTGTACAGGGCAACCGTTCATCCTTCACAATGCATTTTTGGCATGGATGCGGTGAACCCGCGCCTGCCATGCGGTACATAAGTATTTTGAGGGGACGCTTCATGGCGAGTTGGTTCTACGCATCCGAGGGCAAGCAGCAGGGGCCCTATCCGGAAGGGCAATTCCGCGACCTCGTCGCCCAAGGCGTTGTCCGCCCGGATACATTGGTGTGGACCGAGGGTATGGCCGGCTGGCAGAAGGCCGTCGAAATTCCCGGCCTGGTCGGAGGTGGCGGCGCGCCGCCGATGATTCCGGCGGGCGGACCGCCGATGATGGGCTCCGGCGGCTATGCCGGCGGGGGCGGCGGCGCAGGATCGTTGGCGGTCGATTTCGGCGTTCTCGACTTCACCTGGCGCACGCTCGTGCTCGCGATCGGCTCGTGCTTCGTCATCCCGGTGCCGTGGCTGTTCGTCTGGTACACGAAATGGATCGTGCCCTGCATCAAGGTCCCCGGACGGCCCAATCTCAGCTTCACGGGCAGCGCGATGACGCTGGTGCCCTGGTTCTTCGGCTTCATCGTCCTGGCGATTGCGCTCGGCCTTGTCGGCAGCCAGTTGCTGAGCAATCTGCTGTTCGTCGTCCAGATCGTGCTCTACTGGCTGCTGATCAAATGGATGATCGCGAACCTTGCCTCCAACGGGCAGCCGCTGGGCCTCAGCTTCACCGGTTCGGTCTGGGCCTATATCGGCTGGAATTTGCTGTTCGCTATTTCCATCATCACCATCATCGGCTGGGCCTGGGTTGCTGCAGCCCAGATGCGCTGGTTCTGCCGCAGCATCGAGGGCACGCGGCGCGAGATCGTGTTCAAGGGCTCGGGTCTCGACATCCTCTGGCGCGGCATCGTCGCTGCGATCCTGTGCAGCCTGATCATCCCGATTCCGTGGGTGTATCGCTGGATCATGAACTGGTTCGCGTCGCAGACCGTTCTCGCGCCGCGCGGGTCGCAGGCGGCCATGTAATGGCTGCTGGCTTTCGGTAGCGAGCAGACGAGATGTCGAATCGCATCTGGTTTCATGCAGCCGAGGGCCAGCAGAAGGGGCCGTTTCCAGAGGCCCAGTTCCGTGATCTGATCGCGCGGGGAATCGTGCGATCAGACACGCTGGTCTGGACCGAGGGGATGGCGGGCTGGCAAAAGGCTGGCGCGGTCCCCGGTCTCGTGCCCGGCGCCTCGCCGGGAGCGGCTTCGAGCGGCGGCGGGCAAGGCCGGCTGTCGGTGGACCTGCCACTGTGGTCGTTCCTGGGCTGGTGCATCCTGCTGGTGATCGGCAACGCTGTCGTTATTCCGGCGCCCTGGACCGCGACCGGCTATTACCGCTGGCTGTTCCCGCGTATCCACGTTCCGCAGCGGCCCGACATCAGTTTCACCGGTCAGGTCGGCGATATCTGGTACGTGTTCATTACGCTGGCGCTGGCCGGCTATGCGGGACTTATCGGCGACCTGTTCCAGATCGTGTCGATCCCGATTCAGGCCTTCCTGTCCTGGATGGTCATGCGCTGGGTTGTCGCCAATGTCAGCTCAAGCGGTCAGCCGATTCCGATGACGTTCAACGGCAGCCCCTGGGTCTTTATCGGCTGGCAGGTTCTGATGTTTCTCTCCGTGTTCACGATCGTCGGCTGGGCCTGGGTCATGGCTGCATGGATGCGCTGGATCTGCCGCAACATCGCGGGAACGCGGCGTGAGATGATCTTTGTCGGCACCGGCCTGCAACTGCTCTGGCGAACCCTGGTGTTCGCTTTCGGCTGCCTTCTGATCATTCCGATCCCGTGGCTGCTGCGCTGGTACTTCACGTGGACCATGACGCAGTTCGAGGCTCGTCGAGCGGCCGGCGCCTCAGGCGTGAATGGCCAGCTGCGGGGCGATCGTCTCCGCAACCCCGCGCATGTCGCGCGCGAGTGAGAGCGAGGTTGCGCGGTCGAGCTGGCTGCCGAGGCCGACGGCCGCGATCGTGTGCGAGATCGTTCCCTTCGCGTTCAGGACCGGCACGGCGACGATGGTCACGCCGGCAATGTAATTGCCGCGGTCGATGCTGAAGCCTTGCTTGCGGACCTGATCGACCTCCTTGCGCCAGGCATCATAGGTCGGCGCATTGTGCCAGCGCAGCACGCGAAAGCGCTTCTCGATCTCCTTTTCCGGCTGGCCGCTGAAAGCGGCGACGCAGCGGCCGGTGGCGCTGATCAGTGCCGGAAAGCGGCTTCCGATATCGACATGAAGCCGCACCGGCGCCTGGCTGCGCGCCAACGCGACCACGATCATGTCGTCGAGATCGGGCACCTCGACGCCGATCGCCGTGACGCCGTAGCGGTTTGAAAGCTCATCGAGCTTCGGCCGCAGCAGGCTGGGAAAATCGGCATGCTCGAGCACGGCGCGCGCGAGCGGCAACATGCCGACGCCGAGGCTGTAGCGCTTGGTCTGCGGATCGACCTGCAACAAATCTTCCGCCAGCAGCGCGCGCACGATGTGCAGCGCCGTGCTCGGCACGAGATCGAGAAGTCTCCGCAATCGCCTTGAGAGTCTGCGGCGTGGGACTGCGGCTGAGCAGGCGAAGGATGGCGACGGCACGCGTGACCGCAGGGACGGCGCGCACACGGGGTGATTTGGCATTCGGCATGATCGTATCGGTACAACAGCGGGCCGGGTGCAACAACACCATCCCGACGAGACAGCGCCTGCGCAACTGTGCCGCTCACTGACGCGCCGGGATGCGAGCGCCAGTTTGCGGCAGCGCCTATAATTGTACATATACAATTGAAAGTGCTATTTGACAATTAACGCGTCGTCGGTATCTTGCCGGTCCATGAGCAAGCTGACCGAGTTCACGAGCTACGCCGCCGCGCAGACGATCTTCTCCCCGGAGAAGCTCTGGGAGTTGTTCGACGGCAATCGCGCGCAGCTCAACATTGCGCATGAATGCATCGACCGGCACGCCGGACGTTCCAATCCGGCCGTGATCGTCGTTCGCGCGGACGGACCGGACGACGTGCTCAGCTTCGCCGAGCTTTCCGACGCGTCATCGCGCTTCGCGCATTATCTGGTGAGCCGCGGCATCAAGGCCGGCGATCGCGTCGCGGTCATGCTCGAACCCTCACGCGCATTCTACGTCACGGTGTTCGGCGCCATGAAGGCCGGCGCTATCGCCGTTCCGCTGTTCACGCTGTTCGGGCCCGACGGCGTCAAGCTGCGTGTCGACGATTGCAAGCCGCGGTTGATCGTGACCAACGTCGAGAAGGCGCCGGCGCTCGCCGGCATCGGCCCCGAGGTCGTCGTCGCCGACGACGCATTCCTTGACGGCTTGCTGCGCTTCGCGCCGCAATTCACGGCCGACACGGCGGCCGACGCGATGGCGCTCTATCAATACACGTCGGGCACGACCCGCGAATTGCCTGAAGCCGTCAAGCACACCCATCGCTCGATCGTCACGCTGATGGTCGCCGCGCTGTACGGCACCGGCCTGCGTCCGGGCGATCGCTTCGTCTGCCCGTCGTCGCCGGCCTGGGGGCATGGGCTCTGGCATGGCACGCTGGCGCCGCTGGCGCTCGGCATCACTGTCGGGGCCTATGCCGGCAAGTTCAATCCGGAACGTTTGCTGGCCGCACTCGAGCAACATCGCTTCACCAACATCTCGGCCGCCGCGACGCATTACCGCATGATGCGCAATTCGGGCGCCGCGCCGCGCTACCGCTACGCGCTCGAGAAGATGTCGTTCACCGGCGAGCCGATCGACAGCGAGACGGCCGCCTTCATCAGCGACACCTTCGGCCATCAGGTGTGCAGCATGTACGGCACCACCGAGATCGGGGTGATCCTGGTGAGCTATCCCGGCGCACGTGATTTCGTCGTCAAGCCGGGATCCCTCGGCAAGCCGATCCCCGGCGGCCGCGTCGAAGTGCAGGACGCCGAAGGCCAGCCCTGCGCGCCCGGCGTCACCGGGGAGCTGAAGGTCTGGCGTCGCGGCGAGTGGATCGCGACCAAGGACCTCGGCCGCATCGACGGGGACGGCTATTTCTATCACGGCGGCCGCGCCGACGACGTCATCATCTCCGCCGGCTGGACCATGAGCGCCGTCGAAATCGAGGATGCGATCCTGAAGCATCCGGAAGTGCGCGAGGCCGCGGCCATCGGCGTTCCCGATTCCCTGCGCGGACAGGTGGTGAAGGCGTTCGTGGTCACCGAGCGGCCGGGTGACACCTCCTTCGAGCACGAGATCCAGGACGTCGTGCGCCAGCGCCTCAGCCATCACGAATATCCGCGTCTGGTCAGCTTCGTCACCGAGGCTCCCCAAGACGCCGGCCGGCAAGGTCAACCGCAAGGTGCTGCGAGACCGCGAGCAGGCCGCCAGGCAATCAGAAGCAGCGAATTAGAGGAAAGGAACGTCAATGCTGGACAAGACCGAAACCAGGTTTCCGAAGATCACCGAAGAGGGGCTCGATGATCTGCGCAAGCGCATCGGCGTCGCCATCGGCGTGACCGCCGAGCCCTGGTGCTACGAGGCGACGCGCGACAACATCCGTCATTACGCGCACGGCATCGGCGACGACAATCCGCTCTGGTGCGATCCCGACTATGCAGCCAAGACCAATCATGGCGGCATCATCGCGCTGCCGAGCTTCTTGTTCTCGACCAGCCGCATCGTGTCGGGCTATGTCGGCGGCATGCCCGGCGTCCACGCCATGTGGTCCGGCGCGGACTGGACCTGGCACAAGGCCGTCCGCCGCAACGACGTGATCTCGACCGAGGCCAAGCTGAAGGACCTGGTCGAGCACCAGACGCGCTTTGCCGGCCGCGCGATCCAGCAGACCTATCACGTCGATTTCTTCAACCAGCAGGGCGATCTCGTCGCCGAAGCGGACAGCTGGTGTTTCCGCACCGAGCGCGACCATGCGCGCGACCAGGGCACCAAATATCGCGAGGTCAAGGCCCGCGCGCCGCGCCGCTACAGCCAGGAGGAACTGGCGGCCGCCTACAAGCTCTACGCCGAGGAGCGGATTCAGGGCTCGCGCCCGCGCTATTGGCAGGACGTCACCGAAGGCGAGGCGCTGCCGACGATGCTGAAGGGCCCGATGACGGTCACCGGCTTCATCGCCTATGCGCAGGGCTGGGGCGGTCTCTACATCCGCGCCAACAAGCTCGCCTGGAAACTGCAGGACGCCCATCGCGGTCTCGGCATTCCGAACCGCTTCGGCATCCCCGACTGTCCCGAGCGCGTGCATTGGGAAGAGGAGTTCGCGCTCGAGGTCGGCGCGCCGGGCGCCTATGATTACGGCCCGGAGCGTTGCTCCTGGCTCACCCATCACCTCACCAACTGGATGGGCGATGACGGCTTTCTGCGGCGCGCAAGCTGCAAGATCCGCCGGCACAATCCCGAGGGCGACATCCTGTTCATCAAGGGCAAGGTGAAGCGCAAATTCATCGAGAACGGTCGTCATCTGGTCGAGATCGAGCAGGAGGCTCACAACCAGGACAACGAAGTCTCGGTGCTCGGAACCGGCGTCGTGCAACTGCCAAGCCGCGGCTGACGGCAACCAACAGGGCGAATGAGCATGCCCGCACCTGACCTCACGCGCGGAGCGGTGACCGGCCTCAAGGTCGTCGATCTCTCGCGCGTGCTGGCGGGGCCGCTCTGCACGCAGATGCTGGCCGATCATGGCGCCGACATCGTCAAGGTCGAGCCGCCGTCAGGCGATGAGACCCGCGGGCTCGGGCCACCCTTCGACGCTGCGGGACAGGCGGCGTATTTCGGCGCCGTCAATCGCGGCAAGCGCGGCATGGCGCTCGATCTGTCGCGGGCCGAGGGGCGCGCGGTACTCGAAGCATTGCTGAAAGACGCCGACGTGCTGGTGGAGAACTTTCTGCCCGGCACGATGGAACGCTGGGGGCTCGGCTACGAGGCCAATCTATCCGAGCGCTTTCCGCGCCTGATCTATTGCGCCATCTCCGGCTTCGGCGCCGACGGGCCACTCGGCGGACTGCCGGGCTACGATGCCGTGCTGCAGGCCATGTGCGGACTGATGAGCATCAACGGCTCGCAGGATTCCGGCGCGACGCGCGTCGGCGTTCCCATCGTCGACTACGTCACCGGCTACAACGCGCTCGTCGGTGTCCTCCTTGCACTCGCGGCGCGCGAACGAAGCGGGCGCGGGCAGCGCGTCGAGGCGACGCTGTTCGACACCGCGCTCGGCCTTCTGGTCCCGCATGCGGCGAACTGGATCTGCTCGGGCAACGTGCCCGGCCGTCTCGGCAGCGCCCATCCCAACATCGCCCCCTATGACAAGTTCGCGGCGGCCGACGGCGAGATCTTTCTCGGCATCCTCAACGACGGCCAATTCCGCCGCTTCTGCCAGAAGGTGAAACGTGGCGACCTCCTGGATGATCCGCGCTTCCGTACCAACGCCGATCGGCTCAGCCACGTGGCAGCGCTTCGCGCCGAGCTGGAGCGCACGCTGGTAGGCTTCAAATCGGAGACGCTTTGCCGCGACCTGATGGAGGTCGGCGTTCCCGCCGGGGCCGTCAACACCGTGCCGCAAGCGTTCGCGCAGGCCCATGTCGCTCACCGCGACATGCTGGTCGAAGGCGACGGCCGTCGCGCCCCCGGCATTCCCGTGAAGCTGGCGAAGACGCCCGGTCGGCCCGGGCGACGGCCGCCCCGCTTCGGCGAGCATAGCCGCGAGGTTCTGGCGGAGGTCGGTCTTGACGACGCGATGATCGACCGTCTGATCGATGCGGGCATCGTCACGCCGCAACGGAAGGACACTGCACGACGATAAGACGACCAACAACAAGAAGACCATCAAAACAATCATAAAGAGAGGAAACGAACATGCTGAAATCCGCGAGATGGGCCGTGGGGTGGCTGGCCCTGCTATGGAGCTGCGCAAGCCTTGCGCAAACCTATCCGACCAGGCCCGTCAGGATCATCGTTCCCTATCAGGCGGGCCAGGGCACCGACGTCGTCGCGCGCTACCTCGCCGATCATCTCTCGCGAACGCTAGGGCAACGCTTCTACGTCGAGAACAAGCCCGGAGCCGGCGGCAATATCGGCGCCGAGCAGGCGGCGCATTCGGAGCCCGACGGCTACACGCTGCTGATGGGCACCAACGCCACGCAGACCATGAACGAGTTCATGTATCCGTCCATGGGCTTTGTGCCGAACAAGGATTTCGCCCCGATCATCCTGGTCGGCAAGCTGCCGCTGGTGATCACGGCCAGTCCGTCCTTCGCCGGAAACAGCGTGGCCGACCTGATCAGTGCCGCGAAGGCAAAGCCCGACAGGATCGACATTGCCCTGCCGAGCACGACGGCGCGGGTCATCTTCGAATTTCTCAAGGAGGTGACGGGCGCGCCGATGTTCGGCGTTCCCTACAAGGGATCGGCGACGGCGATGACCGACGTGCTCGGCGGGCAAGTGCCGCTGATCATCGACACGGTCACTGCGGTGCGCACCCAGATCGACGACGGCAAGCTGAAGGCGCTCGGCATCACCGTGCTGAAGCCGAGCGAGCTGCTGCCGGGTGTGAAACCCGTCGCCGAGCAGGGCGTACCGGATTTCGAGATGGCGGGATGGAACGCGTTCTACGCCCCGCGCGATACGCCCCAGGCGGTCATCGAGCTTCTCAACGCAGAGTTCGCCAAGGCGCTGGCCCTGCCCGAGACCAGGAAGCGCCTCCACGAGCTGGGTCTCGATCCCGCCGGTGGAACCCCGTCGGACCTTTCACGGTTCGAAACGCGAGAAAGGTTGAAATGGGGCCCGGTGATCAAGGCGACGGGCTTGCAAGGCGGCTGATGGAGCTAGGCCTTGCGCTCGCGCACCGAGCCTTCCTGTGCGACCGAAGCCACCAGCGTGCCGTCGGGCTTGAAGATGAGGCCGCGCGACAGGCCGCGGCCGCCGCGCGCGTTCGGCGAATCCTGGGAGTAGAGCAGCCATTCGTCGGCGCGGAACGGGCGGTGGAACCACATGGCGTGGTCGAGGCTCGCCGGCATCATGCGCTTGTCAAACAACGTGCGGCCGTAGCGCGCCATGATCGCGTCGAGCAGCGAGAAGTCCGAGGCGTAGGCGAGTGCACACAGATGCAGTGCAGGATCGTCGGGCAGTTTTGCGGCCGTGCGGATCCAGATGTTGATGCGGCCGTCTTCGACCTTCTGGCCGAAATAGCGGCCGATCTCCACCGGGCGCAATTCGATCGGCCGGTCCATCTCGTAATAGCGGCGGATGAACTCCGGCATCTCCTTGAACAGCGGCTGCTTTGAGACTTCCTCCGCGGTCAGCTTTTCCGGCGGCGGCACATCAGGCATCTTGTCCTGATGATCGAACGCGCTCTCCTCCTCGGCATGGAACGACACCATGATCGAGAAGATCGCGTTCCCGTGCTGGATCGCGGTGACGCGGCGGGTCGAATAGCTCTTGCCGTCGCGCAGGCGTTCGACCTGGTAGATGATCGGGACCTTCGGGTCACCAGGCAGGATGAAATAGCAATGCAGCGAATGCGGCAGGCGTCCCTCGACGCCTTCGACGGTGCGGCAGGCCGCCACCATCGCCTGCCCGATCACCTGGCCGCCAAAGACCCGCTGCCAGTCCGTGTTCGGGCTGCTGCCGCGGAACAGGTTCACCTCGAGCTGTTCGAGGTCGAGGATCGAAATGAGGTCGAACAGGCTTTTGGACATGGAATGCACTTTCTTGCCGTCATTCCGGGGCATCGCGCCAGCGATAAACCCGGAATCCCGGGCAGATAACCCCTGGGATTCCGAGTTCGCGGCTGCGCGCGCCCTGGAATGGCGGAATGGGGCCGCTCGGCCCTTGTTTCACCGCACTGTTTCGCCCAGCTCAAGTCTGCTAGCAAGACCGAGAATTGGCCGGGAATTTGGGTATGTCGGTACAGGGTAGCATTGTCATTGGCGGCGGCGCGTTTGCCGGCCTCGCGCTGGCCTTGGCGTTACGCCAGGGGCTCGGGCCCGAGATCCCCGTCATCGTCGCCGATCCCGCGCTCAGTACCCGGCCCAGCCGCGATCCCCGCGCCACCGCGATCGTGGCCGCCTGCCGCCGCCTGTTCGAGGCGATCGGTGCCTGGGACGACGTCAGGGCCGAGGCACAGCCGATCCTCGACATGGTCGTCACCGACTCGAAACTGGAAGACGCCACCCGTCCGGTGTTCCTCAACTTCGCCGGCGATGTCGCGCCGGGCGAGCCCTTTGCCCACATGGTGGAAAACCGCCGCCTGATCGATGCACTCACGGCGCGGGCGGAAGCCGAGGGCATCGAGCTTCGCGCCACCACCGTGGCGTCCTATGACGCGCGGTCCGAAGGCATCGACGTGACGCTCGGCGACGGCAGCGTGATCGCCGCCAGTCTCCTGGTTGCCGCCGACGGCGCGCGGTCAAAACTGCGCGAGCGTGCGGGCATCGCCACCCATGGTTGGGAGTATGACCAAGCCGGCATCGTCGTCACCGTCGGTCACGAGCGCGATCACGAGGGCCGCGCCGAAGAACATTTTCTGCCCGCGGGCCCGTTCGCGATCCTGCCGCTCTCCGGCAAGCGCTCGTCGCTGGTGTGGACCGAGCGTCGGGCCGAGGCCGCGCGCATCGTTGCGCTCAGCGACGAGGAATTCCACGCCGAGCCTCGAGCAGCGCTTTGGCCTGCATCTCGGCGAGGTGAAGGCGCTCGACAAGCCGCGCGCGTTTCCGCTGTCCTATTTCGTCGCGCGCTCCTTCATCGCCACCCGCCTCGCGCTGGTCGGCGACGCCGCTCACGTCATCCACCCCATCGCGGGCCAGGGCCTCAACATGGGTCTGAAGGATGTCGCTGCGCTGGCCGAGGTCGTCGTCGATGCCGCGCGGCTCGGCATGGATATCGGCGGGTCTGACGTGCTCGAGCGCTACCAGCGCTGGCGCCGCTTCGACACCATGGCGATGGGCGTTGCCACCAACTCGCTGAACTTCCTGTTCTCGAACCAGTCGACGCTGCTGCGCACCGTCCGCGACATCGGACTCGGCCTCGTCGACCGCGCCCCGCCGCTGAAGAACCTCTTCATCCGCCAGGCCGCCGGGCTCACCGGCGAGGTGCCGCGGCTGTTGAAGGGCGAGGCGCTGTAAGAGCGCGTTTAGTGAGCGCTCGTGCCTCCCACTCCGCCGTCGTCCCGGACAAGCGAAGCGCAGATCCGGGACCCATACGCCGCAGCAGGAATTTGGCGAAGGGCTCGGAGTGATCAGTTAGCCACATAACCACTCCCTGTGGTTATGAGTCCCTGCGTTCGCAGGGACGACGCCGACCCTAATCGATCTTCCGCGCCTCTTCCGGCAGCATGATCGGAATCCCGTCGCGGATCGGATAAGCGAGCTTGGCGCTGCGCGAGATCAGTTCCTGCTTTGCAGCATCGAACTCCAACTGGCCCTTGGTCAGCGGGCAGACGAGAATCTCCAGCAGTTTGGGATCGACGCTGGCTTCGGGACGTTCGGTGGGCGCGTTCATTGAGGTCTCCGGCGGTTAGCTGCCTCTAGCACAGAAATCCGCCACCGCCCATTGGGTCGCTTCAAGCGGAAACCATGCGCAGAATCTCGTCGATCATGCCCTGGAGCCGCGCCGCGGGCACCGGTGCGCCTGACAGGGCAAAGCCGAGAAATGTCCAGTAGAGGATCTGTGCGCGGGCCTGTGCGGTCGCCCGGTCCAGGCCGCGCAGCGTCAGCAGCCCTTCGATATAGTCGAGCCTGCGGCGATCGATTGCGCGTACGGCCCCTTGCGCGGCCGCATCGAAAGCCGCCCAGTTGCGCACCGCACGTTCGAGATCGAGCCGCGCGCCGAACGACCTGCGCAGCAGCGCTTTCAATGGCTCGTCGCCGGCGGCCTCGACGTCGGCAATAATTTGCTCCGCCGCGATCTCCCGCCAGCGCTCCAGCACGGCGGCATGGAACGCGCCGAGATCGGTGAAATGCCAATAGAAGCTGCCGCGCGAGACCGCCATCGTCTTTGCCAGCGGATCGGCCTTGAGCGCGGTGAAGCCGCTTTTTGCGAGCGCCTTGAGGCCTTGCTTGATCCAATCGTCGGCAGAGAGCTGTTCGGTCATGTCGGGTTCCCAAGGCCTAACCATACACTAGTGTATTGACAGGAGGCAGGCCAGCGCCTATCTCTCCGTACAGTACTGTATGGAAGAGGGGGAGCGAGGTCGACCGATGCGTGATCTGCTGCTGCAATGTGCCGGCGTCGCCGGAATCGTGGTCGCCCTGATCCATGGCGTACTCGGCGAAACCAAGGTGTTTGCCAAAGCGACCATCACCCCGGAAAGCCTGCGGATGCTGATCCGGCTGGTTTGGCAGGCCGGGACGGTCGCCTGGATCGGCGGCGGCGTGCTCCTGCTTGCGGCACCCATGTTGGGATCGGACAGCGCACGGCACTGGATCGTCGCGACCATCGTCGCCGTCTACGGCTTTGCGGCTGTCGCCAACGCGTGGTGGTCGCGCGGGCGCGGCTTCGGCTGGAAGGCTCTTACCGCGGTGGTCGCGCTGGCGGTCGCCGGATACTGAACCTGCCGATGCGAGCCAAGGGAGGAGCACGATGACCGATCGTGTCCGTCTGACCATCGACGACGCCGTCGCCCATGTTCGGCTGAACCGTCCGGACAAGATGAATGCGCTTGACCCCGCAATGTTCGAGGCGGTCATCGAGGCCGGTACGCAGCTTGGTGCGCGCAAGGACATCCGCGCCGTCGTGCTCTCCGGCGAAGGACGCGCGTTCTGCGCAGGCCTCGATCTGGTTCGCCTTATCGCCACGGCGAAGGGCGAACCGCTGCTGCCGTCCGTGGACCTGATGCGGCGAACCCACGGTATCGCGAACCATGCCCAGCATCTGGTCTGGCTTTGGCGCGCGTTGCCGGTGCCCGTGATAGCAGCGGTGCACGGCGTTGCCTTTGGCGGCGGCTTCCAGCTCGCGCTCGGCGCCGACCTGCGTTATCTCGCGCCCGATACGAAGCTCGCGGTCATCGAGACCAAATGGGGTCTGGTGCCGGACATGTGCGGCACGCAATTGATGCGCCATCTCGCGCGCGAAGATGTGGTGCGGGAGCTGACCTATACCGGGCGGGTCTTCTCGGCCGACGAAGCGCTTGCCTACGGCTTTGCGACGCGGCTCGCCGAAGATCCCGTGGCCGCCGCGCTGGCAACGGCGCGCGACATCGCGGGCCGCAGCCCCGATGCGATCCGCGCCGCCAAGCGACTGCTCAACCTGTCCGCAACCTGCGACGTGGCGGCCGGTCTCGCCGCGGAGACCGCCGAACAGGCAACGTTGCTCGGCGCGCGCAATCATATCGAGGCGGTCGGGAGCAATCTCGAAGGCCGGCCCCCGCGATGGAGCCGCGCATGACCAACCCGCACGGATTCGACCTGCGATCACTCGAGGCGGTCAACACGTCCGCGGCCTTCAACCGTTCCGCAGGCTTTGACGTTGTCGCGGCCGGCAACGGCGAGGCGACCGTCCGCATGAACTGGCGCGACGAGGCTCACCCAGTATTCCGGACATCTCCACGCCGGCCTGATCGCGGCCTTGCTCGACACCGCCTGTGGGTTCGCCGCAGCAACGCTTGTCGGCGGGGTCACCGCGTCGCATTTCTCGATGAACTGTCTGAGGCCGGCCATTGGCCGTTACTTCCTCGCCAGGGGCACGACCCTCCGCGCCGGGCGCAGGCAGGTGTTCGCCCGCGCCGAGCTGTTCGCGGCAGACGAGCATGATGTGCTGGCCCTCGTCGCGACAGGCGAGACCGTGCTCGTCCCCACCGGCGAGCCGTCGCGCAAGACCGGTGGGAGTTGAGCTATGGCGTTGACACTCGTCACCGGAGGCACGGGGCACCTCGGCCGGGACATCGTCGATCGCCTGGTTCGCGACGGGCGTCGCGTTCGGGTGTTTGCACGATCGCCCGGCATGCGCTCGGACGTCGAATGGGCCGCAGGCGATCTCGCCACAGGCGCGGGATTGCAGGAAGCACTGCATAGCGTCGATACCGTCATCAATGCCGCGACCTGTTCGCCGATCGCACGCCGCGGCGGCATTCGTCCGATCGATTTCTTCAGGTCGCCCTCCGCCGTGGACGTCGGGGGAGCGGAGCGGCTGCTGTCGCTCTGCGCGGAGGCCGGAGTGAAGCATTTCCTGCACGTTTCGATCGTCGGACTCGAGCAGGCAACCCTGCCCTACGCGCGGGTCAAGCTCGCCGGCGAACGGCTGGTGCGTGCGTCAGCTCTGCCCTGGTCCGTCGTTCGCGCGATGCCGTTCTACTATCTGCTCGACAGATTGCTCTCGCGCCTCGCCTGGCTGCCGGTGTGGCCGGTCCCGACGACACGGTTCAATCCCGTCGATACGTCGGATGTCGCCGATCACATTCTGGCCTGTGCGTTCGACGGGCAGCGCGGCGTGCGCGAGGAGATCGGTGGCCCCGAAGATCTCGATCTCGTTGCCTTCGCCCGCCAATACCAGGATGCAAGGGGACTGCACCGGAAAATCCTGCCGATCGGCCTGTCCGAGGCGAAGGCGCGCGGCATGGGCTTCGTCGTCAGCCCGGGCGTGCGCGGACATCTCCGCTGGACGGACTGGCTGCAGCGCAACCATCCGGGAATGCGAAGCGCGGCGTAACGCAGTTGGCGAGTCCAGTCGTTCATCCGGCCCGTGAGGCGTAAGGCCGCAGCGCCTGCGCGATTGCATGCTGCATGCGGAGAGCACTGATCTTTTGGCGATCGTTAGAACAACTCTAAATCCAAATGGCTTCGTACCGGATTGACTTCACCATCACCTTTGCTTCCTTCAGTCCCGCTTCGCGGCTCGCGTAGCGCGCACGACAGAGGAGGAGATGTTCGTGAAGGTCATTCGTGTTGTTGCCATTGCACTGACGGTCGGGATCGGCATGGGGTCGACGGCCATGGCCGACGGTTTCAAGGACTGCACCAAGCTTGACAAGGCGTCCTGGAAGCCGGCCAGCGAAGCCGAAGCCAAGGCCAAGGCGCTGGGATACGAAGTGCGGCGCTCCAAGATCGAAGGCTCGTGCTACGAAGTCTACGGCGTCAAGGAAGGCAAGCTTTACGAGCTGTTCTACAGCCCCGAAGATCTCAGCCTGAAGCACACGATCGCCAAGTAAATCGGCAAGTAACGTCACCTAGGTCGTGACGGCTGCGCAGGAATGATCGGCGCAAAGCAGGGCTTTAGGATGGTCTTTGCTTGATTGAAGAAGCGATGCCAGAAACGCGCGGGGCGTCCGACAGGACCCCCGCGGATCGAACAGCTTCGCGGACGGTCGCGGTCTGGGACCTCCCGCTGCGCCTCTGGCACTGGGCTCTCGCGGCGTGCGTTCTGGCTGCGTGGTTCACCCCGACGGTCTATGACCGCCTTCACCGCATCGTCGGTTATGCGGTGCTCGGACTTCTCGCCTTCCGTCTGGTCTGGGGCTTTTGGGGAAGCCGCTATTCGCGCTTTCGCATGATCAGGATCAGGCTTCGCGCGGCGCCAGGCTATCTGTGGAATCTGCGCCGCGGCATCACTGGCCGCTATATCGGACTCAATCCTGCCGGCACGGTGATGCTGATGGCACTGCTGGTCTCGCTCACCGTCTCGGCGATCACGGGCGCGATGTCGGTGACCGTCACCTTCTTCGGCGTCTGGTGGGTCGAAGACACCCATCATTATTCATCGGACGCGGTCATCGTTCTGGTCGTGCTGCATGTGCTGGGCGTGGTGTTGATGGCCCTTCTCCAGCGCGAGAATTTGATCCGCGCGATGATCACCGGCCGCAAACGCATCCGTGGTCATTCCTAGAGGTTTTGAGGCGGATCACTCCGCGCCATCAATGACTCACTGCAGCGGCGGATCGCCGCTGGTGCGCTTCTTGGCGAGGTCCATCTCGGTGACGGCTATCAGGATCTCGGCGCGGGTCTTCAGGTCGAGCGCTTCCAGCATGGCCTGCTTCTCCGCGGGACCATAGGGCGACATCATCGCCAGCGCGTTGACGAGCGCCTCATTGGGCGCGCTTTCGACGCCCTCCCAATCGACCTTGAGGTTGTTCGCTTTCAAGAAGTCAGCCAGCACGGCCAGCAGCGCCTCGCGGTCGACTTCGTCTTCGCCCATGCGCGCGGTGAAGTCGTCGACGAAGGCGAAGAAGTCCACCTTGCACTGCCGGTAGGCGGTGAGCACCTCGAGCCTCCTCGACCACGCGAAAGCGTGAAACGCCGGTGAGTTCGAGGATGTAGCGGCCGTCGCCGGATTCGGCGAGCTGGGTGATGCGGCCGACGCAGCCGACGCGGAACAGCGTCGGCCTGTCGGAATCCTTCGGCGAGTGCGCGACGTCGGGCTGGATCATGCCGATCAGGCGATGGCCGTCGCGGAAGGAATCGTCGACCATCGCAAGGTAACGCGGCTCGAAGATGTTGAGCGGCATCTGGCCGCGGGGCAGCAGCAGCGCGCCCGGCAGCGGAAACACCGGAATGATCTCCGGAAGGTCGGCGGGCCCGCGATATTCGATGTTGATCGGCATCTGGTCCCCGCTGACTCAGCCAGCTTGCGTCTACGAAAACAGGATCGTCGACAAGCGCTTGCGTCCCTCGACGGTTGCATCGTCCGCGCCGCCCCAGGCCTCGAAGAACTGCACCAGCTGTTTGCGGGCGCCGTCATCGTTCCACTTGCGGTCGCGCTTGACGATCTCGAGCAGCTGCGCGGTGGCCGCAGCACGGTCGCCTTGCGCGTTAAGCGCGGTCGCCAGGTCGAATCGGGCCTGATGATCGAGCGGGTTTGCGGCGACTTTCTGTTCCAGCTCCGCGACCGGTCCGAGCGATTGGGCCTGCTCGGCGAGATCGATCGCAGTCTGCACAGCCTTCACCGCGGGGTCGTTGCGCTTGGATTCCGGCACCATGGCCAGCGTCTGCTTGGCTTGCTCCATCGCGCCGGAGACGGCGTAGCACTTCGCAAGACCGGCAAGCGCGGCGATGTTGGTCGAATCATGCTGCAGCGCCTCGGCATAGATCTGCGCGGCCGCCGCGGCGTCGCCCTCGGCGAGCACGGCATCGGCTTCCTGCACGATCTCGGCGACGTTGACCTCGCCCGGCGCGGTCACGCCCTTGGTCAGCTTCTCGATGAAGGCGTTGAGCTGGCTCTCGGGCACCGCGCCCATGAATCCGTCGGCCGGCTGGCCGTTGACGAAAGCGATCACGGCGGGGATCGACTGGATGCCCATCTGGCCCGGGATCGCCGGGTGCTGGTCGATGTTCATCTTGACCAGCTTGACCTTGCCCTTGGCGGCCCTGACGGCCTTTTCCAATACAGGGGTGAGCTGCTTGCAGGGGCCGCACCACTCCGCCCAGAAATCGATCAGCACCGGCTGGCGCTTCGATTCCTCGATGACGTCCTTCACGAAGGTCTGGGTGGTGGTGTCCTTGATCAGATCGGCCGCAGCCGGGCCCGCCGCTCCGTTACCCTGGTCGATGATCGTCACGGGATCCCCTCGTCTGATGTCGGAATGGCGGCTCTTAGCATGCCGCCGCATCCTATGCTCGCTGTCGGCTCCTAAATTGGGCCGATTGGGCCGAATTTCAATGCACCGCGGCCGATTCGGCGGTTCCGGGGCCTTTTTGGGCCGTTTGGCCGCATGAGGGGCCCAAATAGCGCCCTCGAATGCCAATCTATGCCGCCGGTAGCTGTTGCATTCCCCTCCCGCTTTTGGCATACGACAGCCGTTGCCGGCGCGTCACGCGACCGACACAGGATGCGGGTGTAGCTCAGTGGTAGAGCACGACCTTGCCAAGGTCGGGGTCGAGGGTTCGAGCCCCTTCGCCCGCTCCAAATTTCTCCCAGAGCATCCAGCCAGACCAGACGGAAACGTGGTTCGCCAGCGCCGCTGGCGGCTGTATTGGGTCTGTCATGACAATTCTGGTCACGGGTAGCGCGGGTCACCTCGGCGAGGCCATCCTGCGGACGCTCCGCGGGCGTGGGTCGCCCGCGCGTGGCATCGACCTAAAGCCATCGCCCTTCACCGATGCCGTCGGCTCGATCGTCGATGCCGAATTCGTACGGCGCGAGATGGCCGGCGTGACGGCCGTGATCCACACCGCGACGCTGCACAAGCCGCATGTGGCGACCCATTCCAAGCAGGACTTCGTCGATACCAACGTGTCAGGCACGCTCAATCTGCTCGAGGCGGCGGTCGCGGCCGGCGTGAGGAGTTTCGTGTTCACCAGCACGACCAGCGCGTTCGGCTCGCAGCTCCGCCCCGAAGCGGGTCAGGCCGCGGTCTGGGTCACCGAGGATCTGCCGCCGGTCCCGAAGAACATCTACGGCACGACAAAGCTGATGGCGGAAACGCTGTGCGAGTTGTTCTTCCGCGAGCGCGGCCTGCCGGTTCTGGTGTTGCGGACCTCGCGCTTCTTTCCGGAGGATGACGATGATCCCGCGATGCGGTCGGCCTACTCCGCTGAGAATGCGCAGGCCAACGAGCTGCTCTATCGCCGACTGGATATCGCGGATGCGGTGAGCGCGCACCTGCTCGCCGCCAGCCGTGCGCCAGACATCGGCTTTGCCCGTTACATCGTCTCGGCCACCAGCCCGTTCGAACCGCGTGATCTCGCCGCGCTGGCGCGCGATGCGGCCGCGGTCGTGCGCGAACTCTATCCGGAGTGCGCGCAGCTCTATGCGGCGCGCGGCTGGAGCCTGTTCCCCGAGATCGACCGGGTCTATGTCAACGAGCGCGCGCGGCGTGAGCCTCGGCTGGCGGCCTGAATTCGATTTCGCACATGTGCTGAGAAGCCTGCGCGATGGCCGCGATTTTCGCAGCGCGCTGGCGCACGAGATCGGCTCGAAGGGCTATCATGACACGGTGTTCGGTGACGGACCTTACCCCGTCGCCTGACGAGCGCGCTGTTCGTCATTTTGCTCGATGCATCAAATGCCTGTCAGGTATCGCCGCGCGCAACCCGGCCCGAGGCGTTCTACTGTGCATGGGGTTGTTTTCGCAGTTTCTGTTTGGCGCCCCTTTGGCCGTCTCGATTCCGCGTTGCAGCGAGAACGCTGCCGACGCCGGGGTTGCCCTCGTCGACATTCCGTCTCAATTTTTATTGAGCGCAACCTCAGCGCACGCGATGCCTTCTCAGCGCTCGCAGATGTGCTAGCCTTTTTGCGTCTGCCTGTCGGCAGATCCCAAACTTCGCCTCTCGACTAGCAAAACAAAATAAATCGCAGCCCTGACGGCTGCCTTAGGGAAGTGACGCGATGACATCGATGTTCCATCGATCCGTGTTGGCGCTTGCAGCCGTGGCCCTTCTTGCGGGGACCAGCATTGGCAATGCGCAGGACAAGAGCAAACCGCTAAAGAAATACGAATCCGGCACCAAGGAGTTCTGGACCCATCCGCCGGATGACTGGTTCCTGGGCGACGAGACCGAGGCGCAGAAGGGCCTCGCGCCGCCGTCGGGGCCGCCGACCGGCGCCTCCGATGCCGAGCCTCGCCAACATCATCAAGAAGATCAAGCTGCCCGCGGGCTTCAAGATCGAGGTCTATGCTTCGGGCGTGCTGGCCGCGCGGCAGATGGCCTGGGGTGACAAGGGCACGCTGTTCGTCGGCTCGTTCGGCCTCGGCAACGTCTATGCCATCAAGGACAACAACGGAAAGAAGGAGGTCAAGACGGTCCTCAAGGGCCTCAACATGCCCACGGGTCTCGCCTTCAAGGACGGCGCGCTCTACGTCATCGCCGTCGACAAGCTGATCCGTTACGACAATGCAGAGGCCAATCTCGACAAGCTCGGTGACGGCAAGGTCGTGTACGACGACATGCCGTCCTACGCCGCGCATGGCTGGAAGTACATCGCCGTCGACAAGGAGGGCTGGTTCTACATTCCGTTCGGACCGCCCTTCAACATCGGCATCCCGCCGACCAGCGTTTCGCAGATCCGCCGCGTCGATCCCAAGACCGGCAACGCCGAGATCTATGCGCTCGGCGTTCGTAACTCGGTCGGCGGCGACGTCGATCCGCGTACCGGCAAGTACTGGTTCACCGAGAATGCCCGCGACTGGATCAGCGACGACAAGCCCAGCGACAAGCTGAACATGATCAACAAGATCGGCGAGCACTTCGGCTATCCCTACTGCCACCAGGGCAATCTGCCTGACGACAAGTTCGCGATGGGCCACAAATGCTCCGAGTTCACGCCGCCCGTGCTGAATCTCGGCGCCCATGTCGCCCCGCTCGGCATGAAGTTCTATACCGGCGACCAGTTTCCCGCCGAGTACAAGAACAACATCCTGATCGCGGAGCACGGCTCCTGGAACAGGCACAAATATCAGGGCGCGCGCATCATGCGCGTCATTGTCGGGCCGGACGGCAAGAACCCGAAGGAAGAGGTGTTTGCCTCCGGCTGGCTCGAGGGTGACCAGGGCTATCTCGGGCGTCCCGACGACATCATCCTCGCCAAGGATGGTTCGATCCTCGTCGCCGACGACTGGGCCGGCGCGATCTACCGCATCAGCTACAGCAAGAAGTAGCGCGACGTTACGGAGAGGCTGCGGCCGTGTGACGGCTGCAGCCTCTTTTTCTTGCGACAGACTTGCGATGGAACACGTTCGTCATGCCCGGACTTGATCCGGGCATCCATTCAAACGAGAAACTTTGCAAAAGAGATGGATTGCCGGGTCGAGCCCGGCAATGACAATCGGAGAAATCAGCAATGCGCGTCGTTCGGTTCGGAATTCTGCCTGCGGCGCTTCTGCTCGCCTTCGCCCCAGCTCTCGCCGCCGATAATGCCGCGATCAAGGAAAAAGCCTCCGTCTGCTCCGGCTGTCACGGCGAGAACGGCATTTCGCAAACCGAGAATATTCCCTCGCTGGCCGGGCAGCCCGATCAGTTCATCCAGTGGCAGCTCGTGTTCTTCCGCGCCGGCTCGCGCAAGAACGACCAGATGAAGCCGATTGCCGAAGAGATCACCAACGAGGACATCCGCAGTTTCGGCGCTTATTTCTCGCAAATGACACCGCCGAAAGGACCGGAAGACGGGGATCCAGACCTGTCGAAGAAAGGCGCGCAGGTTGCCGCAGGCCGCCGCTGCGCCTCATGCCACACGGATAGCTTCGCCGGCACCAAGGAGTCGCGCGGCTCGCGGGTCAACGCGAGGAATACCTGGTCAAGGCGCTGCACGATTACAAAGCGGGCCAGCGCGTCGGCGGCGGCGTCGCCGCAATGGCGGATGTCGCCTATCACATGAGCGACGAGGAAATCACAGCGGTCTCGCACTATCTGGCGTATTTGAAATAGCGCCGGGTCGAGCGGTCAACACAGCTCGTCGTCCCGGGGCGCGCAAAGCGCGAACCCGGGACCCATAGCCACAGGATCGCGTTTGCGAAGACTCGTGGTGACCAGCTCGCGCTATAACCACTGCCTGTGGTATGGGTCCCGGATCTGCGCTTCGCTTGTCCGGGACGACAGCGGAGTGAGTAGCTGCTGCCTACCCCGCCCGCTGCTTCTCATACGCCTTCAAATGCGTGTAGGCGATGCGCAGCTTCGGCACCGGCACCTTGGCGGCATCGGCGCGCGCGATGAGGTCGCCGATGACATGATCGGCCTCGACCGGCAGGCCGGCCTTGACGTCGCGGAACATCGAGGCCGTCATCGGCGAACCCTCCGTCGTGAGGTTGCCCTTCACCCGTTCGAAGAACGGGCCGCCCGGCGGGTAGTCGGACGCGGCCGCAATCGCACTGGTCTCGTCCAGCATGCCGAGCAGGAAATCCCGGCCGCCGGGCGCCGCAAGGATGTTGCCGACGGAGGTGCGCATCAGGCTGGTGGATGCGGCGAGAGAGGAGAGGAACACCCACTTCTCCCACATGTCCTGCATGATGTTCTGGCTGGCGGCCGCGCCAATGATGCCGCTCTTGAAGGCCTCGTCGATCGCCTTGACGCGATCTGACAGGCTTCCGTCGCGCTCGCCGTAATTGATCGCCTGCATCGGCTGCAGCTGCACCACCTCGCGCTTCTCGTTCAAGGTCGCGGCGATGGCGCAGAGGCCGCCGAGCACGCGCTCCTTGCCGAATTTGGCGTCGAGAATGTCGAGATGGCGCATGCCGTTGAGCATGGGGATAATCGCCGTGTTTGGCCCGACCGCCGCGGCGAACGATTTGATGGCGTCGTCGAGGTCGAACGCCTTGCAGCTCAAAAGCACGACGTCGAACTTGTCCTTGATCGCATCGGCCTGCACGGTCGGCGGATTCTTCAGGGTCACATCGCCGTTCGGACTTTTGATGACGAGTCCGGCGTCCGCCAATTCGCCGGCGCGGCGCGACCGGACCAGGAAGGTGACATCGCGGCCGGCCTGCAACAGCCTGCCACCAAAATAGCCGCCGATGGCGCCGGCGCCGACCACGAGAATGCGCATGGGATGCTCCCTTGTTGCTCTTGGCGGCTACTTATAGTCGGCATTGCGCGCGAAGCGAAGCAATCCAGAATGCCGCCATGATCACATTCTGTCATCGGACAACGGGCGGCTACGTCGCGAGCACCATTTCCTCGACCTCGCGGAGCTGTTCCTTGCCGAAGAACATCTCGTTGCCGACGAAGAAGGTCGGCGAGCCAAATGCACCGCGGACGACGGCGTCCTCGGTATTCTTGATCAGCCTCGCCTTCACCTCGGGCTCCTGGCTGCGGGCAAACAGCTTCTGGGCATCGAGGCCGGAGGATGCCAGCGCCTTCGCCGCGATCTCGGGATCGTCCATCTTCTTCGGCTCGCGCCACATGTGATGGAAGGCGGCCTCGACATATTTCTCGAACACGCCCTCCACCTGCGCCGCAATCGCCATGCGCATCAGATTGAGCGTGTTGACCGGAAAGTGCGGATTCCAAGCATAGGGCGGGACCTTGAAGCGCTTGAGGAAGCGCTCGGTTTCCACCTGCTGGAATTCGCGCTTGTTCTTGACGCCGGCGAGCGTCTCGGCCGGCGATTTGTTGTTGGTCGATTTGAAGATGCCGCCGAGCAAAATCGGAACGTATTCGAACTTGACGCCGATGCGCTGCTCGATCGCGGGAATCGCGAGATGGCTGAGATAGGCGTTCGGGCTGCCGAAATCGAACAGGAACTGCGGGGCGGTGCGGGTCAAACTCGTTCTCCCTTGAGGACGCTTTTCACCCATTGTGGCGCAGCGTGCCCCGCAGGTCCACCGTTTAATGATGGTCGTAATACTTTGAGGGTCATACCAGACGCCTGATCGCCCGCTTGCGCCACACCAGCAAGTAATAGCCCATCTGCAAAACGAACATGGCGCAGAAGACGATGGGATAGGCGGCCCATACGCCCCGAAGGCCGATGGTGTGGCTCAGGATCACCGCGGCCGGGAGCTCGATCGCGAGGATAGCGAAGATCGCGAGCAGCATCGGCGTCAACGCCACACCGGCCGCGCGCATCGCCCCCGAGAACACCGTGGCGAGGCCGAACGGCACGGAACTCCAGAGGGCGATGTCGAGCAGGCCTTTCGCCAGATCGAGCACGGCGCTGTCGGTGATGAAGATGCCGAGCACGGCGCGCGGGACGAGATAGATCAGCGCGACCAGCCCGCCGGTCAGCACGAGGTTGAAGGTGAGCCCGATCCGCACGATCCCGTCGAGCCGGGTTCGGTCACCGCCGCCGACGGCTTGCGCGCCGAGGATCGAGACCGCGATCGAAATCGACATCGCCGTGAACTGCGTGTAGCCCATCACCTGGTTGACGGCGCCATAGGCCGCTGTGGCTTCCGAGCCAAAGCCGTTGACGAGGCCGAGCAGAACCAGCTCTGCGATCGCCATCACGACCATGCCGATGGCGCTTGGCAGGCCGATGCCGAGGATCTTGCCGAGCATGGCGCCGTTGAGCCGCAGCTGGCGCAACAGCGCCGTGTCCGGTGCGAGCGCGTGCTTCTTCCGCCGCAGGTAGAGCGCCAGCGCGATCAGGGTGAGCGTGTTCGCGATGGCCGCCGCCCATGCCGGACTGGTGATGCCGGCCGCCGGCAGCCCGAACGATCCGCGGATCAAGACCGGTGTCAGGAAGAGGCCAATCGCGGTCGACAGCGCCAGCGCCAGCAAGGGCGTGAGCGCGTCCCCGACGCCGCGGATCATCGCGGTCATCAGCAGGAAGACGAAGCCGAGCGGCATGGTGAGCAGCATGATCCGCGCATAGGCGCTGGCGGGGGCGAGGATGTCCGCAGGGGTGGCGAGCGCCATCATCAATTGCCGGCTGAAGAGCCCGCCGATCAGCGCAACCGAGATGGACAGCACGAGGCCGATCGCAAGCGTCGTGCCGACGACGGTCTTGATCTTGTCGAATTCGCGCGCGCCAAAAGCCTGACCGATCAAGACGGTCGCGCCGGTGCTGAGGCCCATGACGAAGGCGAACAGGAAGAACATCACGGGGAAGAACACCGAGACGGCCGCCAGCGCATCGACGCCGATCATCTGGCCGAGATAAACGTTGCTGACGGTGCCGAACAGCGATTGCAGCGCATTGCTGAGCATCAAGGGCGCGAGGAAGCGCAGGAATGTGGTCCAGAGCGACTTGGCGGCGGACATGGATGGGCCTTTCATGGGGACGTGTGAGACCGTTGCCGCGCAAGGCGCGCGGCTTCGGCCGTCGATGGGGTTGTGAAGAGCGCCGCGCGGTTTACGCGCGGTCGCTGTAGGCGAGCTTGACGATGTGGTCGCGGATGTCGGTCGGCCAATCCGCGATCAGGCCGGTGAAGCGTCGCCGGTCGTCCGCGAACAGCGCGCGCGAAGCTTCTTCGAACTGCGGCAGATTGCCGGCCATGGTCGACATGAAGTGGTAGGCCGCGTCGCGCGCCTGCCGCTCGCGGTCCTTGTCGCCGCTGGCACGTCTCGCCTCGTCGACGAGCTTGCGCAGCGCGACCGAGGCGCCGCCTGCTTGCGCGCCCAGCCACTCCCAGTGTCGCGGCAGCAACGTCACCTCGCGCGCGACCACGCCGAGCTTCGGCCGGCCGCGGCCGCGCGGCTCGTTCGGTGGCGTGCTCTCCTCCGCCGGGGGCGGGACGAGCTTCGCCAGCCGCGCCAGCACCTCGCGGTCCCCGCCGCGCAGGTCGAAGTCGATCGAGCGGCCCGTGGCGTCCTCGAAGATGATGATGGGCGCGTCCGGCTGTGGGGCTACCCGCTTGACGACCAGCGCGACCTCGCCGGCCGGCCCGGACACCAGGCGGTGCTGCCCTTGGAAAGCGGTGAAAGTCTTCTGCATTGGAATCATTGCCATATTGACGACGCTGGGGTCATTTAATACCCGGGTAAATTATCAAGGTCAATATACCCGGGTGAAATTATCGCAAGCCCGGCTCGACATTACGTTCCCGGGCTGGCACGAACGGCGCGGCCGACTGGCCATGCCTAGCTCTTGGGGACTCCGCCGATGCTGACCGTTCACCACCTCAACAACTCCCGCTCGCAGCGCGTGCTGTGGCTGCTCGAAGAGTTGGGCGTTCCCTACGAGATCGTGCGCTATCAGCGCCAGCCGGACATGCGCGCGCCGAAGGAGCTGCGCGCGATCCATCCGCTCGGCAAGTCGCCCGTCATCACCGACAACGGTAACACCATCGCCGAGTCCGGCGCGATCATCGAATATCTCGTTGCAACCTACGGCAATGGCCGGTTGATCCCGCCGCCGAACACGCCGGAGCGGCTGCGTTTCACCTATTGGCTGCATTACGCCGAGGGGTCCGCGATGCAGCCGCTGCTGCTCAAGCTCCTGTTCACGCTGATGCCGAAGCGCGCGCCGGCGTTGCTTCGTCCGTTGGTGCGCAAGGTCTCGAACCAGGCGTTGACCACGCTGGTCAATCCGCAGCTCAAGCAGCACATGGATTACTGGGAAGGCGAGCTCGCGAAGAGCGAGTGGTTCGCCGGCAACGAGTTCACCGCCGCCGACATCCAGATGAGCTTTCCGCTGGAAGCGGCGCAGGCGCGCGGCGGGCTGGAGCAGGGCCATCCCAAGGCGATGGCGTTCCTCGAGCGCATCCACGCTCGCCCCGCCTACGCCAGGGCGCTCGAAAAGGGCGGGCCTTATCAGGTGGGGCGGTAAACTTCCTCACCGCCTCTGGAAGACGGCGCTCAATGGCGCCTGTCAGTGCGCGTGCAGGACGCGTCCGCGCGTCTCCGGCAGCGCAAAGGCGGCGATGAAGAACACCGTGTAAGCCACCACTGCGAAGATCGCGATGGCATTGGCAAGCGACGTCGATGCCGACAGTGCGCCGACGAGGAACGGAAACAGCGCGCCGATGCCGCGGCCGAAATTGTAGCAAAAGCCCTGGCCGGAGCCGCGCAGCCGCGTCGGATAAAGCTCCGTCAGGAACGCGCCGATACCGGAGAAGTAGCCGGAAGCGAAGAAGCCGAGCGGGAAACCGAGCACCCACAGCATCTCGTTGGTGAGCGGCAGCTGCGTATAAAGCAGCACCACGGCGATGGCGCCGATCGAGAAGATCAGGAAAAGATGTCGCCGCCCGATCCGGTCGGCAAGCCATGCGCCCGTGAGATAGCCGATGAAGGAGCCGATGATCAGCGTCGACAGATAGCCGGTCGAGCCGACGATCGACAGATGCCGCTCCTTGGTCAGGAATTGCGGCACCCAGAACGTGACGGCGTAGTAGCCGCCCTGGCAGCCTGTCGCCATCAGCGAGGCCAGGATCGTGGTCTTTAGGATCGGGCCGGAGAAGATTTCCCAGAGCGCCGGGCGATCGCCGCTCGCAGCCTGCCTGGCGCGGGCTTGGGCCGAGATCTCCGGCTCGGTGACCGAGCGGCGGATGTAGAACACGAGCAGCGCCGGCAACGCGCCAATCACGAACATCCAGCGCCACGCTATCTCCGGCGGCAAAACCGAGAACAGGATCGCTTGCGACAGCACCGCGAGGCCCCAGCCGACCGCCCAGCCCGACTGCACTGAGCCAACCGCGCGGCCGCGATATTGCGGCCGGATCGCCTCGCCCATCAGCACGGCGCCCGCCGCCCATTCGCCGCCAAAGCCGAGGCCGAGCACGGCGCGTGCGATCAGGAGCTGGTCGAAATTCTGCACGACGGCGCAGATCAGCGAGAAGAACGAGAACCAGACGATGGTGATCTGGAGGGTTCGCACCCGCCCGATGTGATCGGAGAGATAGCCGCCGAGCCAGCCGCCGATCGCGGACGCCAGCAGCGTCACCGTGCCGGCGAGACCAGCGGACGCCGCATCGACCTTCCACAGCGCGATGATGGTGCCGATCACGAGCGGATAGATCATGAAGTCCATGCCGTCGAGCGCCCAGCCCGCCGCGCAGGCCCAGAACGTCCGTCGCTCCGGGGCGCTCATGTCGCGGTAGAAGGCAAGGAGGCTGGAGTCTTCGATCTCCGTGCGCTCGATGCGCTGGTTCGGATCGGTCGCGGTCATCGGCGTTTCCCCGGCGTTTCTTTGGCCGCGGTGGTAGCACGCGCCGTGCCGCGCGCAAGCCTGCGGGCTATGCAGGGATCGTGCTACTGCCCCGCTGCTTCTGCGCCCCGCGTGCGGGGGTCGGGCGCACCCAGCGGCCCGTTCGGCGACACGAAGATCGAATTCGCCGACGTCTGTCCCATCGGTTCGACGATCGTGTGGCCCATCGCTTTCAGCCCGAGCAACACGTCGTCAGGAAAGCCACGCTCGATGCGCACTTCGTCGGGCAGCCATTGGTGATGCAGACGTGGCGCCGCGACGGCGGCCGCCACGTCCATCTTGTAATCGAGCACGTTGACGACGACCTGCAGCACGCTGGAAATGATGCGGCTGCCGCCGGGTGACCCCGTCACCAGCACCGGCTTGCCGTCCCTGAGCACGATGGTCGGCGACATCGAGGAAAGCGGACGCTTGCCCGGTCCGGGCAGATTGGGCTCGAAGCCGACGAGGCCGTAGGCATTGGAGGCGCCGACGGCGGCGGTGAAATCGTCGAGTCTCATTGTTGAGCAACACGCCGGTGCCTTCCGCAACGAGGCCGACGCCGTAGCTGAAGTTCAGCGTATAGGTGTTGCTGACGGCGTTGCCCCGGCAATCGACCACCGAGAAATGCGTGGTGTTGCTGCCCTCGCGTGGCGAGGGGGCCTCGGAAACGAGCTCCTTCGACGGAGTGGCGCGTTCGGTGGAGATGCCGGAGCGCAGCTTGGCGGCGTAGTCCTTCGCGATGAGCGTTTCGATCGGTGCGTTGACGAAAGCGGGGTCGCCGAGATAACGCGCGCGATCCGCATAGGCGCGCTTCATCGCCTCGATCAAGAGATGCAACGATGCCGAAGATCCTGGCTTCAAATCGGCAAGCCGAAAACCTTCGAGGATGTTGAGTGTTTCCACCAGCACGACGCCCCCGGACGACGGCAGTGGCATCGACACGATGTCATAGCCGCGATAGGTGCCGCGCACCGGCGCGCGGATCACGGCCTGATAGGCCTTCAAATCGGCCGGCGTCATGATGCCGCCCGCGTCGGCCACGGCCTTGGCGAGCTTGTCCGCGACCGGCCCCTCATAGAAGCCGCGTGGTCCCTGTGCACCGATGGCAGACAGCGTTTCCGCGAGATCGCCCTGTACCAGCCTGTCGCCTTCGCCGAACGGCGCACCATCAGGCCGCGAGAAGATCTTTGCCGAGGACGGCCAGCGTGCGAGCCGCCGGTGCCACGCCGGCAGCGTATCCGCGATGTCGTCGCTGACGATGAAGCCGTCGCGGGCGAGTGCGATGGCCGGCTCGAGCAACTGTGCCAGCGTGAACTGGCCGGAGCCGTATTTTTCCAGCGCCAGGGAAAACCGGCAACGGTGCCGGGCACGCCGATGCCGAGCGCGGAATCCCGCGACTTAGCCGTATCGGGCTTGCCGTCGGCGCCGAGGAAGATTTGCGGCGTGGTCGCCGCCGGCGCCGTCTCGCGGTAATCGATCGTGATGTCTTCATTGCGGTCGGCGGAATGAATCACCATGAAGCCGCCGCCGCCGATATTGCCCGCGCGGGGATAAGTCACGGCCATCGCAAAGCCGGTCGCGACAGCTGCATCGACCGCATTGCCGCCGCGCCGCAGGATATCGGCGCCGATCTGCGCGGATATCTTCTCTTGCGCGACCACCATGCCGTGCTCGGCGGCGATGGCGCGCACGGCGTCAGGCGCGGCCGGAACATAGGTGCGCCGCGCATCTTGAGCGGTCGCTGGCGCAAGGCCAAATGCCAGAGCGGCAATGAAGGCGAAAAATGTCCGCCGAGTCGAATATGACGACATTATCTAGCTTCCGCCGTGGCGTCGGACCAGTTCACACGCCTCGCTGCAATGCTATACGGTTTGCTCCAAGAGAGACAAAACTGTTCGTGATAAGGACTGCGTGATGACGACGATCGCCCCCGATGCGCGCATGGCCGAAGTGCCGCGGACCTATCCGCCGCGCGCCGCCGTCGTCAGCTGGATCTTCTTCGATTGGGCTGCCCAACCCTATTTCACGCTGATCACGACCTTTGTGTTCGCGCCGTATTTTGCCACCAGCATTGCGCCGAATCCCGCCGCCGGCCAATCATTGTGGGGATTTGCGATGGCGGCCGCAGGCCTTGCAATCGCGCTGATGTCGCCGGTGCTCGGCGCCATCGCGGATGCGTCGGGTCGAAGGAAACCGTGGATCGCAGGTTTCGGTGCGCTGCTTGTGCTGGCGTCCTGCACCCTGTGGATCGGAAAGCCCGGCGATCAGGCCATCATTCCGCCCCTGCTCACCGCGGTCGCGCTCGCCAGCGTCGGGGCGGAGTTCGCGACCGTCTTCAACAATGCGATGATGCCGACGCTGGTGCCGCCGGAGCGGATCGGACGACTCTCCGGCACCGGCTGGGCCACGGGTTACATCGGCGGCATCGTCAGCCTGATCATCGTGCTCGGCTTCCTTGCCGCCAATCCCGAGACCGGCCGCACATTGCTGGGATTCACGCCGTTGTTTGGGCTCGATCCGGTCAGCCACCAGGGCGACCGCATCGTCGGACCGCTGACCGCAGTGTGGTTCGTGATCTTCGTGACGCCGCTGTTCCTGTTCACGCCCGACTATCCGGCAAAGCGCCCACTGCGCGAGGCGCTGCAGGAAGGACTCTCGGAACTGAAGCAGTCGATCAGAAGCCTGCCGAAGCAGAAGTCGCTTGCGGCGTTCCTGCTCGCCAACATGATCTACACCGACGGGCTGGTCTCGCTGTTCGCCTTCGGCGGCATCTACGCCGCGGGCACGTTCGGCTGGCACACCATCCAGATCGGCACTTTCGGCATCATGCTTGCGATCACCGGCACGTTCGGCGCATGGCTCGGCGGCAAGCTCGACGACCATCTCGGGCCGAAGCGCGTCATCGCCGGCAGCATGCTGCTGCTGTTGCTGTCCGTGGCGGCGATCCTTCTGGTCGACAGGGATCATGTGTTGTTCGTCAAGGTCGCGCCGCCGTTGCCGGGCGCTCCCATGTTCTCGAGCGCGGCCGAGCGCGCCTATCTGGTGCTGGGTTGCCTGATCGGCGCGGCCGGCGGCCCGCTGCAGGCCGCCTCACGCACGCTGCTGATCCGCCTCGCGCCAAAGGACCGCATCGCGCAGTATTTCGGTCTGTTCGCGCTGACGGGGAAGGTGACATCCTTCATCGGACCGCTCTTGATCGGCACGATCACCGCGGTGACCGCAAGCCAGAAGGCCGGCATGGCCGTGCTGGTGGTGTTCTTCGTCGCGGGGTTGGGGCTGTTGATGCGGGTGCGGGAGCCTTAGCTCCCGACGCCGTTCGTAGCCCGGATGGAGCGCAGCGCAATCCGGGAAACCTGTTGCCGCAGAGGCGCTGACCCGGATTTCGCTACGCTCCATCCGGGCTACCGCCAGCCAGCTAGTGCCTGAAGTGCCGCGTGCCGGTGAACACCATGGCGATGCCGTGCTCGTCGGCGGCCTTGATCACCTCGTCGTCGCGCATGGAGCCACCGGGCTGCACCACCGCGGTGGCGCCGGCTTCGATGCAGGCGAGCATGCCATCGGCGAACGGGAAGAACGCATCGGAGGCCACCACCGAGCCCTTGGTGAGCGGCTCGGCGAGCTTCAGCTCGGCCGCCGCATCCTGGGCCTTACGTGCCGCGATCCGCGCTGAATCCACGCGGCTCATCTGGCCCGCGCCGATGCCGACGGTGGCAAGGTCCCTGGCGTAGATGATGGTATTCGACTTGACGTGCTTGGCGACGCGGAACGCGAACTTCAGGTCGCGCATTTCGGCATCGGTCGGCGCGCGCTTGGTCACGACCTTGAACGTCATGTCGTCGACTACGGCGTTGTCGCGGCTCTGCACGAGCAGGCCGCCCGCGACCGTCTTGGCGGTGAGGCCGGGCGCGCGCGGATCGGGCAGGCTGCCGGCGAGCAGCAGGCGCAGGTTCTTCTTGCCGCCGATGATGGCGATCGCCTCTTCGCTGGCGTCGGGCGCGATGATCACCTCAGTGAAGATCTTGGTGATCTCGCGCGCGGTGTCGGCGTCGAGCGCGCGATTCATCGCGATGATGCCGCCGAACGCCGAGGTGGAATCGCAAGCGAGCGCCCTGCGATAGGCCTCGACGAGGTTGGCGCCTTCGGCGACGCCGCAGGGGTTGGCGTGCTTGACGATGACGCAGGCCGCGGTGCGCTTGGTGTCGAACTCGCCGATGCACTCATAGGCCGCATCGGTGTCGTTGATGTTGTTGTAGGAGAGCTCCTTGCCCTGCAGCTGCCGCGCGGTGGAGACGCCCGGGCGCTTGTCGGGCGTCGCGTAGAATGCCGCGGTCTGGTGCGGGTTCTCGCCATAGCGCAGCGACTGGATCAATTTGCCGCCGAAGGCGCGGAAGTCCGGCGCGTCGATCTCGAGCTGCCGGTTGAACCAGTTCGAGATCGCGGCGTCGTAAGCCGCGGTGCGGGCATAGGCCTTCGCTGCAAGCCGCCGGCGCAGCTTCAGTGTGGTCGCGCCCTTGTTGGCGGCGAGCTCGTCGAGCACGGCCTTGTAGTCGTCGGCCTCGACCACGACGGCAACGTCGTCATGATTCTTCGCGGCGGCGCGGATCATCGCGGGGCCGCCGATGTCGATATTCTCGATGCAATCCTCGAAGCCGGCGCCCTTCTCGACGGTGGCTTCGAATGGATAGAGATTGACGACGAGCAGGTCGATCGGCGCGATGCCGTGCGCCTTCATCGCCTCCGCATGCTCCTTGTTGTCGCGGATCGCGAGCAGGCCGCCATGGACTTTCGGATGCAGCGTCTTGACGCGGCCATCCATCATCTCGGGGAAGCCGGTGAGGTCGGAAACGTCCTTCACCTCAAGGCCGGCCGCGGCGATTGCCTTGGCGGTGCCGCCGGTCGAGATCAGCTCGACATCATGCGCGGCAAGCGCCTTGGCGAATTCGATCAGGCCGTTCTTGTCGGAAACGGAAAGCAGAGCACGGGTGACGCGGCGGGGATGGTCAGTCATGAGCAAGATCCTCTGTCTTAAGAAGTGTCTATGCCCAGGCGCGCGGCAGATATGTGTCGCGCTTCCCGATGGTGCTCCATCCAAGGTCGCCAGTCGCGCGAACGAGCGCTCGATAGCAGCTTTTGGCGCTCGTCTCAACGGGTAGATAGGGCCGGATCGCGCCCGTTTACAGCGGTAGTTCCGGCTCCCGCCGCGCGTTCCTCCGGGCGTTGGTGACCGTCGGCGAGGCGGTGGAACGCACAAAACTCCAGCGGATCGAAGGCGCCTGGCGCGCATCCTGCCGGATCACGATCTGCGCCGTGCGGCGGGGGCCGTCATTGCCGGCCAGGAACACGCTGTCCTCGAGGTCGACCTTGTCGTCCAATGCTTCAAAGGTCCAAACGTCGCGGTTCGGCAGTACCAGCATGACGCCGCGGGCATCCGACAGCCGGCTCGCCTTCACCGCCGGGTGCAGGTGGAAGCGCAGCGCGAAATCGGCATCCGCGCCCTTGAAGCGTCCGCCTTGCGGCGGCGACAGCGTGTCCTCGCCGTCGATGCGGGCACCGTCATTGGCGATCATCAGCACGCGGCGGTGGATCGCCCCGAACTTGGCGAGATAGCCGTCATGCGAGGTCGTAAGCAGCGTGCCATTCTGCACGATCTCGCGGTAGCTCTCGACCTCGACCGGCCCGCTGGTGACGGGCGAGCCGTGCAGCAGCCTCTTCATCGCCGACATCTCGACGAACTGGCATGAGGATGTCTCGTGATAGGTCAGAGTCGAATGCGCCGCGGTGCCGCGTGCGAACGGTCGCCAATTGTCCCGGCCCGTGGTCGGCATGCCGCAATTGGTGACGATGCGGCTGATGCCTGAGGATAGTTCGAACGACAGGCAGCCGGCATGGGCGTCGTGGCTGACGCCGGCCGGCGGCGGCGGGCCGGTGTCGATGATCACAGTGGTCTGGCCGGCATCGAGGCGCTGGAAGCCGGTATGCGGCATGTTCGCCATCGGCGCGCCGTGGGTGTCGTCATAGGCGAGCAGCGTGGCGAGCAGATCCGAAGACGTCGCGCTCATGCCGTTGAACAGCGCGAAATTGCCGTCGCCATGCCGGAAGAAGCGCAGCATCGGCATCATGCGGTCGATCGCGTTGAGCAACGCCGGCGGCGGCGCGATGTTGCGTGCGGCAAAAGTCTGCCGCAGCGGCAGCAGGTCGATCAACAACTCGATCAGCGCACCCGGATTGCGGGAGATGTGTCCACCATCGGGCAGGATCTGCCGCTGCAATTCGTCCGACAGCTTCTTCGAGGCGCTGCGGATGTGACGCGCCTGGTTGGCCAGGCACAAGGCCGCATAGCACAGCGCGATCAGCACCTGCAGTTTCGGCACCCCGTCCGGGATGTCGACCATGGTGTAGCGCAGGAAGCGGATCTCGCGTGCGAGCGCGCGTAAGTAACGGCGGTAGAATTTGTTGTCGGTCTCGTTGAGCACCAGCGGCGCCTGCGACAGCAGCGAGATCACGCGCCGCGCCAGCACGTCGGCGCGGCGCGCGACCGGGCGTCGCTTGTTGGCGGGGTTGGCGATCCAGTCCTCGATCAGCGCGCGCGCATTCGCCCGCGTCAGCGCGGTGTCGGCGGCGCGCAGATGGCGCAGCCAGCCGAAGCCGAGCAGCGCAACCTCCCAGTCCTCCGACGGCGGCTCGAGATCGAAGATCGAGCGGCCGTGGCAATTGACGATCTTGCCGGCGAAGACGAAGCGCCCGGCATAGATCTCGGCGGCGCGGGTCGCATCCGCGGTGCGCAAATCGTGTGGCGCGATGATGAGCCGATCGGTACGGCCGGGCCAGACCCGCGACAGCGCAACGGAGCCGCCGCTCGCGCGCGCAAGCATGTTCCGCGCGAAGCGGTTCATGACCAGCGTCGAGATACGTCTGCGTTGAGCGACCGACACGCCTTGCCTTGATTGGGGGAGAGGATTCCGACGAATCCCTATTAATCCCAAAATCGCCCGTCTGACACCACCTTGAACGTGTGCGAATCAGCGTCGGGGTCGCAAAATCCAGTGCAAAATCAGGATTTAATGAGCCGCGCCGCAAAAATCCGTCGAGCCCGCCGAGCTTGGGATCGGCGTTCGGCAGGTGGCTGGGCAAAGTGCGCAGATCGCCTTCGGCGGTGATGATTTCGTCCAGGCCCGCGACCTCTGACGCCTCGATAGGGACGCGGCGAAGCGCAGGCTCGGCCGCCAGCAGCGTCGCCACGGCCTGCTCGCCTTCTTCTGGTTCCAGCGAGCAGGTGCAGTAGATCAGCGTACCGCCGGGCTTGAGCAGCGACACCGATTTTCGCAGCAGGCGCTGCTGGAGTGCGGACAAGGCGGCGATATCCGACTCCTGCCGCAGCCAGGCCACGTCGGGATGACGGCGGATCGTGCCGGTCGAGGTGCAGGGTGCGTCGATTAAAATACCGTCGAAGCCCCCGGCGGGACCGGCCCACTCTACGGCGTCAGCAACGACAGTCTCGGCCTGGAGCGACAGCCGCGCCAGGTTTTCGCGCAAGCGCGCCACCCGGGCCGGCGAGCGGTCGACCGCCGTGACAAGCGCCCCGGCATGCGCCAGTTGCGCGGTCTTGCCGCCAGGGGCGGCGCAGAGATCGGCAATGGACTTGCCCTTGACGTCGCCGAACAGCCGGGCCGGCAGCGCCGCCGCGGCGTCCTGCACCCACCATTGTCCCTCGGCGAAGCCGAGCAGCATGGTCACCGAGCCGTGCAGCAGCATCCGCACCGTCCCGGTCGGCAGCGTCTCGCCATGCAGCCGGCTCGCCCATTGTGCGGGGTCCGACTTCACGGTCAGATCGAGCGAGGGCTCGTGGCCGAGCGCCAGCGCCATGTCTCTTGCGGTCTCCTCGCCGTAATGCGCGCTCCAGCGCGCGAGCAGCCATGGCGGCAGGTCCAGCGATTGCGTCGCGACCTCCTCGACCAGCGCCTTGCCCTCGCGCGCGCAGCGGCGCAGCACGGCATTGACGAGACCGGCATAGCGCGCGGCGCGCCGGTCGGATTGCACGAGGCGAACGGAGAGATCGACGGCCGCGTGATCCGGCACGTCCATCCAGAGGATCTGCGCCGCGCCGATCAGGAGCGCGCTCTGCGCGCGCGGCGCCTCGGAGGGAATGCCCTTGTCGAGCAGGCGGGACAGTACGTGGCCGAGCGTGCCGAGCCGGCGCAGCACGGTGGCCACCAGGCGCCGCATCAGCGCGCGGTCGCGGTCGGCCAGCGTCTTCAGTCCGGGATGGGCACCGCCGCCGTCGAGCTGATCGTCGAGCGTGCGGTGCTTGTGCAGCACGCCGTCGACGATGTCGGCGGCAATCCGTCGTGCCGCAAGGCCTGGCACTTCGGACGGAGGGGCGAAACGTTGAGATGGCATGCGGAAGCAAGGTTCTGAGCGAGCGGCAGTTCCGCCGCAATGGGCGCATGCCTTGAGAGGACGATCTCTGGCACGCGAATATGCCAAATGTAAGAATCACTTCCGGTTTTTTCAGCCCTTTCGGGCCCGATTTCAGGAATGCGTAATTGGACGTCGCGCCGCAGGCCGTCCTGCGCTAGAAGGCCGGACCATGAGTGACCAGCCGCCCGTTCCCGATCGCAAGCCGCTCTCGCCGGCTGCCCAGCGTGCGCTGGCCGAAGCCGAGGCGCGCCGGCAGGCCGCAGCCGCCCAAACCGAGGGCGAAGCCAGGGCGAAGGAGCTGCAGGGGCCGAAGGGCCCCGAGCCCACCCGCTACGGCGACTGGGAGCGCAAGGGCATCGCCTCCGATTTCTGACCCCCGAGGCTCGGCGACGCCCGTCCTGGCCGCTACAGGTAATTGTTGTCCCTGAGATAGCGGATGATGCGCTCGCAGGACGCGTCGGTCGACATGTCTGACGTGTCGAGGGTGATCTCCGGCGACTGCGGCGCCTCGTAGGGCTGATCAATGCCGGTGAATGCCGGCAGTTCGCCGGCTCGTGCCTTGCGATAGAGCCCCTTGGGATCGCGGTTTTCGCACTCGGCGAGCGGGGTCGCGACATGGATCTCGATGAACTCGCCGCTCTCGACCCGCTGACGCGCCAGCTCGCGCTCGCTGCGGAACGGCGAGATCAGCGCGACCAGCGCGATCATGCCGGCATCGACGAACAGCGCGGCGATCTCCGCGGTGCGCCGGACGTTTTCCGCCCTGTCCGCGTCGGAGAAGCCGAGGTCGCGGTTGATGCCGTGGCGGAGATTGTCGCCGTCGAGCAGCGCGGCGTGGCGTCCGAGTTCGGCAAGCCTGCGGTCGACGAGATCGGCGATTGTCGATTTGCCGGCACCGCTCAGCCCCGTGAACCAGAGCACGCAGGGACGCTGCTGCTTCAGCCGCGCCCGCACGGATTTGTCGACGGCCAGCCGCTGCCAATGAATGTTGGTGGCGCGGCGGAGCGAAACGTCGATCATTCCCGCTGCGGCCGTGCGGTGGCTGATCGGATCGACGAGAATGAAGCTGCCCATGTCGCGGTTGTCGCGATAGGTCTCGAACACCAGCGCCCGATCGAGACTGAGATGGGCGTAGCCGATCTGGTTGGCATCGAGCGTGGCCGCGTTTTCCTGCGCCATGGTGTCGATGGCGATGCGGTGCTCGAGCGTCGTGATGACTGCGCCGGTCGAGGCCGCGCCGCATTTGAGCAAATAGCGTCGGCCGGCGACCAGGGCCTCGTCGTCGAACCAGACGAGATGGGTCGCGAGTTGATCCGAGACCTGCGGCGCGGCTCCTGCGGTCAGCACGTCACCGCGGCTGACGTCGATCTCGTCGGTCAATGTGAGCGTCACCGATTCGCCCGCCGCTGCGCGCTCGCGCTCGCCGCCGGGCGTAAGGATGCGCGCGACGCGCGTCTGACGGCCCGAGGGCTGCACGGCGATGGTCTCGCCGGCCGCGATCGTTCCGCTGGCGATTCGCCCGCAGAAGCCGCGGAATTCCGCGTTCGGCCGGTTGACCCATTGCACAGGCAGCCGGAACGGCCGCTGCGAGACGTCGCCGGAGACGTCGACCGATTCGAGATAGGCCGTGACGGTCGGCCCGGTGTACCAGGGCATCCGCGCGCTCGGGGCGACGATGTTGTCGCCGTCGGGCGCCACGACCGGAATGCACTGCACCTGCGAGATTCCGAGCTGTCCGGCCATGGTCAGATATTCGGCGGTGATGGCCGCGAAGCGATCTCCGTCGAACTCGATCAAATCCATCTTGTTCACCGCGAGCACGACGTGACGAATACCCAGCAGCGACAGGATGTGGCTATGGCGCCGTGTCTGCGTGATTACGCCCTTGCGGGCGTCGACCAGCACCACGGCGAGTTCGGCGTTGGACGCGCCGGTCGCCATGTTGCGGGTATATTGCGCATGTCCCGGCGTGTCGGCGACGATGAAGCGGCGCAGTTTGGTTGCGAAGAAGCGATAGGCGACGTCGATCGTGATGCCCTGCTCGCGTTCCGCCTGCAAGCCATCGACCAGCAGCGCGAAATCGAGATCGCCGCCGGTGGTGCCGATCGTCTTGCTTTCGGAGGCGAGTGCGTCGAGCTGGTCGTCGAGCAGCGTCTTGGAATCGTAGAGCAGCCGGCCCACCAGCGTGCTCTTGCCGTCGTCGACGCTGCCGCAAGTCACGAAGCGCAGCGTCGGACGGTCGTCCTGATCGAGCTGCGGTGCATCGGAGGCGGCGATCTTGGGGGCCTCGTGATAGGACATCAGAAGTAGCCTTCCGCTTTCTTGCGCTCCATCGACGCCGGACTGTCCCGGTCGATCATGCGCCCCTGCCGTTCGGAGGTGCGCGAAGCCATCATCTCCTGCACGATCTCGGGCAACGTTGCCGCCGTCGAAATCGTGGCGCCGCTGAGCGGATAGCAACCGAGGGTGCGAAATCTGACCGAGCGCCAGCGCGGCTCTTCGCCCGCGAGCAGCGGCATTCGCTCGTCATCCACCATGATCAACGCGCCGTCGCGCTCGACCACGGGGCGCGGAGCCGCCAGATAGAGCGGAACGATCGGGATATTCTCGAGCAGGATGTAGTCCCAGACGTCGAGCCTCGGTCCAGTTCGACAGCGGAAACACCCGCATGCTCTCGCCGGGCGCCAGCATCGTGTTGTAAAGGCTCCAAAGCTCGGGCCGCTGATTCTTCGGATCCCAGCGATGCGCCGCACTTCGGTGCGAGAACACGCGCTCCTTGGCGCGCGATTTCTCCTCGTCGCGCCGCGCGCCGCCGATGGCGGCGTCGAAGCCGTGAAGGTCGAGCGCCTGCCGCAAGGCTTGCGTCTTCATGACGTCGGTGTAACGGGCTGAGCCGTGAGTGAAGGGATCGATGCCCTGGCTTAATCCGTCGCTGTTGGTGTGGACGATCAGATCGATGCCGAGTTCGCGCGCGCGGCGATCGCGAAACGCGATCATCTCGCGGAACTTCCAGGTGGTGTCGACGTGCAGCAGCGGGAATGGCGGCTTGCCGGGATGAAACGCCTTCATCGCCAGATGCAGCAGCACCGAGGAGTCCTTGCCGATCGAATACAGCATGACCGGCTTGCGGAATTCGGCCGCCGTCTCTCGCAGGATGTGGATGCTCTCCGCCTCAAGGCGGCGAAGATGGCTGGCGGCGTGAGGCTGCTCGCCGCGGGCTCGTTGGGAGAGGGCGGAGTCGGTCGTCGTCGGGATATCCAGCATGCTGATCACGCCGCCTCGGCGAACCAGTCGCCGAACAGATGCGCCGAAACTGCCGCGTTCAGGCCGAGATCGCGAACACACGCCGCAACCGAGCTTCGATAGGCGTCATTGACGCCGCAGCGCTCCAGGATGTCGAGCTGAGCTTCGCTCACCGAGGCCGTCGCGCGGCGCTGGTAGCGATAGGCGCTGTCGGACGTGTGCAGATTGGGCACCTTGTAGATCGTCGCCTCGCTCGGGAAGATGACGCGCGCGTTGTTCGTCTGCGCGTCGCCGGGCTCCCGCCACGACATCACGGCATTCTCGGTGAAGCTGCTCGAAAGGCCGAGGCGGTCGAACAAGACGCGCACCGACGACAGCGCTTCCTTGCTCACCTCGTAGACGTAGTGAGTGACGGGAACGCCCTGTTGCCGGGCGTAGCTTGCGACGCGGGCCGCGCTGAGTGCGGCGACGACGTAGTGCTGCAGCAACGTTTCCGCAGGTGCGCGCGAGATCAGCTTCTCGAGCCATGACGCCAGCGAGCTCGCCGGCTCGCGATCGAGCAAGATGAGGTGCAGGCGGTGACGCGGATAGCCTGCCTCGATCAACAGCTGCAGAGGATTGAATAAGCTCTCGGCGAGCACGTAGGGCCCGATCGTTTCCTTGCTGAAGATGTGCGGCTCATCGCTTGCCGAGGGGATGATCCAGGGCGTCAGCGGGCGGCCGACGAGTGCGTCGCGCAGGATCGCCTTCAGCGGCTGATAATACGAAGGCATACCGGTCATGCCGAACAGATTGCTGAGGGCGGTCGATCCGACCCTGGCTTTGCCGCATGCGAAATAGAGCGTCGGAAAGTCTTCCGCCGGACGGCGCTGGAAATCTTCTGCGAGACAGTTCGTAACTTCGCGCATCAACGTCGCGAGGGTGACGGTTCTGGTCTGGAATTCGCCTACTGGCGAGAGCAGCATCGTGTCGAGGGAGCTGTGCTGCTGCCGAACGAGATCGGCCATTCGTTTGAGCGAATCGGCTGAGATAGTGTCGATGTTCATGTCGGGGGCCCATTGCAGGGAGTTCCACGAGAAATTGCTCGTGGAGTCCAAGACAAGCTACAGTTGCTGAGATGGCTGGGCAATTCCGGGTGATCCCGGAGGCGCTCCGGAGATACAAGCGGCGCCGGAAATCTGTCCGTCGCCGCTACGTAGCCTCATGCCGCGCGGACGGTATTGAGGAACTTCTCGACTTCCGTCTTCAAGAGGCTGCTTTCGCTCGACAGTGAGCGCGCGGATGCCAACACCTGACTCGACGCCGCGCCGGTCGCGCTCGCGCCATGACTGACCTGGGCGATCTTGTCGGCGACTTCGACGGTTCCCTTGGCGGCTTCGCTGACGTTTCGTGCAATCTCGGCCGTTGCCGCACCCTGCTCCTCGATCGTCGCAGCAATGGTCGTCGAGATGTCGGAGATGCGGGCGATGGTCGTGCTAATTTCCTTGATGGCTCCGACGGAGTCCTCGGTTGCCGATTGCATGCCTGCGATCTGTGCGCTGATTTCCTCGGTTGCCCGTGCGGTTTGTGCCGCGAGCGCTTTGACCTCGCTTGCCACGACGGCGAAACCCCGGCCGGATTCTCCAGCGCGTGCAGCCTCGATCGTTGCGTTCAGCGCCAGGAGGTTGGTCTGTTCGGCAATGGCAGTGATCAACTTGACGACGTCGCCAATTCGGCCCGCCGCCTTCAGCAGTTCATTGATCCGGACGTCGGTACGCTCGGCCTGCCTGACCGCTTCGCCGGCGATGCGGCTGGAATCGTGGACCTGGCGGCCGATCTCGACGACCGAGGTGCTCATCTCTTCGGCGGCAGATGCCACGGCGCCGACATTGGTGGAGGCTTCCTCCGAGGCGGCCGCGACCATTCCGGAAAGCTGCTGAGTCTCTTCCGCGGTTCCCGACAGCGTGCCGGCGGCAGCCTCGAGTTGTTGGGAAGCTGCCGACACAGAGTCGATGATGCCGCCGACAGCGGCTTCGAACACGCTGGCGAGCTGCGTCATCTCTTCCTTGCGCTGAGCCGCCGCGGCGGCTTCCTGATTCTTCTGCTCGGCTTCCATCTGCTCGATGCGAAGCAGATTCTCCTTGAAGGTCTGCGCCGCGCGAGCGTTGTCGCCGACTTCATCGCCACGGCGCGTGTAGGGAATCTCGACGGCCTTGTTGCCGCCGGCGAGCTGAAGGAGCACGTCGCCGATGCGCCGGATGGGCCGCGCGATGTTCAGCACGGAAAAGACGGCGGACCCGGCCAACGTCAGAACGACGAATAGGCCAACGATCAATGCGAAGTTGGCGACGCGATCCAACTCGGCGAGCATCTCGCCCTTGCGGCGCGCAGCGAATTCGTTGGCAACGCCGACCAGATCGTCGATGCGCTTGCTGACTTCCAGGGCCGCCGGACGCATACGTTCTGCGAGAATGCCCGCCTTCGCGGATTCGGCTGCAGTCTTGGCGCTGCCGGACGCGGCGCCAATGAGGGTCTTTTGCGCTCCGGCCAGTTCAATGCCGCTGGTCAGATACGCATCGACAAACTTCTTGGTCTCACGATAGGCGTCCTGAGTGACCTTGCGGGTCGCACGGTCCGTCGCAGCATCGATTTCCGCTCCGGCTTCGCTTGCTCGTGTGCGGAGAAGCTCGAGGAGCTTGTCGACCTCGCCGGCCGACGAAGCGGAACCGATCTCGAGCGCTGCGAGCTGCGCCCGCGCCATCGCGGTTTGCGCCGCCTGCGCGTTACCCTTGTTGAGATAGTTGATCGTGACCAAGCGATTGGATTCGGCGATCGACCGGTTGCCGAGCATCTGGTTGGTGAGCATGCCGCAGACCAGCAATATGCTCACGCCCGTTACGATGCCGAGCTTCGTTCCAATGCGAAACTTGAGTGACCCCACCGCAATCTCCCTCGCGTTGCCGTATAACAGGTATTCGCAACCAATGATTGAGATTTGGGAAAGATTCGCGGATCTCCAGTAGAACTACGGCCGACGTATTTGGCTTCGGAATTTTCCTGCAGGATCTTACGTCGACTCGTGTTCCGCTATGTGCGCGCCCGTGCTTTGAGTTCCTCCGACTCTGTCTTAGCGTGAGTTGATGCGTTTCCAGAATCGACCCAATTCCTATCGGCCGCGATTCGGAGGTTCGCCGTTCGGTCGGCGCTTCTCCGGGCTGTTGCCGTGGATGTTTGTGGTCGGCGTCGCGCTGGCCGTCGTGCTCACATTTCGCCACGGAGCGGGCTGGTTTGCTCCACGCACCGACGACAGTCGCGCGGGGGATGCCGAGGTCGTTCTCAAGCAGGCCGGCCATTCCGATGTTCGCGAGCCGGTGGACGTCATTCGCACCATCGATGGCGACACGTTTCTGGCGCGTGTTCGCCAGCGCGATGGCCGAGAGCTTGTCGTGCGTGTTCGGCTGCGCGGTATCGATGCGCCCGAACTGAAGGCGTCCTGCCAGGAGGAATTGGACAAGGCGGAAGCCGCGGCCCGCGAACTGCGCGATCTGCTCGGCCAAGGCGGCGTGACCATCAGCAATCTCGGTCCCGACAAATACGGCCGCGTGCTCGCCGACGTCGCGACGCGCCGAACTGTGAACGTTTCAGCGGCGTTGCTCGCCGGCGGTTTTGCGCGGAGCTACGATGGCGGCCATCGCGACGGCTGGTGCGCGCGGGGTTGGCGCTTCTGGTAACGAAAAAGCCGCGTCCAGGGACGCGGCTTTTTCCTGTCTTGCATCATGATCGCGGCGATCAGCGCGTCACGACCACCGTCGTGCCGACGGAGACGCGGCCGTAGAGATCGGTGATGTCGTCGTTGAGCATGCGGATGCAGCCATAGGAGACGAAGCCACCGATCGAACCCGGCACGTTGGTGCCGTGGATGGCGTACTCGCCGCCGGCCAGCGTCATCGCCGCAACGCCCATCGGATTGCGCGGCGAGCCGCCCGGAATCATGTCGGGAATGCTCGGCTTGTCACGCTTGACCTCGGCCGGCGGTGCCCAGGCCGGGTTGCGATATTTCCCGTCGATGCGCGTCGTGCCGGCCCATTGCTTGCCGGACTTGCCGACGCCAACCGGATAACGCACGGCCTGGCCGTTACCGATGATGAGATAGAGCCGCCGCTCGCTGGTCTTGACCACGATGGTGCCTGGCGAATAGTCGGCCAGGTGAGTTCCCACCATTTCCGGCCGCGCCTGCGCTGCCGTCGTCAACATCCCCGCCCCGATGGTAGCGGCCAGCGCCACCGCAATCCTCATCGACATCGATTTCCCCCTTAACCCCAAACGGATCGTCCAAAATGACGCAGAACCCGGCAATCGCCGCCGCGCCCAGTCCTTGTTAGGGGACATTCTTAACCGCGCCCGTTAACCGGATGGTTTCCACGCGCGGCCGCCGAGGGCCGGCCAGCAGGGGAAACAAAGGAAATGTTCGAAATAAAGTAAATGACCTGAAAACAACACTCGGCGGGAAAGATGCGGGTGCGCCGGTGCGCGCCCTGACAAGCGCGTGAGGGATGTGAACGGGTGTTGTTGTCGGGGAGCCCAACACCCGCTCTCGTGTCCCAGACAAGCGCAGCGAAGCGAAGCACGGATCCGGGACCAAGTTCTTCCTTCTTGGCTAGATCGGCCCCGGCTCAGCAGCGCACCGCTGAAGGAGCGCTGCGCTGCGTCCGAGGCACGAGATCGGAGCCTTACGCCGGCTTCCGGTTCTGCCGGTTCTGGACGAGATCGTCGACCACGGCGGGATCCGCCAGGGTCGAGGTATCGCCGAGGCTGCCCGGCTCGTCCTCCGCGATCTTGCGCAGGATGCGGCGCATGATCTTGCCGGAGCGGGTTTTGGGCAGGCCCGGCGCAAACTGGATCTGGTCGGGCGAGGCGATCGGGCCGATCTCCTTGCGCACCCAGGTCACGAGGCTCCTTGCGCAGATCCTCGGTCGGCTGCACGCCGGCCATCAGGGTGACATAGGCGTAAATGCCCTGCCCCTTGATGTCGTGCGGGAAGCCGACGACCGCGGCTTCCGACACTTTCTCGTGCGCCACCAGCGCGCTCTCGACTTCCGCGGTGCCCATGCGGTGGCCGGAGACGTTGATGACATCGTCGACGCGGCCCGTGATCCAGTAGTAGCCGTCGGCGTCGCGCCGGCAGCCGTCGCCGGTGAAGTACTTGCCCTTGTAGGTCGAGAAATAGGTCTGCTCGAAGCGGGCATGGTCGCCATAGACGGTGCGCATCTGGCCGGGCCACGAGCGCGTCAGGCAGAGATTGCCCGATGTCTCACCCTCCAGCACCTTGCCGTCGGCATCGACGATTTCAGGCAGGACGCCGAAGAACGGCTGCGTCGCCGAGCCCGGCTTCAGCTTGGTCGCGCCCGGCAGCGGCGTGATCAGGATGCCGCCGGTCTCGGTCTGCCACCAGGTGTCGACGATCGGGCAGCGATCGTCGCCGACGACGCGGTGATACCATTCCCAGGCTTCGGGGTTGATGGGCTCGCCGACCGAGCCGAGCAGGCGGAGCGAGGCGCGCGAGGTCTTCTTCACCGGTTCGTCACCGCCCTGCATGAGCGCGCGGATCGCGGTCGGCGCGGTGTAGAAGATATTGACCTTGTGCTTGTCGATGACACTCCAGAACCTGGAATTATCCGGGTAATTCGGCACGCCCTCGAACATCAGCGTGGTCGCGCCGTTCGCCAGCGGCCCGTAGAGAATGTAGCTGTGGCCGGTGACCCAGCCGACGTCGGCGGTGCACCAATAGATATCGCCCTCGTGATAGTCGAAGACGTATTGATGCGTCATCGCGGCGAACACGAGATAGCCGCCCGAGGTGTGCAGCACGCCCTTGGGCTGACCGGTCGAGCCCGAGGTGTAGAGGATGAACAGCGGATCCTCGGCGTGCATGTGCTCGACCGGGCATTCCGTCGTCACCATCGCCGCCGCCTCGTGATACCAGAGGTCGCGCGTCGGGTTCATGTCGATCTTGCCGCCGGTGCGCTTGACCACCACGACCCAGTCGACGCCGTCGGCCTTGGCGAGCGCCGCGTCGACATTGGCTTTCAGCGGCACCTTCTTGCCGCCGCGCAAGCCTTCGTCCGCGGTGATGATCACCTTGGACTGACAGTCATTGATGCGCTGGGCGAGGGAGTCCGGCGAGAAGCCGGCGAACACCACGGAGTGGATCGCGCCGATCCGCGCGCAGGCCAGCATCGCGTAGGCGGCTTCCGGGATCATCGGAAGATAGATGGTGACGCGGTCGCCCTTCTTGACGTTGCGGGTGCGCAGGATGTTGGCCATCCGGCAGACCTCGTCGTGCAGCTCCTGATAGGTGATGTGCTTGGATTGCGAGGGATCGTCGCCTTCCCAGATGATCGCGGTCTGGTTGGCGCGCTTGGCGAGATGCCGGTCGATGCAGTTGTAGGCGACGTTGAGGATGCCGTCCTCGAACCATTTGATCGAGATGTTGCCTGGCGCGAACGAGACGTTCTCGATTTTCGTCGGCGCGTGCATCCAGTCGATGCGCTTGGCCTGCTCCGCCCAGAAGGCGTTGGGGTCCGAGATCGAGCGAGCGTACATTTCCTTGTACTTGGCCTGGTCGACCCAGGCGCGCTTCGCCCATTCCGCGGGGACGTCGTAGATCTTCTCGGACATGCTTCCCTCCACATACGGCAGGCCGAACGCTAGCGACTGGCGAGCCGACTTGATCATTGACTGATTATGCGTCGGGCTAACCGGGCCCGACAAGGAGCACAAGCTGGACCTTCGGCGGGCCGCCGGCCATGCGGAGGATCAAGCCCGGCGGGTGCGACTGTCGCGTTTCTGAAACAAAGTGCATGGGCGGTTTTGGGGGTCTCCACGGCTCTGCGGAATGGGTCGGCGCAGGGCCCTCATGCGCCGCTGGAGGTATTTAGGAACCGCCTCTCACTGATTCGGGACTCGCAATACGGTTCGGAACACCCTAAATGGCCAACCCGGGTCCGGAGAGACCCTTCGGAACAAAAATCAGAACCGCGGCATTGACCGGTAACAGACAGGGCTAAGGCATAAGGCTATGATGGATCAGCAGAATATCGGGACGATGCGGCCCGCTTCCGCCGATCCTGCGGGCATTGCGCTGGCCAAGGCCCTCGGACAATGGCCGAAACCGGCCTCTTTCCGGCGTCCGAGCCCGAAAAAGGCCTACGATACGGCCCCGGCGGCGACGGTTGAGGCGCTCGCCAAGGAGCTTGGCCTGCGGCTTGGCGACCAGAACGAGCTGACCATTCGCCGCATCAAGCGCGGCAAGGGCTATTCCTTCGTCCGCTCCAACGGCGCCCATATCCGCGACGCCCGCACCATCCGCCGGCTGCACGCCATGGCGGTGCCGCCGGCCTATCGCGAGGTACGCTACTCCGCCGATCCGAGCTTGCATCTCCAGGCCGTGGGCCGGGATGCCGCCGGCCGGCTGCAATACCGCTATCACGCCGACTGGGAGAAGGTCCGCGAGCATCGCAAGGCGCATCGCCTGGAAAAGCTCGTCGGCGCGCTGCCAAAAATCCGGCGAAAGGTCTCGGCGTTCCTGTCGGGCGACGAGCCGACGCGTGAATTTGCGCTCTCGGCGGTGATCGAGCTGATCGCGCGCACCGCGATCCGTCCCGGCAACGAATCCTATGCCCGCCTCAACGGCACCCGCGGCGCCACCACGCTCTTGAAGTCCAACGTCACGCTGGAAGACGATTGCTTCGTGCTGACCTTCAAGGCGAAGGGCGGCAAGGCGGTGCGGAAAGAATGCGACGCGGCCAAGCTGGTGCGCGCCATCGGTATTTTGCAGGGCGTCCCGGGCAAGCGCATGTTCCAGTATCGCGATGCCTACGGCGTCGTGCGCGCGGTCAGCACCACGCAGGTGAATGCGTTCTTGCGCGAGATCGCCGGCATCAAGATTTCGCTGAAGGATTTCCGAACGCTGATGGCCTCCGCCGTCGTCGTCGAATCCTTGTCGCGGATCACGCCGGCGACCAGCCAGCGCGGCCGCAAGAAGCAGGTGCTGGATGCGATCCGTGCCGCTGCGGACAAGCTCTCCAACACGCCGGCGATCTGCCGCAAGAGCTACGTCCACGACACCATCGTCACCGCTTTCGAGGAAGGCATCCTCGAGCGCTTTGCCGCGACCATGAAGGGCCAGCGTTCGCAGGCGCGGCGAGAGCAGTTGCTGCAGCAGGTGGTCGCGACCGCTGCGGTGTAGCCCCAGGGCGCCGTAGGGTGGGCAAAGGCGCCCTTGCGCCGTGCCCACCATCTCCCTCGATCGCGTCGAATGCGTGGGCACGCTGCGCTTTGCCCACCCTACGAGAGCTACGACTTGGTCGAGACACCGTTGTCCGGACCGGGATCCTTGCCGCCGGCGGCGATCGTGAGTCGTCCGAGATAATGCGTCCACCCTGTCGCGTGCGCGGCGGCCTGTTCTTCGGTCGGCAGCCCGCTATGGGTCATGCGCAGCAGCGTGCCCCCGTCGCGCTCGATCAGGTCGATCTCGATCAGGCTCGAGCCAGGCGGCACTTCCTGGCCACCCTCCCACCCGAATGTGTAGGCAAGGCGATGCACCGGCACGACCTCGCGGAACGCGCCGCGTGCGACGCCGCTGCGCGGGCCGATGCCCTTGAGCAAATAGAGCCCGCCGGGATGCGGCTCGGTGGAAGCGTCGGAACCCATCCAGCTCAGGATTTTCTCCGGATCGGTCAAATAGGCGAAAACGGTGGCGCGTGGGGCGGCGATCTGGGTCTCGCGTCGCACTATGAACGGTTCGGTCATCGGCGATCATCCCTTCGCTGAGACTGGCACATGGCGGCGCCAAAGCGGCTCGTCAAGGATTGGTCGTGACAAACCCGGCCCGCCTTCGTCATGATCGAACCATGCAGCTCTCCCCGACCCTCGCCTGGCTCGTCGATGCCGCCTCGGATAGCGCCGGAGCTGATCGGCTGCTCGCGGAACTCGGCGCGCATCTGGTCGCCGACGGCGTGCCGCTCGCGGCGGGCGCGCTGACGCTGGAGGTGCCGCACCCGCTGATCGCGAAGCGGACCTGGCTGTGGCGCGCCGACAGCGGCCAGGTGATCGAAGCACTCGGCTTCGCGCCTGGCGGCCTCGCACCGGATCCACCGAACGATGCCGGTCGCCGCTGGTTGCGCGATATCGCGCGCGGGGAAGTGCACGAAGACATCGTCGGACGGCAAGATGGGCCGCAGCTCGGCTGGATCGGGTCGCGTCCGTTCCGCACTGACGAGATCGGGCAATTGCGTCAAGCCGCGCGTTTTGCCGCGACGCCCCTCGCCGTGCTCGCCGCGCGCGCCACGTTGCGGGCCACGCTGGACGCCTATCTCGGCAAGCGCAGCGCCGAGCGGGTGCTTGCGGCGCCCTTGCGGCGCGATCTCGGCGAGACCATTCAGGCTGCGCTGCTCTATGCCGATTTGCGCAACTTCACGATCCTCTCCGAAAGCATTCCCCCTGCCGATGTCATCGCGGCGCTCGATGCCTGGTTCGATCGCATCGCCGGCGCCGTCCACGCCTTCGGCGGCGAGGTGCTGAAATTCATCGGCGACGGCGTGCTCGCGATCTTCCCGGTGCTCGAGGCGTCGCCGCGGCGGGCCTGCGAGGCTGCTCTGCGCGCAGCAGGCGCAGCCGAGGCCGGGATGGCCTATCTCAACGCGGAGCGCGGCGCCAAGGGCCTGCCGCCGCTGGCGTTCGGTGCCGCGCTTCATCTCGGCGAGATGTTGTGGGGCAATATCGGCGCCGCCAATCGGCTGGATTTCACGGCGATCGGTCCCGCCGTCAATCTCGCCAGCCGGCTCGAAGGTCTGTGCAAGCCCCTGGGGCGAACCGTGCTGGTGTCGGGCGCGCTGGCTGCGGAGACGGGTATGCCGCTCGTTCCGCTCGGTTCGTATGTGCTGCGCGGCATTGCGGCGCCGTGCGAGGTGTTTGCGCCCGCAGAGGCGGAAGCGCCGATATCGTAGCCCGGATGTCGCTGCGCTCATCCGGGCTACGGCACCGGCTAAACCCCGCCCATCTTGCAGACGAGCTTCCACTCCTCCGCCGTCACCTTCTGCACAGACAGGCGCGAATATTTCACCAGGTCCATCTCGGCGAGCTTCTTCTCTTCCTTCACCGCGGCCATCGTCACCGGATTCTTCAGGGGCTTGTCGGCCTTGATGTCGACGCAGACGAATTTTTCGGTCTTGTCGGTTGGGTCAAGGTAGGCCTCCTTGATGATCTCGACGATACCGACGATCTCCTTGCCCTCGTTGGAATGATAATAGAACGCCTTGTCGCCTTTCTTCATGGCGACGAGGTTCTGGCGCGCGGTGTAATTGCGCACGCCGGTCCACGCTTCGCCCTTGGCGCCCTTCGCCACCTGCTGGTCCCAGGACCACACCGATGGTTCGGATTTCACCAGCCAGTACGCCATGTTCATTCCTCAGACTTGAAGGGGCGCGTCAGCAGCCCCGAGATCGCCGCGTCGATCGTGCTTCGGCCGCTCAGGATCGAGGCGACCGCTTCAGATACCGGCATCTCGATGTTTTGCGAAGCTGCGAGACTCGATCAGCACGGGCGCGGTGAACTCGCCCTCGGCAAGCTTGCCGGCGGGCGGCTGCTCGCCGCGGCCGAGTGCAAGGCCAAGCGCGAAGTTGCGTGATTGCGGGCTCGCGCAGGTCAGAATGAGATCGCCGAGACCGGACAGGCCGGCGAGCGTCTCGCTGCGCGCGCCGAGCGCGCGACCGAGACGCGTGAGACTCGGCAAAGCCGCGGGTCGTGAGCGCAGCCTGGGCGGAGGCGCCGAGCTTGCGGCCGACCGCGATGCCGACGGCGATCGCCAGCACGTTCTTGGCGGCGCCGCCGATCTCGACACCGCGGATGTCGGTGGAGTGATAGGGACGGAATGTCGGCGAGCCCAGCGCCTGCACCAGGCTGCTCGCCAGCGCTTCGTCCTTCGCCGCCAGCGTCACCGCGGTCGGCAGGCCGCGCGCGACGTCGTCGGCAAAGCTCGGTCCCGACAGGATCGCCGGATGCGCGCCCGGTGCGGCCTCGGCAATAACATCGGTCATGAATTTGTGGGTGCCGTGCTCGATGCCCTTGGCGCAGGCGACGATCGGGGTTGGCCTCGTCAGATGCGAGGCCAGCATGTTGACCGCGCCGCGCAGGTGCTGCGCCGGCGTCGCGATCAACAGCATTTTCGCGCGCGAAGCTTCGGCGAGATCGCTCGTGACGATGATCTCGGGAGCGATCCGCACGCCGGGCAGCCGAGGATTGTCACGCGTCGATGAAATTCGTGCGGCATGCTCGGCATTGCGCGCCCATAGCGTCACGGTGCGCCCCGCCCGCGCCGCCACGGTCGCCAGCGCCGTGCCCCAGGCACCCGCCCCGATCACCGCGACGGATTTGAACGCGGACATTCTAATATCCCGCCCGCGACTTGCCGTAGCCGGCCGGCGCCGTTGCGTTGGCGTCGAGCAGCCAGCGTGCGCGCGGCTGCGCATCCATCGTGTCGGTCAGGCCGAGCGCGAGGCGCTCGGCGCCGGCCCAGGCGATCATTGCGCCGTTGTCGGTGCAGAGCGCCGGCGGCGGCATGATCAGCTGCGTCCCGGCTTGCCGTGCGACGTCATCGAGGGCCCCGCGGATCGCCTGATTGGCGGCGACCCCGCCGGCGGCCACGAGCGCACGGGGCGCGCCGAACCGTTCGCGGAAAAGTTTTAAGCCGACGCTCAATCGGTCGGCGGTCGAGATCCAGCACCGCGGCCTGGAAGCTCGCGCAGAGATCGCTGATGTCCTGCGGCGTGATCTCAGGTAACCGGCTCGCTTCGGTGCGGACCGCCGTCTTCAATCCCGACAGCGAGAAGTTGGCATCGGGGCGGCCCTGCATCGGCCGCGGAAGCGCGAAGCGCGTGGCATCGCCGCTTGCCGCCGCGCGCTCGACCTGCGGACCGCCGGGATAAGGCAGCCCCAGCATCTTCGCGACCTTGTCGAACGCCTCGCCGATCGCATCGTCGACGGTGGTGCCGAGCCGCACATATTCACCGACGCCGGTGACGGCGACGATCTGGGTATGGCCGCCGGAGGCGAGGAACAGGCAATAGGGAAATTCCAACCCATCGGTGAGGCGCGGCGTCAGCGCATGCGCCTCCAGATGGTTCACTGCGATCAGCGGCGTGTCGTGCACCATCGCGATCGCTTTCGCCGTGGTGAGTCCGACGATGACGCCGCCGATCAGGCCGGGGCCCGCGGCGGCCGCGACGCCGTTCAGTTGCGCGAAGCCGATGCCGGCCTCGCGCATGGCGCGATCGACGATGCCGTCGAGCAGGTCGACATGGGCGCGGGCGGCAATCTCCGGCACCACGCCGCCGAAGCGGGCGTGTTCCTCGATCTGCGACCGCACGATGTTGGACAGGATCTTGCCGCTGCCGTCGCCCGCACGCTCGATCACTGCCGCGGCGGTCTCGTCGCAGGTGGTTTCGATGCCCAGTACCAGCATTGGCGAATTGTTATCCAATTTGCGCCCTTGCGCTCATCCAGAAAGCAGAGTTCTGGTACGTCCGGTAGCATTCCGGGGCCGGATTGCGCAATCGTCACGCGCAGTCATCCCAGTGATGCGTCGCCCCCATTGGTTCGGGAACACCAGCGATGTCCATTCTTGTCACACGGCCCCATCCCGACAATGAGGCGACGGCGGAAAATCTGCGTGCGCGGGGGCACGCGGTGCTGCTTGCGCCGGCACTCAAACTCGAGCCGGTCGGCCTCCACGACAAGAATGAAGCTCCCTATGCCGCCGTCATCGTCACGTCGGCCAACGCGATCCGCGCCGTCATGCCGCAATTGCCGGATCTTGGCCTGCTGGAGCTGCCGCTGTTTGCGGTCGGCGAGCATACGGCCGCTGCGGCGCGCGATGCCGGCTTTGCCGTGGTGATCGTCGCCGGCGGCGATGCCGCGTCCTTGCGCGACAAGGTGATTCAAAGCGCGCGGGACAAGGTGCTGAAGAAAAAGAGCACGCTGCTGTATCTGGCGGGCGCAGACATGTCGCGCGACCTCGGCGGTGAACTCGGTGCGGAGGGCTTCTCCGTGGTCACGCAGACCACCTATCGCATGGCACCGGTCAAGCATCTGCCGCGCGAGGTCTGCGAGGGCTTTGCCGCCCACGGGGTCGAGGCGGTGCTGCACTACTCCCGGCGCAGTGCCCGGGCGTTCCTGGATGCGGCCCGGGACGAGGGTGTCGAAATCTCGGCGCTGGCCATACCGCAATGCTGCCTGTCGGAGACGGTTGCGAGCGCGCTGCGCGATGCCGGCGCGTCACAGGTCCTGGTCGCCGCGACACCGGACGAAAATGCCTTATTTACCACCTTGGAGCGTGCGTTACGCACCCGTTTGGCGTAAGAGGTCGGGCCGAATCCGACGTAATCGGGTCCGCTCAAGGATCTGTGCAAGGTATGGAAGTGTGAGGAACCGTCACGATGGCCGACGACAAGCCTGAAGACGCAGGATTGGCGCCCGACAGTGGTCGTGCCAAGCGCACTCCGCCAACCATCGACCTCGAAGCCACCGAAGTCTCGACCCAGCCGCAGGAGGTCGCGGTCGAGCCTGAGGCCTCGCCGGCGCCGGACCACGCCGAGCCCGAGCAGGCCAAATCGGACCAGGTTGACGCAGAGCCGGAGCCTATCGAAGCGCAGGCTCCGGCGTCGCCGATTTCACCCTGGGTCGTCGCTCCCTTCTCCGGCGCCGCCGCCGCGGCGGTCGTGATCGCAGTCGGCTGGATGCTGGGCTGGCCTGCCGTGCAGGCCCCGCCGGCCGCGCCGCAGGTCACGAGCGCTGCGGTCGACGCGCTGAGCGGCCGCGTCGCTGCAGTCGAGGCCAAAGCCGGCAAGCCCGTCGCCGATCCGACCCTGGCGGCGCGGATCGATGCGCTGGAGAAGTCCGCAAATGGCCTGCGCAGCGACATCGCCAATCTGCGCGCGCAGTCCGACAAGACTGCGAGTGCGCTCAGCGATACCAAATCCGCGCCGCCTGCGGCCGTGCCCGATATCGCCGCGCTCACCGATCGCGTTGCGCAGCTCGAGCGCGCCAGCAAGACGGAGCGTGCCGCGCTCGCCCAGCAGGGCGAGAAGATCGCCGACGCGCAAGCAAAGGACGACAAGCCGCTGCGCGTTGTCGTGGCGGCCGCCTTGCTCGACGTCGCCGTTCGCCATGGCGACCCCTATCAGTCGCAGCTGTCCGCGGCGCGTTCGCTCGCCGCCAAGCCCGACATGCTGAAGCCGCTTGATGCCTTTGCATCGTCGGGGATACCGACTCCGGTCGCGCTGAGCCGCGAGCTGCTCACCATCGTGCCGAAATTGTCGCCGCCGGCGGAAGCCCCGGCCGCGAACGCCGGCATCGTCGAACGGCTCCAGGCTGGAGCGTCGAAACTCGTCCGGATCGAGCGCACCGACGGCGTCGGCAACGATCGCGGGGCTATCGTCGCGCGGGTGACGGCTGCCGCGCTTCGCAACGATTTCGTGGAAGCCCGGCGCGAGCTCAAGTCGCTGCCCGAGACCGAGCGCGCACCGGCGCAGGCCTGGCTCGACAAGGCCGATGCCCGCGACGCCGCGCTCGCCGCCTCCCGCAAATTCGCCGACGATGCGATGGCGGATCTCGCCAAATCCGATGCGGCCAAATCTGATCCGGCCAAGCCTGCTCAATAAGATTCGCGCAACAATCGGCGCGTAATAGGGATCGTCATGCTTCGCATCGTCCTCTTCCTCGTCCTGATCGCGCTGGCGGCGGCCGGCGCGGCCTGGGTTGCCGACCAGCCGGGCGATCTCGTCCTGACCGCGGGTAGTTTCCGCGTCTCGACGACGCTTCCCCGATTCGTGTTCCTGCTTGGCCTGTTTGCCGCGGCCGTCGTGCTGGTCTGGAGCATCCTGACGATGGTCTGGCGCACGCCGGGCCGCATGCGCCGCCGTCGCCACGAAAAGCGCCACGCAAAGGGCCGTCACGCCATCACCCATGGCCTGCTCGCGATCGGGCATGGCGACACTGCGCTCGCCCGACGTCACGCCGAGGCGGCGCGGCGGCATGCACCGACCGATCCGCTCGCGCTGCTGCTGCATGCGCAGTCGGCGCAACTCGAAGGCAATCGCGACGAGGCGCAGCGCGTCTTCCGCGCCATGGCCGAACGCGAGGACACGCGGCTGCTGGGCCTGCGCGGCCTGTTCATCGAGGCACAGCGCGCCGACGATGCGGTCGGCGCGGTAATGATCGCGGAGGAAGCGATCAAGCTGTCGCCGGCCTCGACCTGGGCCTCGCACGCGGTGCTCGGCTTCCGCTGCGCGCGGGGCGACTGGAGCGGTGCGCTCGCGATCCTCGATTCGAATCTGTCCGCCGGCCTGATCGACAAGCCGGCCTATCGCCGCCAGCGCGGCGTGCTGCTCACCGCACGCGCGCTGGAATTGGAAACCATGGACCGCGACGTCGCGCGCGAGAGCGTGATGGAGGCGATCAAGCTGGCGCCGACCCTGGTGCCGGCTGCGGTGCTCGCCGCGAAGCTCGAGAGCGAGGCGCATCAGGTGCGCCGCGCCATGAAGCTGGTCGAGGCCGCCTGGCTCGCCAACCCGCATCCCGATCTCGCGGAAGCCTATGCGCATGTGAAGCTCGGCGATTCCGCGCGGCAGCGCCTGCAGCGGGTCGAGACGCTTGCGGCCAAAACTTCGGCCGACAGACCGGGCCATGTCGAGGGCCAGCTCGCGATCGCGCGTGCCGCGATCGATGCTGCCGAGTTCGCCCGCGCGCGCGAGGTGCTGGCGCCCTACATCAACGATCCGACCCAGCGCGTCGCGTTGCTGATGGCCGAGATCGAGCGCGCCGAGCATGGCGATAGCGGCCGTGCCCGCGCCTGGACCTTGCGCGCTGTCCGCGCCCGCCACGATCCGGCCTGGACTGCAGACGGTTATGTCAGCGATCGCTGGCGCCCGGTCTCCCCGGTCACGGGTCGCCTCGATGCCTTCCAATGGCAGACACCGGTCGCCAGCCTGCCCTCCGACAGGGGCACTACGATCGAATCCTCCGCCTTCGAGGAAGCCATGCTGGCAGCCCCGCCGCCGAAGCGCGTCACGGTGGCTCCCAGCGAAAGCCCGGCGGAACCGGTCGTGACGGCCCCGACCCCAGCGCCCGCCGCCCAGGACAATTCGCCCCGGACCGCCAAAGAAGAGCCGACTGTTGCGACCGCCGAGCCGGTCCAACCGGCCCCCGAGCCCACCGAATCAACGCCTCCGGCGGCAACGCCGGTTTTCCGGACCCGCGCCGACCTCGGCAAACCCGCGCCGGCGCCGATCCCTGCGGTCATCCCGATCGTCCGGGCTCCCGACGATCCCGGGATCGACGACGAGGGTCCGAGCGATGAATTTACGGAACAAATCGGCACGCCCAAGGCCCAGGCCGGCGGCTGGCGCGGATTCTGGTCCCGCTGGGGCGCGTGAGCCGCATTTCGAAGCCGGCTTGTCCTTGCCAATTCGGGCCATGCCCGATATCAGGAGCGCGTATCGGGGCCGGCATCGCCTTGGCCTCGGCAGGTTCGCCGCAATAGCTCAGTTGGTAGAGCACGTCATTCGTAATGACGGGGTCGGGGGTTCGAATCCCTCTTGCGGCACCATCGCCTCCCATTGATCTTATAGGCTGTTTTCGTACGCGTCTCTTTTCGCGGCCAGTCTAAGTTCGTCCGAGGGGTCACCGCGCAACACCGAAGCTCGGGAGGGACCAATGGCGCGCTATGCCCAGCGAGCCAGGACACCTCATCGAAGATGTTGGGCCGTGAGCGCACCAACAAGGCGGTCCGCGAAGCCGGTCGCGCGGAGGCAGCCCAAACGGGTCATTGGCTCCGTTAAGCGGCTTGGTATCCTTGTTGGTTGTGGTCCGGAGCACGAGGTTGAGGTTGCGAATGCCCCTGTTGAGAGCTGTCTTCTTCGCGATCCTTGTGTGCGGCGTAACGGGCGCAGGGGCTCAAGAGTACATCCGACAGCAGACGAAGGAGCAGTGCGACTCTCGCGGCGGACGCATCACCCAATGGACGAACACAGCCGGCACTTTCCCAGAGGTCGGGACCTGCTTCGTGCCGCCAAGGAGCCCCGCTTCCGACCGTGATCAGCCGTCGAAATCGTGCGCCAATTACGACAAAGCGTTCAAGCAGTTTGAGGCGCTGAAGGTCCCGGATCAAGTCACGGCGTCCCAGCAATGCAGCCACTACGGTCGGTCCGCGCAGGCCCTCGAGCGCGCGCTGACGTTTTTGCCATGCGACGACTACGCCGACTCCTACCCAAACAAGCTTCGGCAATCGATCGCTCATTTCCGGGACCTGGAGGCCAAGTGGTGCGCCAAAGCAAAGGCGGAAGCGGCACCGGCTCCGCAGAACAATCTGACCGAACAAATGAAGACCTTGTTCAATTTCGACGAGTCTCCTCAAGAAGAGAATCGCCCCCTGAGGCGGCCGATTCGACGAAGGGATCCGCAGATGAAGATCCCATGATGAAGAACGTCAAGAAAGCCATGGATACAGTCCTGGAACGGATGCAGCGGAATTACGCAGCCAACGCTGACAAGGGCGTCATTCAAGACTTCATAGGTGGAGAAATGCCAGCTCCCCACACCGAGTGCCCTGATCGCAAGTCGACGTTCGATTGGCAGCCCGCCATTGCGATTTGCCGATACGGGGTGGTTGGGCGCGTAGAAAACATCAAGGGGGTTAACCCCGACACGGTGCATCCGCCGATCACTTCGTGGTGGCGAAAATATCGGGCGGTCGTGTTTGCCGAGGCTTGCGATGCCGGCCCTACGGCGTGGTCCGCGATGAACGGCGCCCGGATAGAGGCGGCCGCAATTGCCCTCAACTCGGCGAAGCAACAAGTGGCGGACCTCGATAGCCGTTTCGTCTTCGAGAACAACAAGGCCGACGATCAGTGGAAATGCAAAGTGTTGCGCGAACGAAAAGCCGGCCCTTGAATCCGTGCTGTTCGGCGTGCTGCGTGAGATGGGACGGGCCCGCCAGGCCGCATGATTTGTAATGACGGGAGTGGGGGCGAATCCCTCTTGAATTTTGGAGCGAGCCTGCTCTTCACGAGAAGCCCGAAGCGCCGTACACGCTGGCCATCAGTCACCACGCTTATCGAGCGCGCATTGCGCGCGATGCCGGCGGGTCTACGATGCGCGCTGAGAGAGCGCTGGGAATGGGTGGGCGGACGCATGGAGAACGGAACCGGGTCCGCGGATCGGAGCGCATGGCTGCGGATTTCCGGCCTCGTCATTCTCGCCTCAGGCATCACCGCCATCGTCGCGTCGAGATCGCTCGAAGCCTCACGGCTGCGCGGGCGGTTGTCGGTTCCTCCGCTTTATGACGACGTCTCCTATTTTCTGGACGCCATCAGATGGATGAATGCTGTCGGAGACCAGGGCATCGCCGCCAGTGTGTGGAATCTGCTTCACCACCACGCGCCGTTCTCGACGATGGTGGCAATCACAGGGTTTGCGTTGTTTCCCGGCGGCTTCATCGGGCCTTATCTCGTCCACGCAGTGGTGGTCTTTGCGTTTCTGCTCGGGATCGTCTGGCTGACGTGGCGGCGGCCTGTGCTCGAGATCGCGGCGTGCCTGATCGCGATCTCTTGCGTCCCGGTGTTGTGGCACACGGTGACCGAGGCGCGACCGGATCTGCCCTCGGGTCTTGCCATTGGCCTTGCCGCCGGAGCGATCGTTCGCCGCAGCGTGCTCGATCGCAGCGCACGTGCTCTGGCCGGCCTCGGCGTTGCCTGCGGACTGGCCGTCAGCATCAAGCCGACCGCGTTCTTTGCCGCGCTCGCCCTGCTGGGCAGCTCGTTTGCGATTCGGCTGTTCGCGGATTGCTTGACGGCGGGCGGATTGCGCATCTCGATCCGCAAGGCACTCGCTGCGCTGCTGTGGTTCGTGCTGCCGCTGCTTGCGACGACGGCCCTCTTGATCGGGCCCGCTCTGGTCGAGACCGTCACCTATATCCTTCACGTCTTCGTCGGTCAGCGCGACCTGTGGACGACAGGCGAAAGCTTCTCGGCCGGGTTGCTGCGCTTCTCGATCGGCGGAGAAGGTCAGTTCGGCCTGCATTATTGGTTCGCCATCGGGACGGGCCTGATGCTGCTGCGTTTGGTGCTCGCTTCTATCTGCGGAAACGCCGCGCTGCGCGACGCCGTCGTCCTGCTCGCTTCCGTGCTGATCGCCTATGCCATTCCATCCGTCGCGGCGATCAAGACTTATTATTTCGGCGCGATGTTCTATGGCGTGTTCATCGTCGCGATGGCTCTCAATGGCTGCGCCAGCCTGGCGCTGATCGAACAGCTCCTCGCCCGCTTCGGCCTCCGCAACGACATCCGCGGCTACCTTCTCACGGCCGGCCGGGTGCTGGCGCTCGCATTCGTTCTCCAGCTCTTCCTCAGGCACGTCGTCATCGGCCAGATCAGCACTGCGACACCGCTGAGCGCACAGCAGCAGGAGAGCATCCGCCTTGCGACCGGACGGCTCTGGTCGGTGCTGCGCGAACTCAAGCCGGAAACGCCCGGCCCGCTCTATGTCGGCTTCTCCAGCCCTTATCCGGTGACGTCGGCGACCATCCAGCTCTACGCGGCGCAGGCGAAGATGAATCTCGTCGTACGCGACGAGCTGTATTTTCGCAGCGCGAAGGAAACGGGCGACGCGTTGTTGCGCTCGGAGATTCTCGTGCTCTCGAGCCTCCATCCCGCACACGCTGGTCGGGCCGCGCGTCGGCGATGAGATCTCATCAAGCGCATGGACGAGGAAAAGGGTATCTGTCTGCTCGACAGCATGAGCTTTCCGGATGTGAGCTTGCGGGTCTATCGGCGCGGATGTTGACGGCCGCCGGCCGGTTCGAAAATGCGGCGTGCCAATGTGAGGCCAATCACTTAACCCCTGACGTCTTGCCCGTAATATCCCGGTCACGCAAACACGGGGAGATTTCACATGCGCAAGATCATTCTGGTTGCAGCCATAGTCCTGGCTTCCGCCTCTGCCCAGGCAGACGGTTCCCGCAGCCTGTCACTGTCCGCGGCGGGCGCTCAGGCTCCCGCTCCACTGACCACGCAGACTTCGGCGACCACCTCCACGCCGCAGGCGAGCGAAGCTGCGCCGGTCGCTGAAGCGCCAAAATATTCGGATCGTCCGCCGGCAGTGTCGTTGTCTGCGCCACCGGCCGCGACGGCCGCACCTGTGGTGGCCGCGCCTGCCACCACTCCGGCGCCGGTCGCGACGACCAAGCCCGCCACCAAGAAGACGGCAAGGGCTGACAAGCCGAAGTCCAAGCGCTGGACCGAGCGCCGCATCATCAGCGAGCTGCACCGTCACGGCATCTATTGGTAAGACACGCGCCAAAAGCAAATGGCCGGGCAAGAGCCCGGCCATGACGCAAGAGTGTTGGATTGGATCGTCGGCGTTTACTGCGAGACGGTCTGCACCACGCTCGAGATCGGACGCGTGTTCGTGCTTGCGGTCGGAACCTTCATGTCCTTCATCAGCGCTTCGTCATATTCCGGCAGCGACTGCAGCGTCGTCTTGGCCTTCATCTGCACGACCTTGTAACCGCCGGCCTTGAGGCGCGCGAGCAGCGCCGGCAGGGCGATGCCGGTGTTCTTCTGGAAGTCGTGCATCAGGATGATGCCCTTGCCGAGCTTGTCGAGCCGCGTCATCACCGTCTCGATGATCTTCTCCGGCGTTGCGCCCTTGCGGAAGTCGAAGGAGTCGACATCGGTCGAGAACATCGCGACGTTGCGGGTGCCGAAATAGCTCACAATCCCCGGATTGTGCTGCAGCTGCGGGAAGCGGAAGAACGGCGCAGGGTTGGCACCGAGCGCGAACTTCACGGCGCTGATGCCCTTCTCGACCTCGTCCTTGGCCATCTGATCGGTCATCTTCTTGCCGTTCAGATTGACGTGCGACCAGGTGTGCGTGCCGACCGTGTGGCCCTGGGCCAGCACCTGGCGCAGGATTTCCGGATGATAGGTCGCGTGCTTGCCGACCGAGAAGAACAGGCCCTTGGTGCATTCATCCGCGAGCGCCTTCAGCACATTCGGCGTGTTCACGGGCCAGGGACCGTCGTCGAAGGTCAGCACGACCTCCTTGTCGGTGAGGAAGTCGAATTGCTTGAAATGATCGAAGCCGAAGCCGGGGCCGCCGGTGGTGTCGATCTCGACCACGCGGGAGACGCCGAGTGCATTCGGATTGGCGCAAGCCTGCTTCGGCTGCACCGGCATGACGGGAGCAGGCGTGGGCGCGGGGGCCTGGGCAACTGCCGCCGGCTTGTCCGCGATCGCCGCGGTGGTCTGGACGTCATCCCTGGCGGAAAGCTTCGCCTGTGCCGGCAATTGATCGGCAGCACGGGCGGCAATAGTCTTGGGAGCGCCCTGATCGGCGCGCGAGGAATAAAAGAACCAACCGCCGGCGGCGATCACGACCGCCGCAACTACACTGGCCAGCATCAGGCCCAACGCATTACGCATCGCTACTCTTTCCAATTACGCAACCAAACCGGGGGAATTTCCCGCGCGACGCGCCATTAATGCGAAGTAACAGTTAACGTGACACCAACACGACGGCGGTTGTGGAGGAATTTCAGGCAGGTGCGCCAAAGTGACCGAAGTCACAATCGGGGTGGAGCACGTGACCATCATCACAGTGGAAACTGTTTTCCTGGAGCATCGTAGTTCCCATCAACAACGGGCGCCGTTGCGACGGTGCCAATGGGAGCTTCAAATGACCAAATCTCTGACCACCAAGTCCTTCTCTGCCAGTATCCGCGACACCAGCCTGGCGCTGGGCTTTGCCGCCATCGTCTCGATCGTTTCGACGACCTCGAGCTTCGCCTTCTCGGCCGAGGCGCAGCAGCAGTGCACCGGCGATGCCTTCCGCCTGTGCTCGTCGGAAATCCCCAACATCCCGAAGATCACGGCGTGCATGATGAAGCATCGTTCGGATCTGAGCGCCGGCTGCCGTGCGGTGATGGACAAGGATCTCGCCAAGGGCGCCTCGCGCAAGGTCGCTGACGCCCAGGACAGTCAGTAACGGCGCGCAACGACATCGTTGCGTCGGTTAGCTCCCCTCGCGATGTGCCCCGGCCTTGTGCCGGGGCCACGCGGCGGCACGCCTCCGGCCCGCAATAAAGCCATTGCAGCACCGAGATCGTCGCACTAGCTTCCCCGCACATCTTTCCGGGTACGAGGCATTAGGCGATGACCAGATTTCTTTTCGTTATTTCTTTGCTCCTGTGCGCATCGAGCGCCTCCGCGCAGCAGCAGCCCGGCCATGATGCCTGTGCGCGCGACGTCAGTCGCTTCTGCCGCGCCGTGATGAACAATGGCGACGGCGCCGTGCTCGCCTGCCTGAAGCAGAACCGCACCAAGCTGAGCAAGGGCTGCGACAAGGTGCTGACCGAGCACGGGCAGTAATGGCTCTAGTAGTCCCGTAGCCCGGATGGAGCGAAGCGAAATCCGGGCTTCTTTCTTCGCGGATAAACTTACCCGGATTGCGCTGCGCTCCATCCGGGCTACTGCGCACAAACGCTACGTGCTGCTTCCCGCCGCCGTTGCCACCACCGGCAGCACTTCGGCGCTTGCACGATCGGGCGTCTCTTCCTTCCAGCGCACCGAGCCGAACGGGCGCTCCAGCATGCGGCGAATCCGCACCGGATCGGGACCGATGTGGAAGGCGATCGCCTCCTGATGCAGCGCGCGTTCCGATTGGGTCGAGCGGTTGCGCTGGCGTAAGTAGTCGAACCAGGTCGGGCAGTGGTAGCGCTCCGTCCACAATTCAGGATCGGCGATGTCGCGGGCGATCGACCAGCCATAGGCGCCATTGCGCTGGCGGGAGAGCTGCACGTCCTGCATCACGTTGTGGAACGCGCGGGCATTGTCCTGCGCGACGCGGTATTCGATCTCGACCACCAGAGGGCCGCTGCGTCCCGTCAGTGAGAGCTTCACCTCGGGATCGGCCAGCACGTCGGCATCCTCGTTGCGGGCACCGACGCGCGGCATCGTCAGCCAGAACCCGAGCAGCGGCGAGATCAGCATCAGGCCGGCCGCGGTGAGCAGCGCGACCTCCACACCGGCAAAGTCGGTGAGATGGCCCCAGCCCCAGGCGCCGATGGCGATGCCGCCTGATATCGAGGCCTGGAACGCCGCGAGCGAGCGGCCTGCGACCCAGCGCGGCGCCGAGAGCTGCACACCGATGTTGAACAGCGCGACCGCGGCCATCCAGACCGCGCCGGCCAGCACCAGCGCCGTCGCGGTCAGAACCGGCTCCGTGCTCAGGGCAAGCGCAGCCATCGCGAATGCCATCGAGATGGTGCAGGCCCGGATCGCGGCCTCGCCGCTCATGCGCTTGCGCAATTCGTGGATGTTCAGTGCACCGATCACGGCGCCCATGCCGAAGGCGCCCAGCATAATGCCGTAGGTCTGTGCGCCGCCATGCAGGAGGTCGCGCGCGACCAGCGGCATCAGCGCCATGATGGCGCCGCCGATCAGGCCCATCACCAGCGTGCGCAACAGCACGATCTTGATCGGCGGCGAATTGGTGATGTAGCGGAAGCCCGAGACCATGGCGCGATTGAGCTTTTCGCGCGGCAGGCGGGAGGGTTCGGTGTTGCGCCGCCACAGCAGCAGCACCACCAGCAGCGGCAGATAGAGGATCGCGTTGCAGGCGAACGCGGCCACCGCGCCGAGCGAGGCGACGATGACGCCGCCGACCGCAGGACCGAAGCTGCGCGCGATGTTGTAGCTGATGCCGTTCAACGCAACGGCCGATGGCAGCGCATCGGGCGGCACCTGCTCGCTGACCGAGGACTGCCAAGCCGGGCCGAACAGCGCGTTGCCGCTGCCGACCACGAAGCAGAAGGCGAGCAGGGCTTCAGGGGTGATGAGGTTGAACCCGGCCAGCACCGTCAGCGCGGTCGCGCCGGTGAGCGCGATCATCAGCGAGACCAGGGTGACGATGCGGCGATCATACATGTCGGCGATGGCGCCGGCGGGCATCGAGATCAGCATGATCGGCAGCATCAGGGCGGTCTGGACCAGCGCGACCTTGTCCGCCGAGGCCGCCATCTGCGTCATCGCCCAAGCCGCGCCCACGCCCTGGATCAGGAGGCCGAGATTGGAGAGCAGGCTGGCGAGCCAGATGCGCCGGAATACGGTGAACCGCAGCGGCGCGGTGATGCCGTCGCCGGCGAATTTCTGACGGTTCGGCTGCTCGGTCATATCCCCTTCCATTTGGGCTGGCAGAAGTGGGCTTGAGGTGGGCTTCGGGCGATTCCGGCAAGTTCAGTGATGCCTGCGAAAGTCCTTCGCTGTCCAGTGGTTAGGCCGCTATAAGCGGTGCAAAGAGGCGGTTTGCCGGGGAGGAACAGATGAAGTTGTCGCGACGGATGATCTTGCTGGGGGCGGGCAGCTTGCCCTTCGCAACTGCGAGCTTGCGGACGGCGGCATTCGCCCAGACTGCCCCTGCCACGCCCGGCAACGAGGTGCCGCCGGTTCTGTTCGTTCACGGCAATGGCGATTACGACGCGCTCTGGATGACGACGCTGTGGCGGATGGAATCCAACGGCATCGCCCGCGACCGCATGATGGCGATCAATTTCACCGACCCCAATGCACGCAGCGACGACAAGGTCGAGCAGGCGAACCGTTCCTCGACCGAGGACCAGCGCCGCGAGCTGGCCGCTGCCATCGCCGAGCTGAAGCGCCGGACCGGCGCGCCCCGTGTGGCGCTGGTTGGCAGCTCCCGTGGCGGCAATGCAATCCGCAACGTCATCAAGAATGGCGGTGCCGGCGACGTCAGCCATGCCGTGCTGTGCGGCACGCCCAATCACGGCGTGTTCGCGACCGACGACCAGCCCAACAACGAGTTCAACGGCCGCGGCGCATTCCTGCGCAGCCTGAACGAAGGCGAGAGCGAGGTGACGCCGGGCGTTGCCTTCCTCACCCTGCGCAGTGACGGCATGGACAAATACGCCCAGGCCGACGGCCGCTTCATCGGCAAGCCCGGCACGCCGACCGGCGTCACTAATGAAGGGCCGGAGCTGAAGGGCGCCACCAACCTCGTGCTCGGCGCGCTCGACCATCGCGAGGTGGCGTTCCACCCGCGCGCCTTCCGCGAGATCTACAAATTCATTGCCGGGCGTGAGCCCGCGCGCATCGCCATTGTGCCGGAGGCAAGCATCAAGCTGAGCGGCCTGGTCACAGGCACGCCCGGCGGCGTGTCCACCAATCGCCCGGTGGCGGGTGCAACCGTCGATATCTTCCGCGTCGATCCTGATACCGGTGAGCGCAAGGACGGAGCAGTCTACAGTGCGCAGACCGGCGCCGACGGCCGCTGGGGACCGGCGCAAGTCGAGCCGTCCTGGGCGCTCGAATTCGTCCTGACGTCGCCGGATGCGCCGACGACGCATATCTATCGTTCGCCCTTCGCGCGCTCCTCCGACGTCGTGCATCTGCGCGCCGCGCGCCCGCTCGCGGCCGCCGACAAGGACGCCGGCGCGGTCGTGATCATGTCACGTCCGCGCGGCTATTTCGGCCTGCCGCGGGATGTCGTTCTGTTCGACGGCAAGGAGCCGGCCGACGTCAAGCCGGGCGTGCCTACGGATTCGGCAGCGACCTTGCGGCTTCCAATCAGCGAGGTTGGGCGTAACATCGTGGCCCAGTTCGGTGAAGAACGGATTGTGGCACGGGCCTGGCCTGCCGCCGAGAACAGGATTGCGATCGCCGAGCTGACTTACTAGCTGTTTGCCTGCGTCACATCTTGCGGGAGAGAGCCATGAACATCGCCAGCGTGCGTCGGCCCATCGTCCCTCCGGCTCCCCCGCGTGCGCCCGACGACATGTCGTTCTTCGGCCGGCTCTCGGTGATCCGGCACAACATGATCGCAACCTGGGGGCAGCGCGCCTATGAGGAAGACGTCATCAAGGGCCGCTTCTTCCTCCACGACAGCTTCATCCTGAACCAGCCGGACGCAATCAGGCACGTGTTGCTGACCAATTACGAGAACTACACGCGCACGCCGGCCGGGATCCGCATGCTGCGCCCCGTGCTCGGCGACGGTCTTCTGATCGCGGAAGGTCATTCCTGGACGTTCCAGCGCCGCACGCTCGCGCCGGCGTTCACGCCGCGCGCCACCGCAAACCTCGTCCCGCACATGACGGCGGTACTCGACGAGACCATCGCAAAGCTGGATGCGCGCTCGGGCGAGGACGTCGACCTGCGCGAGGTCATGCAGCGTATGACGCTGGAGATCGCCGGGCGCACGATGTTCTCGTTCGGCATGGACCGGCATGGCGCGACCCTGCGCAACTTCATCATGGAATACGCCGCACGGCTGGGCCGGCCGTATTTCCTCGACATGCTGCTGCCGGTGTCGTGGCCGAGCCCGATGGATTTTGCCCGCGCCCGTTTCCGCAAGCGCTGGACCGAATTCGTCGCGATGCTGATCGCCGAGCGGCGCGCCGCCGGCAAAAAGGACGGTGCGCCGCCGCGCGACCTGTTCGATCTCATGGACGCGGCGCGCGACCCTGAAACCGGCAAGGGATTTTCCGACGCCCAGCTCGTCGACGAGGTCGCGACCATGATCCTCGCCGGTCACGAGACCACGGCGACGGCGTTGTTCTGGGCGCTCTATCTGCTCGCGCTCGATCCGGAGACGCAGGAGGAGGTTGCCTCCGAGGCGCGCGGGGAACATCTCGACAGCATCGCCGACATCGACAAGCAGAAGTTCACCCGCGCCGTGATCGAGGAGACGATGCGGCTCTATCCGCCGGCGTTCCTGGTCGCGCGCGCCGCGCGCGAGAAGGACAACGCGGCCGGTGTCGAGATCGGCAAGGGCGACATCATCATGATCGCACCCTGGCTGCTGCACCGGCACGAGAAGCTGTGGGATCAGCCGAACGCGTTCGTTCCAAAGCGCTTCATGTCGAAAGAGGTGCCCGATCGCTTCGCTTATCTGCCGTTCGGCGCGGGTCCTCGCGTCTGCATCGGCGCGCCGTTCGCGCAAGCCGAATCCGTGCTGGCTTTGGCGCGGCTGATCGGCGCCTTCCGCGTCGAGCTCGCCGATCGGGCCACTCCCGTGATTCCGCTCGGCGTCGTCACGACCCAGCCGGACCACTCACCCATGTTCCGCATCACGCGTCGGTGACAGGCCATTGCCTGGCCGGCGGCGTGATGCATCCGAGATAGAGTCCCGCCATGAGCGACATCCAGGCCCAGTTCTCCGTTCTGAAGCAGACCGCCGATCCCGACGTTGTGGAGGCCATCGCGCAACTGATCGCCAACGGTCACGATCGCGACCTCAACCGCATCAACGCGTTGGATTTTGCCGGTCGTGCCGGGCTCGACCAGGAGAAGGTGATTTCCGGATTCCTGCACGCCTCGCGGCTCGGCCTGTTCGACATGAGCTGGAACGTGCTGTGTCCCGGCTGCGGCGGCGTGCTGGGTGCGCACGCAACGCTGAAGTCGTTGAAGCACGAAGACTACAATTGCGCGCTCTGCGCCGCCGGATATGAAGCATCTGTCGACGAGATGGTCGAGGTGGCCTTCACCGTCAGTCCCCGGGTCCGCCGGATCGGCGCGCACGATCCGGACAGCTTGCCGATCTGGGAGTATGTCCGGCAGATGTTCTGGAGCTCCGGCGTCGACATCAACGAGGAGTCGTTTTCCCGCCTGATCAACGAAGTGACGCTCGAAGCGCTCGAATTGCCTGCCGGCGAAAAGGCGATCCTCTCGCTGAACCTGCCCAGCCAGTTCATCATCATCTTCGAGCCGGTCACCCATTCCGCCCATTTCGTCGATGTCCAGGGTGAGCCGACCAGCGAGCGTCAGCAGCTTTCGATCATGTTCAACAGGCTGGAAGCGCCGACAGGGACGACCGTCATGCGCCCCGGTCCGCTGCGTCTCACGCTCGAGAACCAATCGGACAATCGTGTGCTGCCGTCCGTCTGGATTGCCGCCGACGCGTTGCACGAGATGATCGGCAGGCGCAAGCCGATCCTGACCGCCAAGCGCATGCTGTCCAACCAGACGTTCCGCGACGTCTTCAAGGCCGATAATCTCAATGTCGACCAGCGACTGAAGATCACGTCCCTGACGTTCCTGTTCACCGATCTGAAGGGCTCGACGGCGCTGTATGAGCGGGTCGGCGATCTCAGCGCCTTCGATCTCGTGCGGGCGCACTTTCGCGCCGTGCTGGAGATCATCGCCGCCGAGAAGGGCGCCGTCGTGAAGACGATCGGTGATGCCGTGATGGCGACCTTCGTCAGGCCAGAGCACGCCATCTCCGCGGGACTGCGCATGCGTGCGGCGATGGACGAATTGAACCAGCGGCGCGGCGCCAACGATCTCATTCTCAAGATCGGCATCCACGAAGGTCCGTGCCTCGCGGTGATGCTCAACGAGCGGCAGGATTATTTCGGCCAGACCGTCAACATCGCCGCCCGCGTGCAGAGTCTGTCGACCGCGCAGGAAATTCACATCACCGGCCCGGTGCTGGATGCGCCGGCGGTCGCGGAAATGCTCCAGCAGCGCGAGATCAAGCCGATCCAGAAGCAGGCGGCCCTGCGCGGCATCGCCGACAAGATGGTGGTGTACGAGATCCCGTGATCGATTCTCGCTGTCGCCCCTGCGAACGCAGGGGCCCATACCGCGTGATGTCAGGAATGGGCAGGATGGTCGTTGCCTAAGTCATCGCCAAACAAGACCCTGTGGTTATGGGTCCCCGCGTTCGCGGGGACGACAGCTGGGGGCTTTGCTTGCTGCTCGCGTCCGGTTCACCGCACTCATATTGCCGAAACGTAATCCGGCGCGCGGAACTGACGCACGTTGCGCCGGTTGGGTTTCCTGCTCATATAATGCTGGTAACGGCCGCAACCTCGCGGCTGCATCGATTTCGGTAGGACAATATGCTCGACGGCTTGCGCCAATTCATCGCGGACATCGTCGCCCCCCACGACCAGGAGCGCACGTTCGGCGACAGCGACTACCGGCTGGCGGCCACGGCTCTGCTGGTCCACGTGGTCTCGCTGGACGGTCAGCCGACGGCGGCCGAGCAGCGCAAGCTGCACAGCCTGATCGAGAGCCATTTCGGGCTCGATCACGGTACGGCGGATCGTCTGATCGCGGACGCGACCCAGGTCGAGGGCGAGGCGGTGGACCTCTATCACTTCACCAGCGTCATCATGCGCTCGCTCGACGAAGAGGGGCGCAAGCGTATCGTGCGGATGATGTGGGAGCTTGTCTACGCCGACGGCCAGGTCACCGAATTCGAGGACAATGTCGTCTGGCGCGCCTCCGACCTGCTCGGGATTTCCCAGCGCGACCGGATCGAGCTGAAGCACGCGGTGGCCGAGCGCGTCGGCGGTCAGGTGAAGGACGGCGCCGTCGGCGGCTGATCTGTCCCGCCGCTGGATTGCCTACCGTGCGAGCCACATGACGAAATTTTAATGTAAACCGGCCCACTCCGCACTTTTGCGGATTCACCTGCAAATACCTGCCTTTCCTGCGCCCCCTGTCGCCCCGCACAAGTGGCCATGCCGCCAGTGCCGCTTGCCTGCCGCGCACGGCTTATGCTCTCGTCCGGCCATTGCCGGGCGAAAAACTTCAATTCAAGAGACTTCCATCGTGACTGAGCGGGTAACGTTGATCACCGGTGCTTCGGCGGGCATAGGTGCGGAGCTGGCGCGCGTGTTTGCCGCCAATGGACATCGCCTCGCATTGACGGCGCGGCGTGCGGATCGATTGGAAGCGCTCGCGAGCGAGTCTCGCCGCCAGGGGCGGCAAGAAGCCGATCGTGATCGCATGCGATCTTGAGGACCCCGCAGCCGGCGAGACGATAGCAGCCGCGCTCGCCGCAGAAGGCGTCGAGACTCGATCACCTCGTCAACAATGCCGGCTTCGGCGTGTTCGGCGATGCCATCGAGCGCGATCGTGACGAGCAGATCGGGATCGTCGACGTCAACGTGCGTGCTCTGACGGATCTGTCGCTGCGCTTTGCCGATCAGCTGATCAGGAACAAGGGCGGTCTTCTCAATGTGGGCTCGGTTGCGGGCTTCCTGCCCGGTCCCGGCATGGCCGTCTATTATGCGTCCAAGGCCTATGTGATTTCACTTACCGAAGCTCTGCGGGCGGAGCTTGCGCCGCGCGGCGTTCGCGTCACGGTGCTTTGCCCGGGCCCCGTTCCCACCGAATTCCAGGCGCGCGCCGGCGTGGGGTCGCAGCACGATACGGCCCTCCTCAATGTCTCGGCGGTCGATGTCGCGCAGCAGGCCTATCGCGGCCTGATGGCCAACAAACGGGCAGTGCTGCCCGGTCTCGGCATCAAGATCGTGCCGTTTGCGCTGCGCTTTTTCCCGCGCGGCTTCATCCTGGCCGCGACGAGCCGGTTCCAGAGGCGCAGGCATTAGAAATCCCCGAGGCTCCCGTACTGGCCCGGAGCTTGCTTTGGTCTCGATGTGTGCGCGAACTCACACGATGTTAACCACCGCTTAGCTATGCTGGCGGTCTGAACCGATAGCACTCGCAAAAGGCCATGTCGTTCCGGACGGACAGGTTTGGTGGCGCAGAATTGGTACCCTTCCGAAAGAGGGCGCCGCGCACTGCCGCCTCCGAAACCCGGTTGCCGGTCCTGATCGTGCTGCATCAGGAATCTTCGACCCCCGGCCGCGTCGGTAACGCGCTGCGTGCACTCGGCCATCGCCTCGACATCCGCCGTCCCCGCTTCGGTGACCCACTGCCCGAGACGCTCGAAGAGCATGCCGGCGCCGTCTTTTTCGGCGGCCCGATGAGCGCCAACGATCCCGACGACTACATCCGCCGCGAGATCGACTGGCTCGAAATTCCGCTTCGCGAACAGCGGCCGTTCCTCGGCATCTGCCTGGGGGCGCAAATGCTTGCGATGCAGCTCGGCGCGCGCGTCGCGCCGCATGCGGAGGCACTGACCCAGATCGGCTACTATCCGATCCGCCCGACCGCCGCGGGCCATGCGCTCTGCCCGGCCTGGCCGGCGCAGGTCTATCATTGGCATCGCGAAGGCTTCGAGTTGCCTGTCGGCACCCAGTTGCTGGCGGAGGGCGATGATTTTCCGGTGCAGGCGTTCCGCGCCGGCAATGCCTTCGGCGTGCAGTTTCATCCTGACGTGACCTACGCAATGATGCATCGCTGGACCACGCGAGGCTATGACGGCTTCAGCGCGCCCGGCGCGCGGCAGCGGCACCATCACTTTGCGGATCGGGCTGTGTACGATGTCGCGGAGCGCGCCTGGCTCGATCATTTCATCGACGGCTGGCTGGCGCGCCGGCCGGTGCTGGCGCAAGCCGCCGAATAATCCGCGCCTTCGCATAGGTCCTTCACGTCGGTCCTTGGCGCAAGACCTTGCCTCATCCCCGAATATGCTAGGCTCGCAGCCAACGAGCGCGCGAACGCGTCGGCCGACAAAGGGAGAGCGCCATGGCCTACGACCACATTCTCTATGAGGTGAGCGACAAGGTTGCGACCATCACGCTCAACCGGCCCGATCGCATGAACGCTTGGACGCCGATCATGGAGCGCGACGTGCGCCACGCGATGGAGGCATCGAGCGCCAACGACAATGTCCGCGTCATCGTGCTCACCGGAGCCGGCCGCGCCTTCTGCGCCGGTGCCGACATGGACGCGCTGAAGGGGCTCGATCCCGACGACGTCAGGCGCGCAACCAGCCTGCCGCCGTTCGACATGAACCGGCGACCGGACTGGCAGACGCGCTACGGCTTCTATCCGTCGATCAAGAAGCCGGTCATCGCCATGCTCAACGGCGCGACCGCCGGCATCGGCCTCGTCCATGCTCTGTATTGCGACCTGCGCTTTGCCGCCGACAATACGGTGTTCACGACGGCTTTCGCGCGCCGCGGGCTGATCGCCGAGCACGGTATTTCCTGGATGCTGCCGCGCATCGTCGGCCACGCCAATGCGATGGATCTGCTGCTCTCGGCCCGCCGCGTTTCGAGCGAGGAGGCGTTGCGAGATCGGGCTCGTCAACCGGCTCTGCTCGCCGGAGAAGCTGCGTGAGGAGACCTATGCCTACGCCCGCGATCTCGCCGAGTTCGTCTCGCCGAGCGCAATGGCCGTGATCAAGCGCCAGCTCTACGAGGTGCCGTTCCAGACCCTCGCTGAAGCGACGATCGAGGCAGAATCAGGAGATGATGGTGGCGCTGGCCGGCAGCGATTTCCGGGAGGGCGTGGCGAGCTTCATGGAGAAGCGGCCGCCAAGGTTTACGGGGAGGTAGGGGGAGGATACGGAGAGAGCCCGGCTTCGCCCTGCGGGCTACGTCGCAGCAGCCTTCGCTGTGAACCGGCTTGCCGAGCCGAACCAGGCGCAGCCTGCGAAGGCTGGTGGAGCCAGGCGGGATCGAACCGCCGACCTCGTCATTGCGAACGACGCGCTCTCCCAGCTGAGCTATGGCCCCTTTGCTGGCCGCTCTGGTAAACGCGGCCGACAACCGGGCGCCATTTAAGTCCCCGCCAAGGTCAAGTCAAGGACGGGTGTAACGGGGTTTTAGCCATTCCGGCACCGACTTCCCTTGTTTGGGCGGGGGGAACCGATATCTAGCAAAAGGGGTCACTTCCGACCGCAGCCGGCGTTTTCAAAGGCCCGAGTCTTCAAAAGCCAGAGTCCTGAAAAATCATGCGTGCCGTTCTCGACATCGTCATCATCGTGCTCGACCTCTACGTCTGGCTGCTGATCGCCTCGGCGATCCTGTCCTGGCTGATCGCCTTCAACGTCGTGAACACCCGCAACCAGTTCGTGTCGGCGGTGGCGGAGTTCCTGTACCGGATCACAGAGCCGGTGCTGGCACCGATTCGCAATTTCCTGCCCAGTCTCGGCGGCCTCGACATCTCACCGATCATCCTGATCCTGCTCATCATGTTCATCGAGCGGGTGATCCTGTACTACATCTACCCGAACGTGATCTGAGCAGGCTGGAGCGCCTTGGTTGCCAAAGACGCCTCAAGGGAACCCTGGCGCTATTCGGCCGCAGGAATCAGCATCGCGCTGCGGGTGACGCCGCGCGGCGGCCGTGACGACATCAACGGGATCGAGCAACTGGCCGATGGCCGCAGCGTGCTCAAGGTCCGGGTGCGCGCGATCGCCGATGGCGGCGAGGCCAACAAGGCCGTTCTGGTCCTGCTGGCGAAATTGCTCGGCGTCCCCAAGGCCAGCGTGAGGCTCCTGTCCGGAGCCACCTCGCGGCTGAAGCAGATCGCGGTCGATGGCGATCCGGCGCGGCTTGGCGAGGCCCTGCGCCAGCTCGTCCAAGCCAAATCGGCAGGCGCCAAATCGACAGACTGAGGAACTGACATGACCGCCAAAATCATCGATGGGAAAGTCATCGCCGCGGAGCTGCGCGCGCGCGTCGCCGACGAGGTCGCCCGGGTCAAGCGCGAGCACAATCTGGTGCCGGGTCTCGCTGTCGTGCTGGTCGGCAACGACCCCGCCAGCGAGGTTTATGTCCGCTCCAAGCACACCCAGACCCAGGCCGCCGGCATGGCCTCGTTCGAGCACAGGCTGCCGGCCGACGTCTCGCAAGCCGACCTGCTGGCGCTCGTCGCCAAGCTCAACGGCGATCCGGCCGTGCATGGCATTCTGGTGCAGCTGCCGCTGCCCAAGGGCCTGAACACGGAAGCCGTCATCAACGCGATCGACCCCGCGAAAGACGTCGATGGCCTGCATCCAAACAATGCCGGCCGGCTCGCCGGCGGATTTCAGGCGCTGTCGCCCTGCACGCCGCTCGGCTCGATCATTCTGACCAAGAGCGTGCACGCTTCGCTCGAAGGCATGAACGCCATCGTCATCGGCCGCTCCAACCTCGTTGGTCGCCCGCTGGTGCAATTGCTGTTGAACGAGAACGCCACCGTGACGATTGCGCATTCGCGCTCGCGCGACCTGCCCGGTCTCGTGAAGCAGGCCGATCTCGTCTATGCCGCAGTCGGCAAGCCGGAGATGGTGCGCGGCGATTGGCTGAAGCCGGGCGCGACCGTGATCGACATCGGGATCAACCGGATTCCGAAGGAGGACGGCAAGACCCGCCTCGTCGGCGACGTCGCCTATCAGGAAGCGCTTGGTGTGGCCGGCGCCATCACGCCGGTACCGGGCGGCGTTGGCCAGATGACGGTCGCCTGCCTGCTGGTGAACACACTGCGCGCGGCGTGCGCGATCGCAGGATTGCCGAAGCCGGCGGTGTAGCTGAACTCTCGTGTCCCGGACGCGGCGCGGCATGAAATGACGCGACGCTGAGCCGGGACCCATGGCGCCACCGTACTGGGCCCCGGCTCAGCAGCGCATCGTTTCACGCTGCGCTGCGTCCGGGGCACAGAAACTCAGCCCTTCTTGTTCTTCTTCTCGCGCTCCATGCCTTCGAGGATCAGCTTGTGCGCGTCCTCCGGACCGCCCCAGCGCAGGATCTTCACCCATTTGCCCTTCTCGAGATCCTTGTAGTGTTCGAAGAAGTGCTGGATCTGCTGCAGCGTGATGTCGGGCAGGTCGGAATACGATTTCACCTTGTCGTAGCGCTGCGTCAGCTTCGACGAGGGCACCGCCAAAATCTTCTCGTCGCCGCCGGCCTCGTCCTCCATGAACAGCACGCCGACCGGGCGCACGCTCATGACGGCGCCGGGAATGATGGCGCGGGTGTTGACGATCAGGACGTCGCAGGGGTCGCCGTCATCCGACAAAGTGTGCGGGATGAAGCCGTAGTTACCGGGGTAACGCATCGGCGTGTAGAGGAAGCGATCGACCACCAGCGTGCCGGCCTCCTTGTCCATCTCGTACTTGATCGGTTCGCCGCCCACGGGGACTTCGATGAGGACGTTGACTTCGTGGGGTACGTTCTTCCCGATGGAGATCGCATCGATACGCATTCAAGGCTCCGTTGTTGCCGAGGTAAAATCGCGCCCGGCAGCCGATTTTGGCGCTGTCATACGCGGGCTTGGCCCGCTGATCCATCGCGTTTTTATGAAATAATGAATCCGGAAGTCACCGGCTCAAAGGCAGCGGTATCGACGGAAGGTCAACGCTGCCGGATCAGCTTTCAGCAGCTCAATTGGTCCAGGCGAAGGCAACTTTGTCGAGCGACTTCGGCCCGAATCGCTCCGACGAGCGCGCCACCATGCGGCCGCCCAGTGCCCGGTAGAACTCCGTCGCCGGGTCGTTGTCCGAGAGCGCCCACACCACCATGCTCTTCAGCCCGCTCTGCATCAGGTCGCGGCGGGCGGCGGCGAACAGGCGGCGGCCAAAGCCGAGGCCCTGGAATTCCGGGCGCAGATAAAGCTCGTAGATCTCGCCGTCGAAATGCAGGCTGCGGGCGCGGTTGCGACCGTAATTGGCGTAGCCCGCGATCTTGTCGCCGAACACGAGCACGCTGACGCGGCTGCCCTTGCGGATCGCGCTGTCCCACCATTGCGGACCGCGGCGGTTGATGAGCTTTTCCAGCTCGGCGCCGGGAATGATGCCCTGATAGGCGGAGCGCCAGGCTTCGTCATGAGTTGACGCCACCGCAGTTGCATCTGCAGCTTTGGCCGGCCGGACCTCGATCAGGGTTGTGCTCATGGGCGTGATCAAACCAAGTCGCCGCGCCGGCGGCAAGACCTATCGTTAATTATCGGTTAACGTGTGGACTTTGTGCATCAGTCTCTTAACCATGTTGTACCGAAAGAAGACAACACGCCAATTCGAAGGGCATGGCGTGCCATGCGTCGGTGCAAAACTCCGCTGCGGCAGCGACTGAATGGCGATGACGACGCAGAAAGCCTGCCGATACTGATTCGTTCCGACTAGTCTGACTGGCGCTGTTCTCGCCTCCGGCAATTCATGCGGCTTCTCAAAACCCTCGCGCTCCTGTCTCTGCTGGCCCTGCTGACCGCACCGCCTCTGTGCGCTCAGGTCACGTTCGGTGCATCGGGCGAGGAAGGCGAACCGTTTCGCCGGCAGGAATGGCGCGTGCCGTCGCCGGATACCGACGTCGCCGCGCATGCCCTGCTGTTTCGCCCCGCCGGCGCCGGTCCGTTCCGGCTTGCGGTGATCGCACACGCCTCGACGCAGAACGTGCTGCGTCGTGCGCAAATGCCGCAGCCGGAATACCGTCCGCTCGCCGCCTATCTCGTCGCGCGCGGGTTTGCGGTGCTGGTGCCGGAGCGACTCGGCCATGGTGCGACCGGCGGCCGCTATGTCGAGGACCAGGGTGGATGCGACGAGGCCGACTATGCGCGTTCGGGCCGTGCGACCGCCGAGGAAATCCGGCTCGCGCTCGATCATTTGCGGAAGCAGGATTTCATTCGCAAGGAGGACGCCGTCGTGATCGGCCATTCCGCCGGCGGCTGGGGTGCGCTGGCGCTTGCCGATGCCGATCCGAAAGCGATCGCCGCGATTGCGGTGTTCGCGCCCGGGCGCGGCGGCCATGCCAATGACGAGCCGAACCGGATCTGCGCGCCGCATACGCTTCTTGGCGCCGCGGCGGAATTCGGCAAGGCGGCCCGCATTCCCGTCACCTGGCTCGTCGCGACCAATGACAGCTACTTCGCGCCGGCATTTTCCAAGAGCCTGGCCGATGCGTTTCGCGGCGGTGGCGGTAAGGTGGACTTCCGCGTCCTGCCGGCCGTCGGTAGCGAAGGGCATTGGATGATCGAGACCGAGGCCGGCGTCAAAGCCGCAGGCAGCGATCTTGCGCGAGCGCTGAACCAGGCCCGGCCAATGGCGACCAAGAAGCGATGACGCCGTATTTCCTGGTCAAATTCCTGCATGTGCTCGGCGCCGTCGTCATTCTCGGCACCGGAACGGGTATCGCGTTCTTCATGCTGATGGCGCATCGCACGAACGACGTGGCGTTCATCGCACGTACTGCATCGGTCGTGGTGGTCGCGGACGCGATCTTCACGCTCTCCGCCGTGCTGCTCCAGCCTTTGACGGGCGGCTTGTTGATGATGCTGTCGGCAACGCCGATCACGGAGCGCTGGCTGCTCGCCTCGCTCGCGCTCTACGCCGTCGCCGGGCTGTTCTGGATTCCCGTGGTGTTCATGCAGATCGAGATGCGCGATCTCGCGCGCAAGGCTGCCGATCAGCAGGCGGCCTTGCCGGAGCGATACTTCATCCTCTTTCGCCGCTGGTTCGCGTTCGGCTTCCCCGGCTTCGGCGCAACGATGCTGATCCTGTGGCTGATGATCGCAAAACCGTTTTGAGAAACGCGATGGCTGAACCAACCATCCTGGTGCTCGGTGCCTCCGGCCTGATCGGCCGCTTCGTCACCGATGATCTCCGTGCACGCGGCTTTCGCGTGGTCGGGGTCGCGCGCAGCCTGTCGCCGGCGCAGAGGGTGAGCGCGCTGGATATCGAGCTGCCGATCCTCTCCCTCGATGCGGCCGCGCTGACGCGATTGCTCCAGGAGCGCGCCGTCGATGTCGTCGTGAACTGCCTCGGCGTGCTCCAGGACGGCCCCGGCAGCGATACCAACGCCGTGCATCGCGATTTCGTCGCGCGCCTGCTGAAGGGGATCGGCGACGGTGGTCGTGCGATCCGCCTGGTGCACATCTCGATCCCCGGAGCCGCGGAAGCCGACCGCACCGCTTTTGCGACGACCAAGCGCGAGGCGGAGCGGTTGATCACGGCCTCCGGAATCCCCCATGCCATTCTGCGGCCTGGTTTCGTCGTTGCGCCTTCGGCTTATGGCGGCAGTGCCATGCTGCGCGCGCTCGCGGCGCTTCCGCTCGATCTTCCGGCCAAGGAAATGGCAACGCCGTTCCAGCCTGTCGCGGTCGAAGACATCGCCGCAACCATCGCTTGGCTCGCCGCGCGCGGCATCGACGATGCGTCCGTGAAAGCAGTGAGCTGGGATCTGATGCAGGTGGAGCCGGTCACGATGGCCGGCGTCATCGCGCAGTTTCGCCGTGCGCTCAGTACAGGCGGATGGCCGCGCATCGCGATGCCTGCTTTTCTGCTCGATCTCGGTGCAGGGATCGGCGATCTCGCCACTCATCTCGGCTGGATGCCGCCGATGCGAACCACCGCCATCGTCGAGCTGCGACGTGGTGTGCGGGGTGATCCCTCCGCGTGGATCGTGGCCACGGGTATCACCCCGAAGACGCTGGCCGATACGATCGGGCGTCATCCCGCGCCCATTCAGGACAAATGGTTCGCGCGCCTGTTTCTGCTCAAGGCGCTGATCTTCGCGAGTCTTGTCGCATTCTGGCTCGTCTCCGGCTTCATCGCGCTGTTCGTGTCCTACCGTGCGGCTGCTGGGATTCTGACTGCGCACAACTTTCCGCCGGTGCTGGTCGATCCCATCACCATCGGTACCAGCCTGATGGATATGAGCATCGGCTTGCTGATCGCTTTCCGGCGTACGGCAGCGACAGGTCTCTTTGCAGGCATCGTCGCTTCGCTCGGCTATATGGCCGGGGCCGCGATCCTGACGCCCGATCTCTGGATCGAGCCGCTCGGCGCGCTGGTGAAAACTGGGCCCGCGATCGTGCTGATGCTGGTCGCACTTCTGATGCTGGATAATCGCTGATGAGCAGATGGCCCGATGACGATTTGATCCTGTTCGACGGCGTCTGCATCTTCTGCTCGCGCTGGGTCCGCTTCGTCGCCAAGCGCGATACGGCGAAGCGGTTTCGGTTCACGCCGATCCAGTCGGACTATGGCGCGCGGCTCGCGCGCACGTTCGGGATCAACCCTGATGATCCCGACACCAACGCGGTGGTCCACGGCGGCGAAGTGTTTATGAAGTCCGACGCCGCGCTGACCGTGCTGTCGCTGCTTCCCGGCTGGGGTTGGGTGCGCGCACTGTTCGCCGTGCCGAAGCCGCTGCGCGACCCCGTGTACAGCCTCATCGCGCGCAATCGCTATCGCATTTTCGGGAAGTACGACGCGTGCTTCGTCCCGGATGCGGATTTGCGGGCCCGGGTGATCGAGTAGCGAAGCCTCATTGCGAGGAGCAAAGCGACGAAGCAATCCAGAGTGTCGCCGCGGAGGGATTCTGGATTGCTTCGTCGCAAGAGACTCCTCGCAATGACGGAGTTTGCGGTTACAGCTTTCCCAAAGCCGCCAGCACTTCCTTCGCCGCCCGCTCGCCGCTGTCCCTTGCCCCATGCGCGGTCGTGAAAAACTCCCGCGACGTTGCTTCTCCTGCGAAGAACAGCCGTCCATCCACCGGCGCCGCCAACACCGCTCGGTCGCCGGCGTGGCCGGGCAGCGCGTGCGAATACGATCCTCGCGCGAACGGATCATGCGCCCAGCGCGACTCGTAGAGCGGCTTCAGCTTGCGTCGGATGTCGTTGCCGAGAAAGCTCGCGATCTCGTCGATGCTATGCGCGGCAATTGCGCCGTCGCCGGAATCCTCCAATTCGCGCGCAAAGCTGCCGCCGAAAAAGCCTTCGATGCAGGGCTGGCCGAACGGGCGGATGTGATAGGTGCCCATCTCCGTGCGCATGGTGGCGCCGCGCAGATTGCCTTCCTTCGGATAGGCTTCGGCGCCCTCGAGCGCCAGCGTCACCTTGTCGTCGACGCCGAGCGGCAGTCCCGCGGCGGCATCGATTTTGGCGGGGAGCGGCGGCGAGAAGCGGATGGCCTCGTCGGCGATCAGGTTGGTCGGCACGGTAACGATCACCTTGTCGGCGCTCAGCGTGCCCTGCGATGTCTCGATGCGGATGCGCTCGCCCGAATGATCGATCAGCGTGACCTCGCAGTTCAGCGCGACCGGGCAGGGCGCACCATAGGTCGCAACGAGCGCGCCGTAGCCGCGTCGGACGCGCCAGTTGAGCCTCGCTGTCCTCATAGGCGTCCCAGTCGAGTGTGGACATGTCCTTGAGTTCGCAGCCGTTGATGTAGGTCGAGACCGCGTCGATCATGGGGTTCCAGCGATTGCCCGGCTCGAGGCTCAGGCTGGCGGGCTGGTCCGTGCCCGTCCGCGCGGCCTGCCAGAGGCGCTCGTAGAACGCGTCCATCGCGCGCATGAAATCGTCGCGCTCGCTTTGCGGAAACGCGTTGCCATAAGCGCGCTCACGCCAGGGCGGCAGGTCCGTGTTGAGGCTCGAAACCGAGCTGTCTTGCGATCGTAACGAAGGAGTTTTTGTCGGCGGAGTGCAGCCAGCCGCAGCCGACGTCGAAGGTCACCTCGGGCGAGGCCTGCACGGTCCAGGCCCGGCCGCCGAGCCGGTTGCGCGCCTCCAGCACGATCACCGAGAGACCGGAGCCTGCCAGCGCATGCGCCGCGCCGAGGCCGGCGGCACCGGCGCCGATGATCGCGACGTCGACGGAGGAGGGGAGGGAAGTCATGGGCGGGCTCTAGCACGTCCGTTGGACCCCCACCACAAAACGAGCTGTCATCACCCGCGAAGGCGGGTGATCCAGTATTCCAGAGGCCGTAGTGATCTACGGAGAAGCCGCGGCGTACTGGATGCCCCGGTCAAGCCGGGGCATGACAGTGAGTGGGAAAGCGGCGGCCTTACGCCACCGCTTCCTTGGCCTTTTCCGCGCGCTTGCGCTCGTTCGGGTCGAGGTGTTTCTTGCGCAGGCGGATCGACTTCGGGGTGATCTCGACGAGGCTCGTCGTCCTCGATATAGGCCAGCGCCTTTTCCAGCGTCATGCGGATCGGCGGGGTCAGGCGCACAGCCTCGTCCTTCGAGGTGGTGCGGATGTTGGTGAGCTGCTTGCCCTTGAGAACGTTGATCTCGAGATCGTTGTCGCGGGTGTGCTCGCCGACGATCATGCCGCGATAGACCTTCCAGCCCGGCTCGATCATCATCGGGCCGCGGTCTTCCAGCTTGAACATGGCATAGGCCACCGACTCGCCCTGGTCGTTCGAGATCAGCACGCCGTTGCGGCGGCCCTGGATCGCGCCCTTGTAGGGCAGGTAGTCGTGGAACAGGCGGTTCATGATCGCCGTACCCTTGGTATCGGTCATCAGCTCGCCCTGGTAGCCGATCAGGCCGCGGGTCGGCGCGTAGAACACCAGACGCAGGCGGTTGCCGCCGGACGGCTTCATCTCGATCAGCTCGGACTTGCGCTCGCTCATCTTCTGCACGACGACGCCGGAATGCTCCTCGTCGACGTCGATCACGACCTCCTCGATCGGCTCGAGGGTCTGGCCGGTGGCTTCGTCCTTCTGGAACACGACGCGCGGACGCGACACCGAGAGCTCGAAGCCCTCGCGGCGCATGGTCTCGATCAAAATCGCGAGCTGCAATTCGCCGCGGCCCGATACTTCCATCGCGTCCTTGTCCTGGGACTCGACGACGCGCAGCGCGACGTTGCCTTCGGCCTCGCGCAGCAGGCGGTCGCGGATCAGGCGGCTGGTGACCTTGTCGCCCTCGGTGCCGGCGAGCGGCGAGTTGTTGACGATGAACGACATCGACACGGTCGGCGGGTCGATCGGCTGCGCCTGAATCGGGGTCTCGACCGTGGGGTCGCAGAAGGTGTCGGCCACGGTGCCCTTGGGCAGTCCGGCGATGGCGACGATGTCGCCGGCCTCGGCGATCTCGACCGGCTGGCGCTCAAGGCCACGGAACGCCAGGATCTTGCTGATGCGGCCGGTTTCCACCAGCTTGCCGTCGCGCGACAGCACCTTGACGGCTTGGTTCGGCTTCACGGTGCCCGACGAAATGCGGCCGGTGATGATGCGGCCGAGATAGGGGTTGGCCTCGAGAATGGTGCCGAGCAGCCGGAACGGGCCTTCCTCGACCACCGGGGGCGCCACATGCTTGAGCACGAGGCTCGAACAGCGGCTTCATGCCGACATCGTGGGAGGCGTCGGGCGAGTTCGCCATCCAGCCGTTCTTGCCCGAGCCGTAGAGAATCGGGAAGTCGAGCTGCTCGTCGGTGGCGTCGAGCGCCGCGAACAGGTCGAACACCTCGTTGACGACTTCGGAGATGCGCGCGTCAGGACGATCGACCTTGTTGATGGCGACGATCGGCTTCAAGCCGAGCTTGAGCGCCTTGCCGACCACGAATTTGGTCTGCGGCATCGGGCCTTCAGCGGCGTCGACCAGCACGATCACGCCGTCGACCATCGACAGGATGCGCTCGACCTCGCCGCCGAAATCGGCGTGGCCGGGGGTGTCGACGATGTTGATCTGGGTGCCTTCCCAGGTCACCGAGGTGCACTTGGCCAGAATGGTGATGCCGCGCTCACGCTCCAGATCGTTGGAGTCCATGGCGCGCTCGGCGACCTTCTGGTTGTCGCGATAGGTGCCGGATTGCTGCAGCAGCTTGTCGACCAGGGTGGTTTTGCCGTGGTCGACGTGGGCGATGATGGCGATGTTGCGAAGGTTCATGAGTGAGCTTCTTTGCGGTCGAACAATGGGTTAAGCGCGATCTCGCCGGTCGGACCGGGACCTCTTCTCGAAACAACGCTGGAAGACTGGAAACGGGCGCTCGCCGCCCAAAAGGAAACCCGGCCATATTGACCGGGTACCCTATGCGTTGCGGCGCAATATATGCAAAAACCGCCAAAAAACAATGTGTTCTTTGCTGGTTGGTTGACCGAATTTTGTCCGGGAATCCCCGGGGCTTAGCTCCCGTTCCGGGCCGGCGGGGCCTTTCGGCCCACGATGGCCGCCCAGATCATGACGACGCCTCCGATGCCGATGACCAATCCCAAAAAGACCAGCGAGGCGATGTCGGAGGGGATCTGGCCACCCTCGACCACCGACATTCCGCCGAACAGGAGCGCGCAAAGTCCCGGCAGCAGCATGAAGATCCCGGCGATCGCCATCAGCGCGGTCAGGCAGCCGCTGCGCGGTTGCTGGATCTGTGGAGGCACTGCCGGTGGGGTGGGGCTGGAATCGCTCATGGTCTCTTTCTCGCTGCCCTGATCAGCAGCACGCCGGCGAAGGCCACCAGCAGTGCAAGCACGAGGACGGGGATGAAACGGGTGTCGAAGTGAGACGACTGGGGCTGGTCGAAGGCAAAGATCAGGGCGCAGATGCCGGGCAGCAGCAGGATCACCCCGCACATTACCATGAACGCGGTGACACATCCGCTCCGCGACGCTGGAGGTGAAGGCGTCTCGCTCAACGCGGCATCTCCTCACGCTGCCCGGCGTCCCGATAGGTTTCCCCGGCCAGTGCGGCGCGGATGCCGTCGATCTTTCCGTTGCGGTAAAACAGGTTGTAGGTGTCGAACGGGATGATCGCGCCCGCTTCCGTCACGAAATGGATGCAGCTGCGCTTGACGTTGCCGACGCAGAAATTGAAGCGGTCGAGGAATTGCACGATGGTGACGCGGAAGACGTTCTCGTAAGAGAGCCCGTCCGGCACCTGGAAGCTCGGCAGGCAGCACAGGAGTTCGCAGACGCGCTCGCTGGTGTTGAGCGGCCCCGACGACAGCGAGAACAGGTCGACGAACTTTTCACGCAGCACCGGGTATTTCTCCGGGCTGATGGTGTTGGGCATCACCGCGATCAGCTGCTCTTGCGGGATCAGCGAAGTCAGCGGCAGCACCTTCTCGCCGTTGCGCAGGCCGTAGCCGATCGAGATGCTTTCGGGATTGCAGGGCAGCGGGATCATGTCCTTGTCGCCGAACACACCGGTCTCGATCACGCGCTTGCGGATCTCCGACAGCATGATGCGGTCGGTCTTCTCGTCAAAATCGTCGTTGCGGCCGGCATCCTGCACCGGCTGCAGCGTGACGCCGCGCACGCAATTCCAGGTGAGCGCGTGGCGAACGATGTCGCCGATCTCGGCATCGTTGACGCCGCGCTTGATGGTCGCGACCAGCGTGGTCGACACGCCGTAATGCTCGAGATTCTCCAGCGCCTGCTGGCGGATCTTGCGCAAATCCGCGCCGCGCAAATTGACCAGCGCGTCGCGTTGCATCGAATCGAACTGGAGATAGACCTCCAGCCCGCGCTTGTTCTCGGCGAGCCGCGCCACGAAATCCTTTTCGCGGGCGATGCGCAGGCCGTTGGTGTTGATCATGACGTGGCGGATCGGGCGGGCGCGCACGGCGTCGAGGATCGCGAAGAAATCCGGATGCAGCGTCGGCTCGCCGCCGGAAATCTGCACCAGATCAGGCTCGCCTTCGCTGGCGACCAGCGCGTCCAGCATCTTCTCGATGGTGGCGAGCGGAGTGAATTTTGTCCGTGCCGGCGAAGATTCCGCGAAGCAGACCGGGCAGGTGAGATTGCAATGCTCGGTGATCTCGATCAGCGCCAGGCAGGAATGCTGCTCGTGATCAGGACAGAGGCCGCAATCATAGGGACAGCCGAACTCGGTGCGGTGCTGGAATTGCAGCGGCCGATCGCCGGGCTTGATGAAATCCTTGCACAGGCGCCAGTAGGCGGCATCGGTGGACACCAGCGTCGACTGGACGCCATGCTGCTTGCAGCGCTTTTCGTACCAGACCTCGTTGCCCTGGATCTGGATCTTGGTCGGCACCAGCTTCAGGCAGGTCTCGCACAGGGATTGGGTCTGGCCCCAGAAGATATAGGGGCGCGATCTACGCAACGGCGCGTTCATGCAAGTAACTCGTTTTGCAGGCGTCTCGCTTTGGGAGCCGTCGCCAGCATGACGCCGGCGTAAAGCAGGATGGACAGCGACAGCAGGTGAAACAGGGAGAGCGGGCCGATCAGTGCGCCGTAGGGCTTGAGGAATTCCCACAGGAAGCGTTGCGCTCCATAATAGGCGAGCGCGAGGTAGAAACCATTGGTGATCACAAAGACGTTCCGGTTCAAGACCGCCAGCACATAGGCAAGCGCGAATACGGCCATCGCGGCGCTTTCATAGAGCTGGACCGGATGCCGAAGCACGCCGTCGCCGAAATCGTGCCCGAAAGGCAGCGCCGTTGCCGTCCCATAGGTGAAGTCGTCGAGCCCTGCGAAATAGCAGCCGAGCCGGCCGATCGCGATGCCGACGGCCAGCGGCAGCGCGAAACGCGCGCCGGTGCGCAAGGTGATGCCGGCCGTCCATTTGTAGAGGCTCGATCGCCACGATGCCGCCGGCCAGCGCGCCCTCGACCGAGCGCGCAATGCCGCTCTGCCCCGACAGCCACAGATTGGCGGAGCCGAACAGATAGGCGCCGAGACCGGCGCCGAACACCAGCGCGGCGACATAGGGCAGCTGGAAGGATTGCGTCGGAAACTGCAGGTGCTGTCGCGACAGCCAGTAGACGGCCGCTGCCGCCGCCAGCCATGCCGCAATGTCGAAGACGGTGTGAAGAAAAGCCCCGCTCATGCGGGGCAGATTATAGCACTGACCATGTTCAGAAAAGCGCGCTGCGCATTGCCGTGCCCTCTCCCCTTGTGGGAGAGGGCGTCACCGCTCGCAGACGCGGGCTCATTGGGGTGAGGGGTCTCTCGGCAGACGAACTCTTGGATAGAACCCCTCATCCGGCGCTTCGCGCCACCTTCTCCCACAGGGGAGAAGGAAGCAAGAGCCCGCTACCCGGCCTCCCGTTCCTCGGTCGGATAGACGCCGCGCAATACTTCCTCGAAGTGCATCTTCACGGCATCGTTGCACAGGCAGGCGCGCAGCTTCAGGCCGTCGCGGTTGAGAACGAGGATCGATCCGCGCCGCGTATCGAGAATCCGTTCGGCCTTGAACGACTGCAGCACGCGGCTCGCATAGCTGCGGCCAACGCCGAGCAGCGTCGCAAGCTGTTCGTGGGTCAGCGGCACGCTGCTCTCGTCGCCGGTTCGCTCCATCGCCGCCAGGATCCATTTGGCAGTTCGCTGCTCGATCGAGTGGATCGCGTTGCAGGCGGTCGACTGGAAGATCTGCGCCAGCATGCAATCGGCATAGCGGGCAAAAATGTTGCGCAGCGACGCCGAGCGCAGCTTGGCGGCCTCCAGCTTGGCGACGTGAACGCGTGCAAATGGCCCGCCGAACTTGACGCAGATCCGGGTATAGGCCGGCAGGAAACCCTCGCTGACGATGCCGCCCACCGCGCCTTCGCGGCCGACCAGGATGGTCTCGACGTCGCGGCCGTCCTCGTTGGGGACGAGAAACGTCGCGAGCGCCGGTCCGCAGGGGAAATGGACCACCTGGACGTCGTCACCGGGGCTGTAGAGCAACTGGTTGGCGGCGGCATTTTCGACGGTCACATGCGGTGCGAGCATGGCGTAATCAGCCTGGCTCAAACGCCGCAACAGGTTGTTGGCCGGCCGGCTTTCGACCTCGTTTGCCTTGCCGATTCGCGCATCCATCGTGAACTCCCCATCCTCCTTCCGACCTTAGCGGGTTCCGCCCAGCCGTTGTGTGCACAAGTGGACAGACTCGAGAACGGCGATGTGGTGGGTTTCGTTCCGGGGACCCGCCGATGCGCTGTACGCAGGCATCGTGTCGCGGCCGTCCTGATCCGCAAAACCCCACAATTGAAGATGTGATCATGGCATCCGCACCACCCGATGGCTCCGGCCGGCCGGCCAACGTCCTCATTGTCGAGGACGACCCGATCATCGCGATCGATTTCGAGGACCGGCTGATCGGCTTCGGGGTGACCAGCGTGCGGTCCGTCGGGTCGGTGGCGCAGGCGCTGGATGCCATCACGCAACATGCGCCCGACTTCGCCCTGCTCGATGTCGAGCTGATCCGCGAGACGAGCTTTGCGGTCGCCGAGCGGCTGGTCGCGCTGAAGATCCCGTTCGTCTTCGTCACCGGTTATGGGGCCGAGGCGCGCATCCCGGCCGAATTCTCCGGTCAGCCGCGTTTGCAGAAGCCCTGCTCGAGCGACGCGCTGGAGGCGGCGTTGCGTACGGGCGGTGCCTGACGTCTCACTTGCCGGTGCGGATGCAGAGCGCGGCGAGGTCGTTTTCGACGCCGCGGAAATAGGTGTGCGGAAGCGGGGGTGGCGAGGAGACCTTGCTGATGGCGGCGCGCTGCGCGAGCGCAGCCTGCTCCGACAATTCCAGGAAGCGCTTCAGCGCGGACGATCTGGATTTCGCGACGAATTGCTCCAGCGCGTTTTCGGTCGGTTCGATCGGATTGCGATCGAATAATTCCTTGTTGCCGGTCGCAACCGGCGAGACCGCGCCGAGCTTGATCCCGCTGATCAGGACGTAGCGATCGAAATGCTCGAAGACCAGATCGAGGACCTTGGCCTGTCGCATCGGCTGTTCGATCGCGAGAAATCGTTTGACCTCCGGATTGCGTTCGAGGCGTTCCCGCTCGGAGACACCGGGAAACGGACTGGCGGCATTTTGCTGGTCGATGAGAGTGCCCGTGCTCTCGAGCATACGCGTGCCCCATGAAATGATGACGTCGCGGCCGCGCGGCTCGAGCTGCTCGGCCGCGAGCCCCTTCTCCGCGAGACATGCGGGATCGGCGCTCGCACGCAGCGCCTTGCCGAGTTCTCTACGGTCAGCGCCTTGCCGTAACGCGATGCGAAGGCCTCGCGCACCAGCGTCGCCTTGTCCTGGCTCTGCGCCCATGTAGGGGATGCTGCGCCCAGCAGAAGTGCGATGACGATGGTTCGGCGGCTGAACAGCACGGATCAACTCGAAAATGGCTCGGACGGCATGGGACCTGCAAAAATGCGCGGGCCTGCAATGGTCGTTCGGGCCGGCCGGATGGTTCATCGCCATCCAGTTCGATCTAGGCGCGCTTCGGATCGAGCGTGGTTGACCACAATGCGACGTCGGCGCGGTCGCGCAGGGTCACGGTCATCTGGCCGGAGGCGCCGTCGATCTTGACGTGACCGAAGAACTGCATGCCGGCGGATGGCGGCAGATTCTGGTTGTCCTTGCCCGGCGCCTTGACGAAGCGCACCTCAGGTCCAAACGTGTTGTCGAGCGCGGCCGGACCGAACGTGCCCGCATGCAGCGGACCCGCGACGAATTCCCAGAACGGCTCGAACTCCTGGAATTGCGCCTTGTTTGGATCGTAATAGTGCGCGGCGGCGTAGTGCACGTCCGCCGTCAGCCACACCGTGTTGCTGATCGGCGCCGTCTTGATGAAGCGCAGGACGTCGGCGATCTCGAATTCGCGGCCGCGCACCGGGCCGTCGCCTTGCGCGAAGGCTTCCGAACCGCCGGCGTCAGCCACGATGAGACTGAGCGGCATGTCGGAGGCGATCACTTTCCAGGTCGCGCGCGAATTGAGCAGGCCGCGCTTGAGCCAGGCGATCTGGTCCGGGCCGAGGAAATGACTGGCGGGACCATAGGCGGTCTCGAGATTGGGTCCGTTCGGGCCGCGATAGCTGCGCTCGTCGAGCATGAACACGTCGAGATGCGGGCCGTAGGGAATCCGGCGATAGACCCGGCCCGGCTCGTTGATGCTTTCGCGCATCGGATACATCTCGTGGAAGGCGCGCGCGCCGCGCGCGGCGAGCAGCGCGATGTCGCGCTCCCGATAAGTCGCCGGCAGCTCCTTCGACGCCGACCAGTTGTTGGTCACCTCGTGGTCGTCCCACTGCACAAAGATCGGCACCTCGGCATTGAAGGCGCGGACATTGTCGTCGGTCAGATTGTATTTGTGCGCGGCGCGAAACTCGTCGAGCGTTTCGGCCACCTTGGCCTTCTCGGGGATGGTGACGTTCTTCCAGATCCTGCCGTCGGCAAGTTTCACCTCGGATGCAATCGGGACGTCCGCGTAGATGGTATCGCCCGAATGCAGGAAGAAATCCGGCCGGTGCTTGCGCATGGTGGAGAAGCTGACCATGCCGCCGTCGTCGGGGTTGATGCCCCAGCCCTGGCCGGCAACGTCCCCGCCCCAGACGAAGCTGACATCGCGGCGGTCGGCCGGCGCGGTCCGGAAACGGCCGACAACCGGTTCGCCCTCGATCGCACTGTGCGACAGGTCGCGGAAGCGGACCCGGTAGAAGATGTCCTGGCCGCCCGGCAGGTTCTCCAGCAGCATTTTTGCGGTGAAGTCGCTCTCCGGGAGCGCCGCGACCGGCGGCAGCGCATGGGCATCCCTGAACGTATCGGTGGTCGCCACCTCGACCAGCATCTGCGCGGGCCGGTCGGTGCGCGCCCACACGACGCCGCCACTGGCCGTGACGTCGCCCGACTGGACGCCATGCGTGACCGCCGGCCGATCGGCCGCGCGCGAGAGATAAGGCATCGCGAGGGTGCCGAGCGCGCCGGCGCCGGTCGTAAGGAAGCGGCGGCGGGAGAACTTGATGTTCATGAAGGTTGCTCCGAACCAGAGCTCGATGCTGGCGCATCGCCCCGGAATGACAAGCAAAGGCTATATTGAGGCAATGTGACGCAGCGATTACGCGCGCCGTGCTTACGCGTTGCCTGCAGCCCTGAACTGCGCGCTCGCGCGTTGCAGGTTCTGCGGCAGGCTGAACAGCACCGCCTTGCGGTCGGCGACGGCCGCGTGGAACTGATCCAGCGCGATGTTGAAGGCCGTGAGCGACCCCTCCTCGATCGCGCCGTGATCGAAGCAGCGCAGCGTATCCCGCAGGATCTCGTCGGCCTCCGCCTGCATCTGGTCGAGCTCTTCGGTCGTCTCGCTCTTGCGCGCGGCGGCGATCATGTCCAGCAGCCGCTCGCGTAGATGGCTGTTGTTGTCGCGCTCGTCCTTCTTCAGATAGCCGGCGAACCAGGCGCCGATCGAGCCCATGGCGGAGAGCGCCATCAGGCTCCACCAGATGTAATCGCTGTACTTGTCGAGGAAGGTCTTTTCTTCGCCGTCGACGAAGGCGGCGGCGCCGGGATGCACCGGGATCACCGCGTCCTTGTCGGTGTCGGGCGTCTCGATCTTCGCCGCGAGCGGGAATTCCGTCACCAATTGCTGGCGCACGGCGAAGAGTTGGCGCGTGAAGGCCGCGATGGTGGTTTCGGACACGCCTTTGCGCGCCACGATGTGGTGCGAGAAGCTGACAGTCTTGACCTCGTCCTCCGGGCGGGCCGGCGAGCCGCCATAGGTGCCGGCGGGAATCTCGGATGCTTCGTAGACCGGATGGTTCTGCGCGATCGCGTCCGCCGAATCGATCGCGATGAAGCTGGGCGCGCCGAAATCCTTGGTGGTGGCGGCGATCGCATCCGCCGTGATCTTGCTGTTGACGGGGCCGGCCGCGAGATAGACGTCGGCCTTCTGGCCCTTGATCGCCTCGGCGACTTCGTTGGCCGGGAACTGCACGATCTCGACCTTGGCGGGATCGACGCCGTATTGCTGCAGGATCACCTTGAGCAGATTGACGTTGGCCTGGGTGCGACCGACTACGCCGACGCGATGGCCGGCGAGCTGCGAGATCTTGGTGATCTTCGCGCCGCGCTTCTTGCCTTTGCCCGGGACGGACCACAGCACCACGACGTTCTTGCGCAGGGTGGCGACGGCTTGCGCGTTCTTGGGCACGTCGAGGTCGCCGCGCACGATGGCGAGATCGACCTTGCCTTCCGCGAGTGCATTGGCGCTGGCTGTGGCGCCGTCGGTCTGGATCGGCCGCAGCCGGACCTGGCCCTTGGACTGCGTAAAGGCTTGCGTCAGCGCCTGCACGACCTTGACGTCGTCGCTGTTGGCGGGGCCGACCGCAACCTTCAACGTCACCGGTCGCATCGCGAAGTAATAGCCGCCGGCGAGCGCGCCGATGATGGCAAGCACGAGCGCAAGAGTCACCAGCGCCGTCTTCCGCGCCGCGGATCGCGGCGAGGGCGGAGGGGGCGCTTCGGCCAGGTCCAATCCCCCGGTCATCGATCTCCCAAACAGGCGTTTCAGGCTCGGTTTCATCTTGGCCGGCGATTTACGCCCGCAAGTGTAGCAAATTTCTTGTCCGGCGGGGTTACATCTCCGTCATGGTTAGCGGATGACCGAAATCCCGTATGAACCCGGACTGTATGCCGGGTGTTAGGGTAAAGTTCCCCTGAAGGACGGAGAGGACCATGGCAGAACGGCTTTCGGCGGAGGCGCGCGGGCAGGCGCTGGGCGGACTATCGGGCTGGAGTGACGTTCCGGGCCGGGACGCCATCGCCAAAACCTTTATCTTCAAGGATTTCAACGAGGCGTTCGGCTTCATGAGCCGCGTCGCGCTGGTCGCCGAGAAGATGGATCACCATCCCGAATGGCGCAACGTCTACAAGACGGTGGAGGTGGTGCTGTCGACCCACGACGCCGGCGGTGTCACGGCGCTCGACGTGACGCTGGCCAAGACGATGAATGCGATCGCTGGCTGAGACCGGCTGGCGTCTTGCAGGGACCGGGCACATCCCCATCTTGTGATCGGCCGGGATGCGGCGATCCGCCGCCTCGGGACTGAACGAGGAGTTTGTCGAACATGGCTGCCGAACACAGCGTCGGTTTCGAGCCGGCCGATCGGCTCGCGGAAGATCGCGAGAGTGTGCGCCGCCGCTTCTGGCGCAAGCTGAAGCGCGTGGTCGGGCATCTGCCGTTCGCCGAAGACCTGCTGGCTGCCTATTACTGCGCGTTCGACCGGCAGACGCCGCGCCATGTCCAGGCCGCGCTGTTAGGGGCGATCGCCTATTTCATCCTGCCGTTCGACTTCGTCGCCGACGTAATGCCGGTGCTCGGCTTCGCCGATGACGCCGCGGTGCTCGCGACCGCCATCCGCATGGTGTCCGGCCACATCACGACAGAGCACCGCGAAGCCGCCCGCGCCGCGCTGAAGCGCGGGGTAGGGGAGACTGACGTGGAAGCTGAAGCGGCGTAGCTGCTACCGCTAGGCGTTCGACTGTCATTCCCCGCGAAGGCTGGGAATCCAGTACGCCGCAGCCCGTCGGCTCATACAACCGTTTCGGCGTACTGGATTGCCCGGTCAAGCCGGGCGATGACAGTGAGCGTGTGGTGGCTAGTTGCCCAAGCGCCGTCATTGCGAGCGAAGCGAAGCAATCCAGGATTTCACAGCGAGGACACTTCCACAAAGAAGTCCGGTGACCTGCCTTACTTTTTCTCTGCCGCCCGTGCCTTCTCCGCATCCCATGCCTGGAATTGCCTGAACAGCGTCTCCTTGTCGGTGTCGGGCACTTTCGCAGCCGCGGGGGTCTGCTTCAGGAACGCTTCGAAGCGCTGGCGCGTCACCGGTTCCACGCCGTGCTTGTCGAGCCATTGCTGCGCCACCGGCAACCTGTTCCAGCCGGACAGCGGCGCTGCGAGCGAGACCTCCTTCCATTTGGGATGGAAGGGCGGGTTCTGCAGCGTCGGGAATTTCGTGAAGAATGCGTCCACGAACAGCGCGAGCTTGCGATAGCGCTCCGTGTTCGGCGCCCAATTATAGGCCGCGAGCACCGCGGGCACCGCAATCGTGTCCACGCTCTCGCCCTCCTTGATCAGGTTCGGATAGTCTTTCGCCGTCAGCGTTGCCGGCAGATAGTCGCTCTGCAGCGGCTTGGCGTAATCGACCCCGGCGAGATGGAAGCGGCCGTCATTGCCGAAGGTCGAGACCGATTTGTACGGCTTGCCGCCGACAACGATGACGGCGTCGATCTCGCCGGCCTTCAGCTTCTCCATCGCGATGCGCTGCTCGACATAGACGAACTTCGCCTTGATCCCGAGCCGTTCGAACACGGTGAGCGCGGTGACGAAGGTGCCGCCGTTCGGCAGGTCCACGCTGACGGTCTTGCCTTCGAGATCCCTCAGCGTCGCCACCGATTTCGGCGCGATCACCTGCATCTCCTCGTTGTACAGCTTCGTCACATAGGTGAACTGCCGCTTGATGTCCTTGGCAAAGCCCTTGCGCTCGAGATAGTCGAGCGTGTCGGCGCGCACGATGCCGAGATCGACGCCCTGCAGGAACAGGATATCGGCGACGCTCTGCACCGAGCCGCGGCCGACGATCGGCAACACACGGATCTTGTTGCCGTCGTCGAGCACGGAGGCGAGGTCGGCGCCGAACTGCACATAGGTGCCGCCGATGGTGCCGGTGATCAGCGTGACGGTGTTGGCGTTCAGCGCCTGCTTGGTCGAGCTCGAGCCGAACTGGAAGACGGCCTTCAGGCTGTCCGAGACCTTTGCCGGATCGTATTCGGTCTGCTCGGCCCGTGCGGTGAAGGCGCAGATGGTCATGATGGCGGCAAGCGCCATTCTCAAAGCGTTACGCATGATGTCCCCTGAAATGGTCTAGTTCGAGAGCTTGGCGAGGCGCCGTCGCGCCTCCGCCGATCCGAGGCTTGCGGCGCGCTGGTACCAGTCACGAGCAACCGCCCCGTCGGCAATGATGCTGCGTGCGTCGCTGGTGCCGAGCACGGCGGGATCGTAGGTCTGAGCCAGCAGCAACGCCGCCGTTGCGTCATTCGCGTTGGCCGCCCGTTCGAGCAGCAGGCGTGCCGCGGCGATGTCGCCGACGCCGATCAGATTTCTGGCGCGCGTCATCAGCGCCGCCAGCGTGTCGGCATCGAGCGTCCTGACGAGCTCCGGCGATGCGGCCTGTGCTGCGACGGGGGCTGGGACCTGCGCTTGCACTTGTCCTTGTACGGGCGCTTGGGATTGGGCTTGCAGCGCGACCTGATAGGCGGTCGCGATCGCTTCGCGGCTCGGCGTCGAAGGCACCGGAAGCGCCTGCTTGTCCGCGCTCGCCAGCATCGTGTTGGTCACGCGGGCCGGATCCTTGAGCGGGGCCTGCCGCGCCGCCGGCGTGTTGCTCGGAGCCATGGCCTGCCCAGGGCTGCCGACGACGAGGTTGCGCAGGTCGGACTGAAACAGCGCGGCGAGAATCGCAGCGCCCGAGATCGCAAGCCCCGTTGCAAGAAGGCGCGGGACGATCCTGCTTCTGGCGCGCAGGTCGCGCGGCTCATATTCCCTGGGATCCGGCGCCCCGAGCGGGTCGGACAGGAACAGAGGCATGGGATCGTCTGAGAGTTCGGCCCGAGCGGCGCGCGCACGGACGTAGGACGCGGTGGACGAATGTGATGCTGATCGATCGGAGTCGAACGCCCGCGACTCCCCGGACGGACGGAATGCCGTCGTCTCCATGGTGATGCTCCCCATTACTGACTACGCAGGGGCATTCCCGGGTTCAGTCTTTTTGTTGTTGTCCAGAAGCGCCCCGCAAACTGGAACCGGTAAATCGCCGTCCGATTCAGCCCAAAAAGCGACAGCGGTTTGCGCGAATCGGGAGATATTTGGGTTTGATTGGGGCGACGACGCGGAATGCACCGCAATTTCGGCAGCGATGGTTGAGGGAGTTTTTACCGGGCGCGACGTCGCGCAAAGAACTGCGAGTCATTGCGCCGCCCACCACAAGCTCCGCCGTCATGCGCCGGCTTGACCGGGGCATCCAGTACGCTGCGGCGTCTCGGCTAAATCACTGGCGTCTCTGGAATACTGGATCGCCCGGTCCTAGTGCGCAATTGCGCACTGGCCGGGCGATGACAGTCGTGCATGTTGAGCGATGTGCGGCAAGCGTCGCGATGACCTCACATCCTCACGGATGCAGGATCACCTTGCCCATGGCCTGGCGTCCGGCCAGCACCTTCAATGCGTCCGCGGTCTGGGCCAGCGGGAAGGTGCGATCGACATGCGATGAAATCTTTCCTTCCGCGGTCCACTTCACCAGCTTCTCGAGATTGGCGCGGTTCTTCTCCGGATTCTGCCGGGTCCATGCGCCCCAGAACACGCCGCGGATGTCGCAACCTTTCAACAGCGCGAGGTTCAGCGGCATCTTCGGAATGTCGCCGGCAGCAAAGCCGATCACGAGGAAGCGGCCTTCCCAGGCGATCGAGCGCAGCGCCTGCTCGGCATAAGCACCGCCCACGGGATCGAAGATGATGTCGACGCCCTTGCCGCCGGTGAGCTTGCGCAGGCCTTCCTTCAGATCCTCCTTGGCGTAGTTCAGCGTCAGCTCGGCGCCATGCGCCTTGGCGAATTCGAGCTTCTCGTCCGACGAGGCGCAGGCGATGACCTTCAGCCCCATCAGCTTGCCGAGTACTCGCAAGCGGCAAGGCCCGTGCCGCCGGCCGCGCCCAGCACCGCGAGCGTCTCGCCCGGCTTCGGGCTGGCGCGATCCTCCAGCGCATGCAGCGCGGTGCCGTAGATGATGATGATGCCGGCCGCGCGGTCGTAGTCGAGATTGTCGGGAATCTTCACGATCGATGCCGCGGGCAGCGCGATCTTCTCGCGCGCGCCGTTATGGCCGCAGGAGGCGACGACGCGATCGCCGACTTTCAGATCGGTCACGCCAGCGCCGATGCTCTCGATCACGCCCGCGACTTCCGCGGCCGGCGAGAACGGGAACGGCGGCTTGATCTGGTACTTGCCCTGAATCATCAGGATGTCGAAGAAGTTCAGCGCTGCAGCCTTGATCGCGATCACGGCCTCGCCGGGACCCGCCACCGGATCCGGCACCTCGGCGAGAACGAGATCGTCGGGCTGGCAATATTGCGAGCAGAGGATGGCTTTCATGGCGGCACCTGAAGCGTTTCGAGTGGAATTATAGTTGGTCCGTTTCTGCCGGATTTAGCGCGGCCGGACAATCCGGATTCTTTGTCAGCGGCCGAGCACCGGCTTATCCTCGTCATTGCGAGCCGAAGCGAGGCAATCCAGACTATTTCCGCCGGACGGACTCTGGATTGCTTCGCCGCGCCCGCAATGACGAAATCCGCAGAGACAAGGATTCAAACGATGTTTGAAACAGGCCTGCTCAAGCACAAGCGCATCCTCGTCACCGGTGGCGGCTCGGGCCTCGGCGCTGCGATGGGACGCCGTTTCCTCGCGCTCGGCGCCGAGCCTCGTGATCTGTGGCCGCAAGCTCGACCGGCTGGAGGCGACGGCCGCGGAGATGCGCGCACAGGGCGGAGGCAAGGTCACGACCATCGCCTGTGACATTCGCGACGGCGCTGCCGTCGAGACCATGATGGATGCGATCTGGCGCGAGGCGCCGCTCGATATCCTCGTCAACAACGCAGCAGCGACCTTCATCGCACAGAGCGAGCATCTCTCTTTCCGTGCCGCCGATGCGATCCTCGCGCCGACGCTGCATGGCGCGATGTATTGCACGCTCGCCGCCGGCAAACGCTGGATCGAGGACAAGCATGGCGGCGTCGTGCTCTCGATCCTCTCGACCTCGACCATCACCGGCCGCGCCTTCACGGTGCCGTCGGCGATGGCGAAATCAGCGTTACTGGCGATGACCAAAAGTCTCGCGGTGGAATGGGGACCGAAAGGCATCCGCACGGTCGCCATCGCGCCGGGTCCGTTCCCGACCGCGGGCGCGACGGGACAGCTCCGCCCGGAAGGCCGCGACGACAGCTGGACTGCGCGCAACCCGCTGGGCCGGACTGGTGAGCATGGCGAGCTTGCCGATCTCGCCAGCTTCCTCGTCTCGGATCGCGCCGGCTACATCAATGGCGAGATGGTCGTGATCGATGGTGGCGCACATTTGCGCAGTTCCGGTGCCGAGGATTTGCTCGGCTGGACCGAGGCGCAATGGTCCGGCCAGCGCGCGGAACGATCCAAGGCTTAAGTGTGCGCCGATACAGCTAACTGCCTTCCCAAATTGGACTTTCCCGGCTATCCCTGCCTCGGGGACAAAGCACGGCCGGGCCATCTTCCAGTCACAATATTGAGGGAACCACTCCAGCATGTGGCGGGTGCTGATTTTAGTTTCGATGACTGGCGTTTGGGCCGGGGGAATTGCTGTTTCTGCGCGAGCACAGACGGCACAACCGGCGCCGAAGGCCGCGGCAAAACCGGCGGCCAATACGACTGCAAAATCGGCGGCGAAACCGGAGAGCAAACCGGCGGCGTCGCCCGCGGCGGTTGTGGGCGGCGCCGAGCCGACCCTGATCGGCCAATTCGGCACCTGGGGCGCCTATTCGGCGACGCCTAACGGCAAGAAGGTCTGCTTCGCGCTGGCCAAGCCGTCGTCGTCCAAGACCAATCCGCCGAACCGTCCGCGTGATCCCGCCTATGCCTTCGTCTCGACCCGGCCGGCGGAAAAGGTGAACAACGAAGTTTCCGTCATGATCGGCTATGCGTTGAAGCCGGGCTCGGAATCCTCGGTCGAGGTCGGCGGCGCCGCCTTCGCAATGTACACGCAGGGCGACGGCCTCTGGATCAAGAACGCGGCCGAGGAGGAGCGGATGGTCGAAGCCATGCGCAAATCCGCCGATCTCGTCGTCAAGGGCGTCTCGGCCAAGGGCACGGAAACGACCGATACCTTCTCTCTGAAGGGTCTGGCCCAGGCGCTCGACCGGATCTCGCAGGATTGCCGGCGTTAAGCCTGCGGGCGAGAAGGTCGCAATCGGCGGCCCCGGTTGCTATATAGGGCCGGTTCCACAATTTCGGTCGTCATGGCCGGGCTTGTCCCGGCCATCCAGGTGCTTGCTATAGGCCGAAGAAGAACGTGGATGCCCGGGACAAGCCCGGGCATGACGAGGCAGCAATTACTCAGGCGACCAATGCAACCGACGACCGAGCCACGCGACGCAATCCTGGTGGAGAAGACTCCGCTCGAAACCTATGTGCCGCCGGCCAAGCCGTCGCTGATCGGCCTTTCGCGCACGGAGCTGGCCGATCGCCTCGGCGAGATCGGCGTCGCGCCGGCACAGCGCAAGATGCGCGTGCAGCAGCTCTGGCACTGGCTCTATTTCCGCGGGGCCCAGAGCTTCGACGACATGACCTCGATCTCGAAGGGCATTCGCGGCGAGCCTCGCGCAGCATTTCACGGTCGACCGGCCCGAGGTCGTGGCCGAGCAGATCTCCAACGACGGCACCCGCAAATGGCTGCTGCGGCTGCCGAGCGGCGACAATGTCGAGAAGGCGCATGAAGTCGAGTGCGTCTACATCCCCGAGACCGATCGCGGCACGCTCTGCGTCTCCTCGCAGGTCGGCTGTACGCTGAACTGCTCGTTCTGCCACACCGGCACGCAGCGCCTGGTGCGCAACCTCACAGCCGGCGAGATCGTCGGCCAGATCATGGTCGCGCGCGATCGCCTGAACGACTGGGCCGATCGCGAGGACGGCACCCGCCGCGTCACCAACATCGTGATGATGGGCATGGGCGAGCCGCTCTACAATTTCGACGCGGTGCGCGATGCTCTTCTGATCGTCGGTGACAATGAGGGCATCGGCATCTCCCGCCGCCGCATCACGCTGTCGACCTCCGGCGTGGTGCCGAACATCGTGCGCGCCGGCGAGGAGATCGGCGTCATGCTCGCGATCTCGCTGCACGCCGTGCGCGACGAATTGCGCAACGAGTTGGTGCCGCTCAACCGCAAATATCCGATCAAGGAGCTGCTGCAGGCCTGCCGTGACTATCCCGGCGCCTCCAACGCCCGCCGCATCACCTTCGAATATGTGATGCTCAAGGGCGTCAACGATTCGCTCGACGACGCGAAGCTGCTGGTCAAGATGCTCAAGGGCATTCACGCAAAAATCAATCTGATCCCGTTCAATCCGTGGCCCGGCACCGCCTATGAATGTTCGGACTGGGACCAGATCGAAAAGTTCTCCGAATACATTTTCAACGCCGGCTATTCCTCGCCGGTGCGCACCCCGCGCGGCCGCGACATCCTCGCCGCCTGCGGCCAGCTCAAGTCGGAGACCGAAAAGCTCAGCGCACGCGAGCGCCAGGCGCTGCGCGCCATGGCGATGACGGATTAGCGGATATGCTCGCGCTCTTTCGTCATTGCGAGGAGCGTAGCGACGAAGCAATCCAGACCGTCTCTGCGGACGCATTTCTGGATTGCTTCGCTTCGCTCGCAATGACGGTGAGAGCGGTGCCATGTCCCTGATCGGCCGCCTCGTCGTCATCTTCATCGGCTTTCTCGCGGCCTGCTTCGTCGGCGGCATGATCGTCGTCGTCGCCCTGCTGTTTCCGGAATTCGCCGATCTCGGGGCCGGCCCCGTCGACCAGGGCGCGATCGACATTCTGCTGGGCTTCGGCTTCATCTTCGTCTCGGGCTTCGCGCTGGTGCCGGCGATGGTGGTCGTCGCGATCACCGAAGCGCTCTATATCCGCAGTGCGCTTGCCTATGCCGTCGGTGGTGGCCTCGTTGGGCTCGTCTGCTATCTCGGTCTCGTCCCGTTCCACTCCGACACGTTGCAGTTCGAAGGCGTCGTGCGGCGTCATCTCGAAATCATGACCGGCGCGGGCATCGTCGCCGGCGTCGTCTATTGGCTGATCGCCGGCCGCAACGCCGGTGCCTGGCGCATCCCGCCGCCCCCGCCACGCAAGCCGCCGCCGCCACTGCCCGCGAATTCGCGGCCGGATGCGAGGTAGTTTGCGCCATCATTCGGGTCTGGTCCTTCGGACCATCCCGGAATGACGATCGCGAGGGTTTTCATCCCCGTCCCACTCCGCTAAACCGCGCGCCATGAACCGGACTGGACTCTTCATCGCCCTGGCGCTGTGGCTCGTGATCGGCGTCGTTTTCGGGCTCTATCCGGAGCTCGATCTCAAGCTGGCCTCGCTGTTCTTCGATCCCGAGACGAAGACCTTTCCGCTCAAGCTGAACGACTGGGCCGGCTTCGCGCGCGATGGCGCGATGTGGGTCGCCTGGGCCTTCGTGCTGCCGTCGCTCGTGGCGCTCGTGGTCAAGATGATCAGGCCCGATCGCCCCCTGATGGTGTCGGGTCGCGCGATCGTGTTCCTGCTGGTCACGATCATCCTGTCGGCCGGCATTCTGACCAACCTCACCTTCAAGACCTATTGGGGCCGCCCGCGCCCGGTGGTGGTGACCGAGTTCGCCGGCGACCAGCAATTCGTGCCGTGGTGGGATCCGCGCGGCGGCTGTGCGCGCAACTGCTCGTTCTTCTCGGGTGAGGGCGCGACCGCGTTCTGGACCCTGGCGCCGGCCGCGCTGGCGCCGCCTCCCTGGCGGCCGCTCGCCTATACCGCCGCGGTGGTGTTCGGCGCCGTCACCAGCGGGCTGCGCATGGCCTTCGGCGGTCATTTCTTCACCGACGTCTCGATCGCCGGCCTCGTCACCTTCCTGGTGATCTGGTTCGGTTACGCGCTGATTTACCGCTGGCCGCGGACGCGGTTTTCGGACGAGGCGGTCGATGCCGCCCTGACCCGGCTGAACATGCCCGCCTACCGGCTCCGCCAGCGCCTGTTCGGCCGCAAGACCGGTCCCGAGCCCTCGGTTTGAGCCATTAAATGCGTGCCGAGGCGTGCGAAATTTGATATTCGCCGCCCCGAGCCACAAACAAGATCAGCTATTTGAGACCGATTGGACGCGCCATGACCACGATCCTGAAGAGCCTGCCCAAGGGTGAGAAAGTCGGCATCGCTTTTTCGGGCGGCCTCGACACATCAGCGGCGCTGCTCTGGATGAAGCAGAAGGGCGCGCGCTGCTACGCCTACACCGCCAATCTCGGCCAGCCCGACGAGGCCGACTACAACGAGATCCCGCGCAAGGCGATGGAGTTCGGCGCCGAGAAGGCCCGGCTCGTCGATTGCCGCACGCAGCTGGTCCATGAAGGCATCGCCGCGATCCAGTCGGGCGCCTTCCATATCTCGACCGGCGGCATCACCTATTTCAACACGACGCCGCTCGGACGCGCGGTGACGGGCACGATGCTGGTCGCGGCGATGAAGGAAGACGGCGTCAACATCTGGGGCGACGGCTCGACCTTCAAGGGCAACGACATCGAGCGCTTCTATCGCTACGGCCTGCTCACCAATCCCGGCCTGAAGATCTACAAGCCCTGGCTCGACCAGCAGTTCATCGACGAGGCTCGGCGGCCGCGCCGAGATGTCGGCGTTCATGACCGCGCAGGGCTTTGCCTACAAGATGAGCGCCGAGAAGGCGTATTCGACCGACAGCAATCTGCTCGGCGCCACGCACGAGGCCAAGGATCTCGAGAGCCTCGACAGCGGCATCAAGATCGTCAACCCGATCATGGGCGTGCCGTTCTGGCGCGACGACTGTGCCGTGAAGGCCGAGAAGGTCGTGGTGCGTTTCGAGGAAGGCCAGCCCACGGCGCTGAACGGCCAGAGCTTCGCCGATCCGGTCGCGCTGTTCCTCGAAGCCAACGCCATCGGCGGCCGTCACGGTCTCGGCATGAGCGACCAGATCGAGAACCGCATCATCGAGGCGAAGAGCCGCGGCATCTATGAAGCGCCCGGCATGGCGCTCTTGCACATCGCCTATGAGCGCCTCGTCACCGGCATCCACAACGAAGACACCATCGAGCAGTACCGCATCAGCGGCATGCGGCTCGGCCGCCTGCTGTACCAGGGCCGCTGGTTCGACTCGCAGGCTTTGATGTTGCGCGAGACCGCGCAGCGCTGGGTCGCGCGCGCCGTCACCGGCGAGGTCACGCTGGAGCTGCGCCGCGGCAACGATTATTCGATCCTCAACACCGAGAGCCCGAACCTCACTTATGCGCCTGAAAGGCTCAGCATGGAGAAGGTCGAGGATGCCGCGTTCTCGCCGGCCGACCGCATCGGCCAGCTGACCATGCGCAACCTCGACATCGCTGACACCCGCAACAAGCTCGGTCTCTATTCCAAGACCGGCCTGCTCTCGGGGAGCGAAGGCTCGCAGATCTTCCGGCTCGAGAGCGACAAGGGGTGAGTTTCTCGTAGCCCGGATGGAGCGAAGCGAAATCCGGGATGTCTTGCCAAGCTGATGGATTCCCGGATTGCGCTTCGCTCCATCCGGGCTACGGACGTCCAAAACAAAAATGGCCGGGATCGCTCCCGGCCATTTGCATTTGTGTGTGCCGTTTACCGCGGCGGCGCGGTGCCCGGCGGGGGCGGCGGCAGCGAGGCCTGGCCGCCGTTGAGCAACGGCGTGATGTTGCGGATCGTGACGCGACGGTTGATCGCGCTCGGCCCTTGCGTCTGCTCCTTCAGGTACTGCTCGCCATAACCCTGCGACGTCAGGTTCTCGGCGGGCACACCGAACTGCTGCGTCAGCAATTCGGCCGCGGCCTGCGCACGGCGGTCCGACAATGAGAGATTGTCGACCTCGTTGCCGACCGCGTCGGTGTGACCCTCGATCAGGAAGACCTCGCGCGGGTTGCGCTGGATCGCCTGGTTGAGGCCGTCCGCGATCGTCTGCAGCCGGGCCGCCTGGTCCGGCGGGATGGTCCACGATCCCGTCTCGAAGATGATCGTGTTGACGTCGATGCTCGGCATCTGCATGCGAACATTCGGGCTGTAGCGGATCTCGTCGAGCGAGTAACGCCGATCGATCCGCTGCACCGGCGGTGCCACCATGGTTCTGGTAGATGACATCGGGTGACGCTTCCTGGGCGTCGACGATGTAGCGGTCGTAGGGGATGTTCACGACCGGCGGCGGCACGTCGACATAGAAGCCGCCGACCGCCCGCGGATCGCGGAAGGTATTGTCGATGATGATGATCTCGCGTCCGCGGGGATCCCTGCGGATGCGCCGCATCAGCCGGCCGTCGGCGCCGACGACGGTGATGATCTCGCTGCCGTCGGGACGAACGACGACAGTGCGGGTTTCGCCGCCGACGGTGTCGGTGCGGATGTCGCGAGCGCCATAACGGAAGCGATAGAGATCGTTGCCGCGGACATAGGCCTGCCCGCCCGGATCGCGGATGATGATGCGGTCCGGCTCGGTGTAGACGGTGCGGCCGCCTTCGACGGTCTCGCGTCGCTGGCTGTGCATGTCGGCGATGGTGGCGCCGATCACGGCACCGGCGACAACGCCGGCGCCGATCGCGAGCGGCGTCAGGTCACGCTGCGGCGGACGCGGCGCTGGCGGCAGCGGTGCTTGCACGGTCGGTGCGGCCCGGAACGCCGGTGCAACCGTCGGCGGCCTGAATTGCGCCCGGTCGGGCGGCGGCGCTGCGGCCGGCGTGCCTGGGACGACCGTTGGAGCTGCGGCGCCGGCGGGAGGTGCCGGCGGCCGCGGCAGAGTCCCGGCCTGCGGTGCCGCAGCCGGGGTGCCGGCCGCGGGTGCTCCGGCGGGCGGCGTTCCACCCTGCTGACCGGGGGCCGGTGGCGGCGAACCCGGACGTCCAGGCGGCGTCGTCGGCGTGCCACCCGGCGCGGGCGTCGCGGTCGGAGCGGGTGCGGCACCAGGAGCCGGCGATCCAGCCGGAGGCGGCGCACCGGGACGGCCGGGCGGCGGCGTACCGGGGCGGCCGGCCGGCGCTGCGCCGGGCGCAGGGGTCGCGGTCGGTGCAGGCGTTGTCGGTGTCGTCGTCGGAGCCGGAGTCGTTGCCGGCGCGGGAGAGCCGGGACGGGCCCCAGGCGCTGCGGTCGGAGCCGGCGGTGTCGGCGTGGGTGCAGGCGCGGGCCGCGCGGATGGCGCCGCTGCCGGAGGAGGCGGCGGAGGTGGTGTCGGAGTCGGACGCGCCGCAGGCGGCGGAGTGGGCGCGTGCTGCGGAGCAGCCGCGGGCGGCGGAGCCGGAGGGGTAGGCGCCGGCCGGGCCGCAGGCGGTGCGGGAGGCGGCGGTGTCGGGGCATGGTGCTGCGGGGCCGCGGCCGGAGGCGGCGACGGCTGCTTCGGTGCGGCAGGCGGCGGGGGTGGCGGCGGCGGGGCCGGACGAGCCGCAGGAGGCGGAGGCGGCGCGGCCGGGCGCGGCGGTGCGGCTGCCGGCGGGGGCGCAGCAGGCGGATGGGGAGGAGCAGCCGCGGGCGGCGGTGCGGCAGGGCGCGCGGGTGCCGCAGGCGGCGCGGCCGCAGGCGGTCCCTTCGGCGGCTGCTTCGGTTTTCCGTCGGGCCCGGTGTCTTGTGGCTGGGCTTGCGCGACGACGAGCGGCGCAGCGTTTTGCGCATGCGATGCGGTGTTTGCCAATTGCATCGCGGTGAGAGCCGTCGTCGCAAGCAGCACGAAACGAAGGTTGGTCATGGTGGTGAACTTCCCCGGAAGGTTCTTTGACGAAGTGTCGTGATGAACGGCTACGCGTTAGGCCGCATTGTGGCAGGCGAAGCAGCCGCTGCCCGATTTATTTCTGCACGCAAATCGACTCACTATGATGACGTTCATTGCGCATTCAGGCGTGGGTTGCAATCGCCTCACATGTGATGCTTCGCCTCATACGTGATCGCGCGACGGCATCGCGTCCGTCGCAGGATTGGGCGTGAGCGGGCCGTTCGGTCCGCGCGATGGAATCTCTTCAGGCACCTTGCCCGGCAATTCGTCGGGCCGCGGGGACTCGCCGGGCTCGCGCACCGGCGGCGTGATTTCGGGCTGCGGACTGCCGGGCGGAATTCCCGGCGGCGGCTCGGTCGGCGTGCCGGGTGTCGACGGCGGAATCTCGGGCGGCTCTATCGGCATCACATCGAGACCTTGCGGTTCTCGCCAATGTCGGGCCGCGTGTTCGTCACTGCGGCCGCGGCCATCTTCACATAGGAGATCACCGTGCCCGGCGAGTCCCAGAACTCGGCATCGTCGGGCGTGACCTCGAGCACGCGGATGTTGGGGTCTTCGGCGCTGTCCCACCACGCCTTCGCCGGCGTCGAGAACAGCTCCTTGATCTTGGCGCGGTCGTTGGAGACGACGGCCGTGCCGGTCAGCGAGACGTATTTCTGGCTGCCGGCATCCGCGAACGACAGGTTGATGGAGGGATTGCGCGAGATCTCCTCGTCCTTGTGGCGCCGCGCGTCGGTCAGGAAGTAGATCGTGTTCGCATCGCGATCGAGCTGGGCGCTCATCGGCCGCGCGCGCAGCTTGTCGCCATCGCGCGTCACCAGCATTGCGAACCCGATCTTCTTCATCAGCTCCCAGACGCGGTCCACATCGCGGGCATTGTCGTTGGCCATGTCGTACTCCTTCTGCAAGGGACGATAACGGCCTGCCGGATGCGATGTTCCGGAGGGGCCCCGGCCTATTCGGGCATGTGGCAGACGGCCTCGATGTTGTGCCCATCGGGATCGAGCACGAAGGCGCCATAATAGTTCGGGTGATAGTGCGGGCGGATGCCGGGCGGGCCGTTGTCGCGGCCGCCTGCCGCAAGGGCCGCCTTGTAGAAGGCGTCGACAGTGGCGCGGTCCCTGGCGGCGATCGCGGCATGCACCGGCTTGTTCATGGCGCCTTCGCCGCCGATCCAGAAGTCCGGCTTGCCGTCGGCGCCGAAGCCCGCGGCCGCGGCGTGCCCGGTCTGCTCCGCCGTCACTTCCATGATCAGGCCATAGCCGAGCGGAGCCAGCGCCCTGGTGTAGAAGGCCTTGGCGCGCTCGTAGTCGGAGACCGAGAATCCCAGATGATCAATCATCGTCGTGTCCCTCGTTGGCTGTCATCCGCGCGACAGGAACGTATTGCTTCGCGTCCTGCGCACGATGGCAAAACCGCGTGCGACCATGTCGGCAATACAATCCTGTTGCCATTCGTTTTGTGACAGATGCTCGATCACCACCGCGCGCGGCCACAGCGACGGCGGCGCGTCACGGAAGAAGCCGATCAGGACGCGGTCCTCGAAACCCTCGACGTCGATCTTGAGCGAATCGACTTGGGAAACGGCGGCCTCGTCGAGGATGCGCGTCAGCCGCAGCGACGGCACCCTGATCGCGTTCGCGCTGGCCGTGCCGGTGACGACATGCGTGGCGCCGAGATTGCCGCCGCCGCTCTCGATCATCAGCTCGCCGTCGCTGTCGCCGGCCGCGGCCTGCACCAGGCGCACCTGAGCAGCTTTCGATGCGGCATGGTTGAAGGATAGTCGTCCGAACGTCAGCGGATGCGGCTCGATCGCGACCACCTTGCCGGCGGTGCCGACCTGTCGCGCCATCACCAGCGCAAAGGTGCCGACATTGGCGCCGACGTCGACGAAGGTGCCGCCCGACGGGGTGTGCTGGCGCAGGAAGTCGAGCACTCGTCGAGATTGTAGTCGGGATTGAACAGCGCGCCGCGCTCGGTCGCGCTGCCCTGGTGATAGAGCCGGAACGAGGCACCCTGATACTGCACGTCGACAGGGCCGCTCCGCAGCAAGTTCACCAGCCGCGACATCCACGGCCGGAACGCACCGCGCTTCAGCCCCGATTGTTGCGTGAGGCCGATGATCGCAGCCTGCGCCGCGTTCGGCGCAAACGCGCCAAACGGCGCGGACGAATGGATGTTGTCGGTCGTCAAGCAGCAGGTCCTCGTTGCAGGCGGCGCATGCATAGCCGGTTTTGTGGAGGACTCCAACGTCGAGGAAAAAGAATGTAGCCCGGATGGAGTCCCTCACGCCGCCTTCTTCGGTGCCTTGCGCTGTCGCAGGAATCGCCCGAGCAGCTTGCGCTTGCCCTTGCGCGGAATGAGGTCGATGTCGCTGACGAGCTTGGCGCCGCCCTTGCGCCGCTCCAGTACGATCTTGCGGCTGTGGAAGGCTTCCAGCTCGACGCGATGCGCGACGCTGACGATGGTCGCCTTCGGCAGCTCGTCGGTGACCATCTGCATCATCTTGTCCTGGCTCTTCTCGTCGAGCGCCGAGGTCGCCTCGTCCAGCACGACGATATCGGGGTTGTGCAAGAGCAGCCGCGCAAAGGCGAGGCGCTGCTTCTCGCCACCGGACAGCGTCTGGTCCCACGGCGCTTCTTCCTCGATCTTCTCCTTGAGATGATCGAGCCCGACCTTGTGCAGGGCCTCGCCGATCTCGTCGATGGTCCAGTCGTCTTCGGCGCCGGGATAGGCGACGGCTCGGCGTAAGGATCCGGACGGCACGTAGGGCCGCTGCGGCAGCATGAACAGCCGCCGGTCCGGATGAAAATTGACGCTGCCGCCGCCCCATGGCCAGAGACCGGCGATGGCGCGCACCAGCGTGCTCTTGCCGGTACCGGATTCGCCGGCGACCAGCAGCCGTTCGCCGGGCTCGATCGCGACCTCAGTCTCGCCGACCACGGCGGTGCCGTCGTCGAGCGTGACCGAGAGATCGTTGAGGCTCCAGCATCGTCTCGCCGCTGGTCTCGCCGCGCTTGATGCGGCCGAGGCCGTCGCCCTGTTCGGCACGCTCGAGGCCGTCGAGCGACATCATCAGCGAGGCGATGCGGCGCGCGCAGGCGTTCCAGTCGGCCAGCCGCGGATAGTTGTCGACCAGCCAGCCGAACGCGCTCTGCACGATGGTGAAGGCGGATGCCGCCTGCATCACCTGTCCCAGCGTCATGCTGCCGTCGAGGAATTTTGGCGCGCAGAGCAGCAGGGGCACGACCGGTGCAACCAGGCTCGACCCTTGCGACACCAGCGTGGTGCGCATGTGCTGGCCCGCCAATCGCGCCCATTGCCTGAGCACGCCGGTGAAGTTGCGGTCGATGCCCTCGCGCTCTTCCTCTTCGCCGCCGAGCAACGCGATGCTCTCGCCGTTCTCGCGCACGCGCGTCAGCGTGTAGCGGAAATCGGCCTCGGCCTGGTTCTTGTCCTCGGACACCTGCACGAACTGGCGGCCGATCACCAGGATCGAGCCGGAGGCGATCGCGGCGTAGAGCATCGCGGCGATCACGAGGAAGCCGGGAATGGTGATGGTCGAGCCACCGAGCGTGACGGTCAGCGCGCCGCCGATGGTCCAGAGCACGACGATGAAGGTCGCCGCCGACAGCAGCGCCGAGGTGACGCCGGCGAGGAAGTCGATCGGCGAATCGGTCGCGACGCGCAGATCTTCCGCGATCCGGTATTCCGGATTCTTGTGGTCGCCGTCGACGAGGTTGAGCTGGTAGTAGCGGCCGTTCTTGAGCCAGCGCGTCAGCACGCTGTTGGTCAGCCATGCGCGCCAGCGCCGCTGGATGCCCATCCGCGCGAACACTTGCGCGACGCCGAGCACGATGCTGCCGATCGCGAGCGGAAAGAACATCGCGGTGAGATGGAAGACGGTTCCCGCATCGCGCTTCTCGATCGCGTCGAAGATCGCCCTGTTCCAGACATTGATGCCGTACTGGAAGCCGACGGTGAGGACGATCAGCGCGACGAGGCCGAGCGAGAACGGCCAGGCCAGGCGGTCGCCGCTGCGTCCCCAGAAGCCGCGCGCGCTGATCCAGAACCGCGTCAGCAGATAATCCTTGCGAACCTGCTCGGCCTCCTCGGGCGAGAGCTCCGGGTCGGGCTCGAGTAGCTCCGGGGGCGGCGGTTCGACCTCGTCGCCATTCTCGCCCTTGATGCCGACGATCGGCGGCTTGTCTTGGTCGCGCTTCGCGGTGGGCTTGTGCATGGGCCGACAACGCGAGGGAACTCAACGGGTTCCCTCGGGTTCCGCAAGGCGGTTATTCGGCCGCGCCGTCCCGGACGCGCCGGATCCGGGCGGCCCGATGCAGAACGCGCGACAATTCCTCGATCGAATAGGGCTTCTGCACCAGATCGAAGCCCGCCACGCCATCCTGTGACAGGGCCTGGCTGTAGCCGGTTGTCAGCACGATGGGCACATCGATGCCACGGTCGCGGATGGCTTGCGCCAGATCGAGCCCGGTCATATCGGGCATCACCACGTCCGAGAACACCACGTCGAAGCGATCTGCGTCCATGACGAGGCTCGGCGAGCGCATCGGTCGCATTGTCGATGAGGGTGATGCTGTAGCCGAGCCTCGGTGAGACCATCGGCGGCGAAATTGGCGAGCTCGATATTGTCCTCGACCAACAGCACGGACATGCCGCTGCCGGCCACCGCCGGCGCGGTGTTGGGCGCCTGCCGCTGCGGCAGCAGCTCCGCCGGCACGCGCGGCAGGTAGAGCGAGAAAGTGCTGCCGTGCCCCAGCTCGCTCGTGACCGTCACCTCGCCGCCGGACTGCCGGGCGAAGCCGAACACCTGGGACAGGCCGAGGCCGGTGCCGTGGCCGACCTGCTTGGTGGTGAAGAACGGCTCGAAGATGCGCCCGAGCCGCGCGGCGGGAATGCCGATGCCGGTGTCGCTGACGGTCACGCTGACGAAGCCATGGTTTGCCGGGACATGGCTGCCCGAAGCGGCGACCAGCGTGTCCGGAACGGTCGTCGCGGGCTCGACCTTGAATGTGATCCTGCCTTTGCCCTGCATGGCATCGCGGGCATTGGTCGCCATGTTGATCAGCGCCGTCTCGAATTGGCCGGCATCGGCCCGGACGAGGCAGGGCTCGGCGGGCAGGCGTATGGCGATCTCGATAGCCGACCCGAGCAGGGGCGCAAGCATGTCGTGCAGCGACTGCATCCGTTCGCCAACGTCGAACACCTCCGGCTTCAGGGTCTGGCGCCGCGCAAAGGCCAGCAGCTGCGAGGTCAGCTTGGCGGCGCGGGCCACGGCGTCCGCAATGGCCGTGATGTAGCGCTGCCGCCGCTCCTCCGTAAGCTGCGGCCGGTTCAACAGGTCGACGGAGGCGCGGATCACCGTCAGCAGATTGTTGAAATCGTGCGCAACGCCGCCGGTGAGCTGCCCGAGCGCCTCCAGGCGCTGGCTATGCTTGAGCGCCTCCTCCGCCTCGCGCCGCCGTGCGGCTTCGGCCTGGAGGTTTTGCGTGCGCCGGAACGCCAGCGCCAGCAGCAGGAACAGCAGCGCGGTGGCGGGAAGGCCGAACACCAGATGCTGGCCTATGGTGGCCAGCCAGCGCGCGCGGATCGCCGAGGTCGCGAGCCCGGCGCTGACATAGATCGGATATTCCGCGACGCGCCGGTAGCCGATGCGGCGCTCTATCCCGTCCGACGGCCAGGCGATGGTGATGAGGCCATGGTCGGGGCGCGCCGCGATTTCCCGGCCGACCGGCCCGGTCGGATCAAGCCTGAGGTCGTGGTCGAGCCGCGGGAAATGCGTGAGCATCGCGCCGTCGGTGCGGCCCATCGCGAAGAAGCTGCCGGGATCCGATCCGATGCGGGCGTAGAAGCTCTCGAAATATTCGGGGAGGACCGAGGCCTGGATCACGCCGGTGAAACGGCCGTCGTCGGACTCGCGGCGGCGGCTCACCCCGAAGAAACGCGCGCCCTGATAGGGCGGACGGGGCGTCAGGGCCATGCCGATGAAGGTGCCGATGCTCTGGTCGATATGGGCGTAGAAATAGTCGCGGTCCGCAAAGCTCACCTCCGGCGGCGGCGAGGCGAGGCTGTTGACCAGCGCCTTTCCGTCGGCGTCGAAGATCCAGGCCGATTTGAGCTGTGGTAGCGAATCAGTCAGCCGCTTCAGGCGGCGGTGCAGGGTCGGCTCGCGCGCGCGGATGGTGTCGTCGGACAGGCCGCGGACCACCTCGTTGAGTTCGGCGAGGCTGCGGTCGATGGTCTCGAACACCTTGAGCGCGTGCTCATGCGCGACGTCGAGTGTGCGCTCGATCTCGCGGTCGGCGATGTCCCTGGTCGAGGCGTAGGAGATCGTGGCGGCGATCGCGAACAGGGCAATCGGCAGCGCCAGGGATGCCGCCATCATCCACTGCAACAGCCTCAGCGAGTTGCGTTGCGCCCTTTGCACAGTCGCTCCGTCCCTGACCGGAGCTTAGCTGAATCTCGCGCTGGGAAGGAAGCAGCTTATGCAGGAACCGCTGGTTGCAAGCCAAAAACTTGCGCGCGCAGCGGGTCGGAGAAAATTCTCCTCGAATTGACCGCAATCCTGGAATGTCCCGGCCGGTTCGGCCGGGACTCAAAGCAAGAACCCGGCCGTCAGATCTGGCGTTCGACCATCTTGAGCTTGAGGCTCGGCGATGGCTTCGGCCGGGTTGAGGCCCTTCGGACAGGCCTTGGCGCAGTTCATGATGGTATGGCAGCGATAGAGCCGGAACGGGTCCTCGAGATTGTCGAGCCGCTCGCCGGTCGCTTCATCCCGCGAATCGGACACCCAGCGATTGGCCTGGAGCAGCGCGGCGGGACCGAGATAGCGCTCGCTGTTCCACCAATAGCTCGGGCACGAGGTCGAGCAGCAGGCGCAGAGGATGCATTCGTAGAGACCGTCGAGCTTCTCGCGGTCCTCGTGGGTCTGGCGCCATTCCTTCTGCGGCGTCGGCGAGGTCGTCTTCAGCCACGGCTCGACCGAGGCGTACTGCGCGTAGAAATTGGTCAGGTCGGGGACGAGGTCCTTCACGACCGGCTGATGCGGCAGCGGGTTCACCTTCACCGCGCCGTCCTTCACGTCGTGCATCGAGCGGGTGCAGGCCAGCGTGTTCTGGCCGTCGATGTTCATGGCGCAGGAGCCGCAGACGCCTTCGCGGCAGGAGCGGCGGAAGGTCAGCGACGGGTCGATGTGGTTCTTGATCCAGATCAGGCCGTCCAGCACCATCGGACCGCAATCATTGGTGTCGACGTAATAGGTGTCGACGCTCGGATTCTTGCCGTCGTCCGGATTCCAGCGATAGACCTTGAACTCGCGCGTCTCGGCCGCGCCCGCGGGCTTCGGCCAGGTCTTGCCGCCGGTGATCTTGGAGTTCTTCGGAAGTGCGAATTCAACCATAAGTCCTGCCTCTGGTTTCTTCCGTCATTGCCGGGCTTGACCCGGCAATCCATCGCCTTCGAGAAGATGGATGCGCGGGTCAAGCCCGCGCATGACGAGTGGTGATCAGTACACGCGCGCCTTCGGCGGGATGTACTGCACGTCGTTGGTCATGGTGTAGTCGTGGAACCGGGCGGTACTCGATCTTGACCTTGCCGGCATCGTCAAGCCAGGCCAGCGTGTGCTTCATCCAGTTCTTGTCGTCGCGCTCGGAGAAGTCCTCGCGGGCATGCGCGCCGCGGCTCTCGGTGCGGTTGGCGGCCGAGTTCATCGTCACCACCGCCTGCGAGATCAAATTGTCGAATTCGAGCGTCTCGACCAGGTCAGAATTCCACACCAGCGAGCGGTCGGACACGGCGATGTCGGTGATGCCGCTGTGGACCTTGGCGATCAGGTTCTGGCCTTCGCTCAGCACGTCGCCGGTGCGGAACACCGCGCAATTGGTTTGCATCACGTGCTGCATGCCTTCGCGCAGTTTTGCGGTCGGCGTGCCGCCGGAGGCATAGCGATAGTGATCGAGGCGGCCGAGCGCGAGACTCGGACGAGTTCGCCGGCAGCTCCGGCTGCTTGGCGTTCGGCGTCAGCTTCTCGGCGAGGCGGAGCGCCGCGGCGCGGCCGAACACCACGAGGTCGATCAGCGAGTTGGAGCCGAGGCGGTTGGCGCCGTGTACGGACACGCAGGCGGCTTCGCCGATCGCCATCAGGCCGGGGATCACGGCGTTGTCGTCGCCGTCCTTCTTGGTCAGGACTTCGCCGTGATAGTTCGTGGGGATGCCGCCCATGTTGTAGTGCACGGTCGGCACGATCGGGATCGGCTCGCGCGTCACGTCGACATTGGCGAAGATCTTTGCGGATTCGGAGATGCCCGGCAGGCGCTCGGCGAGCACCGCGGGATCGAGATGGTCGAGGTGCAGGAAGATGTGGTCCTTCTTCTTGCCGACGCCGCGTCCCTCGCGGATCTCGATGGTCATCGCGCGCGAGACGACGTCGCGCGAGGCGAGATCCTTGGCCGACGGCGCATAGCGCTCCATGAAGCGCTCGCCCTCGGAATTGACGAGATAGCCGCCTTCGCCGCGCGCGCCCTCGGTGACGAGACAGCCCGAGCCGTAGATGCCGGTCGGGTGGAACTGGACGAACTCCATGTCCTGCATCGGCAGGCCGGCGCGCAGCACCATGCCGCCGCCGTCACCGGTGCAGGTGTGCGCCGAGGTGCAGGAGGCGTAGGCGCGGCCATAGCCGCCGGTGGCCAGGATCACGGTCTGGGCGCGGAAGCGGTGCAGCGTGCCGTCGTCGAGCTTGAGCGCGATGACGCCGCGGCAGGTGCCCTGGTCGTCCATGATCAGGTCGATAGCGAAGAACTCGATGAAGAACTCGGCCGCATGGCGCAGCGACTGGCCGTACATCGTGTGCAGCATGGCGTGGCCGGTGCGGTCGGCGGCGGCGCAGGTGCGCTGCGCCTGGCCCTTGCCGTAGTCCATGGTCATGCCGCCGAACGGACGCTGGTAGATCTTGCCGTCCTCGGTGCGCGAGAACGGCACGCCCCAATGCTCGAGCTCGTAGACCGCGTCGGGCGCGTTGCGCACCATGTATTCGATCGCGTCCTGGTCGCCGAGCCAGTCCGACCCCTTCACGGTGTCGTACATATGCCAGCGCCAGTCGTCCTTGTGCATGTTGCCGAGCGAAGCGGAGATGCCGCCCTGCGCTGCGACGGTGTGCGAGCGGGTCGGAAACACCTTGGTGATGCAGGCCGTGCGCAGGCCGGCCTCGCTGCAACCGACGACGGCGCGCAGGCCCGCGCCGCCGGCGCCGACCACGACGACGTCGTAGGTGTGGTCTTCGATCGGATAGGCTTTGCCGTTGGTGGCGGGAGCGCCGTTGCCCGAGCCATTCGTTGTGGTGGCCATGGGGTTACACTCCGGAGGACAGTTTCAGGATCGCGTAGGTCGAGGCGAGCGCGACGGCGACCGAGAAGAAATTGTTGAGCATGATCGAGACGAGTTTCAGCTTCTCGTTATGGACGTAGTCCTCGATCACCACCTGCATGCCGATTTTCATGTGCCAGGCACTGGCGAAGATGAAGAGCAGCAGGATCACCGCGATCGGCAGCGAGCCCAGGATCTGCGCTGCGCCGGCCTGGTTGCGGCCGAGCAGCATCATGACGATCACGATCACGGGGATCATCAGCAGCGTCATGGCGACGGCGGTGATGCGCTGGCGCCAGAAATCGGAGGTGCCGGAATGCGCGGCGCCGAGATTGCGGACGCGGCCGAGCGGGGTGCGCATGCTGCGCTTGGGCGTATCGGCTGAGCCTCATCGGCCGCCTCCGATCGCATAGGCAATGATCCAGACCAGCACCGTCAGTGCGATGCCGCCGATCAGCGCGCCCCAGGTCAGAGCTTCGCGCTCATTGGCCTTGAAGCCGTAGCCGAGGTCCCAGACGAAATGCCGGATGCCGCTCAGCATATGGTGCATCAGCGCCCAAGTGTAACCGAACACGATCAGACGGCCGATGATGCTGCCGGTGAAGGCCTGGACATGGGCATAGGCAGCCGGGCCGGAGGCCGCTGCGATCAGCCACCAGGCCAGCAGCAGGGTGCCGACATAGAGGGCGATGCCGGTTGCGCGATGAACGATGGACAGCGCCATCGTCAGCGTCCAGCGGTAGACTTGCATGTGTGGTGAAAGCGGTCGTTCGATCCGTGCGGTCATGGGCTTTGATGTTGTGTGGCGGCCCAGCAGAGGGCGCGCGGGGATCGCGAAAGGTCGGCTCTATTTACGGAGTCGATTTGCCCTGCGCAATCACCAAATCGCCATAAATCGAACCGGCGTTCAGCTCTAGAGCCTTGATGAAACAAGGCCAATCAGGGCCTTGGTATACCAGCGCGCCGGTCGGCCAACGAAAGAGCGATTTTATATTCACTTCTTTTGACCCTGGCGAGGTTCGTTGAAATTGCTATTGGAACGCATCTAAACGGACCATGCCGTCCAAACCGGGTGAGCGTGTCCGACCGCGGCGCCAATCCCAATTGCGCACGCCGTTCCGCGCCATCTTGCCGTCCCCTCGATCCGGCTGAGGATATGCGCAGCCTGCATTCCACCCCAGCCGGGAAGCCCGACGTGTCGACCGCGGGAATCGGATCGCCTAATGCTCCGTCTGCAGCGCTCTCGAGCGAGCTGCTGCGACCAGCCGCGGGGGCCGCTCAAAGGTGATTGCAGGTCTTGATATCAAGGACATCCTCGAGGCTCGCGCTGTTGCTGATCGCAACCGGCGCACTCTCGGGATTCCTGGCCGGCGTGTTCGGTATCGGCGGCGGCGCGATCCTCGTGCCCGTGTTCTACGAATGCTTCCGCATTGCCGGCGTGCCGCTCGAGGTACGCATGCCGCTCTGCATCGGTACCTCGCTCGCGGTGATCATCCCGACGTCGATCCGCTCCTTCCAGGCGCACTACAAGCGCGGGGCGGTCGACATGACGATCCTGCGCGTCTGGTGGCTGCCGATCGTCGTCGGCGTCATCGCCGGCAGCGTGATCGCGCGCTACGCCCCGGAGCGGCTGTTCAAGATCGTGTTCGTCTGCGTCGCCTATTCCGCGGCAGCGCGTCTCATCTTCGCGCGCGAAGGCTGGAAGTTCGGCGAGGATCTGCCCGATGGCCCCCTGATGCGCGCTTATGGTTTCTGCGTGGGCCTCCTGTCGACGCTGATGGGCATCGGCGGCGGCCTGTTCTCCAATCTCTTGATGACGTTCTACGGCCGGCCGATCCACCAGGCGGTCGCGACCTCGTCGGCGCTCGCGGTGCTGATCTCGATTCCCGGCGCCCTCGGCTATATCTATGCCGGCTGGCCGGCGGCAGCGACCTATCCGTCCGTCGCCGCGCTGCAAGTCCCGTTCGCGCTCGGTTACGTCTCGCTGATCGGCGCCGTGCTGGTGATGCCGATGAGCCTCGTCACCGCGCCGCTCGGCGTGCGAGCCGCGCATGCGATGTCCAAGCGGACGCTGGAAGTCGCGTTCGGCTGCTATTTGATCATCGTCGGCAGCAGGTTCGTGATGAGTTTGGTGGGCGGGCAGTAGCTGCTCGAGCCCAGCCGCGTGCCACACCCCCGGTGTCATCGCCCAACTTGATCGGGCGATCCAGTATTCCACCAGCGCCAGTGATTGAACCGAGAGGCCGCGGCGTACTGGATGCCCCGGTCAAGCCGGGGCATGACAGCGTGTTGTGTGGATGCTCCTCGTCGCAACAGCTCGCGACAAGGCCGCCCCTCACTTCTTCGCGTAAATATCCTTGTACGTATCGCGCAGGATATTCTTCTGCACCTTGCCCATCGTATTGCGCGGCAGTTCGTCGACGACGAAGACGCGCTTGGGCATCTTGAATTTCGCAAGGCGGCCGTCGAGGCCTTTCAGCACGGTCGCTTCGTCGATGCTCGCGCCGGGCTGGCGCACCAGCACGGCCGTGACGCCCTCGCCGAAATCGGCATGGGGCACGCCGATCACGGCGGATTCGATTACGCCCGGCATGGCGTCGATCTCGCTCTCGATCTCCTTGGGGTAGACGTTGAAGCCGCCGGAGATGACGAGATCCTTGCCGCGCCCGAGGATGTGGACATAGCCCTTGGCGTCGATCTTGCCGAGGTCGCCGGTGATGAAGAAGCCGTCGTCGCGGAATTCCGACTTGGTCTTCTCCGGCATGCGCCAATAGCCCTTGAAGACGTTCGGGCCCTTCACCTCGATCATGCCGATGTCTTCGCGCGGCAGCTCCTTGCCGGTCTCCGGCTCGGTCACGCGCACGGAGACGCCGGGAAGGGGGAAGCCGACCGCGCCGGGCACGCGCTCGCCGTCGTAAGGATTCGACGTGTTCATGTTGGTCTCGGTCATGCCGTAGCGCTCGAGCACGGCGTGGCCGGTGCGTGCCGACCATTCGCGATGGGTCTCGGCCAGCAGCGGCGCAGAGCCCGAGATGAACAGCCGCATGTGCTTGGTGGTCTCCTGCGACAGCGCGGCGTTCTGCAGCAGCCGCGTGTAGAAGGTCGGCACGCCCATCAGCACCGTCGCGCGCGCCATCAGCTTGATGATCAGATCCGGGTCGAGCTTCGGCAGGAAGATCATCGAGGCGCGGGCAAACAACGTCACGTTGGTCGCCACGAACAGGCCATGCGTATGGTAGATCGGCAGCGCGTGGATCAGGACGTCCTTGTCGGTGAAGCGCCAGTAGCCGACCAGCGAGAGCGAGTTCGACGCGAGATTGTCGTGGCTGAGCATCGCGCCCTTGGAGCGCCCCGTCGTGCCCGAGGTGTAGAGGATCGCGGCGAGATCGTCGTTGGCACGCGAGACGGTCGCAAAGTCGGGGCTGGCCTTGTCGGCGGCCGCGGTCAGCGAGCCCTTGCCGTCAGGCCCGAGCGTCTCGACCCTGGCCTTCACCTTGGCGGCGATGGCGCTGAGGCCTTCCGCCTTGGAGGGATCGCACACCACCAGCGAGGGCTCGGCATCGCCGATGAAATAGTCGAGCCTCGTTGAGCGTATAGGCGGTGTTGAGCGGCAGATAGACGGCGCCGGCCCGCACCGTGCCGAGATACAGCACGATATTGGCGACGGATTTCTCGACCTGCACCGCGACGCGGTCGCCGGGCCTCACACCTCGGGAGACCAGCACATTCGCCATCTGCCCGGCCCGCGCGATCAAATCGCCATAGCTGATACGGGTGCCGTCCTGCGTCTCGATCGCAAGGCGTTTGGGATCGTCGAGGCCGTCGAACAGGCGGGAAAACAAGTTGGCGTTGGCTGCTTGGTTCATGCAAGATTTCCTCGACCGCAAGACTGACAAGGCCGGTCAAAACCGAGGGCTGGATTAGCAAAAACCGCCCCAATGAAGCAACGGAGACAGTTTGCATGACAAAAGGTGGGAAACGCGTGGCCTGGGTCACCGGCGGCGGCAGCGGGATCGGGGAAGCCGGCGCCGAGGCGCTCGCGGCCGACGGCTGGACGGTGGTGGTGTCCGGACGGCGCCAGGCAGCACTGGACGAGGTGGTGGCGAAGATCACTGGGGCGGGCGGCGCGGCCGAGGCGATCGCGCTGGACGTCGCCAACGCGGCGGAGGCCCAGAAAGCCGCCGACCAGATCGTCGCGAGGCACGGCCGCATCGACCTGCTGGTGAACAACGCCGGTATCAACGTCCCCAAGCGCAGCTGGAAGGACATGGAACTCGAAGGCTGGGACCAGCTGGTCCAGGTCAACCTCAACGGCGTGCTCTATTGCATGCACGCGGTGCTGCCGACGATGCGCAAGCAGCAGGACGGCGCGATCATCAACGTCTCGTCCTGGGCCGGCCGCCATGTCTCGAAGATGCCGGGCCCGGCCTACACCACGACCAAGCATGCGGTGCTGGCACTGACCCATTCCTTCAACATGGACGAATGCGTCAACGGCCTGCGCGCCTGCTGCCTGATGCCGGGCGAGGTGGCGACGCCGATCCTGAAGCTGCGCCCGGTGGTGCCGAGCGAGGCGGAGCAGGCCAAGATGCTGCAATCCGAAGATCTCGGCCGCACCATCGCCTTCATCGCGAGCATGCCCGCACGCGTCTGCATCAACGAGGTACTGATCAGCCCGACCCATAATCGCGGCTTCATTCAGACGCCGAACAACAGGGATTGAGACGCGGCGTACCACACATTCGGTGTCATCCCCGCGAACGCGGGGATCCATAACCACAGGCGGAAATTGAGGGCGCCGCTGGTCACTCCGAGTCTTCGCCAAACCACTCCCTGTGGCTATGGGTCCCGGATCGGGGCTTCGCTTGTCCGGGACGACAGCGGCGCGTGCCGCGTGAGCTCGCAGCACACGAACATCCCCGCCCATAGTTTCACGGATCACAAAGAATTTTTCCTCGAAACCGCGCCCCGAACCCTCCCGTAGTTCGGTCCAACGACGGCACTGCTGCATCACCCCTTCAACTGTCGCAGTCGCCGTTGTTGCCCCAACCCTGCACCGGCCATCGCCGGTTACAATTCAATCGGGAGACTTCCATGTCCAAGCGCATTGCCTATCTCGCCGCCGCCGCCTTCAGCGCCCTCGCCATCACCGCGACCGTCGTCGCGCCGGTGCGCGCCGAGGAGAAGACCGTCATGGTCGGCGGCGCCGCGATGTTCCCCTCGAAGAACATCGTCCAGAACGCGGTCAACTCGAAGGACCACACCACGTTGGTGGCGGCGGTGAAGGCGGCCGGCCTGGTGCCGACGCTGGAAGGCAAGGGCCCGTTCACGGTGTTCGCGCCGACCAACGCCGCCTTCGGCAAGCTGCCGGCCGGCACCGTCGACAATCTGGTCAAGCCTGAGAACAAGGCGACGCTGACCAAGATCCTCACCTACCACGTCGTGCCGGGCAAGCTGGAAGCCTCCGACCTCACCGACGGCAAGAAGATGAAGACGGCCGAGGGCGAGGAGCCTCACCGTGAAGAAGATGGACGGCAAGGTCTGGATCGTCGACGCCAAGGGCGGCACCTCGATGGTCACGATCTCCAACGTCAACCAGTCCAACGGCGTCATCCATGTGGTCGACACCGTGCTGATGCCCGCGACGTAACACCGCGCCATCCTGTTTCATCCCCCTGACAGGATGCTTCGAAACCGCGAGCCGGGGATACCCGGCTCGCTTTTTGTGACCACAATAGCCTGACGGCATCGATTCGATGGCCGGCAGGGCGTAACGGAAACCCACGGGCCGGCGTATAATTCCAGGACACACGATCCCAAGCACGGACGATCAGGACGGAACCATCATGGCGAGCCTCACAGTCACCGACGAGCAGGTCGGGGCCACCCCGGCCAAAGTGATCCAGCCGGTCTGGGTGCGGGTCATGCACTGGATCAACGCGTTTGCCATGATCCTGATGATCCTGTCGGGCTGGCAGATCTACAACGCCTCGCCGTTGTTCGGCTTCACTTTCCCGCGCGACTACACGCTGGGCGGCTGGCTCGGCGGTGGCCTGCTCTGGCATTTCGCGGCGATGTGGCTGTTGATGATCAACGGCCTTGCCTATCTCGTCACCGGGTTTGCCACCGGCCGCTTCGCCAGGAAGCTGTTTCCAATCACCCCGTCAGGCGTGCTTCGCGACGTCAGGGCCGCCCTGACCTTCAAGCTCGGCCATGACGATCTCACCGTCTACAATTACGTGCAGCGCCTGCTCTATGCCGGCATCATCGTGGTCGGCGTGCTGATCGTGCTCACCGGGCTCGGCATGTGGAAGCCGGTGCAGCTGCATTGGCTCGTCTCGCTGTTCGGCGACTACCCGACCGCGCGCTACATCCATTTCTTCTGTATGGCCGCGATCTGCGCATTCCTCGTCGTTCACGTCGCTCTCGCGCTGCTCGTGCCGAAGAGCCTGCGCGCCATGATCATCGGTCGCTGATTAGGAGAATTGTCATGGCCAAGCGTTCATTCCTGATCCCCGGCGTCGACAAGCGGCTCCTGATCAAGGATTCCATCAAGACCATGCCCGACGTCACCCGCCGCCGCTTCATCGCGGGCGGCGCCAGTCTCGGCGCCCTGACGCTGCTGACCGGCTGCGACGTCGTCGATTCCTCTTCGGCCGAGGAGATGCTGAAGAGCGTGTCGAAGTTCAACGACGCGGTGCAGGCCTTCATCTTCAATCCCGACGCGCTGGCGCCGACCTTCCCCGAGAGCGCGATCACGAAGCCGTTTCCGTTCAACGCCTATTACGATCTCGACGATGCGCCGGATGTCGCGGCCGCAGACTGGAAGCTCGAAGTGCGCGGCCTCGTCGACAACAAGAAGTCGTGGACGCTGGACGAGGCTCTACAAGCTGCCGCAGGTCAGCCAGATCACCCGTCACATCTGCGTCGAAGGCTGGAGCGCGATCGGCAGCTGGACCGGCACGCCCTTGCGCGATTTCCTCAAGCTGGTCGGTGCCGACACGCGCGCGAAATACGTCTGGTTCCAGTGCGCCGACAAGGAAGGCTACAACTCGCCGCTCGACATGCGCAGCGCCCTGCATCCGCAGACCCAGATGACGTTCAAATATGCGAACGAGATCCTGCCGCGCGCTTACGGCTTCCCCATGAAGATCCGCGTGCCGACCAAGCTCGGCTTCAAGAATCCCAAATACGTGGTCTCGATGGAAGTCACCAACGACTACAAGGGCGGCTATTGGGAAGACCAGGGGTACAATTCGTTCAGCGGGAGCTGACGGATTCGTAGGGTGGGCAAAGCGAAGCGTGCCCACGCATTTTGGTGCGATTCGAGAGAGATGGTGGGCACGGCGCAAGTGCGCCTTTGCCCACCCTACGGCACCGCCTGTTTGGCTGGCCCCACCTTCCGCTGGCACAGCGCCGCCACGGCACCCAGCGCCAGCAGCGCCGCCGAAACATTCAGCGCGTAGCTCAAGCTCCCCAGCGCATCCGTGATTGCACCGACGACGATCGGGCCGAGCGTCTGGCCGACGCCGAACGAGATCGTCATCGCGGCGATCGCGGTCGGCCACACCTCCGGCGGATAGTTGAAGCGCACGAAGGCGGTGGTCGAGCCGACCACGGCGAAGAAGGCGACGCCGAACACGACCGCCGAGACGGCGAGCCAGGCCGGCGAATGGCCAAGCATCGGCAGGGCCGCCCCCAACGCGTTGGTGCCGAGGATGATGGCGGTGGCCAATCCGCCGCGATCAAGCGCGAGCACGCCGCGCCAGGCCCAGGGCGTTACGAAGGCGGACAGGCCGATCAGGCTCCAGAACGCCGCCTGCGCCGCGGCACCGCCGCCGCCGTCGCGCACATAGGCGATCATGAAGGTCATGTAGGCGATGTAGCCGGCGCCGAACAGGAAGTAGCCGGCGAGATAAACCAGCACGGGCAAAATCGCGAACGACGCGTGGCCGCCGTCCGAGAAGCGGACATTGCTCTCGATGCGGATCAGGAACAGCGGGATGGTCATCGCGACCGAGAGCAGCGTCAGCGCCCACCAGACGATCCACCACGAGCCCGGCCCGAAATATTGCAGCGTGAACGGGGCGATCAGTCCGGAGGACAGAATGCCGATACCGGGTCCGGCATAGAACAGGCTGAGCAGGAAATTGGCCCGCGCGGGCTGCGTCTGGGCGATGGTCGCCGCCAGCGCGCCGCCGGCGACGAAGCCGGCCGCGGCGCCAAGACCCAGCACGAGGCGCGCGAGGCTGAGCGCCACGAAATTCCCCGTCAGCGCGCAGGTCGCGAGCGCGGCGACGCAGGCGAGAGTTCCCAAGCGGATGGCGGCCGACCACCCCACGCGCTGGATCAGGCGGGATGCCACCAGCGCGCCGACGAGATAGCCGACGGCATTGATGGTGTTCATGAATCCGGCCGCCGAGTAGGACCAGCCGAGCGTCTCCCGCATGTCCGGCAGCACCAGCGCATAGGCGAAGCGGCCAATGCCGAGCCCGACGGTCGCGGCGAGCGACAGCGTCAGGATCAGCCGCGCGGGATGCGCGTAGGATGGGGGACGGTCAGGGGCGTGCAAGGGGATTCTCCGGCCCGCCCAGTGTGGCAGGCCCCGCCCGTGTTGCACAGCGGCGAGGCGGCAATGGTGTCTTGCCAAGCGCGCAACGCCGCTCTAGCACTCCGGCCGAAATTCACGCGATGCCGTCATGCCCGGCCTTGTGCCGGGCATCTACGTTCGTCGCACAGCGAGCAAGACATGGATGGCCGGGTCAAGCCCGGCCATGACGAAACGGAGGAAAACGACCATGGCGACCCACAAATTGCTGCTGCTTCCCGGCGACGGTATCGGCCCCGAAGTGATGGGCGAGGTGAAGCGGCTGATCGACTGGCTGAATTCGGCCGGGATCGCCAAGTTCGAGACGGATACCGGCCTCGTCGGCGGCTCCGCCTATGATGCGCACAAGGTGTCGATCTCCGAGGGCGACATGGCCAAGGCGCTCGCCGCCGACGCCATCATCTTCGGCGCGGTCGGTGGCCCCAAGTGGGACGCCGTGCCTTACGAGGTCCGCCCCGAAGCCGGCCTGCTGCGCCTGCGCAAGGATCTCGCTTTGTTCGCCAACCTCCGTCCGGCCGTCTGCTATCCGGCGCTGGCGGAAGCCTCCAGCCTGAAGCGCGAGGCGATCGAGGGCCTCGACATCGTGATCGTGCGCGAGCTTACCGGCGGCGTCTATTTCGGCGAGCCCAAGACCATCACCGATCTCGGCAACGGCCAGAAGCGCGCCATCGATACCCAGGTCTACGACACCTATGAGATCGAGCGCATCGGCCGCGTCGCCTTCGAGCTTGCCAGGAAGCGCAAGAACAAGGTGACGTCGATGGAGAAGCGCAACGTCATGAAGTCGGGCGTGCTCTGGAACGAGGTCATGACGGCGGTCCACAAGCGTGAATATCCCGATGTCACGCTCGAGCATCAGCTCGCCGATTCCGGCGGCATGATGCTGGTGAAATGGCCGAAGCAGTTCGACGTCATCGTCACCGACAATCTGTTCGGCGACATGCTGTCGGACATCGCGGCGATGCTGACCGGCTCGCTCGGCATGCTGCCCTCGGCCTCGCTCGGCGAGGTCGACGTCAAGACCAAGAAGCGCCGGGCGCTGTACGAGCCCGTGCACGGCTCGGCGCCTGACATCGCAGGCCAAGGCCTCGCCAATCCCATCGCGATGATCTCGTCCTTCGGCATGGCGCTGCGCTATTCCTTCGACATGGGCGAGCCTCGCCGACAAGGTCGATGCCGCAATCGCCGCCGTGCTGGCCAGCGGCCTGCGCACCGCCGACATCAAGTCGGAGGGCACCACGGCCGCGTCCACCACGCAGATGGGCGAAGCGATCCTGAAGGAATTGCAAAAGCTGCACGCGTAAGGCGGGCACTGCTCTTGTAGGGTGGGTTAGCCACGCGCACCGCGGGGCGTAACCCACCTCTTCTGCCTCCGCGGAAACCCAAGCGGTGGGTTACGCCGTGCGAACTGCGCTTCGCACAGTCCGCACAGCTAACCCACCCTACGGCAGCTGCTCTCGGAGCCACCTCATGGATTCACCCCGCCCAAAAATCGCGGAAACCTTCATCCATGAGACGGTGCGCCAGCGCGAGGCGCAGATCGGGCGGCGCTGCGAAATCCTCAGCCATACCCGCATCGAATATGCCTCGCTCGGCGACTACTCCTATCTCGGCGAGAACTGCGACGTCGCCGATGCCGCGATCGGCAAGTTCACCGCGATCGCCAATTCGGTGCGGATCGGTGCGCCCAATCATCCGATGGGCCGGCCATCGCAGCATCGCTTCACCTATGTTCCGGAATATTACGAGGCCGGGGTGACGCGCGACCGCGATTTCTTCGCAGGTAGGCGCGGCGACCGCGTCATCATCGGCAATGATGTCTGGATCGGCCACGCCGCTATCCTGCTGCCCGGCGTCACCGTCGGCGACGGCGCGGTGATCGCGGCAGGCGCGGTCGTGAGCCGTGATGTCGAGCCCTACACGATCGTCGGCGGCGTCCCTGCGCGCCCGATCCGCAAGCGCTTTCCCGATTCCGTCGCGCACAGCCTGCGCCGCATTGCCTGGTGGGATTGGCCGGATGAACTCGTCTTCGAGCGCCTCGCCGATTTCCGCTCCGAAGCAATCGAGGATTTCTGCCGCCGCTACGATCCCGCCGCGAACGCATAGCCTCGGCCGTCATTGCGAGGAGCCCGCGTCAAAATTGCGAAGCAATTTTTGCTTCGCTGCGCTCGCAATGACGGGGAGAGGCAGTTGTGCCCTACGGCACCTTCCAAAACAAAAATGGCCGGGCGTGAGCCCGGCCTTTTGATTCGGTCGACGCGTCGCTCAGTACAGCGGGAAATTCTGCGGATAGCCGCCGACATCCTGCGGCGGCGAGAGCGGCTGGCGGTCGATCGGGCGGTTGAGATTCTCGCGGGCGAAGGACGGATAGCCCACGGCCGGCGGGAAAGCGTAATCGGTGAACTTGCGGTCGCCCGGATTGACCTCGGTGCCGCCGTCGAGCCAGGAGCGCTTGCTGACATAGATGCGGGTACGGCCCTGCTGGTAGACGGCGTTGGGACCGCTCGGGCCGTAATAGTGCCGGCCGCGCTCGTCATAGCGCTTGGTCTTGTTGTCGGCCGAGGCCGGCGTCGCCAGGACGGAGGACATGGCAATCACGGCGCCTGCAGCAAACAAGGTCGCCAATTTGGCAGAGAATTTCGAGTCTCATCACGTCCCCTTCAGGCGGCGCACCGCCAGTCGATGTCTCCCCATACTAGCCCGGCCGGGGTGGGCGCAACTAGGTCAATTGGGTCACACCAGCTCGGAATAATCGAGCATGCGGACAAAAGTTGCATCAATACCAGCCACTTGAGCTTGATGCCGGTCAAAGCGCTCCGCGCAATTGCGCGTTCGCGGCGCCCAGCAGCCAGTCCGGTGAACCCTGGAGGTCGCAGCCGCGGCGTTTCAGCTCGGCGCGGGCGAACAGGTCGGCCAGCTTCGGCTCGTTGCCCGAGGTCAGCAGGGTCAGCCGGTTCAGCATGCAGGCAATGGCCGCGCGCTGGGCGGGCAGGGCGTCGCCCTGGCAGGAGAACCCGGAGATCTGTAAGCCCGGCTCCTCGTGCCGCTTGAGGTAGCCGAGGCAGGCCCGCGCGCCCACGGCTGCGGCGGTGGGCCGGAATAGGACCACGGCGCCGAATTTGGTCTCGATCAGGCCGGCCTGCTCGAGCGAGGTTGCCGCTCCCAGACCCATTTGCACGGCGAGGTCCATCATCGCCGGACGGGTCACGTCGAATTCGCCACCTTCCCGGTAAATTTCGAGCTCGGCCAGCGGCTTGTCCGCCTCGCCGGTCCAGCGCATGACGTCCCTGCGGCCACCTTCGGGATGCCGAAGGATGGTGTAAGAGACTGTTTTATCTGACGAATCGGTCCGGCTGAGGGCGAAGGCCGGATGCGAGCGGTCGGCCACGCTCCAGCCCGGCTTCGGCGCGGGCTCGTCGCCGCGCAAATCGGGCAGCTGGCCGAGCGCCGCAAGGCCAAGGATGGCAAACAAAGCGAGCGTCCCCACATAGGCGAACAGCCGCGCCAACGTGCCCACGACCTCGTCGGCGAAGGCTGCCAATGCCAGATGGAGACTGGTCCGGGTCGAGAGTGCGGCCGTGCTGGCCTCAGGCGACTGCATCCACGGCCTTCAGGCAGGGTCCAACGTTGTCTTGCGGCCGGTTCTCGCATAGAAGCGCTGCTCTTCCTGTTTAAGCGTCAGCTTCAGGAACGGGCTTTTTCATCGGAGAGTGAACGATGGGTTACAAAGTCGCAGTCGTCGGCGCGACCGGCAATGTCGGACGGGAAATGCTCAACATCCTGGATGAGCGCAAATTCCCCGCGGACGAGGTCGTGGCCCTGGCGTCACGCCGCAGCATCGGCGTCGAGGTCTCCTACGGCGACCGCACCCTGAAGTGCAAGGCGCTCGAGCACTTTGATTTCTCCGATGTCGACATCTGCCTGATGTCGGCGGGCGGCTCGGTGTCGAAGGAATGGTCGCCGAAGATCGGCGCCGCCGGCGCTGTCGTGATCGACAATTCCTCGGCTTGGCGCATGGACCCGGACGTGCCGCTGATCGTGCCCGAGGTGAACGCGGCCGCGGCCGAAGGCTTCAAGACGAAGAACATCATCGCCAACCCGAACTGCTCGACCGCGCAGCTCGTGGTCGCGCTGAAGCCGCTGCACGACAAGGCGACCATCAAGCGCGTGGTGGTCTCGACCTATCAATCGGTGTCGGGCGCCGGCAAGGACGCGATGGACGAATTGTTCTCGCAGACCAAGGCCGTCTACACCAACAGCGAGATCGTCAATAAGAAGTTTCCCGCGCGCATCGCCTTCAACGTCATCCCCCAGATCGACGTCTTCATGGAGGACGGCTACACCAAGGAAGAGTGGAAGATGATGGCGGAGACCAAGAAAATCCTTGATCCCAGGATCAAGCTCTCCGCCACCTGCGTGCGCGTGCCGGTCTTCGTCGGCCATTCCGAGGCGGTCAACATCGAGTTCGAGAATCCGATCAGCGCCGACGAAGCGCGCGACATCCTGCGCAAGGCGCCCGGCTGCCTCGTCATCGACAAGCAGGAGCCCGGCGGCTACGCCACGCCGTATGAAGCGGCCGGCGAGGACGCCACCTATATCAGCCGCATCCGCGAGGACGCGACGGTGGAGAACGGCCTCGTGCTGTGGTGCGTGTCCGACAATCTTCGCAAGGGTGCAGCGCTCAACGCGATCCAGATCGCGGAAGTGCTGATCAACCGCAAGCTGATCAGCGCGAAGAAGAAGGCGGCGTAACGCTGCCGTCGTCGCGTAGGGTGGGCAAAGCGAAGCGTGCCCACGCATCTTCTGTGATCGAGAGAGATGGTGGGCACGGCGCTTTGCGCCTTTGCCCACCCTACGAGATCAAGCCAGGCCGCGAGAGGCCTACGCCACGCCCCGCGCGTTCCTGAATTCCTTCGCCGCCTTGTCCAGCACGAACAGCGATCCCTCCGCGACGCCGAAATAGGCGCCGTGGGTCTGCATCTGGCCGGACTCCACGGCCTTCTGCACGAACGGGAATGTCATCAGGTTCTCCAGGCTGCGGAACACCGCCGCCTTCTCGATGCGCTCGACGAATTGCGCCATGGACTCATGGTCGCGCTGCTCGACGATCTCGCCCGGCTTGATGAACATCTGCATCCATTTGCCGATGAAGTCGCCGGGCGTCAGCGGCTCGATCTTGTCGACGAAGGCGCGGATGCCGCCGCATTGCGCGTGGCCGAGAATGACGATGTGCTTCACCTTCAGCACCGTCACCGCATATTCCAGTGCCGCCGACACGCCATGCGCGTTGCCGTCGGGCTGATACACCGGCACGAGGTTGGCGATGTTGCGCACGACGAACAATTCGCCCGGGCCGACGTCGAAGATCACCTCGGGCGAGACGCGGCTGTCGCAACAGCCGATCACCATGACTTCCGGGAACTGCCCCTTCACCGAGAGGTCGCGGTAGCGGGTCTGCTCGGTCGGCAGCCGCTGGGTGGCGAAGGCCTTGTAGCCTTCCAGCAAATGCTTCGGGAATGTCATCATGGCTATGCCTAATCATATACCGCAGGGGCGAACAAGCCTTTCGAATAGGCAGGCCAAGTGCTATCGGCTCCGGTAACCGATACGCCCAGGGAAACCGGAAGGAACGCTTGCATGACCCGCCCGCGCCGCAGCCATCTGTTCATGCCCGGCTCCAACCCTCGTGCGCTGGACAAAGCGCGCAACCTTGCCGCCGACGGCCTGATCCTCGATCTGGAAGATTCCGTCGCGCCTGAGGCCAAGGCGATGGCGCGTGACGGAATTGCTGCCGCGATCGCCGCCAAGGGTTTTGGCAAGCGTGAGATCCTGATCCGGACCAACGGGCTCGACACGCCCTGGTGGGGCGACGATCTCGCCATGGCGGCCAAGGCGTCGCCCGACGGCATCCTGGTTCCAAAAGTTTCAAGTGTCGAAGATCTCGACACGATCGGCCTCCGTCTCACCGAGGCTCGGCGCGGCGCCGACGCTGAAGGTCTGGGCCATGATCGAGACCGCGCGCGCCGTGCTGCATGCGGAGGAGCTGGCCGAGGCCGGCCGCGATCAATCGCGGCGTCTCTCCGGCTTCGTGTTCGGGCCCAACGACATCTCGCGCGAGACGCGGATCAGGATGCTGCCCGGCCGCGCCGCGATGATCCCGATGATCACGCACTGCATCCTGGCAACGCGCGCCCACGGCCTCGAAATCCTCGACGGTCCCTACAGCGACATTGCCAATCCCGACGGTTTCGCCACGGAATGCGCACAGGGTCGCGACCTCGGCTTCGACGGCAAGACCCTGATCCACCCCTCGCAGATCGATGCCTGCAACGCGATCTTCACACCGCCCGAGGAAGACATCGCCCGTGCGCGAAAAATCATCGCGGCGTTCGAGTTGCCGGAGAACGCCTCGCGCGGCGCGATCCGCCTCGACGGCGCCATGGTGGAGCGCCTGCATGCCGACATGGCCAAGCGCACGATCGCCATCGCGGATGCGATCGCGGCGATGGGGAAGGGCTGAGGCAGATCCGGGCGCCGCGCCGTCCGAGACGAAGCGCTGATCTCGCGCAGGACGGCAGCGCGATTTGCGGGGACGGCCGCCTACTGCCGTCGTCTCGCATTCTTCAGCGTATCGGACGGCAGCTCGCCGATCGCCTGACGATATTCGGATGCGAAGCGTCCGAGATTTCGGAAGCCGCATTTGAACGCCACGGCGAGCACGCTGGTCCTGCCATCCGGCCGTCGCAACATCTCCGCCGCGCGATGAAGCCGGACGCGCCGCGCGAACTGGCCCGGTGATCCCCGTCCGGACTCGGAGAATTCCCGGAACACCGTCCGCAGGCTCACATTGGCGACCGCAGCTATCTTTTCGAGATCGAGCGGCTCGTCCCAATGCGCCTCGATGTAGGATTCCACGATATCGACCACGGCCCGGTTGGCGTTCGGCGCGGAGCGCTGCAGCCGGTCCGAGAAATTGTGCCGATGGGCGAGAAGCATCCGGACCATCAGCGCCCGCTCGAGACTCGGCGATGGCGACGGGCGAGTAATCCTGCCCGAATCTCTCCAGCTCCTCCGCAAACCTGAAGACGTCGTGGCGCACATGCGCCATCATCGCAGGGTCCGCCCCGGTCGAGACGAAACGCAAATCCGCGTCGCAATCATCGCCGAGCAGGCTCTTCAACAGGCGCGCGATCGCCGCGGCGTCGATCCTCAGCACCAATTGGCGGTAACCCGGCTTGAAGTGGAGATCCAGCCTGGCGTCTCCCGGGATGATCGGAGTCCAGGCCTCGATCGATCGGCTATGCCCGTTGGTGGTCCAGCCCGCGGCGCCCTGAATGGAGAAGAACTGGCGGAGGATCTGCGATTCCGGAAAGGACAGCGACGCCGCACCGTCATAGCCGCAGAACGCGAGGCCGATGGAATTCAGACGGGCAAGATTGGCCTGGATGGCGAAGTTGTTGTCGTGCTTGTCGAACCGGTCCGCGCCATATGCCGCAAACAGACGATCGCGTGCGAACTCGCTGTCGCGCGAATGCAGCAAAGGATAACGGTCAAGATACGAGACGGCGGCCAAATCAGATTCCCCAAAACGCTCAAACTACTGAATCGGAATCCGGGCGCCACCAATTTGAGATTGTACGGATGAGCGAACGGGTCTGTTGCCGCGCGAGCCGCGGCCACTTGCTCGCGGTCGTGACGAGTGAACGATCGTTACTTTTCGCACGCAGACCAGCCATGTCCGGATACGCAACCCGTGCTTTTGCTGTCTCGCGGACGTCGTTCTTGCCGAATACCGATAACGAATTTAGCGCGACCTTCGCAGTTCGCGACTGCCGGCATGGCTACGGCGGTCAAATGTCGCCGTCAAGTTAATGGCGTCAGCGAAAGGCGGCCCTTGTGTCAGCGATCACACGAATACTCTGATAATTTGATTCACATATCTGCTTCATTCGCTGGGATCGCTGTCGAATGAACTCGAACTGCGCGCGGTCCGCGGCAAGACAATCAAATGCCGCAGGCCGGTTCGCGCATGTGCTGCGAGCCGAATGTCAATTTCGGAGCAAGAAGACATGTTCGGTCGGAAGTCCCAGGGCGATACACAGGCGCAAATCGACGCGATCAGCCGCTCGCAGGCCATGATCGAGTTCAACATGGACGGCACGATCGTCACCGCCAACAAGAACTTCCTGGATGCGCTGGGCTACCGTCTCGACCAGATTCAAGGCAAGCATCACTCGATGTTCGTGCCCGCCGATCTGCGCAACGGCGCGGACTACAAGGCGTTCTGGGAGGCTCTGCGCCGTGGCGAATTCCAGGCGGCCGAGTTCAAGCGCATCGCCGATGGCGGCCGTGAAATCTGGATCGAAGCTTCCTACAACCCGGTTCTCGGCAAGGACGGCAAGCCGGTCAAGGTGATCAAGATCGCGACCGAGATCACCGCGAAGAAGCTGCGCAGCATGGCCGATGCATCCAAGCTCGTCGCGATCAATCGGGCCCAGGCCGTGATCGAATTCCAGCTCGATGGCACCGTCGTCACGGCCAACGAGAATTTCTGCACGACGCTCGGCTATTCCCTGGTCGAGATCGAGGGCAAGCATCACAGCCTGTTCATGTCGCAGGCCGACCGGGGCAGCGCGGCCTATCGGGAGTTCTGGGAGAAGCTCAACCGGGGTGAGTACCAGGCCGGCGAGTTCAAGCGCATCGGCAAGGGTGGCCGCGAGGTCTGGATTCTGGCGAGCTATAACCCCGTGATGGACGACAACGGCCGGCCGATCGGCGTGGTCAAGTTCGCGACCGACATCACGGCAGAGAAGCTGAAGAACGCCGATCTCGCCGGCCAGATCGCCGCGATCGACAAGGCGCAGGCGGTGATCGAGTTCAACATGGACGGCACGATCATCACCGCCAACGCCAACTTCCTCGGCGCCGTCGGCTATTCGCTCGACGAAATCAAGGGGCGGCATCACGGCATGTTCGTCGAGGCCAACGAGCGCGACGGTACGCCCTATCAGGATTTCTGGGCCGCGCTCAATCGCGGCGAGTACCAGGCGGCCGAATACAAGCGTATCGGCAAGGGCGGCAAGGAGATCTACATCCAGGCCTCCTACAATCCGATCCTCGATCTCAACGGCAAGCCGTTCAAGGTCGTGAAATACGCCACCGACACCACCAGGCAGGTGCTGATCCGCATGGGCAACGAACGCGTCCGCGCCATGATGGAATCGGTCGCCGCCGGCTCCGAGGAATTGAACGCCTCGGTGCGCGAGATCGCCGAAGCCATGACCAAGTCGCGCGAAACCGCGACCGGCGCCGTGGAGCAGGTCTCCTCCGCCGACGCCCAGGCCCAGCGCCTCACCGATGCCGCGCAGGCCATGAGCGGCATCGTCGAGATGATCAACAACATCACCGGGCAGATCAATCTGCTCGCGCTCAATGCCACGATCGAATCCGCCCGTGCCGGCGAAGCCGGCCGCGGCTTTGCGGTGGTCGCGTCCGAAGTGAAGGGCCTTGCCAACCAGGCCAAGCAGGCGACCGACAAGATCGCTCAGGAGATCGGCAGCCTCAACCAGATCTCGGGCGACGTCGTCGGCGCACTCGGGGCGATCAAGCAGGCGATCAACAATGTCAGCGAATACGTAACCTCGACCGCCGCGGCGATCGAGGAGCAGAGCACGGTGACGAACGAGATGTCGACCAGCATGCAGCGCGCCGCGGCCGAAGCTGCCGCGATGGCCAATCGGACCTGATCAGGCGGGCGCGGCGTCCCGCGTGTTCTGCTGCGTCGATGAGGCGGACGTCGCTACTCCGTCGCACCGCTCAGCGCGGCGCGACGTCGGCGCGATCGAGCGACTCCAGGGTCGAGGCATTGGCGCAATAGCCGTGATAGTTCTCCGCGGCGGTGCCGTCGGCGAGATCGCGGTCGCATTGTCCCTTGTGATTGCACAGCGAGCAGACCCGCTCCATGTCGCGAAGCAGCAGCGGCTGCGCGCGGCCGAGCCCTTCGGCGCTGATACCGAGCTGCTGCAGCATCATCGGCAGCTCGTCGGCTGAATGCTTGCCGTGACGGACCAGTTCCTCCAGATCGTCGGGCGCGATCCTCAGATCGCTCGCGATCCGGTCGAAATCGGCGCGATCGAGCTGACGCATCTCGTTCATCTCGCGGCGATGCTTCAGCCAGCTCGCAAAGGAGTCGATGAGGTCCTGGACGATGGGATAAGGCCTGCTGGCGGTGCTCATGGAAAGCTCCTTCGAACGGCGGAATTGGAGCGAATTAAGCACAATGTTGCAGGGGCGCGTTGCGCTGGATCAAACTGGGAGGGGGACAATAATCGGTCTCGTGCCCCGGACGCGGCGCAGCGTGAAACGCTGCTGCGCAGAGCCGGGACCCATGTCGCCGCTTGCTGGGTCCCGGCTCTGCGGAGCGGCACTGCGCGCCGCACCGCGTCCGGGACACGGAGAGAAAAGCTAAGCGAATCTTTCCGTCGCCCAGGCATACAGGCTGCCCGGAATCGGCTTTTCGCCGCCACGACCCTTGGGCGAGATGTGCAGGCCGATGATCCCAGGATCGGTGACGAGGCCGAGATAGCTCGAGGGATCGAAGAACAGTTTTGGTTCGGCATGCACGGCGTAGAACGACTGCTTCGGCAGCGCATTGTGCAATTCGCCGGTCCGGCGCGCGAGCGCGGTGAGGGCCGCGGGGCCGAAGATCGCAACGCGGATATCGGAGAGCCGGTTCGAGCCGCCGCGCAGGCGGCGCATCATGAAGGTGATGCGGTGGCGCACCGACAGCCAGTTCGGCGTCAGCTCCTCCTGCTCCATCAGCTCCGCAAAGGCGGCGACGATGCCGTGCTCGGGCGGCAGATAGATCACGGAATTGCCGAGCTGCCGTGGCCGCTCCCAGGCGAAATAGGGTTTGTCCGGATCGATCTCGACCGGCCTGAGCAGCAGCACGTCGGCATCGAGCCAGAGGCCGAGGCCCTTCGCCATCAGCTTCATGCGGAAGAAGTCGCTGAACTGCAGAATGGTCCAGTCGCGCCAGCTTCCGTCCGGCTGCGGCGGGCGCAGCCGTTCGGAGAATGCACGCGGCAGGATTGCCTCGGCCTCGGCATTTTCGACACCCGGCGGCAGGCCGGGAATGGTGTCGAAGCTGTAAACCGTGACCTTGTGGCCGGCAGCCAGCTGCGAGCGCAGACAGGTCTGGCGCAGTGCGTCCATCGGGCCATGCCAGAAGGTGACGATCTCGGGCAGCATGGGTGCAGCTATACGGGGTAATCGGCACAAAGAAAAAGCCCCGGCGTCCTGAACGCCGGGGCTCGAACCAAAATCTGATCTCAGGCCCAGGCGCGTTCGCGCTTGAGCTTGTCCTCATAGGTGTCGATCGAGGCCTTCTTCTCCATCGTGAGGCCGATGTCGTCGAGGCCGTTGATCAGGCAGTGCTTGCGGAACGGGTCGATCTCGAACTTGACCTTGCCGCCGTCGGGACCGCGGATCTCCTGGTTCGGCAGGTCGATCGTCAGCGTCGCGTTGGCGCCGCGCTCCGCGTCGTCGAACAGCTTGTCGAGGTCTTCCTGCGAAACGCGGATCGGCAGAATGCCGTTCTTGAAGCAGTTGTTGTAGAAGATGTCGCCGAACGAGGTCGAGATCACGCAGCGGATGCCGAAGTCGAGCAGCGCCCAGGGCGCGTGCTCGCGGCTCGAGCCGCAGCCGAAATTGTCGCCGGCGACCAGCACCTTCGCGTTGCGATAGGCAGACTGGTTGAGCACGAAATCCGGGTTCTCGCTGCCGTCGTCCTTGTAGCGCTGCTCGGAGAAGAGCCCCTTGCCAAGGCCGGTCCGCTTGATGGTCTTCAGGTACTGCTTCGGAATGATCATGTCGGTGTCGACATTGATGATCTTCAGCGGCGCCGCGACGCCTTCCAGCGTGGTGAACTTGTCCATCTCAGGCTTCCCGGTTTGTCGTCAGGGGAGGGCTGTTTAGCCCGGTTGGTGCACGAATCCTAGGCCGGATTCGGCAATCTTGGTCTGTCAGATATGATCTGCCGGCCCTTGCGGAGCCATGCGGTCGGGGACGAAGCCCGTCGGCAGGCCGTCGATGCTCTTCATGTTCTTCAGGCCCCAGTATTTTCGCAAATTGTCGAGGCCCTGCTTGGTCCAGTAGCGCACGAGGCTGCCACGCTCCTGCTTGTAATCGAACAGGGGCACGCCCATGCCGCATGACGTCTGCACGAGCTCGACCGAGAGGCGCACGATCTGGCGCGCCCCGGTCATGTCCTCGAAGCCAGGGGCGAGAGCTGTGTATTCCGGCGTGCCGCGCATCAGCGACCGACCTTGGCCGTAGAGCCGCAGGATCATTGGCGGGCCGTCGAAGGCGCAAAACATGATGGTCAAACGCTTGTCGTCGGAGGCGATCAGGTGCGCGCGTGTCTCGCTGCCGCTGCCGGTGCAATCGAGATAGGCGACATCACTGTCTCCGAGGACCCGGAATGAGGACAGGCCCTTCGGCGACACGTTGATGCGTCCCTTGGGCGGGGCGCTCGCGACGAAGAAGATCTTCTGCCGCTCCATGAAAGCCCGGTGCTCGGGTTCGATCTTCGCGAATTGCTTGCCCATGCCTGTTGCGTCCTTGGCGCAGCGACGAAGTCCGGACAAGGCTAGCACGAGCTAGATACCAGTTTAATGGTCTATATTATGCTGGTATAATTACCACCATGTTAGGACAGGACCCAGACACCCCGGCGCTCTCGCTCAGTGCGTTCCTGCGGGCGTTGCGGGAGCGCCAGTCTCCGGCGGAATTCGGCCTTGCCGCTGGCACCCGACGGCGCACGCCCGGGCTCCGGCGCGAGGAGGTTGCCCAGCTCTGCGGATTAAGCGTCACCTGGTACACGTGGATCGAGCAGGGACGCGATGTCTCCGTCTCCGCACCGGCACTCGCGCGCCTCGCCAGCGGATTGCGCCTGTCGCGGGCCGAGCGCAGCTATCTGTTCGAGATCGCGGGCAAACGCGATCCCGAACGTCCCGGCGCCGGCGACGACCCGCCTGACGAAATCCTGGCCTGCGTCGATGCGATCGACGGACCTGCCTACATCCTCGATCGCACATGGCGCGCGCGTCGCTGGAATGCGAAAGCATCCGTTCTGTTCGCGGGATGGCTCGATGCCGACGGCGAGAAGAATCTGCTGCGCTACATCTTCCTCAGGCCCGAGGCGCGAACCCTGATCCTTGACTGGGCCTCGCGCGCACGCCGCGTCGTCGCAGAGTTCCGCGCCGCGGTGACGGCCTATTCCGACGATCCCGAGATTCGCCGGCTGGTGGAGGAACTGCGGTTGGGAAGTCCCGACTTCGAACGTTGCTGGGACACGCAGGGCGTGCTGGCGCGCGAAGGCGGCGCGCGTGCGTTCGATCATCCGACCATGGGGCAGCTGCACTATCAGCAGGTGTCGCTGTCGCTTGCGGGGTGGTCCGACTATCGGCTGACGATGCTTCTTCCTGCACCGCGCCTTGATCAGTCCGCGTCGGACTCTGCCTGAGCCTCGATCGCTTCCATGTCGTCGTCGGAGAGACCGAAATGGTGGCCGATCTCGTGGATCAGGACGTGGCGGACGATGTGGCCGAGGCTCTCGTCGTGCTCGGCCCAATAGTCCAGGATCGGCCGGCGGTAGAGCCAGACCATGTTGGGCAGCCGCGCGACGTCGCCGAGGCTCTGCTGCGGCAGGCCGACGCCCTGGAACAGGCCGAGCAGGTCGAACTCGCTCTCGCATTCCATCTCGTCGAGGACCTCCTCGGTCGGGAAGTCGTCGACGCGGATGATCACGCCCTCGCACAGAGCACGAAACTCCGCCGGCAGGGCCTCGAAGATCTCGTGCGCCGTCGTTTCCATTTCGGCCAGCGATGGCGCTTTCAATTCCGTCCACATGCCATCCTCTTAGCGCGGGTTCCCCGGTGATGCATCCCGCTTTATAAAAGCTGCGAGGTTGACGGGCGGCGCCAAAACGGGGAGCGTGGCCCCTCGACGGGACGTTTCAGGTGGGCGAAAAAATGCGAGCAAAAACAGCGCTGACGCTACTGTGCATGGGGTTGTTTTCGCCATTTTGCGTCAGCGCCGAGGCCCAGACGGCCGTACCCGGGGTCAGGCTGGCGCAGGCGGCCGCACCGGACGACATCCCGCCGCCGCGCAAGCGCCCGCGCGCGCGCCTTCGCGTCACGCCCTATTACACACCTGACGGCGTCTATCCGCGCTACAATCCCGGTCCCAATGCGGTCCGCGAATGCAACGCGACCTATGTGCAGGAATTTCGGCCGAGCGGCACCGTGATCGTGCCGCGCGTGAGCTGCTACTGGCGCCCGGGCTAAGGCGGCGCGGGAGCCCCGGGAGTGATCATGGCGAGATGGTTTGCATTGGCCGTTGCCGTCGCGCTTGCCGCCGGTGCGTCCTGTGCTTTCGCGGCGCAAAGGGTCACGATGCCGGAAGCTTCGGCAGGGATCGCGGTGTTCGATGTGCGACGGCCCGCGCGAGCCTACGTCGTGCGGCCTGTCGTGCGCCGTGACCCCCGCTATTACGCGCGGCCCGTCCACTACAGTCCCTATCCCTACGGCGTGCCCGCCCCCTTCGTGTTCGGCTACGGGCCGTTCTGGTGACGTCCTAGCCGCCGGGCGCGAATCCCTTCACCAGCAGCACGGTCGCCTGCGTGCCGGCCTTGCGGTCGCGCGAAATCTCTTCGTAGTCGGGTGAAGTCGAGAAGGCGAGGAAGGCGGCCTCGTCCGGAAACGACATCATGACGAGCTTGTCGTGCGGCCATGAGCCTTCGAGCACGCGCGGGCGTTCGTCGGCGGCGAGCAGCCGCCCATTGTATTTCCGGAACACGTCGAAGAACCGCGCCTGGTAGCGGTCATAGGCCGCGCGGTCCGTCATCTTCAATTGTGCGATCGCGTAGACGGTCATCTCAAGCTTCCTCTCGTCGCGGCAGCGCGTCGCATCGCAGGTGCCGGCCTCGTTCATTCATGGCGCGTTCACATCGCTGTCCGCAATTTAATCTTGGGAGCGACTGCAATTGAACAGGGATGACGCGGGGCCGGGAACGAGCATCGCAACTCCGCTGTCCATCAGGGAGGATTCCATGCTGAGGAGTTTGGGTTTCAAGACAGGTCCGATGCGCCTGCTCGGGATTGCGGCCGCCGCGACGCTGATGCTGTCGGCGGGGACCGCGCAGCGAGCGGAAGCGCTGACCTTGATCAATCCGGCGACGTCACCTGCGACGAAGGCGGCGACCGACGACCTCGTCACGCAGGTTCGTCATGGTGGCGGCGGCGGGCATGGCGGTGGTGGTCATTTCCACGGCGGGGGTTTCCGCGGTGGCGGAGGACATGTCGGCGGCTTCCGCGGCGGTGGTTTCCATGGCGGTCATATCGGCGGCTTCCGCGCCGCGCCGGCCTTCCACGGCGGCGGCTATCGCTACGGCGGCGTTCACCGCTATGGCGGATTTCATCGCTACGGGGTCTATCGGCCTCATTACGGCCATCGCCACTTCCATCGGCGCTATTATGTCGGCGGCTACTATCCCTACTACCACCATCCGCGCCGCTGCCGGATCATCTGGACCTATTACGGCCCGCGCCGCGTCTGCCGCTGGCATCGCTGGCACCATCCGTATCGCTATTGGTGATGTGAGAGGTGCCGTCATGCCCGGGCTTGTCCCGGGCATCCACGATCTTTCCAAGCGCGCCTAAGAACGTGGATGGCCGGGACAAGCCCGGCCATGACGGAGAACGTGGCTACAGCCAATCCTTCAGCTTCCAGGACGAAGCTTTCCACGGCATCAAATTCTCGACCTTCCACTGCTTGAACATCGCCGGCGGCCAGCGGCTGAGCTTCGAGGTCTCCTCGACCTCCGGCTTGGCGACGATGCGCAAGGGCGCCGCGCGCCGGCGGTGCTGGCGCGTGGCTTCGCCGATCAGGTCGACATATTCCGGCTTGTTTGCCATGGCGCGCGTCCTCGCGAAAACCTCGCGAGGACGACAGTGTCAGGCGATCATTTAACGGCGGTTTGCCGCGATCGCTACAATTGCAGGGAGTGGCTTAGCGCCAATCCCGGACGTCGACGAAGTGACCCGCGATCGCTGCCGCCGCCGCCATCGCCGGCGACACCAGATGCGTGCGGCCCTTGAAACCCTGGCGGCCCTCGAAATTGCGGTTCGAGGTCGAGGCGCAGCGTTCTTCCGGAGCCAGCTTGTCCGGGTTCATCGCCAGGCACATCGAGCAGCCCGGCTCGCGCCATTCGAAGCCGGCCTTGATGAAGATCTTGTCCAGACCTTCAGCCTCGGCCTGCTCCTTCACGAGGCCGGAGCCCGGCACGACCATGGCGTTGACGTGACCCGAGACTTGCTTGCCTTCCGCGATCTTCGCGGCGGCACGCAGGTCCTCGATGCGGCCGTTGGTGCAGGAGCCGATGAAGATGCGGTCGAGCTTGATGTCGGTGATCTTCGTGCCCGCGGTCAGACCCATGTACTTCAGCGCGCGGTGCTTGGAGATGCGCTTGGCCTCGTCGGCGATCTTGTCGGGATCGGGCACGAATCCGGTCACCGAGATGACGTCCTCAGGCGACGTGCCCCAGGTCACGATCGGCGGCAGCTTGGCGGCGTCGAGACGCAGCTCGTTGTCGAAATGCGCGCCCTCGTCAGAGCGCAGCTTCTCCCAGTAGCGCATCGCCGCGTCCCAGTCGGCGCCCTTCGGGGCCATGGGACGGCCGCGCAGGTAGTCGTAGGCCTTCTGGTCGGGCGCAACCAGGCCGGCGCGCGCGCCGCCTTCGATCGACATGTTGCAGACCGTCATGCGGCCTTCCATCGACAACGCGGTGATCGCATCGCCCGCGTATTCCAGCACGTAGCCGGTGCCGCCCGCGGTGCCGATCTCGCCGATGATGGCCAGGATGATGTCCTTGCCCGTCACGCCGTCAGGCAATTTGCCGTCGACGGTGACGCGCATGTTCTTGGCCTTCTTCTGGATCAGCGTCTGCGTCGCCAGAACGTGCTCGACTTCGCTCGTGCCGATGCCGTGCGCGAGCGCGCCGAACGCGCCATGCGTCGAGGTGTGGCTGTCACCGCAGACGATGGTGGTACCGGGCAGGGTGAAGCCCTGCTCGGGGCCGATGACGTGGACGACGCCCTGGCGCTTGTCGAACTCGTTGTAATATTCGACGCCGAATTCCTTGGCGTTCTCTGCCAGCGCCTTGATCTGCTCGATGCTCTCGGGGTCGGGGTTCGGCTTGGTGCGGTCGGTGGTCGGCACGTTGTGGTCGACGACGGCCAGCGTCTTCTCGGGCGCGTGGACCTTGCGGCCGGTGGCGCGCAGGCCTTCGAACGCCTGCGGCGAGGTCACCTCGTGCACCAGGTGGCGATCGATATAGAGCAGGCAGGTGCCGTCCTCGGCTTCGTGCACCAGATGGTCGTTCCAGATCTTGTCGTACAATGTGGTGGGCTTGGACATGAGCTTGAGCTCCGAAGGACTATGTGAAGCGGATGTGCGCGGCGAGCGCGCGGGGCAACAAAATCGTCAGCGCAGCTTTTAGGCTGCGCGCGTAAGCTCTGACGTTGCCGAGGTCGCGAAGCGTCCGAAGAAGCGGCCAGGCAGTCGCGAGCGATCGTCGATGACGACGCGCTTGACGGACGAGGTGCTGGTCAGATCTGGAAACATTCCAAGAATATATAGCAGGCCCATTTGGAAGCGCGAGGCCTTTGACGCGCACGGCAGACGCAACAAAAAAGCGCGGAGCCGAGCCCCGCGCTTTCGAAAAACTTGGCTGGTCGCCGGAGCTTACTCGTTGACGGCCTTGGCGTGCTCAGTCTTCTCGACGATGCGGGCCGACTTGCCGCGGAGGTTGCGGAGATAATAGAGCTTGGCGCGACGCACCTTGCCGCGGCGCACGACCTTGATCGAGTCGATCATCGGCGACATCACCGGGAACACGCGCTCCACGCCCTCGCCATACGAGATCTTGCGCACGGTGAAGCTCTCGTTGAGGCCACCGCCGGAACGGCCGATGCAGACGCCTTCATAGGCCTGCACGCGGGTGCGGTCGCCTTCAACGACCTTCACGTTGACGATCACGGTGTCGCCGGGACCGAATTCCGGGATGTCCTTGGAGGCGGACAGCTTCTCGAATTGCTCTTTTTCGAGCTGTTGGATCAGGTTCATGGGGTAATCTCCATCGGCGCGCCCAGCCCTGGAAGCGGGGGCTGCGCAAAATTCGTCTATCCAGCCATTGCGGATTTGGCCGCTCCTATAAGGCAAGCCGGAGCGTTTGTCACCCGTCTGTCTTGTTTTTTGGCGTTTTTTGGCGCCCGGCCCGATTCGCCGGCTTGGGCGGGATCTGGGCCCATAAATCGGGCCGCCGGGCCTCTGTGAGGGTTTCCGATTGCGCCCGCCGCCAGCTGGCGACCTTGGCGTGGTCGCCGGACGTCAGGATCTCTGGGATCGGAACCCCTTCGAATAGCTGCGGCCGGGTGTATTGGGGGTACTCCAACAGGCCATCGGAGAAGCTTTCCTCGGTTCCCGAGGCCTCCTTGCCCATCACGCCCGGCAGCAGCCGGACGCAGGCGTCAATCAGTGCCAGGGCCGCGATTTCGCCCCCGGAGAGCACGTAATCGCCGATCGAGACCTCCTCCAGCCCCCGCCCGTCGATCACCCGCTGGTCGATCCCCTCAAACCGCCCGCAGACGATCAGGGGGCCGGGGCCCCGGGCCAGTTCCGCAACGCGGGCCTGGGTCAATGGCCGACCGCGCGGGCTCATCAGCAGGCGAGGCCGCTCCGGGTCGATCTCCGCCGCGTCGATGGCCGCTGCCAGAACGTCCGCCCGCAGCACCATGCCCGGCCCGCCACCGGCCGGGGTGTCATCGACGCTGCGGTGGCGGTCGGTGGCGGAAGCGCGGATGTCCCGCGCCTCGATCTCCCACAGTCCCGAGGCGAGCGCCCGCCCAGCGAGGCTCACGCCGAGCGGCCCCGGAAACATCTCCGGGAACAGCGTCAGCACGGTCGCGCGCCAGGGTGTGCGATTGGTCATCGGATCTCGGTTCTCGTCGTCCCGGACAAGCGCAGCGCAGATCCGGGACCCATAACCGCCGCAGGCAGTTTTGCGACGGCCGGAGCGATCAGCTTAGCCAAAAATTTCGGCTTGTGGTTATGGGTCCCGGCTTTCGCCGGGACGGCTCGGGGAAAGAGCTTCGCCTCGCTCCTCGCCCTCGATCTCCTGCGGCAGCGCGATCACGACGCGGCCGCCGGTGAGATCGACCTCGGGCACCACCGCATTGGTGAACGGCAGCAGCATCGTCGGGCCCTTGGGCGGCGCGATCTCGATGATGTCGCCGGCGCCGAAATTGTGGATCGCGAGCACGCGGCCGAGCGCGTCGCCGTCGGTGGTGACGGCGGCGAGCCCGATCAGATCGGTGTGGTAATATTCGTCCTCGTCCGTCGCGGGCAGTTTTTCGCGCGCGACGTAGAGTTCGATGCCGTTGAGGCGCTCGGCCTCATCGCGGGTCGTGACGCCCTTGAACGTCGCGACGAGATGATCCTTCGCCTCGCGCGCCGTCGCGACCTCGAACTGGCGCCTGCCGTCCTTGGACAGCAATGGGCCATAGCTCCTGACGGCGAAGGGATCTTCGGTGAAGGTCCATAGCTTGACCGCACCGCGCACACCATGCGCGGCGCCGATCCGCGCGACGCAGACCAGCGCCGACATGATCTAACCTTAGCCCTTCGCGGCGGCTTCGGCCTGCGCCTTGCGCTCCTTGCGCGGCACGGCCTTCTCGGGGTTGTTGCGCGCTTCGCGCTTCTTGACGCCGGCGGCGTCGAGGAAGCGAGACACGCGGTCCGACGGCTGCGCGCCCTTGGCGAGCCAGGCCTTCACCTTCTCCATGTCGAGCTTCAGGCGGGTCTCGTTGTCCTTCGGCAGCAGCGGGTTGAAATAGCCGAGACGCTCGATGAAGCGGCCATCGCGGGGGAAACGCGAATCGGCGACGACGACGTGATAGACGGGACGCTTCTTGGTGCCTGCGCGGGCGAGACGGATAACGACGGACATTCAGTTCTCCTTCAAAGTACAGTTTGTTCGGTTGATTGGTATTTTCGCGCCGCGCGAGACCGTGCGATCCCTCGCGACGAATTCCTCATTTCTTCTTGCCGGGAAAACCGCCGAGCCCCGGAAGGGTCGGCTTGCCGCTGAGGCCCGTGAGCCCCGGCAAATTCGGCAGGCCGGTGCGAAGTCCCGGCGGCAGATCCTTCGGCAGGCTGGGCAGACCTTGTCCGCCGCCGGCCTGCATCTTCTCCTGCATCGCCTTCATCTCTTCGGGCGAGGGCATCTTCATGCCGCCGCCAAAGCCCATGGCTTGCGCGATGCCGGCGAGTGGGCCGCGCTTGCCCGAGCCCATCGCCTTCATCACGTCGGCCATGTTCCGGTGCATCTTGAGCAGCTTGTTGACCTGCTCGACGCTCTGGCCGCTTCCGGCGGCGATGCGCTTCTTGCGGCTGGCCTTGAGCAGGTCGGGATGACGGCGCTCGTCGCGCGTCATGGAATCGATCACCGCGACCTGGCGCTTCAGGATCTTGTCGTCGATGCCTGCGGCCGCGATCTGGTTCTTCATCTTGGCGATGCCGGGCATCATGCCCATCAGGCCGCTGATGCCGCCCATGCTCGCCATCTGCGTGAGCTGCTCGCGCATGTCGTTGAGGTCGAACTGACCCTTGCGCATGCGCTCGGCGGTGCGCGCGGCCTTTTCGGCGTCGATATTGGCGGCAGCACGCTCGACCAGCGAGACCACGTCGCCCATGCCGAGGATGCGGCCCGCGATACGATCAGGATGGAAGTCTTCCAGCGCGTCGGTCTTTTCACCGGTGCCGATCAGCTTGATCGGCTTGCCGGTGACGGCGCGCATCGACAGCGCGGCGCCGCCGCGGCCGTCGCCGTCCACGCGCGTCAGCACGATGCCGGTGAGGCCGACGCGCTGATCGAACGCGCGCGCGAGGTTCACGGCGTCCTGGCCGGTGAGTGAGTCCGCGACCAGCAGCACTTCATGCGGGTTGGCCGCGGCTTTGATCGCGGCGGCTTCCGCCATCATGTCTTCGTCGAGCGTGGTGCGGCCGGCGGTGTCGAGCAGCACGATGTCGTAGCCGCCGAGCTTGCCGGCCTCCAGCGCGCGCTTCGCAATCTGCGGCGGCTGCTGGCCGGCGACGATCGGAAGCGTGGGAATGTCGAGGTCGCGGCCGAGCACGGCCAGCTGCTCCATCGCCGCCGGACGATAGACGTCGAGCGAAGCCATCAGCACCTTGCGCTTGTCGCGCTGAACCAGGCGGCGGGCGAGCTTTGCGGTGGTGGTGGTCTTACCGGAGCCTTGCAGACCGACCATCATGATCGGTACCGGCGGCACCGAATTGACGTCGATCGTCTGGCTTTCGGCGCCGAGCGTGTTGATCAGCTCGTCATGGACGATCTTGACCACCATCTGGCCTGGTGTGACCGACTTGACGACGGTCGCGCCGATCGCCTGCTCGCGGACGCGTTCGGTGAAACTGCGGACCACCTCGAGCGCAACGTCGGCTTCCAGCAGCGCGCGGCGCACCTCGCGCATCGCGGCATCGACGTCCTTTTCGGTCAGCGCGCCGCGCCCCGTCAGACGATCGAGAATTCCGCCAAGCCGTTCCGACAGATTGTCGAACAATGCCGTTGTCCCTTATCCCGCTCGCGCAGGGTTGCCGCATTCACCACTGTCATGCCCCGCGAAGGCGGGCATCCAGTACGCCGCGGCACCTCGGTTCGAGCCGAGCCGCCTCGGAGTACCGGATCCCCCGCCTTCGCGGGGATGACCGTTTCCTCAGGCCAAACGATCTTCCAAACACCTTTGCGCCCGAGGGCGCATCGCGCTGTCGGGCGTTGACCTCCGGTCTCGAGGACCGGTCGGCGGGTCGAAAAGAAAGCCTTTCCGAGAAAGTGGCGGGGTTAAACGCCGCTCCCGCCCAAAAGTCAAGGAAAGTTAGGGGGGCGGCGTGCCTTTGTCGGGGTAACGCTTTGAAAGTACGGTGTTTCCGGCGACGGGTTCCTTTTCCGGCAGCTCCGCCCATATAGCGGTGATGCCTTACCGCCCCAACCGTCCCTAGAAGCCCGCCCGTGCCGATCACCCGCCGCCGTGTTCTCGGACTGCTTGCCGGCGCCGGCGCGCTGGTCGGTGTTCCCTCGCTCTGGATGTCCTACATGAAAACCTATGACGGCCCGGTCTCCGACCATTTCGACGGCCTGACCTTCTTCGATCCGGACGGCGCACCGCCAAAGTCGCTGCGCGAGGTGCTGCGCTGGCAGCTCGGCGGCAAGCGGAATCGCGCCGAATGGCCCGACTGGGCGCCCAGCCCCCATGCCGACACCCCGCCGGCGCGGGTCGACGGCGATCGGTTGCGGCTCTCCTTCGTCGGCCATGCCAGCTGGCTGGTCCAGACCGGCGGCCTCAACATCCTCATTGACCCGGTCTGGTCGGAGCGGGTCTCGCCGGTCAGCTTCGCCGGACCGAAGCGGCACAACGATCCCGGCATCGCCTTCGAGAAGCTGCCGAAGATCGACGTCGTGCTGGTCTCGCATGGCCATTACGACCATCTCGACATCGCGACGCTGTCACGGCTCACCAAGAATTTTGCCCCGCGTGTGGTCACCCCGCTCGGCAACGACGTGACGATGCGCAGCTGGGATTCCACGATCAAGGTGGAAGCCTTCGACTGGCACGACCGCGTCGAGTCTCGGCGGCGGCATCGCCGTGCATCTGGTGCCGACGCGGCACTGGAGCGCGCGCGGCATGTTCGACCGCAACAAGGCGCTGTGGGCGAGTTTCGTGCTGGAGACGCCGGCCGGGAAAATCTATGTCGTCTGCGATTCCGGTTACGGCGATGGCCGGCATTTCCGCCGCGTCGCCGAGAGGCACGGCAAGCTGCGCCTCGCGATCCTTCCCATCGGCGCCTACGAGCCGCGCTGGTTCATGCGCGACCAGCACATGAACCCGGAAGACGCGGTGAAGGCGCTGGGTGATTGCGGCGCCGAGGCCGCGCTCGGGCATCATCACGGCACGTTCCAGCTGACGGATGAAGCAATCGATGCGCCTGCGAAGGCGCTGGAGGAGGCGCTGGATGCCGCGAGGATTCCGCAGGATCGGTTCGTGGCGATGAAGCCGGGGCAGGTGGTGGAGATTTAGGTTTGCACCCATAAATACGGCGGCGTGATGCGACGAAGGCAATGTCCGCTTTGCTCCCATAGCGACAAGTTCGTGCGTCACTGCGCCGTTGAACCAGAACGCCTTTGACGCAACAAAACACCATGGATTTGGATCGGTCGGAAGACCTTGATTGATCGATGGAGGGAGCTGGCCTGTGGGATTTTTGCTGAGAATTGTGCTCGCAACCGCTCTTGTGAGCCTTGCTCCAGCTGTCGCCCGGGCGAAGGACGCCGTCGCGTCTCCTGCCGTGCAGAAGGAATTCGACGGCTTCATCGAGAAGTTTCGCGCGGCGCTGAAGGCAAACGATTCCGCCGCCGTCGCCGGTATGACGCGATTGCCGTTCATGAACGACAAGGCCATTCGCGACGCCGCGCAATTTGCCGCCAAGACCTATCGGACAGAGTTCACGGCGAAAAATCGCGCGTGTATCCAGCGCGGCAAGGCCGTCTACAGTCCTGATGATTATAAGAACGACAGCTACTTCGTCTTCTGCGGCGATCTCATCTTCGTCTTTAGCAAGACGCCGGCGGGATTCCTTTTTACCGATATCAGCGTGAATGACTGATCGGGCAGGTGGTGGAGATTTAGCTCGCTCCACGCGCACCGCTCGTGCCCCGGCTCTGCGCAGCGTCACTGCGTGCCGCAGCGCGTCCGGGACGCGGGAGCTACGGCTCTTTCGCCTTGATCGCCCAGCTCACATTCACCGTCACCGACAGCGTCTCCTCGCCCGGCGCGACGGCGGCGCTTGCGGCCATGGGAGCTACGGCCATACGGCCCTTGAACAGCGGCACAGGCGCGCCGCCTTCCGACACGCTGAGCGGCGCGCCGAGCGTGACGCCGGTGGCCTTGGCGTAGATCTCGGCCTTGCGCCGCGCATCCGCCACCGCCTGCTCGCGCGCATCGTCGAGCAGTTTCGAGGCCTGCGTCACCTCGAAGGAGATGTTGCCGATGTCGTTGGCACCGGCGTTGACCAGCGTGTCGATGGTGGCCGCCACCTTGGTCACGTCGCGGATCTTGACGGTGACGCGGTTGCTGGCGCGGAAGCCGACCACCGGGGATGCGCCGGTGGATTTGTTCTGGCCGTATTGCGGCTGCAGCGACAGGCGCGAGGTCTGGTAGTCCTTCTCGGCGATGCCGGCGCCCTTCAGCGCCAGCAGCACCTTGCCCATCGCGGCGTTGTTGGCGTCGGAGGCTTCCTTCGCCGTCTTGGCGTCGTTGGCGACACCGGCATCGATCTGCGCGAGATCGGGCGCGGCGGACACGTTGGCTTCGCCGCTGACCGAGATGGCGGATACAACATCGTCTGCAAGCGCCGGCAGCGTGGCGGCAACAACGGCGGCGAGGGACGCGACAAGTACGGCAGGCTTTTTCATCAGTCTCACTTCAGCGGCACGAAAACGTTGATCACGAGCTTGTCCTCAGCGGTCTTCAGGGGATCGGTGAGATATTCTTCGATGAAGGTGTCCTTGGCTTCCAGCCTCTTGTCGTCGAGGTGATTGGTGATCGCCTCATAGGTGTTGTCCATGTTGTCGTAGGAGCCGCGATGGACGAATTTCAACACCTTGCCTTCCGGCGACTTGCCGATGCTCATGTCCTTGGACAGGTTCTTCGGGTCCTGCTCGACCGGAATCTCGGCCAGGAAGGTGAAGCCGGTATCGTCCGTCGAGGTGTAGACGATCATCGCATTGCCGGCGTGCTTGATGCCCTGCTTGTCCAGCAGCGTGTTGAGCGCCTTGAAGGCGTCGATCAGCGTGTCGAAGGCCGAGTCCCAGTTCGCGGTGCCCTTGACCATCACGACCTTCTTGGCTTCGAGCGTGGTCTCGAGGCCGAACGGATCGGCGGTCTGCACCGGGGCGGGGGTTGCGGCGGCCGCCGGTGGCGGGGCCGTCGGGCTCGGTGAGGCACTGGCTCCGGGCGAGGGCGACGCGGTCGGGGCCGGCGAAGCGCTGGCTGCCGGCGACGGAGCGGGTGAGGGGGTTGCTGCAGGTGCAGGCGATGCGCTCGCTGCCGGGGCAGGGGAAGCCGACGGAGCCGGCGAGGGACTTGCCGAGGCGGCCGGTGCCGGGCTCGGCGTTTGCGCCAGAACGCCGGACAGGCCAAGCGACAAGGCCGCAGCCGGGATCAGCGCGGCCAGAGCGAAACGACGAAACCTCAACATTCTATTCTCCCCAAGGCCTTCATCACCAAGGCGCCTTAGTCACCAAGGCCTTAACCACCAAGATCCAGCTTTGCGCCCGGCCGCGCATCCCGCTTCGCGCCAACTTTCGCCGTTCTAACACGCGAGCGCCAAATTCGTCCCATGACAGATGCGTCATGACTGGCCTCTTGGTGGGCTTGCTGGCGCCCGGCGGCAAGACACTGGCCAAGCCGGCAAGGATCGCCATATAACACAGGCGAAATTCGGGAATTTTCATGAGCGCTCTGGCCAACCACGCATTTGCCAAGATGAACGGCATCGGCAACGAGATCGTCGTTGTCGACATGCGCGATTCCGCAGGGCCGGTGACGCCGGAGGACGCCCGCGCGGTGGCGTCCGCGAATGGCGGCGTGGCTTATGACCAGCTCATGGTGCTGCAGAAGCCGCGGCTCGACGGCACCGAAGCCTTCATCCGCATCTACAACAATGACGGTTCGGAGGCGGGCGCCTGCGGCAACGGCATGCGCTGTGTGGTACGGCGCATCTTCGAAAAGAGCGGCCAGACCAACGCGACGTTCGAGACGGCGGCCGGCCTGCTCAATGCCTGGCAGGGCCCGGCGCCCGATCTCTACACGGTCGACATGGGCGTTCCGAAGTTCGGCTGGCAGGACATCCCGCTGGCGGAAGAGTTCCGTGACACCCGCTACATCGAATTGCAGATCGGGCCGATCGACAATCCGATCCTGCATTCGCCCTCCGTGGTGAGCATGGGCAATCCGCATGCGATCTTCTGGGTCGACGACGTCAATGCCTACGATCTCGGCCGCTTCGGTCCGCTGCTGGAAAACCACCCGATCTTCCCGGAGCGCGCCAACATCACGCTCGCCCATATCGTCGATCCCGAGCACGTCACGATCCGCACCTGGGAGCGCGGTGCCGGCCTGACCAGGGCGTGCGGCTCGGCGGCTTGCGCCACGGCGGTCGCCGCGGCCCGCCTGAAGCGGGCCGAGCGCAATGTCGAGATCACGCTGCCCGGCGGCAAGCTCGGCATCGAATGGCGCGAGCGCGACGACCACGTGCTGATGACGGGCACGGCGACCTTCGAATATGAGGGCCGATTCGATCCGGCGCTGTTTGCGCCGGCCGCCTGATGGCCGTCGACATCGTCACCTTCGGCTGCCGCCTCAATGCTTTCGAGGCCGAGGTGATCCGCCGCGAGGCGGAAGCTGCGGGGCTCGAAGACACCATCGTCATCAACAGCTGTGCCGTCACCAACGAGGCGGTGGCGCAGGCGCGGCAATCGATCCGCAAATTGAAACGCGAGCGCCCCTCGGCACGCATCGTCGTCACCGGCTGCGCGGCGCAGACGCAGAGCGGCATGTTCGCCGACATGGCCGAGGTCGACCGCGTCGTCGGCAATGACGACAAGATGCGAGGGCAGGCCTGGCGCGCGACGCGCGATGCGTTCGATCTCGGCGCCAGCGAAAAGATCGCCGTCAGCGACATCATGGCTGTGACGGAGATGGCGCCGCATCTCGTCGACGGCTATGCGAGCGGCCTGCCGCGCGTGTTCGTGCAGGTGCAGAACGGCTGCGACCATCGCTGCACCTTCTGCATCATTCCTTTCGGCCGCGGCAATTCGCGCTCGGTGCCGATGGGCGCGGTGGTTGATCAGGTGCGGGCACTGGCGGAGCGCGGCCATGCCGAGATCGTGCTGACCGGCGTCGATCTCACCAGCTACGGCGCCGATCTGCCGGGTGCGCCGAAACTCGGCATGCTGACGAAGCAGATCCTGCGGCACGTGCCGGAGCTGAAGCGTCTGCGCATTTCCTCGATCGATTCGATCGAGGCCGATGAGGATCTGCTCGACGCCATCGCCGGCGATGCGCGGCTGATGCCGCATCTGCATCTGTCGCTGCAATCCGGCGACGACATGATCCTGAAGCGCATGAAGCGGCGGCATTCGCGGCAGGATGCGATCGCGTTCTGCCACCAGGTGCGCCGCCTGCGCCCCGATATCGTCTTCGGCGCCGACATCATCGCGGGCTTCCCGACCGAGACGGACGAGATGTTCGCGCGCTCGCTCGATCTCGTCGCGGAATGTGGCCTGACGTTCCTGCACGTCTTCCCCTACTCGCCGCGCCCGGGCACGCCAGCTGCAAGGATGCCGCAGGTTGCGGGCAGTGCGATCAAGGAGCGCGCGAAGCGGCTGCGCGCGGCAGGCGAGGTCGCGCTGCGTCAGCGGCTGCAAGCCGAGATGGGCAAGACGCGCGACGTGCTGATCGAGAGCGAGGCGCAGGGCCGCACGGAGCACTATCTGCCGGTCGCGATTGCGGGCGAGCGGGTGGGAAGCGTGGTGCGGCGAATGATTGCCGGCCGTGATGGCGAGCGGCTTGTCACACGATAGGTGTCGTCGCCCGGCTTGACCGGGCGACCCGGTACGCCGCGGCTTCTCGATTCAATCTCCGGCGTCTCTGGAATACTGGATCACCCGCCTTCGCGGGTGATGACAGTGTCAATCTTGGCGATCGACTGTGCTTCAAACGCCCCGCTACGACGCCCGCACCTGCCAGAACCGCAGCGTGCGCTTGGCATCCTCGATCGTCATGCGCGTGTAGAGCGCTTGCGCGCGCGAAAGATCTGCCGGCTTCATCGCACCGGTCGCGAAACGGCATTCGAGCACGGCAATGGTGGTGTCCCAGCCGAGCTGCGCGGCCTTGCACGGCACCAGCAGGCCGTCGTCGCGCAGGCTCTGCAGCAGCGGACGGATCACTTCGACGGTCGACCCGGACAGGGCCGCCAGGGCCGCGGCGGTCTCTTCATAGCGCCGCTGCCTCGCGAAGCCGAGCAACGTCGCCTCGTTGAGCTGGCCGGTGGCCTTGAGCATCGCAATCGCGCGTTTGGCGCCCTCGAAATCGCGGACGCCGGACATCTCGCGTTCGACGCCGACGGTGACGGCCACGATCGCGCTCTGGATCTCCTCGAACAGATGCGGCGGCGCGCGCGACAGCAGGCGGGTGCGCACGGCATCGGTAGCCGAGCGCAGCAATCGGCGGCGCAGCTCCGACGGCAGGTCGACGCGTACGCCGACGCTGATGGCGAGTTCGGGGTCAGCCTCGGTTTGGGCGACCATGACCGCAAATCCATTTCCGGAGACGCGTGCGCCGGGATTGGCGGCAAGCCTGCGGCTGACGCTGGGATAGCGGCGCGCCAGAAGTGCGTCGGTGACGATCTCCTTCAGCCACCAGCGGCCGGCGATCGCGAGCAGATGCGGCTCGCTCTTGCTGGAGGCGATCTTCACCAGTTCGCCATCGTCGAGGCGGGCGGATTCCTGCAGCACGGGGCCGGCGATGCGGATCTCGTCATTGCTGGCGAGGCGGCGGATTACGGAAGGCGGCGCCTGGGCGACCGGCGCCAACTGCGCGCTGATCTCGGCGAGCGCGACGCGCGCGCCCATGTCGGCCAGCGCACGCAGCTCGATGGTGCCGATCAGGCGATCGAGCACCTCGTCGAACAGCGCGATCTGCTCGTCGTCGAAACTGCCGGCGGAGGAGAGAAACAGGTCGGTGACGCGGCGGGCGGTCGCCAGGCCTTTTTCCGCCGAGCCTGCTCGAATCGCAGATTCGACCTCGTCGATGATCGATAGCTCGGCCTTGGACATCACGCCCTGCTCGTCCTGAGCGGTTACAGAAGCTTGTTCTAAGCAATCGCAATCATTACGGACGAGCACTGAACGTTTCGTAAACCATGGGAGCTACCACGGCGGAGCTGCACTCCCTCCCCGCTTGCGGGGGAGGGGCGGGGAGAGGGTGTCTCCGCAACGGGACACTCCCCAAGAGGAGAGAGCCCTCACCCGGATCGCTTCGCGCTCCGACCTCTCCCGCAAGCGGGAGAGGTGCACCGAGCTTGCGGCGCCTATTCCCCATTCCACCCGCAGGCCCTGAGCTTCTCGTGCATGTGGGGCGGGGCCGGCGCCACCACGCGGACCGGCTCCTTGTTGCGGGAGATCGGCACCACGATCTCGCGGGAGTGCAGATGCAGCTTCGGCTCGCCGAAGCGCGGGCCGTTGCCGTAAATGTTATCGCCGAAGATCGGCCAGCCGGTCGCGGAGGAATGCACGCGCAATTGATGGGTCCGCCCGGTCACCGGTTCCATGGCGAGCCAGGTGAAACCGTCGCCGCGGCCCATCACTTTCCAGTTGGTGATCGCCTTTTGGCCTTCGGGGTCGGGCTTCTGCCACCAGCCGCGCTCGGCATTGAGCCGGCCGAGGGCCAAGTCGATCGTGCCTTCGTCTTCAGCGGGGCCGCCCTCGACCACGGTCCAGTAGGTCTTGCCGATCTTGCCGTGCTTGAAGAGGAGGCCGAGCGAGGCGGTTGCCTTGCGATGGCGGCCGAGCACGAGGCAACCGGAGGTGTCCTTGTCGAGCCGGTGGGCCAGCACCGGCGGCCGGGGCAGGCCGAAGCACAGCGCCAGGAAGGAATCCTCCAGATTGGCGCCGCCCTTGGGGCCGCGATGCACGGGAAGGCCCGAGGGCTTGTCGATGATCAGCATCAGCCCGTCGCGATGGAGCACGCGCGCCTGGATCTCCTCGGCGGTCAATTGGGGAACATCGAGCAATTGCAGGACCTTCGGACAAGACTTTCGTTTGGGGGCGGGAACGGCTAACACACCCCCGCCATGAACGATACCACGTCAGATCCCCCCAAGCTGAGCTGGTGGCGCCGCCTGTCCAACGGGCTGAAGCGCACCTCGTCCTCGCTCGGGACCGCGGTCGCAGACCTCGTCACCAAGCGCAAGCTCGACCGCGCCATGCTCGACGACATCGAGGACGTGCTGCTGCGCGCCGACCTCGGCACCTCGGTCGCGGTGCGGATCGCGGATGCGGTCGGCACCGGCCGCTATGACAAGGCGATCTCGGCGGACGAGGTCAAGGACGTCGTCGCGACCGAGGTCGAGAAGGTGCTGTCGCCGGTGGCGAGGCCGCTCGAGATCGATGCGGCCAAAAAGCCGTTCGTGATCCTCGTGGTCGGCGTCAACGGGTCCGGCAAGACCACCACCATCGGAAAACTCTCGCAGAAATTCGCCAGCGAAGGCCGCAAGGTGATGCTGGCCGCCGGCGACACCTTTCGCGCAGCAGCGATCGAGCAGCTGAAGGTTTGGGGTGAGCGGACGAAGACGCCGGTCATCGCGGGCGCGCAAGGCTCGGATTCGGCAAGCCTCGCCTTCAACGCGCTGACAGCGGCGAAGGAGCAGGCCACCGACGTGCTCCTGATCGACACCGCCGGCCGCCTTCAGAACAAGGCCGAGCTGATGAACGAGACTCGAAAAGGTCGTGCGCGTCATCCGCAAGGTGGACGACACTGCGCCGCATGCCGTGCTGCTTGTGCTGGATGCGACCGTGGGCCAGAACGCGCTGTCGCAGGTCGAGGCCTTCCATCGCACCGCCGGGGTCACCGGCCTCGTGATGACCAAGCTCGACGGCACCGCGCGCGGCGGCATTCTGGTGGCGCTCGCGGAGAAGTTCAAACTGCCGGTGCACTTCATCGGCGTCGGCGAAGGCGTCGACGATCTCGCGCCCTTCACCGCGCGCGACTTCGCCCGCGCCATCGCCGGAATCGAATCGTAGGTTTTCTTCGTCATCCCCCGCGAAGGCGGGGGACCCAGTATTCCGAGGCGCCTGTGGCTTACAACGAGCGGCGCGGCGTACTGGATGCCCCGCCCCCGTGCGCAATTGCGCACCAGGCGGGGCATGACAGCAACAAAGGTCAAGTAATGGACAAGACCCAGCCGCATCCGCTGTTCAAGCTCGCCACCGAGCCTCGGGCCGCTGCTCGTGTTCTTCTTCGTCAATGCGAAGTTCAACCTGTTCGCGGCGACCGGCGCCTTCATGGTCGCGATCGTGGTGGCGATGGTCGCCTCCTATGTGGTGACGCGTCACATCCCGATCATGGCGATCGTGACCGGCGTGGTCGTGCTGGTGTTCGGCACGCTGACTTTGGTGCTGCACGACGAGACCTTCATCAAGGTCAAGCCGACCATCATCTACGGCCTGTTCGCCGCGATCCTCGGCGGCGGCCTGCTGTTCGGCCGCTCCTTCATCGCCGTGATGTTCGACCAGGTGTTCAACCTGACGCCGCAGGGCTGGCGCATACTCACGCTGCGCTGGGCGCTGTTCTTCGCCGGCATGGCGGTGCTGAACGAAATCGTCTGGCGCACGCAGAGCACGGACTTCTGGGTGAACTTCAAGGTCTTCGGCGTGACCCCGCTGACCATGATCTTCGCCATCGCCCAGATGCCGCTGACCAAGCGCTATCACCTCGAGCCGGTCTCGCTGGAGCGAAGCGAGGCCGAGGCGGGGGACGTCAGCAAGGGGTAGTGCCGGCTCCGGGCGGGGCTGCCAACCACCACCTCACCTATTCACGCTGACGTGCACTTCACGCGCGCAGCTGATCGAGCCGAGCGACGCGTCCGGCGGGTTCCTTCATCGCTCTGTAACCGCAAGCTGAGATTCTTCGGCTCTGGACCTTGTCCGAACGGCCGCAGGCGATAGCCTCTGGTCGTGAAGAGAGGATGCCGCGCCGGAGGGCCCGGTGATGAGTGCAAAGCAGGACCACGCCGCTGAACACCTGATTCAGTACCTCCGGCAACTCGCTCCGCAGGTCCGGCGCCGCCTGCTTGCCGAACTGGAACGGCTGCATCTGCTCGGCGAGGACATTCCGCATTCCGAGCCATTGATCGCGGCGCTGCGGGCCGAGTTTCGCAACACGGGCCAGAATCATTACCGCATCGGGAATCCCTCGCGTTACTTCTTCGAGCCGATTGAGCCGGTCCTGGTGGATAGTGCTCCGGAGCGTGCCAATAGCGGCCAGATCGCCCGCGGATCGCTCGCACCGATCTGGAGCCTTGTGACCGAGCAATTGCTGCGCAGCATGGCGGCGGACTACGTCGCCAATGCGAACAACGCCATCTCGGCCGACAAGCAGACCGAAGCGCGGCAGATGGCCAGAGCGTTCCAGAAGAAGGTCCTGCTCTCTCTCAACGGCCTGCTTGGTTCTGCCGAGAGCGCCGCCTCCATTCGCGACGGGCTGATGGCCTATACCAGCTCGCATGCGACGTTCGACGATCTCAAGAAGATGCTGCGCTATCTCGACATGCAGCGGGAGCTGGAGGATTTCGGCCGTGCATTGGCGCCGAAGATTGCCCGGCTCGAGAGCGCCGGCCTCGACAGGGCCCTCGGCCTGTTGAGCACGCTCAAGGCCAAGCGCGCCGATGCCGTGCCGTTCGCGCTCACGATCCTCGCAAAGCGTCTGGAATCCCCTTGGGAGCTGCTGTCGGTCGCAACCACTCCGGCCGCCGACCGGGCTGCGGCGCGGATCGCGGAGGGCCCCTTTGCGATTGCGGTCTCGATGGTGCTCGATCAGATCGAGGAGAAGCACCTCCTGTTGCTGTTTGCGCTCAGGAACAATCGTCCGGTGCGAGCCAAGGAGATCGTCGGCGAAATCTACCGGATCGAGCAGGCGCTGCGAACGCAGATCGAGCTTCGAGGGTCCGGTTGGGCCCAGCGCCTGGCTGAGCTGATGACGGCCGTCCAGTCCGCCGTCAACGCGGAGATCAGCAGCATTCCGGGCGATCACCGGCACCTGACGCACATTCTGGAATCGCCGCGGTTGCGCCCGGACCAGTCCTTCGGCCACAAGGTCGGCCATATCTTCGAGAAGGGGTGGGATGTCGTGTCCGGCCTGCTCGCAGGCAATGCGGACACGACCGATCGTCGCGACAAGGTGCCGTGAGCTCAGCTTCTCCGCGCTCGGTCAGCTTCCTGCCTTCAACGCCTTCTCCATCTGCGGCAACAAGACCTTCTGCAGATTGTCCGGCGTGATCGGGCCGACCAGCTTGTAGACGATGGTACCCTCGCGACCGACGACGAAGGTCTCCGGCACGCCGTAGACGCCCCATTCGATCGCGGCGCGGCCGTTGGCGTCCACACCGACGCGTCCGAACGGGTTGCCGTAGCGCCCCAGGAAGCGCCGCGCGTTGTCGGATGCATCCTTGTAATTGATGCCGACCAGCTGGAAGCGCTTGTCCTTGGCGAACTCGGTCAGAAGCGGCGCCTCGTCGTGGCACGGCACGCACCAGGAAGCCCAAACGTTGACCAGGCTGACCTTGCCCTTGAACGCGGCGGGGTCGAGGCCGGGCACCTGGGCATTGCCGGCCTGCAATCCCTCCAGCGGCGGCAGCGTGGTCTGCGGCGCGGGACGACCGATCAGCGCGGAGGGAATCCGCGAGATGTCGCCGCTGCCGAGGCGGAACCAGAACAAGAGTGCAAGTCCGACGAAGGCGATCAGTGGCAGCGCCATCAGGAAGGTGCGGCGCTGCGGCGCTGCGGAGGCAGGTTGATCGCTCATCACAGATCCGTCGCGCTGCGGCCGGAACGCCGCGTGATGCCGCGCTCCTCCAGCTCGCGCAGGCGCTGCGTCTGGTTGCGATAGTCGAGCGTGATCCAGCCGATCAGGATCGCGACCACGAGGGCCGCTGCGGCGTAGGACGTCACGATGAAGGAGGCATAGGGACCGAGCGACATGATCAGGCAGCCCCGACTTCGTTGGACGCATTTTGTCCGCGCGAGGAGGCGCCCATCTCGCTCGAGAACGCCACACGGCTCGCCTGCATCATCTGCAGGGAGCGGACACGACGGCGCAGGATTTCGTTGCGCATCGCGGCCAGATGCAACGTGACGAACAGCAGCGTAAAGGCGATCGCCATCACCAGGAGCGGAATCAGGAACGATTTGTCGAGGGCCGAACCACCCATGCGCATCACCGAAGCCGGCTGGTGCAGCGTGTTCCACCAGTCGACCGAGAACTTGATGATCGGCAAATTGAGCGCGCCGACCAGCGTCAGCACGGCGGCGGCGCGCGCGGCGCGCGAGGGATCGTCGACCGCGCGCCACAGCGCCATCAGGCCGAGATACATCAGGAACAGGATCAGCACCGAGGTCAGCCGGGCATCCCATTCCCAATAGGTGCCCCACATCGGCCGGCCCCACAGCGAGCCCGTGAGCAGCGCGAGGAAAGTGAAGGCGGCGCCGATCGGCGCGGCGGCCTTGGCGGCGACGTCGGCGAGCGGATGCCGCCACACCAGCGTGCCCAGCGAGGCGATGCTCATCACGCCCCAGACGAACATCGACAGCCAGGCATTGGGCACGTGGATGAACATGATCTTCACGGTCGCGCCCTGCTGGTAGTCGTCGGGCGCCAGCGCGGTTTGGTAGAGACCGATCGCAAGCAGGAGAACGGTCGCGGCCGCAAGCCACGGCAGCACCCGCGCTGTCAGCGCAAGGAACCGCGTGGGGTTGGCGAGGTCGATCAGTGTCATGGTACCCTGATAATCGTCGGTGGCCGCTCAGGCAATCAGCACGAAAGCGAGCGGCGAAAGTTGATCGGCGTCAAAATCGATCGAGGCCTGTTCAGTCGAGTCCGTGTCGCAGGCTCGCTGCGGCTGCGAAGGGGCCGACGACCAGGCTGACCAAGGACAGCGCGCACAGGATCGAGAACGGCGCGCCGAACGTCATCGGGCCGACGATCACCGCCTGCGAGGCCGCCACGCCGAAAATCAGCACGGGAATCGACAGCGGCAGCACCAGCACCGCCATCAGCAGCCCGCCGCGGTGCAGCGTCACCGCCAGCGCCGCGCCGATCATGCCGGTAAACGTCAGCGCAGGGGTGCCCGCCAGCAGCGTCAACGCCACGGCTCCGGTCGCGACCATGTCCAGATTGAGCAAAAGGCCGAGTACGGGGGTTGCGACAATCAGCGGCAGGCCGGCGGCCAGCCAATGCGCCAGCGCCTTGGCGGCGCAGGCGAGTTCCAGCGGCGTCCGGCTCATCGTGATCAGGTCGAGCGAGCCGTCCTCGTGGTCGGCCATGAACAGCCGGTCCAGGGTGAGCAGGCTCGCCAGCAGCGCGCCGAGCCAGAGAATGGCCGGCCCCAGCCGCGACAGCAGCGCCAGATCCGGCCCCACCGCGAACGGCATCAGCACCACCACGGTCAGGAAAAAAGCACACCGATCAAGGCCCCGCCGCCGACGCGGAGCGCGATCCGGATGTCCCGGCGGATGATGGCGGACAGGGCGGTCATGAGGTGGCCCTTTCGGCCGTGCGGTCATAGGAGCCGGGCTGGCGCTGCGAGGCCGGTGCGCTCCCTCCCCCTTGTGGGGGAGGGCAGTGGAGAGGGGTAGCCCCGGGCGAGATGTTCGTCGCCTCCGGGCTGCCAGCAACAAAGCGCCTGCTTTCCCAACGCTGCAAGCAAGAGGTCTTGCCGTGTGGCACCCCCCTCCCTGACCTCGAGAGCGAGCTTCGCTCGCCTCAGACCCCACAAGGGGGAGGGAACGGAGAGAGCGATACCCAGCCGATTGGAAAGCTGAGGGTGGGACCGCATCACGCCGCACTCCCGATCCGCAGCTCCCGCGATTCGATCCCCAGCGGGGCGTGGGTCGCCGCGATGATCAGGCCGCCGCGCGCAAGATGCTCGCGCATCAAGCCGCCGAACATGTCCTGTCCCGCCACGTCCAGCGCATTGGTCGGCTCGTCCAGCAGCCAGACCGGGCGGCGGACGGTCAGCAGGCGGGCCAGCGACAGCCGGCGGCGCTGGCCGGCGGACAGGAAGCCGGCGGGCAGATGGGTGGCATGGTCGAGCCCGACAGTGGCGAGACTTTCGGCCGGCTCAAGGCGCTCGCCGCCGAGAAAATCAGCCCAGAATGTCAGGTTTTCGGCCACGCTGAGGGCCGGCTTCAGGGCGTCGCGATGGCCGAGATAGTGGCACTGCTCGGGCAGCGTCATGTCGGCGTCGCCTCCGTCCAGCACGATCGTTCCGCCCGCCGGCACCAGCAACCCCGCGATCAGCCGCAGCAGCGAGGTCTTGCCCGACCCGTTGCGGCCGACCACCGCCACGGCCTCGCCGGAGACGGCCGCGAAATCGAGCCCGGCAAACACCTGGCGGCCGCCACGTACGCAGGCAACCCCGCGTCCGGAGAGCTGCATCTCGCCTCGTTTCAAGTCACTCAAAGCCAGGCCTCAGGAAATCTTAGGGTAGCGCATGGGAATTTTTGGCTCGCGGTTGCTGCGGCATGATTGTGGCTGTGGCGGCGCGGTTAGAAAGCTTCTATAAGCCCGGAACTACTTGATGCAGCAACTCAACCTGCCCCTGCAAGCGATCCAGCCTGATACGCTGACGGTGTTAAGGTACCCCGCCGGGTATAACGAACCATTGGGATTTCCTACATGACCTCGCTCGACAGCTTCAAATGCAAAAAGACCCTCAAGGTCGGCGCCAAGACCTATGTCTATTACAGCCTGCCCACGGCCGAGAAGAATGGTCTGAAGGGAATTTCCAAACTTCCCTATTCGATGAAGGTCCTGCTCGAGAACCTGCTGCGCAACGAGGACGGGCGTTCGGTCAAGAAAGAGGACATCGTCGCCGTCTCGAAATGGCTGCGCAAGAAGTCGCTGGAGCATGAGATCGCCTTCCGCCCGGCGCGCGTCTTGATGCAGGACTTCACCGGCGTGCCCGCGGTGGTCGACCTCGCCGCGATGCGCAACGCGATGCAGAAGCTCGGCGGCGATGCCGAGAAGATCAACCCGCTGGTGCCGGTCGACCTCGTCATCGACCACTCGGTGATCGTGAACTTCTTCGGCGACAACAAGGCCTTCGGCAAGAACGTCGCCGAGGAATACAAGCAGAACCAGGAACGCTACGAGTTCCTGAAGTGGGGCCAGAAGGCGTTCTCGAACTTCTCCGTCGTGCCGCCCGGCACCGGCATCTGCCACCAGGTCAATCTCGAATATCTCTCCCAGACGGTCTGGACCAAGAAGGAGAAGATGACGGTCGGCAAGAAGACCGGCACCTTCGAGGTCGCCTATCCCGACTCGCTCGTCGGCACCGACTCCCACACCACCATGGTCAACGGTCTGGCCGTGCTCGGCTGGGGCGTCGGCGGCATCGAGGCGGAAGCCTGCATGCTCGGCCAGCCGCTGTCGATGCTGCTGCCCAACGTCGTCGGCTTCAAGCTGAAGGGTGCGATGAAGGAAGGCGTCACCGCGACCGACCTCGTGCTGACAGTCACGCAGATGCTGCGCAAGCTCGGCGTCGTCGGCAAGTTCGTCGAATTCTTCGGCCCGGGCCTCGACAATCTCTCGGTTGCCGACAAGGCGACCATCGCCAACATGGCGCCCGAATACGGCGCGACCTGCGGCTTCTTCCCGGTCGATGCCGCCGCGATCGACTATCTCAAGACCTCCGGCCGCGCGGCGCCGCGCGTCGCGCTGGTGCAGGCCTATGCCAAGGCGCAGGGCCTGTTCCGCACCGCCAAGTCGGCCGATCCGGTGTTCACGGAAACGCTGACGCTCGATCTCGCCGACGTCGTGCCGTCGATGGCCGGTCCGAAGCGCCCCGAAGGCCGCATCGCGCTGCCCTCGGTCGCCGAAGGCTTCTCGCTCGCGCTCGGCACTGAATACAAGAAGGCCGAGGAGCCCAACAAGCGCTTCGCCGTCGAGGGCAAGGACTTCGAGATCGGCCATGGCGACGTCGTGATCGCCGCCATCACCTCCTGCACCAACACCTCGAACCCGAGCGTCTTGATCGGCGCCGGCCTGTTGGCCCGTAACGCCGCTGCGAAGGGCCTGAAGGCAAAGCCGTGGGTGAAGACCTCGCTCGCCCCGGGCAGCCAGGTCGTCGCTGGCTATCTCGCCGATTCCGGTCTGCAGAAGGATCTCGACAAGGTCGGCTTCAACCTGGTCGGCTTCGGCTGCACCACCTGCATCGGCAATTCCGGCCCGCTGCCGGAGGAGATCTCGAAGTCGATCAACGACAACGGCATCGTCGCCGCCGCCGTGCTCTCCGGCAACCGCAACTTCGAAGGCCGCGTCTCGCCGGACGTGCAGGCGAACTATCTTGCTTCGCCGCCGCTGGTCGTCGCGCACGCGCTCGCCGGCAGCGTCACCAAGAACCTCGCGGTCGAGCCGATCGGCGAGGGCAAGGATGGCAAGCCGGTGTACCTGAAGGACATCTGGCCGACGACGAAGGAAATCAACGCCTTCATGAAGAAGTTCGTGACCTCGACGATCTTCAAGAAGAAGTATGCCGACGTGTTCAAGGGCGACACCAACTGGCGCAAGATCAAGACGGTCGAGAGCGAGACCTATCGCTGGAACATGTCTTCGACCTATGTGCAGAACCCGCCCTATTTCGACGGCATGAAGAAGGAACCGGAGCCGGTCACCGATATCGTCGAGGCGCGCGTCCTCGCCATGTTCGGCGACAAGATCACCACCGACCACATCTCGCCGGCCGGTTCGATCAAGCTCACCTCACCCGCGGGCAAATATCTCAGCGAGCACCAGGTGCGCCCCGCCGACTTCAACCAGTACGGCACGCGTCGCGGCAACCACGAAGTGATGATGCGCGGCACCTTCGCCAACATCCGCATCAAGAACTTCATGCTGAAGGGCGCCGACGGCAACATTCCCGAGGGCGGTCTCACCAAGCACTGGCCCGACGGCGAGCAGATGTCGATCTACGACGCCGCGATGAAGTACCAGCAGGAGCAGGTGCCGCTGGTGGTGTTCGCCGGCGCCGAATACGGCAACGGCTCCTCGCGCGACTGGGCGGCCAAGGGCACCCGCCTGCTCGGCGTGCGCGCCGTGATCTGCCAGAGCTTCGAGCGCATCCATCGCTCCAACCTGGTCGGTATGGGCGTGCTGCCGCTGACCTTCGAGGACGGCACCTCCTGGTCGTCGCTCGGCCTCAAGGGCGACGAGAAGGTCACGCTGCGCGGCCTGGTCGGCGACCTCAAGCCGCGCCAGAAGCTGACCGCTGAGATCGTCTCGGGTGACGGTTCGTTGCAGCGCGTTTCGCTGCTCTGCCGCATCGATACGCTGGACGAGTCTCGACTACTACCGCAACGGCGGTATCCTGCACTACGTGCTGCGCAAGCTCGCGGCCTAAAGCATGATCCTGACCCGGAGGGCCGCGTTAGCGAAAAGTGCGCAGCGGCTTTCCGGAAAGATCATGCTCAAACGACAGCGCAAAGCGCGCCTGCCCCGCTTTGGCGCGCGAATTTGTGAACGGTGGCTCACCGCGACGTGAGTAGAAGGTTGAACGAAGGCGGCCTATCACAAGGCCGCCTTCGCGCGTTTAAGGCATGTATCGGATGGGCCCGCGCCCGGACAAAGGTCCTTTGACGGTTGCTTGGACGTATGCCTCGACGGACGGCGGATGCCTCGACGGACGAATGCGTCGTGCCCGTAAGACTACGGTGACCATCAGGCGATAAGATCTTCCTCACGAGTGACGGTGTGTGACGTTCGAGATGACAACAATGACGGCCTCTCATCTGGTTTCGCGTTGGTCCGGTACGCTCTGGTCGGGAGCGCTCGGCATCTGCGCCATCGTCGCCGCCGTCGTTCCCGCCTCCGCCGATCCCCGCGCCATCGTCGAATTGTTCACCTCGCAGGGCTGCTCCTCCTGCCCGCCCGCCGACAAGATCATCGGCGACCTCTCCAAGGATCCCTCGGTCATCGCGCTGAGCATGCCGATCGATTATTGGGACTATCTCGGCTGGAAGGACACGCTGGCGGATTCGCGTTTCTCCGCACGGCAGCGCGCCTATTCGCGCATGCGCGGCGATCGCGAGGTCTACACGCCGCAGGTCGTGGTCAACGGCTCCACGCATGTCATCGGCAGCGATCGTGCCGGCATCGAAAGCGCGATCGGCAAGACCGACAAGGGCATGGGCGTGATGAGCGTGCCCGTGACGATGTCGCTTGCGGGCAAGCAGATCAACGTGTCGGTGGCCGCGAGCAATGAGCCGGCCGTCTCGCATGGCGAGGTCTGGATCTGCTCGATCGCGAAGTCGGTCCCGATCGCGATCACCCGCGGCGAGAATCGCGGGCAACAGGTCACCTATCACAACGTGGTGCGCAATCTGCTCAAGGTCGGTGACTGGACCGGGCGTCCGGAAAGCTGGACGGTGCCGATCGAGAATCTCACGCGCGACGGCGTCGACGGCGCAGTGGTCTATGTCCAGGACGGCAGCCGCGAGCGACCGGGCCCGATGCTCGGCGCGGCGTATACGTCGCTGCACTGATTCTCTAGCGTCGCACTCTGCTCTCAACCCTCATGGTGAGGAGCGCGCTCCTCAGGATGAGGACAGAGATTCTTTTCGCGGATGTCTGGAGAAAAACGCGTCGCGCCGGAAACATCCCGACCCAAAAAACATCCCGACCCAAACAAAAAAGGACCAACTCGCGTTGGCCCTCCTTGTCGTGCGTACAGACCCGATCCTGTTCGACCCCGGGGGCTGGGGGCTGAGGAATCCGGAACCGAAAGGACCGGGTCAACGCACATGAATCTTTTCGCAGTGCAGGGCGGCGGGCGGTGGGCGGAAAAGCGGCGATCCTGTGATTCCTTCTAACGATCCCGTGACGGTTTGCCGCGAGAGAGTTCCACCACTGCGTGTGTTTCGATTCGCACTGGATTCCAGGGGTTGAGCCGGCCCTCACTTGCCAAGTTCCATCAAGAGGTCTTGCGGCGCGGAGCGGTTGGCGCAATCATGCTCCCGTCATGATCCGCGGTTTCCGGGGACGGTTCGCGGACAGGGTCATGCCGTGCGATGAGGAGGCTCTCCATGAGTCTGATGTCGGAGGATGCCGATCCGAGCGAGCAGCGCGCGGCGGCGCGCCCCGCCGCTGCGAATGCGCAACAGAGCAGGGTGACGTTCAACCGGCTCGAATTGCACCGTATTCTCAATCTCTACGGACGCATGGTCGCCGACGGCGAATGGCGCGACTACGCCATCGACTTCCTGAAGGACCGCGCCGTGTTCTCGGTCTATCGCCGCGCCTCGGAAGTGCCGATCTACCGCATCGAGAAGGACCCGCGCCTGGCGCGCAAGCAGGGCATGTACAGCGTGATCTCGGCGACGGGGCTGATTCTGCGCCGCGGGCACGAGCTCGAGCGCGTGTTGCTGGTGATCGATCGCAAGCTGGCGGTGGTGTAGACGGCACGACCGGTGCCGTAGGGTGGGCAAAGGCGCATCGCGCCGTGCCCACGTCTTCTCCCAATCGCGACAGTTGCCTGGGCACGCTGCGCTTTGCCCACCCTACGGCAGTAGTGATATCGCGAGGTTTCGTAGCCCGGACGAGCGAAGCGACATCCGGGGCTTTGCTCGCGGCGTTCCCGGGTATCGCTTCGCTCACCCGGGCTACGAGACCTATTTTGTCGGAATGCTCTTCGCGCCCTCGCCGAGGTCGCGCTGCATCATCACCGTATCCAGCCAGCGGCCGAATTTCAGCCCGACACTGGGATGCGTGCCGATCATCTTGAAGCCGCCCCTGGTGTGCACGCCGATCGAGCCGGCATTGGCGGAATCGCCGATCACAGCGATCATCTGGCGGAAGCCGCGCGCCTCGCATTCGGTGACCAGCCGCTCCAGCAGCAGCGAGCCGACGCCGCGGCGGTGGAACGAGGGATCGAGATAGATCGAGTTCTCGACCGTGAAGCGATAGGCCGGCCGCGGCCGGTAGGCGCCGGCATAGGCATAGCCGGCGAGGCGTCCCTCGAGAATGGCGACGAAATAAGGATAGCCGCCGTCGATCAGCGCGCGATAGCGCCGCGTCATCTCGCTGAGGTCAGGCGGCTCCAGCTCGAACGTTGCGGTGCCCTCGCGGACGGCCTGCTGATAGATGGCGGTGATGGCGGGAAGGTCGGCCTCGGTTGTGGGCCTGATGTCAGGTGCGGTCATGGGGGAAGATTAGAGCCTTCCCGCCGGCGCTGGAAGAGACCCCGCTGCCCCAACACCCGTCATTGCGAGCGCAGCGAAGCAATCCAGAAATGCATCCGCGGAGGGACTCTGGATTGCTTCGTCGCAAGAGCCTCCTCGCAATGACGGAGGGGCCACGGGCCCAAACAAAAACCCCGGCCTCTCGGCCGGGGTTCGTATTCGTTCTCTCGTGCTTGGTCGCTTAGTCGCGCTGGCCGAGGAGCTGCAAGAGCAGCGTGAACAGGTTGATGAAGTTCAGGTACAGCGACAGCGCGCCGGTGATGGCCGCACGCTCTGCGATGTCACCGCCGGCCGAAGCGTAGCCGTAGATGTAGTCGTTCTTCAGGCGCTGCGTATCCCAGGCGGTGAGGCCCGAGAACACCAGCACGCCGACCACGGACACGATGAACTGGAGCAGCGAGCTGCCCAGGAACAGGTTCACCAGGCTCGCGATGACGATGCCGATCAGGCCCATGAACAGGAACGAGCCCATGCCGCTCAGGTCACGCTTGGTGGTGTAGCCGTAGAGGCTCAGCGCACCGAACGTCGCCGCGGTGATGAAGAACACGCGTACGATCGATTCGTGCGCGAACACCAGGAAGATCGACGACAGCGAGATGCCCATCAGCGCCGAGAACACCCAGAACAGGATCTGGGCGGTCGAGGGAGCCAGACGGTTGATGCCCGCCGAGATCACGAACACCATGGCGAGCGGCGCGAGCATGAACAGCCACTTCAGCGGGCTGACGAACATCGCGTAGCCGAACGGCGTCAGGAACATCTTGCCGACGCGGACGGCGTCCGCGGTCGGGACGTCGGTCACGGCAGCCATGTAGACACCGAGCGCGGCAAGGCCGGTGATGGCCAGGCCGATGCTCATGTAATTGTAGATGCGCAGCATGTAGGCGCGCAGGCCGGCATCGACCGTCGCGGCGTCAGCACGCCCGGCGGCCCTGCCGAAAGGAGAAGCGTAGTTACGGTCTAGGTCCGACATGGTCGAATTCCCGTTGGTTGGTCCGGGCCGGCATGAGGGTCGCCATGCCGCCGGGTTCTTCAAACTCTATCTCGGATACCGACGCCAACCGACTAAATTTTGGCTAACAATCGGGGCTCCGAACCCATTCGATATGTGGGAAACTAACACATTCACTGCAACCTTCCACGCGCGGCTGAATGTCGCCCTTGGCGGCAATCCTGACGCGAACCTGACGAGCAGTCGTGGTTAATCGCGGGAATCGTGCGATTCCGCTGTCGTGCGCCGATCCGCTACATTTTGTCACAAATTCCGCAACACCGTGGCGGGCTTTTTGTTCAATGCCAGCAGGGTGCCCGCGAGCCCCAGCCCGACGGTCACGACCAGCGCCGCCGCGACCACCCCTGCCGCGCTGCCGGCCTGCCAGACGAAGCTCAGCGTCATCAGCCGCGTCACGATCATCCAGGCAGCCAGGCTGCCGGCGATCACGCCGAACAATGCGGTGGCAAGCCCGATCAGGAGATATTCGAGCGCATAGGCGCCGAGCAGCCGCAGCCTTGTCGCGCCCAGCGTCTTCAGGATCACGGCATCGTAGACCCGGTGGCGATGGCCGGCGGCGAGCGCCCCGCCCAGCACCAGGATCGCCGAGATCAGGGTCACGGCGCTGGCGCCGCGAATCGCCAGTGCCAGATTGGTCACCACCGAGCCGACCGTCTCCATCACTTCGCGCACGCGCACGCTCGTCACCATCGGATAGGCGTCGGCGACCTGCTTGATGATCTTGCCGTCGCCCGTCGCGGTTCCCCCGGTTTCGGTCAGGGTGGCGATGTGGGTGTGGGGAGCGCCCTTGAAGGCGTTCGGCGAGAACACGAGAACGAAATTGATGCCGAGCCCCTGCCAGTCGATGGTGCGCAGATTGCCGATTCTGGCCGGGATGTCGCGGCCGAGCACGTTGACCACGATCTCGTCGCCGAGCTTGAGGCCCAATCCGTCGGCGATCTTCTTCTCCATCGAGACCAGGATCGGGCCGGAATAATCGGGGCTCCACCATTCGCCCTCCACCACCTTGGAGCCCTTCGGTAGCTCGCCGGTGTAGGTCAGGCCGCGGTCGCTCTGCAGCACCCATTCGGAATCGGTGGTGGGCTTGAGCTCCTCGGCGCGCACCCCGCGCGCACCGACGATGCGTCCGCGCAGCATCGGCACGTCCTCGACCGTCGCGCCGGGCGCGATCTTTCGCAGATAGAGGTCGAACTGCGTGGCCTGCGCGCTCGGAATGTCGATGAAGAAGAACGACGGCGCACGATCGGGCAGCGCCGCCAGGAATTGCCGGCGCAGATTGCCGTCGATCTGGGTGATGGTGACGAGCACCGAGAGCCCGAGCCCCAGCGACAACACGACTGAGGGCGTCAGCGCGCCCGGCCGGTGGATATTCGCGATCGCGAGCCGCAGCATCGGCAGCCGGCTTCGCGGCAGCCGCCGCGCGATGGCCATCAGCAGGACGGCGATGCCGCGCAGCAGCGCGAACACGACAACCGAAGCAGCCACGAATACCGCGGCGATGCGCTTGTCGAACGACAGCCCGATCACCACAGCGATCAGCAGCGCGATCACCACGCCCATCAGCACCAGATAGCTCGCGCGTGGACGATGCCATTCCGAGCTGATGGTGTCGCGGAACAGCGCGGCGACCGGCACGTCGTGGACGCGCCCGAGCGGCCACAGGCCGAAGGTGAGCGCGGTCAGGAGGCCATAGACAAAGGACAGCGCCAGCTCGTCGGCATGCACGGCCGGCACCACCGGCAGCGGCAGCAGCTTGCCGAACAGCCCGACGATCGCGAACGGCATGGCGGCGCCGAGCGCAAGGCCGATCACCGAGCCGATGCCTGCGAGCAGCAGAACTTGGGCCAGATAGATGCCGAACACGTCGCGCCCGGTGGCGCCGACGGCCTTGAAGGCCGCGATCACCTCGAGCCGGCGGTCGATATGGCTCTTCACGGCGTTGGCCACGCCGACACCGCCGACCAGCAGCGCTGCAAGACCGACGAGCGTCAGGAATTGCGTAAACCGGTTGATGTTGCGCTCGAGCTGGGGCGAGGCGTTGGAGCGGCTGCGGATCTCCCAGCCGGCCTGCGGCGCGGCGCTGCGCGCATCCGCGATGAAGGCGTCGGTGGCGCGCTCGTTGTTGGCGATCTCGGGCAGCTTCACCCGGTACACCCAGCGCACCAGGCTGCCGGGCTGGATCAGGCCGGTGGCCCGCAGACCAGCCTCGCTGATCAGGAAGCGCGGGCCGAAGCCGATGCCGCCGGCGAGCTTGTCGGGTTCGGCTTCGACCGTCGAGCGGATCTGGAAGGTCGCCGAGCCGATGGTGACGCGGTCGCCGGTCTTGAGCGACAGCCGCGCCAGCAGCGTCGGATCGGCGGCCGCGCCGAATGCGCCGTCGCGCTCCGCAAGCAGATCGGACATGGGAAGCTGTGGCGCCAGCGTCAGCTGGCCCAGCATCGGATAGGTGTCGTCGACCGCCTTCATCTCGACCAGCGCGAGCTGGCCATCGGCCGCGCGGGCCATGCCGCGCAAGGTGGCGGCGGTGGAGACGGTGCCGCGCGAGCGCAGGAAGGCGACCTCTTCGGGTTTCGCTTCGCGCTGGAACAGCACGAAGGAGACGTCGCCGCCGAGCAGCGTGCGGCCTTCGCGGGCAAGGCCGTCGGAAAGGCTCGCCGATACCGAGCCGACGCCGGCGATCGCCATCACGCCGAGCGCGATGCAGGCGATGAAGACGTAGAAGCCGCGCAGGCCGCCGCGCAGTTCGCGCAGCGCATAGCGCAGGGACAATGCGATGCCGTTCGGCTTCGCGAAGGGTTCGGCAGCCGTGCTCATGCCGGCGCCGACTGCGTGTCGATGCGGCCGGAGCGCAGGCGGATCACGCGATCGCAGCGATGCGCGAGCGAGGAATCGTGCGTCACCAGCACCAGCGTCATGCCGCGCTCGGCATGCTTGCTGAACAGCAGATCGACGATCTGGTGTCCGGTGGCCTCGTCGAGATTGCCGGTCGGCTCGTCCGCAACGAGGATGGCGGGATCGGGCGCCAGCGCGCGCGCCAGTGCCACGCGCTGCTGCTCGCCGCCGGAGAGCTGCGTCGGATAATGATGCAGGCGATCCCCGAGCCCGACCGATTGCAGCTCCTGCGCCGCGCGCTTGGCGGCATCGGGATTGCCGGCAAGCTCGAGCGGCACCGCGACGTCTCTCCAGCGCTGTCATGGTCGGGATGAGGTGGAAGGACTGGAAGACGATGCCGACCTGGCGGCCGCGAAAGCGGGCCAGCGCGTCCTCGTCGAGGGCATTGAAAGGCGTGCCGTTCACCACCACCTCTCCGCTATCAGGACGCTCCAGCCCCGCCATCACCATCAGCAGCGTGGATTTGCCCGAGCCTGACGGGCCGATCAGGCCGATCGTCTCGCTCCGGCCGACCCGCAGGCTGATATCCTTGAGAATGTGAACGCGTGCCGCGCCCGTGCCCAATGAGAGATTGACGTTGGAGATGGCGATGGTGTCCGCGGTAGCGGCGAGCGAAGAGGGTTCGATGCGAGTGTCCATGGTCCGGTCATATGGCAACTCCGATAGCGCGGTCGAGAGGCGTTACGGATTGTTCATGCACATAGCCGTGTTGATGCTCGTCTTCATGACAATAGCGAACCCGGCTTGGGCGGACGCGACAAAACCGGTCAAGCTCGTTGTCCTCGGCGATTCCCTGAGCGCCGGTCTTGGCCTTCCGGCCCAGGAGGCATTCCCCCAGAAGCTACAAAAGGCCTTGCAGGCCAAGGGCATAGAGGTCGACATGACCAATGCCGGTGTGTCCGGCGACACCACCTCCGGCGGGCGCGACCGGCTCGACTGGTCGGTCCCCGAGGGAACCGATGGGGTGATCGTCGAGCCTCGGCGCCAACGACGCCCTGCGCGGCATCGATCCCGATCTGGCGCGGGCCGCGCTCACCGACATCGTGCAGCGGTTGAAGGCGCGAAAGATCGCGGTGATGTTGTGCGGCATGGTAGCGCCGCCGAATTACGGCGCCGACTATGCCGCGCGCTTCAATTCGATTTATCCGGATCTGGCGAAACGGTTCGACGTGCCGCTCTATCCGTTCTTCCTCGAGGGCGTTGCAGCCGACGCCAAGCTCAACCAGGCCGACGGCATTCATCCGACTGCCGCGGGCGTCGACATCATCGTCGGCAACGTCATGCCCACGGTCGAGGCATTCCTTGGCACGATCGCTGGGCAACGACGTTGAAACGCAGGCAGCGCTCCCAGTAATTCCCAGGGTTTTACCGGGGTGAGGCCGGCTCCGCTTCGCAGAGTCACACAACTGCGATAGGAATCAGGGTACCGGTGATTCGTCGCCGGCTCTAATTTGGATATGATCCTGCTCGAAGGATCGTACCCAAGCATCGGGAGTGCGAAACGATGCCGCGTTTGTTCACGGGTCTGGAAATTCCGGCCGAGATCGGCCAGTCGCTTTCCAACTTGAGGGGCGGCCTTCCGGGCGCCCGATGGATCGATCCCGAAAATTATCACGTCACCTTGCGCTTCATCGGCGATATCGACGGCGTCTCCGCCAACGAGATCGCCTCGTTGCTGTTTCGCGTCGACCGCAAGCCCTTCGAGGTCAAGGTGCAGGGCCTCACCAGCTTCGGCGGCCGCAAGCCGCGCGCCGTCGTTGCGACCATCGCGCCGAGCAAGCCGCTGATGGAATTGCAGGCCGAGCCTCGAACGCATGATGCAGCGGATCGGTCTCAATCCGGAAGGCCGCAAATTCATCCCGCACGTCACGTTGGCCCGGCTGCACGACGCCACCGACCGCGACGTCGCCGACTATCTCTGCTGCGCGGCTATTTCCCCAGCAAGGCGTTCACGGCCGAGCGCTTCGTGCTGTTCTCGTCGCGCGCATCGACCGGCGGCGGTCCGTATGTGGTCGAGGATGCGTACGAGTTGTGTGAGTAGCGCTTTAGCTTCGCTGCTATCGCAATGGTGTCGCGCACGACCGGCTGACATCGGTATTCGCAAAGTCGTCGCCTTTGAACAACAAGGGCTCGCCGCGTGTCACCGCCAACGCGTAGGAAAAACAATCACCGTAATTGAGCGACGCAACGTGCTGTCCTTTGCCGTAGCGTCGCCAGGCCCGTCTTGCCGCATCGGCTTGCGCAGCATCGACAGCGACAATCTCAGCGCCCATCTTGACGAGCCAGAGATCGAACTCACGTCCGCCCGCATCGCCAAGCCGGTTCTCGATGACCATAGTCGCTTCAAGCACCGTTGCCGCGGAGATCAGACGAATTGGATCCTCGACGATGAGTCGCTCAATGTCCGCGGCGTCGGCTTCGTTGAGTGCGATCGCCACGATCGCCGATGTATCGATCACCATCAGCGCGGCAGTCCATGCTCGTCATATCCGAGAATTTCGTCAGGCGTGCGGTCGTCAACGACGCGCATTTCGCTCCAACGTCGCCTGATCTCGGCCAGGTCTTCAAGCAACGCGTCTTTGCGTGTTTGAGCGTTAAGCCGGCGCAGTCGTTCCTCGATCGCGCGCTTGGTCGCGGTCGTGATGTTCTCGCCGGTCAATTGCGCCAGACTCCGCGCCAATTGCTCAGTTTCGGGGTCCTTGATACTCAGCGCCATGCCGGCTCCTTGGTTCCTAAATAGGTATATTCTACCTGGGTATGTCGCAAGCTGGATTTCGACGGCAGACCTCTCCGGCGAGCGGATGGTCCGCAGAACAGGCCGCATAAGCCCTTGCGCCAATACGGAGTTGCAATTTCCGCCGGTCTCTGGCGGTAAAGGGGCATGCTCTCGACCCCCAGTTCCCCCTTCAGCGAAGCCTATCAGGCCCAGATCGCCTCCGGTGCGATCGAGCCCGATGCCGCGCAGGCCGAGGTCGCCGAAGCCTATGCGGCGCTCGATCTGCGGCTTGCAAACTACAAGCCCGCGCGCAAGCAGGGGCTGCTTAGCCGCCTGTTCGGCAGCAATGACAAGGACGAGGCGCTCCGCGGGCTCTACATCCACGGCGAGGTCGGTCGCGGCAAGACCATGCTGATGGACCTGTTCTTCCAGCACTCATCCGTCGAGCACAAGCGGCGCGCGCATTTCCACGAGTTCATGGCCGACGTGCACGAGCGCATCTACGATTATCGCCAGAGCATCGCGCGCGGCGAGATCGCCGACGGCGACGTCATCGCGCTGACCGCGACTGCGATCTTCGAGGAAAGCTGGCTGCTCTGCTTCGACGAATTCCACGTCACCGACATCGCGGATGCGATGATCCTCGGACGCCTGTTCGCCAAATTGTTCGAGCTCGGCACCGTCGTGGTCGCGACCTCCAACGTCGCGCCCGACGATCTCTACAAGGGCGGCCTGAACCGCTCGCTGTTCCTGCCCTTCATCAAGCAGATCACCGACCACATGGACGTCGCGCGGCTCGATGCGCGCACCGACTTTCGGCTGGAGAAGCTGCAGGGCGTGCCGATGTGGCTGACGCCGGCGGACGCCGATGCGGATGCCGCGCTCGATCGCGCCTGGTCGCGGATGTCGGGCGGCGCCAAATGCCGCTCGCGCGATATTTCGATCAAGGGCCGCATCCTGCATGTGCCGTGCTCGGCGCATGGCGTGGCGCGGTTCTCGTTCGCCGATCTCTGCGAGAAGCCGCTCGGCGCATCGGATTACCTCAGGCTGGCGCACGACTACCACACCATCCTGGTCGACCATATTCCAGTGATGGATTTCTCCCAGCGCAACGCCGCCAAGCGCTTCATCACGCTGATCGATACGCTCTATGACAATGCGGTGAAGCTGATGGCCTCGGCCGACGCCAACCCGATCTCGCTGTATCTCGCCCACGAGGGCAACGAGGCCATGGAGTTCAAGCGGACGGCGTCGCGCCTGATCGAGATGAGCCTCGGAATCCTATCTGGCGCTGGCTCACGGCCGCAAGGATTCCACCGCCAGCGGCTCCACCAAAGGCCTGGTAGAGACTTAAGTCCTATTTGCCAGCGCTGTCATTTGCCGCCGCCCGCGCGCCCTGAAATCCCGTGCGTCACTTTCGGTTAACGCCTGCGCGGCGTGGGAATGACCGGGTTGCGCTCGGAAACGCGCCAAGCCCGACAATTGGGCATCCACCGACTTGAACGGGGGAGGCGAAAGGGATAACCACCCTCTCAGTTTTCCCACTCCTTACGTGTCTAAAGGACAGGCTCACATGGCGCGCGACAAGATTGCTTTGATTGGCTCCGGTCAGATCGGCGGAACGCTGGCTCACCTCATCGGCCTGAAAGAACTGGGCGACGTCGTGATGTTCGACATCGCCGAGGGCGTGCCGCAGGGCAAGGCGCTCGACATCGCACAGTCCTCGCCGGTCGACGGTTTTGACGCGCACTATACCGGCGCCAATTCCTACGAAGCACTCGACAACGCCAAGGTCTGCATCGTCACCGCCGGCGTGCCGCGCAAGCCCGGCATGAGCCGCGACGACCTCCTCTCCATCAACCTCAAGGTCATGGAGCAGGTCGGCGCCGGCATCAAGAAGTACGCGCCCGACGCTTTCGTCATCTGCATCACCAACCCGCTCGACGCCATGGTCTGGGCGCTGCAGAAGGCGAGCGGCCTGCCGCACAAGAAGGTCGTCGGCATGGCCGGCGTGCTGGATTCCTCGCGCTTCCGCTACTTCCTGGCCGACGAGTTCAACGTCTCGGTCGAAGACGTCACCGCCTTCGTGCTCGGCGGCCACGGCGACACCATGGTGCCGCTGGTGAAGTATTCCACCGTCGCCGGCATTCCGCTGCCCGACCTCGTCAAGATGGGCTGGACCTCGCAGGCGCGCCTCGACGAGATCGTCGACCGCACCCGCAACGGCGGCGCCGAGATCGTCAATCTGCTCAAGACCGGCTCGGCCTTCTACGCGCCGGCGGCGTCCGCGATCGCGATGGCCGAGAGCTATCTGCGTGACAAGAAGCGCGTGCTGCCCTCGGCCGCCTACCTCAACGGCGAATACGGCGTGAAGGACATGTATGTCGGCGTGCCCGTCGTGATCGGCTCCAAGGGCGTCGAGCGCGTCGTCGAGATCGAGCTCGCCGGCAAGGACCGCGAGGCCTTCGACAAGTCGGTCGGCGCCGTCCAGGGCCTAGTCGACGCCTGCAAGAAGATCGCCCCCGATCTTCTCGGCCGCTAAGCGCCAAGAACGTCCCGCCGAAGCCCGAAAACCGGTCTTCGGCGGTTTCATTTCCGGGGCCCGGTTGTCGGGACAGGCCCCGGGTCGGCAGTCCAGATCGATGTCAAAGAATCCGGGTTGCAGTTCCTGTGGTATATGGTATGCCAGCCACAAGACTGAGGTGGGCCCTTAGAGGTCACCGCCCGCGGGTTCAGGGAGCGACCATATGAATATCCATGAATATCAGGCCAAAGCGCTGCTGCATGAATTCGGCGTTCCGATTTCGCGGGGCGTTGCGGTTCTCAAGGCCTCGGACTCCGACGCCGCCGCAAGACAGCTTCCCGGCCCGGTCTGGGTGGTGAAGAGTCAGATCCACGCCGGCGGCCGCGGCAAGGGCAAGTTCAAGGAGGCGTCCGCGGGGGACAAGGGCGGCGTCCGCATCGCCAAGTCGGTCGAAGAGGTCAACGAATTCGCCAAGCAGATGTTGGGCGCCACGCTGGTGACCGTGCAGACCGGTCCCGCCGGCAAGCAGGTCAACCGTCTTTACATCGAGGACGGCTCGAACATCGACAAGGAATTCTATCTCTCGATCCTGGTCGACCGCGAGACCTCGCGCGTCTCCTTCGTGGTGTCGACCGAAGGCGGCGTCAACATCGAGGACGTCGCACACAACACGCCCGAGAAGATCGTCACTTTCTCGGTCGATCCCGCCACCGGCGTCATGGGCCATCACGGCCGCACCGTTGCGAAGGCGCTGAAGCTGTCGGGCGACCTCGCCAAGCAGGCCGAGAAGCTCACTGCGCAGCTCTACGCCGCCTTCGTCGCCAAGGACATGTCGATGCTGGAGATCAATCCGCTCGTCGTCACCAAGGAGGGCGAGCCTCCGCGTGCTCGACGCCAAGGTGTCGTTCGATGACAACGCCCTGTTCCGCCATCCCGAGATCGCGGTGTCGTTGCGCGATCTGACCGAGGAAGACGCCAAGGAAATCGAGGCGTCCAAGTACGACCTCAACTACGTCACCCTCGACGGCAACATCGGCTGCATGGTCAACGGCGCAGGTCTTGCCATGGCGACGATGGACATCATCAAGCTCTACGGCATGGCGCCGGCGAACTTCCTCGACGTCGGCGGCAGCGCCAGCAAGGAGAAGGTCGCGGCGGCCTTCAAGATCATCACCGCCGATCCCAACGTGAAGGGCATCCTGGTCAACATCTTCGGCGGCATCATGAAGTGCGACGTGATCGCCGAGGGCGTGACCGCTGCGGTTCGTGAGGTCGGCCTCAGCGTTCCGCTGGTGGTTCGCCTCGAAGGCACCAATGTCGAGTCTCGGCAAGAAGATCATTCGCGAATCCGGCCTGAACGTGGTGCCGGCCGACAATCTCGACGACGCCGCGCAGAAGATCGTGAAGGCCGTCAAGGGAGGCTAACGCCATGGCCCAGGACCATCTCGCCGCATCATCTTCGCTTCCCGAGCACGCGCGTCTCGCCGCGTTCGCCGGCGAATGGGATGGCGAAGAGGTGGTCTTCCCGTCGCGCTGGACGGCGGGCGGGCCGGCGACATCGCGCACCGTCGCGCGCATGGACTTGAACGGATTCTACCTGATCCAGGACAGTGTCCAGATGCGCGACGGCAAGCAGGTGTTCGCCACCCACGGCCTCTTCACCTACGACCGCGACGACCGGACCTACAAATTGTTCTGGTACGACTCGCTCGGTTACACGCCGCCCTCGCCCGCTTCCGGCGGGTGGGTCGGCAAGACCCTGACGCTGGTGCGCGGCTCGCTCCGCGGCAATGCGCGCCACGTCTACGAAATCATCGACGACAATTCCTACTCGTTGAAGATCCAGTTCTCGCCGGACGCGGAAGGTTGGGCCGACGTGCTCACCGGCGTCTACCGCCGCATCCACTGACCCTCTCACTCCGTTAGTTTCGCGAAAGCAGACCTCATGTCCATCCTGATCGACAAGAACACCAAGGTCATCTGCCAGGGCTTCACCGGCAAGAACGGCACCTTCCACTCGGAGGCCGCGATCGCCTACGGCACCAAGATGGTCGGCGGCACCTCGCCGGGCAAAGGCGGCTCGACGCATCTGGGCCTGCCGGTGTTCGACACCGTGCGCGATGCGCGTGAGAAGACCGGCGCCGACGCGTCGGTGATCTACGTGCCGCCGCCAGGCGCGGCCGACGCGATCTGCGAAGCCATCGACGCCGAGATCCCGCTGATCGTCTGCATCACCGAGGGCATCCCCGTCATCGACATGGTGCGCGTGAAGCGTTCGCTGGCCGGCTCCAAGTCGCGCCTGATCGGGCCCAACTGCCCGGGCGTCATGACCGCCGGTGAGTGCAAGATCGGCATCATGCCCGCCAACATCTTCAAGACCGGCTCGGTCGGCATCGTCTCCCGCTCGGGCACGCTGACCTATGAAGCCGTGTTCCAGACCTCCCAGGAAGGCCTCGGCCAGACCACCGCGGTCGGCATCGGCGGCGACCCGGTCAAGGGAACCGAGTTCATCGACGTGCTCGAAATGCTGCTGGCCGACCCCAAGACCGAGTCGATCATCATGATCGGCGAGATCGGCGGTTCCGCCGAGGAGGATGCCGCCCAGTTCCTCAAGGACGAGGCCAAGCGCGGACGCAAGAAGCCGATGGTCGGTTTCATCGCCGGTGTCACCGCCCCTCCCGGCCGCCGCATGGGCCATGCCGGCGCGATCATCTCGGGCGGCAAGGGCGACGCCGGTTCCAAGACCGAAGCGATGAAATCGGCAGGGATTACAGTGTCCCCGTCGCCCGCCCGCCTCGGCCATACGCTTGCCGAAAAGTTGAAAGGCTAATTCACTTCTTCGTACTTTTCCGGGCGAAGTTTCGCAGCAAATAGGGTAAAGGGTGCCTGTCGCGCCGAGCCTCTGCCGGGGAGCTCGGTGCCAGCGCCGTTTGTTATGCGCGAACCGAAATCGCCAGGAACTCCAGTATGTCTCGCCAGGACGCGAACGCAGCCTTTGCCCTGTCATCCTTTTTGCAGGGCACCAACGCCACCTATATCGACGAAATCTACGCCCGCTACGAGAAGGACCCGTCCTCGGTCGACGCCGAGTGGCAGGAGTTCTTCAAGAGCCTGAACGACCAGCCCGCCGACGTCCGGAAGAACGCGGAAGGGCCGTCCTGGGAGCGCGCCAACTGGCCGCTGACCCCGCAGGACGATCTGACCTCCGCGCTCGACGGCAACTGGGCAGAAGTCGAGAAGGCGGTGGGTGCCAAGATCGCCGCCAAGGCGCAGGCCAAGGCGGGCGACAAGGGCGCCGGCCTTTCCTCCGCCGACCTGCTCCAGGCGACGCGCGACTCCGTCCGCGCCCTGATGCTGATCCGCTCCTACCGCATGCGCGGCCACTTCCACGCCAAGCTCGATCCGCTCGGCATCGAAGCCCCGCGCAACCGCGAGGAGACTCGATCCCCGCACCTACGGCTTCAGCGAAGCCGATTTCGACCGCAAGATCTTCCTCGATCACGTGCTCGGCCTCGAATACGGCAGCTTGCGCGAGATCACCGCGATCTGCGAGCGCACCTACTGCCAGACGCTCGGCGTCGAGTTCATGCATATCAGCAACGCCGCGCAGAAGGCGTGGATCCAGGAGCGCATCGAGGGACCCGATAAGGAGATCTCGTTCACCCGCGAAGGCCGCAGGGCCATCCTGATGAAGCTGGTCGAAGCCGAGGGCTTCGAAAAGTTCTGCGACACCAAGTTCACCGGCACCAAGCGCTTCGGCCTCGACGGCGGCGAAGCCCTGATCCCCGCGCTGGAGCAGATCATCAAGCGCGGCGGCAATCTCGGCGTGAAGGAAATCGTGCTGGGCATGCCGCATCGCGGCCGCCTCAACGTGCTGACCCAGGTGATGGGCAAGGCCCATCGCGCGCTGTTCCACGAGTTCAAGGGCGGCTCGGCCAACCCCGACGCTGTCGAAGGCTCCGGCGACGTCAAATATCACCTCGGCGCCTCCTCGGACCGTGAGTTCGACGGCAACCGCATCCATCTGTCGCTGACCGCCAACCCGTCGCATCTCGAGATCGTCGATCCCGTCGTGCTCGGCAAGGTGCGCGCGAAGCAGGATCAGCACGGCGATCCCCCGGATATGCGCATCTCCGTGATGCCGCTGCTGATGCACGGCGACGCGGCGTTCGCCGGCCAGGGCGTGGTCGCGGAGTGCTTCGGCCTGTCGGACCTGAAGGGCTACCGCACCGGCGGCTCCGTGCACTTCATCGTCAACAACCAGATCGGCTTCACCACCTATCCGCGTTACTCGCGCTCCTCGCCCTATCCGTCCGACGTCGCGAAGATGATCGACGCGCCGATCTTCCACGTCAACGGCGACGATCCCGAAGCCGTGGTGTTCGCGGCCAAGGTTGCGACCGAGTTCCGGCAGAAATTCCACAAGCCCGTCGTCATCGACATGTGGTGCTATCGCCGCTACGGCCACAACGAGGGCGACGAGCCGGCCTTCACCCAGCCGGTGATGTACAAGCGGATCGCGGCCCATCCCTCGACCCTGACGCTTTACTCCAAGCGCCTGATCGCCGAAGGCGTGGTCACCGAGGGTGAGGTCGATAAGCTGAAGGCCGACTGGCGCGCCCGGCTCGATGCCGAGTTCGAGGCCGGCACCTCCTACAAGCCGAACAAGGCCGACTGGCTCGACGGCAAGTGGTCCGGCTTCAAGATCGCCGATCAGGAAGAGGACGCCCGTCGCGGCGTCACCGGTGTCGACCTGCCGATCCTGAAGGACATGGGCCGGAAGATCACCAAGGTGCCGGACGGTTTTCGCGTTCACCGTACCATCCAGCGTTTCCTCGACAATCGCGCCAAGGCGATCGACACCGGTGTCGGCATCGATTGGGCGACCGGCGAAGCGCTGGCGTTCTGCACGTTGCTGCAGGAGAACCACCATGTTCGTCTGTCCGGACAGGACTCCGAGCGCGGCACCTTCTCGCAGCGTCACTCGGTCCTGATCGATCAGGAGACCGAGAACCGCTACACGCCGTTCAACCATCTCGGCAACGAGCAGGGCCATTACGAGGTCATCAACTCGCTGCTGTCGGAAGAAGCCGTGCTCGGCTTCGAATACGGCTACTCGCTCGCCGAGCCGAACACGCTGACGCTGTGGGAAGCCCAGTTCGGCGACTTCGCCAACGGCGCGCAGGTGGTGTTCGACCAGTTCATCTCCTCGGGCGAACGCAAATGGCTGCGCATGTCCGGCCTCGTCTGCCTCTTGCCGCACGGCTATGAGGGCCAGGGACCGGAGCACTCCTCGGCGCGCCTCGAGCGCTTCCTGCAGATGAGCGCGGAAGACAACATGCAGGTGGTCTATCCGACCACGCCGGCGAACTATTTCCACGCGCTGCGCCGGCAGCTGCACCGCGAGATCCGCAAGCCGCTGATCATGATGACGCCGAAGTCGCTGCTGCGCCACAAGCGGGCGGTGTCGCGCCTCGAGGAGCTGGCGAAGGGAACGACCTTCCATCGCATCCTGTACGATGACGCCCAGATGCTGCCGAACGAAGCCATCAAGCTCGTGCCGGACGAGAAGGTCCGCCGCATCGTGCTGTGCTCCGGCAAGGTCTATTATGACCTCTACGAGGAGCGCGAGAAGCGCGGCATCGACGACATCTATCTGATGCGCGTCGAGCAGCTCTATCCGGTGCCGCTGAAGGCGCTGGTGGCCGAGCTGTCGCGCTTCAAGAAGGCCGAAGTGGTGTGGTGCCAGGAAGAGCCCCGCAACATGGGTGCCTGGCACTTCATCGAGCCCTATCTGGAATGGGTGCTGAACCAGGTGAACGGCGCGAGCCGGCGTCCGCGTTATGTCGGCCGCGCCGCTTCTGCCGCGACCGCCACGGGTCTGATGTCCAAGCATCAGGCGCAGTTGAAGGCGTTCCTGGACGAAGCATTGAGCTGAACTTTGAACTGCGTCATGCCCCGCCTCGTGCGCAACCCGCGCACCGGAGCGGGGCATCCGGCAACTCGTGGCGTCCGCGTGACAGCGAAGCGTCCGGGCTTGCCGGATGGCTTGCTTTTCGCGGGCCATTGGCGACGACCGACTTATGACCGCATTGGCGATCCCTTAAGGAAAAGACCATGACTGAAATTCGAGTGCCGACGCTCGGCGAATCCGTCACCGAGGCCACCATCGGCCGCTGGTTCAAGAAGGCCGGCGACCCGGTCGCCGTCGACGAGCCCTTGGTGGAGCCTCGAGACCGACAAGGTCACCATCGAAGTCCCGGCGCCCTCCGCCGGCACGCTGAGCGAGATCATCGCCGCCGATGGTGCCACCGTCGCCGTTGGCGCGCTGCTCGGCCAGATCACCGACGGTGTCGGCGCTGCCAAGCCGGCCGCCGCGCCCGCCAAGCCTGCCGCTGCGGCGGCTCCCGCGGCCGCAGCGCCTGCCCCGGCTGCGAAGGCTCCGCCGGCCGACGCACCGCTGGCGCCTTCCGTGCGAAAACTCTCCGCCGAGAGCGGCGTCGATGCCTCGACCGTTCCGGGCTCCGGCAAGGACGGCCGCGTCACCAAGGGCGACATGCTCGCCGCGATCGAGCGTGCGGCTTCCGCGCCGACCCCGGTCAACCAGCCCGCCGCCGCCGTTCAGGTCCGCAGCGCCTCGCCGGCCGATGACGCCGCCCGCGAAGAGCGCGTCAAGATGACTCGCCTGCGCCAGACCATCGCGCGCCGCCTCAAGGACGTGCAGAACACCGCGGCCATGCTGACGACCTTCAACGAGGTCGACATGACCAACGTGATGGCGCTGCGCGCCCACTACAAGGATGCGTTCGAGAAGAAGCACGGCGCCAAGCTCGGCTTCATGGGCTTCTTCACCAAGGCCGTCGTGCAGGCGCTGAAGGACATCCCGGCGGTCAACGCCGAGATCGACGGCACCGATTTGATCTACAAGAACTATTACCACATCGGCGTCGCCGTCGGCACGGACAAGGGCCTCGTCGTTCCCGTGGTGCGCGACTGCGACCACAAGTCGATCTCCGACATCGAGAAGGGCATCGCCGATTTCGGTCGCCGCGCGCGTGACGGCCAGCTCAAGATCGACGAGATGCAGGGCGGCACCTTCACCATCACCAATGGCGGCATCTACGGCTCGCTGATGTCGACCCCGATCCTGAACGCGCCGCAGTCCGGCATCCTCGGCATGCACAAGATCCAGGATCGCCCGATGGTGGTCGGCGGCAAGGTCGAGGTCCGCCCGATGATGTATCTGGCGCTGTCCTACGATCACCGCGTGATCGACGGCAAGGAAGCCGTTACCTTCCTGGTTCGCGTCAAGGAGAGCCTGGAAGATCCGGCGCGTCTGGTGCTCGATCTCTGATTCCTGATGCTTTGCGAGCGCCGTCGCACAATTGCGCGACGGCGCGTGTCGAACCATGGAGGCGCGCGTGACGGATAAGGTCGTTGTCATCACCGGCGGCAGCCGCGGCATCGGGCGGGCGACCGCGATCGCGGCGGCCGCGCGCGGCTACCGGGTCGTGGTCGGATACGCCAGCAACAAGAAGGCCGCCGACGAGGTGGTCAGCCAGATCGAGGCCAGCAACGGCAAGGCGATCGCGGTGAAGTGCGATGTCGCGGAAGAGCGCGACATCGTCGATCTGTTCAAGGAGGCCGACAAGTTCGGCACGCTCGGCGCGCTCGTCAACAATGGCGGCATCGTCGGTACCAGCGGCGTGCGCGTCGACGAGATGTCGGCCGAGCGCATCCAGCGCGTCATGGCAGTCAACGTCACGGGCTCGATCCTCTGTGCGCGCGAGGCCGTGAAGCGGATGTCGACGAAGCATGGCGGCAAGGGCGGCGTGATCGTCAACCTGTCGTCGGTTGCCGCGAAGCTCGGCGCGCCCAACACTTACGTTGATTACGCTGCGTCCAAGGGCGCGATCGATTCCTTCACCACCGGTCTTGGCTACGAGGTCGCAAACGAAGGCATTCGCGTCGCGGGCATTCGCCCCGGCCTGATCGACACCGAAATCCACGCCTCGGGCGGTGAGCCTGACCGGCACCATCGTCTGGCCCATATGGTGCCGATGAAGCGCGTCGGCACCGCCGATGAAATTGCCAATGCCATCGTCTGGCTGATGTCGGACGAGGCCTCCTACATCACCGCAGCCACGCTCGATGTGTCCGGCGGCCGCTGACGCACCGGCGGACGCTGACGTATCGTCTTCACGCTAAACCTCACGGGACTTTCTCTCATGGCTACCTACGATCTCGTCGTCATCGGCACCGGACCTGGCGGTTATGTCTGCGCGGTGCGCGCCAGCCAGCTCGGCATGAAAGTCGCCGTGGTCGAAAAGAACGCCACCCTCGGCGGCACCTGCCTCAATGTCGGCTGCATGCCCTCGAAGGCGCTGCTGCACGCCTCCGAGATGTTCGAGGAAGCCGGACATTCCTTCGCCAAGATGGGCGTGAGCGTTTCCGCGCCCAAGCTCGATCTGCCCGCGATGATGAACTTCAAGCAGCAGGGCATCGACGGCAACGTCAAGGGCGTCGAGTTCCTGATGAAGAAGAACAAGATCGACGTGATCAAGGGCACCGGCAAGATCCTTGGCTCCGGCAAGGTCGAGGTCTCCGCCGACGGCAAGTCGCAGGTGGTCGAGACCAAGAACATCGTGATTGCGACCGGCTCGGACATCGCGCGTCTCAAGGGTATCGAGATCGACGAGAAGCGCATCGTGTCCTCGACCGGCGCGCTGTCGCTGGACAAGGTCCCCGGCAAGCTCCTGATCGTCGGCGCCGGCGTGATCGGCCTCGAGCCTCGGCTCGGTCTGGCATCGTCTTGGCGCCGAAGTCGTCGTCGTCGAATTCCTCGATCGCATCCTGCCCGGCATGGACGGCGAGATCGCCAAGCAGTTCCAGCGCATCCTCGAGAAGCAGGGCTTTGCATTCAAGCTCGGTGCCAAGGTCACCGGCGTCGACACGGCAGGCAAGTCGCTGAAGGCGACGATCGAGCCCGCCGCCGGCGGCGCTGCCGAGACGCTGGAAGCCGATGTCGTGCTCGTCTGTATCGGCCGCGTGCCCTACACCGAGGCGCTCGGCCTGAAGGAAGCGGGCGTCGCGCTCGACGCGCGCGGCCGCGTGCAGATCGATCCGCATTTCGCCACCAGCCTGAAGGGCGTCTACGCCATCGGCGACGTCGTCGCCGGACCCATGCTGGCGCACAAGGCCGAGGACGAAGGCGTCGCGGTCGCCGAGATCATCGCAGGGCAGGCCGGCCACGTGAATTACGACGTGATCCCGGGTGTCGTGTATACCACGCCGGAAGTGTCCTCCGTCGGCAAGACCGAGGAGGAGCTGAAGCAGGCAGGCACCGCTTATACCGTCGGAAAGTTTCCGTTCACCGCCAATGGCCGCTCCAAGGTCAACCAGACCACCGACGGCTTCGTGAAGATTCTCGCAGATGCGAAGACCGATCGCGTGCTCGGCGTGCACATTATCGGCATTGAGGCCGGCGAAATGATCCATGAGGCGGCCGTTCTCATGGAGTTTGGCGGCAGTGCGGAAGATCTCGCACGTACCTGCCACGCCCATCCGACCCGCTCGGAAGCCGTCAAGGAGGCGGCGCTTGCAGTCGGCAAGCGGGCCATCCATATGTAGCAATGCGCCCAGCGCCGAATCGGGCGGGAAACATATGCTGCGCCGCCTTCTTCAACCGGTCTGGGTCCTGCTTGCGATCGTCTTCCTGATCGAAGCCTGGCTGTGGGACCATCTCGAGCCGATCGTTGCAAAGGTTGTCGCGGCGATCCCGCTGGCGCGCTTCAAGCAATGGCTGTCCGATCGGGTCGATGCGCTGTCGCCGGCGACGACGCTGATCATCTTCGCGGTGCCGATCATCCCGTTGTTTCCGCTCAAGCTGGTCGGCCTGTGGCTGCTCACCCACGAATATTGGATGACCGGCGTATCCACGTTCCTGTTCGCAAAACTGCTCGGCGTCGGCGTCACCGCCTTCGTGTTCGACGTCACGCGCGACAAGCTTCTGGAGATGCACTGGTTCGAGCGGATCTACGATCTGGTGCTGAAGATCCGCGCCAAGGCCGCCGAGCCTCGTCAACCCGATCAAGCAGCGCATCCGCGAGCTGATCGCCGGCAACGGCGAGGGCTGGTCGTCACGCACGCTGCGTCTGATCCAGCGTTTCAGGAAGAGCGTGCACCAGGCGCGGTGACCTAAACTCAGTGTCATTGCCCGCGAAGGCGGGCAATCCAGTATTCCACCAGCGGTCGTGATTGAATCGAAAAGCCGCGGCGTACTGGATGCCCCGCCTGCTGTTTAGCCCGGACAGATCACTGACGGGTGTTCGGAGACATAGCTGACACATCAAGATTGGCTGGATTGGTCCGATTCGGGAGGCCGTCCATGCCCTGGAGTGAGGTGTCAGCAATGGATCAGCGTCACGAGTTCGTGCGGCTGGCTTTGCAGGAAGGCGCCAATCGGCGCGAGTTGTGCCGACGGTTCAACATCAGCCCTGACGTGGGCTACAAATGGCTGCGGCGCTGGCAGGCTGGCGATCGAGAACTGGCCGACCGCTCCCGTTGCCCGCATGCGATGCCCAAGCGCAGTGAGGCTGCGGTCGAGGCGCAGGTTCTGGCCGTTCGGGACAAGCATCCGGCTTGGGGAGCGCGGAAGATCGCTCACTGCCTGAAGCGGCGCGGTCAGACGGTGCCCGTGCCGTCAACGATACACCAAATCCTGTGGCGGCACGGTCGGGTCAAGCCAAGCGAGAATGCACCGCCAAATCCGGGGCATCGCTTCGAGAAGGAAGCTCCCAACCTGCTGTGGCAGATGGACTTCAAGGGTCATCTGCCGCTCGCCAACGGGACGCGATGCCATCCGCTGACTATTGTCGACGATCATTCGCGCTATGTCCTGTGCCTGAAGGCCTGCGCCGACGAGCAGCGTCTTACCGTGCAGGATCATCTGACGACGACGTTTCGCTGCTACGGCCTGCCGGAGGCTTTCTACACCGACAATGGCTCACCGTGGGGCGATACGTCAGGTGTTCGTTGGACCGGGCTGAAGGTGTGGCTGCTCAAGCTCGGTGTCAGGGTGGTGCATGCCAGGCCCTGTCACCCGCAGGCGCGCGGCAAGAACGAACGCTTCCATCGCACCCTGAAGGCCGAGGTTTTTGCCATGCGTCGCTTCCGCACTCTCTCGGAAGTCCAGCGCGCCCTCGACACCTGGCGGCCAGTCTACAATCTGGAGCGTCCCCACCAGGGCCTCGATATGCACGTCCCCGCCGATCGCTTCCGGCCGAGCACCCGTGCCATGCCGGCTCGCGTTCCGATCGTCGAATACGACAGTGGTGAGATCGTGCGCAGAGTCTCATCGACAAGACCCTACATCTCCTTCAAGGGACGCTTCTGGAAGGTTCCCCAGGCCTTCGCCCGCGAGCGCCTCGCCATTCGGCCGCTGGACCGCGATGGCCATTACGGTATCTTCTTCGCCAGCTGGCAGGTCGCATCGATCGACTTGACCAATGGCCAACCTGTCAGTGATGTGTCCGAACAGGTGTCAGCCATGTCTCCGGACTAAACACTGCGCGGGGCATGACACTGCTCATGTATGTAGTTACATGGTCCCGTAGCCCGGATGAGCGAAGCGACATCCGGGGCCTTCCGTTGCTGTTTCCCGGATATCGCTTCGCTCATCCGGGCTACACATCCTAATGCAAATGCAGCAAATGCGGCCACCACAGGCCGAGCGCGGTCATGAACAGGCCGGCGAGGGTCAGGATGCCGCTGACATAGGCCAGCGCGAGCATGCCGGTGATGATGGTGGCCGAGGCCAGCACGATGCCGATCTGGAAGGCGGCCGAGGCCAGCTCGAAGTGATGGTATTTCGCGGTCGCCTCGTCGCGATCGTGCTCGGCGTGCTTGGCCTTCTCGGCGAGCTGCTCGGTGCCTTCGCCGGTCTCGGGCTCGGAGCGATAGCGCGCCGCCGTCTTGGTCCAGTCCTCGACCTGCTTCTGCACGGCGGGCTTCTGCGCCTCGTCCGCGCCGGCAAGCGTGAGCTTGCCCTGCTCGGCCGCGGTCACCACCACGGTACGGCGGATGCTCTTGGCCTGGAAGAACGCCCAGAGATTGGCGGCCTCGACGTTCTTGCTGATCGACTCGGTCTGGGCACCCTTGCCGAGCGTCTCCGAGACCGCCAGGAACAGCGCCAGCACCGCGATCAGGAGCGCGATCTTCTTGTTCGAGCCGGACGCGTGTTCGGCGTGCTCGGCATGCTCCATGCTTTCATGTGCGCTCATAAATCTCTCCTGCCTCGGTTCCGTAACGATTGACCGAACCGCGCGGCCTGCGCAAGGGGCACGCGCGCCAGGAGAACTCGCTATGACAGCTTCATGTCAGGAATCAGCGCGTGTCACCGCCGCGGATGCGCGCTGGCATAGACTTCCAGCAGGCGCTCGGAATCGATGCCGGTATAGACCTGGGTGGTCGAGAGCGAGGAATGGCCGAGCAATTCCTGGATGGCGCGTAAGTCCCCGCCGCGCGAGAGCAGATGCGTGGCGAAGGAATGACGGAGCGCATGCGGCGTGGCGCTGTCCGGCAGGCCGAGCGCACCGCGCAGCCGCTCCATCGCGAGCTGGATGATGCGCGGGCTCAACGGGCCGCCGCGCGCCCCGACGAAGATCGGGCCTTCCGCCGGCAGCGGGTAGGGGCACATCGCAACGTACTCCTGCACCAGCTCCAGCACGTTCTGCAGCACCGGCACCATGCGGGTCTTGTTGCCTTTGCCCGTCACGATCAGCACGTCGCCTTCGCCGGGCTTCGGCACCTCGCGGCGTTTCAGGCCGAGCGCTTCGGAGATGCGCAGGCCCGAGCCGTACAGCAGCGCCATGACGGCTGCATCGCGCGCGAGAATCCAGGTCTCGCGGTCCTCGCCGGCGCGCTCGTCGGCATCGGCAAGACGTTTTGCGGACGCCATCGGCAGCGGTTTCGGCAGGCTCTTTGCCACCTTGGGTGCGCGAATGGCGGAGAGCGCGCCGACCTTGCCCTTGCCCTCGCGTTCGAGGAAGCGGCCGAACGAGCGCAGCCCTGCGAGCGCGCGCATCAGGCTGCGGCCGGCGATGTCGTCGGCCCTGCGCATCGCCATGAAGGCGCGCACGTCGGTCGCCTCCAGCGCGGCGAATCGCGCCAGCGTCACGCGCTCGCCCCAATGGCTGCAAAGGAAATCCAGGCACTGCCGCAAGTCGCGGCCATAGGCCTCCAGCGTCTTCGGCGACAGCCGCCGCTCGGCGCCGAGATGCGACAGCCAGCGCGTCATCTCCTGCGCGATCGAGGGATCGGCGCTGGCAAGCTCGATCAATGGGGCGGCGGCTTTGCTCATGCGCTCTGGACGGAATGATTCCGCTCAGTATATCGCATCAGACTCGTTAACGTTCGCTAAGGTCGCGCCCCCGCGCTAGGCTGAAAGCCCAAAGGTTCCGATTCCCTCTCCATGGATCATTCGTCGCGCAGCCCGACCGCCCCCGCCAACGCGACCGGCATGGTCGACGTGCTGGTGCCGGTCGCGCTGGACCAGACCTATTCCTACAAGGTGCCGCGCGGCATGGAGCTGAAGGCGGGCGATCTCGTCGGTGTGCCGCTCGGGCCGCGCGAGGTGCTCGGGGTGGTCTGGGGCGAAAACGCCAATCCGGATCCGCGGCTGCACAATCGCCTCAAGGAGGTCAGCGAGAAGCTCGACATTCCCCCGCTCAAGGGTGAGCTGCGCCAGGTCGTCGACTGGGTCGCCAATTACACGCTGAGCCCGCGCGGCATGGTGCTGCGCATGTGCCTGCGGATGGGTGACAATCTCGGCCCCGAGCGGGTCCGTCCCGGCGTGCGCCTGGTCGGCGATCCGCCGCGGCGGCTGACGCCGGCGCGGGCGCGCCTGCTCGAGGTGCTGTCGGACCGGCTGCTGCACGGCAAGTCGGAAGCGGCGAAGGAAGCGGGCGTCTCCGCTGGCGTGATCGACGGCCTCGTCGACGAGGGCACGCTCACGGTCGAGCCGATGCCGCCGCCTGCGCCGCCACCTAGGCCCGATCCGGATTTCGGCCGGCCGGACTTTTCGCCGCTGCAACGCGCCGGTGTTGATGCCATGCGCGCGCTCGCGGCCAACGGCACCTTTCATGTCGCGCTGCTCGACGGCGTCACCGGCTCGGGCAAGACCGAGGTCTATTTCGAGGCGGTCGCGGAGACGATCCGCCGCGGAAAGCAGTCGCTGATCCTGATGCCGGAGATCGCACTCACCGGCCAGTTCCTCGATCGCTTCGCGCAGCGCTTCGGCGTGCGGCCGATCGAGTGGCACTCCGAGCTGACGCCACGCACGCGCGCGCGCAATTGGGCCGCGATCTCGGGCGGCACCGCGCCGGTCGTGGTCGGCGCGCGCTCGGCGCTGTTTCTCCCTTACGCCGATCTCGGCCTGATCGTCGTCGATGAAGAGCACGACCAGGCCTACAAGCAGGACGAGGGCGTGCATTATCACGCCCGTGACATGGCGGTGGTGCGCGGGCATATCGCCAAGATCCCGGTCGTGCTGGCCTCCGCGACGCCGTCGGTCGAGTCCGAGGTCAATGCGCGCAAGAACCGCTACCAGCGCATCGCGCTGCCCTCGCGCTTCGGCGGCCAGCACATGCCGCATATCGAGGCCATCGACATGCGCCGCGAGCCGCCGGCGCGCGGCCGCTACATCTCGCCGCGCCTCGCCGGTGAGATCAGAAAGGCGATCGAGAAGCGCGAGCAGGCGCTCTTGTTCCTCAATCGCCGCGGCTATGCGCCGCTGACTTTGTGCCGCGGCTGCGGCCATCGCTTCGCCTGCACCATCTGCGATGCCTGGCTGGTCGATCACCGCTTTCGCCAGCGCCTCGTCTGCCATCATTGCGGCTTCTCGATGCCGCGGCCGCACATCTGCCCGCACTGCTCGGCCGAGGAATCGCTGGTGGCGGTCGGCCCCGGCGTCGAGCGGCTGCAGGAGGAGGCGGCGGCGCTGTTCCCGGACGCGCGCACCATGGTGCTGTCGAGCGATCTCATCACCTCGATCGAGACGATGCGCAGCGAGCTTGCCGAGATCGCGGAAGGCCGCGTCGACATCATCATCGGCACGCAGCTCGTCGCCAAGGGCCACAATTTTCCGCGGCTCAACCTCGTCGGCGTGGTCGATGCGGATCTCGGCCTCAGCAACGGCGATCCGCGCGCGGCGGAGCGCACCTGGCAATTGCTCAACCAGGTGATCGGCCGCGCCGGCCGCGAGCAGGGCCGCGGCGTCGGATATCTGCAAACGCATCAGCCTGATCATCCCGTGATGAAGGCGCTGATCGCCTGCGACCGCGAGGCGTTCTACGACAGCGAGATCGATTTGCGCGAACGCACGCTGTATCCGCCGTTCGGCCGGCTCGCGAGCCTGATCATCTCGGCCGGAGACCGCCCGAGCGCCGAAGGCCTCGGCCGCCGTATCGTCGCCCTCGCGCCGCGCGACGAGCGCGTCGTGGTGCTGGGCCCGGCGGAGGCGCCACTCGCCGTCATCAAGGGCCGCTACCGCTTCCGTATCCTGGTGAAATCGGCGCGCGGTTTCGATCTGTCGGATTACTTGCGCAATTGGCTCGCGGTCTGCCCGAAGGCGACGGGCAATCAGAAGCTCGAAGTCGACGTCGACCCGCAGAGCTTTTTGTAGCCTCCGCTCCATCCTCTCGTGCCCCGGACGCAGTGCAGCGCCCTTCAGCGCTGCACTGCAGAGCCGGGGCCCATGTCGCCACGCTGTACCTTGTCGCCTCTGGGTCCCGGCTCTGCGCCGCAACGCTCGCGCGTTGCAGCTTGTCCGGGACACAATAAAAAGCCCGCGGTCCCCCAAGACCGCGGGCTTGTTTTAGACGCGCATCAAACTGATGGAAATTTGCGCGTGTACCGTGAGACGCGTGAAGCGCCTTAGGAGACGACTTCCGCGGTGACGCGGCCGACGCCGGCGCCGGTGAGGCCGATGGCGCGGGCTGCACCCGTGGAGAGGTCGAGAACCCGGCCGCGAATGAACGGGCCACGGTCATTGATGGTGACGATGACGCTCGAGCCGCGATGGGTGACGCGCAGCTTGGTGCCGAAGGGCAGCGAACGGTGCGCCGCGGTCAGGGCGTTCTGGTTGAAACGCTGACCCGAGGCCGTGCGGCTGCCGGACTCATTGCCGTAATAGGAGGCCATGCCGGAGAAGCTGTGGCCCGAGCCGGAGTTCGGCGTCATCGCTGCATTGGCGTTGCGCCAATCGGAGGTCGCGTTGGTATCGGCCTGGGCGTGGTGGCGGTGATGGTGATGCCGGTGGTGGCGGGATTTGGCGGAAGCCTCGGTGGCAGTTCCACCGATGAGGAGAGTTGCGGCAACGAAAGCGATCGCCGTACGCGGCCGGGTCACAAAGCCCAGCGTCTTCAAAGACAGCATTTAGTGGTCCCTAAGCTAGTATTGCCACATATGTGGCTAGTGGAGCCCCCATCAGTTTGTGAGCGGTTTGGCGTTTCGATTCCTAATGCGGCATGAATTGGGCAGTAAATCCGTTCTGTGTCGTCATGAAATATCTTGTGACTGGCACCGATATTGCAGCCGATGTTCCGTAATCTTTCGCTTTAACGATTTATTAACCTAATTATTACTTCGCAATACTGTAAAACGAAGTCATCATACTGCGTGTTTAGAATTGGGTAAGTATTCGGGAAGAGCTGGCAAGGCGGCCCGGAGTCACGCCTCAGCGATCTGTGTTCATGGCGGCTATGCGCTGAGGGCAGGAACCAAAAGGTACCGAACCGCGACAAAGCTCGCGGCTATTCCGCGGCGCGGTAGCTCACGCCATTCGCTGACCGTGACGACGTCGTCGACTGCGACGAACTGGCGACAGAACGTCGTGCCTTTAATTTGGCGTCATGTTGCACCTGCGCGCCTGCTATGTTAGCAAAGCCGCGATTTTAACGGACCCGGCACCTCCCGTGTCGGCCGAAAATCGAAGTCCCGCTTGAATTCCAAGGGCTTGGATCGCTAGGCGCCGCTTTGTGGCGACGGTTTTTCCCTTGCGAGTTTGACAGCAAAAAGAGCGCGTCTGTGGCTGCAGAAGATACGTCCGTTTCAGGTGTGTCCGGTCGTTATGCAACGGCCTTGTTTGAACTGGCCCGCGACCAGAAGGTGGTCGACGAGGTCAAAGCCGATCTCGACAAGTTCGAGGCCCTGCTGAACGAGAGCGCCGATCTTAAGCGCCTCGTCCGCAGCCCGGTGTTTGCGGCCGATGCCCAGTCCAAGGCCCTCTCGGCCGTGCTGGCCAAGGCCGGCATCGCCGGCATCTCCGCCAATTTCCTGAAAGTGCTGACCGCCAACCGCCGCTTGTTCGCGGTGGCCGACGTCATCCGCGCCTATCGGGTCCTCGTCGCCAAGTTCAAGGGCGAGACGACGGCCGATGTCACGGTGGCCGAAGCGCTCTCTGAGAAGAATCTCGACGCCCTCAAGGTTGCCCTGAAGTCGGTGACCGGCAAGGACGTCGCGCTGAACGTGAAAGTCGATCCCTCGATCATCGGTGGCCTCGTCGTCAAGCTGGGCAGCCGCATGGTGGATGGTTCGCTTCGCACCAAACTCAATTCGATCAAGCACGCGATGAAAGAGGCAGGCTGATGGACATCCGCGCCGCGGAAATTTCCGCGATCCTCAAGGACCAGATCAAGAATTTCGGCCAGGAAGCTGAAGTCTCCGAAGTCGGACAGGTGCTGTCCGTCGGCGACGGCATCGCTCGCGTCTACGGTCTGGACAATGTCCAGGCCGGTGAAATGGTCGAGTTCGAGAACGGCACCCGCGGCATGGCGCTGAACCTCGAAACCGACAACGTCGGTGTCGTTATTTTCGGTGCCGACCGTGAGATCAAGGAAGGCCAGACCGTCAAGCGCACCCGCGCCATCGTGGACGCGCCGGTCGGCAAGGGCCTGCTCGGCCGCGTGGTCGACGGTCTCGGCAACCCGATCGACGGCAAGGGCCCGATCCAGGCCGACAAGCGCATGCGCGTCGACGTCAAGGCGCCCGGCATCATTCCGCGCAAGTCAGTGAACGAGCCGATGGCGACCGGCCTCAAGGCGATCGACGCCCTGATCCCGATCGGCCGCGGCCAGCGCGAGCTGATCATCGGCGACCGTCAGACCGGCAAGACCGCGATCGCGCTCGACACCATCCTGAACCAGAAGCCGCTCAACGCGCAGCCGGACGAGAACATCAAGCTGTACTGCGTCTACGTCGCGGTCGGCCAGAAGCGTTCGACGGTTGCCCAGTTCGTGAAGGTGCTGGAAGAGCAGGGCGCGCTCGAATACTCGATCGTCGTCGCCGCCACCGCATCCGATCCGGCGCCGATGCAGTACATCGCCCCGTTCACCGGCTGCACCATGGGCGAGTACTTCCGCGACAACGGCATGCACGCCGTCATCATCTATGACGATCTGTCCAAGCAGGCCGTCGCCTACCGCCAGATGTCGCTGCTGCTGCGCCGCCCGCCGGGCCGCGAAGCCTATCCCGGCGACGTGTTCTATCTACACTCCCGCCTGCTCGAGCGCGCGGCGAAGCTGAACAAGGATCAGGGCTCGGGCTCGCTGACGGCGCTGCCGGTCATCGAAACCCAGGCCAACGACGTGTCGGCCTATATTCCGACCAACGTCATCTCGATCACCGATGGTCAGATCTTCCTGGAAACCGACCTGTTCTTCCAGGGCATCCGTCCCGCGGTGAACGTCGGTCTGTCGGTGTCGCGCGTCGGCTCCTCGGCGCAGACCAAGGCCACCAAGAAGGTCGCTGGCAAGATCAAGGGCGAGCTCGCGCAGTACCGCGAAATGGCGGCGTTCGCGCAGTTCGGCTCCGATCTCGACGCCTCGACCCAGCGCCTGCTCAACCGCGGTTCGCGCCTGACCGAGCTGCTGAAGCAGCCGCAGTTCTCGCCGCTGAAGATGGAAGAGCAGGTCTGCGTGATCTGGGCCGGCACCAACGGCTATCTCGATCCGCTGCCGGTCAACAAGGTGCGCGCGTTCGAGGACGGCCTGCTCTCGCTGCTGCGCGGCAAGCACGTCGACATCCTCAACGCGATCCGCGACAGCCGCGATCTCTCCGACGACAGCGCTGCAAAGCTGAAGTCGGTGGTCGAAGGTTTCGCGAAGAGCTTCGCTTAAGAGGAGCGCCGTCATGGCCGGGCCAAAGCGCGAAGCGCGTCTTCGCAACTGAAGTCCCGGCCATCCACGTGTTACCGCGTGGCAGACGAGAACGTGGATGCCCGGGACACGCCCGGGCATGACGACTGGGATAGGCTAGCGGCTTGATCGTTGGGATCGAACCGCCGGGGTGAACGAAGAATGGCGTCACTTAAAGACATGCGCGTCCGCATCGCCTCCACGAAGGCGACGCAGAAGATCACCAAGGCCATGCAGATGGTCGCAGCCTCCAAGCTGCGTCGCGCGCAGACCGCCGCGGAAGCGGCGCGTCCCTACGCCGACAAGATGAGCGCGGTGATCTCCAACATTGCCAGCGCCGCAGCGGGCTCGCCCGGCGCGCCGGTGCTGCTGGCCGGTACCGGCCGCGACCAGGTTCACCTGCTGCTGGTCTGCACCGGCGAACGCGGCCTCTCCGGCGCCTTCAACTCCTCGATCGTGCGTCTTGCGCGCGAGCGCGCCCTGGCGCTGATGGCGCAGGGCAAGGACGTGAAGTTCTTCTGCGTCGGCCGCAAGGGTTACGAGCAGCTTCGCCGCCAGTTCGACAAGCAGATCGTCGAGCACATGGACCTGCGCAGCGTGCGTCAGCTCGGCTTCGGCAACGCCGAGGACATCGCCAAGAAGGTTCTGGCGCGGTTCGACAACGGCGAGTTCGACGTCTGCACGCTGTTCTATTCGCGCTTCCGCTCGGTGATCGCGCAGATCCCGACCGCCCAGCAGATCATTCCGCTGGTCGTCGAGGAGGGCGCTGCCGCCAACACGACGTCCTACGAATACGAGCCGGAAGAGGACGAGATTCTCGCCCGTCTTCTGCCGCGCAACCTCGCAGTACAGATCTTCCGTGCGCTGCTCGAGAACAACGCCTCGTTCTACGGCGCGCAGATGAGCGCGATGGACAACGCGACGCGCAACGCCGGCGAGATGATCCGCAAGCAGACGCTGGTCTACAACCGCACGCGTCAGGCGCAGATCACCAAGGAACTGATCGAAATCATCTCGGGCGCCGAAGCCGTCTAAGGACGCGTCGGCACCCATTCAACCCATCATCCCGGTCGCTGACCGTGGTTTAGAAGTTCGGATCGAAGGAGACATTCAATGGCAGCCCAGCTCGGTCGCGTCACCCAGGTCATCGGCGCCGTCGTCGACGTGCAGTTCGAAGGCCATCTGCCGGCCATTCTCAACGCCCTCGAAACCAAGAACGGCGGCAACCGCCTGGTGCTCGAAGTCGCCCAGCATCTCGGCGAGTCGACCGTCCGCACCATCTCGATGGACACCACCGAAGGTCTGGTTCGTGGCCAGGAAGTGACCGACACCGGCGCTCCGATCCGCGTTCCCGTCGGCGAAGGCACGCTCGGCCGCATCATCAACGTCATCGGCGAGCCGATCGACGAAGCCGGTCCCGTCAAGACCGAAGGCCTGCGCGCCATCCACCAGGAAGCGCCGAGCTACACCGACCAGTCTACGGAAGCTGAAATTCTCGTCACCGGCATCAAGGTCGTCGACCTTCTCGCTCCCTACGCCAAGGGCGGCAAGATCGGCCTGTTCGGCGGCGCCGGCGTCGGCAAAACCGTGCTGATCCAGGAGCTGATCAACAACGTCGCGAAGGCCCACGGCGGTTACTCCGTGTTCGCCGGCGTCGGCGAGCGTACCCGCGAGGGCAACGACCTCTATCACGAGTTCATCGAATCCAAGGTCAACGCCGACCCGAAGAATCCGGATCCGAGCGTCAAGTCGAAGTGCGCGCTGGTGTTCGGCCAGATGAACGAGCCGCCCGGCGCCCGCGCCCGCGTCGCGCTCACCGGTCTGACCATCGCGGAAGATTTCCGCGACAAGGGCCAGGACGTGCTGTTCTTCGTCGACAACATCTTCCGCTTCACCCAGGCCGGCTCGGAAGTGTCGGCGCTGCTCGGTCGTATTCCGAGCGCCGTGGGTTATCAGCCGACGCTCGCGACCGACATGGGCGCGCTGCAGGAGCGCATCACCACCACCCAGAAGGGCTCGATCACCTCGGTGCAGGCCATCTACGTTCCGGCCGACGACTTGACCGACCCGGCGCCCGCGACCTCGTTCGCGCATCTTGACGCGACCACCACGCTGTCGCGCTCGATCGCCGAAAAGGGCATCTACCCGGCGGTGGACCCGCTCGACTCGACCTCGCGCATGCTCTCGCCGCTGGTCGTCGGCGAGGAGCACTACGCGGTCGCCCGTCAGGTCCAGCAGGTGCTGCAGCGCTACAAGGCGCTCCAGGACATCATCGCCATTCTCGGCATGGACGAGCTTTCGGAAGAGGACAAGCTGGCCGTGGCCCGCGCCCGCAAGATCGAGCGCTTCATGTCGCAGCCGTTCCATGTCGCCGAAATCTTCACCGGCTCGCCGGGCAAGTTCGTCGACCTCGCCGACACCATCAAGGGCTTCAAGGGCCTGGTGGAAGGCAAGTACGACCATCTGCCGGAAGCCGCCTTCTACATGGTCGGCACCATCGAAGAAGCCGTCGAGAAGGGCAAGAAGCTGGCTGCCGAGGCGGCCTAAGCTGGCGAATAGCGAATAGGGAGCAGCGAATAGCTGCTTCCTGTTTTGCCACTCGCCATTCGCTACTCACCATTCGCAGGTTTGTTATGGCCACCTTCCACTTCGATCTCGTCTCGCCGGAAAAGCTCGCCTTCTCGGGCGAGGTCGATCAGGTCGATATCCCCGGCGTCGAAGGCGACTTCGGCGTGCTGGCGGGGCATGCGCCGGTCGTGGCGGCGATCCGCCCCGGCATTCTCACCATCACCACCGGCGGCAAGCACGAGAAGATCATCGTGCTGGGCGGCCTTGCCGAAGTCTCCGAAAAGGGCCTGACCGTGCTCGCCGACGTCGCGACGTCGCTGGCCGAGCTTGACCGTGCCCAGTTCGCCGAGACGATCACGGAGATGGAAGAGAGCCTGAAGGAGCATGAAGGCGGCGAGCTCGATCACGCCATCGAGCGGCTCGATCACTACAAGAGCATCCAGCATCAGCTCAACTCCACGGCTATGCACTAAGCCCCGGGGCTTCGCTTCGGGGCTTCGGGCCTGCGATTTTCGAACCGGTTCGGCGCTCGTCACGGAAGTGGCGGGCGCCGAAACTTTGTTGCACCGTGCTGGGGATCGCGGCATTCTGCCCGCATATTTTATGCCCTGGGCGGTAACTGATGAAACGCAAGATCGCAGCGATTCTTGCAGCCGATATTGCCGGCTATTCGCGACTGGTCGCGGAAGACGAGGAAGAGACGCTGCGGCGCCTCGCCTCCTATCGCGAGGTCATCGACGATTTCATCGCCAAAGCCAGCGGGCGCATCTTCAATACGGCCGGCGACGCCGTGCTCGCGGAATTCCCGAGTGCCGTCGACGCGGTGCGCTGCGCGATCGATATCCAGGAATCCCTGCGAACCCGCAACATGGCCTATCCGCCGAGCCGGCAGATGTCGTTCCGCATCGGCATCACCATCGGCGACGTGGTCGAGCGCAACGGGGATCTCTTGGGCGACGGCGTCAACATCGCGGCAAGGCTGGAAGGCCTCGCCGAGGTCGGCGGCATCTGCGTCTCCCGCGCCGTGCACGAGCAGGTCGCCAACAAGCTCTCGGTGCAGTTCGCCGATATCGGCGCGCAGGAGGTCAAGAACATCCCGACGCCGGTGCATGCCTACATGGTGGCGATGCGGCGCGAGGACGGCACCTATGGCAAGCCGCAGCTGAAGAAGCCCTCCAAGCTGGCCGCCGCTCCCGTGTGGATGTGGCCGCTGGTCGTTGCCGTGGTCTCGGTCACCGGCATCGGCGTCACCGGCTTCCTCTACAACACCAAGCTCAAGCAGACCGCGAATGTCGCGGCGACGCCGAGCGCAACGCCCAGTACCGCGCCAACGGCAAGCGCGGTGACGCCGAGCCCGTCACCGACCCAGCTCGCCAAGGCGCCGATGGCCCCGTCCAATGCCGGCGCCGCGATGGTGCCCATGCCGGCGCCGGCGCCATCGGAATCGCCGACGTCCGGCAGGTTTCCCGCCGATAGCGTGCCTTTCATCAACGAGCGCGTTCGCAGCTTCCTCGCCGGCGACTATGCGAGCTCCGGTGATTACAAGGCCTTCGCGCTCAATGTCGGCGGCTTCACCGGCTCGGCACTGAACCAGGCGAGCGAGGAGGCCGCGCGCAACACCGCGCTCGAGCAGTGCCAGAAGCGCGCCGACGCCGCGCAATCGCCGCGTCGCTGCGAGCTCTACGCCGTCGGCAACACCGTCGTATACGCGCACGGCAAGCCGCCGATGCCGGCAGCTCCCTACTTCCGGCATGATGCCATGACCGAGCGGACCTTCGCACCGAAGGACTTTCCGATGGTGCGCGAGCCGCAGAAGGTCCGGCTCGAGAACATCTTCGTGCCGGCGGCGAAATCCCGCTCGGTTGCGCTTGGCCCGGGCGGACAATATTTCATGGTGCTCGGCGCCTCATCCGCAGAGGACGCGGCGCGGCGGTCGCTGGAATCGTGCGGCGCGATTGCCGGCACCGCGTGCATGGTGGTCGCGATCGACGATAATTTCGTGGTGCCGATCCCGACCTTGTTCAGGACCACCGGCTTCTTCCACGCCGCTACCAACGCCTCGATCCTGGCGGACGCGCGCGGTGAAGTGGTGCGCAAGCTCGGCGATGCCATGGGCTGGAACGCAGTTGCCGTCGGCACCGCCGGCCGGCCGGGCCTCGGCCTCAAGGCCGCCGACGAGCGGGCCGCCGTCAGTTCCGCGCTCGCCGATTGCGCCAAGCGCGACAGCGATTGCCACGTCATCGCAATCGGCCCGTTCACGGTAGGACCGATCAATTAGCGCGTGCTGGGTGAGCCCCACTGGCGCGCAACGTCCGAGCAGCAGTTGTGCAAGCGCCTCGTCCTTCGAGACGACCGCTTCGCGGTCTCCTCAGGATGAGGCTATGCAACATTGGCGCGCGTTGAAATGGGTGCCACGTGCCCAGTCCTCATCCTGAGAGCCCGCCAACGGCGGGCGTCTCGAAGGATGGCCACAGGCGAGATCGCTCCATATGCGATTGCCCTCCTCCGAGAGGGGGCGGAGCGAGATCGCGTGGCCCTCTCAAACGCAAATGGCTGGTCGAAATTCCCTCATGATTCCAACCCCCGTTCTACTGTGCATGGGGTTGTTTTCGCGATTTCAGTTTGCGAAGGCCGCAAACTCTCGCGCCACGGCCTGGTAGACCTCGCGCCGGAACGGCACCACGACGTCGGCGACGCGGTCGAGGCGCTCCCAGCGCCAGGCGTCGAACTCGGCGGGCTGGCCGTTGCGCGGCGTCAGCGGATCGATCTCGTCGTCCTTGCCGGTGAAGCGCAGCGCGAACCATTTTTGGCGCTGGCCGCGGAATTTCGCGAGGCGATGCGTCTGCGGGCCGTCATAGGGCGGGAATTCGTAGGTGAGCCAGTCGGTCTCGCCGAGGAATTCGGCGCTGACGACGTTGGTCTCCTCCCAGAGCTCGCGCATCACCGCATCGCGCAGGTTCTCGCCGTCGTCGACGCCGCCCTGCGGCATCTGCCAGTCGAGCCCCGGCAGGATGATCTCGGGCCCGTCGCCCTTGAAGCGGTGGCCGATCAGCACGCGGCCATCGGCATTGAAGAGGGCGATGCCCACATTGGGGCGGTAGGGTTTTTCAGTCGTCACGCGTGGCTCTTTCGTCGTCATTCCGGCGATGCATTAGCATCGAACCCGGTATGACGATTTGATTTATTCATCCGCCAGCGCGGAAAATTCCTGCACCACGCGCTCATAGACCGGACGCTTGAAGGGAATGATCAGCCCGGTCAGGTTCTTCATCGGCTCCCAGCGCCAGTTCACGAACTCGGCCTTGTGGCCGCCGCCGCCGGGCTTCTCGACGTTGATCTCGCTGTCCTTGCCGGTGAAGCGCACCGCGAACCATTTCTGGCGCTGGCCGCGATAGCGGCCCTTCCAGGTGCGCCCGGCGACCGTGCGCGGGATGTCGTAGGTGAGCCAGTCCGGGACCTCGCCGAGCCGCTCGACCGAGCGCACGCTGGTCTCCTCATACAGCTCGCGCTTGGCGGCCTCCCAATTGTCCTCGCCGGGATCGACGCCGCCTTGCGGCATCTGCCAGACATGGGTGTCGTCGACATGCTCGATGCCGCCGGCACGGCGGCCGATGAACACGAGACCCTTGCTGTTGAGCAGCATCACGCCGACACAGGTCCGGTAGGGCAGATCCTCGTAACGCGCCATTCCGCCAGACCTCTTGCATGCTGCCGGTACCGCTCAACCGGTCCCCCGCCAGGACCCGTGCCGCACCAATCCGTTGATTCAGCTGGATTTTGATTTCAGCATCGCGGTTGTCAATGGCACCAAAAGGATACCCCGGTCGCCCAATGTCTTGGTCCAGGCGCTGATGCGGTCGATTGAGACGGGAAGGGCGCTAGCCGTGCCCACCGCCGCGCCGCGCTCGCGTGCCGCCGATTCCAGCTTGTTCAGGGCGCGGTCGATCTCGGTCGGGGTCGGCACCGCGTCGATCGCGATGTCGCCCTTGCCGAACGGCATCGCCGCGCTGCCTGCGGCCTGGGACGCGATGCTGCGGGGCGAGGAGCCGTCGTCGAAGAAGCCGAGGCCGCGCTTGGCGGCCTCGCGGATGATCGGCTGCATCGCCGGCTCCGTCGCGATGAAGCGCGCGCCCATGAAATTGGTGATGCCGGCATAGCCCTGCATCCGGCTGAGATGCCAGTACAGGCGGTCCATGTTCTGGTCGACGCTGAGCGAGGTCAGCAGCGTCTGAGGGCCGGGGTCGTTGTCGGGGAAATCGTAGGGCTCCATCGGGATCTGCAGGAAGATCTCGTGGCGCTGTGCGCGGGCGCGTTCGGCGAGCTTGCCGGGATCGGCGCCGTAGGGGGTGAAGGCCAGCGTCACGGCCGGCGGCAGCTTCATGATGGCGTCGGTGGTCTTGGCGGCGCCGACGCCGAGGCCGCCGATCACGATCGCGACCACCGGCATCTTGGCGGCCTTGGCGCGGTCCGCATCCGCGGCGTAGACGTTGAACGGCTTGAGGTCCCCGGCGACCACCGGGATCATGCCGTAGCGCGACTTCTCCAGCAGCTTTGGATCGATCCCGGCCATGACCGGCGGGGGAGCCGAAGCAGCCGCGGCCTCGCCCTTGTCGGCGGCATCGCCGGCGCCGATCACCACGTCGTGCCGGGCGCCGGTCGAGCCGTCGATCATGGTGACGGTCTTCTGTTCGCCCGGCGATTTCGGCGCTTCCTTGGTCTCGTGCTTGCCGTCCGGCTTGCTCTCGTTCTTGCCGTCCTGGCCGTGACCGGAGGCTGCCGGCTTCTCGTCGGTCGCCTTGGGATCCCCGATCGCGATCCGCTTCAACGGCTCGCCGCCGAGCGGATCCTTGTTGAAGATGGCAAAGCCGGCAAAGCTGAGCAGGAACAGGCCAAGCAGCACAGCCAGCAGCTGCATGGCCGTGAACGGCAGCCGCAGCCGGCGTTTCCGGCGCGGCTTGTCCTGTCCGAGCGGGGTGCTCAGATCATCGGCCGTTTCAGTCATGCGAGATCCCGAATCACTGCTGCCGACGATACCACGCCAGGGTCAAGCGGCGGCAGGCCGGGATAGGCCGGGGATGCCAGGAGTTCGATGAGAGTTCCAAGCAAAAAGGGCGGCTCCGGGAGCCGCCCTTTCGTGAGATCGCCTGTGAGGACGACTTAGTTGGCCGCCTTGGGCTTGTCGGTCGTGGCCTTGTTGTCGCCGCCGGGGGCGGGCGCGGCCGAGGCGCTGTTCTTGATGCCGTGGAGCAGGTCGCCGGCGAGCTTGAGCGCCTTGTCGTCCTTGGCGTCCGGCGGGACATAGGACTGCGAGCCGGTCTTCTCGTCGCCGTCGTTCTTGAGATGGCCGCGCAGCGAAGCCTCGCCCTTGGTGTCGGTGCGCGACTTCAGCTCGTCCGGCACGTCCTGCAGCACTTCGATGTCGGGCACGATGCCCTTGGCCTGGATCGACTTGCCCGACGGCGTGTAGTAGCGCGCCGTGGTCAGGCGCAGCGCGCCATTGCCGCTTCCGAGCGGGATGATGGTCTGCACCGATCCCTTGCCGAACGAGCGCGTGCCGACGATGGTCGCGCGCTTGTGGTCCTGCAGCGCGCCGGCCACGATCTCCGACGCCGAGGCCGAGCCGCCATTGACCAGCACGATGACCGGCTTGCCCTTGGTGAGGTCGCCCGCATGCGCGGTGCGGCGCTGGGTCTCCTCGGCATTGCGGCCGCGGGTCGAGACGATCTCGCCCTTCTCCAGGAACGAGTCGGAGACGGTGACCGCTTCCTCGAGCAGGCCGCCCGGGTTGTTGCGGAGGTCGATGATGTAGCCCTTGAGCTTGTCGCCGATCTGATTCGAGAGGTTGCCGACCTCGCGCTTCAGGCCCTCGGTGGTCTGCTCGTTGAAGGTGGTGATGCGGATATAGGCGATGTCGTCCTGCTCGACGCGCGCGCGCACCGAGCGGACGCGGATGTTGTCGCGCACCAGTGTGACGTCGAGCGGATTGTCCTGGCCCTTGCGGATGATCTTCAGCTTGATCTTGGTGTTGACCGGACCGCGCATCTTCTCGACCGCCTGGTTCAGGGTGAGGCCCTGCACCGCCTCGTCGTCGAGATTGGTGATGATGTCGTTGGCCATGATGCCGGCGCGCGAAGCGGGCGTGTCGTCGATCGGCGAGACCACCTTGATCAGGCCGTCTTCCATCGTGACCTCGATGCCGAGGCCGCCGAACTCACCGCGGGTCTGCACCTGCATGTCGCGGAAGCTCTTGGCGTCCATGTAGCTGGAATGCGGATCGAGGCCGGTGAGCATGCCGCTGATGGCGGATTCGATCAGCTTGGTGTCGTCGGGTTTCTCGACATAGTCTGAGCGCACGCGCTCGAAGACGTCGCCGAACAGATTGAGCTGGCGATAGGTGTCCGCGGTGGCGGCTCGCGCGCTGGAGCCCATGAACACCGCGCGCGGCTGCGTCACGAACAGCGTCAGCGCTGCACCGGTGGCGGCGCTGAGGAGGATTACTGAAGTCTTGCGCATCATCCGCGAACCTTCTCGCCTTCATTTGCGGCCCACCATGGGCCTGGATCGATTGGAGTGCCGTCCTTACGGAACTCGACATACAGCACGGGTTGACTCGCGTTCGTCGCGAGAATGGAGGCGACTTGAGATGTCGACCCCATGGTCGCGACCGGCTCCCCCGTGAGCACAAACTGTCCGATGTTGACCGAAATGCGCTCCATCCCGGCGATCAGGACATGATACCCGCCCCCGGCATTGAGGATCAAGAGTTGTCCATAGCTGCGGAACGGACCGGAATAGACCACCCAGCCGTCACACGGCGTTGTGACCTGGGAGCCCGGCTTGGTCGCCAGCGAAATGCCCTTCTGGACCCCGCCGACCCCGTCGGAACCGCCAAAATCCCTGATCTTGTTACCGTTAACCGGAAGCGGCAGCAGGCCCTTGGCCGAGGCGAACGCGATCGCCGGGGTGGTCCGGGAACGGTCCTTGAAAGCGCCCGGGCCCGATTTGGCGCTGGCGGCCGCGTTTGCTGCTGCTGCCTTGGCCTCCTTGGCCTCCTTGGCTTCGGCCTGCCTTGCGGCCTCGGCGGCCTTCTCGGCGGCCTTGGCCGCGCTTTGCAGGTCCTGCTCCATCTTGGTGATCAGGCCCTGGAGATCGCCGACCTGCTTTGAAAGCATGATCGCGCGCGAGTTCTCGGCATCGAGATCCTTTTCGCGCGCCGCCTGCAGGCGCTGCCGCTCGTCGACGAGGGCGGTGAGGCGGGTCTGGTCGCTCCTGACCTTGTCACGGTCGGAGGCGAGCTGGTCGCGCTCGGTGGCGATGGTCTTGCGCAAGGCGACGAGGCTCGCCGAGCCTCGCCTGCGATCCTTTCGGCGCGGCCGCGCAGCTCCGGCACGACGGCGCCGAGCAGCATCGCCGTGCGCAGCGATTGCAGCGCATCTTCCGGCCGCACCAGCAGCGCCGGCGGCGTGCGCCGCCCGGCACGTTGCAAGGCCGCCAGCACCTCGACGATGTCGGCCCGGCGCGAATCCAGCGACGCGCGCATCTCCTGCTCGCGACCGTTGAGGCTTCGCAGCCGCGCTTCGGTGTCGTCGATCTTGGTCTCGACCCCGCGCACATTGGCCGCGGTGTCGATCAGCTGCTGATTGAGCTGGGTGCGGTCCTTGCCGAGCGAGGTGATCTCGGCCTTGAGCTTGGCCTGTGCTTCCTCCGCGCTCTTCTGCCTGGCGCGGGCGGCTTCCAGCTCCTGCTCGCGCTGCCTGATGGCATCGGGCGAGACGGCTGCGGTCTGCGGCGGCGTCGCCGTCTGAGCTTGCGCGAGGCTTATGTAAGCTTGCGCGAGGCTTGCGCCCCCGAGGCCGGCGATCAGCAGCAGATTGAGGAGCGGCGCTCGCATCGTGTCGGCAAAGGTGCTCGTTGTGGCGCGCATCACGCGCGGTGATAGGGGTGGCCGGCCAGAATGGTGGCGGCCCGGTAAAGCTGTTCCAGAAGCATGACGCGGACCATTTGGTGCGGCCAGGTCGCAGAGCCGAACGCGATCGCAAGCTTGGCCTTACGGCGCAATTCGGGCGAAAGTCCGTCCGCCCCTCCGATCACGAAGATAGTATGTCCGGCCCCCTCGTCGCGCCAGCGGCCGAGATGCCGTGCGAATACGGTGGACTCGAGATTCTGGCCGCGCTCGTCCATCGCCACCAGGATCGCCTTGTCCGGGATATGGGCCGAGATCGCCGCGGCCTCCTCGCTCATTCGCGTCGCGGTGTCGCGCGCGCGGCTTTCGGGGATTTCGTGGACCAGGAGCCTCGCGGAATCCAAGCTTGCGGCCGGCCTCGTCGAACCGCTCGAAATAGCGGTCGGCAAGCTCCCGTTCGGGGCCCTGCTTCAGCCGGCCCACCGCAATGACAGCAACGCGCATGGATTCTTCGGAGTCGTGTTTCAAGACCGCGCGCAATGAGCGCGCGCACGACGCTAGCATGCGCGTCAGCCGATTCGAAATCGGCTCGTTGAGCCTAGATCGCTTTCGCCGCCCCTGGGCCCTGCGTGTACAACCGCTCGAGATTGTAGAATTCGCGGACCTCGGGTCTGAACACGTGCACGATCACATCGCCGGAATCGATCAGCACCCAGTCGCAATTGGGCAAGCCCTCGACGTGGATGTTCTTGATGCCGTTTTCCTTGAGGCCCTTGGCGACGTTCTCCGCGATCGCGCCGACGTGCCGGTTGGCCCGGCCGGTGGTCACGATCATGTAGTCGGAGTACGCCGATTTGCCGCGAAGGTCGATGGTGACCGTCTCTTCCGCCTTCATGTCGTCGAGGCGGGAGAGGATCAGGCTCAGCGTCTTGTCGGCGTCGGGTTGCGCCTTCAAGGCTGCAGCTTTGGTCGATGTTTTACGCGCCGGTTTTGCCTTGGGTAAAACAGACTTCGTTGAAGCTGACTTCGCTGAAGTTGACTTGGACAATACAGATGTGGTCAGGGACCATTCCTTTCACTGTATCGCGAACGCCGAATCCGGCGCTCACCGGTTACACTACATCATGTGGGGTTAAGGGTTTCAATATGCCAGAGAGCCCGGAGCCACCCCCGTCCGCGCACTCTGTCTCACTTCGTACCTTTCCAGCTTCCATCCGGGTTCCGCAGGCCCGTGGAGGACAGATTCAGCTTCAATCCGGTCAGGAATACCCAGGCCGGCGCCGGCTGATCCGCGAGCAGCGCCGCCTTGTTCTCGGGCAGGCGGTAACGCGCTAGGGCTTTGGCGGCGGGCGAGGCGAGGGCACGAAAACTCTGCGGCGGACGGTCGATGACCGCCATCGGCACCTGGCCGGCGATGCGCCGCCAGTCCTGCCATCGATGGAATTGAGCGAGGTTGTCGGCGCCCATGATCCAGACAAAGCGCAAGCCTGAGAGGCGGCGGCGCAAGGTGTTGATCGTGTCGATAGTATAGCGGGTGCGAATGACGGATTCGAGACAGCTCACCTCGATCCGCGGGTCGTCGGCAACGTCGCGCGCCGCCTGCATGCGGTCGCCGAGTTCTCATACAGCGTGCCATTCTCCTTCAGCGGATTGCCTGGCGTCACCAGCCACCACACGCGATCGAGCTGAAGGCGTTTCAGCGCGAACTGGCTGATCGCGCGATGGGCCTGATGCGGCGGATTGAACGAACCGCCGAGCAAGCCGATGCGCATCCCCGAAGTGTGGGTTGGTATGGCCTGCGCGAAGAAACGTGGCGCGACGAAATTGTTGCTCAATGCCCCGCGCCTTAACGTCGATTACGGCCGCGTCTGCCCGGTGCCGTGAACGCGATATTTGAAGCTCGTCAATTGCTCGGCGCCGACAGGGCCGCGAGCGTGGAAGCGGCCGGTGGCGATGCCGATCTCCGCGCCGAAGCCAAACTCGCCGCCATCGGCGAACTGCGTCGAGGCGTTGTGCAGCACGATCGCGGAATCGACCTCGCTCAGAAATTTGTTCGCAGCCGCCTCATCCGCGCTCACGATCGCATCGGTGTGATGCGAGCCGTGGTCATGGATGTGTGCGATCGCGCCGTCGACGCCGTCCACCACTTTCGCCGCGATGATCGCGTCGAGATATTCGGTGTCCCAATCGTCTTCGCTGGCAGGTTTTACGCGCGCATCGGTCCCTTGCACGGTTTCATCCCCGCGCACTTCGCAGCCTGCCTCGATCAGCATCTCGACCAGCGGCTTCAGATTTTTGCCGGCAGCGGCGCGATCGACCAGCAGGGTCTCGGCCGCGCCGCAGACGCCGGTGCGGCGCATTTTCGCGTTGAGCACGATCGACTTCGCCATGGCGAGATCGGCGCTGGCATCGACATAGACGTGGTTGACGCCTTCGAGATGCGCGAACACAGGCACGCGCGCTTCCTGCTCGACGCGCGCGACGAGGCTTTTGCCGCCGCGGGGCACGATGACGTCGACGGCGCCATTCAACCCCGACAGCATCATGCCGACCGCCGCGCGGTCGCGCGTCGGCACCAGCGTGATCGCAGCTTCGGGCAGGCCGGCTTCGCGCAGGCCCTGTACCAGGCATTCATGGATCGCGCGGCACGAGCGGAAACTGTCGGAGCCGCCGCGCAGGATCACCGCATTGCCCGACTTCAGGCACAGCACGCCGGCATCCGCCGCGACGTTCGGGCGGCTCTCGAAGATCACGCCGACGACGCCGAGCGGCACACGCACGCGCTCGATGGTCATGCCGTTCGGGCGCTGCCAGCTTTCGGTGACGGTGCCGACGGGATCGGCGATGCCGCGCACGACGGCGATGCCCTCGGCCATGCCCTCGACCCGCGCGGGCGTCAGCGTCAGGCGGTCGATGAAAGAGGAGGTGGCATTGCCGGAGGCGCGGGCTTCCGCGACGTCCTCGGCATTGGCGGCGAGAATGGCCGCGGAGTTCGCGCGGATCGCCCGCTCCATGGCTTCCAGCGCCCGGTTCTTCTGCTCCGGTGGCGCCAGCGCCAGCACGCGCGCGGCAGCGCGGGCACGGGTTCCGAGATCGGACATCAGCGCCTGAAGATCGGCATTGCCGTCGATGGCTTTGAGGGGGCGGCCATGGGGTTTTCAACCTTTGCTAAGACGGTGTCCTAGCACGGAAATCCCGCTTTTGCGAAGGGCGGGGAGGGTATGGCTGCTACCCCTGGGTTGCGTTGAAGCTGGGTCACTGGCCGAGCAAAAGGGCCGTAGCGGCCCCTACCCGCCCACCACCAGATCGTCGCGGTGGATCATCTCGGCGCGGCCGCTGATGCCGAGGATAGCCATGACGTCCGGGGACGAGCGGCCCTTGATCCGCTCGGCCTCGTCGGCGTCGTAGGCGATCAGGCCGCGGCCGATCTCGCTGGTGTCGGGGCCGCGGACGATCACGGCGTCGCCGCGGGCGAACTGGCCCTCGACCTTGATCACACCGGCCGGCAGCAGGCTGGCGCCGGCACGCAGCGCCGTCACGGCGCCGGCATCGATCGTCAGCGTGCCCTTCGGCTCCAGCGTGCCCGCGATCCAGCGTTTTCGCGAGGTGATGGGGTTGGCCGGCGTCAGGAACCAGGTGCAGCGGCCGCCATCGGCGATCGCCTGCAGCGGGTGCTCGATCTTGCCGGAGGCGATCAGCATATGCGTGCCGCCCGTCGTCGCGATCTTGGCCGCCTCGACCTTGGTGCGCATGCCGCCGCGGGACAGCTCGGACTCGGCGTCGCCAGCCACGGCCTCGATCTCCGAGGAGATGCTTTCGACCACCGGAATGAGCTTTGCGTTCGGGTTGTTCTTCGGCGGCGCGTCGTAGAGGCCGTCGATGTCGGACAGCAGCACCAGCAAGTCCGCGCTCGCCATGGTGGCGACGCGGGCGGCGAGGCGGTCATTGTCGCCGTAGCGGATCTCGTTGGTCGCCACCGTGTCGTTCTCGTTGATCACGGGGATGGCGCGCCATTCCAGCAGCTTGCCGATGGTGGAGCGCGCGTTGAGATAGCGACGGCGCTCCTCGGTGTCCTGCAAGGTCACCAGGATCTGGCCGGCGCCGATGCCGTGGGCGCCCAGCACCTCCGACCAGATCCGCGCCAGCGCGATCTGGCCGACGGCGGCCGCTGCCTGGCTCTCTTCCAGCTTCAGCGGGCCGCGCGGCAGCTTGAGACGGCTGCGGCCGAGCGCGATCGAGCCGGAGGAGACGACGAGGACGTCGCGCCCTTCCTTGTGCAGCTTGGCCATGTCGTCGGCGAGCGCGCCGAGCCAGGACGAGCGCACCTCGCCCTTGTCGGAATCGACCAGCAGCGCGGAGCCGACCTTGACGACGATACGGCGAAATTGACTGAGTTCGGGGCTGGCCATGTCTGTATGTGTGTCGGCGCGCTCGGGCGATCTGCTCTGCATTGGAAACGGCGGAGCGAGAGAGCGGCGCCGATAGGCCTGCTTTTGCAGCAGGACGATGGCCGGCGCAAGGCGGCCGGGGCGGTAAATGCCGAAGGTCGGCCTTGTCGGGGACGCCGCTCTGGTCCTAACTGCGGCAAACCAAATGGGGCCGGAGAGGAAACGAATGGATCGCCGCAAATTCATGGCCGGATGTCTCGGTCTGCCGCTGCTGGCGCAGGCTGGCGAGGCACAAGCGCAGGCCGGGCTCAGCAAGATCATTTTCCCGTTCGCGGCGGGAGCCGGCGGCGACACGCTGTGTCGGCTGATCGCGCAGGAGATGGCCCCGACGCTGCAACGGACCCTCGTGGTCGAGAACCGCACCGGCGGCGACGGCCTGATCGGCATCAAGGCGGTGAAGGGTGCAAGCCCCGACGGCAGCATGGTGCTGGTGACGACGGGGCCCACCATGTACCTGCTGCCGATGGTGGAGACGACGCCGAGCTTCGACACGGCGAAGGATTTCATGCCGGTGTCGCTCCTGGCGCGGTTCGAATTCGCCGTCGTCATCAACCCCGCGATCGAGGCCGCCGACTTCAAGGGGTTCGTCGCCTGGCTGAAGGCGCATCCGGACAAGACCTCGTTCGGCGTGCCCAGCAACGGCACGATTCCGCACTTCATGGGCTCCAAGCTCGAGAAGGATCTCGGCATTCCCCTGACCCGCGTGCCCTATCGCGGCAGCGCGCCGATCCTCAACGACATCATTGGCGGCCACATCTCGTTCGGTATCGTGACATTGGCCGATGCGCTGCCGCAGCATCGCGCCAAGGGCGTGAGGATCATCGCGTCATCGAGCGCGGAGCGCTCGCCCTTGCGCCCGAGGTTCCGACGCTGAAGGAGAGCGGCATCGATCTCGTCGCGGATGCCTGGTACGGCATGTGGCTTCCCGCCGGCAGCCCGCCGGAGTTCGCCAGCAAGCTCGGAGCCGCCGCGAGCGCCGCGCTTGCCAAGCCCGAGGTGAAGGAGAAGCTCACGGCGATCGGGCTGATCCCGGTCGGCAGCTCTGCGGAAGGATTGACCAAGGAGACTCGCCGCAAACATTGCGCTGTGGCAGCCGATCGTGAAGGCGACGGGATACAAGATCGAGAATTGAGGTCCCTCGTCGCCCTACACCCAGTCGTCATGGCCGGGCTTGACCCGGCCATCCACGTTCGTCCGCGATTGCCGTAAGACGTGGATGCCCGGGTCAAGCCCGGGCATGACGAATGGAGAGAGCCTCGCTCAGCTCGTTCACATCTTCCCGCGTTGCGCGATGCCGTCCTTGATCGCGGCAAGCTCCGCCTCATCCCAGATGCCGATCAGCACGCCGTTCTTCACCTGCAGCTGGTTATCCGCATAGGCCGCGATCTTCTCGCGCGGGGTGGTGATGTGGCCGCTCGGATGCAGCGCCCAGTCGAACAGCTCGGCCTGCAGCCGCGCGATGATGCCGGCGCAGTCGGGGTCATCGCCGCGATCGAGATACTCTTCCGGATCGGTTTCTAGGTCGTACAGCATCGGGCGGAAGCCGGAGGCGTGGATGTATTTCCAGCGGCCGTCGAACACCATGAACAGGCGGCAGCGCTCGATCGGCTGGTTCAGCTTCAGCCGGACGTCCTGCATCGCGTAATCGTATTCGGAGAACGCGACCTTGCGCCAGTCCGCCGGCGTCGGCCCGCGCAGCAGCGGCAGCAGCGAACGTCCCTCGAGGATGTGGCCCGGCACCTTGCCGCCGAAATAATCGACGAAGGTCGGGGCAAGGTCGATCGCCTCGACCAGCGCCTCGCTGCGCGTCCCGCGCGTGGCATCGGCCTCTTGCGAGGGATCGATGACGATCAGCGGGATTTTTGCCGACTGCTCGTGGAACAGGTCCTTCTCGCCCATCCAGTGATCGCCGAGATAGTCGCCGTGATCGGAGGTGAACACGATCATGGTGGTGTCGAGCAGATCGCGCGCCTCCAGAAACTTCATCAGCACGCCCATCTGGTCGTCGATCTGGGTGATCAGGCCCATATAAGTCGGGATCACCTTCTCGCGGGCCTCGTCGCGCGCCATGTTGCGGGAGTAGCGCATGTCCATATAGGCACCGAACACCGGATGCGGATTTTGCCGCTCGCGCATCGAGCGGATCACCGGGATCATGTCATCGGTCGAATACATGCTCGCATAGGGCTCTGGCGCGATGTAAGGCCAGTGCGGCTTGATGTAAGACAGATGCAGGCACCAAGGCTTGCCGTCGGTTTCGGCCTCGCTGATGAAATCCATCGCGCGCCGCGTCATGTAGGGCGTCTCGGAATGCTCGTCCGGCACGCGCGCGGCCTTGTCGGCGTGCACCAGCAGCCAGCCGTTCTGCAAGGAGCCGTCGTCCGCCACACCTGAATTGGCCCAGTGCTCCCAGGGATTGGTGGCCTCGAAGCCATGCTTTCGCAGATAGTCGTCGTATTTCGGCCGCGGCCGGCCCGTCGGGTGCAGGCCGTCGTCGCGCTCATACGGTTCAAAACCGCATTCGGCGACATGCACGCCGATCATCGATTCCGGGGGAATGCCGAGCGCCTTCATGCCTTCGATGTCAGGGGCCATGTGGGTCTTGCCGACCAGCACGTTGCGCACGCCGATCTTGCCCAGATGATCGCCGAGCGTGGGCTCGCCGACGCGCAAGGGCCAGCCGTTCCAGTGCGAGCCGTGCGAGCGCATGTAGCGGCCGGTGTAGAACGACATCCGCGACGGGCCGCAGATCGGCGATTGCACATAGGCCTTGCTGAACAGCACGCCACGCTTCGCCATGGCGTCGATGTTCGGGGTCTTCAGCGTGGGATGGCCGGTGCAGCCGAGATAATCATAGCGAAGCTGGTCGCACATGATCCAGAGAACGTTCTTCGCGCGCGCCATGCGTCATCCCTAGCATTTTCTTGAGGGTGCGATGCTGCGATATTGGAGGCGCGAAGACAAGCCGGTGAGGCGCGCAGTTGCGGCAACATACACCGCCGTCGTCCCCGCGAACGCGGAGACCCATAACCCCAGGGAGTAGTTTGGCGAAGACTTGTCGTTCGGTACTATGACCGTGCCCAACCGGAAGGTCACGCGGTATGGGTCCCTGCGTTCGCAGGGACGACCACTAGGCCGACCACGGCTCCGCTTCCGCGGCGCTCTTGGCCTTGGCCGAGACCGGGGCCTCGCCGATCACCGCGACGAGTGCACGCAGCGCTTCCTTGACGCCGTCGCCGGTGACCGCCGACAGCAGCAGCGGCGTCTTCTTCGCCGCGCGCTTCAGGCGCTCTTTCTGCTTCTTGAGCTCGTCCGGTTGGACCGCGTCGATCTTGTTCAGCGCGACGATCTCGATCTTGTCGGTGAGCTGCCCGCCATAGGCGTCGAGTCTCCTTGCGCACCGTCTTGTAGGCCTTGCCGGCATGCTCGCAGGTTGCGTCGATCAGATGCAAGAGCACGCGGCAGCGCTCGACATGGCCGAGGAAGCGGTCGCCGAGGCCGGTGCCTTCATGCGCGCCCTCGATCAGGCCGGGGATGTCGGCGAGCACGAATTCGCGGCCGTCGGCATTCACGACACCGAGCTGCGGATGCAGCGTGGTGAAGGGATAGTCGGCGATCTTCGGCTTTGCCGCGCTGACCTTGGACAGGAAGGTCGACTTGCCGGCATTGGGCATGCCGACCAGTCCGGCGTCGGCGATCAGCTTCAGCCGCAGCCAGATCCAGCGCTCTTCGCCAGTCTGGCCGGGGTTGGCGTTGCGCGGCGCGCGGTTGGTCGAGGTCTTGAAATGCGCGTTGCCGAAACCGCCATTGCCGCCCTCGGCCAACACGAATTTCTCGCCGACCTTGGTGAAGTCGTGGATCAGCGTCTCGCGGTCCTCGTCGAAGATCTGGGTGCCCATTGGCACCTTCAGCACGATGTTCTTGCCGTTGGCGCCATGGCGGTCCGAGCCTGAGCCGTTCTCGCCCTTCTGGGCCTTGAAGTGCTGCTGGTAGCGGTAGTCGATCAGCGTGTTGAGGCCATCGGCGACCTCGAGGATGACGTTGCCGCCGCGCCCGCCATTGCCGCCGGAGGGACCGCCGAATTCGATGAACTTCTCGCGGCGGAACGCCACGCAGCCGTTCCCGCCGTCACCGGAGCGGATATAGACCTTTGCTTCGTCGAGGAATTTCATGGGCCATAGGTAGGCCAGCAGGTCTCCCGCGGCAACCCGGAGAGACCCGCAAATGGGGCGAATTTCCGCGAATTGCGGCCCTTGCTTAACCGGCCGGCCGCCGCCGGATCAGGAATTTCTGTAGTCCTTCCAGCACCAGCTCTCGGCGCTGGTTGAATACGGTGCTGCGCAGCGTCACCGCGCCGGTGGTGCGGCCCGGCACCAGTTCGGTGACCTCGAGCGCGGGATAAAGGGTGTCGTCGGCATAGACGGGTTTGAGGAACCGGCTCGACTGCTCGAGGAAGCCGACCAGGGATTCCTCGACCATGAACGGAAACAGGCCGGCGCCCGGCGCGGTGTGGATCAGGGTCTGGAAGCCGTGGGCGAGCAGATGCGGCATGCCGCGGCTGCGGCAATATTCCAAATCGTAGTGCACGGGATGGGTGTCGCCGCTCGCGGTCTGGAACGCGGCAAAGATCGCCGGGGTCTGGGTCCGGCTCGGCAGCACGAAACGCTCGCCGACCACGAAATCTTCAAACCAGCGTTGCGTCGGGATCATGCGATGCTGGGACGGATCGAAGTCGGTCATTTCAAAGCTCGTTTTGCGATGTGGCGTTTATCGCTACTGCGATGCGAAGAGTGCGGCAATCCGTTCAATTCAGCGTGGCGGGCTTGTCCGTATTGCTCATGGCATTACAACGGCGCCAATGCTCATCTTCAAGAACCTCTCCGCCTATGACGATCGCTCCGCGCGCCTGGCCGGCATCGGGCTGATGGTGCTGTCGATCTTCATGTTCTCGTTCGGCGACGCCATGGGCAAGTTCCTGGTGGGCACCTATTCGGTGGGGCAGCTCTTATTCCTGCGCGCCTGCGCCGCGCTGCTGCTGCTGTCGCCGATGATCTGGACGCAGCGTCACCAGTTCCTGCATCTGGAGCGCCCACGCCTGCAGCTGTTCCGCGTCGTGCTCTCGACGCTGGAGGTCGCCGCCTTCTTCCTCGCCACCGTCTATCTGCCGCTCGCCGACGTCATCACCTATTATCTCGCCGGTCCCATCTTCGTCACCGCGATGTCGGCGATCTTTCTCGGCGAGAAGGTCGGCTGGCGGCGCTGGACCGCGATCCTGATCGGCTTCTGCGGCGTCCTGATCGCGCTGCGGCCCTCGGCGCAGACCGTCAGCCTGCCGGCGCTGATCGCGCTCGGCGGCAGTCTCTCGTTCGCGACCCTGATGCTGATCACGCGCAGCCTGCGCAAGACGCCCGACATCGTGATGGCGTCCTCGCAATTCGTCGGCACGTTCTCGCTGGGGGCGGTGCTGTCGGCGTTCAACTGGGTGCCGCCGACAGCGGGCAGCCTCGTGATCTTCGCGACCGCCGGGCTGATTTCGGTGACGGCGCTGTTCTGCGTCAACCGTTCGCTCAAGCTCGCGCCGGCCAGCGTCGTGGTGCCCTATCAATATTCGATGATCGTCTGGGCCGTGATCTTCGGTTTTGTGGTGTTCGGCGACGTGCCGTCGGTTGCGACCATCGTCGGCGCTGTGATCATCATCGGCGCCGGGTTCTATATTTATCTGCGCGAGCGGGATCTGGGGCGCGAGAGCGCGGACGTGAATCCGCCGGTGTAACCATGTCGTCGTCCTCGGGCGCGCGTAGCGCGAGCCGGGGACCCATACCCACAGGACAAGGTTTGGCGAAGACTTGGAGTGGGCGTTGTGCATCACACGCCGCCCTGTGGTTATGGGCCCCGCTTTCGCGGGGGCGACACCGGTGATTGAGGCGCGCAGTGTGCCGCCTACCTCATCCGTCGCGCGCTGCTCCAGCTCTTCAGCGACGACCACACCCCGCGGGAGAGGCGGAAGCAGTCGACCGGCGTCGACGATCCCAGCGCCAGGAATCGATGCAGCTGCACGCCGCTCCACTGGAAGCCGCACTTCTCCAGCACCTTGCGCGAGGCCGGGTTGGTGACGCGCGCGCCGGCATAGAGGTGCTCGTCCTCGAACTCCTCGAAGAAGAAGTCGATGGCGCCGCGCGCGGCCTCGGTGGCAAAACCCTGGCCCCAATGCTCGACGCCGAGCCAGTAGCCGAGCCTCGGCATTCCCGGGCGTGGAGAGATCGATGCCGACCATGCCGACCGGCCCGGTGTCGTGCTCGATCAGGAACACGGTGTCGCTGCCGAGTGCGGCGGTGGCGCGGATGAATTCGACGGCGTCGTCCTGCGAATAGGGATGCGGGAGCCGGCGGGTGTTCTCCGCGACGCGGCGGTCGTTGGCGAGGTGGGCGATGGTCCGGACGTCGGCGAGAGTCGGTCGCCGCAGCGTCAGCCGTTCGGTGGCGACGACGCCAGGTCTCGCCTCAGCCAAGGTCGCGCTCGAGAAATCCTGCAACATGTCCGGCTCCGTGAAAGTCACTAAGTCAAAGTGAGCAAGTCAAAAGAAAAGGGGAGGCCGGTTTCCCGCCTCCCCTTGGAGCCTTCGATCTCGATGATCTGGACTCCGCCGGTTCAGTGGGACCGGCGGACTCCAATTTGATCCACCGTCTATTCAGCAGCCTCTGCGATCGGGAGTACCGATACGAAAGTGCGGCCATTGGCTTTGGCCTGGAACGTGACGCGACCCTCGATCTTGGCGAACAGAGTGTGGTCCGTGCCCATGCCGACATTAAGGCCGGGATGCCAGGTGGTGCCGCGCTGACGCGCAATGATGTTGCCGGGAATCACAACTTCCCCGCCGAACGCCTTGATGCCGAGGCGCTTACCCTTGGAATCGCGACCGTTGCGCGATGAACCGCCTGCTTTTTTGTGAGCCATGGCCCGTCTCCGAAAACTTGCGTATTTCTAGATCAATTCCTTGACGGAATCATTTCAAAATTTCTCACGCATCAATTCGTGAATTGGCGTGATCGATTCTGCGTTACTCGGCGGCTTCCGCTGCCGGCTCCTTCGCCACCTTCTCCCGCTTCGGACGCGGGCCCTTGGTGGGCTTGGCGCCGTCGGCCAGGATCTCGGAGATGCGGAGCACCGTGATCTCGTCGCGATAGCCGCGCTTGCGGCGCGAATTCTTGCGGCGGCGCTTCTTGAACGCGATGATCTTGGGGCCGCGCTTGTGGTCGAGCACCTCGACCGCAACGGAGGCGCCGGCCACCGTGGGAATGCCGAGCACCGGCGTGTCACCGCCGAGCACCAGAACTTCATTCAGCTGGATGATCGAGCCGACTTCGCCTTCGATCTTGCCTACTTCGAGAACATCATCCGGCACGACGCGGTATTGCTTGCCGCCGGTTTTGATGACTGCGAACATCGTTTTTTTCTCCGTGTTCAATCCCGGCCTCGCGACGGATTGTCGGGGCCGGCTTTTTGTCAGTCGCTATGGGTTTACTTGCGAGTTTTGTGCGGGCGGGTTTTATCCCTTTGAAAACCCACGCAAAAACAAGCGGCGCGAGAAACGCCCCGCGCCGGTTGCGGGACTTATAGCCGCCAGACGCGAAGAGTCAAGGAAAACCGCCGGAATTTGAAGGATTTGGCCCGTCTTCCGGCCCGCCGCCAAATCTCTGACGGCTTTGCAACAAACCGGTTCCCGCGCCGTTAGTCAGGCCGGAACAAGTCAGCGGGCAAGGGCTCTTCAATGGCAACGGACGAACTGGTCAAGACGACGACGGGCATCGCCCATCACGGCGCCGAGCGGCTGCCGTCGGTCGATGTCGACAGCTTCAACATCGAGATCAAGGACGAGGACGGCTTCCTCGGCGACCGCGCCAGCAAGGGCGCGTTCCGCGAGATCCTCGACCGCTGGCGCAAGCCGCTGCGCAAGACGGGGGAGGACCCGTTCGGCAAGGAGCCGTCCGAGAGCATCAGCAAGAAGACGCTGGACGACATTCTCGTCGGCGACGACGTCGAGGCCTCCGCGGTGGTGCACAGCGCCATCGAGGATTTTGCGCAGGAGCTGGCTTACGTCACCCGGCGCTTCCTGAAGACGAAGGCCTGGGCCAAGACCGAGCGCATCGTGGTCGGCGGCGGTTTTCGCGATTCCCGGCTCGGGGAGACTCGCGATCGCGCGCACCGAGATCATCCTGAAGGCCGAGGACTTCAAGATCGACCTGCAGCCGATCCGCCATCACCCCGATGAAGCCGGCCTGATCGGCGCGCTGCATCTGGCGCCGTCCTGGATCTTCGAGGCCCATGACAGCATTTTGGCGGTCGACATCGGCGGCACCAATATCCGCTGCGGCCTGGTGGAAACGGCCTGGAAAAAGGCAAAAGACCTCTCGAAGGCCAAGGTCGTGAAATCCGAGCTGTGGCGTCACGCCGACGACGAGCCGACGCGGGAAGGCGCGGTGAAGCGGCTCACCAAGATGCTGAAGGGGTTGATCACGGAAGCCGAGAAGGACGGCTTCAAGCTCGCGCCCTTCATCGGCATCGCCTGTCCCGGCGTGATCAACGCCGACGGCTCGATCGAGAAGGGCGCGCAGAACCTGCCGGGCAATTGGGAGAGCAGCAAGTTCAACCTGCCGGCGAGCCTGATCGAGGGCATCCCCGCCATCGGCGAGCACGACACCGCGATCCTGATGCACAATGACGGCGTGGTGCAGGGCCTCTCCGAGGTGCCGTTCATGCAGGACGTCGACCGCTGGGGCGTGCTCACCATCGGCACCGGCCTCGGCAATGCCCGCTTCACCAACCGCCGCAAGGACAACGGCAAGGACAAGGACTCCGCGGAGAACGGGAAGAAAAAGCCCAAGGACAAGAAAGACGACTAGCTCACTCGAAGACGAGCCCCATCTGCCGCCACGCGAGAAGTCAACCCCCTCTCCCGCGCTTGTCTCGCCGAAGCCCGCCTTCGGGCGAAGGCGGATGCGGGAGAGGGCCGGGAGAGGGCCTCCTCCGCATTGGGGCTCTCTCGCCAAACCCGGGACCACTCCCAGCCCCCGAGTAACCTTGACCGGTTAGGTTAAGGACCGGATTGCGTTGCGGGATGCGACCCGCACGCTAGGGTCGAACCGTCGCCTCACCTGGCCTGCGAAGCCGCCCTTCCTGGTCAGTTTTTCAATGAGCGGCACCGGGACCGCCAGTGTTTACCGCGTCTGGCGGTCCCACCCCGTTTTCACCCAACATGCGATGAGCCTGAACGCCCGCCCCACCGGCGCTGCGCTCCCTCCCCGCGTGCGGGGAGGGTCGGGGAGAGGGTGTTTCCGCACTGGGGTTGTCGAGATTTGCCGAGAATGTCCCTGCGCGGCGCGAGCCCTCACCCGCGCGCTCCGGGAAAAACGCGCCAAAACCGTAGCCGGAGGCCGCGTTCCCGTACGTTCATGACCGAAAGCCGGGCCAGGGACCGAAACAGCCAGCGGATTTTCCTCTCCCGCGCCTTGTCTGACCCGCCATCCTCGCCTATTAACGCCCCCAACCACAGGGGCCCTGCTCCTACCATGGCGCCTTCAGGAGAGGTGGCAGAGTGGTTGAATGCACCGCACTCGAAATGCGGCATAGGTGCAAGCCTATCGGGGGTTCGAATCCCTCCCTCTCCGCCATGATAAAACGGCTTCGATAAAGCCCCGCAAAATCAGGACTTACTGCAACGCCAGAGAATCTCTGGTCTCCCGATCACAACAACGAGATTTCTCAACTCAGGGGCCAGCTTCTTCCGGAAAAGCGTTTCCTGCAGAAGGGGTGATCGACAAATTGCCGTCGACGTTCCGGCCGAAGACGGAGCGCTCAGCACCAGCGGATCTTGCCTTTCCGGAGAAAGAAGTGGCTCTTGCAGCCGGTCTGCCGCCAGACCGATGGCGCCAGTGTCACGATCCTCCTGCCGTCCGTCGTTAATCGCCATCGCGGATGGCGCGTTCCGAAGAATCGGAGATGCAGCGTTTCGCCGCAACCGCAGGGACATCGTAGGAAGCCGAACGCAGGGCCCTCGGCGCCGGACGTCACGTAGAGCACGTTGCGGCGTAGATGCGTCGGTCGCTCGCCGACGAAGGCGGCGCGGACTGACGGCGTCAAGCGCCCGACGAAGTGGGAGGCAAGGCGTCGGACCGTGCTCGCCAGCGTTCTTGCTAGATCGATGATGATCATGCGGCGCGATCCAGTCGCGGCAGCATCAGCAGCGGTCGACAATCGCCGCGGCCGACGTGTTGTGCGAGACTCGGGATCCGGCTCACCGTCGGGACGGTGCGTGGTTCGGCCATGGGCGAACAAGAGCTTCTGGATCGCAAATTCCCGATTGTGCGAGGTGCGATACGGGTGGATTCGCGCCAGGAGACCCGTTCACTGCCGCCGCGGAGACTGCCGTGTTGATGCTGATGACAGCGGGGCGCTCGACGCGGACGCCGCGAACGTAACCGCGACGCACTTGGTCTTCGTAGAACGACGGATCGGTACGGCGGAGATATTCCGCATAGAGGTCGGCTTCGGTGTAAACCCCCGCGATCGCAGGCTGGAGCCGCCCGGCTGCAGGAAATGAACGGCGGCGGACACGCTTGCCACGCCGCCGTCGCCGTCGGCATCCAGTCGCACTCCCAGATCGAAATAGGGCAGGCTGTAAGAACGTCGCGATGCGGTTCAGGACGTCGCGGCCCTCGACGGAGTCGACGCAGCCGATGATGATGTCGCAGGTGCTCAGCAGCGCGATGGCTTCCGGCGAGTCCACGCGCTCCGGACAGATCTGGACGACGGTGCCGAGCCCGCATGCGAGGACATGATCCCGCATCATCTCGGCCTTGTTCCGCTTGGCGTCGGCATCGCTGCGCTTGGCTCCGTAGATTCGGTTCAAGTTCTTCGCCTCGACATGGTCGGGTTCGACGAGGACGATTCGGCCTACGCCAAGCCGCATCAGCATCTCGACAGTTGGGCTGCCCGTGCCCGATACGCCGACGACGGCGACCGAAAGTGTTGCCAGCAGGTTCGTCGTGCGATCGCCGAACATCTGACGGTGTCGAAGGTCGAAATCCTGTCGTTCCGCCTCAGTCGCCGCATCCCAGAACATCAGATCGTCTCCGACGACGCTGACGCGCTCGATCCGCTTGCCGAGACCCGCGCCGCTCGCGATGCGCGCGAAGATGCGTCCGTTCGGCAACATCACTGCCGAAACATGTTCGCCGGGCAGTCGGCGAGCCACGGCTTCGAACAAATCGATGTCGCTGCGATCGTCCGCGTCGGAGAACGTGTCGTAGCCGCCCGGGTGGGAATGAATCTTGAGGATACCCATGCCGGCGGCCGTGGCCGAGGACAGCAGCGCCTTCAGACGGCGCGTCGGCCAGGTGACGGCGTCGGGCGACCTGATGCATTCTGCGTAGGGGATCTCGATGATCTTATGCACCGTCCAGAGACGGCGATCGCCGCCTTGGCCCCGTCCGCAGAGAGCGACGGCGACCGCTTCCTTCCCGTCGCCGGGAAGCAGATGGGATTCCATTCGTCGGCGTTGAGCCGCCGTCATGCGAAGAATATCCACGCCCGTTCTCCTTATCGCTTGAGAAATTCGTGTGTGAGCCAACTTCGTATCCGGCGCAGATGCCGACACAAGTCGTCGACGCCCACATGCCACGTGTAGTGACGCGACCACTGCTGATAAGTGGCGCCGTCGATCGTCGTGGTGCTGAGATTGTTGATGGCCTTGCCGTCACTGCGGGCGAGCGGTGGGAGGAAGTACACCATGTCCAGCGGACCGGGCGGGTATGTGTCTACCCGAACGGCCATGCGCGCGACGGCGACGTTGTAGCCGGGCGGAATCGGATGATCGTGCACGAGTACGTATCGGGCGGCGTCCGATTTGATGGTCTCCCAGGGACGCCCGAGCGCTTCGAGCGCCCGGACGTCTTCGGGGCCGAGGTTGAACTCTCGGCGCATGGCTTAGCCCTCGGTCTCGTCGAGGGGAAAGGTCTCGAAGACCTCGATGCCGTGCTGGCCGAGGTCCACCTTCTCTTCGAGGCCGATGGCGACGTAGTGACCGCCATGCATGCGCTTCTCGAGACTCGTACTTGGTGACCGGGGTCTTGCCGGCGCGTTCGAGAAGCTCTCGGCCGGTGACGATACGGCGATCGAACACGAAGTAGTTGTGGTCGATCTTCACCTTGTAGCGATGGGCATGCGGCGGCGGATGATTATCGCGGCCGCATTCCTCGATGTCGACGATGTCAATCACGACCACTTCATGACCGCGATCCTGCATGACGTCGACTTCGACGAGAACCTCATCAGCGCCGCGGCCTTCCACCGCGATCACCTCGGTCTCTGGAGTATCGGGAACAATATGCGTGTTCATTTCAAACCTCGCGATTGCTGATGTCGGGACCGGGTGGTGCCCGCGTCTGCTAAATCTACGAAGCATCGCTAATTGTCAAGTGGCTTAAGCGGTGCTTGACGTACTAAGCAGATGTCTTACATTTATCGCCCCCAAGAAAAGAATCGGGTGAACCCCATGGCAGGAGAGAGGATCAACGATGAGCCACGACCGGAATTTGGAAAATTCTTGAAGGATATCAGGGAGTCACGTCAGATGTCGCTGCGCGACGGTGGAGCGTGTCACTGCAGGCAAGGTGTCCAACGGCTACCTGAGCCAACTCGAGAACGGTGGAATTGCGAAGCCGTCCGCCGTGATGCTGCACCGCCTTTCGGCGGTCTACGCCATAGACTACGGCACGCTCATGGAGCGTGCCGGCTTCGTGAGTGAAGCCGAGATACCGGCAAATCGGGTCGCTACCTCGGTGCTCGGCGATCTCACGCCGGAGGAAGAGCAGGAGGCTCCTGAACTACCTGACCTACATGCGGAGCAAGAAGAAATGAGCCTGCTCGACGACTCGTCGGTCCCAAGCGATCAACTTGCGGAAATTCGCGCGGCGGCGGATCGCCTGCTGCGCGACGGCGGGGCGCTCGGGTGCTTTCCGACTCCGGTAGACCAGATCATGCGCGCGGCTAAGGTCGAAGTCGTGCCCATGCACCTGGACGAAGGATATCTCGCCCGCCTCCGCCAGAAGGCGGAGGCGGCGGGAATGGCTCTGCTCAGTGCTCTGAGCAAGGTCTGGGGCGTCTTTGATCCCAAAGCACGCGTCGCCTTTATCGATCCGCAGACTCCGAAGAACAAGTTGCCTTTCCTAAAGCTTCACGAAGGTGGCCACGCCGTGCTGGCATGGCAGAGTATATTCGGTATTTTCGAAGACTGTCGGAAGACGCTTGACCCAGACATCAAGGCGCAATTCGAGCGAGAGGCGAACGTCTTCGCCTCCGAAGTGCTTTTCCAGCGCGACAACTTCACGGTGGAGGCCCGCGATCTCGCGGTCGGTATGAAGACGCCGCTGTTCCTCGCCAAGCGATACGGCGCCTCGGTCTACGCGACTGTTCGCCGCTACGTTTCGACCAGCGACCGCGCCTGTGCCGTCTTGATCTACAACCCTCCCGAAGCCGGTCCGTTCGGAGCGGTCAGCGTATTGCGCCGGGCCGCGACGTCGCCGTCCTTCGATCGCCAATTCGGCCGATACGCTTGGCCCGAAGTCATCACTCCGGCCGATCGATTCGGCTCGATGGTACCGGTTCGCAGGATGACCAATCCCCGATCGCTCGCCTTGACGGACGCGAACGGCGAGCAACGCGAATTCATCGCCGAATCGTTCAGGACGCCCTATCAGACGTTCGTGCTTCTGCACGCCGGCTCGTCTCTCTCTCGACGCATCATCCTTCCATCTTCCGTCGGGGCGCCCTATTCCTAGGGCATGGCCCAAATCACAGGATATCTGACCCCCGTTCAGGCCGCCGCCTTCCAGAACCACGCGGCAAGCGGAGGCCTCGACGTTAGTGCGCTCGCCAATCTGCTCATAGTCCGCGAACTGCGTACCAAGCGGCTTCCGATCCTGAAAATGGATTTTGACGTCGATCTTCCGCCCGGCGAGCGGATGAAGGTTACGGCTCATCAACGCCTCGACATCACTAAGGAGGCCTTCGCTGCCCACGCAGCGGAGACCGGACTCAAGCCTAGCCCGGCCGCGGCGATCCTGTTCCGGGCGGAGCTCAAAGAACGGTGGTTAACTTTCTCCCTTGGCGTTAACCAATTTGACTCAGTTTGAGTCCAAACTTAGCCTGCCGTCAGATTCCGATTTGCCCCGCGCGCCAGCGTTCATAGAGTCCGCCGCCGTTCGATCTGAACCGAGGAAGGGCTACCCTAGTCATGCCAGCGATCGCCGCCTCCCCCTCGAAGTACGCTCTAGCCGATCTCGCGCTGCAATCCGCGATCGAACTCGAACGGGTCAAGGGCGGCATGCCGTACGACGGCGCGGTTCTCGACAGGTTGGCCGCGACACTGCTTCAGAAGTCCGACCCCGTAGTTAGGGATGCATCGTTCCGTTTTGTGGAGCCGGGATATTACGAACCGTTCGAAAGATTGTATCGTCTACGGGAATCACCTCAAACTAGTGCCGTCGAGGAGATTCAGGCGTTCATCAAGCGGGCGAGCGAGAAGCTATCTCACGTCGTTCAAGGCGACCAGAACTTGGCGTCAGAACTAATCGGCTTCTGCATCGCGCTCCATCAGGAATTGATCCAGGAAATTACGGCGGAAGACCCACTTGTCGTCCACGAATGGCGCAACCTCGGCGACGAAACTACGTCTGGCCTCCGCCAGGCGTAGGGTCCGTACGTTCCTCGATCAGATCAGCCAACTCGAGGCATCCGACTTCCCTCATGCCGATGGGCGCGAAGCGCTCGAGTACATCAAGCAGCATTTTGTGATCCGGCAGAACACCCTTGATTCTCTGCCAGCCTCGGTCTCCGAGGAAGTTGTCAGGGAGGTCTGCGCCAACACGACTTCGTCCCTCGCTCGCAATACCGACGTGTTGGGCTTCATCTTGCGCTCGACCAACGTGCGCAACGCCTTCGAGGTTCATTTTCCACTCAAGAGACTCGTTGAACAGGTCATTTCGTCCAACGCGCGCCTGATCATGTCGTCCGAATGGAATTTCGTTCCGTTCACCTATCCGATGAACCTGTACCTCCTTCCCGATTTCGTACTCGTCGGTGGGCCCGCGCCCGAATCCGGGAACGTGCTGATCGTGCCCCTTGCCGGTCACGAGATCGGCCATTCGGCCTGGAGTGCGCACGAGATCAAGGATCGTATCCAGGGTGAGTCTCACGAACGCCATCGACGAGGCTATCGCGGCGAACCCGTCGGAGCGGGACCGGGTCTTGAAAGAACTCACGATGGCACTCGACCATCTGCAGAACGCTTGTCTGTTCACAGCCGTCCGCCAGCTTGAAGAGGTGTTCTGCGATCTGTTTGGCCTGTTCGTGTTCGGCGAATCCTACCTTTTTGCCTACGAATATTTCCTGGCTCCCGGCGGTGGCATCCGCGCGACCGGCTATCCGTCGGCCACGGACCGCGTCCGGTATCTGCTCGATGCGGCGGCTGTCCTCAAGCTCGACGTCGATTTCGACCTCTTCGCGGGTTGGCAGCCCTCTACCGTTCGAAACAACCTCCAGACGGACGTCCTGGCCTTCGCCGACGCCGCTGTCGCTCGCACGGTGCCGAGTCTACGAAAGCTCGCGTTCGATCTTCTCAAGAAAAAGAAGGTGCAGCGTAACCGTCCGAAAGTCGTTCAGAGAATCATGGTCTCGTTTCAGGCCCATATTCCCGATGGCGAAGGTGCATCGTTGGCAGAGATAACGACGGCCGGCTGGAAATACCTCAGAGGTCGGGGAGGGCTTTCGTCGGCCGAAGAACGTCTTGAACACGACATGCTCAACGAACTGATGCTCAAGTCGATCGAGGTGTCGGAATTCCGTCTGAGGGTAGGAGCGAATGCTTAGCGCTGACGACATCGCCGGCGCGCTGAGCGCAAAGGCCGAAGAGGCGCATCGACTCGCGATCGTGCCCATGCCTGACGTCGCGCAGGTTCGTCGACGTGGTGCGGCTTCCGTGGATCTCAGATTGGGACGCTGGTTTCGCTCGTTCAAACAGACGCGCACCAATTCCGTGTCGTTGGTTGGACGGGACGCACGTCACGCACTCCCTCCGACGGAAATGTCGCGGACGCGACAACACTTTGTGCCGTTCGGGGATTGTTATGTCCTGCATCCAGGACGCTTCGTATTGGGTGCAACGCTCGAATGGCTGAGGCTTCCCGCCGGACTTTCGGGCTACGTCACCGGCAAGTCGTCGCTCGGGCGGCATGGATTGGTGATCGAAACTGCGGCCGGTATCCATCCATTCTTTTCCGGTTGCCTCACGCTTGAACTGGCCAACATCGGCGAGGTACCGCTCGAGATTTATCCGGGCATGGAAGTTTGCCAGATATTCCTTCATCGGGTCGATCCGTGCGAGGCCACGGATCTGGGACAATTTTCAGGACGACGAAAACCTACGTTGCTTGCTCCTCAAGGTGACGAGATATTCCGAAAATTGCGCGATGGCCACTAGGCGTAAAACGTTCGTCCGGATTGAGTGCGGTCCATTTGCGTGCCAGGGGAGTTCGAGCAGCCGTAGGACACGATAGTGCCACGGCAGTGTCGGTAACAACGCACTACCGCTCCCCAATCCCCGCCCTCTCAACCACCCGCTTGTTCCTTGCCGTCTCCTCCACGATGAACGGCACCAGCTCCGCCGGCCCCTTATCTGCGATCGACACCTGGCCGTTGGTGGTGAGGTCGGCGACGATGCCGGGGTCGGCGAGCACGGCGGCCATCGCTTCGGAGAGCTTGCTCACGATTTTCGGGTCGGTCCCGGCGGGAAGCGAGACCCAGGTCGCGCCGGCATTGACGGCGTCGGGATAGCCGGCCTCGAGCACCGTCGGCGCATCGGGCAGCGCGGCCATCCGCGCCGCGCCTGTTGTGCCGAGCACCTTGACCTTGCCGGTGTCGATCAGCGGCCTCAGCACGGTGAGGTAGTCGAAGGAGACGTCGAGGATGCCCGACATCATGTCGGTCATCTGGCTCGCGCCCGATTTGTAGGGCACGTGGGTCAGCTTGATGCCCGCGGCCGCCTGGAAACATCTCGCCGGCGAGATGCTGCGCGGTGCCGGGGCCGGGCGAGCCGAAATTGAGCTTGCCAGGGTTGGCCTTCGCATAGGCGACGAACTCGGCCAGCGTGTTGTAGGGCGCAGCCGCCGTCGCGACGAGGACCTGGTTCGACGAGCCTCACGCCGCGAACGTGGACATAGCTCTTGAGCGGATCGTAGTTGAGCTTCGTCAGGCCGAGGTTCGGCTGGATCGTCATCGGCCCGCCGGAGGCGTAGAGCACGGTGTAGCCGTCCGCTTGCGCCCGCGCCACGAACTCCGTGCCGATGGTCCCGCCCGCGCCGGGCCGGTTCTCCACCACCACGGGCTGCCCCAGCCGCGTCCGCAGCAGCTCCGCGATCTTGCGCGAGACGAGGTCGGTGACGCCGCCGGCCCCGAACGGCACCACCCAGGTGATGGCGCGGCTCGGCCAGGACTCCGCTGATGTCTGGGCCCGCGCGGTGCCCGCATGAAGTGCTGGCATCGCCGCGGCGACGAGACACAGCAGCGCTCTCATCAGCCGCGATCCGGGACGACTGGTTTTCGCCAGTGATTCCATGGCTGCAGTCCCCCTCGCTGCAATGTGGCCGTTTACGGCCGTGTTGAGCGAACGCTACAGCTTTGAAGGACCTCCAACCATTCGCGCAATCCGAGCATCTCTTTTGCAGAATATGAAAAGATCGATGACCCGCCCTCGATGACGACGCCGCGCATTGCTCCCAGGATTTGCCCGACGCCGCAGGCAAATTCCGCCCCCGTAAGTCATTGATCTCACAGCCCCCTTCTACTGTGCATGGGGTTGTTTTCGCGCTTTTTGTGGTCCGAGGTCATAAGACCGCGCTCGGGGTGCTAAGAGCTTGAACCCAGATCCCGCCCGCTCCGACCCAGCAATGCCCCGCCATCAGGCGGGAACGAGGTAATCCACTGCGATGTTCGACAAGACCTACCGCGATCGCCTCGAAGCTGATCTTGCGCAATGGGAGGCCGACGGCGTGATTGCGCCGGCGGCGGCCGCCTCCATCCGTCACGCGCTGCCGCCGCTGCCGGCGGGCATCAATATCGCCGTGGTCGTCGGCATCGTCGGCGGCCTGCTGATCGCGGCCGCCTTCCTCGCCTTCGTCGCGGCGCACTGGACCGAGATCGCGCGGCTGGCGCGGTTCGCGATCCTGCTCGCCGGCATGGTCGTCACGGGCGCGCTTGGCGCATGGTTCGCTGGCGGGGGCCGCAACGTTCTCGCCGATCTCTGCGCCAGCGTCGGCGCGATCATCTTCGGCGCGGGCATCGCCCTGGTCGGCCAGATGTATCATCTCGGCGAGGACTTTGCCGGCGGCATGCTGCTGTGGTCGATCGGCGCGTTCGCCGCGGCATTGCTCACCGGCTCGCGCGGGGCGCTGGCGGTCGGCCTCGTCGCCGCCTGCATCTGGACCTGCATGCGCAGCACCGACCTGTCCGATGGCCTGCATCTTTCCTTCGTGCCGGTCTGGCTGATCGCCGCAAGCCTTGCCTTCGCCTGGAATTCCCGTGTCGCCGCTCACCTCGTCGCGATCGCAGCGTTGCCGTGGTGGATCGCGACGGCATTTCGCTTCGAATTCGACGGCGGTGCCCAGCCGTCCTTCGTGCTCGCGAACGGCGCCGCCCTGCTGTTCGGCGCCGGGCTTGCGGTCGCAGCTTGGCCCTCGCCGCGGGCGGTCCGGCTCGGCAGCGTTCTGTCGATCTACGGCGCATTTGCGCTGGCCGCCGTCGCCGTCCTGGAGGTGACCACGGTCGACGACATCATCCGCTTCCGGACCGGCACGGCAGCCGGCCAGCCGCTCTGGGCGATCCTGTGCGGGGCCGCAGGCGTGATCCTCGCCCTCGTCTCCGCCGTATTCACCAAGCGCGCAGGTGAAATCCTCAGCGCCTGCGCGATCGGGCTCGTGCTGCTCGCCGCGCCGCTCTGGCCGGTCTCGACAGTCGGCGAACCCTGGCTCGCTTATGCCGCGCTGCTCTGCGCCATGCTGTGCCTCGTCGTCTCAGGCGTGCTCGACGATGTGCGTCCGCGGATCGTCGCCGGTTGGCTCGGCATCGCCGGAATCATCGCCGGCATCACCTGGGCGGTGAAGGGCTCGCTGCTGCGCCGCTCGGCGTTTCTTGCAGGGGCCGGAATTATTGCGATGATCTTTGCGACCGCGCTCAATCGCATGCTGCCGAGGGCTGGGCGATGATCGGAGTCGTCACACAACTCTGGCATCGCATCCCGAAAGCTCTGCTGTTCGCCGTCGCCGTCGCGGTGCAATGCGCGCTGCTGGTGCTGATGGTCGCCGACCGCGTGCAGATCTTGCGCGAAGGCACCGAGGTCACGCTGCAGACCCAACCGGTCGACCCGCGCGATCTGCTGCGCGGCGACTATGTCGTGCTGCGCTACGACATCTCGCAACTGCCGGCAGGTCGCCTCGCCGGCAAGCCGGCCGACGCGCGCAATCCGCTCGTGTTCGTCAAGCTCGCGCCCAATGCCGAGGGTCTTTTCACCGCCGTCTCGGTGCATGCCGAGCCCGTGCCGGTCGCGGCGCCGGAGGTGCTGATCCGAGGCCGCGTCAGCTCTTCCTGCGGATCGAACGTCCGCACCTTCTGCGACAAGCTGACCGTCAAATACGGCCTCGAACGTTACTTCGTGCCCGAAGGCGAGGGCGGCAAGCTCGAGCAGGCCCGCAACCAGCAGAAGCTGCGCATCGTCGCCGCCGTGCTGCCCTCGGGCCGCGCCGCCATCAAGCGGCTGCTGCTCGATGGCGAGAAGGTGTATGAGGAGCCGCTGTATTAGCCGGACGTCGTTTTTGCGCTCAGTCGGAATCCGACGCGGCCTCGTGCGCGCCGTGACAGTGCTTGTAGCGCTTTCCTGAATTGCACGGGCAGGGATCGTTGCGGCGCAGGCCTGCAAACGCCGTCGGCGTTTTGGCTTCGTCGGGCACATACACGAGTGGAGCCGATGGCAGGTCCGAACCTATGGCGGCCATTGCCGGGGGAGGGCGTGCGTTTCGGCGATTCATCAGCCACCCCACGAACGACGCGGTCGCCACGAAGCCGGCGAGGATCATCGCGCCCATCTTGGTGTCGTCTGCTTCCTTGCGCTTCCGCTCCTCGGATTCCCTTTCCGCCTGTACGCGCTTCTCTTCCTGTTCCACATACCATTTTGCAGCGGCTTGAAGCGCGGTCGCCGGCACCGCCCAGCTCACTGACGTCTTTTCCGGCCGCGAGAGAGTGACCGCCCGCGACAGCAACGCCATTTGCGACGGCGCATTGCTTGCAGAACTTATTCGGGTGCCCGTCACGCGTTTCGTGAGCCCGAGCGAAACTCCGCCGCAGACCGATGACACCAGGGTCACACGACGGTTGCCCTTGGTTTCTTCGAGGGTTTCCCAACGGCCCAGGCCTGGGAGGGAATCCGGCAATTCAACATGGTCGATCTGATGGGCGTCGATCAGCGGAGTGATATGATAGGTGAGAAGGTTCTCTTCTTTCAGGATATGTCCAATCGCGAAATGCCGGTAGATATTGTACATGTCGCGCCAGATCGGCTCGGCGCGGATGGTTTCCTCCATGCGAGCGGTCCAATCGCAGGCGAACTCCCTTGCGATGGGGTCTTCGTTCCCGCTCTTGGCGCCTGCATCCGCGTTGGCATCGGCGTCGCTGAGGATCACCTGGGCCGACTGCAGGGACGCTATGCGATAATCATGCGCATATTCGAACTTGCCCGGCTCGAACCAGAACCGGCGCCGACTGCTCCAATCGCCCGTGGACGTGCCGGCCCGCAGCATCTGCCGTGACTGATTGAGCCGGCGCGTGAAGGTCCCGGGCAAGGGCGGATCGACCGGCAATTGCAGCGTGCCCTGTGACACCTGCTTCATGCGATAGTCGGCTTCGACGAGCACCTTCGTCACGCGGGAATGCCTGGGCAGGGAATCGACGCGAACCATCTGCGGCTGCTGGGAGCACATGCGTAAGTATTGTTGCTTCGCAGCCGCGTCGCGTCCGGAAATCTGGTCGAGGCCGGGCGTCTGGCTCCTGTCCGGATCGAGCGAAATCCCCGGCTCGATATTCCCGTACTTCCTGTTGGCCGACCTGATCGCGACGATGAGATCGTCGAGGTAGAGATCCGGCTGGCCCCTCTCGGCAACGCCGCAAAGCAGGATGTCGTAATCGTCATCCTGGCAGACGGTATCGATCCGGGTCAAACCCGTCAGCCGCTTTGAACCACCTGACTTCGCCCGCTTCAGCGCTTCGCGCAGCGAAACGGCGACTTCCGCCCGCATGTTCGTGTTCACCGTCGCGGGCGGAGCCTTGCACACGCTGTCAGCCGCCAACGCAGTCAGAGGCTGCTGCGCGAGAAGCGCGCTCGCGCCCGACGCCAGAAAGAGGCGCCGATTGACAAGCACTCCGTGCTTCATGGTGGTCTATGTCCCCGCTTCGAGAAATTCTTGTTCGAAATTCTGTTCTAAAGATTCTTGGGTTAAGTATCCGGCTTCTTCAAATTGAGGACCTTGCGCCGGAGCTCGCTCAGGTCGCTTTCCTTTCCGGTCGGAACGGCTCCGATGTGCACGCCGCCGACGGGTGCCGAGGGCGACGAATGCGTCGGGCCGCTGACGTTTGACGCGGACGGCCTTGCGCCGATTTCAGTTGAATTCGAGCCCGATCCGCCTCCCTCGCCGGTGCCGCTGACGCCCGACTCTCGGGTGGGAAAGGATTTTGAGGTTGGGGGAGAGCTTGGTCTCGGGGCGCTCGGAGCCAGTCGCCCACCTCCGATTCCGGAAACGTCCGAATCCCGCGGCGTGGGCTGGTTTCGCCAACGCTGGAGCCTCCTGCAACTCGCGGGAAACGGCGGCTGCTCCGTTCAGCCGCATCCTCTCCTCCTGGGGACTCTCGTAGTCGGGCCTGGTCGTGAGATTTTCTCTCAACGAAGCCTTGTTGATGCAAATTCCGGAATCATAGCCGGTTCGAGCGATGTCCTGCTTGGCGCTGTCGCACTCCAGGCATTTCTTATACAGACCCTGCAATTCGACCGAGATGTAGCTGCAGTTCCAGGAGGGACCGTGCTTCTTCTGCAGGGTCTCCGCTTGGGCCGGACAATTGCAGATTCCAAGAGCGGCAATCGCCGCGAGAATGAAGGAGCGCATGAACGTCGTTCGGCTGAATATGATTGGATCGACAGGCGATAAAGTATTTACAGCTGCGTAGCTTAATCCAGCGGCACCGGACGGCAACCTCTTTCTGTCTTCCCGCCGGGAACCGCCGTCCAGGCTATTTCGCCGCCGCCTCCAACGCCCGCCGCAGCACCTCCCATGTCCGGGGGTCGTTCATGTGGGCCACGTTGAAGCGCATGAAGTGCGAGGCCGTCTGCGCCACGCTGAAGACGTTGCCGGGCGCCAGCACGACATCCTCCTCGAGTGCGGCACGCGCGACCTGCGTCGCGTCCTGTCCGCCCGCGAGGCGGCACCAGAGGAAGAACCCGCCGCGCGGCATCAGCCAGGGCTCGATGCCGATCGCCCCGAGTTTCCGCGCGATGTCGCGGCGCGCCCGCGCCAGCTTTTGCCGGAGTCTCGTCCATGTGCTTGCGATAGCCGCCGCCGGCCAGCACCTTCGCGATGATCTCGGTTGCGACCGGGCTGGGGCCGCCAAAGCTGGTCGCGACCTGGAGGTCGACGAGATGCTCGATCCAGTCGGCGCGGGCGGCGATGTAGCCTGAGCGGACCGAGGCCGACAGCGTCTTGGAGAAGCTGCCGATACGGATCACGCGATTGAGCCCGTCGAGGGCGGCGAGCCGCGGCGAGCGCTCCGGCTCGAAGTCGCCGAAAATGTCGTCCTCGATGATGGTGAGGTCGTGCGCGGCGGCCGCCGTCAGCAGCCGGTGCGCGGTCTGCAGCGACATCGTCGCGCCGGTCGGATTGTGCAGGGCCGAATTGGTGATGTAGAGCCGCGGCCGCTCGGCGCCGAGGATCTGCTCGAAGCGCGCGACGTCAGGACCCGACGGGGTGTAGGGCACGCTGACGATCCTGGCCTGATGCGCCCGCAGCAGCGCGCGGAAATTGAAGTAGCAGGGATCGTCGACCAGCACCGTGTCCCCGGGACGGAGCAGGAAGCGGCAAATGAGGTCGGTGGCTTGCGTGCCCGAGCCGGTCAGCATGAGCTGATCGGCGGAGGCGGGAATCGAATCCTCGGCGAGGCGCGCGAGCAACAGCCGGCGCAGGACCGGTCCGCCGCGCGTGCCGCCATAATCGGTCAGCAGGTCGGCATCGGTCCGTGCCAGCGCACGGATGGCGCGACGCAAGCCCGCCTCCGGCATCCGGTTCGCCGGCAGCCAGCCGCATCCGGGCTTCGGCACGGCCTCGTCGGCGTCGAGCGATTGCCGGGACACCCAGAACGGATCGACCTCCCGGTCGCGCCGCGGTTCGGCCTCGGCAAGCGCAAGCGGCGCCATGGTCGTCGGCGAAACATAGAAGCCCGAACCGCGGCGGGCGCGGATCAGGCCCTCGGCGGCCAGCCGGTCATAGGCGTCCACCACCGTTGAAGGCGAGACGTCCATCGCGGCGGCGAGGCTGCGGATCGACGGCAGGCGGTCGCCGGCACCGAGCGCGCGGCCAGCCACCTTGGCGCGGATTGCGCTCATCACGTCGACGGTCCGCGTGCCGCCGCGACCCCTGGTTTGTGCCTCGCGGGTCAAGTGTATGACCTTCCATACCCATACAGTTATGCCAGATTGTACTGGATTGTAACTGGTCTTGCCACCGCGGAAGGCCGAGTGTCGCGCCATCGAAACGATGGGACCGACATGCAATCTGCAAGCGGCGGCTGGGGCAACGGGCTTCTCGGCGTCATCATCTTCAGCGGCTCTTTGCCCGCGACGCGCGTTGCGGTGGGCGGTTTCTCCGCGCTGTTCCTGACCTCGGTGCGCGCGGTCATCGCGGCGCTGATCGGGCTTGCCGTGCTCGGCCTGCTTCGACAGACGCGGCCGCAGCGGGGCGATCTTGCTTCCCTCGCCATCGTCTCCGTCGGCGTCGTAGTGGGCTTCCCCTGCTGACCGCGCTCGCGCTCCAGCACATCACATCCGCGCATTCGATCGTCTTCATCGGCCTGCTGCCGTTGTCGACCGCGATCTTCGCCGTGCTGCGCGGCGGCGAGCGGCCGCAGCCGCTGTTCTGGCTGTTCGCAGGTCTCGGCAGCGCCACGGTGGCCGGCTTTGCCTTGCTGGGCGACAGCTCGGCCTCGCTCACCGGCGATCTCCTGATGGTCGCCGCGATCGTCCTGTGCGGCCTCGGTTATGCCGAAGGGGCCGCGCTGTCGCGCCGGCTCGGCGGCTGGCAGGTGATTTCCTGGGCGCTGCTGCTCGCGCTGCCGCTGATGGTGCCGGTCGCGCTCCTGACCTGGCCGCAATCCCTGAACGGCGTCGACGTGCCCGCCTGGATCGGGCTCGCTTACGTCTCGATCTTCAGCATGTTCGTCGGCTTCATCTTCTGGTACCGCGGGCTTGCGATCGGCGGCATCGCACGCATCGGCCAGCTGCAGCAGTTGCAGCCGTTCTTCGGCCTCGCGCTGGCGGGCCTCCTGCTGCACGAATCCGTCGCCTGGAGCATGATCGCCGCGACCATGCTCGTGGTCGCCTGCGTCTTCTTCGCGCGGCGGTTTGCGTGAGGCCCGCGCCCCGCGCTCACTCCATCACCGTCTTCGTCAGCGCGCTCCTTGCAAACTTCTTCAGCGGCATCGGCTTGCCGAACAGGAAGCCCTGCACGAGATCGAAGCCGAGCTCGTTGGCGGCGACGAGATCGGCGCGGCTCTCGACGCCTTGCGCCACCGCGAGCGCGCCATAACCTTGCGCGAGGCTCGACGATGTGGCGGCACACCGTGCGCTTCAGCCGGTCGTTGCCGCTGCCGGTGACGAAGTGCCGGTCGGCCTTCAGCTTGACGAAGGGAATCTTGTCCAGCTCCATCAGCGACGGCCAGTTGGCCCCGAGATTGTCGATCGACAGGCCGATATTGTGCAGGCCGACCTCGCGCGCGACCTCGGTCAGGAGGTCGAGGTCGCGGATCGCCTCCTCGCTGTCGATCTCGACCGTCAACCCGCCGAAGGCCGGATGCGTCGGCACGCGGCGGCAGAGATCGCGCACCGACTGCGGCTCCTTCAGATAGGACGCGGGCAGGTTGATCGAGAGATTGACCGGAGTCTGCTGCTCCAGCAGAAAATGCCAGTCCCGCATGACGCGCTCGATCACGAATTCGGAGAGGTCGCGCAGATGCGGGTCGTGCTCTTCGGGAATGAAATAGGCGGGGGGACGACGCCCCAGGTCGGATGCCGCATCCGCACCAGCGCTTCGGCGCCGCTGCGGACCAGCGTGCGCGCGTCGATCTTGGGCTGATACCAGAGCTCGAGCCATCCGGCGTGCAGGGCCTCGCCGACATGCACGGCCGGGCTCGGCGCGGGCTCCTCCGGCAGCAGCATCGCGACGCGGTCGCGCAGCGTTTCCGCGGCAAAGGGCGTGGTGAGCGGCGGCAGCATGGCAAGGCCGTATTCCTCCCCGACCTGGCGCACGGCCCTGACGATGATCGACTCGCGCGCGCCGACGGCCAGAACCTTGCCGGCAAAGGCCTCGCGCACCAGTATTTCGAGAAACCGCCCAGGCTCGATGCCGTCGGCGGCGACCCCAAGCAGGATAAGGTCCGGCAACTCGGTGGCGAGCACGGCTTTCAGCTCGTCGGCACTGGCGCACTCACTGGTGACGAAGCCAAGATCCTCCAGCACCTCGCTGAGGAAGGCGCGCAGATGTCGCTTGCTGTCAGCCACGCAGGCGCGCGGCGTCACCTTTCGTCGTCCGAAGGTCACAGGCCTTCGTCCGACGAGTTCAACCATCCCATCGTTCATCAACACCACTCCCGTTCCGTGACGGTTTCTTAAACGGCGAGCGTGGGATCAAATAAGGAGAGCTTCACTTCGTTCTTGAATTATTTGAGTAACGTTAAACCTTGCAACTCGAGCTAATCTTTCGACAGTTTCTTCAAAAAGAATTTGCATACCCGAGCACCGCGACCGCAACGACTGTCAGCGCACGCGAAATTTCTCTCGCACGACATTGCATCGGTTTTGCTCACGGGCGGACGAAGGTGAGCGACGAGTTGGTGTGCCCTTTCGAGGCAACGTCGCGCGTATCGGAGGATTAATCGCGGGTGCTTTTTCGGAGCGCACGGCCTGTCGCGCCCGGTGAATACGGTGAACGGGATCGCGCCGTCAGCGAGGATTCGCGTTCGCGTGGCGCGGGCATGTTCGGTGCGTGCTCGCTGCGGTTCTGCGACAACGCGTCCACGCGCGCCGCGGCGAATGTGAAACGCATCACACGCGGATTGCTGCAGCTGCGCTATTGCTCCGCACAGCACGGTGGTGGGCTGTCGAGGATTACGTCAATGACGACGCGGCGGTTGATTTACTGGTGGTTCAGGATCGTGATGTCGGGGCGGTTTCTCGATCGCTTCCTGTGCCTTCCGCGCGCGCATTAAGCGCGCCGCGCGACATCAGGTCTGCCCGATCAATTTGCGAAACGCCGCCGCACCGTCCTGCACCGCGTCGCGCCCCTTCCAGGCCAGATAGGTCAGCTTGCCGCCGATCGTGTCGTGGCTGCGCAGCCGGCGTGACCCGAGAATATGGCCGACATTGGAAGGGAAGCGGCTGACCTCGGCGGACACCAGGGCCGCGATCGCGTCCATCAATTGCTGGAGGCGGACGCCCCACTCGCATTGCTCGATGCCGTCGATGCGCACCTTGAGCGCATATTCGGTGTCGTAGATCTCGGTGAGCAGGTCGCGGGCGACCAGCACCCGGTTGTGCCGGAGCGCGACACGAAGCGCGAGGCGCTTGTCGTCGAGCCGGTCGAGCACCATGGGGATGACGCAGGCATAGGGCGCGGCGGCGACGTCGGCGGCGCTCTTGCTCGCGGCGGCCTTGGTGGCGATACGCGCCAATTGCCAGGGCGTCGTCAGGCGCCTCGCCACCAGCGCCAGAGCGAACGGCAGGGCCTCGGGATGAGCCTTCTTGAACGCGTCGAGCTGCGCGGTGAGCTGAGCGATCCGGCCGTCGTCGAGTTTAGCTATCTTCTCGGGCAGCTTCTCGTTGAATTTCGGCAGCGCGTTGCCGGCCCGCAGTACCTGCAGCATCTTCCTGACGTCGTCGAAGGCGCTGCGTGACGCCGTGTATTGCGCGAGCTTGCCGCGCGCAAACTCCGTGCTCTCCGCCGAAGCGAAGGTGCTCTCGAGAACCTTGACGACCTTGGTCTGGAAGGTCGAGGCGATCTTCAGGACTTCCTTCGGATTGTTGGCGGCAACCTGGTCGTTGATCGCCTTGATGTAGTCGCGCGCCATGGTCGGCAGCAGATCGCGGCAGATCCACTCCCAGATCGGAGTGAGGGTGTTGCGCGAGATCCGCCCCATGTTGGCATGCTCGGGCGCGCCGTCGATGAGGAGCAGCTCGAGCGGCGCGAAGAAGTAGCGCGAAGGGCTGGCGGCGCGGGCCTGGGTCGATCCGTCCTTGCGAAACTCGGCGCGCAGGCGCGACAGAAGGTCGGCCGAACCGGGCATGTCGATGCCGCACAGCTCGAGCCGCTCGAGTTCGCTGAGCAGACAGCTGCGCGACAGCGGCGTCAGCCTCTGCAAAAATTCCGACAGCCGATCGATCTCGTCCATGGCACGCAATCTTTCGCAGCGTCGCCCGCGGGCGTGCGGGCCCAATGCGTGGAGGCATTTGCGCGCTCTCAACCGCTCTAAGAGAAGCAAGCCGCCGTTAATTATTCCGTAAAAACCGGGGGCCGGGCGCCACGCGCGGGCGATTAGGGCCCATTTGCTCAGGATTTCGGCGAGAAACGCAACCTGTGCGGGGGCGATGGCGCAGGCGCGCAAGCACAAATTGTGCCGCCGACTCCAATTTATCGCAAAGCTGCCAAAATCACCGTAGTCTTACGGAGCAAAAAGTTAACCACAGATGACCCCGGGTTCCGGTAAATGAGTGACATGGGGTCACAGAATGATACGGCCACCGATTCGCGGCCGTCGGAATGGTACGAAAGCAGCGCCGCTCCAACTGAAGAGCTCGATTTCGTCCGCCTGAGCGCCGCCCGGGCCAAGGCCGCCGACGAAATGGCCGCTGCCATAGCCCGCGAGCCTCAACGGTCCCCTCACTGCCTTGCTGCTCTACATGGGCGAGATCAAGCACCACAGCGATCAGCTCGCCCCCGTGAGCGGCGACCGCGCCTATCTGCAGCGGGTGGTCGAGAACGCGCTGGCCCAAACCGAACGCGTCTGCGGCCTGGTCAAGCAGCTTGCCGGTCCCGACAAAGCCGGCTTTCCGATCCCGGTCAGCGCCGAGGATGCGGATGTGAAGGCCGCCCGTACCCAGCAGGTCCAGCGCGTGCCGAGCGCCGAGGCTCCTCGGCCTGACGGGCCAGAAGCGCCTGACCAAGCGTGAGCGCGAGGTGCTGAGGCTGATCAGCGAAGGCTACTCGAACAAGCAGGGCGCGCTTCGGATGCAGATCAGCCCGCGCACCTTCGAGAGCCATCGTGCAGAGGCGATGCGCAAGCTCGGTGCGCGCAATACCGCGGACCTCGTCCGTGCGGCACTGCTGCATTCGATCGATTGAGGGATTGGCGCCGCCTTAAAGCGCGATGAGATTTGGATGAATCGTCATCGCGCTTTGGGTTGTTGTTTGCGCATGATCTTTCCGGAAAGCCGCTTCGCACTTTTCCGGATCATGCTTTCGGCGGCGCGGGCTTTGCCGAAAACCGATAACTCAGAAATAATCTTCGGCGAAGGGACGCGCGCGCGAGGCGGGACGCAGCGGCTTGATGTCTTCTTTCGGCCCGTTCGGAATGATCGTGATGGTCCAGCGGGGCGGCATGGTCGATTCCTGCTCCAGCACCGAACGGACAAATCCGGTCACCGTCGACTCTCCAGCCTTCACCGTCGCCATCCGGCCGTTGAACTGTGCGATGCGGAAGCGGCGAACCTCTTTCTGGTCCGCAGTCTCGTAGGTGAACATGGAAACCCTCCTGGTTTCCCGCGACTATCGCCACCTATGATTAGCCATCTCTAAAAATCCCAAGCCGTAGAAGTACGGCGGGTTTCGCGCGGCCCGAGACAGTGCGCCTTTTTGCAGCGATCCTTCGAAGAGACTAGGCCTGAAAAGGTATCCAGAGCGTGACGACGTTTCGTCTTGAATGCGTCGCGCCTCAGGTCTGCGGCTCCTGCGCGCGCGCGGCGGCATAGGCAGCATCCATCAGATCAAGGAGATCGCGGAATGCGACGTCGCCGAGCTGCTCGGCGGTATTCTCCAGCGTCAGCGCCAGCGCCGCCAGCCTGACATAGCCAAACGTGCCGGCCGCGCTCTTCAGCGAGTGCGCTTCGCGCGCGATCCTGGCGGGGTGTTGTGCCGGCGAGAGCGTGCGGAACAGCTGCAGGCGCGCGCTGGTCTCGCTCCAGAACACGTCGCGCACTTCGCAGGCCCCGTCCTCACCGATCTCGCGCACCAGCGCTTCATAGGCCCGCGGCTCGCGTGCGGGCTTGGCATCGAGCGCCTCTCGTGCGGGTGCGACGGTGACGTCAAACATGGTCTTGCTGCCTCGATCGCGGGTCATGGCTCGCGCGGCACGTCCGGGCGCGAGCTTGTCCCGTGTCTACGGCATTCGAATTTAGTTCCGGTAGCAGGACGCAAGGTGTTTGCAGCCTGGCATTAGCCGGCGGTTTACCAAGCGAACGCCCCGGTCAGCGCGCGCCGAGCAGCCGGTCGTACTGGGCCTTCACGGTGGCGTAGCATTCGCACGCCGTCTGGCGCAGGCCTTCGAGGTTGACGATCTGGATGTGTCCGCGGCTGTAATGGATGAAATTGGCCTGCTGCAAGGTATTGGCGACCAGCGACACGCTGTTGCGCCGCGCCCCGATCATCTGCGCCATGGCCTCCTGGGTCAGCAGCAGCCGGTAGTCGCCGGACAGGTCGTGCGTGTGCAGCAGGCAGCGCGACAGTCGCGATTCCACGGGATGAGCGGCGTTGCAGCCCGCGGTCTGCTGGACCTGGGCATAGACCGCCAGCCCGTGGCGCGTCAGCGAGGTGCGCAGGGTGCTGCTCTGATCGGCCGCGCTCCGCAGCCGGTCGAGATCCATCACCGATGCAAGGCCGGGAACCAGCACGACGGCGGTGTTCAACGCACACGCATCGCCCATCGTCGAGAGCGTCCCCAACAGGCTGTCGCGGCCGATCATGGCGACCTGCACATGCTCGCCCTTGGCGAGCTTCACCACCAGCGAGATGACGCCGCGGTGGGGGAAATAGGCGCGCTTCAGCGTCTCGCCGGTCTCGACCAGCACGGCGTCATGGGGCAGATCGACCGTCCGCAAATGCGGGCGGATCAATTCGTAATCCTCTGCCAGCAGTGCGGACAGGAAACCGTTGGATGAGCGCACCATCGTTTCCAAAGCTGCCTCCCGTCTCCTGCACGTTGAATCGCGATATGCATGTTCCGCGCAGCTAGGTTCCATCATGTTCACGTCGGGATATATTGGCAATTGGGACAAGATGTCCGACCCCGTCGATTGTTCCTACACGGCTGCATTCACGCCGGCACACAGACGCTCGTTCCGCTTGGTCACGGCAAGACTCCCACCAAACGGAAATGGTGGGCCTTCACTGCGGCATAGCAGCTGCAAGACGTCGTCTGCAGCGCCCGCAGATCGACGATCTCGATGTGGCCGCGGCTGTAGTGAATGATGCCGGCGCGCTGCAGCGCATGTGCGACCAGGGAGATGGCATTTCGCCGGACGCCGATCATCTGCGCCAGCACCTCCTGGGTCAGCGGCAGGACTTCACTGTCGGAGAGATCGCGGGCGCGCAGCAGCCAGCGCGCGAGCCGTGCCTCGACCGGGTGCAGCGTGTTGCAGAGCAGCGACTGCTGCGCATGCGCGAGCAAGGTCTGCTCATGGCGAACCATCAGCCTGCGAAACGCAGCGCTCGCAGCCGCGACCGCGCGGAAAGCTCCAATTTCAAGCACGGTAGCGGTGCCCGGGAACAGCACGACCGCGTCCGTCAGCGCGATGCCGTCGGCCAGCGCGGCGCCGCTGCCCACGACGCTGTCGCGGCCCAGCATCGCAACTTCGATCATCTGTCCTTCGGACAGGCCCACCGTGATCGACACCGATCCGCCGTGCGGGAAGTAGACGTGTCTGAGTGCAGCACCCGCCTCACCCAAGACAGATTTCCTGACCAATTCGATCGTCGCGAGATGCGGACGCAGCCGATCGAGATCCGCCGCATCGAGCAATTGCAGCAGCTGATTGGGCGGAGGGCGGCTCACGGTCATGCAAGTCAATCCGGCGGGTTCGATGGACGATCAGCGCGGCGTCGGTTCGTCGTTCAGTTGCACGCTGAACAAATATTATTGTAAAGGTTGTGGTGCCGTCCATATACCCGTTGGAGGGCAGACAGGTCGTCTCATTTGCGGCGGAAATAAGAACTGCGCGTTGATTCGCTTTTGAGCGGGCGCGAGTCCTGCAAGGGCATGCAGGAAAAAGCGGCAAGGGGGCCCTCATGAGCCGGAAGCGTTGCATCCGTGCTGTCATCGGACGCGGGTCGACCCGCGCCACCCCGTCCTTTGGACGAATTCTCACGGCTATCCAATATTGCCTTGAATCACGGCGTCCAGCGACCCCGGATCTCGTTTCCGTCGTCTCCGTTTTCCTCGTTCCGCCAATGATTTTTCCGACCATCCCTCTCTTGATTGAAAGCAAAGGAGAACGGCGTGCCCCACGGTTCGATTATTGAATCGCCGAAACGGGAAACTCTTACGGGGACTGAAGGTCTACGCCATATTCTCGTTGTCGACGACGACCCGATGGTGTGCATGGCCATCGAGGTCTATCTCCAGCGCAACAATTTTCGAGTGACGATTGCCGAAGGAGGCGAAGCCGGACTGCGCGCCCTCGAACACGGGCAATTCGATCTGATGATCATCGATATCTTCATGCCGCACATGCGCGGGTTCGAATCGATCCGGATCTTCCACGAGCGGGCGCCCGTCGTTCCCCTGATTGCGATGTCCGGCTACGCCTTTGCGAATCTGAACTCGCCCGCACCCGACTTCCTGCGGATGGCTCTGGAGCTCGGTGCCGCGCGCTGTCTGCGCAAGCCGTTCACGCCGCACGCGCTGCTCGCCGCCATCAACGATTGCCTGGCGGAGCATCGTCCCGACGGCGGCATCACCTCGGCCGCGCGGTTGGGTTAGCGCCGCGCGGGCCGCTAAGGCCACGAGGTAACCGTTCGTTTACCCCATGTGCGGGCCCTGCGGCTCGCGGCGACAACGCCAAACGAGGGCGGCGAACGCGCGTTCGGCTGCGGACGGCCCGGCTCGACGTCCCGCAGGCCAGCTCTATCGCCCTTCAGGAGCAGGCCTTTCCCACGCGCCTCGCTTTGTCGTTGTCGGCCCATTTACCGCGCGCCCTCCCGCCGTTGCCGCACGGAGCCGGCTTTGCCGAAAAGCGCTGCTACATGACGTCGAACCGCAAACTTCTCTTCAATATCCGTATTAGCACGGAGGATGAAATTAACGGGACTGTGAAAGGGGTTGTCTAACGATCCAGGGGAGGGACTTCCGTCCGTGCCAAGAGTGGCTCCGGCGTCGAAGTCCATGTTCAGGTCAGTAAGGCGTAGCTCATGGATGATCTGTTGCGGGAGTTTCTGACGGAGACCAGCGAGAGCCTGGACACCGTGGACAATCAGTTGGTGAAGTTCGAGCAGGAGCCGAACAACGCCAAGATCCTGGATAACATCTTCCGCCTGGTCCACACCATCAAGGGCACTTGCGGCTTCCTCGGATTGCCGCGGCTCGAAGCGCTGGCGCATGCCGGCGAGACGCTGATGAGCAAATTCCGCGACGGCATGCCGGTAACGGCCGACGCGGTGTCGCTGATTCTGGCTTCGATCGACCGCATCAAGGAGATCCTGGCGGGCCTCGAGGCCACCGAAGCCGAGCCCGAGGGCACCGACCGCGATCTCATCGACAAGCTGGAAGCGATGGTCGAGCAGGGCATGGCCGCAATGGCTGCAGGTAGCGCTGCTCCCGCTGCCGAAGCTCCGCCGCTCGTGCCGGAAGCCCCGGTTGCCGCACCCGCAAAAGAAATGACCTCCGGGTCGCTGATCGACCAGACCCTGGAGCGCCCCTTGCGTCCGGGCGAGGTCTCGCTCGACGAGCTCGAGCGCGCCTTCCGCGAGACCCCGATCGAAGCGCCGGCGCCCGCGCCTGTTGCCAAAGCCGAGCCCGCTCCGGCCCCGGCTGAAGCTGCCGCGCCCGTCGCCAAGGAAACTGCCAAGGAAGCCAAGCCCGCCAAGGAGAAGGCCGCGCCGAAGAAGTCGATGGCCGACGAGGGTGCATCCGAGGGCGACCGCATCGCCAACCAGTCGATCCGCGTCAACGTGGATACGCTGGAGCATTTGATGACCATGGTCTCCGAGCTGGTGCTGACCCGCAACCAGCTGCTGGAGATCTCCCGCCGCAACGAGGACACCGAGTTCAAGGTGCCGCTGCAGCGCCTGTCCAACGTCACCGCCGAGCTGCAGGAAGGCGTCATGAAGACGCGCATGCAGCCGATCGGCAATGCCTGGCAGAAGCTGCCCCGCATCGTCCGCGATCTCTCGGGCGAACTCGGCAAGCAGATCGAGCTGGAGATGCACGGCGCCGACACCGAGGCTCGACCGCCAGGTGCTCGATCTGATCAAGGACCCGCTCACCCACATGGTGCGCAACTCCGCCGATCACGGCCTGGAGACCCCCGCCGAGCGTCTTGCTAGCGGCAAGGGCGAGCAGGGCACCATCCGCCTGTCCGCCTATCACGAAGGCGGCCACATCATCATCTGCATCGCCGACAACGGCCGCGGCCTCAACACCGACAAGATCAAGGCCAAGGCCATCTCCTCCGGGCTCGCCACCGAGGCCGAGCTCGAGAAGATGAGCGAAGCCCAGATCCACAAGTTCATCTTCGCGCCGGGCTTCTCGACCGCCGCCGCCATCACCTCGGTCTCCGGCCGCGGCGTCGGCATGGACGTGGTGCGCACCAATATCGACCAGATCGGCGGCACCATCGACATCAAGTCGGTGGCCGGCGAGGGCTCCTCCGTCACCATCAAGATCCCGCTGACGCTCGCCATCGTCTCGGCGCTGATCGTGGAAGCTGCCGGTGACCGCTTCGCCATCCCGCAGCTCTCGGTCGTCGAGCTGGTGCGTGCCCGCGCCAACTCCGAGCACCGCATCGAGCGCATCAAGGACACCGCGGTCCTCAGGTTGCGCAACAAGCTCTTGCCGCTGATCCATCTGAAGAAGCTGCTCAAGATCGACGACGGCGCGGCCAGCGATCCCGAGAACGGCTTCATCGTGGTCACTCAAGTCGGCAGCCAGACCTTCGGCATCGTGGTCGACGGCGTGTTCCACACCGAAGAAATCGTGGTCAAGCCGATGTCGACGAAGCTGCGTCACATCGACATGTTCTCCGGCAACACCATTCTGGGCGATGGCGCGGTCATCATGATCATCGACCCCAACGGCATTGCCAAGGCGCTCGGCGCCGCCGGCTCCTCGGCCCACGACATGGGCGACGAGAACGGCGCGCACCACATCGGCTCGGGCGAGCAGACCACCTCGCTGCTGGTGTTCCGCGCCGGCTCGTCCCAGCCCAAGGCGGTCCCGCTCGGGCTCGTCACGCGCCTGGAAGAGCTGCCCGCCGACAAGATCGAGTTCTCGAACGGCCGCTACATGGTGCAGTACCGCGAGCAGCTGATGCCGCTGGTGGCCATGGAAGGCGTCACCATCGCCAGCCAGGGCGCCCAGCCGATCCTGGTGTTCGCCGACGACGGCCGCTCCATGGGCCTCGTCGTCGACGAGATCATCGACATCGTCGAGGAGCGTCTCAATATCGAAGTCGGCGGCTCCGCGTCCGGCATCCTCGGCTCGGCCGTGATCAAGGGCCAGGCCACCGAAGTGATCGACGTCGGCCACTTCCTGCCGATGGCGTTCTCCGACTGGTTCACCCGCAAGGAGATGAAGCCGTCGCTGCACTCGCAGTCGGTGCTGCTGGTCGACGACTCGGCGTTCTTCCGCAACATGCTGGCCCCGGTGCTCAAGGCCGCCGGCTACCGCGTCCGCACCGCGCCGACCGCGCAGGAGGGCCTCGCCGCGCTCCGTGCCCAGACCTTCGACGTGGTCCTGACCGACATCGAGATGCCCGACATGAACGGGTTCGAGTTCGCCGAGACCATCCGCTCCGACAACAATCTGGGCTCGATGCCGATCATCGGCCTCTCCGCCCTGGTGTCGCCGGCGGCGATCGAGCGCGGCCGTCAGGCCGGCTTCCACGACTATGTCGCCAAGTTCGACCGTCCCGGTCTGATCGCGGCGCTGAAGGAGCAGACCGCGGGCGCCGCCGGCGCCTCCGAGCTGAACCGGGCAGCGGCGTAACGCGGACAGGGACCAGGAGACACCGAGATGAACAAGAAGACCCAGTCCGCCGAAGGCACCATGGTCGAATACGTCACCGCGATGATCGGCGGTCAGCTGTTCGGCCTGCCGATCTCCCGCGTCCAGGACGTGTTCATGCCCGAGCGCGTCACCCGCGTGCCCCTGTCCTCGCGCGAGATCGCGGGCGTCTTGAACCTGCGCGGCCGCATCGTCACCGTGGTCGACATGCGCGCCCGTCTCGGCCTGCCGCAGCCCGAGGACGGCAAGGTCCCGATGGCCGTCGGCGTCGACCTGCGCGGCGAATCCTATGGTCTCCTCATCGACCAGATCGGCGAAGTGCTGCGCCTGCCCGAAGCCGGCATGGAGGAGAACCCCGTCAACCTCGATCCCCGCATGGCCAAGCTCGCCGGCGGTGTCCATCGCCTCGACGGACAGCTCATGGTCGTCCTCGACGTCGATCGCGTCCTCGAGACTCGAAACCAAAGTGCAGATGGCTGCCTGAGCCAACGAAAACATCGAAGCCGGAGAACCAAAATGAAGACGTGCTTGGTGGTCGATGATTCCAGCGTTGTACGCAAGATCGCGCGCAGGATCCTGGAAGGCCTGGAATTCGAAGTCACCGAGGCCGAGGACGGCTCGAAGGCGCTCGAGATCTGCCAGCGCAAGCTGCCCGATGCGGTGCTGCTCGACTGGAACATGCCCGTCATGGACGGTTTCGAATTCATGGGCCACATGCGCCGCCTGCCCGGCGGCGACGAGCCCAAGGTCGTGTTCTGCACCACCGAGAACAACGTGGCTCATATCGCCCAGGCGCTCAGCGGCGGCGCCAACGAGTACATCATGAAGCCCTTCGACAAGGACATCATCGCCGATAAGTTCGCAGAAGTTGGTTTGCTCCCGGTCGGACAAGCCATGGTCTGAGTGTGTCTGGCCGAGTGCTTTGGCCAGAGTGTTCCAGTACAGCTTCGAAGAGGCCATCCGTGACCCCGACCGAGTATGAGTATCTGCGCAAGTTCCTGAAGGACAATTCCGGGCTCGACCTGTCCGCAGACAAGCAATATCTGATCGAAAGCCGCTTGCTGCCGCTGGCCCGCAAGGCCGGACTCTCCGGCATCGCTGAACTCGTGCAGAAACTGCAGGGCGGCTCGCGTCAGCTGATCACCGACGTGGTCGAAGCGATGACCACCAACGAGACCTTCTTCTTCCGCGACAAGGTCCCGTTCGATCATTTCCGCGAGCACATCATGCCCGAGGTCATCAAGGCCCGCGCCAGCCGCCGCAGCGTGCGGATCTGGTGCGCCGCCGGCTCGACCGGGCAGGAGCCCTATTCGCTGGCGATGTGCTTGAAGGAGATGGGCGCGGCGCTCACCGGCTGGCGGGTCGAGATCATCGCGACCGACCTGTCGCAGGAGGTGCTGGAGAAGGCCAAGGCCGGCATCTACAGCCAGTTCGAGGTGCAGCGCGGCCTGCCGATCCAGATGCTGATGAAATATTTCAAGCAGACCGGCGAGACCTGGCAGATCAATCCCGAGTTGCGGGCGATGATCCAGCACCGCCAGCTCAACCTGCTGCACGATTTCGCCCAACTCGGCACCTTCGACGTCATCTTCTGCCGCAACGTGCTGATCTATTTCGACCAGGACACCAAGATCAACATCTTCAACCGGCTGGCGCGCCAGATCGAGCCCGACGGCTTCCTGGTGCTGGGCGCAGCCGAAACCGTGGTCGGCCTGACCGATACGTTCCGCCCGATTCCGGAACGGCGCGGCCTCTACAAGCCGAACGATCCGCGCACTGCTGCCGCCAAGCCGGCTCTCGCCGGCGCAGCACCGCGCATGGCGGTCATGGCAGGACGATAGACATGGCCGAGGATGGCAAGGGTACGGAACGCGTGACTTTCAGTCGCGGCTATGACGTCTGCATCATGGCCATCGACGGCACCTGGCGCCGCGACTGCAAGCTCAACGCGATCTCCGACACCGACGCCATTCTCACGGTGGAAGGCTCGATCCAGGGCCTGAACCTGAAAGAGTTCTTCCTGCTGCTGTCGTCCACGGGCCTCGCCTATCGCCGTTGCGAACTGGTTCGCGTCAACGGCGCCGAAATGGACATCCAGTTCCTGCGCGGCAAGAACAGGAAGAAGCGCGGCGCGGCCGGCGGCCGTGACGAAGCGGCGTGATCCGCCCGCGTCCTTTCCAGTCTATTGCTTCACATTTTCTGAAAACATCCGAATGAATTGGCGACAGCGGCTTTACGTGGCCTAAGCGCGAACCGTGTATCCTTTGACGATCCCAATCTCAGGATACTGAAATGCCCAGAAGTTCTCTTTCTCCCATCACGTCAAATCTGCCCGACGGTACCGAGCGGCGCGCGCTTCAGCTCCTCGTGGTCGATGACGACGCCACGCAGCGCAGCCTGATCACGGTCGCTGCCAAGCAGGCCGGTCACGAAGTCACCGTGGCGCCGTCCGTGGCGGACGCGATCGAGAAGCTTCGCGCCGCCCGCTTCGATTGCGTGACGCTCGATCTCGTGCTGGAGGACGGCGACGGCATCGACGTGCTGCGCGAGATGGCGGCGGCGAAGTTCGGCGGCGCCGTGATCGTCATCAGCGGCATGGACGGCAAGCGCCGCAGCGCCGCCCGCAGCTTCGCCCGGTCCGTCGGGATCGAGGCTCCAGAGCCTGCCGAAGCCGCTGGATCTCGCGGCCCTGCGCATCAGCCTCGCCAATCTCGGCAAGACCGCGATGGGCCTTCCGGCGATCCACACCTGGGGTGGCGTCGCCACCGACGCGATCGTGGAGCGGCACCGGGCCTAAGGCTCGGCGGAGCTGCCATGCGATGGGACGCGGCGGGTGCGCCGCGCCGATCGCGAGCTAGACTAGGCCGGGTTGCCGGATTCCGACAGGCATTGCAGGGCGCGGCCAAGGCCCGCCCGACAGGCATTGAGGGTGGCGCTCGCCATGGCGTAGCGCGGCGTCACGTCGTCGAGCACGAAAATATCGGCGGAACCGGCCGGATCGCCATAAGCGAAGCCCGTTTCCGATGTGCCGGCTTGCATCATGGCTGCGTCGATCAGGCGCATGCTGCTCTCGATCCGCGTGATCAGAGCGCGAAGATCGGCGGCGATCAACCCGCAGCTGTCAGTTTCGGCCATCGCGGCGAGCGGGGGCGTGCCGACGAAATTTAGCATGGATATTCTCCGTACCCCGCAATTAGGCACCTTGCCGCTACTTGTGCGTTAAGTCCTTGTCCCGTACAAATACGGGTGGGCCGAATCCGCGCCGAACGCCATAACGGGAGGCGCGGACGCGAGTCCTTCATGCCAACCGGATGTGGCACATGGCCGAACAAAGCTCTCGCGGTGAAATCTTCGTGGTCGACGACGACCCTGCCGTTCGCGACACCCTGTCGATGGTGTTGAAGGCGGCGGGTTATGAGGTGATCTGTTTTGCCGACGGCGCAGCGCTGCTCTCCGTCGCGCGAAACCGGACGCCTGCTGCGATCCTGCTCGACGTGAACATTCCCGGAAAGTCGGGCCTCGACATTCTGAAGGAGCTGCAGGGCGAGGACTATCCGGCGCCAATCTTCATGATCTCCGGACAAGGCGACATCGCGATGGCGGTGGGCGCGATCAAAAGCGGCGCGCTCGACTTCATCGAGAAGCCGTTCCGCGGCAGCGAGATCGTCGGCCGGCTCGACGAGGCGATCGGCGCCTATGCGCGCAGGCAGGCGGAGAACGCCTCGCCGAAGTTCGGCTCGCTGCATTTCCCCGGACGCGAGCCGCTGACACGCCGGGAACGCGAGGTGCTCGAACAGTTCGCCTCCGGTGCGTCCAACAAGGAAGCGGGCCGCACGCTCGGCATCAGCCCGCGCACGATCGAGGATCACCGCGCCAACATCATGAAGAAGCTCGGCGCGCGCAACGCCGCCGATCTGATCCGCATCGTGATGACCGCGGCCCAGCGCGCGTCGTAGGTCGACTGGCTCTCGTGCCCCGGACGCATTGCATCATGCAATGATGCACTGCTGAGCCGGGGCCCATCTCTCCAATTTCTCCGCCGATAGTTCTGGGTCCCGGCTCTGCGTCGCAGCGCTTGCGGCGCTGCGTCTTGTCCGGGACACACCGGTAGCCTCAAGCGCTCAGCGCCTTCCGGATGATCCGCGCCAGATCCGATTTGCGATAGGGCTTGGCCAGCAGCGTCACGCCGGAATCCAGCCGGCCATGATGGATGATCGCGTTCTCGGTATAGCCCGACGTGTAGACCACCCTCAGATCCGGCCGCGTCTTCATCAGCTCGTCCGCGAGCTGTCGTCCGTTCATCCTGCCGGGCATGATGACGTCGGTGAACAGAAGATCGAACGGCTTCCCGGCGGCGACGATCGCGAGCGCCTCGGCGGCATTCGCGGCCTGCAGCGTGACGTAGCCGAGCGAATGCAGCTGCGCCAGCACGTAGTCGCGCACCAGCCGGTCGTCCTCGACGACCAGGATCGTCTCGTGTCCGCCCTCGATCGCTGCCGGCATCACGCCCTCGCCGACCGCTGTCGGCGTCTTGCCGGGCGGCAGGTACATCTTGATCGTGGTGCCGTGATTTTCCTCGCTGTAGATCTTGATGTGGCCTGCGGACTGCTTGATGAAACCGTAGACCATCGAAAGCCCGAGGCCGGTGCCCTTGCCCGGTCCCTTCGAGGTGAAGAAGGGGTCGAACACCCGGGTCAGGATGTTCGCCGGGATTCCGGTCCCGGTGTCGCTGACGGCGATCAGCACGTAGCGGCCGGGGCGGACGTCGTTGACGCTGGCATAGACCTCGTCGAGATAGGCGGCGCCGGTCTCCACGATCAGCTTGCCGCCGCCGGGCATGGCGTCGCGGGCGTTGAGCGCGAGGTTGAGAATCGCGGTGGTGAGCTGGTTGGGATCGACGATCGCGACGCAGCTCTCCTCCTCGAACACCGATTCGATCTGGATCTGCTCGCCTAGCGTCGGCCGCAGCAGCTTCGCGGTGTCGACGACCAGCGAGTTGACGTCGATCTCGCGCGGCTGAAGCGGCTGCTTGCGCGCGAAAGCGAGCAGGTGCTGGGTCAGGTCGGCGCCGCGCGCCGCGGCCTCGTCGATCATCTTCGTGATGGCCGCGAGCTGCGGCTCCTTCTCGACGGCCTCCGCGAGGATTTCGATCGTTCCGGTGATGACGGTGAGGATGTTGTTGAAGTCATGCGCGACGCCGCCGGTGAGCTGGCCGATCGCCTCCATCTTCTCGGCATGCCGGATGCGCTCGTCGGCCGCGATCTTGTCGGTGAGGTCGCGGTAGAAGACGTTGAACAACAGGCCCTCGCGGCGCTTCAGCGCGGTCACGCTGACCTCGGCCTTGAACTCCTTGCCGTCGCGGCGCCGGCACATCAGCTCGCGGCGGCGGTTCAACGTCCTGCCGTCCTCGTTTTCCAGGAAGGTCTTCAGGCCCGATCTGACCCTGTCGCGTTCGCTCTCGGCGACGATCAAGTCGATCGTGCTCTTGCCGAGCACCTCGTCGCGGCGCCAGCCGAACAGCTCCTCGGCCTGCGAGTTCCAGTTCAGGATGCTGCTGGTCTCGTCGGTCTGGATGAAGGCGTCGAGCGAGGTCTCGACGATGTTGCGGGCCAGCCGCTCGCTCTCGCGCAGCGTCTCCTGCGCGAGCCGGGCCTCGGTCATGTCGCGCCCGACGAAGAAGTAGCGCTGCGCCTGTTCGGACCAGCTGCCGAGCCAGGACAGCCAGACCTCGTGTCCGTTGCGATGGAAGCAGCGCGTGTCGGCGAGCTTGACGCGCTCACCGTGGCGCAACGCGCGCATTTCGGTGCGGGAATGCGCGAGATGATCCGGATGAATGAAGTCGGCGCCGCTGCGGCCGATCATCTGTTCCGGCCGGTAGCCGAGAATGGCCTCGCTGCTCGGGCTGACCTGTGCGATGTGGCCGCGCGCGTCCATGACCATGATCAGGTCTTGCGAGGTGTCGAAAATCTGCCGGCGCTCCTCGAGCTGCTGCTGGAGCTGGCGCTCGGCCCGCCGTGCCTCGGTCAGGCTGCGCGCGGTCCCGGCGACGCCGATGATCTCGCCCGACGGCCCCTGATCGACGACAGGCTGAGCGAGATCTCCACCGGTGTGCCGTCCTTGCGCATGCGCACCGTCTCGAACCGTTCGATCAGCTCACCCCGGGCGATCCGCGCCAGATAATCCTTGCCGTGCGCGCGGCGGTCGGGCGGGACGATGATCGCCGTGGGCTTTCCGATCGCCTCGCTCGCCGGATAGCCATAGAGACGTTCGGCAGCCGGATTCCAGCCCGTGATGATGGCGTCGAGCGATTGCATCACGATCGCGTCGTCGGATGATTCCACGGCGGCGCTGAACAAGCGTTCGCGCTCGGCGTGGTGGTTTCGTGCGGCCTCGGTGCGGCGATGCTCCCGGATTTCGTGCTCGAGGGCGGCCGTCTTCGCCCGCGTCTCTTCGACCATCTGGGCGAAAGCCCGCGCCAGCACGCCGGTCTCGCCGCTGGCGTCGACGGGGATGTCCGCCGCCTGTCCGCGGCCGATCGCCTCCACGGCCGCGGTCAGACGGCCGATCGGACGGGTCAATGAGCGCGCCAGCAGCACCGCGAGCGCCGCCGCGGCAAGGATGGCGAGCACGCCGACCAGCACGGAGGTCTTTTGAATGGCCGCGGGCACCCGGCCGAACACGGCCGGGGGAATGGTCACGATGATCGCGACCCATTGCTTGCCGGCGAGCAATGCCGGCGCCAGCGCGGCGCCGGTCGGCCGCCCCGATTCGTCGGTCATGAGCCGCGTGGACACATCCGTGCTGCCGGCGAGCGCTGCGAAGAACGGAAAATCATTGCGCCAGTTGGTGGCATGACCGCGCAGTGAGCCGAATTCGCGCGCGGGATCGGGATTGACGAGATAGTCGCCGCGCGAATTCACGACATAGATCTCGCCACCCGAACTCGCCGTCGCGCGCACGTGGTCGAGCGCCGGACGCATGTCGATATTGGCGACGATGATGCCGAACGCCTTGCCGTCCTGCGTGAACAGCGGGGTTGCGACCCGCAGCGTCGGAACGTGCGGGGCCGTGGTGCCGCCCTGGCGGGTCGCCAGATCGATGGACGACACGTAGATCTCGCCTGGAGCCAGCCTTATCGTGTCCTGAAAATAGGTCCGATCGCCCTTGCGCTCGAGTCTCGCCGCTGGGGACGATCCGCACCGCTCCGTTCGGGCCGGAACGGTCGACGCGGACCAGCTCGCGCTGTTCGTCGTCGAGACCGATGATCTCGAAACTGTCCGTAGATGGGTTTGGCTTCGATCTCGGCCGCGAGCCGCGCGGCGATACGCTCGCGCCAGGTCTGCTCCGAGACGCCGTCCGACGGGTCGATTCCTCCGGCGATGTGAGCGCGGATCAGGCCGTTGATGGCCGCGGCGGAACGATAGCCGACCAAATCACCGTGGGCGCCGGCAACATAGGATTCCAGGCTGGTCGCGAGCAGGCGTGCCTGGGCTTCGACGCGCTCCAGCACGCGCGGAATGACCGCTTGCGTGGTGTTGCGATAACCCAGCCAACCGACGGCCGCCACGGTGACGGCCACCAGCAGGATCATGGCAATGGCGAGCTGCGTGGCGAGCGTGGAGGGGATGTTCGCGGCACTTCCCGGGTGATCGCGACCGATCCCGTCTGATGCAGACGAGTCCTCCTTATCGGTGGCCGGAGCTGACATCGGACCCCTCCGGCTCACCCGCCTTCAGGCAGCCATCGACCGCGGCGAGCAGTGCGCCGGCGCGGAAGGGCTTTTGCAGGCTGGCCACCGCGCCAAGCTTGGTCGCCATCTTCAGGAAGTCCGGTTCCGCATAGGCATCCGGGGTGATCGACCGGCCGGAAATGACGATGATCGGAATGGCCGGGGCCAGCGCCCGGATGTGTCGCATCGTCTCCAGCCCGTCCATGCCGGGCATGAAGATGTCGAGAAACAGCAAGTCGAAACGGTCGGCCTCGAACAGCGCCAGCCCTTTGCGGCCGTCGCCGGCGACGGTGACGTGATGGCCGGCCCGCTCCAGGAGCATCCGGATCGTGATCTGGACGGCCGGGTCGTCATCCACAATCAGGATGTTGGCCACGTCTGAATTCCTCCGGGCCGGGCAGGACATTCCCGCCGGCCACAAATCAAACCATCAAAGTCGAAATTGTTGCGCGGATTCCGCCCAGCCCGCAAGCACTTCGCGAACGCGATACGACATTATGCATGGTTCCGTGCACATGACGTCCGGGGCTATTCCCCTTTCCTGCGCCGCGAGAGGATCAGAACTATTTTTCTCGCCGTAGTTGCACGGAAGCACGACTTCACCAGGGATTAAAGCCGGCACTTCAGAAATGGTGTCAGTTCAAGAAAAGCCAATTGTCTCGGATCGCACCGCCCCCGTCCTGGCCCCCCGACGAGCCGGCCGATCAGACGAATTCAGTACGAGAGACTTATGTTCAAATCGATGGCGAACACCGGAATTCGCACCCGGCTGCTCGGCGGCTTCGCGCTGATCTGCATCCTGCTTGCGGCGACCGTGATCTACACCGTCACTGGGGTCTCCGACATCTCCTCGCGCATCAAGACCGTGACGAACCAGCGGGCGCCGGTCGCGATTGCGAGCACCGAGCTTGTCGGCAACCTCTATTCCACGCTCTCGACGCTGCGCGGCTACCTCCTGACCGGTGATGCGCACGGCAAGCGCGACCGCGCGGCGGTCTGGGCCGAGTCTCGATCGCACCGTGGCCGCAGTCGATCGCATGGCCGAGGGATTCTCCAGCGCGGAGAACAAGTCGGGTTGGCACGAGGCGAGGGCGTTGATCGCGGAATTCCGCCAGGCTCAGGACAGGGCCGAGCTGGCCGCCTTCACCCCGTCGGCCTATCCGGCAAGCGAGTTGTTGACGAAGGAGGCCGCGCCGCTGATCGCGACGATGTTCGCCGACATCACCGCGATGATCGACGAGGAGGAAACGCTGGAGGCGACGCCGCAGCGCAAGCACCTGCTCAAGACCTTTGCCGATGTCCGCGGCAATCTCGCCGCAGCCGGATCGCAATTGCGGCTCTATGTGGCGTCAGGCGAAACCGCCGACCGCGACAAATTCGAGAAGCCGCTAGCGACCTTCCGGGCCGCGCTCGCCGCGGTCAGGACGCAGGAAGCCCTGCTGACGCCGAGCCAGAGAACGGCCTATCAGTCCATCGTCAAGGCGAACGAAGCCTTCACGGCCTTGCCGGGGAAGATCTTCGCGATCCGCCAGACGCCGCAATGGAACATGCCGGTCTTCATCCTGTCCACCGAGGCGGCGCCGCGTGCGGCCCGCATTCTCGATCTCCTCGACGGCCGCAAGGACGCGGACGGCAAGCGCGCCGGCGGCCTCAAGAGCGATCAGCAATCCAAGCTCGCCGCGGATGCAAGCCGCGTCGCCGATCAGGCCGAGACGCTGCTGCAGCTGCAATGGATCCTGCTCGTCGCAGGGCTCGTGCTCGGTACCGCGATCGCGGTCCTTGTCGCGCGGTCCATCACCCGCCCGATCGTCGAATTGGTGGGCGATTCCGCGCGTCTGTCCGGCGGCGACACCAGTGTCGAATTCAGGACCGCCGAGCGCGGCGACGAGATCGGAACCGTCTCGCGGGCGGTGGCCAAATTCCGCGACAACGTGATCGCCCAGCAGCACGCCGCGGAGGGCCTTGCACGCGAAGCCGAGGCGCGCGAGGCGAACAACCGCAACACGGAGAACGCGGTCGAGGAGTTTCGTGCAACCTCGCGCGACCTGCTTGCGCTGGTCGGCGAGAATGCCGGCACCATGCGGCAGACCGCGGAGAGTCTCGGCGGCATCGCGCATCATGCGACCAGTCAGGCCACGTCCGCAGCAGCCACGTCCGAGCAGACCGCCGTCAACGTCCAGACCGTTGCCGCCGCGGCGGAGCAGCTTGCGAGGCTCCATCGTGGAGATCGGCCGGCAGATCGAGCTGTCGAACAAGACCGTGCGGTCGGCGGGCGACGTCACCGCGCGCTCGGAATCCGAGATCGAGGGCCTCGCACATGCCGCCCAGAGCATCAGCTCGGTGGTCGACCTGATCCAGGCCATCGCGGCCCAGACCAACCTGCTCGCGCTCAACGCCACCATCGAGGCCGCGCGCGCCGGCGAAGCGGGCCGCGGCTTCGCGGTGGTGGCCTCCGAGGTCAAAGCGCTGGCCGACCAGACCCGCAATGCCACGCAGGACATCGGGCGCCACATCGCGGCGATCCAGAATTCAACTGGCAGTGCGGTCGCCTCGGTCAAGGAGGTTGCCACCGCCATGCGCCGGATCGACGAAGTCACGGCGGCGATTGCCAGCGCCGTGGAGCAGCAGGGCGCGGCAACGCGCGAGATCTCGCATAATGTCCAGCTGGCGGCGTCGGGGACGCAGACGCTCGCCGGCAGCATCGGCACTGTCTCGGGAGCCATCGCGGACACCAGCCGCTCGGCCGACGAGGTGATGGGCGCCGCCAACGCGGTCTCGAGCGCATCCGAGCGTCTCGCCGCCGAGGTCCAGGCGTTCTTTGTCAGGCTGCGCAGCGGCCCGATGGATCGCCGCAAGAGCCGCGATTCCGACTATCGCGGGCCGGAGCGGCGCAGCGGCCGGAACGCGGCCTAGATCGGATTGGCGCCGCCAGCGCAGCTCGGTCGCTTGCCGCGATCGCGCCTCGTCTTCTCGCGCTCTAATCCGTCAGATATTCCGGGTAATTGCTTCGGATCTTGTCGAGCTCGCTCAGCGTGCCCGACAGATGCTTGCGCAGATGCTGCTGCGCGGCATCGGGGTCGCCGGCTTCGATCGCGCGGGTGATCAGCCTGTGGTGGCGGACGATGTTCTGGGCCTTGCCGGGTGAGGGCAAATGCAGCCGGCGCAGCCGGTCGATATGTCCGCTGCGGCTGCGCACCAGCGTCCACAGCTCATGCTTGCCGGCGGCCGCATAGAGCTGGGCGTGAAAATCATTGTCGGCGGCGATGAAGCTCGCGAAGTCCCCGGCCTTGGCGAATTGTTGCTGAAGCGCGATGGCGTGATCGAGGCGGAGCACCAGGGCCTGGTCATGTTGGTCCGCGAGCAGCCGGACGATCTCGAGGCTCGAGCGCCTGGCGCAGGAAATGCGCCTGCTCGGCGCGGCCGACATCGACACGGCTGACCACGGTCGCGTGCTGCGGAAATACGTCGACCAGTCCTTCTTCCTCCAGTCGCATCAAGGCGTCGCGGATCGGCGTCGAGCTGACGCCGAATTGCGTGGCGAGTCTCGGTGCGCGACAGCGGCGCGCCCGGGGGCAGCTCGAGCGCGAGAATGGCGTTGCGCAGCCGCTCGAACACCTGTGGCGCGGCTTGCCGCGCCCGGTCGAGCGGAGGCCCCCGGCGGGCGGTCGCGCGGGGCGCGGGATGGGCGGTTTCCATGCGAGGAGCCCGGCGGACTTGCCTTTGATGCACTAATGCATTAGTGCATCAGCAGGGTCGCTCGTCAATGCCGGCCAGAGGAAACGAACAATTATGATCAAGCCATTCCAGCGCGGCGTTGCCGCCATCGCCCTGATCGCCGCTGGCCTGCTGGCAGCTTCCCCGGTGCGGGCGCAGCAGAAATCCGAGATCGCGCTGTCGCGCCAGCCCGGCATTTTCTACATGCCGAGCCACATCATGGAGAAGCTGAAGCTGATCGAGAAGCACGCGGCTTCGCTCGGCGTCTCCGGCGTCACCACCAAATGGATCACCTTCTCCGGCGGCGGCGCGCAGACCGATGCGCTGCTCGCGGGCGGCGTCGACATTCTCAACACCGGCACCGGTAATCTGCTGCTGCTGTGGGACCGCACCCGCGGCGGCGTGAAGGGCATCGTCGCGACCTCGGCGCAGCCGATGACGCTGATCAGCCGCGACGCCAACATCAAGTCGATCAAGGACTTCGGCCCCTCCGACAAGATCGCGGTGCCGACCGTCAAGGTGTCGACCCAGGCGATCGTGCTGCAGATCGCAGCCGCCGAGACTTTCGGCGCCGACCAATGGTCAAAGCTCGACCCCAACACCGTGCAACTCGGCCATCCCGACGCCTATGCGGCGCTGTCCAATCCCAAGCACGAGGTGCACAACCATTTCTCGATCCCGCCCTTCACCTTCCTGGAGCTGAAGAACGTGCCGGGCGCGCACATCGTGCTGTCGTCGCCCGATGTGATGGGCGGTCCGTTGAGCCAGGCGCAGTTCTTCACCACGACCAAGTTCGCCGATGCCAATCCCAAGATCATCCAGGCCGTGCGCGACGCCACCAAGGAAGCGCAGGACTTGATCCGCAGCGACACCAAGCAGGCGGTCGAGATCTACAAGGAGATCACCGGCGACAAGACTTCGGTGCAGGAGCTGCTCGATCTCCTCAAGGAGCCCGGCATGATGGAGTGGAATCTCGAGCCGCAAGGCACGATGAAATTCGCCGCCCATCTGCACAAGACCGGCACGCTGAAGAACCTGCCCAAGGCGTGGACCGATTACTACCTTCCCGTCGCGCACGATCTGAAGGGCAACTGATGGCGCTGCTCGACGTCAACTCCGTGACGCTGCGCTACAAGACGTCCAGCGCTGTCGTCACCGCCACCGAGCGGGTCAGCTTCACGGTCGACAAGTCCGACCGCTTCGTGCTGCTCGGGCCCTCCGGCTGCGGCAAGTCGACGCTCCTCAAGGCCGTCGGCGGCTATATGAGCCCGAGCGAGGGCCGCATGACCATCGGTGGTCGCGAGATCCACGGTCCCGGCGCCGACCGCATGATGATCTTCCAGGAGTTCGACCAGCTGCTGCCCTGGAAGAGCGTGCTCGCCAACGTGATGTTCCCGCTGCTGACCGCGCGAAAGCTGTCGCGCAAGGACGCCGAAGCCAAGGCGCGGGCCTATATCGAGAAGGTCGGTCTCACCCGCGTGGTCGACGCCTATCCGCATACTCTGTCCGGCGGCATGAAGCAGCGTGTCGCGATCGCGCGCGGGATGGCGATGGAGCCGGATATCCTGTTGATGGACGAGCCGTTCGCCGCGCTTGACGCACTGACGCGCCGGACCTGCCAGGACGAATTGCTCCAGCTCTGGAGCGAGACCAAATTCACCGTGCTGTTCGTGACCCATTCGATCGCCGAAGCCATCCGCATCGGCAACCGCATCCTGTTGCTGTCGCCGCATCCCGGCCGGGTCAAGGCCGAGGTCATCGACGTCGACAAGGTCTCGAACGACGACGGCAGCGCCGGCCGGCTGGAGAAGGAGATCCACGATCTCCTGTTTGCGGGCGAAGCCACCGCGCATTGAAGGAGCCGTTATGGGCGAAGCGAGAATTCTGCTGCGTGACGCGCCTTCCGCCGCCATCGGCGCAGACGAGGTCGAACGCAAGCTGAGCGTGCCGGAGCTGCTCTGGAATGACGGCTTCGTCCGCAAGACCGTCATCATCCTGTTCCTGGCCGCGATATGGGAGGCCTACGGCCTCTATCTCGACAATCCCCTGCTGTTTCCGACGCTGCATGACACGGCTGTCACGCTGTTCGACCGCGTCAAGGACGGCACCATTCCGATGCGGGCCTGGACCTCGCTGAAGGTCCTGTTCATGGGCTATTCGGCCGGCATCGTGCTGGCCGCGATCTTCACCGTGCTCGCCATCTCGACCCGGATCGGTACCGATTTCCTTGAGACCGTCACGGCGATGTTCAATCCGCTGCCGGCGATCGCGCTGCTGCCGCTCGCCTTGATCTGGTTCGGTCTCGGCAATGGCAGCCTCGTCTTCGTGCTGATCCATTCGGTGCTGTGGCCGGTCGCGCTCAACACTCATTCCGGCTTCAAGAGCGTGTCCAACACGCTGCGCATGGTCGGACGCAACTACGGGCTGCGCGGATTGCCCTATGTCGCGAGGATCCTCATCCCTGCCGCGTTCGGCTCGATCCTCACCGGCCTGAAGATCGGCTGGGCGTTCGCCTGGCGCACGCTGATCGCGGCCGAGCTGGTGTTCGGCGTGTCCTCGGGGCAGGGCGGGCTCGGCTGGTTCATCTTCGAGAACCGCAATCTCCTCGACATACCCGCAGTGTTCGCGGGCCTCTTGACGGTGATCATCATCGGGCTCTTTGTCGAGAACCTGATCTTCCGCGCCATCGAGCGGAACACCGTGCAGAAATGGGGCACCCAATCATGACCAAGAAGAAAACACCCGACCAGCTCCGCAGCGCGCGCTGGTTCGCGCCCGACGATCTGCGCTCGTTCGGCCACCGCTCCCGCACCATGCAGATGGGCTACGCGCCCGAGGAGTGGAAGGACCGCCCCTGCATCGCGATCCTCAACACCTGGTCGGATGCGCAGCCCTGCCATATGCACTTCAAGTCGCGCGTCGACGACGTCAAGCGCGGCATCCTGATGGCCGGCGGCCTGCCGATCGAGCTGCCGGCGCTGTCGCTGTCGGAATCGCTGCTGAAGCCGACGACGATGCTCTATCGCAATTTGCTGGCGATGGACGCGGAAGAGCTGCTGCGCAGCCATCCCGTCGACGGCGTCGTGCTGATGGGCGGCTGCGACAAGACCACGCCCGCGCTGCTGCTGGGCGCGACCTCGATGAACATCCCGGCGATCTATCTGCCGGCCGGTCCCATGCTGCGCGGCAATTGGAAGGGCAAGACGCTCGGCTCCGGCTCGGACGGCTGGAAATATTGGGACGAGCGCCGCGCCGGCAAGATCTCCGACAAGGACTGGCTCGACATCGAAGCCGGCATCGCGCGCAGCTACGGCACCTGCATGACCATGGGCACGGCCTCGACCATGACCGCGATTGCGGAAGCGATCGGCATGACGCTGCCGGGCGCATCCTCGATTCCCGCCGCCGACGCCAACCACATCCGCATGGCCTCCGAATGCGGCCGCCGCATCGTCGAGATGGTGTGGGAGGATCTGACGCCGAAGGTGATCCAGAGCCGAAAGGCCTTCGAGAACGCGATCGCGGTCGCGATGGCGATGGGCTGCTCGACCAACGCGATCATCCATCTGATCGCGCAGGCCCGCCGCGCCGGCCAGGATATCGGCCTCGACGATTTCGAAATCGCCAGCCGCAAGGTGCCCGTGATCGCCAACGTCCGGCCGAGCGGCGATGCCTATCTGATGGAGGACTTCTTTATGCCGGCGGCCTGCCGGCGCTGATGGGAGAGATCAAGCAGCATCTGCACCTCGACTGCATCACGGTGACAGGCAAGACTCTCGGCGAGAACATCGAGGGCGCCGAGGTGCACAATGCCGACGTGATCCGCTCGGTCGCCAATCCCATCTACAAGGAGGGCGCGCTGGCGGTGCTCAAGGGCAACCTCGCGCCCGACGGCTGCGTCATCAAGCCCTCGGCCTGCGCGCCGCGCTTTCTGAAGCACACCGGCCCCGCGCTGGTGTTCGACGACTATCCGTCGATGAAGAAAGCGGTCGACGATCCCAATCTGGACGTCACCGAGGATCACATCCTGATCCTGCGCAATGCGGGACCGCAGGGCGGGCCAGGCATGCCGGAATGGGGCATGCTGCCGATCCCGACCAAGCTCGTGAAGCAGGGCGTGCGCGACATGGTGCGCATTTCCGATGCACGGATGAGCGGCACCAGCTACGGCGCCTGCATCCTGCACGTCTCGCCGGAATCCTACATCGGCGGCCCGCTGGCACTGGTGCAGAACGGCGATCGCATCACGCTCGACGTCGCCGCGCGCACCATCAATCTCGACGTGAGCGAGGCCGAGCTGGACAAGCGCCGCGCCGCCTGGAAGCAGCCCGAGCGCCGCTTCGAGCGCGGCTATGGCTGGATGTTCACCAAGCACATCAAGCAGGCCAATGACGGCTGCGACTTCGACTTCCTCGAGACCGATTTCGGCGCGCCGATCGGCGAGCCGTCGATTTACTAGCCAGCTGTCATTCCGGGGCGCCGCGAAGCGGCGAGCCCGGAATCCATCACGCCGCAATTGCTGTCGCTCGATGGATTCCGGGTTCGCGCCAAGTGGCGCGCCCCGGAATGACGATCAGAGAGAGCATGACATGTCCAAACTCAGCGAAGCCACACGCACAAAACTCAAATCCGTCTCCACTGCGACCGTCGCCACCGCCTTGTTCAAGCGCGGTCTGCGCATCCAGATGATCCAGGACGTGCGCCCGCTCGGCGCCGACCAACCCACCATGGTCGGCGAGGCCTTCACACTGCGCTACATGCCGGCGCGTGAGGACCTCAACACCATCGACGTCTTCAAAGACCGCTCCCATCCGCAGCGCAAGGCGGTCGAGGATTGCCCGCCCGGCGCCGTGCTGGTGATGGACAGCCGCAAGGACGCGCGCGCGGCGTCCGCCGGCGCGATCCTGGTGACACGGTTGATGAAGCGCGGCGTCGCCGGCGTCGTCACCGATGGCGGCTTTCGCGACTCCGCCGAGATCGCCAAGCTCGGCATTCCCGCCTACCACCACCGCCCCTCGGCGCCGACCAATTTGACGCTGCATCAGGCCATCGAGATCAACGTTCCCATCGGCTGCGGCGACGCGCCGGTGTTTCCGGGCGACGTTATCCTTGGCGATGCCGACGGCGTCATCGTGATCCCCGCGCATCTCGTGGATGAGATCGCCAACGAGACTTTCGAAATGACCGCGTTCGAGGATTTCGTCACCGAGGAGGTCGGCAAGGGCCGCGGCATTTTCGGCCTTTATCCCGCCACCGATCCGCAGACGCTCACCGATTTCGCGGAATGGCGGAAGAAGAACGGAAGGTAGCCGGTCTTCGCCTCTCCCCGCGTGCGGCACCTCTTGCATATGGTTCCTCGGTGCGGCGACATTGGCAGTCGGCTCCCTCTCCCGCTTGCGGGGAGGGCTGGGGTGGGGGCTGTCTCCGCAATGGGATTCTTGAGAATTACGGGGGACGTCCTCAAGTGGTGATAGCCCTCTCCCCAACCCTCCCCGCACGCGGGGGAGGGGCTCACTGCCGTTGTCGCCACACCGTGCGCGCCAGATGCGATTGTCTGCCGTGAGTATGGCGAGAGAGGGGATGGTTAGACTTCCGCTTTGTCCGCCATTCCCGCCGCCCACAGCGCAAACGCATAGACGATCGCGACTTCGTCGAGCCGGTCGAAGCGCCCCGAGGCGCCGCCATGGCCGGCGCCCATGTTGGTGCGCAGGAGGACCGGGCCGCCACCCTTCATCGTCGCGCGCAGGCGCGCGATCCATTTGGCGGGCTCCCAGTAGGTGACGCGCGGATCGGTCAGCCCGCCCATCGCCAGGATCGCCGGATAGTCCTTTGCCGCGACATTGTCGTAGGGCGAGTAGGACAGGATCGTCCGAAAATCCTTCTCGCTCTCGATCGGGTTGCCCCATTCCGGCCATTCCGGCGGCGTCAGCGGCAGGGTGTCGTCGAGCATGGTGTTGAGCACGTCGACGAACGGCACCTCGGCGACGATGCCGGCGAACAATTCGCCGGCGCGATTGGCGACCGCGCCCATCAGCATGCCGCCGGCCGAGCCGCCATGGCCGACGATGCGTTTTGCGCTGGTGTATTGCGCCGAGATCAGCGCGCGGGCGCTGGCCGAGAAATCGTCGAACGAGTTGGTCTTCTTCTCGCGCTTGCCGTCGAGATACCAGCCCCAGCCCTTGTCGGCGCCGCCGCGGATGTGGGCGATGGCGTAGACGAAGCCGCGGTCGACCAGCGAGAGGCGGTTGGCATTGAAGGAGGCCGGCATCGCCATGCCGTAGGAGCCGTAGCCGTACAGCAATAGCGGCGCCGAGCCGTCGAGCTTCAGGCCGCGGCGATGCAGGATCGAGACCGGAACCTCGGCGCCGTCAGTCGCCTTCGCCATGATGCGCGTGGTGACATAGTCGGCCGCGTCATGGCCCGAGGGAATCTCCTGGCGCTTGCGAAGCGTGCGCGTGCGCTTGACCATGTCGTAGTCATAGACTTCCGACGGCGTCGTCATCGACGAATAGGCAAAGCGCAAATTCGTAGTGTCGAATTCGTAGGAGCCCATCGTATCCAGCGAATAGGCGGCCTCGTCGAAGGCGATGGCGTGCTCTTCGTTCGAGGCGAGATCGCGGATCACGATCGAGGGCAGAGCATTGGCGCGCTCCAGCCGCACCAGATGGCCGGCATAGAGATCGAGGTCGATGATGTAGATGCCGGGACGATACGGGATCAGGTCGCGCCAGTTCTTGCGCTCGGGCGAAGACAGCGGCGCCGTGACGATCTTGAAGTCGATGGCGTCGTCGGCATTGGTCAGGATGAAGAGCTGATCGCCGCGATCGGCCAGCGAATATTGCACGCCTTCCTCGCGCGCCGCGACCAGGCGCGGCGGCGCTTCGGGATTGGCGAGATCGATCAGCCGCTGCTCGCTCGTTTCGTGGTCGCCGCCGGCGATCACGCAGAAGCGGCCGCTGGTGCTCTCGTGCAGATGGGTGAACCAGCCGGCATCCTGCTCCTCGTAGACGAGCGCATCGTCGGCCTGCTTGGTGCCGAGCCTGTGCCGCCACACCTGCATCGGCCGGTGATTGTCGTCGAGCTTCACATAGAAGAAGGACCTGGCATCCGCGGCCCAGACCACGCCGCCGTCGGTCTCCTCGACGAGATCGTCGAGATCCTTGCCCGAAGCCCAGTCGCGGACGCGGATCGAGAAATATTCCGAGCCATTGGTGTCCGCGCTCCAGGCGTGGAGCTTGTGATCCCAGGAGTGCCGGCTGCCGCCGAATTTGAAATATTTGTGGTCCTTGGCGAGCGCATCGCCGTCGAGCACGATCTCGCCCTCGCCGCCGTCGCGCGGCATGCGACCGAACAGCTCGTGCTGCCCGCCTTCGCGGAACCTGCGGAAATAGGCGAAGGGGCCGTCCGGCGACGGCACGCTGGAATCGTCCTCCTTGATCCGGCCGCGCATCTCGCGCACCAGCGTCTTCTGCAAGGCCCCGGTATGGCCGAGCAGGCTCTCGGTGTAGACGTTCTCCTCGTCGAGATATTTGCGGATGTCGGGGTCGAGCACGGAGGGATCGCGCAGCACCTCCTGCCATTTTGCGTCCTTCAACCAGGCATAGTCGTCGGTCACGGTGATCCCGTGCCGCGTGAAGGAATGCGGCCGGCGCGGGGCGACGGGGGCTGGGAAGGGGCTTTGGCCTGGGTCACTCGATCCTCGTTCGTCTCACAGAAACTCATCTCGTCATGCGCGGGCTTGACCCGCGCATCCATCAAATACGAAATCTTTTAGCGATGGATTGCCGGGTCAAGCCCGGCAATGACGGCCGTAGAAGGCGGCGGGTCGCCCATCATATGGCGACAAGCGCATGAATTGCCAGCGCGGCCGCGCCGGGCACTGTTCCCAGTCGCCGGGTTGTTGATCGGCCCCTTGTATGCTTTACGGACCAGAATCCCCGCCGCCGGTCCAGCCTGATGCTGTTCAACTCCTACCCGTTCATCCTGCTGTTCCTGCCCCTGGTGTTGGCCGGCTATTTCTGGCTCGGCCGGCGCAGCAATCTCGCACCGGTGATCTGGCTGGCGCTGGCTTCGATCGCCTTCTACGCGATCGGCAGCTGGCAGTTCGTGGCGCTGCTGCTGCTGTCGATTGCGTTCAACTACGGCATCGGCCATCTCCTGATCGTTGCGAAGCTCGGCCCATCACCACGCAAGGCGGCACTCGCGCTCGGCGTCGCCGGCGATCTCCTCGTGCTCGGCGTCTTCAAATACGCCGGCTTCGCCACCGAGAACGTCAACGCGCTGCTCGGCACGCATTTTGCGCTCCACATCCTGCTGCCGGTCGGCATCTCATTCTACACCTTCACGCAGATCGCGTTCCTGGTGGACGCCTATCGCGGCCAGGTCGCGGCCTATGCGCTGCCGCATTATGCGTTGTTCGTGACCTACTTCCCGCATCTGATCGCGGGGCCGATCCTTCACCACAAGGACATGATCCCGCAATTCGAGCGCGAGGAAACCAAGCGTCCGGACGGCCATCTGATGCTGTGCGGCGTCATCATCTTCGCCATCGGCCTGTTCAAGAAGACCTGCCTTGCCGACGGCATCCAGCCCTTGGTCGCGCTTGCCTTTGAGACGCGCTCGCCGAGCTTCGACCAGGCCTGGTGCGGGGCGCTCGCCTATACGTTCCAGCTCTATTTCGATTTCTCCGGCTATTCCGACATGGCGATCGGGATCTCGCTGATGTTCGGCATCTTCCTGCCGGTGAATTTCAATTCGCCCTATAAAGCGACCAGCATCATCGAGTTCTCGGCGCCGCTGGCACATGACGCTGTCGCAATTTTTGCGCGACTATCTCTACATCCCGCTGGGGGGTAACAGGCACGGCCGCGTGCTGCGTTACGTCAATCTGATGATTACCATGGTGCTCGGCGGGCTCTGGCACGGCGCGGCCTGGACGTTCGTGGTGTGGGGCGCGCTGCACGGCGCGTATCTCTGCATCAATCATGCTTTTAATGCGCTGATGCCGGCGATGCCATCGGGGCTCGCGCGCCCGGCGCGCCTCGCCGGAGCAGCGCTGACCTTCCTCGCCGTCGTCGTCGCCTGGGTGTTCTTCCGCGCCGCGAGCGTGGAATGGGCTCTGCGCGTTCTGCAGGCCATGGCGGATCCCTCGCATGTCGTGTTCGGCCGCGAGGAGATCGCGGCCCTCGTCCTCATCGCCGTCTACGCCGCGCTGGTATGGCTGGCGCCGAACACGCAGAACCTCATGGGTTACGACCACGCCAACCGCAGGGTCGGCGAGAACTTGCGGGCAGGGCGCATGCGGCCGCTGTTTCTCTATGGCGCATCGCTGGTGCTTGCGTTTGGAATCCTGGGCATCCAGAGCCATAGCGAATTCATATATTTCCGGTTCTGATGCGCGCTACATTCACCAGCCTCAGGCGTCTTCTGCTCGCGAGCATCGCGTTCTTGCTCGGTGCGGCCGGGCTCACTTATGTCGTCGATCCCCTGCAGCTGTTTCGCCCCTCGCGCTCCGCCTTCTATTCCGACGACACGCGCGTGCAGAATGCCGGGCTGATCCGCAGCCAATCGTTCGACACCGCCTTCATGGGCACCTCGCTCGCGATCCATTTCCGCCAGAGCGACATCGACCGGGCGCTCGGCGTTCGGTCACTGAAGCTGGCGATGACCGGCTCCAATTCGCGCCAGCAGACTTTCGTGCTGGAGCAGGCGATCGCGCGCGGCGCGCACCGCGTGATCTGGGAGATGGACGATTTCATCTTCGTCGACGCCGCCGACATCGAGACGGATCCCTATCTGTCCGTCGATCTTTATCGCGGGACGGCGAAGGGCATCGCGTCCTATCTGTTCAGCGCGGCGATGGCGAAGGAGTCCCTGTTCGCACTGCTGCGTTCCGGTCCCGCCGCTGCAGGTGCCGCTGACCCGCGCGGCGCCGTATCTGCCCGTCAAGTTCGCGCTGGCCGATGTCGACGACATCTACGCGCTGCCGCGCGATGTCGACGTCGCGCGCGAGTACAATGCGAGCAAGACGCTCGCCTCGTTCGCTTACATCACCGCGCCGTCGCGCAGCCGCTTTCTCGGCGAAGGCTATGGTTATCAAGCGATGGTGCGGAATTTCGAGCAGGATGCCGTCAGCCTGATCGCGCGCTATCCGGACGTGACCTTTGACATCTACTTCCCGCCCTATTCCATCTTGCAATTCGTGGCGATGCGCGATGCGTCGCCGGAGACGCTGAAGATCGTCTCCGATCTCACGGCGGTGATTGCGGAGCGCCTGACGCAGCGGCCCAACGTTCGCCTGCACGACTTCCGTGCGATCAAGGTAGTGACGCACGATCTCAACAATTACGGCGACGTCATCCACCACTCGCCGGTGGTGGACGGGATGGTGCTGAAATGGCTGGCGAGCGGGGAGTATAGGGTGGATCCGAAAGCGCCGCTCAAGCCGCTGGAAGAATTGAAGGCGCAGGTCGAGGTGTATCGGGTGCCGGAGTGATTGCCTGATTGAGCGCCAGACGTTCGCTGCTTGCGGAGCGCGTGTCCCGGATGCGGTGCGGCGCGAAGTGCCGCTCCGCTGAGCCGGGACCCATTGCGGCCAGGTGGGCCCCGGCTCTGCAGCTCACTTCGTGCTGCGCTGCGTCCGGGGCACGAGAGCTAACCTACGCCGCCACCTCGTCCCCGAGATACGACACCGCCGCTTCCAGCCCGCCCTTGCCGTGCGGAATCTTCAGGGCGTTGAGGCCGACCTCGATCACGCCGAGCGTGCCGAGCAGCATCGGTGCATTGACGTGGCCCATATGGGCGATGCGGAAGGCCTGACCCGAGAGGTCACCGATGCCGGTGCCGAGCACGACGCCGCATTTGTCCTTGCAATAGCGCTGCAGGACCGCGGGGTCGTGGCCGTTGTTCATGGTCACCGTGGTCACGGTGTTGGAGCGCTCGCTGGCCTCGGCGACGTTGAAGCCGAGCACCTGGCCTTCCGTCCATGCGGAGACCGCGCGGCGCGTGGCCTCGCCGAGCAGGCTGTGGCGGCGGAAGGCATTCTCCAGGCCTTCCTCGTGCAGCATGTCGATCGCCTTGCGCAGCGCGAACAACAGGTGCACCGGCGCGGTGCCGGCGTATTTGCGATAGTTCTCGGTGCCCTCGCGCTCGCTCCAGCTCCAATAGGGCGTCGACATGTTGGCCTTCTTGTGCACCTCGAGCGCGCGCGCATTGGCGGCGACGAAGCCGAGGCCGGGCGGCGTCATTAGGCCCTTCTGCGAGCCGGACATCGCGACGTCGATGCCCCATTTGTCCATCTCGAACGGCATGCAGCCGAGCGAGGCGACGGTGTCGACCATGTACAGCGCGGGATGGCCGCTCGCCTTGATCGCCTTGCCGATCGCCTCGATGTCGTTCTGCACGCCCGAGGCCGTGTCGACCTGGACCACGACGACGGCCTTGATCTTGTGCTCGGTGTCGCGGCGCAGGCGCTCCTCGACCTCGTGCGGGCGCACGGCGCGGCGCCAGTCGCCCTTGAGCACCTCGACCTCGGCGCCCATCAGGGCTGCCGCATTGCCCCAGCCGATCGCGAAGCGGCCGCTCTCCAGCACCAGCACCTTGTCGCCGCGCGACAGCACGTTGCTGAGCGCCGCTTCCCAGGCGCCGTGACCGTTGGCGATGTAGATGTAGGACTTGCCCTTGGTCGCGAACAGTTTCGAGATGTCGCCGAGCAGGCTCTCGGTCAGATCGAGCATCTCCTTGGAGTAGATGTCGATCGCCGGACGGTGCATTGCCCGCAGCACCTCGTCGGGCATCGTGGTGGGCCCGGGGATGGCCAGAAACTCCCGGCCCGCGCGAACGGTCATTGCTATCGGTCCTTGTTGCCAGAGAACAGGTTGGTGGGTTGCTGAATCACGTTTTACGCGTGGCCCGGCCCTGAGAAAAGCACGTAAAATGCAGGTCTGCCTATCGCTTCGTCTCGCGGCAGCCGGCGGCTTCGGCCTCTTCCACCGAGCAGAGACCAGCGGGTGCCCTTGCTGATCTTCATCCTGATCTGGGTGTACCAGCGGCTGGTCGGCTGGTGAAAGATGCACTCTCCGGCGCTGTTGACGTTGCCCTTGATGGTGCAATCCGGGGAGGGCGCGACCGGTCCGGAGGCCGAAGCGAGCAGCACCGCATGCGCTCCGTCGGGCGGCTTGGTGGCGCCGAGGATGACCGTCTTCTTGTTGCGCACGCGCCAGTCCCACGGTGCGATGAAGGCCCCCTGCCACATTCCGGCCTTGGCTTCGCGCGCGGCCTTTTCGTCCGCATCATAGTCGTGGGACATGCGGGTGTAGGCCAGTGCCCAGCCGGCGCGCACCAGCCATTTCTGGATGTCCTCGCCGCCGACCTCGCAGCGCGCCACGGTGCGGCCGCGCCGGTCGATCGAACGGGCATGGCAGACCCAGGTCTTGCCCTCGGCGTATTTGGCGAGTCTCGTCGCGCGCTGCGATCCCGCAGGTCCAGCGCTCGGTCTTTTTGTTGAGGCAGAGCTGATCGACCGCGGGCGCGTCGATGCCGCCGAGCCGGATCCGCGTGTTGCCGATCACGACGGCATCGCCGGCGCGGACCTTCGCCGTGCCGGTGATGTCGGCGGCCTCGGCCAGTGACGGCAGAGCGAGGAGTGACAGCGCAATCAGGATCTTTCGCAACATGCCGGTCCGCGTATGATGAACATCTCGATAGAACCCGCAATTGTGGTCGGCTTTTGGCCTGTCGGCCAGCTTGTGCCCGTCGATTGAGCTTTCAACTTCCCGTCATCTTGCGACGGGTTCTCTGATCGTGTCCCGGACGCGGTGCGGCGTGCAACGCCGCTCCGCAGAGCCGGGACCCAGAAATTCACAGTCACATCTCGCGGAGGCATGGGCCCCGGCTCTGCAACGCACCGCTTCGCGCTGCGCTGCGTCCGGGGCACGGCTACTATGTGCCCTCACCCCCGCGCCATCGCCCGCTTGGCCAATGCCAGTCCCATCAGCACGAAGGCCGAGGTCACCTCCGGCCCGCCCACCAGGATGCGCGTCGGCGTCTTCATCTTGTTCCATTCATAGGCGCGGAACGGGCCGCGGCGGCCGCCTTCGCCAAGTCCGGCGACGATGGCGTTCAGCGCCGGTGCGAAGGCGCGCGGGTCGGCGCCAAGATGGCCGAGCGCAATCAGCGCCAGCGCCGCGTCGAACACGTTCATCTCGGCGGCCATCAGCTCGCCCTTGACGTAGGACAGCACGCGGTGGCGGATGAAGTCGAAATCGCCATTGGGGTCGATCGCGGCCTGCGCGGCAAGCGGCAGTGCCAGGAAGGCCGCATAGCAGCGGCCGAAATAGGCGCTGTAGAGTTCCGGCAGGTAATAGATGTGCGAGCGCGGATTGGCGAAGGCGCCGCTCGCCGCCAGCCGCTTCTGGAAGCCGATGATGCGGTGCACTGTCGCGAGCCGCGCCGGCGTCTCCAGGACCTTCCAGCGTGCCAGATTGCGGAAGCTCACCTCGAGAATGTCGAGATTGAGCGTCGGATCGAGATCGTTGCCGTAGGGCCGCTCGCCCTTGAGGTTGTCGATCCAGGTCGCGACCCCGCCCTCATAGTCGATGTTGTCGTTGAGCGGCACGGTCACGCGCGGCGCGTTGACGCCGGCCTGGACCTGATAGCCCGAATAGAAGTCGAGCAATGGCTGGTCGATGATTGGATCGGTGCAGCCGGCCTGGGTTGCGGCCGAGATCGAGCACGCCGTGGTGTCGCAGTCAGGCACGTAGATGCCGAAGCCGAGGTCCTGCTTGATCTGCGCGAAATAGCGCGAGAAGCGCGGATGCGGCGCGGGCGCCAGCGCGGTGACGACGTTGAAGCGCGCGCCGTCGATGCCCTCGACCTCCTCGCGGCTGATGTTGACGCAGAAATCCACCATGTCGGCGATAGCGCGCTCCGCCGCGATCTTGTCCGACTGCGAGGCGAGGCCGGTCTCGCCATAGCTCAGCAGCGCCTCGATGAAGAAGGCATCGTAATAGGCCGAGCGGTGGCGGATCTGCACCGGCTCCCACATCGGCTCGGCGATGCCGCTCCAGGGCGGATTGACGACGGCGGCGGCCTTCGAGCGCGCGATGAAGACGCGGGCCAGGTTGAACAGCAGCGAGGAGTTCTTGTAGCCGCGGGCGTTGAGGCCCGTGAGCGCCATGATCAGCTCACGACCGCGAAAGTCGGGATCGCCGATCAAATTAAAGGCGGCATAGGTCGGCAGAAAACCATTCTTGCGGTACGAGCCGAGCAGATGCTGCGCGCAATCGCGGATGATGCCGTCGATCTGCGCCTGGGGCGGCGCAGAGCCGGTGAACATCGCCGGCGGCGGCCTCGGATGGTCGGTCGCGATGCTGTCGACGAGATCGGCGACCGGCTGGCCGACCGCCGCCCAGTCCGGCTCGGCCTCGTCGCGGGCGCGGACCAGCGCCGCGCGCAGCGCCGTAAGCCGGGCCTCGTCGCGCAGCTCGGGCAGACCGGCCCGTCGCAGCAGCACCCGCAGCGCGGGATTGCCGAGCGCGGTCTTGTAGAACTTGGCCAGATGCGGATCGCCGCTGGCCGTAGCGGACAATACGGGATCGCAGACGTCGTAAAGCGAAGGGCCGTCCTTCGGCGCCAGCAGCGCCCGGCAGGCGGCGCCGGCAAAATATTGAAAGCTCATAAAATACCTGGTCGCGGGGACTTTGGCGGGGTCTTGGCCGGGGGCCGGCCAGCGCGCTCCCAACCACGCGCCACCCCTGCAAGTCGTTGAAAAAGCTACCCGGATTCGCAGGAAATACAAATGTGACGAAAGTCACGGAAATGGCCGGCACGAGGCGGCATAACCGGGCCCCGGAAGGATACGGAGAAGCGACCAAATCCACAAATTTTCTTGGAGAAATTAACTCATATCTTCAATGACTTAGGTCAAATTTTGGGCAATCTATTGCCGGGCCCCCTATATCCGGTTAAAGGTTTGTTTGGTGCGGCGCCGCAAATTGCGCGCAATTCGGGGGCACATCCCCGGCCAATCCCTCAAACCTAAAGACGCTATCGCGCTACTCAAACAGTGTGCGCGCGCTTGGCTGGTCTTTGGCACTGACAGGAATGAAGCGAGATGAATTTAAGGCAGCTCGACATTTCCCGACGCACCATTGCAGTGGCCGCTGCCCTGATCGGCACGGTCTCGCTTGTGATCGGCGCCCACGCTGCCCTCAACATGCGCGCGATCGACGCCGCCAAGGCCGTCTCGACCGACCAGATCACCGGCTCCATCGGCCAGACCTCGCGCCTCGCGCTGGTCATCGGCAATGGACATTATCCCGACGCCAGCGCGCCGCTGACGCAGTCGATCAACGACGCCCGCGCGCTGTCCTCGTCCCTGCGCAAGAATGGTTTTGACGTCGACATGGTCGAAGATGCGACCAAGGACGACATGGTTCGTGCCGTGAGCCGCCTGAAGTCCCGCATCAAGCACGACACCGTCGTCATGCTGTTCTTCGGCGGCTACGGCGTGCAGGCCGGCCGCGAGAGCTACATGCTGCCGATCGATGCCGTGATCTGGAAGGAAAGCGACGTCCGCCGCCAGGGCGTTTCGATCGATAGCGTGCTCGACATGATGAAGGAGCAGGGTGCCAAGGCCAAGCTCGTCGTCGTCGACGCCTCCCGCCGTAACCCTTACGAGCGGCGCTTCCGCTCCTACAGCCACGGCCTCGCGCCGATCAGTGCGTCCAACAATGCGCTGATCCTCTCCTCCGCCTCGCCCGGCAAGGTCGTCGACGACGGCAAGGGCGAACACAGCGTGCTGGTCAGCGAGTTCCTCAGCAACCTCAATGCCAAGGGCAGCGCCGAGAGCGTCTTCAACAAGACCCGCGTCGCGATCTCCCGCGCCAGCGAAGGCGATCAGGTCCCGAGCGTCTCCTCCTCGCTGCTCGAGGACGTCCATTTCGGCGAAGCCGGCGGCTAGTTCTTCAAGCTCGTGGTCTCTCGTGCCCCGGACGCGGCGCATCATGCAATGATGCGACGCTGAGCCGGGGCCCAGTTTTGAGACGGTCTCTGTGTGACGAGATGGGTCCCGGCTCTGCGCAGCAGCGTTGCCGGACGATGCTACGCATCGCCTAGGCTGCAGCGCGTCCGGGACACGAGAACCTGCTACTTCGCCGCTTCCGCGGCCATCACTGGGCGCACCGGGTCGCCTTCGCGCAGCAGCGCGCCGGCGCGGGCGACGACGACATCGCCTTCGTTGAGGCCGTCGCGGACCTCGATATTGCCGCCCGACATCAAGCCGACCTCGACGCGCTTGGTCTCGACGCGGTTGCGGCGGATCACCTGCACCACGGTGCCGGCCGAGGAATATTGCACTGACGTCAGCGGCACCGCGACGTTGCAGCTCTGCCCGGTCTTGATCAGCGCCCGCCCGCTCGCCTTCAGCAGCAGCCGCTTCTGCGAGGAGATGCCGATATAGACCATGCCCTGCTGGATGTTGGGCTCGACGGTCGGGCCGATGCGGCGCACCTTGCCCTCGACGTCGCCGGCGCCGGCGATCCGCACGGTCGCGGTCTGGTTGACGGCGAGCTTGCGCACATCGGTGGTGGCCACGAGGCCGACGAGATCGTATTCGCTGCGCGCCACGATCGTGAACAGCGCCTCGCCCTTGGCCGAGGCGAAATTGCCGATCTGGGCGGTCGACGTCGCGATCACGCCCGCCACGGGTGCGGTGACCTGCAGCGTGCCGCCCTCGGGGAGCGCCAGCCGCGCCAGCACCTGGCCCGCCGTGGTGGTGTCGCCGGCTTCCGCCAGCACGTCCGTGACCTTCAGCCCGGGCCGCTCGGGCCGCACCGAGGTTTCCTCGCGCGCGATGATCGTGCCGGTGGCCTCGACGATGTCGGAGAAGCAGGATTTGGCGACCTTCAGCACCGTGACCGCGGGCCCCTTGGGCGCCTCGTCGTCGGCGGCTCTGGCCGGAGACTGACCTAGGACCAGCAGGCCGGCCACGGTCGCGGGATACAGGCTTCGAACAACGGCACGGGACAAATGACGCATCGGAAATTCCACGGGGGCTATGCCTCCAATCGATAGCAGATGGCGGCCGCGCGGACTATGGCAGCGTCGCCCTGGGGAAGGACGTCACGCAGTCGCCGATCCGCGCGGCAAGTCTTTGATTAGTCGCGGCATTGGCGAACAGGTTCGCGTTTTATGGGCGCGGGCCGTGCCTCGGCCTACTTCCAAAGTGCGGACTCCCACGGTCTTCTCATCTGCCAGGGCCGCCTGTATGGAGCTAGGATCAGGATGACGCGGCATTGCGGTCGCGCGGGCCCACGGTCGAGAGGCGGGATGCAGCGGTTCGTTTGCGAGCAGAACATCGTTCATTTCGAGCGGCTGCTCCATGAAACGGCCGATCCGACGGTGCAGCATACCGTGCGCGCGCTGCTGGCATCGGCCAAGCGCGAGCTGGCGCTGCTGAACTCGGCGGCATCAGGGGCCGATACCACGCCGCTCGAGCAGCGCCGGCGGCAGCACGGCGACGCCGACACGATCCGCCGCCAATTCCAGCCCGAATTCGATGCCTCGCCGCATCCCTATATGCTGCTGGATCCGGGGCCGGGCCTCGTGATCGTCGATGTCAACGATGCCTATGCAACGGCGACCCTGACCGGCCGGGCCGAGATCGTCGGACGGTCGCTGTTCGAGATATTCCCCGACAATCCCGACGATCCGCTCGCCGATGGCGTCAGCAATCTCTATGGCAGCTTGAGGATCGTGGGCGAAACCGGGCGGGCGCATGCCATGGCGGTCCAGCGCTACGACATCCGCGATCCCGGCGGGACCTTCGTCGAACGCCATTGGCAGCCGATCAACTCGCCGATCCACGACACGGCGGGCCATCTGGTTTACCTGCTGCACCACGTCGAGGACGTCACGGCGCAAGTTGCGAGGTAAGCCACGGGGCGGCCGTAAACACCGCTCAGCCGCGGCGCTCGCCCGCCAGCTTGCCGCTGGCCCGGTCGATGAAATGCAGCCGCGTGCAGGCCGGACAGGACACCGACACATGGGTGCGATCGGCCGTCTCGTCGCCGAGCCGGTGCTGCACGTTCATGCCGGTCTGGGGGCATTTGAAAACAATCTGGCGGTCCATGACCAAGATATGACGGCAAGGACCGCCTTCCGAAATTACGGATGTTTACGTAGGTCGGCGATGCCCCCTCAGGGCAGGTTCAGGAACTCCACCCAGTTCGGCTTCTTGCCGGTGGGGTAGGATTTCAGCTTGGCCAGCGCGCCGCTGCCCTGGTCGATCGCATAGACCGTCATGCTGTCGGAGAGACTCGCCGACCGCGGCGAGGTAGCGGCCGGAGGGGTCGATGTGGAAGCCGCGCGGCTGCTTCTCGGTCGGCACGCTGCCGATCGTGGTCAGCTTGCCGCTGGCCGCGTCCACCTTGTAGGCGGTGAGCGTGCTGGTGGTGCGCTCGGAGGCGTAGAGGAAGCGGCCGTCCGGCGTGATGTGGATGTCGGCGGCCCAAGGCTTTTTGTCAGACGCCTTTCCAGTAAATCCTTCCGGCAGCGCGGTGGCGCGCTGGATCTCGTCCCAGGCGCCGCTCTTGGCTTCATAGGTGAAGGCCGCGACGTCGCCGTTCAGCTCGTGGATCAGGTAGACGAACTTGCCATTGGGGTGGAAGACGAAGTGCCGCGGCCCTGATTTCTCCGGCACCTTGTGCGACGGCGGGTCGCTCGGCGTCAGCGTGCCCGATGTGGCGTCGAACGCAAAGGCCAGCACCTGGTCAGAGCCGAGATTGGTCGCGAACACGAAGCGGTTGTCTGGCGAGGGCAGGAAGGCATGCGCGTTCAGCCCGGTCGGGATCACCTGCTTCGGCTCGCCGGCGACGCCGTCGGCGGAAAGCGGATTCAGCGCGACCTTGTTGCCGCCATAGGAGGCGCTGAACAGGAACTTGCCGCTGCGGTCGACGGCGATGTTGGCCATGCTGTCGGCGAGCGGTCCGCTGCCGATCGGGCTGAGCTGGCCCGTCTTGGGATCGATCGCAAAGCTCACGGCGAGGTAGGGCTGCGAGCGCACACCGGCGATCAGCACGCGGTGGTCGGGCGTGATCGCGAGCGGTGTCGAGGAGCCGGGCTTGTCGACGCCCTTGAAGGCGGCCGTCTGCACCGGGATCATCTCGCCGCTCTCGGTCATCTTGAACACGCTGATGTCGTTGCTGTCGGCGTTGCCGACATAAGCGAAGGTCTCGGCCATGCCGGCGTGGACTCCGGAAATGAGAGTGAGGGCAGCGAACACGGTGGTGGCGATCGCAGCGCGGGACGCTTTGGATGCGATGCGGCGGGTCGGTCTCAACATGGGCTCCTCCTGAAAGCCGCGCCCGCGGCATTGTCGTTTTGCCACGAGGATAGCGGGCGGTGCGCCGCCGCACCAAATTCCAAATGGGATCGATCGATGCCGAAATTGTATCGGTCGCCGCGGACGGCTACCGCACCGCCGCCGTCCGCGAGGGCAGATGCGGGCTGGACGGATGGGCGGGCGGGCCGAGCAGGGTCCAGACCCCGACCGCAACCAGCGCGGACGTCAGGATGGTCCAGGCGATGAGGCGTTTCCGCATCCGGTCAAATCCGTCGATGTCCTGGAGGTCGGGCACGGCGGAGATCGTGCACTGCAAACCGCGACAATCCTATGATCTCGTTCACAGGCGAAATTGGCCCGACGCAAGACGAACCAAAGCCGCGCGAGCGCATTGAACAGGCATGCCCCAGGAAAACGATCTCGAAGGCAAGCCCGATATGGGCGGCAAGCACGGCGGCCAGGCCGGCCAGCCGAAGTCACCTCCGCGCCCGCGCCATGGCGAGCGCGACGAGGACGTCGTGGCAAAGCGCCACACCGGTCAAACCGATCAGGCATCGTCGCCGACCAAATCCAAATAGCGCCTCGCCGCGCGGTCGTGCCGCGCCTCGCGCCGGGAACGGCGGCACCGCAGTGCCGTTACCCCGGTCCCCTGCGGGCGCGTGAGATGAAGACGGAGGCTGGCTCGTGTTTTGGATCTATTGGGACACCGCCTGGTCGCTGATCATCAGCGGCATCTGGGTCGCCACCATCGTCAGCCACCCCGAGTCCGAGTTCGTCGAAGTGCAGGCCGCCAGACGGCAGATGTGAACCATCGTCTCTGCCGAGGCGTTGTCGGTCCGATCGCGGTTTCGTCGCACCGGCGAATTCGCGGTCCGGGGCCCGGTCTGGATTCGCCTCCGTTTCCGGGCCTCGTTCTCCGCTTCCTCCGGCGCTTGACCTAGATCATGTAGCGACAGCTCATTTCATGGAGTATCCGCGCACTCTGTGAGGTTGAAGTGTCGATCGATCATTCGCGAATCTCGTCGCCGGCGTTCCGTTCGAAAATCATGTCGGCCGACGAGGCCGCGACGCTGGTGCCGCACGGCGCGAATGTCGGCATGAGCGGCTTTACCGGATCCGGGCATCCGAAGGCCGTTCCGATGGCGTTGGCACGCCGGATCGAGCAAGCGCATGCGCGCGGCGACCAGCTGCGGATCGGCGTGTGGACCGGCGCCTCGACCGCGCCCGAGCTGGACGGCGCGCTTGCCAAGGTCGACGGCATCGAGTTGCGCCTGCCCTATCAGTCCGATCCGGTCACGCGCGAGCGCATCAATGCGGGCGCGATGGACTACATCGACCTGCATCTCAGCCATGTCGCGCAGTTCGCCTGGTTCGGCTTTCTCGGGCACCTGGACGTCGCGCTGATCGAGGTCGCCGCCATCCTGCCGGACGGCAGCCTGGTGCCCTCGGCCTCCGTCGGCAACAACAAGACCTGGCTGGATCAGGCCGACCGCATCATCCTCGAGGTCAATTCCGGCGTCAGCACCGCCCTGCACGGCATGCACGACATCTACTACGGCACGCGGCTGCCGCCGCACCGCAAGCCCATCCCCATCGTTTCTCCCGGCGACAGGATCGGCGAGACCGCGTTTCGCTGCGACCCGAACAAAGTCATCGCCGTGGTCGAGACCAATGCGCCCGATCGCGACACGACCTTCACGGCGCCCGACGCGACATCGAAGGCCATCGCCGGCCACATTCTCGAATTTCTCGGCCACGAAGTTCGCCGGGGCAGACTGCCGCCGGAACTGCTACCGATCCAGTCCGGCGTCGGCAACGTCGCCAATGCCGTGATGGCCGGCCTCGACGAGGGGCCCTTCGGCCGGCTGACCGCCTACACCGAGGTGCTGCAGGACGGCATGCTGAACCTGCTGCGCTCCGATCGCATGATGCTCGCATCCGCTACCGCGCTGTCGCTCAGCGCAGATGCGACCCGGCAGTTCAACAGCGAGATCGGCCGGCTGAAGCACAAAATCGTGCTGCGCACGCAGGAGATCTCCAACCATCCGGAGGTCATCAGGCGGCTCGGCGTCATCGCCATGAACGGGATGATCGAGGCCGACATCTACGGCAACGTCAACTCGACCCATATTCGCGGCACCGCCATCATGAACGGCATCGGCGGCTCCGGCGATTTCTCCCGCAATTCCTATCTCTCGATCTTCATGACGCCGTCCACCGCGAAGGGCGGATCGATCTCCGCCATCGTGCCGATGGTGACGCATGTCGATCACACCGAGCACGACGTGCAGATCATCGTGACCGAGCACGGCCTCGCCGATCTGCGCGGCCTGTCGCCCAAGCAGCGCGCGGCGAGCATCATCGGCAATGCGGCGCATCCGTCATTCCGGCCCGCGCTCCAGGACTATTTCGATCGCGCCTGCAGGCTCTCGCCGGGAAAGCACACGCCGCATCTGCTCGACGAAGCCTTCCGCCTGATCAAGGCGGCGGGCTGAAGCGCGCGTTTCAGGCCGCCGAACGGTCTGATCGACACCTTTAAATCGGGGGATCCAGGCGGTGTCGTGTTGGGCGCTTACTTGTCGCGTTCGACCGTCAAGCCGCTTTGAACGGTCGTCGCAGGCGATCTGCAACAGAGACGGCCGCGGCCCATTGCCGCGGGGGCTTCCAGCCGGAAGGATTGATAGCTGCCTGTGCACACCCATTGTCTTCGATGCGTTGTTTTCGTGCGTGTGCTGGATCGATGGAGCCGAACATGAACAGCGAAGTGAAAGCGGATTGCTGAGTCTCGGATGGCCGGGGGTCCTATCGACCCTCGGCTCATCTGATTTCACAGTTGCTCGGCGGTCGCCATTATTATGCGGTGCAGTTTCAACTCAGAACTGGATCATCATATGACCTTGCTCAATGTAGACGATGCTCCTTCGGCGTTCAACGAACCTCCTGCATGGAAGCGCATCTGGCGCGCGACCGCCGCCGTTGCCGTCCTGAGTTTGGTTGCTGTGGCGGCCGTGCCGTTTGGTGACGGCCTCGTTGTCGGTGGTCGTGCCGCAGTCGCTGAAAAGCTGTCGACTGTGGGCGCGCGGGTCGAGGACTTCGTGCCCGAGGATCGGGGTAAGTTTTCGAAGCCGATCATCGGCGGGCTGCTGGCGGGCGCCGCTTCGGCGGTGGGTAAGCGCGTGGCGAACCTGCTTGTCGACGGGGCGTGGCCGGTTGCTTTGACCTGGTTTGATCGGACCACGCATAAGACCGACTTTATGGTGTGGGCCGGACCGGGTGAGTTTGTCGGCGGCGCGCCGATCGGCCGTGATGACACGCTCATGCACCTGAAGTTCGACGACAACGGCAACCTGGCATTGGCCTATCGTCTCAGCCACTTTTTTGCGGTGCTGGGTCTCGACGTCGGCGAGTTCAAGATGACCGCCGTGGCGGAACGGGATGAATGCGCCTGCTCATATCGGACCTATGGCGAACAGATCCACGTGTCGACTTCGGGGGCGGTTCGGCAGACCTGGCGTTCCGAGAAGAAAGGCGTGATTGCAAACATCGTCGCCAGAATGGACGCGAACGGGCAGATTGCGGCGGGTGACGTGACGACAAGCTTCGACGACAAGATTTTGAAACGTCCCGTCGTTCTCGGCTCGCTCCATGATCATCTGCAAATGGACAAGCGCCTGAATGAATATTGAGGCTGTCGGCGCTCGTGGTTGATGGCTGGGGCGCAGCATAAGGGCGAAAGACCTTCTGGTCTTCCATGCCTGGTAGGTCGTTTCTTGCCGTCGCCGCCTCAGGCCGCAGCCGCCTGCGCTGCCAGGAGCTGCTTCAGTTTCGCCGCCGGCACCGCCGGGCTGAACAGCCAGCCCTGCATCTGGCTGCATCCGAGCTGGCGCAGCACCTCGCGCTGGGCTTCGGTCTCGACGCCTTCGGCGGTCGTCGCCATGCGGCGGGCCGCGGCCATGTGCACCACGGCCTGCACGATCGGCGAGGAATCCTCGGGCTCGCCGATGTCGCTGATGAAGCTGCGGTCGATCTTGATCTTGTCGAACGGGAAGCGGTGCAGATAGCTCAGCGACGAATAGCCGGTGCCGAAATCGTCGAGCGCGATGCGCACGCCGAGTCTCGCGCAGCTGTTGCAGGATCGTCAGCGCCTCCTCGTCGTCGCGGATCAGCACGGTCTCGGTGATTTCGAGTCTCGAGCCGTCCGGGCGCAAGCCCTGATTCCGCGAGCGCCGCGGCGACCTTGAGCGCCAGCGTCCGCGAACGGAATTGCACCGGCGAGACGTTGACCGCGATGTGAATCTGGCCGGGCCATGAGGCGGCCTCGCAGCAAGCCTGCTTGAGCACCCATTCGCCGATCTCGCCGATCAGCCCGGTGTCTTCCGCCACGGGAATGAAGTCGGCCGGCGAGATCATGCCGCGCTCCGGGTGGCGCCAGCGCAGCAGCGCCTCGCAGCCGGTCACGACATTGGCGACGAGGTCGACCAGCGGCTGATAGTGCACCTCGAATTCGCCGCGAGCCAGCGCGTGGCGCAGATCGAGCTCGAGCTGGCGGCGCAGCCGCGCCTTGGCGTCGTATTCGGGCGTGAAGATGCGATAGGTGCGGCGTCCCTCGGTCTTCGCCGCATACATCGCAAGATCGGCGCGCTTGAGCAGGTCGTCGGGATTGTCGCCGTGGTCGGGCGCGATCGCGATGCCGATGCTGGCGTCGGTCGGGATGTCCTGGCCCTTGCAATCCACCGGCGTGCGCAATGCCTTCAGGATGTTCTCGGCCAACGCCGTCAGCTCGGTCTGGTCGCTTGTGCCGACCTTGATGATGGCGAACTCGTCGCCTCCGAGCCGCGCGACGAGATCGTTGCCGGAGACGCAGGCGCGGAGGCGGTTCGCGACCTGGCGGAGCAACTCATCGCCGACCTCGTGTCCGAGCGAATCGTTGACGCCCTTGAACTCGTCGACGTCGATATAGAGGATGGCGAACGGCTTGCCCTGGCCGAGCTCGGCGACGCGCCGCTCCAGATGCCCGCGCATCAGCACGCGGTTGGGCAGGTCGGTCAGCGCGTCGTAATGCGCCATGTGCGCGATGCGCTCGTCGGCGCGGATGCGCGCCGTGACGTCCTCGTGGGTCGCGAGCCAGCCGCCGGCGGCGCCGGGCTGGTTCTTGATCTCGATCAGGCGGCCGTCGGCGGTCTCGACGACGGTGTTCCGGGTGCTCCCGATCTGGCTCAGGATGTCGTCGCAATAGGACGAGACGTCGCCGTGGAACGAGCCGGTGTCATGGCGATGCCGGATCACGTCGCGGAACGTGGCGCCGGGCTTCACCACGTCGGTGGACAGGCCGTACATCTCGACGTAGCGCCGGTTGCAGACGATCAGCCGCTCGTCCTGATCGAACATCAGGAGCCCTTGCGTCATCGTGTTCATCGCGGTGTCGAGCCGCTGCTTCTCGAGCGAAAGCCGGTTCGTCACCTGGCGGAAGATCAGGAACAGCGTGAGCACCAGAAGGCCGATCGAGAGCACGGCGATGGTGACGAAGAATTTCGTCTGGGTGCGCCACGTCGCCAGCGTCGCGTCCAGCGACTTGGTCGCGACCACCACCAGCGGTTCGCCGGCGAGCAGGCGCGAGGCGACGATACGGTCCTTGCCGTCGATCGGGCTCGCGAGCTGCATCGAGACGAAGGTGCGCTCGAACACCGCCATCTGCTCCGGCGTGCCGTTGCGGAAGTTCTGGCCGATCATCGCATCGACATGCGGAATGCGCGCGAGCAACTGGCCGTTCTGGTGATGCATCGCGATCGAGGAGCCCTCGCCGAGCCCGCTCGAGGCGAAGAAGGATTCGAGCTGCTCGGGCGCGATCGCGCGCGAGACGATGCCGAGGAATTCGCCGTGCGGGCCGGAGACGCGCCGCGCGAACACGATCGCCGGTCCGGTGCCGAACCGGCCGGGCACGACCTCGATCTCTTCCTGCGAGGCGGGATCGTTCTTGAGGCGGTTGAAATACCCGCGGTCGGCGACCGAGATGTCGGCCACCGGCCAGCGGCGCGACGAGTTGATCAGCATGCCCCTGGAATCGAACAGATTGGCGCCGGCCACGTCGGACCAGCCGCTGGCCTTCGTCCGCAGCACCTCGTGCACGGCCAGCGTGCCCATCTCGCTGCGGAACACGTCGGCGGATTCGATGCCGCGGCTCTCGAGCCTCGGTGATGATGCTCTTTTGCAGCACCGCGAAGTCCTCGAACTCGCGGTCGAAATGCCGGGCCAGCAGGCGCACGGAGTTTTCAAGGCTGTCGCGGCCGCTCTCGATCGCATTCTGCCGGAAGCGGTCGACGGTGAGCGCGGTGCCGACCGCCGTCGCGGCCATCAGCACGAAGCCGCCGGCGATCAGCCATGTCAGTGGCGCTCCCCGCCAGCGACGGAGCAGCGCGCGCAGTCGCGCGGTCCATCGGATTGATGTGCCCATGCAGCCCTCCCGTGGGATGCAAGATGCAGCAAAACCGACAAGGCCCCGTTACCAGCGAGGGTTAGGGAAAGATGAATCGGAGTGGAATCAGTGGGTTGGTTCCCTGTGCGGGAAGGCGCCGTGCCCACGGTCTGTCCGTGATGGAGGGAGGTGGTGGCACGCTTCCGCCTTCGCTCTGCGAGCTATGGCGGACAAGCCGCTTTGCCCACCCTGCGAAGCTACGAAGCGGCACTCACCGCTTGATCTCCCATTTCAGCGCTTCCGCATTGCCCTTGGCGAACATCCTGGGCACGTCGAACTGGCCGGTCTTGAGGTCATATCGGCATTTCCAATCGGCCAATCCCTTCACGGCGATGTTCTTCGGATGCTTGTCCATTGCGCCCGACAGCGAGATCACGAGGTAGCGGTTGTCGGGCCAGTCGACACCGAGCCAACGGTAGGCGGTTTCGGTGCCTTTCATCAGATTGGCCGAGATGTGGTAGTCGAGATTCATGTTCCCGGTGTCGGGCCGGCTGTGGAAATAGGCCCAGGCGAGGTCGCTGAGCGACTTCTTCGTCGCGTTGACGAAGGCGCCGTTCTCGACATGGTAGAGAAACAGATCCTGCGAGCCCGAACCGGTCTTCTGCATCCGCACCAGCCATTGCGAGTCGCTGGTGAAGCGGAAGCCTGCGCCATAACCCTGCTCGGGCTTCAGCTCCGTCATCTGGTCGCCGCGCCGCGCCCAGACCTGCCATTTGACCTCGAACAGGTCTTCGCTGTCCTTCATGTACTGTTCGAGCTTGGTGGCGCCGTCGGGCGAGGTGAAGGCGAGCTCGGCATTGTCGGTGAGGACGTAGCCCGGCGGCGGGCCGGAGGCGGCCAGCGCGGGCGCGGCGGCGAGCGTCAGGGCAAGCGCCAGCCATTTGGCGGAACGGCGGAATGGGGTCACGGGAAAATTCCTTAAAAATGCCGCGGTGCGGCCTCGCTGATTTGACGCCGGCGGGGTGGCGCCGGTTCATCCCGGGCTTGTCGGAACGGCCGTACTCATCCCATCGACCGTCTTGCTGCCGCAGCCAAATCGGCGCACTTTGCCGGCCTCGGTTGATTTGCCACCAGGGTTTTTCCGATGATGACCGCATCCAAGGCCTTCATTGCTCTCTGCCTGCTCGCATTGGTCGGCACGGTGCTGGTGATCGGCCCGACCGAGCTGCGCCGCCTGCTGCCGGACGGCAACAAGACCGTCGTGGCGGCCAAGCCGGAAGCCAAGGTCGAGCCCAAAGTCGAGGCCAAGGGTGAGGCAAAGCCTGAAGCCAAGCCTGAAGCCAAGCCTGAGGCCAAGCCCGAGAAGGCCGAGCCTCAAGCCCGAGCCTAAGCCGGCAGCGCAAGAGCAGCCGAAGCTCGCCGCCGCCGCGCCGGCGCCTGCAGCCGCGCCCGCGCCTGCGCCGGCCCCCGCGCCGAAGGTCGGCCTCCTGGCCGAGACCGAGAAGCTCGCCACCGCCTTGCCCGATCTCGCGCCGGCCAAGTCGCCGGCGGCGGTCGCCGACGGCGGCCCGCGCTTCGATGTTGCACGCGTCGACGATCACGGCGAAGCGGCGGTGATCGCGGGCCGGGCCACGCCGGGTTCGAAGGTCGAGCTGCTGCGCGACGGCAAGCCGCTCGACACGGCGGTCGCCGACGCCGCGGGCCAGTTCGTGATGACCCCGCCGCAGCTTCCCGCCGGATCCTATGAATTGACGCTGCGGGCCAAGGCGCCGGATGGCACGGTCACGCAATCCGGCCGGACCATGCCCGTGACCATCGCCGAGGCGGCGCCGCCCGCGCGCCCGGCGCCGGCTGCGCGGCAAGAAGCCCGGCAAGATACCAAACAGGAGCCGAAGCACGCCGAGAAGGCCGATGACAAATCGGATATCGTGGCCGCCCTGCCGTCGGGCTCGCCGCGTCTGGCGTCGTTGCCGGAAAGGCCTGCGGCGCGGCCGAAACTGGTCGGCACACCGAAACCCAAGGTCATGGCGCGGGCGCCCGTCACTACGACGGTTGCCTCGGCCTCGCCGGCCGACGTGCTCCACGCTCCGTCGGCCGACGCCGGCGGCAACCGGGTGATCTCCCGCGGCGACAGCCTGTGGGCGCTGAGCCGGCTCGCCTATGGCGACGGCAACCGCTACGCCGTGATCTTCAACGCCAACCGCGACAAGATCCACAACCCCAATTTGATCTATCCCGGCCAGACCTTCGTGATGCCGCAGAAGGCGGAGTGAACGGGCAAGCCCTGATCGCGCGGGTCGCGGCATAAGCCGCCCGCGACGCTTTGCCCTGTGTGTCCCTCCGGAACAATTGGTTCCCTGGCGCGTCATCCTCATGCGACGCAATGCGCGCGTTGGCAGCTGGGAGGAGGCCGAATTGGTCAGGTCAGCGGTCGTGTCGGGACGCATGGGACTGGCGCTGACGGGCGCGACCATCTTGATCGCGGCCGTGCTGATGCCTGTGAAAGCCGAGGCTCAGTTCGGATTGCGCGGCGGTCCGCTCGGCGTTGCGCGTTTCGCCGTCGGCCACATGATCGGCCTGTCTCGGCTGCGTCATTCCCGCATGGCGGTGCGCGGTAGCCGATACCGCTCCGCTGCATTGAGGTCGCAAGACCCGCGCGGTGCCGAGCGTGGCCAGCCGGCCAACCCTTACGTCCTGCGTGCGGCGCTCACGGCGCAAGCCGCGCTTTCAGGCTGGCGCGGCGGCCGCCGCCCGCAAGGCTGGTGGCGCCATCCCGACGGCAGCTACGGCTGGGCCGGCCCGGTGTTCTGGCCGTTCGCGCATGACGACCTCACCAATGCCGTGGTGCTCGGCGATGCCACCAGCCTCTCGCTCTACGGCTATGGCGATATCTACGCGGCGCTCTTCGCGCCCTATGCGGCGACCGAGCTCGCGGCCTACACCGGCCCGCAAGGCCGTCGCGGGCGGCGCGTCCCCACCGCGGAGAGTCTCTGCGAGGCCAGCGATACCGGCGGCCTGCCGGTCGATCGCATCACCGCGGCCGTCGCACCGAACGAATTGCAGCGCACGGCGCTCGACGAGTCTCGCATCCGCCTGGAGCAATGCGCGCGACACCATTGGCGCGGCCTGTCCGGCGCTGGCGCCCGCCACGGCAGCGGAGCGCCTCGGCCTGATGCGCGAGCGGCTCGAGGCCATGATCAAGGCCATCGACGCGGTCGCGCCGCCGCTTGCGAAATTCGTCGATCTGCTCGACGACGACCAGAAGGCAAAGCTCGAGGCGCTCGGCAAGGACCGCCGCGCCGCGCTGATGGCCATGCAGCGCAAGGAAAGGGGCAAGGACGGCAGCAAGGACGGCAGCAAGGATGCGCAGGCGTCGAATGCCTGCAGCGCCGACAGCGATCCCCGCTACGACGAAAAGCTGCAGCGTCACTACGAGCAGCTGGTGCAGCAGCAATGGCCGGCGGACGACATCGCCGCCACGCTCCGGCTCGACGAAGTCGCCCGCGCCCGCTTCGAGGTGCTGCAGGACACCACGCTGCGCACCATGGAGACGCTCAGCGCCTGCCCGTCACAGCCCGCCGCGACCCCGCAGGACCGTCTCACCGCCGTCAAGGCGCGGCTTGAGACGATGCTGCAGGCCGTGAACGGCGTCACTGATGCACTCGACGATTTCGAGGCTGACCTGAGCGACGAGCAGAAGGCGGGGTTCGAGGCGATCGGGCCGAAGCGCGGGGCGTGATCACCCGCACGCCCAGTCGAAGGTCATGTCCTTGAAGTCGAGCTGGGCGTTGCCGCCGCCGAAATTGTAGCCGCCGAAATATTCCTCGAACTCGATGTAGAACGGGCTCATCTCCGGCACCGCCTGGCATGGCCGCATGGTGCCGCCGAGATGGTTGGGCGCGTGGTCCTTGCTCCATTCGTGCAGGCGGAAATTGTCGCGGCTCGGCACGCCGCCGGCATAGTAGTAATAGGGCTGATAGCCGGTCGGCGGATTGCTGCGCGCGTGCTCGTCCTGCGGGCCCTTGCCGGCATTGGGATCATCGGCGCGCGGCACCAAAGCGATCGCGCGGGTCTCGCCGAGATCGGCGCGCGGCGAGCCTCGCAAACATCTTTTTCGCATAAGCGGGCGCGGCTTCGAAGAACGCGCTGGCGCCACCGACATCGAGCCAGCGCGGCCGATCGGCCGTCGCCAGCCCAAGCGGCGCGGGCGGCCTTGCGAACGGACCTTCGTATTCGGCGCGCGTCAGCAGCAGCGCGGCATATTCGTAATCGAGAATGTCGGTCATGCGCGACAGCCGCGGATGCGCTGGCAGCGCCATCACCGCGGTCCGGACCTCGGGATCGTCGGGCGCGCCGCCGTCATTGTGGTCGGGCGCGGTGGCAAAGAACGACAATGCGACGATGTCCGCGCCATGCACGCGGTAATCCTCCGGCAGCAACAACGTGAAGCCGTGCATCAGGGGATAGCCTGTGACGGGATCGAGCGGCCATTGCTCGCTCGCGATGCCCGGCGGCAGCCCATAGACCCAACCCTGGTCGCGCGCCCGGTCGGCGGGACGGTCCAGCATCTGCAGATCATACGCACGCGAAGGCAAGGCAAACGCCACAGGTGTCTCCCATCGAAACCGCCTCGCCGTTGAGGCGTGGGTTAGTCGCGGGGAAGCGGGATGGGGTTCGGGGGGAGCACTGGATGCGTCGATAATTCATGAAAACCGCGCCTCAATCTCCGCTGTCGTCCCGGCAAACGCCGGGACCCATAACCACAGGGAGGAGTTTGGCGAAGACGAGTTGCTCGGTATCGAGCATCCCGCGACCGATCGGTCGCTCAGCATTTCGAATAATCAAAATTTCTCTTTGCCAGAACTCCGAAACACCCTATGCTCTGCCCCAACTCATCCCATGGTAAGGGACGGATCGCGATCGTCAGGGTTCGTGGGGTGAGGGGCGGTGGACGCGGGCAGCGTCGGCGCCAGATGCGGTCGCAGGGCGGGTAGTCCCCGTGAGCGATCAGCGGGCGCGTGTACGACGGTGCTGCCTCGCGTACGGCAAAATCGTGTGGTCGTGACGCCCGACATTCCGGCGTCAAGTCTTGCAGCGGTGCGATCGTTCGACCGGACGGCGTATCCGATGACAGCTGCAAGGCGACGGTGGCAACGGGAAATCGTCTCACCGGCGAGAGCGCGACATAAGCCGTTTCAACCATCGCGCAGGGAAGGCCGGGCATTCGGCTACACCTGTTTCTCCCCTGTGAGCGACTATCACGCACTCACGCACAGGGGTCTTGCGGGTGCCAGCCGGTGCCCGGTCTTCCCTGCGCCCTTCCACTTCGAAGGGCACCACGACGGACCAAAACCCGGGCGCCAGGCGCCGCGGGATCGCGATATGCTGTCAGTGAGAGATATAACGGCCCGTAGCCGGATTTCGCTTCGCTGCATCCGGGCTACGGCACCGTCGAGGACGCTATCCCCTTCGCCGCGCCACCGACGCATCGACCACATTCTCGACTTCCTCGTGCCAGTTCAGGATCTCCATCGCCAGCACGGGATGATTGAAACCCTTGAGCTGGAGATCGTCGAGCGCGCGGGCCTCGACGAAAGATTCGACGATGCCGTAGACGCGGCGGCTGACCACGATCTGGTTGGGCTTGGCCTCGCCGCAGAGGCGCGAGGCGAGGTTGGTGACGCTGCCGATCGCGGCATATTCCAGCCGCTGCTCGAAGCCGACCTGGCCGAGCGTGGCATAGCCGACCGCAATGCCGATGCCGAAGCCGAGGCTGTGCCCGCGGTTGCGCCAGCGCTCGGTGAGGGGGCCGATGGTGTCGCGCATCTCCACCGCCATCTTCACGGCCCGCCTGGTGTGGTCCTCGAACTGGATCGGCGCGTTGAACAGGATCATCACGCCGTCGCCGGCATATTTGTCGAGCGTGCCCTCGTATTTGAAGATCAGCTTGCCGAGCGCGGCGTGATATTCGCGCAACACGTTCATTGCCTCTTCCGGCTCGGTCGCTTCCGTGAACGCGGTGAAGCCGCGCAGATCGCAGAACACCACCGTCACCTCGCGGCGCTGGCTGGTGAGCAGTCCTTCGGGGCTGTCGGAGGAGGCGATCAATTGCGCCACCTGCGGCGCCAGGAAGCGCTCGAGCTTGCGGATGCGCTCGATCTCGCCGAGCTGGGTCTTGACGCGTTCCTCCAGCGACTTGTTCCAGTCCTTGAGCTGCTCGGTCTGCTGCTTGAGCTTGTCGGCCTGGGCGCGCACGGTCCCGTTCCGCCGCCTCCAGCTCGCGGCCCTTGGCATCGACCTCGGTGAACAGGCGCGCATTGCGCATCGCCAGCACCGCCTGGTTGGCGAAAGTGCGCATCAGACCGATGATGCTGGGCGCGAACTCGCCACTGGGACGGCGCAGCACCACCAGCGAGCCGAGCGTGCCCTGCTGGTCGACCAGCGGCACCACGAGCACCGAGTTGAAGCCGGCCGCGATCGCGACTTCGCGCAGCGGCTGCTCGGCGGCCTGATCGAGATCGGCAAGCGCGATCGGCTCGCCGCTCCCAGCGGCATCGCTCAGGATGTTGTCGCCCTCGTCGATGCTCACATGCGCGCCGTCGGCGGATTTGTCGATGCCGCCGGCCTCGACCAGGTTGAAGCGGCGCCGCTCGGCGTCGAAGCCGTAGATCAGCACGGCATCGGCATGGGTGATCTCGATCGCGCGCGCGGCGATCGTCGGCAGCACGGCGTTGAGATCGAGCGAGGAGGCGACGGCGCGGCCGACTTCCTCCAGCACCTTCAGCTCGTTGATCGACTGCGCCAGATCGCGCGTGCGTTCCTCGACCTTGGTCTCCAGGTCCGAATAGGTCTCCTGGATCTGGCCGGCCATGCGGTTGAACTGGCCGGCGAGGTCCTCCAGCTCGTCCGAGGTGTGCACGTCGATGCGGTGGCTGAAATCGCCCTCGCCGAGCTTGTGCGCGCCGTCGCGCAGCGCCGTAATCGGGATGATCATGCGGCGCGCGAGCAGCGTGCCGGCGAGGATCGCGACCATCAGCCCCATGCCGATCAGAAGCGCGATGCGCACCAGCTGGTCGCGGATCGGCATCAGGGCCTGCGTGCTCGGCTGCTCGAACAGCACGCTCCAGCCGAGCTTCGGCACGGTGCTCGCCGCGCTCATCACCGATTGGCCGTTGAAGTCGGTGCCGGAGCTGTCGGGCTCGCGGCTAGGTGTGATCGCGGCCGCGACCTGCGGCAGCTTCGACAGATCCTTGCCGACATCGGGTCCCTTGGACGACGTCGCCAGCACGCGGCCGCGCGGATCGACCACATAGGCGAAGGCGGCCTTGCCGACCTGCGCGTCGGACAGGAAGTCGGAGAGAAAGCCGAGATCGATCTCGGCCACGGTGACGCCGGCATTGAAGCCGGAATGCGCCACCGAGATCGACATGTACGGCGTCCGGTCGGCGAACCAGGCCGGCGCATAGCTGACGCCGCGGGCGACGGTTTCGGTGAAGCGCATGTCGCGGGAGAGGTCGGCGTTGCTGCCGGTCGTGGTCGACTGGCGCGAGACGCGCAGCACCTCGCGGCCCTCGCCGTTGAGCTGGAACAGCTGGTTGACGACCGAAACCTGGTGCAGCAGCGATGCGTAGTCGGCGCGGCGCTTCTCGAGGGTGTCCTGGCTCGCCCGCGTCACCCAGCTGATCTGGCGATCGAGCTCCGAGATCGACTGCTCGATCCGCCGGGCGGCGGCTTGCGCCTTGTCCTCCAGGCCGTCGGTCAGCTGTGTCTTGGTGGCGCGGTAGGAGATCCAGGTCTCCATCGCGCCGTTGACGGCGAGGACGAACACGACGAGGCCGACGAGGGAGACGACGTATTTGGCGAACAGGCCCTCGCGCAGAAACCGTGTCTTGTCGTTCGCTCCTGCCATCCCGATCCTCTCGCGCCGCCATCGACGCCGGCGCTACGGGCCGTAGGCCCTTGCAAGGCCGTTCTACCACATTTTGGGCCAGGGGACTGCCGTCCGGCCGGTGTGGTTACTCCCTTTGGGCCGTCCGGGCGGTCGAAGAGGGGGTGAATCGTCGCCGCCTCATCCGTTCGGAGGAAGCCGCGGACGGGGAGGCTGATGTAAGGGGATTGCCGTGGAGTTCAGCCCGCCCGTTCGCCCATCACCGGTTGAAGAGTTGCCGCAGCACGTCGTTCATTGGCTGACTGTCCTGCTGCGCGACCGGCGGATCCTCGAGGGTCGGAGCCGCGGGCGAGGCCTGCGGTGCGGATGTTGCCGGCAGGCTGCGGCTACGGCCGGTGCCCGGCGCGGCGCCGGTGCTGCTTGCCGCGCCGTTGGAAAGCCCCTGCTGAATCAAATTGCCGATCGCCTCGCCGAGCGGGCCGCCGAGCAGGTTGTTCTGGCCCGGCTGCTGGGCTTGCGGATTGGCGTTGCCGGCCGCATTGCCGCCGCTCGGCGCGGTGGTGCCGCCGAGGCCAAGATTGCCAAGATTGCTGCCAAGATTGCTGCCAAGGCTGCCCAGAATGTTGCCGAGCCCGGCGCCGTCGGGGCCGAACAGCCCCTTGCCCATCTCGCGGAGCTTGGCATAGGCGGCATCCGGGTTGTCCAGCATGCCGGCCATGTCAGGATAGATGCGCGGCTGCGACCAGGGGCCGGTGATCATCACGGGGATGCCGAAGCCGACCGGCTCGTTGGCGCGGCCTTGGCCTTCGGTCGTCATCACCAGCTTCGGCTCGACGCGAAAGCCCATCATCTTGGTGTCGAGCGCGATGGTGCCGGCGCCGGTGACGCGCACCAGCGGCCCGACCAGATTGAGATCGGTCGTCACCGCCTGGCCCTTGTCGATGCGGAAGGAGGCCGAGAGCTGCGACAGATCGGTGCTCTGCTCCTGGCTGGGGCTCGGGTTGTCCTGCCAGCCGGACAGCGTGCCCGTCGTCAGCGAGCGGATCATCTGCGCGACGTTGATACCGCGGATGGCGCCGTCCTGGAAATTGACGAAGGCCGTGCCCTGCATGTTCGCCATCAGCGCGCGCTGGCTGGCGCCGGCGCTGCGCAGGGCGAGCTTGGCCTGCAACCTGCCGTCGATGCGGTCGAATTCGGCAAGCCCTTGCAGCAGCGGCAGCGCCCGCACGCCAACGAGATCGGAGTGCATGGCAAAGCTCGGCGCGCCCGTGGTTGCGTCCAGGATCACTTCGCCCGAGACCTGGCCGCCATAGGCGCCGAGATTGGCCGTGCCGGCCTTCAGCACGCCGCCGGCCAGCTTGGCATCGAGCGCCAAAGGCGCGATGCGCGTATCGCCGATCACGGCCTCGTTCGCGGAGATCCTCACCTGCGCGTCGACGTAATTGAGTCCGGACACGTCGATCGGCGTATTGCTCCAGGGTTGCCCGGCCGCGCCCTCCGGCGTTTTCGCCAGCGGAACCGCCAGTCGCTGGAAGTCGAGGTCGACCTTGACCAGCGGCTTGCTCGCGATGTCGACCGAGGCCCAGCCGTTGAAGCCGCCGTCGCCGAGCCGGCCATTCACGCCGTTGATCATCACGACGTCGCCGTTCATCCGCATCTCGGCATGACCGGTGAGCTGGGACTTCAGCACGTCGGGCATGTCGATGGCGAACTCCACCGGGATCGTCGGCCGGTCGGCCGGCGGCGGCGGCGTAGTCGCCTTGATGTCGAACTTGGTCGGGTGGTCGCCGACGCGCGCGGTGCCGGTGACATTGACCTTGCGGTCGCGGCCAACGATCGCCTCGGCGTTGATGGCGCTGATGCGGCCCTCGACACGGTCGCGCACGCGCGAGAATGCGACTTCGCCGTCGATGACCTTGAAGCGCCCGATCGAGGCGCCGTCGACATCGAGCGCGAGCGGCTTCGACGAGCCTGTCGCGTTCGGCAGGCGCTCACGCAGCAGCGGCTGGTAGAGCACGGGATGGCTGACGACGAGTCTCGCTGATATCGGGGCGGCCCGACCACACGCTGGAGAGCGACATGTCGGCCTGCACGCTGTCGACCGTCAGGCGCGTGACGCCGCTGCGGTCCTTGGGGTCGGCAAGCGTGAGATCGTTGAGGGTGATATTGAGCGTCGGCCACAGGCTGATCTTCGTGGTGCCGTCGATCGTCAGGCGATAGCCGGTCGCGCTCTCGACGCGCGAGGCGATCGTCGAGCCTCAGGAAGCCCGATGGGATCCCGACCACCAGAAGGCCTGCGATCAGGATGATGACGGCGGCCAAGGCCACGCCGGCGAATTTCACTGCTCTCATGTCGACTTTCCAACGACGGACAATCGGCGTCGAATCCCGCAGAATGCCGTCCTTTGCACCGTCCCTCACGCCTCGAGTTTATCCCCGGACGGGAAGCGGCTCCAAGCGCGTAAAAATAGTCAGGGGTGCTGCAAAGTTATGTGACTTATGACACACTTCCCCGACGCGGTTTTACGCGATCCTGAGGGTGATGGTTTCAAGCGATTTGCCGAGACAACCGACAAGACAACTGACCAGGACTGTTCACAAGGACATTGAAATGAGCAAGCAGGCCGAATTTGCGGTCATTCTGAAGATGAACGCCATGTTCGCGGATCTCGGTGCAGACGAGCTCCAGCGGTTGTCCAATCTCTGCCACACCCAGCATCTGGGCAATGGCGAGGTGCTGTTCCAGAAGGGCGATCCCGGAGACGCGCTGTTCGGCGTGCGCCGCGGCCAGGTCCGCATCGAGACCGGTTCTTCCGACGGCAGCCGGCTGACGCTGAATTTCATGGGACCGGGCGATCTGTTCGGCGAGGTCGCGGTGCTGGACGGCCAGAATCGCACCGCGGACGCGACCGCGGGCGAGGTCAGCGAATTGTTCGTGCTGCGGCGCGAAGATTTTCTCGCCTTCCTCGAGCGCGAGCCGAAGGTCGCGATCAAGATCATCGCGCTGCTGTGCCAGCGCATCCGCTGGCAGAGCGAGCGGATGGAGGAATCCATGCTGCAGCCGCTGCCGGTGCGGCTGGCGCGGCGGCTGTGCGCGCTCGCCGCCGATTTCGGCTCCGAGGTGCACATCTCGCAGGAACAGCTCGGCGTCTTCGTCGGCGCAGCCCGCGAGAGCGTCAACCGTCAGCTCCAGGCCTGGCGCAAGGAAGCGATTTTGGATCTCCAGCGCGGGCGCATCCTGCTCCGGAACATGACCAAGCTGACGGCGATCGCGCGGAACGAGTGAAGTCAAGCGATCAGCCAGCGCGACAACGCCGGCGAGAGCGGCATATCGACGAGGAATTTCACGTTGCTGTCTTGGAGGAGGGCGGCTCGACAGCCTCGTCCTCCGCAAGGAAAGCCGCGTCGCGCAACGCTTCATCGATGTCTTCGCGTTCGAGATACGGGTAATCGTTAAGTCCCGATTCCCGGCTTTCGCCAGCCGCCAACAGGCCGAGCAACCGTGCGACAGGAAAACGCAGCCCGCGAATGCAGGGCTTGCCGGTGAAGACCGTAGGGTCGAGCGTGATCCGCGTGAAGGTCATACGGTAACATAACGCCTGAGGCGCCCTTCGCCGGTGCGTCCCTTTGGCCGCTCGCCCGAGATCTTACTCCGCAGCGCGATGCGCGACGTCCTTCGAATCGGGTGCCGCTCCGTGATGAGCGTCCGCCTCCGCGTCCTCGCTGTGGACGATCAGCCGCTTGCCAAAGCGCCAGATCAGGGCGCCGAGATCGTCCATCACCATGAACATCGCGGGCACGAAGACCAGCGACAGGATGGTCGAGAAGATCAGGCCGCCGATCACCGCGAGCGCCATCGGAGAGCGGAACTCGCCGCCGGCGCCGACCGCGAGCGCGCTCGGCATCATGCCCGCGGCCATCGCGATCGTGGTCATCACGATCGGACGGGCGCGCTTCATGCCGGCGTCGATCATCGCCTCGTCGCGCGGCTTGCCGGCGTGAATGGCTTCGATGGCGAATTCCACCAGCATGATCGCGTTCTTGGTGACGATGCCCATCAGCATCAGGATGCCGATCCACACCGGCGTGGTGAGCTGCTTGCCTGTGAGGAGCAGGGCCGCGATCGCGCCGCCGATCGAGAGCGGCAGCGAGAACAGGATGGTGATCGGCTGCAGGAAGGTGCCGAACAGCAGCACCAGCACGGCGTAGACCATCATCAGGCCCGCCGTGATCGCGGTGGCGAAGCCGTCGGACAGCTCGTTCAGGCTCTCGGCGTCGCCGGAGGGTGAGACTTTCACGCCCTTCGGCCGGCTCTTCATCACCGGCAAGTCGTAGATCTTCTTGGTGGCATCGCCGAGCGCGGCCGAGCCGACGAGATCGGCGGCGACGGTCGCCTGCCGCTCGCGGTCGTAGCGGTTGATGCTGGTCGGACCCTGGTCGAGCTTGACGTCGGCGATGACCGAGAGCGGCACGCCGCCCTTCTCGCCGTGCTCGCCGAGCGGTACGCGCAGCTGCTCCAGCGTCTTCAGATTGCCGCGGGCGGCGTCCTCGAGCTGCACGCGGATCGGCACCAGGCGGTCGCCGACGTCGAACTTGGCGAGCGCGGGTCCGACGTCGCCGATGGTGGCGACGCGGATGGTCTGCGACAGGCTTTCGGTCGAGACGCCGAGCCGTGCGGCGAGATCCGCGCGTGGCTCGACGCGCAGTTCGGGCCGCTCCAGCGTGGTTTCCGAGATCACGTTGGAGATGGTCGGGATCCGCTTCATCTGCGTCGCGAGCCTCGCTCGCGAAATTGTTGACGATGTTCGCGTCGACGCCGGTCACGACCAGCGAGATGGCGCGCAGGCCGTTCTCGTCGAGGAACCAGAAGCGGATGTCGGGGATGTTCTCCAGTTCCTGGCTGATCGAGAACTCCAGCTCGCGCTGGGTGATGTCGCGGCTGTCCTTGGGGGTGTAATTGATGATCAGCGCGGCGCGCCGGACTTCCTGCGTGCCCGGCGGGACGCGTCCGCCGTCGACGAAGATGCTCTTGACCTCGGGCCGCTTGCGCAGGCGCGCGACGATGTCCTCGGTGACTTTTTCGGTGTAGGCGAGCTGGGTGCCCGGCGGCAGCTCGAGCGCGAGCAGCGAACGCGCGCTGTCCTGCGCCGGCAGAAAGCCCTGCGGCAGCAGCGTGATGCTCCAGATCGAGGCGGCGAAGACGCCGAAGCCGATCAGCACCGTGATGAAATAGTGTTTCACCGACCAGGCCACGATACGGTGATAGGACCGCAAGATGCGCCCGGGCGGCGGTTCCTCGTGATGGCCATGCTTGAGGAAATAGGCGGCCAGCACCGGCGTGACGAAGCGCGCCGCGAGCAGCGAGAAGAACACTTGCACCGAGACGGTGATGCCGAACTGCTTGAAGAACTGTCCGGCGATGCCCGACATGAAGCTTGCGGGGGCGAAGATCGCGATGATGGTCAGCGAGATCGCGATCACCGCGAGGCCGATCTCGTCGGCGGCTTCCAGGGCGGCACGATAGGGCGATTTGCCCATGTTCATGTGCCGGACGATGTTTTCGATCTCGACGATGGCGTCGTCGACGAGAATGCCCGTCGACAGCGTGATGGCGAGGAAGCTGACGAGGTTCAGCGAGAAGCCGAGCAGGTCCATCGCCCAGAACGCCGGGAAGATCGACAGCGGCAGCGAGATCGCGGCAATGATGGTGGCGCGCAGGTCGCGCAGGAACAAGAGCACGATGACGACGGCGAGGATGGCGCCTTCGAACAGCGTCGAGATCGCCGCGTGGTAGTTGCCGTTGGTGTATTCGACCGAGGTGTCGATCACCTTCAGGTCGACGTCGGGATAGGAGGCCTTGAGCGCGTCGACGCGCTTCTGCACGGCCTCGGCCACCTTCACGTCGCTGGCGCCCTTGGAGCGCTTGATGCCGAGCGCGACGATCGGCTCGCCGTTGAAGCGGGCGAAGGTGCGGCGGTCCGCGATGGTGTCGGTGACGGTACCGAGATCGTCGAGCCGGACCTCGCCGCCGCCGAACAGCGGGATCATGGTGCCGGCGAGATCGCTCAGCGTCTTGGCGCCGGCGAGCGTGCGGATCGCCTGGTCGTTCTTGCCGATCTCGGCGCGGCCGCCGGCGACGTCGACATTGGTGCCGCGCAGGCTCTGGCTGACATTGACCGCGGTCAGGCCCATTGCCTGCAAACGGTCCGGATCGAGCGAGACGAGGATTTCGCGCTCGACGCCGCCGATGCGCTCGACCTGGGCGACGCCGCGCACGCCCTGCAGCGCGCGCTTGACCACGTCGTCGACGAAATAAGAGAGCTGCTCCGGCGTCTTGCCGGGCGAGATCGCGGCATAGGTGACGATCGGCAGGCCGATGACGTCGACGCGCTGGATCAGCGGCTCGGTGACGTTCTGCGGCAGGTTCGAGCGCACGCGTGTCACCGCGTCCTTGACGTCGTTGAGCGCGCGGTCGGTGTTGGTCTCCAGCGCGAACTGGATCGTGGTGACCGACACGCCGTCGGTGATCTGCGAGGTGATGTGCCGCACGCCCTCGACGCCGGAGACCGCGTCTTCGACCGTCTTCGTCACCTGGGATTCGAGCCCGGCGGGCGCCGCGCCGAACTGAGAGACCACGACCGAGATCACGGGAATGTCGGCCGAAGGCAGCCGCGTCACCGCGAGCTTGGTGAAAGACACCCAGCCGAGAATCAGGAGGATGATCGAAAAGACGACCGACGGCAGCGGATTACGGATCGACCATGCCGAGATATTGAGAGCCATCAGCGTACCCGCGTGCGATCGAGTTCATCGGCGAACATGGTCTTGATCTGGTCGCCGTCATGGAGTGAAGAGCCGGCGTCGGCCACGACGATCTCGCCGACGTCGAGGCCTTCCAGGATTTCCGTGGCGCTGTCGGACGACAGTCCGACCCGCACCTTGCGCGTCTCGATCGTGTTGCCCTTGACGACCTGAATGGTGAGATGGTCGATCGCGGTCTTGGGGATCGAGACGCCGCAGCTTCGCTTGGCGTCGATCGAGGCGCGGGCGAACACGCCGACCTTGAGCGAGGGATTGTTGGTGACGCTGATGCGGACGCGGCCGAGCTGCGTGGCGCGGTCGATCTCGGGTGCAACCAGCCGGACCCGGCCGATCAGATCGGGCGCGTCGTCGCGGCTGATACGCACGGTGGCGCCGGAGGAGAGCTTGGGCATATGCACTGCCGGGACCTGGGCGTCGAGACTCGATCTCGTTGTTGACGGCAATGCGGAACATCGGGCCGGCCTGCGGGGAGGCAGGCGCGCCGACGATGGTGCGGACTTCGGTGACGAGGCCCGGCGCAGGCGCCTTCAGCGAGATCGGACCTTGCGGTCCCGGTCGCTGCGGCTGGCCCGGAATCTGCGGCGGCGCGGTCAGGCGCGCGAGCTCCTGATTGTCGGCGACCATGGCGCCTTCGGTAACCAGGAGGTCGGTGACCTTGGAGCCTTCCTGGTCGGCGATGACCACGGCCTCGCGGCGCGGCACGAAGAAGCCCGTCACCCGCACAAGGTCGGAGAAGCAGGCATTGGTCGACTTCGTCACGATGACGAGCGCCTCGCTTTGCGTCTCCTTCGGCTCAGGGCGCTTGCGATGCTCGAACAGGTAGTAGCCGACGCCGAGCGCGACGACGAACGCCAGGGTTCCGGCAGGCTTGAGATATTGGGAGAGGTTCATCGCCGGAACATCCTGGCCTGGCTCACGGCCATCGGCGCGAGGCCCATGAAGAGCGTTTCCCTGAAATAAAGCGGCGTCCCGCAAGGCTGCGGGACGCGCTTCGGAAGCGAGACTTTACACCACATCACGACTGGTCATTCCAACGGATTGCGTCGTGCTTACTTCGATGCGGTGGTCTTGTTTTCCATATTGACGACCTGCACGCGGCGATTGACCTCCGCCATCGGCTGAGCCGGATCCTTCAGCTTGCTCTTGCCATAGCCGACGGTGACGAGGTCGGTCGCGGAGATCTTGTACTTGTCGACGAGGTAGCGCTTGATCGAATCCGCGCGGCGTTCCGACAGGTCCTGGTTGTAGCCTTCGCCGCCGGCGGCGTCGGTATGACCGGCAACCACGAAGGTGGAGCCCTTGAGGTCCGGACTGGTCAGCGCGCGGCCGAGCGCCTGCACCGACGACATCGACTTGGCGCTGATATTGGCGGAGTTGTAGTCGAACGTGATTTCGAGATCGATGTTCGGCTTGTCCTTGGCGACGGAGGCGATTTCCTCGCGCTCGGTCGACGACAGCGAACGCGTCGAGCGGCCGCGGACCGACTGGATCAGCTTGGTCTCTGCGGCGTTCGGCGCGGGATCGGCTTGCGGGGCGCCGATCGACAGGCCGCGGGTCAGCGGCTTCTTCGGCGCCGGCGCCAGGGCGCGGACGATATCTTCCTCGGTGACGTTCTTGCTGTTGCCGTCATCGCCGGCGAAAGCGGGCGAGGCCGGCAGCGACAGGGTGATGCCGAGCGTGGCAATGGACAGGATCGCGGTAAGTCCCTTTGCAGCCGATTTCATAGCCAGTCCCTCCTGCGCAGCGCGCTCGCGCGGTTCGAAAATTCCTGCAATGGGCCTCCCGGAGAAGGCCGCCTGCGGCATCCGTTTGTTAGTCTTTCCTGAGCCGCCAAGGTTCGAGGCGCCGCCGGCCTCAACTCAAAAAATACTAGCGTACTCCGTAGCTTGCGAATTCCTGAACGATGTTCGGATCCATCGCCTTGGCATTGGCGATGTCGAGGGCTCCTTCCTGGGCGGAGCCATTGCGTTGCTTGGCGAGGCCGCGTCCATAGAGCGAGGAGGTCAGGCGCGGGTTGATCTTCAGGGCCGCGTCGAAATCGGCGATCGCATTCTTGACCGCGCCCGACTTCAGATTGACCAGCCCGCGGCTATCCAGCGCATCGACGAAGTTCGGCCGCAGCCGCAGCGCCTCGTTGCAATCCTTCAGGGCACCCTGGAGATCGCCGACGACGGTCCGGGTCCAGCAGCGGTTGTTCAGCGCCTCGACGTCCTTGGTGTTGATCCGGAGGGTGTCGTCGAAATCCTTGATGGCGAGATTGTAGGCGCCCTTGCTGGCATAGACCTGGCCGCGCCGGTACAGCGCGTTCACGTCGTCCGGATTGGCGGCAATCTTGGAGGTCAGGCTCTTGATCGTGGGATCGTCAGCCAGCGTGGCGGCGCTGGGTCCGGTGTCCATGCTCGGCGCCGTGGCAGTCTCGGGCGGCAACACCGGTGGCGGCAACACCGGCGTGGGGGCGGCGGAGGCAAGGCGGCTTCGACCTGCGGCTTCGGCGCGGGGGCGGCGCAGGCGGCGGAGGAGGAGGCGCAGGTGCCGCAGCGGTGTTGGCCGGCTTTTGCGGCGGAGGCGGTGTCGGCGAGGCGGGCGGTGCCGGCGGCGGGTTGTTGGCGACGACCGGCGGCGGGGCGGGAGGCGCAGACGGCGCGGCAGGTGCCGGACGCGATCCGCCGCCTCCCGGGCTGAACGAGAAATCTTCGGCCAATGAAGAGGATATCCAGGGCACCTGCTCGCCGCGCGAGGCCCGTGTGACGCCCATCTTGGTGCGGTTCAGCGTCTCCTCGGCCATCAGGTCGGGAACGCGGATCTCCTTCAGGAGCTCCTGGACGAACAGGCTGTGGTCGCCGCCGGCGTCCGAGACCACGGAGGCCAGCGCCGCCGAATACATCACCAACGTGCCGTTCGGCGCGATGACGGGGGTCAGGCCGGCCGAGAAGCTGCGGAACCGGCGCTCGAACGGGTTGCGCCTGGAGGCGTCGATCAGCGCGATCTTGACGCCGGCGCCGCGGGTGTTGAGTCTCGCCAAGGACCGTTTCCAGGCTGAGACCGTCGCGACGCACGTCGGATTCGGTCCAGATCTGCGCATCGATCGGTAGCATGTAGCTCTGGCGCGCCGACTGGATGCCGAAGCCGCTGAAGAACACCAGCGCCACCGATCCCGGCTTGATCTTGCCGTAGAGCTTGTCGAAGGCGCGGCGCATGCCTTCGCCAGTCAGATTCTCGGCGAGATCGACCGCAAAGCCGTCGCGCTTGAGCCTCGTCGGCGACATCGCGCGCATCGTTGATCGGTTCCTTCAGCGGGGCATCCGCATCCGGATATTTGGCGTTGCCGATCACCAGCGCAAAGCGGTCACCGGCCGCACGCGATGGAGCGGTCGGGACGAGTGAGATGAGCAGGGGCAGAAGAAAAAAGAAGCGAATTTTCATAATCAGCGCGGTCCAGCCAAAAAGGCGCCGTTCCCAGCTTGCGCCGCGGCGACCTTAACTTACGCTTCCTTCATTATCAAACCGGGGGCGGGGTGCGTCAACCGCTTGGAGATTCGGCATTATCGCGACGATTGACCGCAACGTCCTGGCGCGCTGCCAGGGGAATAAACGGGTTGTCATGGCTGTGCTCGACGCGCTCCGGCTCGATCCTGTCGGCAGCATGTTAGGGTAAGCATGGCGACTAAAATGTGATTGGTCTCACACTGAAGGCCTGCCGCCGCCGCGCCGCGAGGCGTTTGACCTTTGCGGCGGACAATGGCTTGCTGCGCAGGCTCGTCCCGGAAGATCCACTCAGAAAAGAAAAGCCAAAAACATGGGAAACGCCTACGAGATCTACGCCCTGCGCTATGCGACGATGTCGCCGCGCACCCCCAGCATGAACTTCCTGGCGCCCGATCCGCATGACACCGCGGCTCAGGACCTCGATTATTTCGTCTGGCTGATCCGAGGGAACGGCCGCGAGATCCTGGTCGATACCGGCTTCAACGCCGAGGAGGCGAGCGCGCGGGCGCGCAAGCTGACGCTCAATCCGGTCGATGCGCTGGAGCGCTTTGGCGTTGCGGCGTCGAGCATTCGCGACGTCATCGTGACCCATCTGCATTACGACCATGCCGGCAATCTCGATCGCTTTGCGAATGCGCGCTTCCATCTCCAGGAGCGCGAGATGGCCTATGCGACGGGGCGCTGCATGTGTAACGGCCTGCTGCGACATCCGTTCTCGGTCGAGCACGTCACACAGATGGTACGCCATGTCTACGGCGAACGTGTCAATTTCTATTCGGGCGACGGCGAGGTCGCGCCCGGCGTCACCGTGCATCGTGTCGGCGGCCATTCCGACGGCTTGCAGGTGGTCAAGGTCGAGACCGCGCGCGGCCCCGTGGTGCTGGCGTCCGATGCCGCGCATTACTACGCCAATCTGCAGCGCAGGAGCCCGTTCCCGATCGTCTACAATGTCGGCGACATGGCGGTGGGTTGGGAAACGATCGAGCGCCTTGCCGGCCATCCTGATCGATTCATCCCCGGCCACGATCCGATCGTGACCGAGATCTATCCGCGCGCCAGCGACAAGGTCGACGCCTGGGCGCTGCACCTGCCGCCGTCGCGGTCGTTTGTGAGATAGCGGCTGAGCCGTCATTCCGGGGCGCGCGTAGCGCGAACCCGGAATCCATCGATCGACGTAACCGGTGGCACGATGGATTCTCAGGTGCGCAATTGCGCACCATAGTTCGCCGCTTTGCGGCGCCCCGGAATGACAGCGGAAATCAATACGCCTGCTTGGCGTCGGCTTCCTTGCTGGTCTGGATCAGATCGAGACTCTGCTCGATCTTGCCGAGCAGCGCCGAGAGCTGCTTGCGCTCCTGCGCGGAGAGGCAGGCGAGGATTTCATCCTCCCGCCGCAGCAAGCGCGGGAACAGCTCTTCGTAGAGCGCGCGGCCCTTCTTGCTCAGTTGCAGGCGGAATTCGCGGCGGTCGGCCTCGTTCTCGACCCGCTCGATCAGGGCCTCGTTGAGCAGCATGGTGACGGCGCGGCTGATGGTGGATTTGTGGGTGCGGGTGCATTGCGCGATGTACTGCGCGCTGCAGGCATCGTTACGGAACCCGAGCGTGGCGATCACGCGCCATGCCGGAATGTCGAGGCCGTGCCGATCCTCGTATTCGACCGAGAGCGCGGAACTGACCTCTGCGGCGAGCCGGTTGAGGCGGAACGGCACGAACTTGAACAGGTCGAGCCGGGCCTTTTGGCGCGTCGAGGCCTCATCGGCCTCGCGCGCCTTCAGTGCGATATCGCCAGATGTCCTCGCCAATGAGAGCGCTCCGAATTCCAGTTGACGGCCGGCCGGCTCCGGTCCAAAATAGTTGCACGTGAGACTATCTAGCAGATCAGTCCTCTCCTGACCATAGCCGAGGTTCGCGTATGGCGCAGGCCAAGACACTTCAGGCCACGACGTATCAGGCCAAAGCCCAGTTCGGTTATCGCCGCCATCCCGATCAGGACCGCGACGCTCAAAGCCCGGCCGAGCATCCGGTCGTGGTTGTCGGCGCCGGCCCGGTCGGGCTGTCGCTGGCGATCGATCTTGCCCAGCGCGGCCAGCGCGTCGTCCTTCTGGATGACGCCGACCGCATCGGCGAAGGCTCCCGCGCGATCTGCTTCTCGAAGCGGTCGCTGGAATATTGGGACCGGCTCGGCGTCGGCGACCGCATGGTCGCCAAGGGCGTGGTGTGGAGCGTCGGCCGCATCTTCCACGGCGACTCCCAGCTCTATCAGTTCAACCTGCTGCCGGAAGACGGCCACAAGCGGCCGGCCTTCATCAACCTGCAGCAATATTACGCCGAGGCCTATCTGGTCGATCGCATCCAGGATTTGCCCGAAATCGACCTGCGCTGGCGCAACAAGGTGACGGGGCTGGAGCAGCGCAACGACGGCGTGGCACTGACGATCGAGACGCCGGAGGGCGCCTATCGTCTGCACGCTCAGTATGTCGTCGCCTGCGACGGCGCGCGCTCCTCGCTGCGGCAGATGGTCGGCGCCGAATTCGCGGGCCAGGTGTTCGAAGACCAGTTCCTGATTGCCGACGTCAAGATGACCGCGGAATTCCCGACCGAGCGCTGGTTCTGGTTCGATCCGCCGTTCCATGCCGGCCGCTCCGCGCTCTTGCACCGGCAGCCCGACGACGTCTGGCGCATCGACCTCCAGCTCAATCGCTACGCCGATCCCGTGGTCGAGAAGAAGCCGGAGAACGTGCGGCCGCGGATCGCGCGCATGCTCGGTCACGACAAGTTCGAGTTCGAATGGATCTCGCTGTACAAATTCCAGTGCCGGCGGATGGACCGCTTCATCCATGGCCGCGTGATTTTCGCCGGCGATTCAGCGCATCAGGTCTCGCCGTTCGGCGCGCGCGGTGCCAATTCGGGGCTCGAGGACGCGGAGAATCTGTCCTGGAAGCTCGACCGCGTGCTGCGCGGCACTTCGCCGGCAAGCCTGCTGGAGAGCTACCACACCGAGCGCAGCATGGCGGCCGACGAGAACATCCGCGAATCCACGCGCTCGACCGATTTCATGGCGCCGAACTCGCATCAGGAAGCGCGGCTGCGCAAGGCGGTGCTGTCGCTCGCCAAGGAGACCGAATTCGGCAAGCGTATGGTCAATGGCGGCCGGCTGTCGGTGCCGTGCAATTATGACTCGCCGCTGTCGTCGCGCGATGAGGATGCGTGGCGCGGCGGTCCGCGGCCCGGCTGCTCCATGCTGGATGCGCCGATCGGGGACGGGAGTGCTTATCTGACCGATGCCTTCCGAAAGGGTGGAACGAGTTTCACGTTGCTGTCGTTCAGCAACGGCACGGCAATCGAAGCGCCTGATGGCGTCAAGCAGATCCGGTTCGGTGGCGAGGGCGAATTCGGCGATCCCCAGGGCCTCGTCGCGAAGCGTTATGACGCCGAGCCCGATACGGCCTATCTGCTCAGACCCGATGGCTACGTCGCAGCGCGCTTCCGCCACCCGACACGCGGCGGCATCGCGGCCGCGCTGTCGCGAGCCGAAGGCTTGAATTGAGGTTTCGCATGCCGTTGTCCACCAGCTCCAATTTCGCGCGACCCGACGATGCCTTTCGCGCGATCGTCGAAGCGCATCGCGGGTTCACCGAGGAGCAGAGCGCCGATTTCGACGCGGCGCTGGTGCTGATCCTCGCCAACCATATCGGCGACATCGACGTGCTGCGCGAGGCGATCGCGCTCGCCAAGCGCCGCATGATCGACGGCCAGCAGCAGCAACAGCAACAACAGCAACAACAGCAACAACAATAACCCCGAGACCTAAAAGGACGAATTGATGGCGAAGAACTTCGCATCCACCGGCGATCTCGCCGAGAAGAAGATCACCTTCTCGGAGATCGGCACCGACCTCTACGCCTTCACCGCCGAGGGCGATCCGAACACGGCCGTGATCGTCGGGGATGACGGCTGCCTCGTGTTCGACGCGCAGGCGACGCCTGCCATGGCAAACAAGGTGATCGAGCGCGTCAAAGCCGTCACCGACAAGCCGATCAAATATGTCGTGCTGTCGCATTATCATGCCGTGCGCGTGCTCGGCGCCTCCGCCTATCACGCGCAGGGCATTGTCGCCTCGCAGGAGACCTATCGGCTGATCGAGGAGCGCGGCAAGCAGGATTGGGACTCCGAATATGGCCGCTTTCCGCGCTTGTTCCAGGATGCGCAGAGCATCCCCGGCCTGACCTGGCCGACGCTGACCTTCGAAGGCGAGATGTCGATCTATCTCGGCAAGCGCGAGGTGCGCCTGATGCAGCTCGGCGCGGGCCACACTTCCGGCGACATCGTCGCCTGGGTGCCGGATGCCGAGGTGATGTTCTCCGGCGATCTCATCGAGTATCATTCGGCCTGCTATTGCGGCGATGCGCATTTGCGCGAATGGCCGATGACGCTGAACGAGATCCGCAATTTCAATCCCAAGGCGATCGCGCCGGGCCGCGGCGATGCGCTCAACGGCACGGCGACGGTTCGCGAGGCCATCGCGATGACGCGCGACTTCGTCACCTCGCTTTATGGCGCTGCCGAGATCTCGGTCGCCAAGGGGCGTTCGCTGAAAGAATCGATGGCGGCGACGCGCGAAGTGATGGATCCGAAATTCTCCAGCTTCGCGATCTACGAGCACTGCCTGCCGTTCAACGTGTCGCGCGCCTATGACGAGGCGTCGGGGATCGACGATCCCGTGATCTGGACCGACAAGCGCGACCAGGAAATGTGGGCGGCCCTGCAAGGAGGAGGATAGGCATGAACATCAACACCTCGCCTGATCAGATCATCCGCAGCTCGGCGCAGGTGACGCCGGGCTACATGTCCGGCTTCGGCAACTCTTTCGAGACCGAGGCGCTGCCGGGTGCGCTGCCGATCGGGCGCAACTCGCCGCAGCGCTGCGCCTACGGGCTCTATGCCGAGCAATTGTCCGGCTCGCCCTTCACTGCGCCGCGCGGCACCAATGAGCGCTCCTGGCTCTATCGCATCCGTCCCTCGGTGAAGCATTCCGGCCGCTTCGAGAAGGCCGATGCCGGGCTGTGGCGCTCGGCGCCGTGCCACGAATACGATCTGCCGATCGCGCAGATGCGCTGGGATCCGACGCCGCTGCCGAAGGGCGAGGTGACCTTCGTCCAGGGCGTGCAGACCATGACGACGGCGGGCGATGTGAACACGCAGGCCGGAATGGCCGCGCATGTCTACCTCATCACCAAGTCGATGGTGGACCAGCATTTCTACAATGCCGACGGCGAGCTGATGTTCGTGCTGCAGCAGGGCAGTCTTCGCCTCGTCACCGAGTTCGGCCGCATCGATGCCGAGCCCGGCGAGATCGTGGTGATCCCGCGCGGTGTCAAATTCCGCGTCGAGATTCCGAACGGTCCGGCGCGCGGCTATCTCTGTGAAAATTACGGCGGCGCCTTCACGCTGCCGGAGCGCGGGCCGATCGGCGCCAACTGCCTCGCCAACGCGCGCGACTTCCTCACGCCGGTCGCGCATTACGAGGACAAGGACACGCCGACCGAGCTGTTCGTGAAATGGGGCGGTTCGCTGTTCAAGACGACCTTGCCGCATTCGCCGATCGACGTCGTCGCATGGCACGGCAATTACGCGCCCTACAAATACGATCTGCGCACTTTCTCACCGGTCGGTGCGATCGGCTTCGACCATCCCGATCCCTCGATCTTCACGGTGCTGACCTCGCCGTCGGAGACGGCGGGCACCGCGAATATCGACTTCGTCATCTTCCCCGAGCGCTGGATGGTCGCCGACAACACCTTCCGGCCGCCGTGGTATCACATGAACATCATGAGCGAGTTCATGGGCCTGATCTACGGCGTCTACGACGCCAAGCCGCAAGGCTTCGTGCCCGGCGGCATGAGCCTGCACAATTGCATGCTGCCGCACGGCCCGATCGCGACGCCTTCGAGCACGCCAGCAATGGCGAGCTGAAGCCGGTGAAGCTGACGGGCACCATGGCCTTCATGTTCGAGACCCGCTATCCGCAGCGCGTGACCGCGCATGCGGCCAACGCCTCGACGCTGCAGGACGATTACGCGGATTGCTGGAAGGGACTGGAGAAGAAGTTCGATCCGAGCAAGCCGTAGCTTTCTTCCCCTCTCCCCTTGTGGGAGAGGGTGGCTCACCGCGCAGCGGTGAGACGGGTGAGGGGTCTCTCTCCGCGAGTGAACCTCTCACATTTGGACATGTGGATAGAGACCCCTCATCCGGCGCTTCGCGCCACCTTCTCCCACAAGGGGAGAAGGAAGAAGGAATTGAACCGAACGTGACAACCCACCCCAACGATCCCAGCCTCCGCTCCTTCATCGAGGTCGATGCTTCCTCCGACTTCCCGATCCAGAACCTGCCCTATGGCGTGTTCTCGACCCCTGCGAATCCGACGCCGCGGGTTGGCGTCGCGATCGGCGCTTGCGTGCTCGATCTCTGGGAGGCTCGAGCAGGATTCCCGGCTCGATGTCGGTCCGCTCGGTGTGTTCTCGGGCGGCTCGCTCAATCCGTTCATGGCGCTGGGGCCGAAGGTCTGGAGCAAGACGCGGGCGCGGATCAGTGAGCTGCTGCGCGCCGATCATCCCGAGCTGCGCGACAACGAGGAGCTGCGCGGCTGCGCGCTCGTGCCGATGCGTGATGCGCGGCTACATATGCCGTTCACCGTCTCCGGCTACACCGATTTCTATTCGTCGAAAGAGCACGCCACCAATGTCGGCGTGATGTTCCGCGGCAAGGACAATGCGCTGCAGCCGAACTGGCTGCACATGCCGATCGCCTATAACGGCCGCGCCTCGACCGTGGTCGTCTCCGGCACGCAAGTGAAGCGTCCGCGCGGGCAGCTGAAGCCGCCGAATGTCGAGCTGCCGAGCTTCGGCCCGTGCAAGCGGCTCGATTTCGAGCTGGAGATGGGCGTCGTCATCGGTCAGCCGTCGCCGATGGGCGGCATGCTGAGCGAGCAACAGGCCGAGGAGATGATCTTCGGCTTCGTGCTGCTCAACGATTGGAGCGCGCGCGACATCCAGCAATGGGAATATGTGCCGCTCGGCCCGTTCCTCGCGAAGGCCTTCGCAACCTCGATCAGCCCGTGGGTAGTGACGCGCGAGGCGCTGGAGCCGTTCCGCCTGAAAGGGCCGGCGCAGGAGCCGGTGCCGCTCGACTATCTCAAGCAGACCAAGCCCCAGAACTACGATCTGGAGCTGGACGCGGCCTTGCGCACGGCGGGCGCCAACGCGCCTGCCGGCATCAGCCGCACCAATTTCAAATACATGTACTGGTCCTCGGTGCAGCAATTGATGCACCACGCGTCCAGCGGCTGCGCGATGAATGTTGGCGATCTCCTAGGCAGCGGCACCATCTCCGGCCCGGAGAAGAACCAGCGCGGCAGCCTGCTCGAGATCAGCTGGAACGGTACCGAGCCGGTCGAACTGCCCGGCGGCGCCAAGCGCTCGTTCCTGGAAGACGGCGACAGCCTCGTGATGCGCGGCTGGTGCCAAGGCAATGGCTACCGCGTCGGCTTCGGTGAGGTCGAGGGAACGATTTTGGCGGCGGAGTAGGAGAGCACTGCGGTCTCGTAGGGTGGGCAAAGCGGAGCGTGCCCACGCCGTCTGTCACGTGGGCACGGCGCAAGAGCGCCTTTGCCCACCCTACGAGACCTATCGTTTGTCCGGCGGCACGTCGCGCACCCGCGCGCAATGTGCTGCGACGTCCTCGACGCTGTATTTCAGATGCACCCGCTTGTCGGACGGCAACTGCTTCGTCGTGCACACGCCCGGCCGCCATTCCTGCGTCGGCCTGATCGGGCGCGGCGCAAAGCCGCCGCCGCAGTTCGGGCAGACGTTGGAGAGCTTGGTCTCGACGCAGTCTGCACAGAACGTGCATTCATAGGAGCAGATCCGCGCATTCGTCGCATCCGGCGGCAGGTCGCAATCGCAATATTCGCAGTTCGGTCGAAGCTGGAGGGCCATGGCAAATCTCCGGACGGATGCAGATCATCGCAGATCGTGCAATCAGGGCGAATGACGCAGTTCCCTCGATTTCAGCCGGACCTGATCTCCTTCAGCGGCAATCGCGAGCTCTCCTTCAGCCTGTCGAGCACGATCGACGAGCGCACATGCGCCACGCTCTGGTGCGGCATCAGAACGTCGTTGACGAGGTTGGAGAGGCCCTTGAGATCGCGCAGCACGGCCTTGAGCACGTAGTCGGCATCGCCGGTCAGCGAATAGGCCTCCTGGATCTCGTCGATGCGGTTCACCAGCGCGCGAAAGCGCTTGGAATTATCCGGCGAGTGGGTCGCAAGCCCGACCTGGATGAAGGCAATCACGCCGAAGCCGAGCGCTTCGCTGGAGAGGTCGGCGTGATAGCCGGAGATCACCTTGTCCTCCTCCAGCCGCATCCGCCGGCGCGAGCATTGCGAGGCCGACAATCCGGCGAGGTCGGCGAGCCTCCTGGTTGGTGAGGCGGCCGTCGTCCTGGAGCGCGCTGAGGAGCTTGAGATCGAAGGCGTCAACCGGAATCATGCGTCATTCGTCCACTTCATGCACGGATCGTGCATATCATAGCCAAAACGCGTCCCGTTTGCACGCTCCTTGCGCGTCGTATGAAGGATAGTTCCTGCAGCCACCATTCGGGAGAACACCATGGGACCGTTTCCGCACGATGCACCGCCGGCCACGATCAGCGCCGACAATCCGATGGGCACCGACGGGTTCGAGTTCGTGGAATATGCGCACCCCAATCCGGAAGAGCTGCACGCTCTGTTCAAGCTGATGGGCTATGCGCCGGTCGCGCGCCACAAGACCAAGAAGATCACGGTCTATCGCCAGGGCGACATCAACTACCTCGTCAACGAGGAGCCCGGCACCCACGGTTATGAATTCGTCGCCGCGCACGGCCCCTGCGCGCCGTCGATGGCGTTCCGCGTCGTCGATGCCAAGGCGGCCTACGACCGCGCGATTGCGCTCGGTGCCGAGCCGTCCGACGCGTCGTCCGCGCAGAAGACGCTTCAAGTGCCCGCGATCAAGGGCATCGGCGGCAGCCTGCTTTATTTCGTCGATCGCTACGGCGCCAAGGGCTCGGCCTATGATGCCGAGTTCGAGTGGCTCGGTGCGCGCGATCCGCGGCCCGTTGGTGCCGGGCTGTTCTATCTCGACCACCTCACCCATAACGTCCATCGCGGCCGCATGGATGTCTGGACCGGCTTCTACGAAAAGCTGTTCAACTTCCGCCAGATCCGCTTCTTCGACATCGAAGGTCGCGCCTCCGGCCTGTTCTCGCGCGCGCTGACGAGCCCCGACGGCAAGATCCGGATTCCGATCAACGAGGACGCCGGCGATTCCGGCCAGATCGAGGAATATCTGAATATCTATCGCGGCGAGGGCATTCAGCACATCGCCTGCGGTTGCCGCGATATTCACAGCACGATCGAGGGCCTGCGCGCGGCTGGCCTGCCCTTCATGCCGTCGCCGCCCGAGACCTATTTCGAGAAGGTCGATGTGCGCCTGCCCAAGCATGGCGAGGACGTCGCACGTCTGCAGAAGAACGGCATCCTGATCGACGGCGAGGGCGTGGTCGATGGCGGCCAGACCAAGGTGCTGCTGCAGATCTTCTCGGCGAACGCGATCGGCCCGATCTTTTTCGAGTTCATCCAGCGCAAGGGCGACGACGGATTCGGCGAGGGCAATTTCAAGGCGCTTTTCGAATCGATCGAGGAAGATCAGATCCGCCGCGGGGTGCTGAAGGTGGATGCGGCGTAAGCCGCTTGGGAGGCGCGAATTGGATCCACGTCACCGCCGTCGTCCCGGCGAACGCCGAGACCCATACCGCGTGATCCATCGATTGCGGTCGACAGAAGTAACGAACTCCGAGTCTTCGCTAAACCACTTCCTTTGGTAATGGGTCCCGGCGTTCGCCGGGACGACGGCGGAGGGTGTTGCAGCAGTCCGGGTCTAACGCCCTGCCCACGCCTTTATCACCGCGCCGATCTCCGCACCTTCCGGCTCGCGCACCGTTGATGGCGTGCGTGAGAATCTCGGCGCCGGCGCGGGCTGCTTCACGCCGTGACGCTCGATGAAGACCTCGCGTGCCACCATGTGCGGATGCTGTGTCGCTTCCGACATGGTCAGCACCGGCGCGAAGCAGATGTCGGTGCCTTCCATGATCTTGCACCAGTCCTCGCGCGTCTTGCTCTTGAACACCGCCTTGAGCTTTTCCTTCAGTGCCGGCCAGGCTTTGGGGTTCATCTGCGCGTCGAAATCGGCATCCGTCAGGCCCGCATGCTCGCGCAGCAGCGCGTAGAACTGCGGTTCGATCGAGCCGATCGAGACGAAATGGCCGCAGGCGCATTCGTAGACGCCGTAGAAATGCGCGCCGCCGTCGAGGAAGTTTTGGTTGCGGCCTTCGGTCCAGCGGCCGAGCGTGGTCATGTCGAAGAAGAACGACATCAGCGAGGCCGCGCCGTCGCACATAGCGGCGTCCACGACCTGGCCCTTGCCGGACTTCGAAGCCTCCAGCAGCGCGGCGAGCACGCCGACGACGAGATAGAGCGCGCCGCCGCCGAAATCGCCGACGAGGTTGAGCGGCGGCACCGGCGCTTCCTTCGTGCCGATCGCGGCGAGCGCGCCGGTGATGGAGATGTAGTTGATGTCGTGGCCGGCGGCATTCGCCAGCGGGCCTTCCTGGCCCCAGCCGGTCATGCGGCCATAGACCAGTTTTGGGTTGCGCGCGAGCACCACATCGGGCCCGAGCCCGAGCCGCTCCATCACGCCGGGACGAAAGCCCTCGACCAGTGCGTCGGCGCTGGCGAGCAGGTCCAGCGCTTGCGCGATCGCCGCCTTGTCCTTGAGGTCGAGCCTCGATCACCTTGCGGCCGCGCCCCGCCACCGACTTCATGCTCTTCTTCGCGCCGACCCGGTCGAGCGTGACGACGTCGGCGCCCATGTCGGCCAGCATCATGCAGGCGAACGGTCCGGGCCCGATGCCGGCGAATTCGACGATGCGAAAGCCCGAGAGCGGGCCGGAGGTGCGGACGGTCGAGGTGGGGGCTGATTTGTCGAGCACGTTTTTGTTTCCTCGGGTCGCGCGCAGATACCGATGGCTCGGCGATCGCCGCTGACCTTCTTCTTCGGAGAGAGTTAATCGGCTGATTAACTTTTCTCGCCTTCGTGCCAGCGAGGCAAGCGGTTTTCATGCCGCACGGCTAAAATAAAACGGCGCGCACCGAAGTGCGCGCCGCGGAAAATTTGCGTCGAGACGCTAGCGCGTGAGCGTCAGCCGGCAGCTGCGACCGCGCGCTGCGCCATCACCTTGACGAGGTTGGCGCGGTACTCCGCGGTGCCGTGGATATCGGCCAGCAATCCGCTCGCCGAAATGCTGACGCTGTCGACCGCCGATGGCGACCAGTTCGCCTTCAGCGCGGCTTCGATCGCGGGCACCCGCATCACGCCGCTCTGCGAGGCACCGGTGGCGGCCACGCGAACCTCGCCCGACTTGGTCTGCGCGACGAACACGCCGGTCAGCGCGAAGCGCGAGGCCGGATGCCGCATCTTTTCGTAACCTGCCTTCGCCGGCACCGGGAACGATACGGCCGTGATGATCTCGCCGTCCTCCAGCGCCGTGGTGAACAGGCCCTGAAAGAAGTCCTCCGCCGCGATCGACCGCTTGTTGGTCTTCACGGTGGCACCGAGCGCGAGCAGGGCGGCCGGGAAATCCGCGGCGGGATCGTTGTTGGCGATCGAGCCGCCGATCGTGCCGCGGTGACGCACGGCGGGATCCCCGAGCACCGAGGTGAGATGGGCGATCGCGGGGATCGCCTTCTTCACATCGGCATTCGTCATGATGTCGTAATAGATCGTGGCGGCCTTGATGGTCAGCGTGTCGCCCGACAATTCGATGCCCTGCAGCTCCTTGATCTTGCCGAGGTCGATGACATCGGACGGGCTGGCGAGCCGCTGCTTCATGACGGGCAGCAGCGTCTGGCCGCCGGCAAGAAACTTCGCCTCGCTGCTCTTTCCGAACAGGCTGACGGCTTCGTCGACCGAGGAAGCGCGATGATAAGTGGTCTGGTACATCTTGATTCCTCCTCTTAAGCCGCGTGGATCGTGCGCCACACCCGGTCCGGGGTTGCGGGCATTTCCAGGTTATTCTTGCCGATCGCGTCCGTGATCGCGTTGATCACGGCCGCAGAGGCGCCGATCGCGCCCGCCTCACCGCAGCCCTTGATGCCCAAGGGATTGCCCGGGCACAGCGTCGTGGTGTGGGAGAGGTTGAAGGAGGGCACGTCGTCGGCGCGCGGCATGGCGTAATCCATGAACGAGGCCGTGACCGGCTGGCCGTTGGCATCGTAGATCGCGTGCTCGAGCAGTGCCTGCCCGATGCCCTGGACGAGGCCGCCATGGACCTGGCCCTCGACGATCATCGGGTTGATCAGCCGGCCGAAATCGTCGGCCGCGACGAAGTTGACGAAGCTTGTCTTGCCGGTGCCGGGATCGACCTCGAGCCTCGCAGATATAGGTGCCGGCCGGGAAGGTGAAGTTGGTCGGATCGTAGAAGGCGCTTTCCTTCAGGCCCGGCTCCATCCCGTCAGGCAGATTGTGCGCGGTGTAGGCCGCGAGCGCGACCATGGGCAGGGCAATCGCCTTGTCGGTGCCGGTCACCTTGAACTCGCCGTTCTCGATGACGATGTCGGCTTCGGAAGCTTCCAGCGCATGCGCTGCAATCTTCTTGGCCTTCGATTCCATCTTCTCCATCGCCTTCAGGATCGCGGTGAGACCGACGGCGGCCGAGCGCGAGCCGTAGGTGCCCATGCCGAACTGCACCTTGTCGGTGTCGCCATGGACGATCGAGACCTGGCTGATGGGAACGCCGAGGCGTTCCGCGACGAGCTGGCAGAACGTGGTCTCGTGGCCTTGGCCGTGGCTGTGCGAGCCCGTGAGGATCTCGATGGTGCCGACCGGGTTGACGCGCACCTCGGCCGATTCCCACAGGCCGACGCCAGCGCCGAGGCTGCCGACCGCCTTGGACGGCGCGATGCCGCAGGCCTCGATGTAGCAGGACACGCCGATGCCGCGCAGCTTGCCTTGCGACTTGGCTTGCGCCTTGCGCGCGGCAAAGCCGGCATAGTCGATCGCCTTCATCGCGGCATCGAGCGAGGCGTTGAAGTCGCCGGTGTCGTAGGCCATGATCACAGGCGTCTGGTGCGGGAACTGGGTGATGAAGTTGCTCCGGCGCAGCTGGGCCGGATCGACCTTGAGCTGCCGCGCCGCCGTTTCCATCAACCGTTCGATCAGATAGCTCGCCTCGGGGCGGCCCGCGCCGCGATAGGCATCGACCGGCGTGGTGTTGGTGTAGACCCCGACCACCTCGGCGTGGATCGCCGGGATGTTGTACTGGCCCGACAGCAGCGTCGCGTAGAGATAGGTCGGCACCGACGACGAGAACAGCGACATATAGGCGCCGAAATTGGCGTAGGTCTTCACCTTCAGGCCGATGATCTTGTTGCTGGCGTCGAATGCCATCTCGGCATGGGTCACATGGTCGCGGCCGTGCGCATCGGTGAGGAAGGCCTCGGTGCGGTCGCCGGTCCATTTCACGGGACGGCCGACCTTCTTCGAAGCCCACAGCGCCACCATCTCTTCCGGATAGATGAAGATCTTGGAGCCGAAGCCGCCGCCGACGTCGGGGGCGATCACGCGCAGCTTGTGCTCGGGGGCGATGTTGTAGAACGCCGACAGCACGAGGCGGGCGACGTGCGGGTTCTGCGAGGTCGTGTAGAGCGTGAAATGCTCTTCCGCCGCATCGTAATCGGCAATCGCCGCGCGCGGCTCCATCGCGTTGGGCGCGAGGCGGTTGTTGGTGACGTCGAGCTTGACGACGTTGGCGGCCTTGGCGAAAGCCGCATCCGTCGCGCCCTCGTCGCCGATCACCCAGTCATAGACCTGGTTGCCGGGGGCTTCGGGATGAAGCTGCGGCGCGCCTGACTTGATCGCGGCGTGGACGTCGGCCACGGCCGGCAGCTCCTCATAATTCACGACCACGGCTTCGGCGGCGTCGCGTGCGAGGTTCTTGCTTTCGGCGATCACGACGGCGACGGCCTGTCCGACGAAGCGCACCGTCTCCGGCGCCATCGCCGGCCATGCGCCCATCTTCATCGGGCTGCCGTCCTTCGAGGTGATGGCCCAGCCGCAGATGAGGTTGCCGACCTTGTCGTCGACGATCTGCTGGCCGGTGAGCACGGCGACCACGCCCGGCATCTTCAGCGCGGCGGAGGAGTCGATTCCCTTGACCTTGGCGTGGGCGTGCGGGCTGCGGACGAAATGGGCATGGGTCATGCCCATCAGCTTGATATCGTCGACGTAGCGGCCCTTGCCGGTAATGAAACGCTTGTCTTCCTTGCGCACGACGCGTGCGCCGATGCCTTCAACACCCATGACTGGTCCTCCCGACCGGAAATTTTATGGCTGCGCTTTCCTTCGAAAGCAGCAGGCGGTGATTTTTCTTTCGAGGCGCGCCGCTTACTCGGCCGCCTGCGAGACCTTCATGCGGCCGGCTGCATCCAGCACGGCCTTGACGATGTTGTGGTAGCCGGTGCAGCGGCAGATATTGCCTTCCAGCTCGGCGCGGACGGTCGCCTCGTCGAGCTGACCGCCATGACGATGCACGATGTCGATCGCCGACATGATCATGCCCGGCGTGCAATAGCCGCATTGAAGACCGTGATTGTCGCGGAAAGCGGCCTGCATCGGGTGCAGCTCGTCGCCCTTGGCGATGCCCTCGATGGTGGTGATGCTGGCGCCGTCAGCCTGGCCCGCCAGCATGGTGCAGGATTTCACGGCACGGCCATCCATGTGCACCACGCAGGCGCCGCACTGGCTGGTGTCGCAGCCGACGTGGGTTCCCGTGAGATTGAGATGTTCGCGCAGGAGCTGGACCAGCAGGGTGCGGTCCTCGACCTCGACAGCAACGGCCTTGCCGTTCACCGTCAGTTTGACTGTAGACACGTGAAGTCCTCCCAAAGTGATTTTGATTGGTTCTAATTAGAGACAGCGCAACGGAACTTTGCAACTGGCATTTTGGTGACCTCGCGTCATGGAAAGGTCATCAGGACGGCCGTCACGGCGCGCGAATCGATCATGCTGCCCCTGGCTGTCGCCATCACTGGCGCAGCTGTCGGGCAAATCTGGAAAGTTCGGTGTGTTGATCGCAGCGAAGGTCGCATCGTCGATGCCGCACGGCGTCGCGACCGGCCGGCGGATTCAGCCCTGTGGCAAATCGTTCTCCCCTTTATGTCTCGTTCGTTGCCGCGAATAGGAGCACGTGCCCGCGGCTTTGTAATCGCGATCTTGGTAGTACACTAAAACAAGCTAAGTCATTGATTTTGCTGTACCCATGCCCGGCACCCCAGGTCCGGGCCGAGACGTTCGTGCGCACTCCGCCCGCCTGGTGCTGAAGGTCGGCCCTGCGAAAGCAGCGTTCAGCGGCAAGGTGACGCTGACCGACCTCGATGCGCCGAGCGGCGGCCGCATCGTCGGCGAAGGCGCGGGCGGCGTCGCGGGCTTTGCCAAGGCCGGCGCGAAGGTCAGGCTTCGGAAGAAGAATCGCCCGACGTCACCATCCTGCACGACGAGGCCGACGCGCGAGATCAGCGGCGAGCTCGCACAGCTCGGCGCGCGCCTGATCGACTCGACTTCGCGAAAACTCGCGGCGGACCTCTTCGAGAATCTTGCAGCGGTGGTAGCGCCATCATCGTGACCGATGCGCGATGTTGCCTGAATTCGCGTGCGCGTTTCGAGCTGCAAAACAAGGGCAAGACGCGAGGCGTCTCAACGAGATGAGCGACGAAAGCCGCCAATGATTTGCACTACTACCTTCCGCCTATACTAAGCGCGAAACGTCGATGCTGTAATTTCGAACGATGGATCGCAGACGAACTGCGCATCACGGGCGCAACGCGCTCTGACGCCGACATGGCGTGCACAACAACATCGCGGAGGGAATACATGACCTTTGGAACGAAGGGATTTTTGGCTGGCATCTCGATGATTGCGATGCTGGCCGCCGTCACGTCGGGCGTTCGCGCCAACGACTCGCTGATCAAGGCGCAATCCGACCAGAACCAGTGGGCCGTTGCCGGCCACGACTACGGCAACACGCGCTACAGCCCGCTGAAGCAGATCAACACCGAGAACGCCGGCAAGCTGACGCTCGCCTATTCGTTCTCGCTGGCCTCTCTGCGCTCGAACGAATCCTCGCCGATCGTCGTCGGCAATACGCTGTACGTGTCGAGCTCCTGGGGACCGAAATACGTCTACGCGCTCGACGCCGCGACGGGGCAGCGCAAGTGGACCTGGGAGCCTGAAATCCCTGAAGACGTGCTGCAATTTGCCTGCTGCGACGTGAACAATCGCGGCGTCTCCTACGCGGATGGAAAGATCTTCGTCGGCCGTCTCGACGGCAAGCTGACGGCGCTCGATGCCGCGACCGGCAAGTCGCTGTGGACCACGAAGGTCGTCGACTACAAGCAGGGCTCGGTCATCACCTCGCCTCCGCTGGTCGTGCGCGACAAGGTCATCACCGGCTTCGGCGGCGGCGAGTACGGCGTGCGCGGCTCGCTGCAAGCGTTCGACATCAACACCGGCAAGCAGCTGTGGCAGACCTTCACCGTTCCCAGCCCGGACGAGCCCGGCGGCGATAGCTGGAAGGGCGACTCCGCGCAGCACGGCGGCGGCGCGGCCTGGCTGGTCGGCTCCTACGATGCCAAGACCGACACGGTCTATTGGGGCACCAGCAATCCCGGTCCGTGGAACACCGGCGTGCGTTCGACCGGCGACGGCAATTTCGGCAAGCTGACCAACCTCTACACCGCCTCGACGCTCGCGCTCGATCCCAACACCGGCAAGATCAAGTGGCACATCCAGACCACGCCGGCCGATGCCTGGGACTATGACGGGGTCAACGAGGCCGTGCTCGCGGATCTCAAGATCGGCGGCAGCACCGTGCCGGCACTGATGAAGGCGGATCGCAACGGCTACTTCTTCGTCGCCAACCGCGAGACCGGCAAGGTCGTCTCGGCGGAGAAGTACGTCTTCTCGAACTGGGCGAAGAAGTGGGACGTCACCACGATGCGCGCGGAAGAGGATCCGGACAAGCGTCCGGGACCGAACCATCCCGCCAAGGACATCTGCCCGAACCTGATCGGCGGCAAGAACTGGCAGCCGATGTCGTTCAACCCGCAGACCGGCCTCGTCTACATCCCCTCCAACAACGTCTGCATGGACTGGTCGGTCTCCGACGTCGCCTACAAGCGCGGCGTGTTCTATCTCGGCGCCGAATTCCCGACCAAGGAAGGCCCCGGCGGCTTCCTCGGCGAGCCTCGTGGCCTGGGATCCGGTGGCGCAGAAGAAGGTCTGGTCGATCAAGGAAGACCTGCCGTTCAACGGCGGCACGCTGACCACCGGCGGTGGCCTCGTGTTCGCCGGCAACATTCACGGCGACTTCCGCGCCATCGATGCGAAGTCAGGCAAGGTGCTTTGGAGCAGGAATCTCGGCTCCGGCATCGGCGCAGGCCCGGTGACCTATAGCGTCGACGGCAAGCAGTATGTCGCGATCGTCGTCGGTCGCACGGCAGCGCTGCCCGCGTTCCTGGGCGAGGTTGGGAAGAAGATGACGGCCGCAGCCCCCGAGGGCGGTTCACTCTTCGTGTTCTCCGTCCAGTGACAACTCGCGCGCGTATTCCGAAGGAGACGGGATACGCGCGCGCTTTCTCGACATCGCGCGGCGACGGCACAGGCCGGATCTGAGGTCAGATCCCGTGCCGCAACGCCTGGTCCAACAAATCCCAACTGCCGGAGATGAGGATGCGTCCGATCAATCCAGCGACCCGCAACAGCCGACCTCGCAGCATCGCGGCACGGCTGGCATGTCTCGCCGCGTCCGCGGTGATTGCATCAGCCACCGCCGCCCAGGCCGGCGAGACGACGCCGTTCCGTCTGTGCGCCGATCCGACCAATCTGCCGTTCTCGAGCGATAATCCGTCGCAGCCCGGCTTCTATGTCGAGATCGGCCAGGCGCTGGCGCAGGCGCTCGGCCAACCCATCACTTACGACTGGTACAAATCCTATTTCGGCAAGCGCACCGTGCGGGTCACGCTGCTCGGCAAGCAATGCGACGCCATGATCGGCTTGCCGCGGTCGGAGGATTTCATGGGGCCTGCCGTGATCTTCTCCAGCGCGTTTGCCAAGGAAGGCTATGCCCTGGTCGCGGCGAAGGGACAGGCGATCGGCGGCGTAGACGATCTCAAGGGCAAGCGCGTCGCAGTCCAGTACGCCAGCACGCCGCAAAATCTCCTGGCGACCCGGGACGACATCCAGAAGGTCACGGTGCTGTCGCCCGAGGAAGCCATGCAGGCGCTCGACCAGGGCAGAGCGGACGTCGCTTTCATCTGGGGGCCCGTCGCCGGCTGGCTGAACATGACAGCCTACGGGGATCGCTATCAGATCCGGCTCACCGAAGGCGAGGGCCTGTCATGGGATGCCGCGATCGGCTTTGCGAAGGGATCGACCGAGCTGCGCGATCGCGTCGACGCGATCCTGCCGACGCTTCAGCACAAGATCGCCGATCTCGCGGTGAAATACGGCTTGCCGGCCGGACAGCCGGTCCGCTTCGGCGCAGCTGAAGCCGTGCCGGCGGGAACCACGACCGGGACCGGTCCGGGGACCAGCGCGGCGCAGGTCGCAAGTGTGGTGGCGACCGAGACGAAGGGCGATGCGGCGCTGCCGAATGCGGAGATCGCCGGCGCGGGCAAGGAGATCTTCAACGGAACCTGCGCACATTGCCATGGCCCCGACGCCATCCAGAGCGAACGGAAGATCGACCTGCGGCTGCTGCGGCATCGCTATGGCGACGACATGCGCGACACGTTCTGGAAAACCGTGCACGAGGGCCGCCCCGCCAAGGGTATGCCGGCGTGGAGGGAGGTCTTCACCGACAACCAGTTCGACAGCATCTATTCCTTCCTGCTGTCGGTTCAGGTCGAATCGAACGACTGAACGGCCTTGACCGGACGAGATCGGGAAGATGTGGTAGCATTCACCTTGCATCTTCCCGGTGCCGGACCGGCCCAGGACGGGTGCGCTGCTGCCGCTGCCGCGGCGGATCTTGTGGAAGGCGCCATGGCCAGCTTCCTGATCATCGACGATCATCCGCTGTTTCGCGAAGCGCTGGGCAATGCGGTGCGGCTGGCTTTGCCGGAGGCCCGCATCCTGGAGGCGATGTCGATCGAGGACGCGCTGGACATCCTGTCGGCCGAGCAGGGGATCGACCTTGCGCTGCTCGATCTGCAGCTGCCGGATGCGACCGGCTTCTCCGGCTTCCTGCGTTTGCGCGAGACCTATCCGCGCCTGCCGGTCGCCATCGTCTCGAGCGAGGAAGACCAGCACGTGGTCCGCGAAGCGCTGGCGCTCGGCGCGGCCGGCTATCTGCCGAAGTCGACGTCGAAGCGCGAGCTGGCGCAGTCGATCGAGGGCGTGCTGTCCGGATCGGTGTCGGTGCCGCGAGATTTCGTGGCGGCACCGCAGCGGCGAAAAGCCGAGACCAGCAAGGCTCTCGAGGTCAAGCTCCGCGAGCTCACGCCGCAGCAGCTCAGGGTGCTGGACCTGCTGCGCCGCGGCTATCCGAACCGGCAGATCGCGCAGGAGCTGCAGCTCGCCGAATCCACGGTCAAGGCGCACATCACCGAGATCCTGCGCAAGCTCGGACTGTTCAGCCGCAACAAGGCGATCATCGAGATCGGCAAGATGGAGCTGCCCGACCCCAGGAACCGGCCCTATGCCAGGGTCGACCGCGGGAGGCCGCAATGATCCGCCCCGTCATTGTTGACCTCGATCAAGCCGGCGCGCGCCGGCTGATACATCCTCGGGCAAAGCTCGACATCCGGCAACGATTTGGACATGGCTGACGCGTGGCGCGGTTTCTGATTGTCGAAGATCATCCGTTGTTTCGCGAGGCGCTCGAAGGCGCGCTGCAAATGGTCGCGCCCGAGGCCGAGATCCTGCAGGCGATTTCGATCGACGGCGCGCTCGAGCAGCTGTCCGCGGGCGCCGAGCCTCGATCTGCTTCTGCTCGATCTGTCGATGCCGGGCACGACCGGCCTCTCGGGCATCGTGCGCATCCGCAAGGCCTTCCCGAAGGTCCCGGTCGTCATCGTGTCGGGGCACCAGGATCCCCGGATCATCTCCGGCGCCTTGTCGCTCGGCGTCGCCGGTTACATCTTCAAATCCTCGTCCAAGCAGGAGCTCGCCCGGTCGATCGGCGAGGCGCTGCAGGGTCTCGTCTGTGTTCCCGGTGCCTATCGCGCGCTCCGGCCGCAGCGGGGCCCCGGTCCCGCTCATGATCTGCTGAAGCGGCTGCATGATCTGACGCCGCAGCAATTGCGCGTCCTCGAAATGCTCAAGCGGGGGCTGCAGAACAAGCAGATCGCCTATGAGCTGAAGATCTCCGAGACCACCGTGAAGGTCCATGTCTCCGACATCCTGCGCAAGCTCAACGTCGTGAGCCGCACCAAGGCGATCGTCGAGATGTCGAAGATCGATTTTGCGACGCTGGCGAGCGACGAGGGCCGTGCGAAGCACGATCGTGTCCAACCGGATCAGCCGTGACGCGCATTTCTCCGGTCCTGTCGCGCCGATCGATGGTCGTTCTATCGGTGAATCGACAAAGAAGTCATGGCATTGGCGGAATGTAATTTAGTACCGCTACTGTGCATGGGGTTGTTTTTCGATATTTGGTCTGGCCGCCCGGCGCAGGGAACTAGCTCAGCAGGAACGACAGCAGCGCGCGCATCTCCGCGGGCTTGACCGGCTTCTTCAGCACTTCGAGCCCGGAGAGGCTGGCTTGCTTGGCGGCCTTCTCGGAGTAGTCGGCGGTGATGATCATCGCGGGCACGTCGAGCTTCAGGTGCTGCCTTATGTCGGCTATCGCCGACAATCCGCTCTCGCCGTGATCGAGATGAAGGTCGGCGATGACAGCGTCGGGCGCGCCGCCGAGTCTCGTTGAGGCGCAGCAGCGCATCCGCCGCCGATGGCGTGGTCGCGACATCGCAGCCCCATCCTTCCAGCAGGGCGGCCATGGCCTCTGAGCCGGATGGATCGTTCTCGACCAGCAGGATCTTGGCGCCTTCGAGGCCGCCATAGCGCCGCTCACTGAGCTTGGTCTCGTGCACCTCGTCGCTGACCTCGGCGAGATCCGCAGGCTCGAGTCTCAAGGACGAAGGTCGATCCCTTGCCGACCTGCGAGGACAGCCGCACCTCATGTCCGAGCACGGTTGCGAAGCGGCGAACGATGGAGAGGCCGAGCCCGAACCCGGCCTGGTCGGTTGCGCTGGCTTCACCGCGCTGGAATTCGCGGAAGATCGCTTCCTGCTGCGCCTGCGCGATGCCTGGTCCGGTATCGGAGACCTGGACGCAGATGCGGCCGTCCTGGCGCCTGCACCCCATCACGACGCCGCCGCTGCGGGTGTAGCGGATGGCATTGGCGAGCAGATTTTGCAGGATACGCCGGAGCATCATAGCGTCCGACGACACTGCGAGCGGCGACGTGCGGATGCGCAAGGACAGGCGTTGCCGCGCCGCGATCGGCGCGAATTCGTTGCGAAGCTGCTCGAACAGCGGCGCCAGCGCCAACGGACGCACGTCGGGCTTGAGCGCGCCGGCGTCGAGCTTGGCGATCTCCAGCAACGACCGCAGCAAATCCTCCAGCGTGACCAGCGAACGGTCGACCTGGTCGACCAGCAGGCCCGCCTCCTGCGTTTCCATCATCTCCGCCAGCGCGGAGAGCGTCAGGCGCGCCGCGTTCAGCGGCTGCAACAGGTCGTGGGTGACCGAGATCAGAACGGACGATTTGAGCGAGCTGGCGGCTTCGGCCTGCTGCTTGGCGCGATACAGACCCTCATTGGCACGTTCGATCGAATGCAGGGCTTCGCGCAGCTGGGTGGTCCGGTCCCGAACCTGGCGGTCGAGCGCGATGGCCGTCTCGAACAGCGAGAAGGCGTTGAGCTGCTGGTCCATCGAGCGCTCGACGCGGGACATCAGCGCGGCATTGATCTTCTTCAGCTTCACGGTTTCCCGCTGCAGCTGCTCGACCGTGTCGGGGTCTTGCCAGAGCTCGCTCACGAGGGGCGCCTGCCGATGGCGACGCCCGTGAACGTCTGGTTCACATGCATCGAGCCGAATTGCTCGCCATAGGTATGAAAACCCACCACGCGATTCTGCCGATAGAGGCTCGGACATGTCGCGGGCGAGCTGGTGCTGCTCGGCGTCGAGCCGGCGCAGCAGGCACTCGAAACCGATATAGAGCGAGACGTCGCCGATCTGGTCGCGCGTCTCCGCAAACGCCTCGCGCGTCGTGCCGACGAGGCTGCGCGATGTCGCTGCCGTCAGCACCATGCCTTCGTCGATGGCGCAAAAGAAGTGCAGCGACCCGTCCGGTTCGACGCGCTGGATCGAACGGGCGTAGTAGGAGCCGCCGACGCGGACCAGGACCGGGTGCGAGGCGAACGAGAACGGATCGAGCTTGGCGTCCAGGATCCCGACGACGCGGGAATATTCCTGGGCCGCGGGCTCCGCGTTCAGCTCCCGGACGGTCCGATTCTCGATGTCGGCCTCGGTCACCACCATCTTCTGGGGCCGCGGTTCGAAATTGTCGCATTTGAAGACGCGGAACGGCAGCGACGTGCTCAGGAGGATGAGGAGAGCGGCGTTGGTGTGCGCCTTGCCGTCGAGAAACACCCAGGTCTGCTCGAACCGCATGCCGTCGCCCGCGGAGCCGCCCACGATGGGAATGTCGTCCAGCGAGGCATAGAGTGCGGACATCACCGCTTCCTCGCGGCGGCACAGGCCGTCGATCAGCACCAGGCCGAACGGATTTCCGCGCTCGACCTGGGAGGACACCCGCAGCAATTCCTGCCGGGCTTCGGCGCTGATCCTGCGGCCGTCCTCGACGTGAAAACTGTCGAGGTTGAGAATCGGGCGCACCACGGCCGAGAAATCGTCGCGGCTGAAGGCGAGCGCGACAACGCTGTTCTCGTCCCAGCCGTCAGGCGCTAGCTCGCCGGCGGTGGTGCAACCGCAGACCGGGATGCCCTCGAAGCGACGGCTGATCTCGGCGATGAATCGGTGGGGATCGTAGCTCGGGGAGACGAACAGCAGAATCAGCGCCATCTCGTCGGCGGGAAGCTGAGCGGCAAGATCGGCAACGGCCTGCTCGGCGCCGGCAGCCTTCGACTTCGCGACGGCAACGCCAGATGCACCGCCAAACCGAAAGTCGGTTTGCCCCACGCCGTTTCTCCCCTCAAAGGCCTACTCGGTCTCATGCCGAGTGCCTGACAAGTGTCCAGAGAATATGGCCTTTTTCGTCTGGTCGCAACATCGCGCCAGTTCCGTGGACCGTGTGCTCCGTGCCGGGTGACCGCCGATTGGAGGAATTTACCGCCCCTTGACGTTTCTGCCCTAATTTTCATCCCCGGTCGGGGAGGGGCTGCTTCCGGGCCGTGCTGCACGTGCAAGAACTGATCTATTGGGGGTGGGAATGACCGGGCGTATCGCGTCGCCGTCTAAGCGCACAATATTTCCGACCCTCAGATTCCGCGCCAAGATCATCCTCGGCTTCGCCGCCGTTCTGGTGATCTCCGCTGGCAGCATGGCTTTCTCCTATTTCGGCTTCGAGCGCGTCTCGGCGGGGGTCGGTTCCTACCGCAGCAGCGTGACGGAGGCCGACCTCGCCCGCAACATCGACCGCGAGCTGCTCGCCTATCGTTCGACCGTCAAATATTTCGTCGTCACCGGCAAGGAAGACGACGCCAAGGCGGCGCTTGATGCCGAGGCCAGTCTGAAGAACGCCATCGACCAGGCCGTCAAGAGCGCCAAGAGCCCGGCGCGAAAGGAGAGCCTCGACAAGCTCGCCAAGGAGTTCTCGAATTTCTCCGCCACCTTCGCCAAGGTTCTCCAGGCCAAGCGTGACAGCACGCTGCTGGTGCAGAACCAACTGCAGCGCCAGGCCAATTTCCTGAAGTACAAGCTCGACGATATCGGCAACAACGCGTCCGATTCCGAGGCGCAGGCGATCGAGTTCGGCACCAAGCAGGTCAATGCCCAGTTCCAGACCGCGAGTGCTGCCGCCACCAATTTCGTGCTGACGTCCGATCAGGCGATCGCGTCCAGCGCGCTTGCGCGGCTGAAATTCGTCGAGAATTCGCTGGGCGCGGTCTATTCCATGGACGAGAAGATCGTCGCCGGCCTGAAGGAGGCCAAGACGATCCTCGGCGCCTATCGCGAAGCGCTGGAGAAGCTGATCGCCAACGCCAAATTGGTCGACGAGACTCGTCACCGAGATGAGCGGCTCGGCCGGCGCGATCCTGCAAGGCGCAACCGCCATGAAAGCGGACCTCGTCGCCGAGCAGCAGCGGCTGGATCTGGAATCGGAAGCGACGATCGGAAAGACCGAGGAACTGGTTCTGATGCTGGCCGTCGGCGGGACGCTGCTTGGCGCGGTTCTCGCCTTCCTGCTCGGCACCGGCATCTCGCGCCCGATGATTGCGATGTGCAAGGCGATGCGCGAGCTGGCCTCGGGCAATTTCGACGTGGTGCTGCCGGGTCTCGGCCGCAAGGACGAGATCGGCGAGATGGCCGGCGCGGTCGAGGAGTTCAAGGTTCAGGCGGTTGCAAAGGCCGAGCGCGATGCTGCCGCCAGCGAAGTGCAGAACAGGGAGCAGGCCGCTGGCCGCCGCGCCGAGCTGATCCGCTTTGCCGACGATTTCGAAAGCGCGGTCGGCGCCATCGTCTCCAACGTCTCGGCCTCGGCCGTGCAGCTGGAATCGGCGGCCTCCACGCTGACCCGCACCGCCGAGACCACCCAAAGCCTGTCGAGCCAGGTCGCCGGCGTCTCCGAGCAGGCCTCCGCCAACATGCAGTCGGTCGCCACCGCGACCGAAGAGCCTCTCCGCCTCGGTCGAGGAGATCGGCCGCCAGGTCCGCGACTCCAACCGTATCGCGGAAGCCGCCGTGGTTCAGGCCAGGGAGACCGACGGACGCATCGGCAAGCTCTCGCATGCCGCCCAGCAGATCGGCGAAGTCGTCAAGCTCATCACCGCGATTGCCGAGCAGACCAATCTTCTGGCGCTCAATGCCACCATCGAGGCGGCGCGTGCCGGTGAGGCCGGCCGCGGTTTTGCGGTTGTCGCCAGCGAAGTGAAGTCGCTGGCGAGCCAGACCGCGAAGGCGACCGACGAGATCTCCTCGCACATCGCGGGCATGCAAGGTGCCACGGCGGAATCGGTTGCCGCGATCAAGGAGATCGGGACGACCATCGGCCAGATCTCGTCGATCTCGACCTCGATCGCCAGCGCGGTCGAGCAGCAGGGCGCGGCGACGCAGGAGATCGCGCGCAGCGTCCAGACCGTCGCACAGGGCACCCAGACCGCGGCCACCGATATCGGCCAGGTCAACCGCGGCGCCGCCGAGACCGGCTCGGCCTCGGAAGAGGTGCTGCATTCGGCCAAGACACTGTCATCCGAAAGCACCCGCCTCCGCGCCGAGGCTCGACCGCTTCATGGGCAATATCCGCGCGGCGTAAGGCGCGCTATCGCCCCGTTCTCCGCTGCCGTCCCCGCCTAGTGCGCAATTGCGCACGGGGCGCGGGGATCCATAACCACAGGGAGTGGTTATGGAGCGAGCGGGTAACTCCGTGTCTTCGCCAAACCGCATCCTGTGGGTCCCGGATCTTCGTTTCGCTCGTCCGGGACGACGAGCGGAGATTGGCGCCGCACTCAATTGTAACGGCGCGGGAAAGCGCACCTTAACAACTCCCTGCGTCACCTAACCGCCAGTTGCGGCGCCACAAATTTACCACAGCTTATCCTTTGCCAATTACCGTGCGGACGAGTCGGAGAGCGGGCTGCTCTTTCGGCTGCGCCTGGTTTTCCGCGAATGGAATGGGGTGGGGAATGTCGGTCAAGTCGAAGTCGAACCAATCGAGGCTGCCAACTTTGCGTTTCCGTGCAAAAATCATCCTCGGTTTCGTGGCGGTGCTGGCCATCCTCGCCGTCAGCATGGCTTTCGCCTATTTCGGCTTCGAGCGGATTGCAGGTGCCGTGGCCTCCTATCGCACCAGCGTGGCGGAAGCCGATCTGGCGCGAACGGTCGATCGCGAGCTGGTGGCCTATCAGGGGCTGGCACGGGCCTACACCCTGACCGGGGCAAACGACGACGAGACCGCAGCCAAAGCGGCCGAAGGGAATCTGAAGAGCGCGATCGCCAAGTCGATGTCCGCCACGACAGGCGCCGCCCGCCGGGAGCAGGTGGGCAAGCTCGAGGGCGAGTTCCAGCGCTTCACGAAGGTGTTCGCCGAAATCATTACCCTGACGCGCGAGAACAACAAGATCGCGGCCGATGAGACTCAACAGCGTCGGCAACAAGATCCGCTTCAAGTTCGACGATCTCGCCGATACTGCCGCGTTGGCAGGCCTGGCATCGGTCCAGACCACGGCCAAGGACATCACCTCGCAATATCTGGCGGTCTCCACCTCGGTCAGCGCCTTCGTGGCCAAGCCGGAGCCGAAGACCGCCGATGGCGTGATCGCACGAATCAAGTTCCTGGAGACCCTGCTGGTCTCGATCTACGCCAACGACCAGAAGATCACCGACCGCGTCACCGAGATCGGTAATCTGCTGAAGCAGTACCGCAGCTCCTTTGCAAAGCTGACCGAGAACGTGAAGATCATCGTCAAGTCGAACGGCGACATGACCAAGACGGCGGCGACCATCCTCAAGCTCTCGGCAGAGCTGCGTTCGGATCTAACCGCTGACCAGCAGCGTATCGAGGTGAGCGCCAACGAGACCATCGGAGAGACCGAGCGGCTGATGCTGATGCTGGCGCTCGGTGGCCTCGCCATCGGTGCCGTGCTGGCCTTGTGGCTCGGGAACGGCATCTCGCGCCCGATGATTGCGATGTGCAAGGCGATGCGCGAGCTGGCCTCGGGCAATTTCGACGTGGTGCTGCCGGGCCTCGGCCGCAAGGACGAGATCGGCGAGATGGCCGGCGCGGTCGAGGAGTTCAAGGTTCAGGCGGTTGCAAAGGCCGAGCGCGATGCCGCCGCCAGCGAAGTGCAGAACAGGGAGCAGGCCGCTGGCCGCCGCGCCGAGCTGATCCGCTTTGCCGACGATTTCGAAAGCGCGGTCGGCGCCATCGTCTCCAACGTCTCGGCCTCGGCCGTGCAGCTGGAATCGGCGGCCTCCACGTTGACCCGCACCGCCGAGACCACCCAAAGCCTGTCGAGCCAGGTCGCCGGCGTCTCCGAGCAGGCTTCGAGCAACATGCAGTCGGTCGCCACCGCGACCGAAGAGCTCTCCGCCTCGGTCGAAGAGATCGGCCGTCAGGTCCGCGATTCCAGCCGCATTGCGGAGGCCGCCGTGGTTCAGGCCAGGGAGACCGACGGACGCATCGGCAAGCTCTCGCATGCCGCCCAGCAGATCGGCGAAGTCGTCAAGCTCATCACCGCGATTGCCGAGCAGACCAACCTTCTGGCGCTCAATGCCACCATCGAGGCGGCGCGTGCCGGTGAGGCCGGCCGCGGCTTTGCGGTGGTCGCCAGCGAAGTGAAGTCACTGGCGAGCCAGACCGCGAAGGCGACGGACGAGATTTCCTCGCACATCACGGGCATGCAAGGCGCCACGGCCGAATCGGTTGCCGCGATCAAGGAGATCGGGGCGACCATCGGCCAGATCTCGTCGATCTCGACCTCGATCGCCAGCGCGGTCGAGCAGCAGGGCGCGGCGACGCAGGAGATCGCGCGCAGCGTCCAGACCGTCGCACAGGGCACCCAGACCGCGGCCACCGATATCGGCCAGGTCAACCGCGGCGCCGCCGAGACCGGCTCGGCCTCGGAAGAGGTGCTGCATTCGGCCAAGACGCTGTCATCCGAAAGCACCCGCCTCCGCGCCGAGGCTCGACCGCTTCATGGGCAATATCCGGGCGGCGTAAGGCGCGCTATCGCCCCGTTCTCCGCTGTCGTCCCCGCCTAGTGCGCAATTGCGCACGGGGCGCGGGGACCCATGACCACAGGGAGTGGTGATTGGAGCGAGCGGGTAACTCCGAGTCTTCGCCCAACCGCATCCTGTGGGTCCCGGATCTTCGCTTCGCTCGTCCGGGACGACAGCAGAGATTGGTGCGGCACTCAACCTCACTCAATCTCACTTACCCTCATTCCCGCCCGAACGCCCGCTTCAATTCCACCTTTGCCTGCTCCAGCCGCGCGCGCTGCGTCTTCGGCAGCGTCTTGCCGGCGCGGTTGATGTAGAAGGTCAGCATCGACAGCGCCGAGCGATACGCGCCGGCCTTGCGGCGCGCGCTGTGCTCGGCTGATCGTTTCAATGACGTCGCGATCTTTTTAGGGCTGTCCAGCTTGAAAACGCCCTGCTTGAGGTCGAGCGCATCGCTCTCGCTGGTCACGCGCTGCGACCAGCGTTTCGTCGTGGCGCGCTTGGTGCTCCTGCGCGCCGGGCTGCGCCTTGCGCTCGTCTTCTTGCGCGCGGGTTTGCCGGATTGTGTCGTCTTTCTGGCATGAGCCATGCGTCAACTCCTTGCGGCACCAACGGAAACGGGCGGCCGCGAGCGCCGTTCCGGGGAACCCGGCCTTGCCGCAGGCGTTGTCGCAGGTGGCAGGCGGAATGCCGCACCCCCGATGATCGGATCGCCCCCGTTCACACCATGTGAGCCGGGGCCGCTTCCATTGATCGAACGCAACGGCCCGATGGAATTGCAGCAAAGCCCAGCGCTGAACTACGCATCCGACGCCGCGGGGGCCGCGGCCGACCGCATCGTCGAGACCAGCATTCCCGCGCGGCTCGACGCATTGCCCTGGAGCGGCTTTCACACTCGCGTCGTGCTCGCGCTCGGCATCACCTGGATCCTCGACGGGCTCGAGGTGACGCTGGCCGGCGCGCTCTCCGGTGCGCTGAAGCAGAGTCCTTCGCTGCATTTCTCGAATCTCGATCTCGGCATTGCCAATTCCGCCTATCTCGCCGGCGCCGTGCTCGGCGCGCTCGGCTTCGGCTGGCTCACCGATCGCATCGGCCGCAAGAAACTGTTCTTCATCACGCTGGCGCTCTATCTCTCGGCGACGGCGGCGACCGCGCTGTCATGGGATGTCGCGAGCTATGCGCTGTTTCGCTTTCTCACCGGCGCCGGCATCGGCGGCGAATACACGGCGATCAACTCGACCATCCAGGAGCTGGTGCCGGCGCCCTACCGCGGCTGGACTGATCTCGTCATCAACGGCAGTTTCTGGATCGGCGCCGCGATGGGCGCGGTCGCGGCCATCGTGCTGCTCGACCCCGCCGTGATCGGGCCCGATCTCGGCTGGCGTCTCGCCTATCTGATCGGCGCCAGCATCGGTCTTGTCGTGCTCCTGATGCGCATGTGGATACCGGAAAGTCCCCGCTGGCTGATGATCCATGGCCGTCCTGATCAGGCCCATGCGATCGTCGACGAGATCGAGCGATCGGTGCTTGGACATGACCAGGACACCACCGAGGCGCGCTTCACCAAGATCCGGCTGAGGATGCGCGATCACACGCCGATCCGCGAGGTCGTGCACACCCTGTTCTCGATGTATCGGCAGCGCGCGCTGGTCGGCCTTGCCCTGATGAGTGCGCAGGCGTTCTTCTACAATGCCATTTTCTTCACCTTCGCGCTGGTGCTGACCGATTTCTACGGTATCAAGGCCGATCACGTCGGCTGGTACCTGCTGCCCTTTGCGGCCGGTAATTTCCTTGGGCCCCTGTTGCTCGGCCGGCTGTTCGATACCCTGGGACGCCGTCTCATGATCATGTTCACCTATGGCATGTCCGGCCTCTTGCTCGCGGTGTCGGGCTATCTGTTCTCCATCGGCGTGCTCAGCGCGCAGGGGCAGACCATCGCCTGGATGGTGATCTTCTTCTTTGCCTCGCCGGCCGCCAGCGCGGCCTATCTCACCGTCAGCGAGACCTTTCCGCTGGAAGTTCGCGCGCTGGCGATCGCGGTGTTCTACGCGATCGGCACCGGCATCGGCGGCGTGATCGGGCCGGCGTTGTTCGGCGCGCTGATCGACACGGGATCGCGTACCAGCGTGTTCGTCGGCTATTTGCTGGGGGCTTTCCTGATGATCGCGGCTGCGATCGTGGCGTGGCGCTATGCCGTCTCCGCGGAGCGCAAATCGCTCGAACAAATCGCGCGGCCGCTCGCCTTTATGGAGTAGACTGATGAAATCGGAACTTGCAGAAATGGCGTTGGATCAGCAGCCCACAGGCCTTGACGACGACACGCCCGAAACGGTGCCGGTGCCGCATGCGCTCGTGCCGCATCTCGACGAGACCGCGATTCTGCTCGACATCGACGGGACGCTGCTCGACTTGATGCCGACGCCCAGGGAGGTATGGGTGCCGCCAGGCCTGTCGGACACGCTGAACCGTTTGACGCAGCTGACCTCCGGCGCGCTGGCGCTGGTGAGCGGCCGCTCTCTCAATGACATCGATCTGATCTTCGCGCCCGACGTGTTTCGCGCCGTCGCCGGCCATGGCGCGGAAATGCGGCTGTCGGTGGACAATGAAGTCGATGACGTGCATGCGCCGCCGCTCGACAAGGAGCTGAAGCGGCGGCTCGCGGCCATCGCCAAGCTTAGTCCGGGCATTCTGCTGGAGGACAAGGGCTATTCGCTCGCGCTGCATTACCGCCTCGCGCCGCATGCCGAGAAGGCGATCTACGAATCCGTCGCGGTGATCCGCGCCGACCTGCCCAATGCGCCGATCGAGGTGCTGCCGGGCAAGTTCGTCTGCGAGATCAAGCATTCAGGATTCACCAAGGCGACCGGCGTGCGTGAGCTGATGAAGCGGGAGCCTTTCAAAGGACGGCGTCCGATCTTCATCGGCGACGACGTCACCGATGAAACCGTCTTCGCGATCATGCCCGACATGAACGGGCTTGCGTTCTCGGTCGGCCGCCGCGCCATGGGCGTGAACGGCCATTTCGACGCGCCGAGCGACGTGCGCGCGTTCCTTGCCCGCCTGCTCGATCCAAGGTGAAACAAAGGCAGCGCCACGCTGCCGACATTATATGTGGGAAACGGCGCCGGCGCGCGCCGCGATGCGTGCTGCGCAACATCGCGGCGGAAGTTGTGTTTGCAGCAAAATCCGGGTTCCCTCGAGGGAAACCAGTTCCAACGCCCGTGCCCGACTTTGGTTTCAATTGGTTGAAACGATGACAGGAACCATATTGATGAACGGCAGTTAAACGGGTGGAATGAAACAGGAGGGGACGACCTGTGAATTTAGTCGTCGTTTCAAATCGCGTCGCCCGCGGCAAACCCAACGAGCCCATGACGGGCGGTCTTGCGGCGGCATTGCTGCCGGTGGTGGAGCATTCGGGCGCGATTTGGGTGGGTTCCTCGGGCCGCGTGCGCGATGGCCATCAGAAGGAGCCGTTTGCCGAGGTCGAAGCGCTCGGCACGGGCGCAATCGCGACGCTGGATCTGCCGGCGGCGCATTACGGCGGCTATTACGAGGGCTTCGCCAATTCGGCGCTGTGGCCGGCGCTGCATTCGCGCAGCGATCTGATCCGCGTCTCGCAGGATGACTATGTCAGCTATCGCGAGGTCAACGCCTTCATGGCGCGAGCCTTGCTGCGCTTTCGCAAGACCAGGACCGCCTTCTGGGTGCAGGATTATCATTTCCTCGCGCTCGGTGCCGAACTGCGCGACCTCGGCGTCGACGACCCGATCGGCTTCTTTCTGCATACGCCCTGGCCCGTCGCCGCGGTGATGCAGGGCGTGCCGCATCATCGCGAGCTGATCACGGCGATGCTGGCCTACGACCTGCTCGGTTTCCAGACCGAGGAGGATCGCCAGAACTTCCTCTCCTATGCCGGTGGCGAACTCGGCCTCGCCATCGAGGACGGCGTTGCGATTTCGCAGCATGGCCGCACGCGTTGCGAGGTCTTCCCGATCGGCATCGACGCGGAAAAATTCGCGGCCTATGCCGCCAAGTCCGCCTCGCATCCCGACGTGTCGCGTCTGCGGCGCAGCCTCAACGGCGAGCGTCTCGCGATCGGCGTCGACCGGCTCGACTATTCCAAGGGCCTCGTCAACCGCATCAGCGCGTTCGACCGGCTCTGGACCGAGCAGCCGCAGTTTTCGCGCAGCATCTCGCTGCTTCAGATCGCCAATCCCTCGCGCGGCGCGATCGAGGCCTATGGTAATCTCCAGAACGAGGTCGCGCGCCTCGTTTCCGACGTCAACGGTCGTCACGGCGAGGTCGACTGGACGCCGATCCGTTATCTGAACAAGGGCTTCAGTCAGGCGGTTCTCGCGGGGCTCTACCGCACGGCACAGGTCGGCGTGGTGACGCCGCTGCATGACGGCATGAACCTCGTCGCCAAGGAATATGTCGCAGCCCAGAATCCGGCCGATCCCGGCGTGCTCGTGCTGTCGAAATTCGCGGGCGCCGCGAACGAGACTCGACGCGGCGCTCCTGGTCAATCCGCACGACATCGACGGCATGGCGCGGGCGATTGCGGTTGCTGCCGCGATGCCGCTCACCGAGCGCAAGATGCGTTGGGATGCGATGATGAAGAAGTTGCGCGGCCACACCATCCAGCAATGGTCGACCGATTTCGTCGCCGAGGCTCGAGAAGTGCCGGACGGAGAAGGCCGCGCTCGTCCCGCTCGCCACGCAACCGCCGCAGGCGCTGCGCTGGCTGAAGTCGGCGATCTCAGGCGTGCGGTTGATCTAGCCCTCAAGAGCTTGCTCGATGCTCGTCCTTTCTCCCGCAAGGGGAGAAGGGATGAGAGCCTCAATAGCAATACGACACGCCGTCCAGGATCGCACACTGCCGCTTGTTCGGTGCGTTGGGATCGTCCATCGGCACCACGCCCTTGCCCTGGCCGACGAACACGCCGGGCCCGACGTGGATCGAACTCTTGTTGCCGATGATGACGCTCTGATGCGGCGTCGAGCTCGAGCGGGTGCCGTCCGGCCAGAGAATGGCATCGCCTGACAGCATCCCGCGCCGCCCGTCGTCGCAGCTGACATCGACACCCTGCCGGGTGCAGACTTGCGCGATGGCGGGCACCGCGACGGCGGAGCCAAGGGCCGAAATCAGGCCGACGGCGGCGATGGTCTTGCGAATGGTCATGGTGTCCTGAGGTCGTGTTCGGTGCATCCAGGTGAATCGTCGCACCAAACCCCTCGCGGGTTCAGCCCGCACGCGGGTTGGATCAGCTCCAGCGCCCAATATTGTCATGTAAATACAATGATTTGCGGAAAATTCACCCGTTTTGCCCGCCATCTCTTGCAAAATCGTCGGCGCCCCTTCAAGAGAGGGCGCTCCGGAGAGATGGCCGAGTGGCTTAAGGCGCACGCTTGGAAAGCGTGTGTGCGGGAAACCGTACCGTGGGTTCGAATCCCACTCTCTCCGCCATTCCACCAAAATGCACCTGACCGAGGCTCCGCGACCAAGCGTGACCGCTTCAGGTCGAGTCGATTGTCGCGGCGACGCGTTCGCCGCTCCCCGATTTTCTCCCTTCGGGTCCTGCAGGCGCTAGCGCGCTCATGATGGCAATCAACCCCGATCTCATCACGGCTGTCCGCGTCATTGAACCGCATCGCCGTTGTGAAGCGCTTCACAACGCTGCCTGAGGCAGAGGCGTAGGCTGACATTCCTCGATACGCGTTGCGGACGCGCCGTGGCCTTTTGGCATGGCGTGCCTCGAAGCTGGCGCGCAGCCAGCTTTGGCGCAACGAGTCTTGTGCTGAGCGATGAAGGCCACAAAGAGCCGCGCTGGCTGATCGCGGCAGATTGCGGAGGCTTTGGATGAGCACACCGGCAGACCGCCAGCGGATGGCCGCCTCCATTCTCAGTTTCGAAGCCCGGCGCGACAAGCAGGGACGGCTGACCGTCTACAAGCTGCCGAGTGACGACGGCGGCGGCACCTATGAAGTCGCGGGCATCAACGAGCGCTTTCATCCCGAAGAAGCAAGGTTGCTGGCTGATCTCATCGAGGCCGGACAGTTTCAAGAGGCCGAGCGGCACGCCTGCGAGATCATCGCCACCTACACCGACGGCGTCTCGACCTGGTCGAAGAAGCCGGCGATTGAATGCTATCTGCGCGATTGCTGTTTCAATCGGGGTCCGCGTGGTGCGGCGAGAATCCTCCAGAGAGCCCTCGGTGTTGCCGACAGTGGCGTGATCGATGCCGCCGGACGGACGCTCGTTGCCGCCCGCGAGGACGATACGCTGAAGTTCTTGCAAGAGCTGCGCGCGGCCCGCGAACAATACGAGCGGGATGTCGCGAAGCGCAATGAAACGAGCAAGTTCTGGAAGGGCCTGGTTAATCGGTGGAATAACGCATTGAACGTTGCAAAGAGCTTTATCACCAGTAGTTCGGAGGAGATTGACGTGACCGATACTCAGATCGAAAGCCCGAATATCATGTCTCAATCGCGCGGCTTCAGCGCCACACGAGCCGCGACCAATGCGATGGTGATGAGCGGCGGCGGCCTGGCACCGGAGATCATGCCGGTTGCTGAGGCGCCGGCCTTGTCGCCGGGCGAGTCGACGAGGCCCGTGACCCTGCGGGCGCTTCGACTGGGCTCGCAAGGACCGCTCGTCAAAGCCTGGCAAAGTTTTCTGCAAGGACAGCACTTCGACCCGGGCGGTTTTGACGGAGAGTTCGGCGACAAGACCCAGGCGGCAACGAGTGCGTTTCAGGCAGCAAACGGCCTGACGAGCGACGGTGTCGCCGGTCGCCAAACCATCGTGAAAGCCATGCAACTTGGCTTCGAGCTGATAGAGGAGCCTTCCTCCGACATGACCGGCTCGAACTTCCCGCCACGGCCGGATTTTCCGCCGCTCGAAAACACGGCGGCAAGACAGGCCGTGTTCGGAGCGTTCAACTTCGTCTCGGAGCCCCGTCCCGACAATCGCGAGAACATTCGAATCCTGGGAACGTGGGAGCGGGACAACATCGTGAGCGTTCCCATCCCGCAATTGCGCAAAGCTCTGGGCGCGCACGCTCCTGCTACGATGCGCTTCCATAAGTTGGCCGCGGGCCAGCTGAAGGCGCTTTGGGAGGACTGGGAGAGAGCGAATCTGCTGGACAGAATCCTCTCGTATGACGGGTCCTTCGTGCCTCGCTTCATCCGGGGATCGACCACGCAACTCAGCAACCATGCGTTCGGGAGTGCCTTCGACATCAACGCCGACGAGAATCCGTTGGGCGCCCGGCCGGTGCTCGTGGGCCATCGCGGCTCCGTCCGGGAGCTGGTCTCGATCGCGAACAGGCACGGGTTCTATTGGGGCGGACATTTTGGCACCCGCCAAGATGGCATGCATTTCGAGATCGCCTTCATTCAACGATCGAACGAGATCGCGTAGCGCGAGGACAATTATCGAGCGCGACACGGAGGGGTCGGGCCGAGTCATTCGGCCCGACCCTTCAAGCTTTGAAAGAAGCGGCTGATTGGTCGCACTGGCGGCTCGCGCCAGCGCCATGCAGAAACGCACCTGTACATGCCCGATCCGCCTCCGTAACCTCGCACCGCGTCATTTCAGGAGGTGCCAGGTGGCGAAGAAGGCGGCGGCCAAGAAAGTTGCTTCGAAGAAAACTGCTCCCAAGAAGTCGGCGACGAAAACATCGCGCAAGACATCTCCCGCCCGGAAGGGCGTTGTTGCGAAGACCGGTGCGAAGACGTCAGGTGCGAAGAAAGCTGCCCCCCGCAAACCGGCCGCAGCTCCCCGCCCCAAGGGAGCGCCCTGGCAATGGTCGGCCATCGAGACCGCGTCTGCCATCCGCTCCGGTGCGATCTCCGCAGTGGAGACCGTGGAAGCGCATCTCGAGCGGATGCGCGCCGTCAATCCGAAGCTGAACGCCGTCGTCGTCGATCTCTCGGAGGAGGCGCTGGCCGCCGCCCATGCGGCCGACAAGCAGCGCGCCAGGGGCGGTGCGCTCGGCGCACTCCATGGAGTGCCGATCACGATCAAGGAAAACGTGGATTACCAGGGTCGGCCGAATTTCAACGGCGTTCCCGCCAACAAGGACGTGGTGGCCCCGTCGGATGCGCCCGTGGTGCGCAATTTGAAGAAGGCCGGCGCGATCGTCATCGGGCTCACCAACACGCCGGAATTCTCCTTTCGCGGCTTCACCGACAATCCCCTGCACGGGCTGACGCTCAATCCCTGGAATCCCGATATCACCTGCGGCGGCTCGTCGGGCGGCGCTGGCTCGGCGGTTGCCGCCGGCATCGGCACCATCGCCCATGGCAACGACATCGGCGGCTCGCTGCGCTGGCCGGCGCATTGCAACGGCGTTGCCACCATCAAGCCGACGCAGGGGCGCATCCCCGCCTTCAACGCGAGCGCCACGGCCGAGCGGCCGATGTTGGCGCATCTGATGTCGGCGCAGGGGCCGCTCGCGCGCCATGTCGCCGACGTTCGTCTTGCGCTCGAGGTGATGAGCCAGCGCGATCCGCGCGATCCCTGGTGGGTGCCGGCGCCGCTGGTCGGCGAGAAGCCGAAGGGGCCGATCAAGGTCGCGCTGGCCAAGATTCCCGAGGATATGGATGTCGATCCCTCCGTCGCCGCGGCGCTGCGCCAGGCCGCGGACCATCTCGAACGTTCCGGCTACCGCGTCAGCGAGGTCGAAGTCCCCGACATCAACGGCGTCTGGCAGACCTGGTGCGACATCATCACCAACGAAACGGTGGTGATGCAGGAAGCCGGCATGTTGAAGGTCACCTCGGAGGACTTCCACAAGGCCTGGGGCGGCATGAAGGCCAAGGCCAACGTGCTCGATCTCAAGACCTGGATGCAGGCGACCGCCGCGCGCAACGGCCACATCCGCGCCTGGCAATTGTTCTTCGAGGAGTATCCGGTCGTGCTGGCGCCGACCACGGTGAAGCCGACGCCCGGTCCACGCGAGGACACGGTCAGCGCCGAGCGCGTGCGCGAGATCTTCTGGGGCGAGATCCGCTTCATCTCCGCGATCAACGTGCTGGGCCTGCCCGGCGCCGTGGTTCCGGTGGCGCTGCACGACGGCAAGCCGATCGGCGTGCAGCTCATTGCCGGACGCTATCGCGAGGATCTCGCGCTCGATGCGGCCGCTGCGATCGAGAAGCGGGCCGGCGTGCTCACGCATCGGCTGTGGGAGAGCATCTAGTCCAGGCTCTTCGTCGCCACATTGGCGGCGCCACCTTTCTCCGCAAGGAGAAGGCATGGCGCCGTCACCGCCATGCGGATCGAACTTCGTTAATGCGCTTTAACCCGAATTCCGGCCAATTCGCCGATAACGGTTAGGGTTACTTCCTCGATCTCTAAGCGAATTATTGTCCGCTTTACCACCCGCCTCTAACACGGACGTGGCGGAAAACGCACATGCCTCATTCCAGGCCAATGAGTGCGGCCCGCCCCACGCGGAGGTGGCACGATGCGCAACGAGACGATCGCTATTCACGCCGGCTACGAGCCCGAAGCCACCACGCACGCGGTTGCCGTGCCGATCTACCAGACCGCGGCCTACGCCTTCGACAGCGCCGATCACGGCGCGGCGCTCTTCAATCTCGAGGCCGAGGGCTTTCGCTACAGCCGCATCGCCAATCCGACCAGCGCGGTGCTGGAGAAGCGTATCGCGCAGCTCGAAGGCGGCGTCGGCGCGCTCGCTGTTGCGACCGGCCAGGCGGCGCTGCATTTCGCCTTCGTCAACGTCGCCGACCACGGCGGCAACATCGTTTCCGTGCCGCAGCTCTACGGCACCACGCACACGCTGCTCTCGCACATCCTGCCGAGGCAGGGCATCACCGGCCGCTTCGCCGAGAGTGACAAGCCCGAGGCGATCGAGAAGCTGATCGACGAGAACACCCGCGCGGTGTTCGCCGAGACCATCGGCAATCCCGCCGGCAATGTCTGCGACATCGAAGCCCTGGCGAAAATCGCCCATGCCCATGGCGTGCCGCTGATCGTCGACAACACGGTCGCAACTCCGATCCTGCTCAAGCCGTTCGACTACGGCGCCGACATCGCCGTGCACTCGCTGACCAAGTTTCTGGGCGGTCACGGCACCACGCTCGGCGGCGCCATCGTCGATTCCGGAAACTTCCCCTGGGCTAAGCACGCCGACCGCTTCCCGGGCTACAACAAGCCCGACGCCTCCTATCATGGCCTCGTCTATGCCGAGCGTTTCGGCAAGACTGCCTATATCGAGCGCGCGCGCAGCATCTATCAGCGCACCATGGGTTCGGTGCTGTCGCCGTTCAACGCCTTCCTGCTGATCCAGGGTATCGAGACTGTGGCGCTGCGAATGGAGCGTCATTGCGAGAACGCCCGCAAGGTCGCCGAATTCCTCCGCAAGGATCCGCGCGTCGCCTGGGTCAACTATTCCGGCTTCCCCGACAGCCCGTATTATCCGTTGGTCCAGAAATATCTCGACGGCAATGCCTCCTCGCTGTTCACCTTCGGCATCAAGGGCGGCATGGAAGCCGGCAAGACCTTTTATGACGCGCTGAAATTAATCACGCGCCTCGTCAATATCGGCGATGCCAAATCGCTGGCCTGCCATCCGGCCTCGACCACCCACCGCCAGATGTCGGCGGAGCAGCAGCGCGTCGCGGGCGTGCTGCCGGAAACCATCCGGCTTTCGATCGGCATCGAGCACGTCTCCGACATCATCGAGGACATCGACCAGGCGCTGGACAAGGCCTGCCGGTCGGCGCGCCTCGAGGCCGCGGAGTAGGCGGCACTGCCAATGACGATCTTGATCGACAGGGATCAGGTCATCTCGAGCCCGGCGCTGGTGCCGACCGAGCGCGATCTCGCGCGCGATCCCGGCGCCGAACTCACGATCGGGCTCGTCAACAACATGCCTGATCCGGCGCTGAAGGCGACCGAGCGGCAGTTCATGAAGCTGCTCCAGGCCGCGGCAGGCCCGTGCCGCATCCGCTTCCACTGCTTCTCGCTTCCCAGCGTGAAGCGTTCGCCGGAAGCGCGATGGCGCGTCGAGAGCGAATATTCCGACCTCTCCGATCTGAAGAAGCAGAAGTTCGACGGGCTGATCGTGACGGGCGCGGAGCCCGTCGCGCCCGAGCCTCGACCAGGAGCCGTATTGGCGCGATCTCACCGAGCTGATCGACTGGGCCAAGGCCAACACGCGCTCGACGATCTGGTCGTGCCTTGCCGCGCACGCGGCGGTGCTGCATCTCGACGGCATCGCACGGCGACGGCTGCCAGCCAAATGCCACGGCATCTTCGATTGCGACGTGATGACGAGCGATGCACTGACGCGCGCCGCGCTCGCGCCGCTGAAGGTCTCGCATTCGCGGCTGAACGAGATAGCGGAGAGCGACCTGGTTCAGGCCGGTTATCAGGTGCTGACCCGCTCGGCAGAGGCCGGCGTCGACGTCTTCGTTCGCCAATATGCCAGCCGCTTCGTGTTCTTCCAGGGCCATCCGGAGTATGACGCGCTATCGCTTCAGCGCGAATATCTGCGCGACATCGGTCGCTTTCTCGCGCGGGAGCGCGAGACCTATCCGCGCCTGCCCGTGAGCTATTTTGACGCAGTGACGGAAGAGAAACTGCTGCGCTTCGAGAAGAAGGCGGCGCACCAGCGTCATCCGGCACTCGCCAACGAGCTGCCCGGGCTGACCTTGCGCGCAGATATCGGTGCCGGCAGCGCGGCGGCCGTGCTTTTTGCAACTGGTTGCAATTTCTCAGCGCGGCAGCCGAGGCGCCAGATCGTGCGAGCCATCCGGAAGATGTTGGTTCCGCATTAGGATTACCCCGGCGTTAAGCTTGCCTCGACCGGCGCGCGAATGTTTCATACGGACATACGGAATCACGGGAAACGCAGTCGTGTGGTCGGCACTCCAGGGACGCGTGAGCAATCGGCTGGCCCGGCATTTCAGTGCCGCGCCGCACCGGCTGCCTGCGTCGCATGCGCCGATCGTCAGCTTCACCTTCGACGATGCCCCCGACAGCGCCGCGGGCGAGGGCGCCGAGCTTCTGGAAAAACATGGTGGCCGGGGTACGTTCTATCTGGCCGGTAGCCTGATCGGCCAGCCGTCCGACCATTGGCACGGCCTGTCGGATGACGCGATCGTCCGCCTTCACCGCGCCGGTCACGAGATCGCCTGCCACACCTTCTCGCATCAGAGTCTCTGCCGATCTCGACGAGGCCGCGATGGCGCGCGAGATCGAGCGGAACAGATCCTATTTTCGTGCCATCGATTCCTCGATCACGCTGGAGAACTTCGCCTATCCCTATGGGATCGCGTCGGTCTGGCGCAAGCCGCAGCTTGCCAAGGTCTTTCGCTCGGCGCGTGGCATTCTCCCCGGCGTGAACAGCGACGTCATCGATCTCCAGTTCCTGCGCGCCTCTCCCCTGGTCGATCGCGAGATCGACAAGGCCGGCGTCGATCGCTATTTCGAGGAGGCTGTCGCGAGCGGCGGATGGCTGATCTTCTACGGCCACGATGTGGCCGATCGGCCGAGCCCGTATGGCTGCACGCCGAGCCTGATGCGGCATGCGCTGGAAGCCGCCCAGCGACGTGGCATGCCCATTGTGACCGTCGCGGAAGCGCTGCGCCGAATCGGGGCGTAGCCGCCTCTTCCCTTCGCCTCTTGTGGGCGAAGACTGGTGCAAGCCCCGCAAACTCTCTTGCCACGCCCGCCCCGCCATGCGACTGGCCTTGGGACGAATCCCACGGCCCGGTTCCAGCCTCTCATGTCCGCCCCTTCCACTGCTCCGCTGCTCGCGCCGGCCAACGGCCGCAATGCGCTGTCGGTGCTGCATTCGGTGTTCGGTCTGCCGGGGTTCCGCGGCTCGCAAGGTGAGATCGTCAGGCACGTCACGGACGGCGGCAATTGCCTGGTGCTGATGCCGACCGGCGGCGGCAAGTCGTTGTGCTACCAGCTGCCGTCCCTGCTGCGCGACGGCTGCGGCATCGTGGTGTCGCCGTTGATCGCGTTGATGCGCGACCAGGTCGCCGGCCTGCTCGAGGCCGGCGTCAACGCCGCCGCGCTGAACTCGTCGCTGTCGTTCCAGGAAGCTTCCGAGATCGAGCGGCGGCTGCTCGCGGGCGATCTCGATCTGCTCTATGTCGCGCCCGAGCGCCTGGTCACGCCGCGCTGCCTGTCGCTGCTGGCGCAGGCCAAGGTGGCGCTGTTCGCAATCGACGAGGCGCATTGCGTCTCGCAATGGGGCCATGATTTCCGCCCCGAATATGTCGGCCTGTCCATCATCGCCGAGCGCTTTCCCGACGTGCCGCGCATCGCGCTGACCGCCACCGCCGACGAGTTGACGCGCAAGGAGATCGTCGAGCGGCTAAAGCTGACGGGCGCGCCGCAATTCGTCTCGAGCTTTGACCGCCCCAACATCCGCTACGAGATCGTCGACAAGCGCAACGCCGTGTCGCAGCTCAAGGAGTTCATCCGCGACCGTCACATGGGTGATGCCGGCGTGGTCTATTGCCTCTCGCGCAACCGGGTCGAGGAAGTCGCCGCTGCGCTCGACGAGGCCGGCATCGCGGCGCTGCCCTACCACGCCGGGCTCGACGGCCAGGTGCGTTCGCGCAACCAGGATCGCTTCCTCAACGAGGACGGCATCGTCATCGTCGCGACCGTTGCGTTCGGCATGGGCATCGACAAGCCCGACGTGCGCTTCGTCGCCCATCTCGACCTGCCCAAGAGCATCGAGGCCTATTACCAGGAAACGGGGCGTGCCGGCCGCGACGGCAAGCCGTCGGCGGCCTGGATGGCCTACGGGCTCTCGGACATCGTGCAGCAGCGCCGCATGATCGACGAGTCCAGCGCGTCCGACGACTTCAAGCGGGTTTCGATCGGCAAGCTCGATGCCCTGGTTGGTCTTGCCGAAACCGCGCACTGCCGCCGCCGCCGCCTGCTCGCCTATTTCGGCGAGATCGTGATGGCCGAGACTTGCGGCAATTGCGACAATTGCCTGACGCCGCCGAAGATGCGCGAAGGCAAGGTGCTGGCGCAGAAGCTGCTGTCCTGCGCTTATCGCACCGGGCAGCGCTTCGGTGCGATGCACCTGATCGACGTGCTGGTCGGGCGCCTGACCGAGAAGGTGACGCAGTTCGGCCACGACAAATTGTCGGTGTTCGGCATCGGGCGCGAGGCTCAATGAAAAGCAGTGGCGCACCGTGCTGCGGCAGCTGGTGGCGATGGGGCATCTGCAGAGCGACAGCGAAGCCTATGGCGCGCTGAAGCTGACGGAGAGCGCGCGCGGCGTGCTGCGCGGGGAGACCGAGGTCTGGCTGCGCGAGGAGGCGCCGGCCACCCGCACGCGTGCAAGCCGCGGCAAATCCCGCCGCGGCGACCTCGCGCCGGCGGCGAATGCCCCGCAAGGCGATGTCGATCCCGAACTGCGCGCGCGTCTGCGCTCCTGGCGCTCGGACGTCGCGCGCGAGCGCGGCGTGCCGGCCTATGTGGTGCTGCACGATGCCACCATCGACGGCATCGTCCGGGCCTGGCCGACCACGCTCGACGAACTCCGCAACATCCCCGGCATCGGCGACAAGAAGCTCGAGCATTACGGCGACGAGCTGCTGCAGATCGTCAGGACGCGGTAGAGCGATCGCCATCTCTGGTGTCGTCCCCGCGTTCGCGGGGACGACACCGGTGCATGTGGTGCGAGCGGAACCTCTCAGCCATTCCGGAACGCATACGCGTAGCCGTTCAGCGCCGGCGCGCCGCCGAGATGGGCGTACAGAATCTTCGCGCCCTTCTCGAAATGGTTCTTCTGCACGAGGTCGATCAGGCCCTGCATCGACTTGCCCTCGTAGACGGGGTCGGTGATCATGCCTTCGAGCCGCGCAGTGAGGCGGATCGCGTCCTTGGTCTCTTCCGAGGGCACGCCATAGGCGGGATAGGCATAGTCCTCGACCAGCACGACATCGTCGGCCACGAGATCCTTGCCGAGGCTCGACCAGCTCAGCGGTGTTCTGCGCAATCTCGAGCACCTGCGATTTCGTCTGCGCCGGCGTGAAGGAGGCATCGATGCCGATCACTTTTCGCGCGCGGCCATCGGCGGCGAAACCGACCAGCATGCCGGCATGGGTGGAGCCGGTAACAGTGCAGACCACGATATAGTCGAACTTGAAGCCGAGCTCCTTCTCCTGCTTGCGCACCTCCTCGGCGAAGCCGACATAGCCGAGACCGCCGAACTTGTGCACGGAGGCGCCGGCGGGAATGGCGTAAGGCTTGCCGCCCGCCGCCTTGACCTCGTCGATCGCCTGCTCCCAGCTCTTGCGGATGCCGATGTCGAAGCCGTCGTCGACCAGCCGCACGTCGGCGCCCATGATGCGCGAGAGCATGATGTTGCCGACCCGGTCATAGACGGCGTCCTCGTGCGGCACCCAGGCTTCCTGCACCAGGCGGCACTTCATGCCGATCTTGGCCGCGACGGCGGCGATCATCCGGGTGTGGTTGGACTGCACGCCGCCAATCGAGACCAGCGTGTCGGCGTTGGAGGCGATTGCGTCCGGGATGATGTATTCGAGCTTGCGCAGCTTGTTGCCACCATAGGCGAGGCCGGAATTGCAGTCCTCGCGCTTGGCATAGATATCGACATTGCCGCCAAGATGCTTCGACAGCCGCTCCAGCTTCTCGATGGGCGTCGGGCCGAAGGTGAGCGGGTAGCGCGGAAATTTGTCGAGCTTCATGGGTCATCCCGATTGGCGTTGGTGTTGGCTGTTGCCTAACATCGCCCCGACAAAATGTGCTCTCGATTATTGCGGGCATATTGCGCCTCTTCTTGCACTAGTGACGACGATTGGTAATAATTCTTCCGTAATATCGCCACTTCCTGGAAGTTTCTTTCATGGCCGCCCGGCTCGACCGCACCGACCTTAAGATCCTGAGATTGCTGCAGAATAACGGCCGGCTCAGCAATGCCGAGCTGGCCTTATCAGTCGCGATCAGCCCCGCCACCTGCCATCGCCGCACCCAGCGCCTGTTCGAGGACGGGTTCATCGCCGCCGTCCGCGCCATGGTGGCGCCGAAGAAGGTGGCCAAGGGCACGCTGGTGATGGTCGGGGTCGTGCTGGACCGCTCGACGCCCGAGAGCTTTGCCACCTTCGAGCAGGCGATCGCAAAGCTGAAATTCGTGCTCGACTGCCACCTCGTCGCCGGCGACTTCGACTATTTCCTCAAGATCCGGGTCGGCGACATGGACGATTTCAACCGCATCCATGGCGAGCAGCTCATCGCGCTGCCCGGCGTGCGCCAGACCCGCACCTTCTTCGTGATGAAGGAAGTCGTCGACAACGCGCCGCTGGAGTTTTGAACCACCCTTGATGCCCGGTGCGCATCATGAAAGATTCAGCCCATGCAGACATTCCCTTTTCGCCACCCCCATCCGGCCGGGCCGTCCTATCGGCGCGGCTGGGTCGACGAGGCCGTGGCCGCGATCGAGGCCGACCAGTGCCGCACCGCCGATACGCATCTGATCCGGCTGATCGTGCCGGCGCTATCGGGCATCGACATCTACCTGAAGGATGAATCCACCCATCCGACCGGCAGCCTGAAGCATCGCCTGGCACGCTCGCTGTTTCTCTACGCGCTCTGCAACGGTCACATCCGCGAAGGCACGCCGGTCGTCGAGGCCTCGTCGGGATCGACCGCGGTGTCGGAGGCCTATTTCGCGGAGATGATCGGCGTGCCCTTCTATGCCGTGATGCCGCGCACGACGTCGGCGGAGAAGATCGCCGCGATCGAGCACTACGGCGGCAATTGCCATCTGATCGACGACGGCCGCGCGCTCTATGCGGAAGCCGCCGCGCTCGCCGCCCGCCTGAACGGTCATTACATGGACCAGTTCACCTTCGCCGAGCGCGCCACCGACTGGCGCGGCAACAACAACATCGCCGAATCGATCTTCAGTCAGCTGCAAGGGGAGCCGCGCCCGCTGCCGGACTGGATCGTGATGGGGGCCGGCACCGGCGGCACCTCGGCCACGATCGGGCGCTATTTGCGCTATCGCCAGTATCCGACGCGTCTGTGCGTCGCCGATGTCGAACACTCCGCCTTCTTCGAGTGCTTCCGCTCGCAGGATCAATCCCATGTCTGCGACCGTCCGTCGCTGATCGAGGGCGTCGGACGGCCGCGCTGCGAGCCTTCTTTCGTGCCGGGGGTGGTCGACCGCATGATGAAGATTCCCGATGCGGCGACGATCGCGGCGATGAACGTGCTGTCACGCCGGCTGCGCCGCACCGTGGGCGGTTCTACCGGCACCAACTTCCTGGCGCTGTGCCGCCTGGCCTCGGAGATGCGTAAGGCGAATGTGGCGGGATCGCTGGTGACGCTGATCTGCGATTCCGGCGAACGCTATCGGCAGACTTATTACGAGCCGGAATGGCTGAAGGCGCGCGGCCTCGATCCGGCGCCGGTCGAGGCGGCCTTGTCGTCGTTCCTGGCGACGGGCGAGCCGCTCGCGCTGGCCGTCGATGACGTCGTCAATCCCAGGAGCGTACGAAGTCCCGAAACGACATAGTCGAATTTGTCGGAACGCCCGCCCGCCGTGCAATGTCACGGCAACTTCACTTGCGTTGCGCGCACATGCGGGCAAGCCTTCTCGTCTCAACGAGGAGATCTTTGCCGTGCGCCTTCCCATTCTCGATCCCAAGGATCTGACCGACGAGCAGAAGCCGCTCTTTGATGACATGCAAGCGGGCATCAAGGACCATTTCAAGGGCTTCGTGAACATGCGCGGTGACGGCGCGCTGCTCGGTCCGTGGAACCCCTGGATCCGCGAGCCGCGCTTCGGCAAGCCGGTGTGGGAGCTGGTCAAGGCGATCGCGTCGAACCCGCTGCTGCCCGCGCCGGTGCGCGAGGTCGCGATCCTCGTCACCGGCTCGCATTTCCGTTCCGGCTACGAATTGTATGCCCATGTGCTGGTGGCCGAGCAGCGCGGCCTGTCCGACGAGAAGCTCGCGACCATCGTCGCCGGCCAGCGGCCGGTCGATCTCACCAAGCAGGAGGCGGTCGCCTACGACATGGCTTCGGCACTGGTGAACGGCGGCGTGCTGCCTGAGCTGACCTATCGTGCCGCCGTGAAGGAATTCGGCGAACACGGTGCGGCCGAGCTGTCCTACCTCGTCGGCGTCTATTGCATGGTCTCGGTCACGCTCAACACGTTCGACGTGCCGGTGCCGGAGTAGCAGCAGCGTCCTTCGATCACTCCGCCGCCCTGCTTGCAGGCGGCTGGGGCGCGAAGGCGATGCAGCGATTGCGACCCTCGGCCTTGGCCTGATAGAGCGCGTGATCGGCCGCACCCATCAGCGCGTCGATGCCCGACATGCTGACGGTCGCCTCGGCGATGCCGACGCTCACGGTGACGCCGAACTGAATCTCGCCGGCGACGATCTGCGCGCTCATCACGCGCTTGCGGATACGCTCGGCGACGGTCCTTGCGCGCGACAGGCTGGTTTCGGGCAGCAGAACCGCGAACTCCTCGCCGCCGAGGCGGCCGACGATATCCGACTTGCGCTTGCCGTCGAGGCACGCGGCTGCGACCGCCCTGATCGCGGCGTCGCCTACCGCATGGCCGTAGCGATCGTTGACCGATTTGAAGTGGTCGATGTCGAGCATCAGCACCGACACCGAACGATAATAGCGCTGAAACCGGCTCCATTCCGCGTCGAGGTTCTCCAGGAAGTGGCGGCGGTTGTAGAGACCTGTCAGCGGGTCGGTGGTCGCGAGCGTCTCCAGCATCGCGGCCTTTTGCGTGAGGTCGGTGATGTCGACATAGGTCAGCATGCGGCCGCCGTTCGACATCGTTGTGCAATGGGCCCGGATGCGCCGCCCGTCCGGCGTCTGCAGGTCGCGCACGTGGTCGCCGGCCTTGACCTCTGCGACCCGCCTGGCCGGAAATTTCGTCAGTTCATTTGCGGGAAGGTTCGGCGCACTCGCGCGATGGACCCGGCTCACCAGCGATGAATAGGTCGGCCGGCTCGCTGCTTCCTGCTCGCTGACTTCCCAGAACCGGCGCATCCGCCGGTTCATGAAGCTGGCGTTGAGATCGCGATCGAGCAGCAGCACACCGTCCTCGACATTCTCGAGCGCGTCGCGCAGCAATTTGAGACTCGTCGGAATAACGCACGATGTCGGTGACGGGCGTATAGGTCAGCATCCGCCCGCCGTCGGGCAGCGGCGTGCATTGCATGCGAACGACGTCGCCGCCGGTACGGCGCAGATCGCGCGGCGAGGCGTCACCCGCCTGGACGTGACGAACCCGTTCGGCGACGTAGGCATCGAGGCTCGGCCGGCGGGATCTCGTAAGCGAGCGTATCGCGACCATGATGCATCAACGTCACGAATGACGGACAGCTGTTGGCGACTTCATCGGGCAACAGCCACATCTGCCGGAACGCGTGGTTGATCAACCTGGCGCGTAGATTCGCATCCAGCAACACGATGCCGAGCGGGACGAAATCAAGCGCCGCGCGAAGCGCGAGCATCTGCCCGCGCATCATCGCGTCCGACGAGCGCCCCCGTTCCTCGCCGGTGTGGTGCTCGACGCTGTTCGGTCGCTCGAAGGCGACGCCGACTTGCCGGTCGGACCGCCAGACCACGCGGCAGGACAGCATCTCGTGTCCCGCGAGCCTGAGCTGGAAACGGTCGGGCACGCCGACACTGCTCTCCATCTCCAGCGTCGCCGCCTCCTCGGTCAGCCGGCGTACCACGCAATCGATCGTGGATTGGCCGAAATTGAAGAAGATCTTCCCAGCGAGCAGAGTCCGTTCCGGCACCAGATGGGACATTCGCAGCCTCCCAAGCACACACGATGCGAAAAGTCGGTCCAGTTTGGCTCAGGCTTCCTTGCCGCGGCGTAACGCAATCGAGGTTTTGGGATGAGGATTAACAATTGGTTGACGGCCGACGCCGCGCCCGGCCGTGGGCCAATGGCCGAGGTCTGTGCTGGGCCGAAAATCCCCGCGCGATCGCAGTCAGTTGCGCACGGCGTAAAGCGGCGTGCGCAGGGTCAGCTGGTAGGACGGCTTCGGCATCCAGGCGATCTGCGCGGTGATGCCGAACAGGCGGTTGTCATTGTCGTCCATGCGATCGAGGTCGAGCCGCAGGATCGGCTGCGTGAAGGACTCCGCCAGCGTCCGGCCGGCAAGCTGCGCGCCGCCGAACGACTGCACGCCGAGGCGTCCCGTGAACTTCCAGTTGCTCGGCCATTGGTAATAGCCGCCGGCATAGAGGATCGTGTTTGGCCGGATGCTGGCGAACGGGCTGGCGATGGTTGTGTAGGTATGTTGCATGCCGGCCAGCCAGCCCCGCGTTTCGTCCTCGTCGAGCGCGTAGTCGAACTCCAGAATGTTGTTGAACGAGTTCGTCATGCCCTGATCGTTCGGCACCGACTGTGTCAGGGTCGATTGCAGCGTGATGGTCGGGATTGATCCGCCGTCCTGCCGGTACAGGTCGGCCTGCACGCCAATGTTCCAGCTCGTGATGTCGAACGTGGACCAGCCGCCGCCGATGTCGGTCGTCGAGCCCGACACGCCGCCGTAAAGTGAGACGCGGTCGTTGACGTCGACGGTCAGCGGCAGGTCGACGGTCATCGATTTCGCGGACGGCAGGCCGTTCGGCAGCGTGACGCCCCTGCGTACGGCCAGGGCTTCGAGCGCGGTCGACAGTGACGTCGTGCCGAAGCCGAGCCCGAGCGTTCCCGCCGGAATCGTCGCATAGCTCGTACGCAGATCGAGATAGAGATTCGGCACCGCAGGTTTTGCCGGTGCATCCTCGTCATCGTCGGCGGCGAAAGCCGCGCCCATCGAGACCACCAGACAGGCCAGTCCGATCGCGACTGCGCGCAAGGCCTGATGATGCGATGGGCGGTGAGGGGACACGTGACAATCCGACGCGTGGGCCGTGGTGGCGAAATCGCGAGCTAGATGGAACGTGATCGTTCCCGCGGTCAAGCGCTATCCGCAAGCCATGGACTGCATCGACAGGCGCGGCTACCTTGCGGCGATCGCACTGACTCGCTCGCCGGCCGGGATCGGCGGGACAACGGAGGACGACAGCCATGACCACGTCACGCCGCATCCTGCTCGCTGGAATGGCGGGGCTTGCCGTCGCTCCCACCGCGGTTGCGGCCGCGCCCGCGCCGGTGCCCGAAGGTGCAACAGTGGCTGAAGAGCGCTTTGCGCGCATGATCGCCGCCGCGCATGCGCCCGACGTCACCTGCGCCCGCCAGGCGGAGCGTTATGCAGACATGCATTGGCCTGATTACGTCACGGCCGCCAGAGCCGTGATCGACGCGCGGGTGTAAACCCGCACTATCTCTCCACCGCCCGCCGCACCTGCTCGCCGATCTGCGACAGCACCAATTGCGCTTGCGGCAGAATCGCGCCCATGGCGTGGAAATTGTGAACCATGCCGTCGTGGCAGACATGCTCGACGGCGACGCCAGCAGTGAGCAGCTTGCGGGCATAGGCATTGCCTTCATCGCGCATCGGATCGTACTCGGCGGTATGGATGATCGCCGTTGGTAGGCCGGCGAGCCGTGTGGTGCGCAAGGGAGAGACGCGGGGGTCGGCGGTGTCGATGCCCTCAGGCAGGTAATCGGACAAATCGGCCTCGATCGTGACGCGGTCGATCAGATGGCCCTCGGCGAATTCATCGCGCGAGGGCGAGGTTTCCTCGAAATCCAGTACCGGGCAGATCAGGCATTGCGCGGCAATGGCGAGGCCGGCGGTTTGCGCCGCCTCCTGGCACACGATCGCCGCGAGCGTCGCGCCGGCGGAATCGCCGCCGACGACGAGACGTTCGGCGTCGATGCCGAGTGAAGCGGCCTCGCGCGCAACCCATTCGGTGGCGGTGACCGCGTCCTCGACGGCGGCCGGAAATTGGTGCTCCGGCGCGAGCCGGTAGTCGACCGAGACGAGACGGCAGCCGGTGGCATGCGCCAGCGCCGCCGCGATGCGGTCATGCGTGGCGATGCCGCCGGCGACGAGGCCGCCGCCGTGAAAGAACACGAAGCCCGGTGCGAGCGCGTCGGCATTGGCGGGTGTGTAGAGGCGATAGGGCAGTTCGCCGGCGCGGCCGGGCAGCGTGCCGTCGTGCGTCGTCACGTCAGGCGCATCGGCGCGCGCGAACTGCATCAGCTTGGCCAGCGATTGCCGCCGCGCCTCCGCGCTCGGCCGGCTTCTCGCCTGCGGCGCAGCCGCGGCCATCATGGTCAACAAGCGCTTTGCGAGCGGATCGAGCGGCATGGCGAACTCCGTATCATAGCCCGTATTATAGCCTGTTTGGCCTGTTTTACCTCTCCGGGCGAGGGTGCGCGTCCGGCAGCAAATCGTTTAGAAATTGGGACAATAGTGCCCTGATATTTCCAAGGGGAGGCCTGATATGGCTGAGATCAAGAAGCCGATCGAATACTCGCCGAGCTGGACCTTCTTCGAGGGCAAATGGCACGATGGCAACGTGCCGATCATGGGGCCGCGTACGCATGCGGCCTGGCTCGGCTCGGTGGTGTTCGACGGTGCACGCGCGTTCGAGGGCGCGGCACCCGATCTCGACCGTCACGTCGCGCGCGCCAATCAATCCGCGATCAATTTCGGCTTGAAGCCGGTGGTCGATCCCGGCACCTGGCTCACGCTCGCAACCGAGGGCATTGCACGCTTCGCGGCCAATGCCGAGTCTCTACGTCCGTCCGATGTACTGGGCGCAGAACGGTTCGGGCGGCGGCGTGCTGTTCGACCCCGAGACCACCAATTGGTGCCTGTGCATCTACGAGGCGCCGATGCCGAAACCCGTCGGCAACGCCATCACCCTGTCGCCGTTCCGCCGGCCCACCGCCGAATGCGCGCCGGTCGAGGCGAAAGCGGCCTGCCTCTATCCGAACAATTCGCGCGCGCTCGCGGAGGCTGCGTCGCGCGGCTTCCAGAACGCGCTGATGCTCGACATGCTCGGCAATGTCGCCGAGTTCGGCAATTCCAACGTGTTCATGGCCAAGGACGGCGTGGTCTATACGCCGGTGCCCAACGGCACGTTCCTCAATGGCATCACCCGCCAGCGTGTCATCAGCCTCGCTGCGCGGCGACGGCGTCAATGTGGTCGAGAAGACGTTGCGCTATGCCGACTTCCTGGCCGCCGACGAGATCTTCTCCACCGGCAATTTCGCCAAGGTCGCCCCGGTGATCCGCATCGATGAGCGCGAGCTCAAGCCCGGCCCGTTCTACACCAAGGCGCGACAACTCTATTGGGACTTTGCCCATGCGGTGAAGCTGGCGGCGTAGGCTCGCATGCGCGCCATGACGCCGACTTCCTAGCGCTGCCTCCGAAACCGGCTGAACTGAAACGCCTGCGTCGAGTTCCACGGGGTCTGATGCGTCTCGCGGCACGTCTCGATCAGCGCGAAGTCCGGCCCGAGGCTCTGCGAGAAGGCTGGTGCTGTCATGGCGCTGCACCGGCAGGCCGCTGCATTTCTCCGGACCCTCGGGGGCAAACGTCGCGATGATGACATGGCCGCCGAACACGACCGCGGACCGCAGGCGCTCGACGTAAGCGGTCCTGTCGCGGGGATCGGTCAGGAAGTGAAACGCGGCGCGATCGTGCCAGACCTCATAGGTCTTCGCCGGCCGCCATGTCGTGGCGTCGGCGACGATCCAGTCGACCCTGGACGCGGCGGTGCCGATACGTGTCCTGGCGGCATCGAGTGCGTTTGCAGAGAGATCCAGCACGGAGACGTCGCGATATCCGTCCTGCAACAGGGCATCGACCAGGCGCGAAGCGCCGCCGCCGATGTCGATGATGGCGGCCTCGCGATCTGGATTGGCCGCCCGGATCATCGCGAGCGAGGTCGAGGGGCTATTCTGAAACCAGCTGACCTCGGCCTCGCCCTTGGTGGCGTAGACGCTGTCCCAATGGGAGCTTCGGTCGGACATCGCGCATCCTCCGGCTCAGTTGGGCGAGGGGAGAAGTAAGAGCTACTCCTCCTTCTTCGACATCCGTTCCAGGCGGTCCTGCATTTCCTTCATCTGCTGGCGTAGATCGTCGATGTTGCTGTCCTTCGGTGCCTCGCCAGTCGCATCGGACTCCGGCTCGGCGGTCGCCGGGCGGCCCGTATTGGGAGCAAACGGCTTGAACATCGAGAAAGTCTGCTGGAACAGCTCCATGTTACGGCGGACCTGTTCTTCCAAAGGAGCAAAAGGAGTGCCGGACAGGGTGTTGGCGATCTGCTTGCGGAACTTCTCTTGCTCCTGGGTCAGGGTCGCGATCGACTGTTCCAGATATTTCGGAACCACCATCTGCATGCTGTCGCCATAGAAGCGGATCAGCTGGCGCAGGAATGTGGTCGGCAGCAGGTTCTGGCCGGCCTTGTTCTCCTGCTCGAAGATGATTTGGGCGAGCACGGAGCGGGTGATGTCGTCGCCGGTCTTGGCGTCATAGACCAGGAAATCCTCGCCATCCTTGACCATCGCGGCGAGGTCTTCCAGCGTCACATAGGTGCTCGTTCCGGTGTTATAGAGCCGGCGGTTCGCGTATTTCTTGATGGTGGTGGGTTGGTCTGATTTCGCCATGGGCTCTCACTTGCAAGCGCGGAGAACGGGAACCCGACGGGCCATGCCGCAGGGCGGGAAGAGTACGCAACGCAACAAAATAAGCATTTTCAAAGGGGTCACGCTACCGTTTTGTGCGGCACGGTTAATCCCGGAGCAAAATCTTGCTTGCGAAAGCGCCAAGAACGCTATTTTGAATGCGCTGCGGCATGAATTCGGTCGCCGGCCGATTGACATGCCTCAACGACGTTAACAGGATGGCTGACGAGACTGGCGAGCCGTTTTCTCAAAGCCCCGCCTGCCCCCTTTCAAGAAACCCAAGCCTCAGGAGATGCCCATGTCAGACGATGTCGTCATCGTCAGCGCCGCCCGCACCCCGGTCGGAAGCTTCAACGGAGCGTTCGCGACCCTTCCCGCCCACGATCTCGGCGCCATCGCCATCAAGGCCGCGCTGGAGCGCGGTGGCATCGAGCCCGGCCGGGTCTCGGAAGTCATCATGGGGCAGATCCTGACCGCTGCCCAGGGCCAGAACCCGGCCCGTCAGGCCTCGATCGCCGCCGGCATTCCGGTGGAGAGCCCGGCCTGGGGCGTCAACCAGCTTTGCGGCTCGGGCCTGCGCACGGTCGCACTCGGCTACCAGGCGCTGCTCAACGGCGATTCCGAGATCGTGGTCGCCGGCGGCCAGGAATCCATGAGCATGGCCCCGCACGCCCAGTATCTGCGCGGCGGCGTCAAGATGGGCCCGGTCGAGTTCGTCGACACCATGATCAAGGACGGCCTGTGGGATGCCTTCAACGGCTACCACATGGGCAACACCGCCGAGAACGTCGCGCGGCAGTGGCAGATCACCCGTACCCAGCAGGATGAGTTCGCGGTCGCCTCGCAGCAGAAGGCAGAGGCTGCGCAGAAGGCCGGCAAGTTCAACGACGAGATCGTCCCGGTCACCATCAAGGGCCGCAAGGGCGACACCGTGGTCAGTGCCGACGAATATCCGCGTCATGGCGCAACGCTCGATGCGATGGCCAAGCTTCGTCCCGCCTTCGAGAAGGACGGCACGGTCACCGCAGGCTCGGCATCCGGCATCAATGACGGTGCCGCCGCCGTGGTGCTGATGACTGCCAAGCAGGCCGCCAAGGAAGGCAAGAAGCCGCTCGCGCGGATCGTGTCGTGGGCGCAGGCCGGCGTCGACCCGAAGATCATGGGCTCGGGTCCGATCCCGGCCTCGCGCGCCGCGCTGAAGAAGGCCGGCTGGAACGTCGGCGATCTCGATCTGATCGAGGCCAATGAAGCCTTCGCGGCGCAAGCCTGCGCCGTCAACAAGGACCTCGGCTGGGACACCTCCAAGGTCAACGTCAATGGCGGCGCGATCGCGATCGGTCATCCCGTCGGCGCGTCCGGCGCACGCGTGCTGGTGACGTTGCTGCATGAGATGCAGAAGCGCGATTCGAAGAAAGGCCTTGCCACGCTGTGCATCGGCGGCGGCATGGGTATCGCGATGTGTCTGGCGCGCGACTGAAGGTAACTGACGCGTAGCTGACGTGCGCGTGCGCTGCACACGTCAGTGAGTGCGTTGCACCCGACTAAAAAGGCAGCGGTTGCAAATCAAATATTCTTCGCAACCGCGCAAGCCTCGACTAAATACAAACGCCCGGCTCAACGCCGGGCGTTTTGTTCTTGATGTCCGTCAAACCAGCCGCATAATCCAACGTTAAAAACAATCACTCCAGAAACGTCCGAAGAGTCCAAGGAAGAGTCCAAGGGAAGGAATACGACATGGCACGTGTTGCATTGGTCACGGGTGGTACGCGGGGCATCGGTGCTGCGATCAGCAAGGCACTGAAGGCGGCTGGCTACAAGGTTGCGGCGAGCTATGCCGGCAACGACGCGGCGGCGGAGAAGTTCAAGGCCGAGACCGGTATTGCCGTCTACAAATGGGACGTCAGCAGTTTCGACGCCTGTGCCGAGGGCGTGAAGAAGGTCGAGGCCGATCTCGGTCCGGTCGAGGTGCTGGTCAACAATGCCGGCATCACCCGCGACACCGCCTTCCACAAGATGACGCTCGAGCAGTGGAATGCCGTCATCAACACCAATCTCGGTTCGCTGTTCAACATGACGCGCCAGGTCATCGAGGGCATGCGTTCGCGCAAGTTCGGCCGCGTTATCTCGATCTCCTCGATCAACGGACAGAAGGGGCAGTTCGGCCAGGTCAACTATTCCGCGGCGAAGGCCGGCGACATCGGTTTCACCAAGGCGCTGGCGCTGGAGAATGCCAAGGGCGGCATCACCGTGAACGCGATCTGCCCCGGCTACATCAACACCGAAATGGTGCAGGCGGTGCCGAAGGACGTTCTGGAGAAGAACGTGATCCCGCAGATTCCGGCCAATCGGCTCGGCGAGCCCGAAGAGATCGCGCGCGCGGTCGTGTTCCTTGCGGCCGACGAGTCCGGTTTCATCACCGGCTCGACGCTGACGGTCAACGGCGGCCAGTACATGGTGTGATGCGCAGGCATCAGGTGGCTCGATAACGACCGTAACGTCGTGCCCGGGCTTGTCCCGGGCATTTCCACATGCACTGTCATTCCGGGTCTGGCGCTACACGCCGTCCCGGAATGACGAGGCCTTCCACGATGACTCCCCGTACCGCCACACTGATCGGTTTGACCGCGATTCTGATGTGGTCGCTGCTCTCGGTGATGACGGTGGCGACCGGAAAGATCCCGGCGTTCCAGCTCGCGGCGATGACGTTCGCGATCGGCGGCCTCGTCGGCCTGCTCACCTGGATCGGCCGCGGCGATGCGACGAAGAGCCTGCGACAACCGCTGGTCGTCTGGGTCGTAGGCGTTGGCGGGTTGTTCGGCTATCACGCGCTGTATTTTCTTGCGCTACGGTTCGCGCCGCCGGCCGAAGCCGGCCTTCTGAATTACATGTGGCCGCTCTTGATCGTGCTGTTCTCGTCATTCCTGCCTGGCGAGCGGCTTGCCCTTCATCACATCATCGGCGCGGTGCTCGGGCTTGTCGGCACCGTGCTGCTGTTCGCCGGCAACACCAGCGGCTTTGCGCCAGGGGCGGTGCCGGGCTTGATCGCGGCCTTCATTGCCGCGTTCGTCTGGGCCGCCTATTCGGTGCTGTCACGCCGCCTGAAGGCAGTGCCGACCGATGCCGTCGCCGGCTTCTGTCTGGCCACCTCGGCGCTGGCCGCGCTGATGCATGGCCTGGTGGAAACCACGGTCTGGCCGGAGACCATGCTGCAATGGCTCGCGGTGATCGCGCTCGGCATCGGCCCTGTCGGCGCTGCGTTCTATGCTTGGGACATCGGCATGAAGCGCGGCGATATCCGCGTGCTCGGCGCCGCCTCCTACGCGACGCCGCTGCTCTCGACCGGCTTTCTCATCGCCGCAGGCTTCGCCAAGGCCAGCGCCAACATCGCCCTCGCCGCGATCCTGATCGCCGGCGGCGGCCTGATCGCGGCCAAGGACATGGTGCTGAGGAAGCGATGATTACAGCGCCGGCTGCCAGCCCGGCGGCCGATACATGGCTTCCGGTATCTGTCCGAGCCTCGGAACGCTGCAAGCGCTGCGGTGTCAGGCCATAGAACTCCTGGAAGCTGAGGATCAGCGGCCGCCATTTGTCGGGATCGATACGGTTGGGTGCGCCGTCCATCATGATGTCAGGATGGGCGTGCACGCGCGTGATGCGGACCTCGATGGCTGCGAGGTTGCCGCGCCAGACCGCATCGTCCTGCGCCATCTCGTGAACATAAGCGACCTTGGCTTCCATCTGTACCGGGCACTCGGCGACACGTGGCGCGTCGACCGTTTCGCCGGGCCGCGCCGTCAGACCGCTGAGGCCGAACTTGTCCTTCTCGTGCCGATAGCCGCGATAGAGCTTTCCCGATGGTACCGGATTCGAGCCCGTGGTGCGGGCGAGGCGATCGACGGCGGCAACGAGGTCCGCAGACGGCAGATTGAGCACGCATTCGCCGGTGCGAATCATGTTCTCGGTGGTCTTGGAATTGCGGGCGAGCCCGAGCATGCAGCGCCATCCGACCCACCACGCCGAGGACATCGGCGCGAGATTGTGCGAGCCGTCGTCGTTGGTCGATCCGATCAGGACGACGGGCGTCCCGAAATACAGAATGGCCGGGTCGATCTGAATCGTCGGGGAATCGAATGTGCCGTGCATCTTGCGCTCCTGTTCGTTGCGAGCGCCGTCCTACGATGCACGATGGATCGATCCCACCCGATTCCAGATCGCGTTACGGCTCCCAGCCCTTCGGTGCGAGCCTCGAAGCCGGCGAATTCGAACGCGGGTGCCACGGTGCAGCCCACCAGCGTCCATTCGCCCGTCGTCTCTGCGGACTGCCAGGCCTGCGCCGGCACGATCGCCTGCGGCCGTTCGCCGCCGACGAGGTCGGCGCCGAGCCGCACCTCGTGCTGCGAGCAGCCGTCATGGGCGATGCGCAGCCTCAAGGGGCTGCCGGCGTAGTAGTGCCACGTCTCGACCGCATCGACGCGATGCCAGTGCGAGCGTTCGCCGTGGGCGAGCAGAAAGTAGATCAGGGTCGAACGCGAACGCCCGTTGGCGTCGGTGGCCTGGTCGCGAAACGTCTCGCGGTAATGGCCGCCCTCAGGATGCGGCCGCAGTTCAAGGCGCGCGATGATCTCGGCTGCGGTCGGCATCGATCCCGTCAGGACTTTCTTCTGCAGGGTTTTGTTTTCAGGACTTGCTTCAGGATTTATTCTTGCGCTCGCGCAGCTCACCGAACACCGCGGCGGGATCGGCGCCCTTCATGTGCAGCTTGGCAGCGACCGACGGCTCGTCGGCGCGCAGGAACACGTTGGCGCGCTTCTCCTCGCCAAGCAGCGTGGGAATGGTCGGCTTGTTCTCTGCACGAAGCTTCGTCACTTCCGCCGCGCGCGCCTGGAGCGCCGCATTGTCCGGCTCGACGGTGAGCGCGAATTTGACGTTCGAGGCCGTGTATTCGTGGCCGCAATAGAGCTTGAAGTCGTCGGGCAGGGCGCGCAGCTTCAGCAGCGAGTCCCACATCATCGGATAGGTGCCCTCGAACACGCGACCGCAGCCGATCGAGAACAGCGTGTCGGCGGCGAAGACCGCCTTCTCGGTGTCGAATACGTAGGAGATGTGGTCGAGCGTGTGGCCGGGGGTTTCGATGATTCGTGCCAGCAGATTGCCGATCTTGACCACGTCGGCATTGGCGACGCGCAGATCGACGTCCGCGATCTTCGTCCCCTTGTCGTGCGGCGCGACGACGCGGCAATTGTATTTCTGCTTGAGTTCGGCGACCCCGCCGACATGGTCGCCGTGATGATGGGTGATCAGGATGTCGGTGAGCTGCCAGCCCTCGCGGTCGAGCGCCTTCAGGATCGGGCCGGCCTCCGGCGCGTCGATCGACGCCGTCGCCCCGGTTTCGGGATCGTGGATCAGATAACCGAAATTGTCGTTTAAACAGCTGAAAGTACGAATTTCGGCGGCCATGTCATCTCCATCGTGCTCAACCCCGCCCGACAAATATGGCGTTCAGGTTGCGCAGGCAATGCAATATTCCGCGCGCGAGCGCCGCCCGGCGCATGTTACATTGGGATCATGACAATCGACGTCGTCGACCTCCGTGAATTCTATTCCCGCCGCCTCGGGATCGTGGCGCGGCAAATGATCAACCGCGGCATCCGGGAGCGCTGGCCGGGCGCGGAGGGCCAGCGCGTGCTCGGCATCGGCTATCCCACGCCCTATCTGGGGCTGTTCCGCGAAGACGCCGAGCGCTGCCTCGCCTTCATGCCGGCGGCCCAGGGCGTGCTGAAATGGCCGACGGGACGGCCGGCGCTGGCCTCGCTGGTCGACGAATTCTCGCTGCCGCTTCCCGACGCCGCGGTCGACCGCATCCTGGTGATCCACGCGCTGGAGATGTCGGACGATCCGGCCGCGCTGCTGCGCGAGGTGTGGCGGGTGCTGTCGCCGTCGGGGCGGGTCATCGCGGTGATCCCGAACCGGCGCGGGGTGTGGACCCGCACCGACAGCACGCCGTTCGGCCACGGCCGGCCCTATTCGCGCTCGCAGATCACCGATCTCTTGCGCCAGACCTGGTTCACGCCGACCGCTTGGGGCGAGGCGTTGTTCATGCCGCCTTACGCCGGCGGCTGGGTGCTGAAATCGGCGCAGATGTGGGAGCGCGCCGGCGCGGCGCTGTCGCTGCCTTTTGCCGGCGTGCACATCGTCGAGGCGACCAAGCAGGTCTACCGCGCAATTCCCGCCAAGCGTGAGCGCGCGCGGCTCATTCCCTCGCTCGCCAAGCCCGTGCTGGTGCCGTCCTCGACGACGGCGACGCGCAGCTGAAAACAAAACGTCCCGGCGCGAGGCCGGGACGATTGCAGTTCACGAAATCAGGACGAGCTTACTCGCCGGGCGCGAGATCGTCGCTCGAAGCGGCCGGAGCAGCCTCGCGCTCGGGACGGGGGCCATGCGGCCGGCGCCGCCGGCGCGGAAAGCGCTCGCCAGCGCCACCGCCGCCCTCGAAGGGGGCGGACTGCCGTTGGCGCCGCCATTCACCTGCGGCTGCGCGCCGGTAATGAAGGAGGGCAGACGGTCCACGCTGCCGGCATCGGCGATGACGGGCTGCGGCTGGTTCTGCGGTTGCGGCTGCGGCTGATATTGCGGCTGCGGACGATGCTCGCGCTCGCGGTGCTCGCGCGGCTGCTGCTCACGTTGATAAGGCTGGTTGTTGTCGCGCTGCTGATGATCGCGCTGGCGATGCTCGCGCTGGCCGTCGCGCTCGAAGGATTGCTGCTGTTGCGGCTGCGGAACGAAGCCCGGCTCCTGGCCGAAATTCGAGAAATTCTCGCCGTCGTCCTCGCCGTCGTCGCTATGGCTGCTGACGGGCTCGTCACCGCGCGGCTGCTGGTTCTGGCGGAACTGCTCCTGGGCGGTCGCGATCAGGCGGAAATAATGCTCGGCATGCTGGTAGTAGTTCTCGGCCGCAACGGGGTCGCCGGAGGAGCGCGCGTCGCGCGCGAGCTGCAGGTATTTTTCAGCGATGTGCGAGGCGGTGCCGCGGATCTTGATGTCGGGTCCGTTCGACTCGTAGACCCGGGTCATCGGGTTCTGGCTGCGCCGGTTGTTGTTATTGTTGTTATTGTTGTTGCGGTTGCGCATCCGCTGCTTGTTCTGACCGTTTCTCATGTCCTGCCTTTAATTCCAGCCCTAAAGGTTGCACGCATACTGATTGCTAGGAGTGACCTGGTGACAGCGGTTCACAACGCTGGCGCGCACCGCGCGCGAGAGCGGATTGATCCCTGTCGATGTTCGTCGACCGTCGCGCTCAACAAAGACGCGTTCCCCACCCGCCAGCACTGATCGCCAGCGAACCCATTCATTTTGCCTGCCGAAACAAGCCCGGCTTTGTTGCGTAAGTCTTCAAGCGCAATATCTGGCTTTCGTTCACGTTGCGGTCGGAGAGCAGCGCAGCTCCAATGGCCATCGCGCTCAACAGGACCTGCGGCTTGGAACCTTTAATCAGTAAAGCTCTCGCCCGAGAGCCCGGCTTTCGCCCGTAGGTCTACGGGGCCGGCACCGATGTGTTGACCGGAACGTAGTCGTTCCCAAGGGATATTCCAAGAGCTTTTTGCAGGCCAATCCGGCTTTTATGGGGGCATTTTTCGGGCTGAAACGGCCCGCGGAATGCCCGCCAGGTCGGCCTTCGGCGGCCTGTCCACCATCAACGCGCCTGCCGTCATCAGGGTTTCGATATTTCGGGCCTGGCCCTGGCCGGCTTCGACGACCAGCGCGCCGCCGCTTGCCAGACGCTCGCTCGCTTGCGGGATCAGGGCGCGGTAGGCGTCATAGCCGTCATTGCCGCCGTCGAGTGCCAGATGCGGATCGTGCTCGCGCACCTCGAGGCTCAATGTCGGAATTTCGGCCGAAGGAATGTAGGGGGTTCGACACGATGAGATCGAACGGGCCGCGGAGCGCCGACGCATAGGAGCAGGCGACGAAAGCGGCGCGGCCGGCGAGGCCGAGAGCTGCCGCATTGTCCCGCGCCGTGCCGAGGGCGGTGAGGCTGAGGTCGGTGCCGACGCCGAAGGCATCGGGAATCTCGTGCAGCAGCGCGAGCAGGATTGCGCCGGAGCCGGTACCGATGTCGGCGATGCGTGGCGGTCGTCCCGAGACCGGGAGACCGCGAAAAATTTCGAGCGCGAGCTCGACGACGGTCTCGGTATCCGGCCGCGGCACCAGCGTGGCCTCGGACAGGCGGAACGGCATTCCCCAGAACTCGCGCGCGCCGAGGATGCGGGCGACCGGCTCGTGCGCAAGCCGGCGCTGCGCATATTGCTCCAGGCACGCGGTTTCCTCAGGCGTGAGGCGTCGCGTTGCCTGCGTCGCCATGCCGGTCAGATCGAGCTGCACAGCAGCGCCGACCAAAAGGCGCGCGTCGAGGCCAGGCTCCTCGATGCCGGCCGCTTGCAGCCGCGCGGTGAGGGTGCGACGCGCGCTCTCTATGCTGTGTCCGGGATCGAAGCCTGTCGTCAATGGAACCATCCTGCCCGGCAACGTGGATAGATCGGCAGGCTTGCTTGCGTCAACGAAAAGGAGCGCGTTTGATCGCGGCTCGCAAGCGCGGAGGGATCCATGACGGCCTATGACGATCAGAACGTCTTCGCAAAGATCCTGCGCGGCGAGATCCCCTGCTTCGAAGTCTTCAGGGACGATCGCAGCTTCGCCTTCCTCGACATCATGCCGCGCTCGCCCGGGCACACCCTGGTCATTCCCCGCGCGCCGGCGCGCGGCATCCTCGACATCACCGATGACGATCTCGCCGCGGTCGCGAGAACGGCCAAGCGGATTGCGATTGCGGCGATGAACGTGTTCGATGCCGAGGGCATCATCCTGCAGCAATTCAGCGAGCCGGCCAGCGGGCAGGTGGTCTTTCACCTGCACATGCACGTCATGCCGGTCAGATCAGGCGTCGAGCCTCCTGCCGGCGCAGACGCGCAAGGAAGACATGGCCGTGCTTGCCGATCACGCCAGACGGATGGCGGCCGCGCTGGCCGGCTGATCAAACGCCGAGATAGCGCTGCAGCAGCTCCGGCTGGGCCTTCAGCTCCTGCGCCGGCCCCTCGTGCACGATGTGGCCGTTGTTTATGATGTAGATCCGGCTCGCCAGCGCCAGGGTGGCGGCCAAGTTCTGCTCGACCAGCACGATGGTCTGACCGGCGGCCGCCAGCGCGCGACAGGCCTTGACGAGATCGTGGACGATCACGGGGGCAAGGCCCTCGAACGGCTCGTCCAGCAGCACGATCTTGGGATCGCGCACCAGCGCCCGCGCGATCGCGAGCATCTGCTGCTCGCCGCCGGAGAGCCTCGGTGCCGCGGTTGCTGCGACGCTCCTTCAGCCGCGGAAACATCTCGTAGATGCGGCCCAGCGGCCAGCGTTTGGGCGCTGTGATCCCGGCGAGCAGGATGTTCTCTTCCACCGACAGGCTGCCGAAGATCCGGCGCTCCTCGTGCACGAGCTGCATGCCTGCCTGCGCGATTCTGTGGCTCCTGCGTCCGGCGATGTCGATGCCGTCGAACTTCACGCTGCCGCTGCGCGGTGTTACCACGCCCATCAGGCTCTTCAGCGTGGTGCTCTTGCCGGCGCCGTTGCGGCCGAGCAGCGCCACCACCTCGTGACGCTCGACGTGCATGGCGACGTCGAACAGGATGTGGGAATCCCCGTAATAGCTGTTCAGGCCGTTGACCTCGATCAGGCTCATGCGGCGATCTCCCCATGCACGCCGCCGAGATAGGCCTCCTGCACCGCGGCGTTGGTCTTGATCTCCTCGGGCGTTCCGGAAACCAGCACGCGGCCCTCCTGCAGCACGGTGACGCGCTCGACCAGCTCGAACAGGGAGTCCATGTCGTGGTCGATGATGATCATGGTGCGGCCACGCGCGATCGACTTGAGCAGCTTGACGGTTTCGACGCGCTCCCGCGGGCTCATGCCGGCGAGCGGCTCGTCGAGCAGCAAGAGGCGCGGTGAGGTCGCGAGCGCAAGCCCGATCTCCAGCCTGCGCTTCTCGCCATAGGCGAGCCTCGGACACGGGCGTGTCGGCGCGGCGGGCGAGGTTGACCAGTGCCAGCGTGTGCTCGACCTGCTCGGTCAGGCCCTTGACGTCCGAGAGCTTGCGGAACAGGTCGAGCCGGAATTTCCCGCGCAGCTCGGCGAGCGCGGCGATCGTCAGGTTCTCGCGAACGGTGAGGCCAGTGAAGAGCTGGTTGACCTGATAGCTCTTGGTGAGGCCGAGCTGGCAAACTTCCGCGACCTTCAATCCCGTGATGTCGCGCCCCTCGAACACGATCTGGCCCGAGGTCGGCGCAATCTCGCAGGTCAGCATCTTGAAGAAGGTCGACTTGCCAGCGCCGTTGGGCCCGATGATGCCGCGCAGCTCGCCTTGATTGACGCTGAAATCGATGTCGCTGTTGGCGACGAGGCCGCCATAGCGCTTGGTGAGGCCGGTGGCCTTCAGGATCGGCCCGGAATAAGCGGGATGCTCGACCTCCTTGGCCTGCATCGGCGCTGGCGCTAACTGCTGTGTGGCATCGGCGTCCGCAGCTTCCTGTTCAGTCTCGGCTTCCGTCCGCCGACGCTTGCCGGAGACGAGGCGATACAGATCCGCGATCCCTCCGATGATGCCGCCGCGCAGGAAGCAGACCAGCAGCACGAACACGACGCCGAGCACCAGCTTCCAGGCCGCTCCGAGGCCGAGTGCGGATTGGAGGAAATCCTGAAGGAACAGCCAGACTGTCGCGCCGACCAGCGGTCCGAACAGCGTGCCCCGGCCGCCGATCGCGGTCTGCATCACGAGCTGGCCGGAGGTGTCGAAAGTAAAGGCGTCGGGCGGCATGAAGGCCTGGAGCACGCCGAGCAGGCCGCCGGCGAAGCCGGCATAGGCGGCGGCGATGACAAAGGCCGTCAGCTTGTAGCCGTGGATGTTGTGGCCGACCGCGGTGGCACGCAACGGATTGTCACGGATCGCGCTCAGAATCGCGCCGACCGGCGAGCGTACGATCCGAAGCGCGATGATGACGCCGATGAAGTAGCACAGCGCGATGAATTGGTAGAGCGACCAGCCGTTGGTGAAGTGGATGCTGGTGAAGCCGAGATCGAAGCTCGGCGTCGGCACGCCCGGCAGGCCGTTCTCGCCGCCGGTGAAATCCGAGAGCGGATTGAACTCGACGAAGAAGAACACCTCTGCGATCGCCACGGTGATCATGGCGAAGTAGATGCCGGTACGACGCAGCGCGATCAGTCCGATCAGATAGCCGGTCGCAGCGGCCGCGATCATGCCGATGATCAGTGCGCCCAGCACGTTGCCGAAGCCCGCCCGGGTCAGGAGGTAGGCGGCGACGAAGCCGCCGGTGCCGTAGAAAGCGGACTGGCCGAACGACAACAGGCCGGTGAAGCCGAACAGGATGTCGAAGCCGAGGCCGAACAGGCCCCAGACCAGGATCCGGTTCACGGTGTTCGGCGCGAAGCCGAGATGAGGCAGCACGAAGGGGGCTGCGATCAACCCGATCGCGGTCAGGGTCTCGATCAGGAACGGGCGTTGCTTGAGCATCAGGAAATCGCTTACTCGCGGCCCTGGACGCCGAGCAGGCCATGCGGTCGTACCACGAGCACGAGCGTCATCGCCGCAAACAGCATCACATAGGCGTAGCCGGGGTTGAATATGGAGGTGACGCTGATGATCTCGCCGGCGATCAGGCCGCCGAGGATCGCGCCGGGGAACGAGCCGACGCCGCCGATCACCACCACCACGAAGGTCTGGACCAGGATGTCGTCACCGATGCCCGGTGTCAGCGAGACCACCGGCGCGTTGACGATGCCGGCAAAGCCGGCGGCCGCCGCGCCGATGCCGAACACCACCATGAAGACGCGATAGACGTTGATGCCGAGCGAATCCACCATCACCGAATCCTCGATGCCGGCCCGCACGATCATGCCGAGCCGGGTCCGGTACAGGATGATAAACAGCGCCCCGAGCGCGATCGCGACGATGCCGACCACAGCGAGGCGGTAGGTCGGATAGAACATGAAGCCGAGATTGGTGATGCCCTGGAACAGCGCCGGCGGCGGGACCAGCTGCGACTGGCTGGAGAAGATCAACCGGATGATCTCGACGAAGCAGATGCCGAGCCCGAACGTCACGAGCAGCTGATCCTCGTGTGGGCGATGATAGAAATGGCGTATGATGAGACGTTCCATCGCGACGCCGAGCAGCATCACGAACAGGGACCCGGCGATCACCGCGAGAATGAACGATTCCGTGTATTGGTAAGTCACGAAGCCGGCATAGCCGCCGATCATGAACATCGCGCCGTGGGCGAGGTTGAGCACGCCGAGCGTGCCGTAGATGATGGTGAGGCCGGAGCTGATCAGCGCAAGCAGCGCGCCAAGCGCGAGCCCGTTGAAAAGCTGCGATACGAGATTGGGCCAACTAATCATGCAATGATCACGGTTGCGGCGTGCTCATGCGGCGCGCCAAATAGGACGTGACGCCGCAGGAGCCGGAAGCGGCCTGCGGCGTCACGGGGATTGAGCGGGAGACTCAGCTGTAGTCGCCTGGATGGCAGCCGAACGCGTCCGGCTTCTGCATCAGGCTTTCGCCCGGCACGATCTCGACCACGTCGTACCAGTCCTCCTTGTTCTTCATGTCCTTCTGCTGCTTGCCCTTGACGAGGATCACGGGGCGGACGCACTGATGGTCTTCGGGGCGGTAGTGCACGTCGCCGACAAGCGAGGGGATCGTCTCGCCCTTCTCGTAGGCCTTGATCACATCGGGCGGGTTGAAGCTGCCGGCTTGCTCGCACATGCGGGCCCAGTGCGCGAAGCTGACATAAGCATTCTCCGCGCCCCATTCCGGCTTGTAGCCGTACTTCTTCTCGAAGGCCTCGTTGAACATCTTGGCGAGCGGAAACTTGTCCTCGAGCGTCCACCAATAGTCGGTGGCGGCGTAGACGCCCTGCATCAGGCCGCCGGTCTCGCGCGCAATGAAGGGTACTTGATACGGCACCACGAGCTTCATCTTGTCGAGCACGCCGAACTGCTTGGCCTGCTGGGTCGACAGCACCGCGTCGTGGCCCCAATTGACGTTGATCAGCACGTCGGCGCCGGAATTCGCGACGTTGAGAAGATACGAGGAATAGTCGGGCGCACCGAGCGGCGCGACCTGGTTGGTCACGGTGGTCCAACCGGCCGTCGCAAGGAAGTCCTGCATCGACTTGGTGACGGTGTGACCGTAGGTGTAGTCAGGCGTGAGGTACGCGGCCTTCTTGCCCTTGCCGAACTCCTTGACCATGAGAGGCCCGATCGCCGCCGCGGCGGTCTGGCCGAAGAAGTTCTGGCGGAAACCGTAGCGGACGCAATCCTTGCCGGTCGTGTCGTTCGAGCCGGAGATGCCGCACACGAAGATCACCTTCTCGCGCTGGGCCAGCTTGTTGAGCGCGACCGCGACCGCGCTCGACGTGCCGCCGGTGATCATGATCGCCTTGTTCTCGCTGATGAAGCGCTGCTGCGCCTGCACCGCCTCGTTCGGCTTGGCCGCGGAATCCGCGACGCCGAACCTGAGTTCCTTGCCGAGCACGCCCTTGCTGGTCTTCGGCGAGATCTTCTTGATCAGCTCGTGGCCGCTGTTGATGTGCTCGATGGCGAGTTGATAACCCTTGAGTGCTCGTCCTCGCCTTGCACGGCATAGGTGCCGGTGCGCGGCACCGAGATTCCGATGAATGCGGTGGAACCCGAGACGCCTGCGGGAAAGGAGCCGATCGACGGCTTGTCCTCGGCAAAGGCCGGCATCGCCGGCAGCACAGAGCCGCCGATCAGGCCTGCGGTGGTCTGGAGCAAGCCGCGGCGCGACAGGCCGCGGCGGATAAGATCGTCAGTCATGAATGTTTCCTCCGAACGTCGTTCTTGTTTGCAGGCAAAGCACGATCCGTCCGGCGGCAGCCGACCTCGATGGGTCCGACCGCGCCGGGCACGTCACATCCGCGTGTAGCTCTTGGAGCTAAACAGTGCTTGTGAAGACCTTCTGTCAATTTCGCCTTTGGTCGAACGATGAAAATTATCGCGTGAAAACATATCGGATCACGATATATATTAGCCTTTGTGAGTACGAGGCTGGCGGGTTCGGCGGGAGAAATGGGTGCGGCAGACGACAGTGGTAGGTGGCCGGAAGCGACGACCCTGGCCGCAGCAGGCCGAGCGGAAAGAGGCTGCGAGGCCTGCCGGTGAGGCGGGCGACCAGCGCGTGTCACCGCAATCCGGCGATGCCTCGCGTGCGCCCGACCCGCGCAGCCGGCCTAAGGGCGGACGTGGACCGGCCGTCGGCGCGGTTCAGGCGAAACGCGCGCCGGTGCCGATGCGGAGACTGAGCGTGCGTGCCCAGAATGTCCTCAAGGAGCTTGCGGTCGAACTCACCGGGGAGCAGCCGCCGAAGGGGAATTGGGCGCCCTCGCGAGAGCTGCTGCGCGCGCTGACGGCCGAGCGCCTCGCGACCGCGCGCAATTGCGGTCCTCACACCATGCGGGAGATCGCCGACTGGGCGCAGGGCTGCGGCGTCACCATCAAGCCGGTGATCCCACCGGGCGGGTCGCTGTCGCAGATGTGGGCTGAGCTGATCGCCAGCGCGTCGGCAGGCAGCCTCACCACCGCCGAGATGGCCGGCGCGCTTCAACGATCGATCCGGCGGAAGAGCGTCCGCATCCCGATCGCGTTTCAGGTCATCCTGGCGAAGATCCTGCTCTCCAGCTTCGAATAGGCGATCGGATAGCTGTGCATCCGTGACACCGGCCTGTTGGTCCGGCCGCGGCCTCTTGCTACTTTAGGCTATGCCACCCGCGCCGCCGGGCAGCATGGTCGAGGCTGCAATGGTTCAGGCGAAGAAGGCGCAGCGGTCCAGGGTCGAGACGTCGGGCAGGCGCTCTGCCGGTGCCATGCGTGCTTCCGATTACGCAGCGCTGGCGCAGTTTCGCTATCAGATCCGGAGCTTTCTGGCATTCAGCGAGGCGGCGGCCGCCGAACAGGGGCTGACTCCGACGCAGCACCAGGCGCTGCTCGGGATCAAGGGTTTCGTCCGTCCCGGACCCGCGACCGTTGGTGACGTGGCGCGGTTCCTGCTGGTCCGGCATCACTCCGCTGTCGAGCTGATCGACCGATTGGCCAAGCTCGGGCTGGTCAGCCGCGTCCCTGATCCGGACGATGCGAGGCGCGTCCATCTCAAGCTGACGAAGAAGGGCGAGCAGAAGCTTCAGGCGCTCTCGCGGAAGAATCTCGAGGAGCTCCGCCGCGCGGCGAGCCCCGCACTGAGCCGTCTGCTGAAATCGTTCGGAGAGGCCAGCGAGGCCTGAGTGCTGCGCCGCCCGTCAGGCCGCCGCGCCTTGCGCGGCGAGCTGTGCGGCCTGGTGCTCGGTGGTCAGCGCGTCGGTCAATTCGCCCAGCGCTTCGCCCGCGATCACCTGCGGCAGCTTGTAGAGCGTCAGATTGATGCGGTGGTCGGTGACGCGCCCTTGCGGAAAATTATAGGTGCGGATGCGCTCGGAGCGGTCGCCGGAGCCGACCTTCTCCTTGCGCTCGGCCGAGCGCGCGGCGTCGACGCGCTGGCGCTCGGCGTCGTAGATGCGCGAGCGCAGGATGTTCATCGCCGAGGCGCGATTCTTGTGCTGCGAGCGGCTGTCCTGCATCATCACCACGATCCCGGTCGGGATGTGGGTGATGCGGATCGCCGATTCGGTCTTGTTGACGTGCTGGCCGCCGGCGCCCTGCGCGCGCATGGTCTCGATGCGCAGATCGTCGTTCTTGATGTCGACGTCGACGTCCTCGACCTCGGGCAGCACCGCGACGGTGGCTGCCGAGGTGTGGATGCGGCCCTGCGTCTCGGTGTCGGGCACGCGCTGCACGCGGTGCACGCCGGATTCGAATTTCAGCTTGGAGAACGCGCCGCGGCCCTGCACCTCCGCGATGATCTCCTTGAAGCCGCCGACGGTGCCTTCGCTGGCCGAGATCACCTCGACCTTCCAGCCCTGCAAGGCGGCGAACCGCTCGTACATCCGGAACAAATCGCCGGCGAACAGCGAGGCTTCGTCGCCGCCGGTGCCGGCGCGGATTTCCAGCACCACGTTGCGATCGTCCATCGCGTCTTTGGGCAGCAGCGCGACGCGGATCTTCTGGACCAGCTCCTCGATCTTCGGCGTCAGCTCGTCGCGCTCGGCCTCCGCCATGCCGCGCATCTCGGCATCGGTCGCGGTATCGGCGATCAGCGCCTCGGTATCGGCGAGTTCCTTGACGGCGGAACGGTAGGCTTTCACGGCTTCGATCAGCGGTGTGATCTCGGCGAGTCTCGCGCGTGATCTGCACGTAGCGCTCGGAGGCAAGCTGTCCCAGGGATTCGGCCTCGAGAGAGGCATGATGTGCAAGAAGCACGTCCAATTTGGCTTCGGGGAGTGACGACATCGGTTCAGTCTCAAATGCGGAAAAGGGCGAGGCGGCGGCGAAGGGACGGCCGGCCCGCTACAACGCCAGGCCTTCGGCCTCGGCAAATTCCGTCAGCTTCTGCCGGATCGAGACACTGCCCGCCGGTGCGTCCAGGAGCGGGCCGAGCATGGCTTCGGCCTTCTTGGCGTCGAGATCGATGACCATGGCCTTGACCGGGCCGAGGGCGGTCGCCGACAGCGACAGAGAGCGGTAGCCCAGCGCAATCAGCGCCAGCGCGCCGATCGGCTTGGACGCCATCTCGCCGCAGAGCGAGAGCGACTTCTTCGCCTCATGGCATTTGCGCGAGATTTCGCGCAGCGCGCGCAGGATCGGCGCCGACATGGTGTCGAAGCGTTCGGAGACTTTTGCATTGCCGCGGTCGACCGCGAACAGGAACTGGAACAAATCGTTGGAGCCGACCGAGATGAAGTCGACCTTCCGCAGCAGCTCGTCGAGCTGGTAGAGCAGCGCGGGTACCTCGACCATGGTGCCGATGTCGATTCGCTCAGGCAGCGTGTGGCCGTGCTGGCGCAGATAAGTGAGGCTCGCGTTCGACCAGCGCCTTGGCTGAATCGAACTCGCCGACCTCCGAGATCATCGGGAACATGATGCGCAGCGCGCGGCCGCCGCCGGCGCGCAGCAGCGCGCGAATCTGGCCGCGCAGCAGGCCGGGACGATCCAGTCCGAGCCGGATCGCGCGCCAGCCCAGCGCGGGATTCTCCTCGATCACCGCTTCCATGTAGGGCAGCGCCTTGTCGCCGCCGATGTCGAGGGTGCGGAAGGTGACGGGCTTAGGTCCGGCGGCATCCAGCACTGTGCGATAGAGCGCCAACTGGTCGCTGGTGCGCGGCAGGCTCTGGCCCACCATGAATTGCAGCTCGGTGCGAAACAGGCCGATGCCGGCGCTGCCGGTGTCCTCGATATGCGGCAGGTCGATGGCGAGCCCTGCGTTGATCATCAGCTCGACCTTCTGGCCGTCCCTGGTGACGCAGGGGCGGTCGCGCAGCGCCAGATATTGCGCCTGGCGACGGGCGCGGAAGCGCACGCGCTCGGCGAAGGCCGCCTCGACTTCCTGCGAGGGGCGCACATAGATCGAGCCGGACGTGCCGTCGACGATGATGGCGTCGCCGGGGTCGGCGATACCGGGCGCGTTCGGGACTTCGCCGACCGCGGGGATGCCGAGCGCGCGCGCCACGATCGAGACGTGGGAATTGGCGGTGCCTTCCTCCAGCACGATGCCGCGCAGGCGCTTGCGGTCGTAGTCGAGCAGCGCCGCCGGCCCCATCGCGCGCGCGATGACGATGGCGTTGTCGGGCAGCTGCTCGCGCGACGGCGCGTGGTCCTGGCCGACCAGTTGCCGCATCAGGCGATAGCCGAGATCTTCCAGATCGTGCAGGCGGTCGCGCAAGTAAGGATCGGTCGAGCGCAGCATGCGCGCGCGGGTGTCGGACTGCACACGCTCGACGGCGGCTTCCGCGGTGAGGCCGGTGGCGACCGCCTCGTGCAGCTTGTGCGACCAGCCCTGGTCGTTGGCGAACATGCGATAGGCTTCCAGCACCTCGCGATGCTCGCCGCCCTCGGCGACGTCGCCGCGCTCCAGCATGCGGTCGAGATCGGCGCGCAGCTTGGCAAGCGCAGTGTCGAGCCGCTTGATTTCCTTCGGCAGGTCCTCGGCGATGTAATCCTTGATGACGACGCGCGGCTCGTGCAGCACGACATGGCCGAGCGCGATGCCTTCCGACAGGATGGCGCCGACCTTCTGCGCGGAATGGCGCGCGGCCGGCTCCTGGCCCGGCTGGGCCAGCGCGGACAATTCGCCGGAGGCGATCAGCTCGGCCAGCACCATCGCGGTGGTCTGCAGCGCCTCGAGGCTCTTCCTCGACATAATTGCGCTTGGCGCGGTTCTGCACCACCAGCACGCCGAGCGTGTTGCCGGCCCGCAGGACCGGGACGCCGAGGAAGGAATGGTAGATTTCTTCGCCGGTCTCGGGGCGGAATGAGAAGGCCGGGTGGCTCTGCGCATCGTTCAGGTTGAGCGGGGTTGCCTCGCTGGCGACGAGGCCGACCAGGCCTTCATGGGCGGTCAGCACGGTGTGGTGCACCGCCTCGCGGTTGAGACCTTCGGTGGCGTAGAGCTCGAGCGTGTTGTCGATGCGCAGCACATAGACCGAGCACACCTCGGCCACCATGTTGGCGGCGATCAGCACCACGATCTTGTCCAGCCGCTCCTGGGCCGAGACTTGCTCCGCCATGGTTTCGCGGAGCCGTCTCAACAAGACGCGGGGACCTCCCGACGCGCTCCGCATGAACCGTCAATCTCCTCCGTCTGCCGGGCCCGGCGGTATCGGCCGGCGGCTGGCCCAAAATTCCAGAAAAACAACCAAATTGTTCGTCCGGCGCAGGCGCAAACCCTCGCTTGCACCGAATCAGCGGCCTGAACTGGGACACAGTCTGCGGCAGCCCACCCTGTTCGCCGTATAGCGAATTGGGGCTTGTTTTGCCAAGCAAAACGCCTGCCAAACGTGAATGTGTGGACACCTCAGCGTTTGCTGCGGCCGCTAAGAGAAAATTAGCCTAGGCGTGGTCCGGAAAAGCGCAGAGCGGTTTTCCGGGAAGACTCGCTCAAACAACAATCTGAAGCGCGACGAGGGGCGCGCTTCAGGCCTGATCGAGGCCGTAGAGCGTATGCAGGGTGCGCACCGCAAGCTCGGTGTAAGCCGTGTCGATCAAAACCGAGAATTTGATCTCGGAGGTTGTGATGGCCCGGATGTTGATATTCCGCCCTGCGAGGGCCGAGAACGCCTGGGCGGCGACGCCGGCATGGCTGCGCATGCCGCTGCCGATCACCGAGATCTTGGCGACGTCGGTGGCGGTATCGAGCCTGGCGTAACCGATCTTGCCCTTGGCGGCGGTAATCGTGTCCTTGGCGCGGGTATAATCGGCCGCCGGCACCGTGAAGGTGAGGTCGGTGGTCTTGCCGTCCTCGGAGACGTTCTGCACGATCATGTCGACGTTGATGTTGGCTTCCGCCAGCGGGCCGAAGATCGAGGCGGCAACGCCCGGCTTGTCCTCGATCTGGCGCACCGAGATCTGGGCTTCGTCCTTCGAAAAGGCGATGCCGGTGACGACGTGGTTTTCCATGATCTCCTCCTCGCCGCAGATCAGCGTGCCGGGCGGCTGGTTGGCATGCGGGTCGATGTCCTCGGGCTTGTCGAAGCTCGAGCGGACGAAAATCGGCATGTTGTGGACCATGCCGAGTTCCACCGAGCGGACCTGGAGCACCTTGGCGCCCTGGGAAGCCAGTTCCAGCATGTCCTCGAATGCGATCTTGTCGAGCCTCTTGGCCTTCGGCACGATTCGCGGGTCGGTGGTGTAGACGCCGTCGACGTCGGTATAGATGTCGCAGCGGTCGGCCTTGACGGCGGCCGCAACCGCCACGGCCGAGGTGTCCGAGCCGCCGCGGCCGAGCGTGGTGATGCGGTTGGTCTTGGGCTCGATGCCCTGGAAGCCGGCGATGACTGCGACCTCCTTGCGCTCCTGAAAGCGCTTGATGATCTCGCTGCCGTCGATGTCCTCGATCCGGGCCGAGGCATGGGCGTCGCTGGTCTTGATCGGGATCTGCCAGCCCTGCCAGGAGCGGGCCTGGATGCCCATGCCCTGGAGCGTGATGGCAAGCAGGCCGGAGGTGACCTGCTCGCCGGAGGCGACGACGGCGTCGTATTCGCGCGCGTCGTGCATCGGCGAGGCCTCGGTGCACCAGGCCACCAGCTCGTTGGTCTTGCCCGACATCGCCGAGACGACCACGGCCACTTCATGGCCGGCGTCGACCTCACGCTTCACATGGCGTGCGACGTTGCGGATACGTTCGATGTTGGCGACGGATGTGCCGCCGAATTTCATCACGAGGCGGCTCATGACGACGCGTGCATTCCTTCAAAGGGATCAGTATGGTGACCCGCACCGGACAGGCCTCGCGGACACCGACCGCGCGTATACCTAGCGGCGGGGCCGGGGGCAAGCGGGTTCCTGCGGGGCCGGGTGCGGGCAATGGGTTAACCGAGGTCATGGCGCGTTACATCGACGAGATTCTCCAGCCCGGCGAGAAGGTGCTGTATTCGACCAATGCGCACTGGATCTTCTATTTCCCGGCGATCCTGGCCTGGATATTGGCCCTGGGCCTGTTCGTGCTGTCGCGCCAGACCACGGTCGAAGGGCTCATGCTGCTGTGCCTCGCCGCCGCGGCGGTGGTCGCCCTCGCCGCCCTGTATTGGACCGTGAAGGGCTGGTTCCATCGCTTCACCACCGAGACCGACGTCACCAATCTCAGGGTCGTGCACAAGACCGGCTTCATCAAGCGCCGCACCTTCGAGATGGCGCTGGACAAGGTCGAGAGCGTCGACGTCAACCAGACCATCCTTGGACGTATTCTCAACTACGGCGATGTGACCATCAACGGGGTCGGCGAAGGCCGAGAAACCATCCGGACGATCGCCTCGCCGCTCGCCTTCCGTAGTTCGATCACCACGCGGTAGGACCGCGCGTAATCATGAGCATGCAGCAAGATACTTCCGTAACCGCAAGTCCGCAGCAGGGGTCGACCGTCGACGCCGCCGAGATCGCCAAATTCTCAAAACTCTCGGCGGAGTGGTGGGACCCCAATGGCAAGATGGCGCCGCTGCACCGGATCAACCCGCTGCGGCTCGGCTATATCCGCGACGCCGCCTGCCGCAAATTCGAGCGCAACGTGCGCAGCCTGAACTGCCTCGGCGGCTTGCGCGTGCTCGACATCGGCTGCGGCGCCGGCTTGCTCTGCGAGCCGCTGTCGCGGCTCGGGGCGCAGGTCATCGGGGTCGATCCGTCCCAGAGCAACATCGCCGCCGCGAAGCTGCACGCCGACAAGGGCCATCTGGCGATCGACTACCGCTGCACCACGGTGGAGGAGATCGACCCGCGGGAGCGCTTCGACATCGTGCTGGCGATGGAAGTGGTCGAGCACGTCGTCGATGTCGGCGTCTTCCTGAAGCGATGCGCCGCGATGCTGAAGCCGAACGGCCTCATGGTGGTCTCGACGCTGAACCGCAACTGGAAGAGTTTTGCGCTCGCCATCGTCGGCGCCGAATACGTCCTGCGCTGGCTGCCGCGCGGCACCCACGAATGGAACAAGTTCGTCACGCCGGACGAGCTGACCAAATGCCTGCTCGACAACCGCCTCGTCATCACCGAGCAGACCGGCGTGGTCTACTCCCCCTTCGCCGACAAATGGGCGCTCTCGTCCGACATGGATGTGAATTACATGGTGGTGGCCGAAACGATGGTGTGAGACTGTGGATATGGCACGAGCCGTTCCTCCACAGACGGTGTCGTCCCTGCGAACGCAGGGACCCATAACCCCCGGCCCAAATAATTAGCCGAGACAGGGGCCGGGCATGTACTACGTCTACATCCTCGCCAGTAGCCGTCACGGGACTCTCTACATCGGGTCACCAACTCGCTGCAGAGCGGCTGGAAGAGCACCGGAGCGGCAAGGGCTCGAAATTCGTCAAGCGTTATGGGGTGCATCGTCTAGTCTACACCGAGGCTTTCGAGCGGGCGGATGAGGCAATTGCGCGCGAAAAGCAGCTGAAGCGCTGGAAACGCGACTGGAAGATCGAACTGATCGAACGCGATAACTTGGAATGGCACGATCTCAGCGACTTGCTGGTTTGATACGGAAAATCCGCACCAAGCCCACGCTGTCGTCCCTGCGAACGCAGGGACCCATACTGCGGAATCTATCGGTGTTAGACGGTGTGAGATACGCGGGTTGGCAGCCTTCGCAAAACTGCTCCCTGGGGTTATGGGTCCTTGCGTTCGCAGGGACGACAGTTTGCTTGTAGCGAAAGCATCGCTCCTATGACACGAGCGTGATTGACCTGTTCGAGCGCTGGCGGCAGGTTGGCCGCAATCTTTGGCCCTCCATTCAGCCCACCCCCATGTTCACCGTCGCCAGCCTCTGGATTCCCTTCACCGTCGTCGCTGCGCTCGGGCAGGTCGCGCGCAATGCGATGCAGCGATCGCTCACGAAGCCGCTGGGGACGTGGGGGGCGACCAATATCCGCTTCCTGTTCGGCTTTCCGTTCTCGCTGCTGTTTCTGGGCGTGGTGCTGGTCGCCACCGGCGATCAGCTCGGCATGCCGCCGGCCGTGTTCTGGCCGTGGCTGCTGCTCGGCGCGCTCAGCCAGATCGTTGCCACCGGCCTGATGCTGCTGGCGATGAATGATCGCTCCTTCGTGGTGACGACGGCTTACCTGAAGACCGAGGCGATCCAGACCGCGATTTTCGGCTTCGTCTTTCTCGGCGATCACCTCAACTGGCTGAAGGTGCTGGCGATCGTGATCGCGACGATCGGCGTCGTCATCACCGCGCTGCGGCCGGGCGGCGAGAAGAGCTTTGCCGAGCTGAAGCCGACCATCACCGGTCTCGTCGCGGCCGCGGCCTTCGCGCTTTCCGCGGTCGGGTTTCGCGGGGCGATCATCAACGTTCCCGGCGTGACCTTCGTGACCGCGGCCTCGGTCACGCTGGTGCTCGGCCTGTTCGTGCAGACGCTGATCCTGACGGTCTACCTGCTCGCTGCGCGCGCCGGACGTGCTGCGGGGGATCCTCGGCCTGTGGCGGCCGTCGATGCTGGCGGGCTTCACGGGCGCCTTCGCCTCGCAGTTCTGGTTCCTGGCATTCGCGCTGACCGCCGCCGCCAATGTCCGCACGCTCGCGCTGATCGAGGTGCTGTTCGCACAAGGTGTGGCCTATTACTCGTTCAAGCAGCCGATCTCCCCGCGCGAGCTTGCCGGCATCGCGCTGATCGTGGTCGGCGTGGCGGTGCTGGTGGGAGCTTAGTTCCGATCTTCCGGCAGCGTCGGCAGCGGCGAGACCTCGATGCCTTCGTCGATCAGCGACTTGGCCTCTTCCGGCGAGGCCTCGCCGTAGATCGGACGGTGCTCCTTGTCGCCGTAATGCATCGCGCGGGCTTCGTTGGCGAAGCGCTCGCCGACATTGTCGGCGTTCTTGACGATGTGATCGCGCAATTCCTTCAGTTTGCTGCGGAGGCTCACGCTCCTGCGCCATCATGAGCGAGGTCGAGCCGGGCGCAGCCGCTTCGGGTGCGGCAGTCGCGGTCGTTGTCGCCGGCTCCGGCGGCGGCGTCGCACGCCCGCGGCCCTTCTTGCCGACGATGCGCGGCGCCATGATCGCCTTGTCGACCTTGGCGGAGCCGCAGATCGGGCACGTCACGAGCTTGCGCTTGACCTGGGAATCGTACGCCGACGAGCTCTGGAACCAGCTCTCGAAATCATGGTCCCGGTCGCAGCGAAGCGCGTAGCGGATCATGCCGATCCCCGTACGAGATGCAGATGATCCGGCCCCGCCTTGGGATCGGACACGCCGAAGCGGCGGCCGTGCTGCAGCGAGGGGATGGCGCGGCGCGCGGTCTCGACCTTGGCCGGGTCGATCTTGGCCATGATGATGCCGGGCTCGACGTCGCCCTCGGCGAGGATCTCGCCCCAGGGATCGATGATCAGCGAATGGCCGTAGGTCTCGCGCTTGTTCTCGTGGGTGCCGGCCTGGGCCGCCGCGAACACGAAGCAGCCGGTCTCGATCGCGCGCGCACGCAGCAGCACATGCCAATGCGCTTCGCCGGTCTTGCGGGTGAAGGCCGAGGGCACGGTGATGAAATAAGCGCCGCTCTCGGCCAGCGCGCGATAGAGCGCGGGGAAGCGCACATCGTAGCAGATCGTCAAGCCGACGCGGCCCCAGGGCAGATCGGAGATTACGGCGGTCTCGCCCGGCTGGTAATTGGCGGATTCGCGATAGCTCTCGCCGTCCGGCAGCTCGATGTCGAACATGTGAATCTTGTCGTAGCTCGCGAGCACATTGCCCTCGGGCCCGATCAGGAAGGAGCGATTGACCGCCTTCTCGGGCGAGAAACGAAGCGCGAGCGAGCCGACATGGACGTGGATCTTCAGCTCCGCCGCGAGCGCGCGGTAGGCCTTCAGCGAGGTATCGTCCTCCTCGCTCTGCAGATGCTCGAACAGCGCCTTGCGGTTCAGCTGCATCATGTTGCTGACTTCGGGTGTCTGCACGTAGTTGGCGCCATTGGCGGCTGCCTGCCGGATCAGCTTGGTCGCCTGTTCGAGGCTTGGCCCCGGCATCAATCCGGTGCGCATCTGCACCATCGCGGCGGTAAAGGTCCGATTCTCGCTCATGATGTCGCCTTCACGCCTTCGAGCATGCCGTCGAGCTTGCCTTCGCGATCGAGCGCGTAGAGGTCGTCGCAGCCGCCCACATGGCTTCCGCCGATCCAGATCTGCGGGAAGGTCGAGCCCTCGCCGGCGCGGTCGTACATCTCCGCCCGCCAGGACGGATTCTTGGCGACGTCGAATTCCGTGAAGGTGGCCTTCTTGCGGGTCAGTAGCGACTTGGCGGCGGAACAATAGCCGCAGCCCGGCCTGGTGTAGATCTCGACAGCAGCGGTCATGTCGTCTGGCGCTCTCATGTCATGAATTCATTGAATTATATGGGACTTTACCTGACCTCCACAACCCGGGCGAAGACCAGCACGTCGACCTGGGCGGCCTTGGCGCGGAGCAGGGCCCGCGCACAGGTATCCAGCGTCGCCCCCGAGGTCAGGACGTCGTCGATCAGGACAATCCGGCGGCCATGGACTTCAGCCTGACGGTCGGGGGATACCTGGAATGCGCCCTGCACATTGGTGGCGCGCTGGGCCCGCGACAGGCCGATCTGCTGCTCGGTGGCGCGCACCCGGCGCAGCACCTCGCCCCGGACCCTGACCCCGCTCTGCCGCTCGATCACGCGCGCCAGCGCACCGGACTGGTTGTAGCGGCGGTGCCAGGCGCGCCGCCAATGCAGCGGAACAGGCACCAGCATGTCGGCCCCGGCCAGCAGTTCGCCGCCCGCGCGTGCCATCCAACGGCCCATGGCGGGCGCCAGATCGGTGCGATCCTGGTATTTCAGCGCGTGAACGAGGGTGCGCGCGACGTCGTCATAGCGCACTGCCGCGCGGGCCCGCATGTAGGCCGGCGGGCTTGCGATCGCCTCCATCGACAGCATGTCGGGGCCCGGGTCGTAGACGAACGGGATGCCGAGCCGGGGACAATAGGGCCGCTCGATGAACGACAGCCGCGCCCAGCACGAGGCGCAAACGCCTTCGCCGTCCACCGGCTCGCGGCACGACACGCACAGCGTCGGCAGCGCGATGTCGAGCGCGAGCCGCGCCGCCCGCGCCAGCACGTGGCGGCCAGCCGTCCACGCGGCACGCAGCGGTGCGGCGATGAAGCGGGTGGGGGCGGCGTCGGCGTCCATGAGGGCGAGGCTAGCGTTCCATTCGCCAAGCCTCAAGCGACTCGCTCGTGCCCAGGACGCAGCGCAGCGTCTCTTCGACGATGCGCTGCAGAGCCGGGGCCCATTTCACCGTCTTCTCCCGTGTCGCCGGCTGGGTCCCGGCTCTGCGCAGCAGCGCTAAAGAGCGCTGCAGCGCGTCCGGGACACGAGAGACGAGATTGCAATCACTGCCTCGATCGGCGTAACCAGCGCCATGGCTCAGACCCCGCAAACCCCGCCCGCTTTGTTCGATCGCGCCTTACTGCATGCGCGGCAGCAGCGCGCACGGGCGCAGGGGGCGTGACTTTTCTGCTCGATCGCGCCGCGGAGGACATGTTCGACCGGCTGGCTGCGGTGATGCGGGAGTTTGACGCACCGTCCGATCTCTGGACGCCGGGTGAGGGTTTGGTCGGGCTGCGTGCTCGGCTTCCCTCCATCGCGCACATTGCGCTCGACGGGGATGGGACGGAGACACTGCCGCTCGCACCGCAAAGCCTCGATCTCGTCGTCTCTGCGCTGGCGCTGCAATTCGTCAACGACCTGCCGGGCGTGCTGGCGCAGATCCGCCGTGCGCTGAAGCCGGACGGGCTGTTGCTCGCCGCGATGATCGGCGGCGACAGCCTGACCGAGCTGCGTCAGGCCTTTGCGGCGGCGGAAGCCGAATGCGAGGGCGGCGTGTCGCCGCGCGTGGCGCCGTTCGCCGATCTGCGCGACATCGGCGCGCTGTTGCAGCGGGCTGGCTTCGCGCTGCCGGTCACCGACGTCGACCGCGTCGTGGTGCGTTATGGCAATGCGTTCGCCCTGATGCAGGATCTCCGCCGCATGGGTGCCGCCAATGTACTGATCGAGCGGCGTCGCACGCCGTCGCGGCGCGCGACGCTGTTGCGGATGGCCGAAATCTACACAGAGCGCTTTGCCGATGCCGACGGCCGCATCCGTGCGACGTTCGACATCATCTGGCTCTCCGGCTGGGCGCCGCATGCGAGCCAGCAGCAGCCGCTGAAGCCTGGATCGGCGAAAGCGAGCCTGGCGGAGGCGGTGAAGAAGGCGGGGAAAGAATAGAGCGACGTGTGTCCCGGACGCGGTGCGGCACGAAGTGACGCTCCGCAGAGCCGGGACCCAGCTCTGTGGCTTTCTGGGCCCCGGCTCTGCAGCGCACCGCACCGGACGATGCTTCGCATCGCCGGGAGCGCTGCGCTGCGTCCGGGGCACAAGGCGCCTCACATCAGCAAATCGATTAGATGCGGGATCAGCGGAATGTCCGCGGGCGGCATCGGATAGTCGCGCAGCTTGTTGGCGCGGACCCAGGCCAGGGTCTGGCCCTCGCGCGAGGTGACCTGCCCCTCCCAGCGCCGGCAGATGTAGAGCGGCATCAGGAGGTGGAAGGTCTCGTAGCCGTGACTGGCAAAGGTCAGCGGCGCGAGGCATGGCTCGGCGACGGTGATGCCGGGTCTCCTCGTGCAGTTCGCGGATCAGGCTCTGCTCCGGCCGCTCGCCGGGCTCGCACTTGCCGCCGGGAAATTCCCACAGGCCGGCGAGCGTCTTGCCTTCGGGGCGCTGCGCGATCAGGACGCGCTTGTCAGCATCGATGAGCGCGCAGGCCACCACCAGTGTCAGTTTGAGATCGGCCATACGTGAATGTGTCGCTCGTTGAAGATCATCGGTAACGGTTTGCTAACCGGTGACAGCCCGGATTATCCCGGTTCCCCATAAGTCATATTTAATCAACGGTTCCTAGACTGGAAACATATTTAGATCATTCCGGGCCTGGTCCATGCGCGCTGTGCTTTCCTCCACCATCCGCCAGTTCGGCCGCGACCGGCGCGGCAATATTGCGGTGATTTTCGCGCTCGCCTGCGTTCCCCTGATCACGACGGTCGGCTGCGCCGTCGATTACTCCCGCGCGACGCAAATTCGGGCCAAGCTTCAGGCCGCGGCCGATTCGGCCAGCGTCGGCGCCGTCGCCAAGGCCTCGCCGGGGTTTGCGGCCGCGGGCACGATGACCTCGGACGGCTCGATCGCGGTCGGCGTCACCGACGCCAAGAACATCTTCAATGCCAACGTCGCCAATCTGACCGGTTATACGCTCAACAGCGTCACCCCGACCGTGGTCAAGAGCGGCTCGACGGTCACCTCGACCGTTGCGTTCAGCGGCAGCATCAAGACCATGTTCCTCGGCGTGATCGGCAAGACCTCACTGACGATGAGCGGCTCGTCGACGGCGACGGCGAGCATGCCGCTCTATGTCGATTTCTACCTGATGCTGGACAATTCACCGTCGATGGGCGTGGCGGCGACGCCCGCGGATGTCAGCACGATGGTCAACAACACGTCCGACAAATGCGCCTTCGCCTGTCACGATTACAACGACTCGAACAACTACTACAATCTCGCCAAGACGCTGGGCGTGACGACGCGGATCGACGTGCTGCGCAGCGCGACCCAGTCGCTGATGGACACCGCCGCGGCCAGCGAGACCTATTCCAACCAGTTCCGCATGGCGATCTACGATTTCGGCGCGTCGTCGAAAACCATCGGCTTGCGCGCGCTGTTCTCGCTGTCGGCGAGCCTGTCGAGCGCCAAGACGGCGGCGGGCGGCATCGACCTGATGGGCGTCTACGGCAACAACGATTCCTACACCGCCGACAAGGACACCCAGTTCAGCACGGTCTTTCCGGCCATCAATTCCGCGATCGCAGCACCTGGCGCCGGCACCTCGTCCGCACCGATGAAATATCTGTTCTTCGTCTCGGACGGCGTCGCCGACGAGTACAATACCGGTTGCTCCAAGCCGCTCGTGAGCGGCGGGCGCTGCCAGTCGCCGATCGACGTCTCGCTCTGCACCACCATCAAGAACCGTGGCATCAAGATCGCGGTGCTCTACACCACCTATCTGCAGTTGCCGACCAACTCCTGGTACATGTCCTATATCGACCCCTTCAACAAAGGTCCTTTCGGTCCGTCGCCCAACAGCGAGATCGCGCAGAACATGGAAAGCTGCGCCTCGCCGGGACTGTATTTCGAGGTGAGCCCGACCCAGGGCATCTCGGACGCGATGAACGCGCTGTTCCGCAAAGCGGTCGCGGACGCCAGGATTTCGGGGTGATCTTGTTCACCTCTCCCCGTAAGAACGGGGCGAGGGTGAGGCCTCAAGACCTGTAGTCGCCGTTGATCGCGACATACTCCTTGGTGAGGTCGCAGGTCAGCACGCGGTCGCGGCCCTTGCCGAGGCCGAGCGAGACCAGAATCGCGATCTCCGGCGCCTTCATCGCTTCGGATACCTGCGCTTCGTCATAGGACGGATCGCGCGCGCCGCTCTTGGCGACGCGGATGCCGTTGAAGGAGATCGAGAGCTTGTCGCGATCGGCCGGCTCGCCGGCCTTGCCGACCGCCATCACCACGCGGCCCCAATTGGCATCCTCGCCGGCGATCGCGGTCTTCACCAGCGGCGAGTTGGCGATCGACATCGCGATCTTGCGCGCCGAAGCCTTGGTCTTGGCGCCCTCGACCGTGATCTCGACCAGTTTTCGCGCGCCTTCGCCATCACGGGCGACTTGCTCGGACAGGTTGGCCAAGATCTGGTTGAAAGCCTTCACGAAGGCCTTCAGGCGCGGATCGCTGGCGCGGCTGATCTTGGGCGCGCCATGCTCGGCGGCCGCGCCCGTGGCGAAGGCCAGCAGCGTGTCGGAGGTCGATGTGTCGCCGTCGATCGTCACCGCATTGAAGGTGTCCTCGACACCGGCCTTGAGCAAGGCCTGCAGCGCGGCGGGCGCGATCGGCGCGTCGGTGAAGATGAAGGACAGCATCGTCGCCATGTCGGGCGCGATCATGCCGGCGCCCTTGGCCATGCCGTTGATGGTGACCTTGGCCTTGCCGAGCTTCACCGTCGCGGTCGCGACCTTCGGGAAGGTGTCGGTGGTCATGATCGCCTTGGCGGCGGCGAGGTAGTCGCCGGGCGTGGCGGTCTCGGCGAGGTGGCCGAGCACGCCGTCGAACTTGGTCGCGTCCAGCGGCTCGCCGATCACGCCGGTCGAGGCCAGGAAGATTTCGCCCTCGCTGCAACCGACCGCCTTGGCCGCGATCTTCGCGGTCAGCGCGGTGGAGGCGCGGCCGGTCTTGCCGGTGAAGGCATTGGCGTTGCCGGAGTTGACCACGAGCGCGCGCGCCAATCCTCTCTTAGAAGATCCGCCGCCCTTGAGCTTGGCGCGGCACCATTCCACCGGCGCGGAGGGACATTTCGACTTGGTGAAGACGCCGGCGACTGCCGTGCCCTTGTCCATCACCGCCAGCAGCACGTCGGTACGGTTCTTGTAACGGATGCCGGCCTCGGCCGTCGCAAGGCGGACGCCCGCGATCACGGGCATGTCGGGAACGTTCTTCGGGGCGAGCGGGGAGACGGATGAGGACATCGCTGGTGCCTTGATCAGGTCTGGATATGCAGATGGCCGGGCATGTGCCCGGCCATTGCGACGTTAGATACTATTGGCGTCCGCGAAGTGACAGCAAATTCTCACTTCTTGGCGGGCGGCGCCATCTTGCTGTCCGAGGGCTTGGCCGCGTCGGCCGGCTTTGCATCGGGCTTTGCATCGGGCTTGGCGTCGGCCGCCGGCTGGTCCAGCCGCTCGACCTTGGCCTCGGCGCGCAGCTTGGCGACGTATTCGGCCTGGGCCTTGCGGGTGACGTAGCTCTCGATCTGGGTCTTGACCTGCTCGAAGTCCGGCGCCTTGCGGTTGCGCTTTTCCTCGACCTTGATGATGTGCCAGCCGAACTGCGACTTCACGGGGTCGGAGATCTTGCCCGGCTCCAGCGTGAAGGCGATGGCCGAGAATTCCGGAACCATCTGCTCCTTGGTGAAGAAGCCGAGGTCGCCGCCGTCGGCCGAGCCCGGATCCTTGGACTTCTTCTTGGCGAGCCTCGGCGAAATCGGCGCCCTTGTCGAGCCTCGGCCTTGACCGCCTTGGCCTCGTCCTCGGTCTCGACCAGGATGTGACGGGCGCGCACCTCCTGCTCGCCGGTGATCTGCTTGGAGGCCTCCTCATAGACCTTCTTCATGGCGTCCGGGTTGGTGGCGGCCTTGCCCTCGTTGGCGAGCAGGCTGTCCATCAAAAGCCGGTTGCGGGCGAAGGCCAGGCGCTTCTTGAATTCCTCGCTGTCGGCGACCTTCTTGTCCTCGGCAGCCTTGCTGACGATCTTCATGTCGATCAGGAACGACAGGACGTTCTCGTCCTTGGTCGCCGGGTCCATCTGGGCAAGGCTCGGTCCAAGCTCCTCTTCGGCCATGGCGACGTCGCTCTTCTTGATTTCCACGCCATTGACCTTCGCCAGGACCGGATCGTCGGCCGCCCGGAGCGGGCCCGCGACCGCCAGGGACAGCGCCAGAACGAGGCTGCCAGCCAGGGCGGACGCACGGCGGGAACGCTGGCCGGTGGTTACCGGGAACGAGGTGGTCATGGAAAATCCTTTTGTTGAAGCAGGGGGCTGCCCGAAGCGGGCGGACACTCGCCCAATTCAGGGGGGCTTTGCAACGCGAAAAGTCTGTCAAAATGATGAATTAGCCGCAATGTGCCCGCCGTTGACAAGGCCCTGACCGGGCCATATCTCTGGCCGGTCGCGACCATGGCGATGGCGTTTATTTTGCTGCGTTTTTGGCCGTTGAACCCAGACTAGCCCAATTCCCACCCATATGGCGGATGACCCCCGCAGTCCGGGTTATGACGCCGGGAGGCGTCACGGTGAGTTGATGGGCAGGCGGGTGACAACTTCTTGGCTGCAACGCGGTTGAATCGCGAACACAGGAACTAGGCATGATCGGCGCGCTCGCCCGCAAGTTTTCGGCTCCGCCAACGACCGGCGGGTGAAGGGATATCAATCCCGTGTCAACGCGATCAACGCGCTGGAGCCCGAGGTTTCCAAACTCTCCGACGAGGCGCTCAAGGCCCGCACCGCGGACTTCAAGAAGCAGCTCGCGGAGGGCAAGACGCTCGACGACCTCCTGGTGCCCGCCTTCGCCACCGTGCGCGAGGCCGCCAAGCGCACGCTCGGCCAGCGCCATTTCGACGTCCAGCTGATCGGCGGCATCGTGCTGCACGAGGGCGATATCGCGGAGATGAAGACCGGCGAAGGCAAGACGCTGGTGGCAACGCTGGCGGTCTATCTCAACGCGCTCGCCGGCAAGGGCGTCCACGTCGTCACCGTCAACGACTACCTCGCCCGCCGCGACTCCGGCTGGATGGGCCAGATCTACGGCTTCCTCGGCCTGACCACCGGCGTCATCGTGCATGGCCTCGACGATGCCGAGCGCAAGGCGGCCTATGCCTGCGACATCACCTACGGCACCAACAACGAATACGGCTTCGACTATCTGCGCGACAACATGAAGTACCGGCTCGAGGACATGGTCCAGCGGCCGCACTTCTACGCCATCGTCGACGAGGTCGATTCGATCCTGATCGACGAGGCGCGCACGCCGCTGATCATCTCCGGCCCGCTCGACGACCGCTCCGACTTCTACAACACCATCGACGGCTTCCTGCCCAAACTCGACAAGTCCGACTACGATGTCGACGAGAAGCAGCGCACGGTGACGCTCACCGAAGCCGGCATGGAGAAGATCGAGACGCTGCTGCGCGACGCCGGGCAGCTCAAGGGCGAGTCGCTCTACGACGTCGAGAACGTCTCCGTCGTGCACCACATCAACCAGGCGCTGCGCGCCCACACGCTGTTCACGCGCGACAAGGACTACATCGTCCGCGACGACGAGGTCGTGATCATCGACGAGTTCACCGGACGCATGATGGCCGGCCGGCGCTATTCCGAAGGCCTGCACCAGGCGCTGGAAGCCAAGGAGCACGTCCAGGTCCAGCCCGAGAACCAGACGCTGGCCTCGATCACGTTCCAGAACTACTTCCGCATGTACGAAAAGCTCGCCGGCATGACCGGTACGGCGCTGACGGAAGCCGACGAACTGTTCGACATCTACAAGCTCGAGGTCGTCGAGATCCCGACCAACCTGTCCATCGCGCGTCTGGACGAGGACGACGAGGTTTATCGCACCCAGAACGAGAAATACGCAGCGATCCTGGCCGAGATCGAGCGCGCCAATGCGCGTCTCCAGCCGGTGCTGGTCGGCACCGCCTCGATCGAGAAGTCGGAAGTGATCGCCGAATATCTCAAGAAGCATGGCTACCGGCAGATCGATTTCGGCAACGAAAATTCGATGCAGAAGCTGTACGCCGCCGCCCGCGCCAACAAGCCGGCAAAACTGTTCGCGGTGCTGAACGCGCGCTTCCACGAGCAGGAAGCCTACATCGTTGCCGAAGCCGGCGTCCCCGGCGCGATCACCATCGCCACCAACATGGCCGGCCGCGGCACCGACATCAAGCTCGGCGGCTCGCTCGAGATGCGCATCCAGCAGGAGACCGCGGGCATCGAGGACGAAGCCGAGAAGGCGAAGAAGATCGAGCAGATCAAGGCCGACATCGAGCACTTCCGCGAGATCGTGTTGAAGGCCGAGGAGACCGTCGAGATCGAGCCGGCGAAGGGCAACAAGCCCGCCAAGACCGTGAAGAAACCCGGCGGCCTCTACATCATGGGCTCCGAGCGCCACGAATCCCGCCGCATCGACAATCAGCTGCGCGGCCGTTCCGGCCGTCAGGGCGACCCCGGCCGCTCCAAGTTCTTCCTGTCGCTGGAAGACGATCTGATGCGCATCTTCGGCTCGGATCGCCTCGACAGCATGCTGCAGCGTCTCGGCCTGCAGGAAGGCGAGGCGATCATCCATCCCTGGATCAACAAGGCACTCGAGAAGGCGCAGCAGAAGGTCGAGGCGCGCAACTTCGACATCCGCAAGAACCTGCTCAAGTTCGACAACGTCCAGAACGACCAGCGCAAGGTGATCTTCGACCAGCGCGTCGACCTGATGAAGGACGAGAGCGTCGCCGAGACCGTGACTGACATGCGGCACGCCTTCATCGACGACCTCGTCGCCAAGCACGTGCCCGAGCATGCCTATGCCGAGCAGTGGGACGTCGCGGGCCTGAAGGACGAATTGAAGCGCGTGCTCGATCTCGACCTTCCGGTCGACGACTGGGCGAAGGAAGAGGGCATCGCCGACGAGGAGCTGCTCACCCGCATCGAGACCAAGGCCGACGAGCACATGGCGGCCAAGGTCGCGCAATGGGGTCCCGACGTGATGCGTTACGTCGAGAAGACCATCCTGCTGCAGACGCTCGACCATCTCTGGCGCGAGCATCTGATCATGCTCGACCATCTGCGCCAGGTCATCGGCCTGCGCGGTTACGGCCAGCGCGATCCGTTGCAGGAGTACAAGACCGAGGCCTTCAATCTCTTCCAGGAAATGAGCGCTCACCTGCGCGAGGCCGTCACGGCGCAGCTGATGCGCGTCGAGATCGTTCCGCCGGAGCAGGAAGCACCTGTGCTGCCGCAGATGGAAGCGCACAAGTTCGACCCGAACACCGGCGAGGACGAAATGGCCGTCGCCAGCGTCTCGCTGGGCGCGCAGGCCACCGACGCCGCGTTGCGCGATCCGAAGAACCCGGCGAGCTGGGGCAAGATCGGCCGCAACGAGGACTGCCCCTGCGGCTCAGGCAAGAAGTACAAGCACTGCCACGGGCGGTATGCGTAAGGCTTGAAGGTCGTTGTGAGGTGCGTCGTAGGCGCCTCACATTCCGCCGTCGTCCCGGCGAACGCCGGGACCCATACCGCGGAATCTATCGATGGCACACGGTCATCGTACCGTGCGAAGCAGCGCAACTAACAATCTTTGCAACGACCACGCCCTGTGGTTATGGGTCCCGGCGTCCGCCGGGACGACAGTGCTTGCTGGGTTGGCTGGTTCGCAACTCTCGCGATACGCGCGCCCTCAATTCGAGCTGTCGATCAAGCTCTCCAGCAGCCGCTTGAGCTCGCTCGTCGGCTTGTCGCCGTAGCTCTCCAGGATGTGCTCCTCCTGGTCCACTGCGAGCGAGTTGAGCTTCTTGCACAGCACCTTGCCGCGGTCGGAGATGAACATCAGCACCTTGCGGCGGTCGTTCGGATCTTGCACGCGATAGACCAGCGTGTCGGAGACCATGCGGTCGATCATCTTGGTCAGCGTCGGATGGTTGAGCAGCACGGCGTCCGCGAGCTCGCCCATCGAATGGCCGTTGCCATCCGACAGCACCTTCAGGATGCGCCATTGCTCGACGGGAACACCTTCCTTGCTCAGCCGCAGTTCCAGCTGCCGGTTGATCTCCCGGTTGGCTTGCGCCAGCAGATAAGCGAGATGTTCGGTGATTGGGGTGTTTGCTTTGGTCGGTTTTGCCACGGCTAAGACTTCGTCTTGACCCAAATGAGTGAATGTCTTGCAATCAATGCTGCATCTATATGCACTTCAATTGTTGAATATTCAATATTTTCAAAATAGGATGTTTGCCCAACAAAAGGGCGAATGCCGCGGTCGCCCGCAGAATGTGCTTTCAGGTCTGCTGCCAGACAGGAGTTGGCGTGCGCGCGACGGTAAACTTCCCGGCTCACGGCGGTCCGGCGTTGCCGCCGTCCATGCTGTTCAGGAATCTGTCGTCATCGGCGGCTGACGGTGCGTTGTCGCCGCGCGATCATGCCCTTTTCAGGCGGCGCGGCAGCAACCGGCTCCGCGTCGGCGGCTTCATCTGCTGCACCGGCTCGCCCGGGGTCTGGGGACCATGCGCCACCAACAGCGCGCAGCTCGCGGTTGCCGAGATCAACAAGCGCGGCGGCCTGCTCGGCAGGGAGATCGAGCTGTCCATCTACGACGCCGGCGGGCCGCTGGACGACGTCCTCGACCGCGCCGAGCAGGCGATCGCGTCCGACGAGGTCGATCTCATCGTCGGCCTGCACACCAGCGCAGTCCGGGTGGCTTTGCGCGACGTCATCACGCGCCACCGTATCCCCTACATCTACACGCCGGTCTACGAGGGCGGCGAGCGCACGCCCGGCGTGATGGCGATCGGCGAGACGCCGCGCTGGCAGAGCCGCCCCGCCATCCACTGGCTCGCCGACGTCAAGAAGGCCCAGCGCTGGTACCTGATCGGCAGCGATTACGTCTGGCCGTGGCAATCCCACCGCGCGGTGAAGAACTACATCAGGGAAACCGGCGGCCACGTCGTCGGCGAAGAGTTCGTGCCGCTCGGTGAGGACAATCACGAGCCGCATCTGGCGCGCATCCGCGCTGCCAAGCCCGACGTCGTGCTGATCTCCCTGATCGGCACCGACAGCATCACCTTCAACCGCGCCTTCGGCGAATGGGGGCTCGGCGCCACGACGCTGCGGCTCGCGGGCGCGATGGACGACACCGTGCTGCTCGGCATCGGCGCCGACAACAGCGAGAATATGTTCTGCGCCTCGGGCTATTTCACCGGCACCGGCACGCGCGCCAATGACGACTTCCAGAGCCGATATCGCGCGATGTTCGGGCCGAATGCGCCGCCGATCGGGTCGGTCGGACAGTCGAGCTACGAGGGCATGCGATTCCTCGAGGCCGTCGCGAACAAGGCCGGCTCGTTGTCGATGGGCCCGATGCTCATGGCCGGCCGCAACATCGTCTACAGCGGCGCCCGCGGTCAGGTCACCGTCCGCGACGGACGCGCGCGGATGCCGATGCATCTCGCCGAGGCCGACGGTCTCGACTTCCGGCTGATCAAGCCGCTCTGACCTCGCCCGCGGCGACACGCGCGGGCCTCATTGCAAAATAATACTTGAAAAGGAAAATATTTCCGTTTTGAATGTTTCGGCGAAGCACGCGGGTGCGTGCGTCGCGCCGGGGCGGCCACGCCCAACGTTCCAAAGAAAGTTCAGGAGAGCGCCGTGACAGTCGTCCTTCCCACGCCAGCCCAGCTTCGCAGTGTCGCCGAGCAATGCGGTCTTTCGCTCACCGACGAGGACGTCACCTCGTTCCGCGGTCTGATGCAGGGCTCGATCGAGGCCTACAATCTCGTTGCCGCGATGCCGGACGAGCTGCCCGAGGTGAAATATCCGCGCACGCCCGGCTATCGGCCCTCGGCCGAGGAGAACCCGCGCAACGCCTGGTATCGCAAATCGACCGTGCAGGGCGCCGCCAGCGGCAAGCTCAAGGGCAAGACCGTCGCGCTGAAGGATAACATCATGCTGGCCGGCGTGCCCATGACCAACGGCTCGTCGACGCTGGAAGGCTATGTGCCAGATTTCGACGCCACCATCGTCACGCGCATGCTGGATGCCGGTGCCGAGATCAAGGGCAAGGTGCATTGCGAGCACTTCTGCCTGTCGGGCGGCAGCCACACCAACTCCTATGGAGCTGTGCATAATCCGCACAAGATGGGCTACTCCGCCGGCGGCTCGTCGTCGGGCTCGGGTGTCGTGGTTGCGCTCGGCGAGGTCGACATGGCGATCGGCGGCGACCAGGGCGGCTCGATCCGCATGCCGTCCTCGTTCTGCGGCACCTACGGCATGAAGCCGACCTGGGGCCTCGTGCCTTATACCGGCATCATGCCGATCGAGATCTATGTCGACCACACCGGGCCGATGACCGCGACGGTCGCCGACAACGCACTGCTGCTCGAAGTGCTCGCCGGCGACGACGGCTACGATCCCCGCATCAAGGCGCCGAAGGTCGAGGAATACACCAAGGCGCTCGGCCAGGGCGTCAAGGGCATGAAGATCGGCATCGTCAAGGAAGGCTTTGAGCAGCCGACCGCGGAAGCGGCCGTCAACGAGAGCGTTCGCGAAGCCGCCAAGCGCTTCAAGGATCTCGGCGCTACGGTTGAGACTGTCTCGATCCCGATGCACATGCTGGGCGGCGCGATCTGGACCCCGATCGGCACCGAGGGCCTGACCCAGACCATGATGTTCGGCGACGGCTACGGCCTGTCCCGCGGCGATCTCTATTCGACCTCGCTGATGGATTTTCATCGCGGCTGGCGCCGGCAGGCGGACTCACTGTCCGAGACCACGAAATTGTTCATGCTGCTCGGCACCTACATCAACAACAATTTCGGCCCGCGCTTCTACGGCAAGGCGCTCAACATCTCCAGGCGCCTGACCGCAGCCTACGACAAGGCGTTCGCCGACTACGACCTGCTGTTGATGCCGACCACGCCGATGAAGGCGACCAAGCTGCCGGAGCCCAATGCCAGCCGCGAGGACTACGTCGCCCGCGCGCTGGAGATGATCTCCAATACCGCGCCGTTCGACATCACCCACCATCCCGCGATGTCGCTGCCCTGCGGCATGGTCGACGGACTGCCGGTCGGCCTGATGCTGGTCGGCCGCATGTTCGAGGAATCCACCATCTACCGCGCCGCCCATGCCTTCGAGCAGATCGGCGACTGGAAGAAGATGTGAGTGCGGCTTTGACGCAGGTGAACGGACCCCAAAAGCATGGCTAACGCGTTCGTCGCGGCGTTCGAGATCCTGAGCTTCGGCGCGATCATCGTCCTGATCGTGCTGGGGCTCGGCATCATCGCCAGCATGATGGGCATCTTCAACTTCGCACAGGGCGAGTTCGTGCTGCTGGGGGCCTACATCACCTATCTCGCCTACGCCAAGGGACTGCCGATCTGGGCCGGCATGGTCGCGGCGCCCTTCGTGGTCGGCGCGCTCGGCTTCGTGCTGGAGGCGCTGATCATCCGCCGCTTCTACGCCGCGCCGATCGTGGCGATGCTCGGCACTTACGCACTCGGGCTGATCATCCGCGAAACCGTTCGCGGGCTGATCGGCGGCTTTTATCTCACCGTGCCCGAGCCGATCGGCGGCTCGATCGACATCGGCGCCATGCACATCTCGGCCTGGCGCTTCACCATCATCGTGATCACGCTCCTGGTGATGGCGGGCTGCTATCTCCTGCTGTCACGCACCAGCTTCGGCCTGCGCATGCGCGCCACGCTGGAGAATCCGTCGCTGGCGCGCGCCTCCGGCATTTCCACGCCGCTGATGTACGGCGCCACCTTCGCGTTCGGTTCCGCGCTCGCCGGGCTTGCCGGCGCGCTGATCGTGCCGGTGTTCAGCCTCTACGCCGATTTGGGCCTGCGCTTCCTGATCCAGGGCTTCGTCGCGGTCATGGTCGGCGGCGTCGGCTCCTTCATCGGGCCGGTCGCGGGTGCCGGCGTCATCGGCACGCTCAGCGCCGCGCTGCCGTGGATCATGGCGCCCGTCGTCGCCGATGTCCTCGTCTTCGTGCTCGCCATTGCCTTCATCAAATTCCGCCCGCAGGGCCTCATCGCTGGAAAAGGGGTTTAGTCACATGTTCGATCGCATTCAGCTTTCACGGCGCCGCTTTCTCTCCAATTTCGCCTTTGCCTCCGGTGCGGTCGCGACCGGCGTCGGCAGCTGGGTGATCCCGGCGCCCTGGGCCAACGCGGCCGAAGGCCCGATCAAGGTCGGCATCGCCACCGACCTTACCGGCCCGATCGCCTATGCCGGCAATGCCGACGCCAACGTCGCCAAGATGGTGATCAAGGAGATCAACAATTCCGGTGGTCTGCTCGGCCGTCCGCTCGAGCTCTACATCGAGGACACCGCGTCGAACGAATCCGTCGCCGTCGGCAATGTGCGAAAGCTGATCCAGCGCGACAAGGTCGACATGGTGCTCGGCGGCATCACCTCCTCGATGCGCAATGCGATCAAGGATCCGATCGTGGCGCGCGGCAAGACACTCTACATCTACCCGCAGCTCTACGAGGGCAAGGAGTGCACGCCCTATCTGTTCTGCACCGGGCCGACCCCGGCGCAGCAATGCGACGAATTCATTCCCTGGCTGATCAAGAACGGCGGCAAGAAGTTCGCGCTGCCGAGCGCCAATTACGTCTGGCCGCACACGCTCAACGTCTATGCCCGCAAGGTGATCGAAGCGAACGGCGGCGAGGTCGTGTTCGAGGAGTATTATCCGCTCGACCAGGTCGACTTCTCCGCGACCGTCAACCGCATCGTCTCCAACAAGGTGGACGTCGTCTTCAACACCGTCATTCCGCCCGGCGTCGGGCCGTTCTTCAAGCAGCTCTATGAAGCCGGCTTCCTCAAGAACGGCGGACGGCTCGCCTGCGTCTACTATGACGAGAACACGCTCAACATCAACCAGGCCGCCGAGATCGAGGGCCTTGCGAGCTGTCTCGACTATTTCAAGGTGCTGACCAAGGAGAACCCGTTCGACGCCAAGATCCAGGCGGCATACGAAAAGGACTTCCCCGGCAACTTCCTGTTTGCGGCCGGCAGCGCCGCGACCGGCACCTATCGCGGCCTCAAGCTGTGGGAGGCGGCGGTCAAGGAAGCCGGCAAGATCGACCGCGAGTCCGTTGCGGCCACGCTCGACCATGCCAAGATCGCCGAAGGCCCGGGCGGCCCGGCCGAGATGGTTCCCGGCAAGCGGCACTGCAAGATGAAGATGTACACCGCGGTCGCCAAGGCCGGGAATTACGAGATCGTCGCGCGCAGCGAGGGTCTGGTCGATCCCAAGGAATGCTGAGCGCGGATGCCGAAGTCGATGGGCGCAGTGAAGCAGGCGATCCCCGCCGAGATCGGCGGGGAGGCGGTTGTCGTCATGGGTAGCAATGCAGCGCCGGCGAAAGCCGGCGCGGGCCGCAAGATCCTGCAGATCGTGGAGGGGCTCGTGCTGGTCGCGGCGCTGCTCGCGCCGCTTGTGCTGCAGGATTATCTCACGGTGTTCGCGACGCGCGTGATCATCCTTGCGCTGTTCGCGCTGTCGTTCGACCTGGTCTGGGGCTATGCCGGCATCATGAGCTTTGGGCAGGCCCTGTTCTTCGGCTCGGCCGGCTATGGCGTCGCGCTGCTGGCGCGCGACCTCGACATCACCAACATCTTCCTGGTGCTGTCGGCGGGCACGCTGATCGGCCTCACCTTCGCACTGCTGCTCGGCGGCTTCCTGCTGCTGGGCCGGCATCCCTCCAGCGTGATCTTCGTCTCGCTGGGCACGCTCACCGGCTCCTATGCCGCCGATCGTCTCGCGCGCGGCTGGTACTATCTCGGCGGCCAGAACGGCATCCCCTCGATCGCGCCGATGTCGCTGGGGGCTTACGAGTTCACGGAAGGGCCGGCGTTCTATTATCTCGTGCTCGGCATCCTCGTCGTGGTCTATCTGCTCTGCCGCTTCCTGGTGCGCTCGCAATTCGGCCTCGCGCTGGCGGGCCTGCGCGAGAACGAGCAGCGCATCGCCTTCTTCGGCTACAAGGCGCAGCACCTGAAGGCGATCATCTTCACCATCGGCGGCGCCGTCGCGGGGCTCGCCGGCAGCCTCTACGCCTTCCACGAAGGTTTCGTGTGGCCCAACATGGTCGGCGTCGTGGTCTCGACGCAGGTGGTGCTTTACGTGTTGTTCGGCGGCTCCGGTACGCTGATCGGCGCGGTCATCGGCACGGTGATCGTCGAGGGCGTCAGCTTCTGGCTCTCGGACAATTATCGCGACGTCTGGCCGATCATCCTGGGCTTGCTCCTGTTGCTCGTGATCCTGTTCCGGCCACTCGGCCTGATCAGTCTCGTCCTCGGCGAGCGCGAGCGGGTCGGCAGCTTCGGCGCCAGGCGAAAGGAGAAGCGCAATGCTCCTTGAAGCCGCCGGCATCAGCAAGGTCTTCGGCAAGCTCACAGCGCTCGACGGCGCAGCCCTCAGCGTCCGCGAGAACGAGTTTCACGGCCTGATCGGCCCGAACGGCTCCGGCAAGAGCACATTGATGAAGTGCATCGCCGGCGCAGAGGTGCCGACCACAGGCAAGGTGTCCTTCGTCAACACCGACATCACCGCCTTCACGCCGACCGAGCGGGCCCGCGCCGGCATGAGCCTGAAATTCCAGATCACGTCCGTGCTGCCCTCGCTGACGCTGTACGACAACATCTTGCTCGCGCTGCAGGCGCAGTCCTCGTTGATCGACCTCGTATTCTCGCGCACGCGGGCCGCGCTGCACGAGCAGGTGATGACCATGCTGACGCAGTTTCGCCTTGCGAACCGGGCCTTCGAGGCCGCGGCTGCGCTGTCGCACGGCCAGCAGCAATGGCTGGAGATCGCGATGGCGCTCGCGGGCAAGCCGAAATTGCTGCTGCTCGACGAGCCGACCGGCGGCATGAGCCTTGAGGAGCGCCGCGTCACCGGCGAATTGCTGCAGCCGATCAAGCAGCATTGCTCGCTCGTCATCGTCGAGCACGACCTCGATTTCATCCGCGACATCTGCGATCGCCTCACCGTGCTCGACCAGGGCAAGGTGCTGGCCTCCGGCACCGTGGCGGAGATCCAGGCCAACACATCCGTTCAGGAGATCTATTTGCGCCGTGCCTGAATTTCTGGACATCAAGCATCTCGACGCCGGCTATGGCCGCAGCCAGGTCCTGTTCGACGTCACCCTCGGCATCCCCTGGCGTGGCGGTGTCGCCGTGCTCGGGCGCAACGGCGCCGGCAAGACCACGTTGATGAAGACCATCGTCGGCGAGCTGCCGGCGTGGAAGGGCGAGGTCGCCTTCGACGGCCGCGACATCAGCCGCCGCGCCACCCAGGAGCGCGTCCGCGCCGGCATCGGCTACGTGCCGCAGGAGCATTCGGTGTTCGCGCGCCTGTCGGTGCGCGACAATCTCGCGGTCGGCTCGCTCGCGAACAAGGATGCCTCCGCGATCGATCGCGTGCTGGCGATCTTTCCCAAACTCGGCCAGCGCCTCGACCAGCCCGCCGGCACGCTCTCCGGCGGCGAGCGCAAGATGCTCGCCATCGGCCGCGCCATGCTGGGCGATCCCAAGCTGCTGCTACTGGACGAGCCGACCGAGGGGGTCTGGATCGGCGTGATCGAGGAAATCACCGAACGCCTGATCGAGGCTCGCCAAGACCATCGCCGTCATCATCGTCGAGCAGCACCTCGACCTCGCGCTGCGCGTTGCGGACTACGCCTATGTGCTGGATCGCGGACGGGTCGCGCTGCAAGGCGAGGCGGGCGAGGTCAGGGGCAATCCGGAGCTGATGCGGTATCTGGCGCCGTAGCTCCGGCTGCTCGCGCTTGAGTGAGACGCGGCGTCCCTCCAATCCCGACTGATATGCAGCGCCTGCCGCCGGGTCGTCACGCGGCCGTTGCTCCGCCGTACGCTTCCCTACCGAATGATGCAACGTGTAGACGTGTGGTTGATGGTTACTCTTTCTCGCGAGCGCTTGTAGACGATCGTTGACAGGTCTCGGAAAGTGCATTCGTCCTGAGAAATCCGCTTCAATTCCATCTTGCTGACGTCTTGAACCGTATATTTGTCATGTGTCTCCAAGACCAGCATGAGGGTCCCGTCCGAATAGCTGAGTTCCGCTGTGATGGTTGCATCGCGCGACGGTAGCGTGTGGTTGCTCCTCCCGATGACGATCGGCTGATCATCGCCGACCAGCGAACCGTGAGAAGGGATGATTGATCCATCTCTTGCGATGGTGAGGCTGAGTGGGGAGGGAGTCATGGTTTTCGTCACGACCCCATCTTTCGATTCGCTTCTGTAGTCGGCCCTGCGCTCTATCGTGATTGACTTTCCAGCCCATCCATGGGGCGTGGTGCCCGCGCCTTCATTGCCCCGGCTTTCTGGTGCTCGGCTGGCGCCACTGCCAGAGCCACTAACTCCCGAGTCGCGCCATTTCTTTTCCTGCATGCGCTTCAGAGTCAGGGTCTCTCGCTCTTTGACGAGATCATCGATCTTTTGCTGGAGTTCGCGCTCTCTTGCAAGATCGGGGGAGCGTCCTCGTACTTGTTGCCTTTAAGCGATCCCTTGGGCACGCACTCTCCCTCCGTCGGCGAGAGCTGATTGAAGTGTTCCGGAGGGTTGCGCTTCTCGCACCGACGACAGCTCTCATAGAGATTGTCCAGTTCAGCCGAAATCATCTTGCATGACCAGGTCGGACCGAATTTGAGGTTCAGATTCTCGGCACCTGCCGGGCCGGAGTCAAAGACGCTTGCGCCCAAAACGCCAACCAAGCTCATTGCAATCAACTTCCGCATCGGTCGAATGTCCTCGTTCAAATGCCGTTTGTCCCAAACCGGCTGCCGGTGGCGAGGATCTGGTCGGGGTGGCCGTACTTCTGCATCAGCTCGACGACGCCCATTCCCTTGAAATCGCCGCGCGATCTGGCCTGCGCGGCCTGGCCTGGAATCGCGACAGCCGAGAGAAGCAAAAGAAATCTCGCCTTGTGACGGAATGTGCGTTGCGGCATGCCTTGGGCTCTATCGGAGACGGCGGAAAGATCTTTGATTACGTCCTCACAACGCGGTTTGCACGCGCGATTTTTGGCAGTCGAGCTTGTGAAGCGCCGTTTCGAGTGCCTGGTCGCAATTGCCGGCCACGGTAGCGAGTGCTCTGTGAAGCATCGGGCCTTGTTCCAGTTCTAGCGGCCACGAGCCGAACTATCGCCACCCTCCGTAACCGAAGCCGGCTCCGTCAGTGTTACGCGCCGCCGTAATCCGAATCCCGCGCATAACAGTGTCACCGGCAGCAGGACGGCCGCCCCCCGGCAGGGCGGGGTATCCCCGTAAGCGATCAGCGGGCGCGGGTACGACAGCGCGGCGTTTCGCGATTCGGGTAAAAAGAATTACCATTATCCGAAGAAGCTGGGAGGTGCCGCGGCGGCGTTTGCGGAGGAGGAAGTTGAGGATTTTGTCCTTAAGCGGCTAAAGTCGGGATTGTCGTTTCGACAATTTGAGTACTTCGTTGCGCATCTCTTGGAACGTATGGGCTATCACTGTCGGGTAACTCAAGCGACGGGCGATGGCGGCGTAGATATTCTTGCTCACAAAGACGAGCTTGGCTTCAAGGACGTAATCAAAGTCCAATGCAAGCAAACCCTGAATACGATCGGCCAGCCACAGGTAGCGCAACTGTACGGGCACATACAAGATGACGAGAACGGTCTCTTTGTAACGCTGGGGGCTATTCAGCGCCGGCTCTTGAGTTTGAGCGCGCCAACCAAAATATTCGACTCATGTCCGGGGAAGAGTTGATCAAGCTGATCTTCGACCATTACGAAGAGTTCGAGCCAAGGTACAGAATGCTGTTGCCGCTGAAGCGAACGTATGTGGTTGCAACGGACGATGATGGATTAAGCGGATAGCGTCGGGGCAATCTGTCTCGGGCTTGTGGCCGCGCCTACTTCACCGCCCCGAAGCGGCTGTCGAACGAGTTCGACGACACCACCGGCGCGGCGCCCATGATCTGGGTCGCTTCGCCTGCACCATCGCTCACCGACGGCTTCAGCGCCGGCCGCGTCTGGGCGAGGCGGGTGTCGGGCTTTGCCGGCTCCGCCGGCTTGGCGGCGGCAACGGCCGGCTTCGACGCTTCCTTCGGCTTGTCATGTCCCGGCACGAAGCGGGTCACGGCGGCCTTCAGCCTCGATGCTGCGGTCGGCGGCGTCGTGGCGGTTGCGGCCGGCGCGACGGACGCGGTGGCTTGCGGCGGCGGGGTGGTCGAAGTCGTCTCGGACGAGCCCATGCCCATCTTGCGGCCGAGATTGGAGAAGAAGCCGGATTTCTCGGCCGGCTGAGCCGTAGCGACGCGGGTGCTTGCGGGCGCGCTGACGGCGACGACAGGCTCTTCCTGCGGCGCAGGTGCGGACGCCACGCTGTCGAGATTGGGCTTGGGCGGATTGACGTGGCCGGGGATCGTGCCCGGGGCCTTGGCCATCGCCAGCATTTGCAGCGTGGTGCCCTCGGCGCCCTCCGACAGGCCGGTCGAGCCTTCCGGAATCTTGGCGGCGAAGATCTTGTTCATGCCGCCGTCGATGCCGGTGTTCATGCGCGCCACCGGGGTGCCCTTGGCGACCAGCTTGGCGTATTCGGCCTCGTCCCTGGCTTGCTTGCCCCGCACGGCGGCGACGACGTCCTCGGGGATCACATAGGCCGGGCACTTGGCGGAGGCGTCGAACACGGGATCGCGCTTCGCATCGGGCGCGCGGGTCGCATCGAACACGTACTTCTTCTCGCAGAAATCGACCTTCGGCTCCTGCCGCGTCACCTCGAAATGATCATAGCCTTCCTTGATCATCTTCCAGAACGGCATGTTCGGATTGTTGCGGTGCTTGGCCATGTTCACCGGCGTCATCTTGAACGGATAGGCCTGCAGCTGGAACGCCTTCTGGCCGCCGAAGAAGGATTCGCGCCCGAGCGAATAGATCTCCGCGATCTGCTCGTCCGTCATCGCGTAACAGCCGCGCGACGAACAATCGCCGTGCACCATCAGCTGCGAGCCGGTGCGGCCGAGCGCCTTGTCGAACGCGTTGGGATAGCCGGTGTTGAAGGAGAGGTAATAGGCCGATTGCGGATTCATCTGGCTCGGATTGATCGAGTAGAATCCCTCCGGCGCCTGGCGATCGCCTTCGCGCACCTTCGGTCCGAGGTCACCCGACCAGCGGCAGATCGGGTAGGTCTTGAGCAGCGCGAACTGGCCGTTGCGCGCCTGCTTCCAGACCTCGAGCTCGGCCTCCTGCTTGAACAGGCGGACCAGGATCGGCGATTGCAGATCCATGTCCTTCTCGACCATCGCCGCGAGCAGCTTCGGCGGCACCGGCTGGTTGGCCTTGGCATTGGTCGCGAGCGAGACCTGGTCGGTGTCGCAGCCGGACAGCACAACGCCGGCCGCCATCAGAGCAACCGAAGCCAAAAGCGCGCGAGCAAGCGAACGAGAAATCAAGATGGACCCCACACCGTGCCGGGCTTTGAAGCGCGAACCCCAATTCTTCAGAGCGTGCCTGACCGGATACCCCGTCCTGACGGGATTTTCAGACCACGCTCCAGCGCTTATGCCCTGAAGCCATTGATTAAAATTCTATCCTCTGGGTCATGTGGTCGCAACCCGAGCGGGGATCACGAGCCCGTTGCCCCATTGGCATGGTCAACGAAGACTGAATGGACGCGACTTTGGGCCTTACTTGGGCTTTTTGGGCCCATAGGGACTGAGATCGCTGATTTGGGCAAAAAAAGGGTTAATGCGGGGTTACCGGGCCCATCTTCACCTCCCCCGCTTGCGGGGAGGCCGGGAGAGGGCTCACGCCGCATTGGGAATCTCGCGGGAGGAAAGACCCCCACCCCAACCCTCCCCGCAAGCGGGAGAGGGGGCGCACCGCCGATGCGGCGCTGAATTCAGCCCGAATCAGCCCAGTTTCCGGCCGATATCGAGGAATTTCTGCCGGCGCTGCTGGCGGATGGCGGTCCCGTCCATTCCCCGCATCTCGTCGAAGGCCTTGGCGATGGCGTCCCCGGTGGTGGCGATCATGGCGGCGGGGTCGCGATGGGCGCCGCCGACCGGCTCCTTGAGGATCTGGTCGATCACCCCGAAGCGGAGCATGTCCTGGGCGGTGATCTTCATGTTATTGGCAGCTTCCTGCGCCTTGGTGCCATCGCGCCAGAGGATCGAGGACGCCGCCTCCGGCGAGATCACGCTGTAGATGGCGTGCTCCAGCATCAAGACCTTGTTGGCGGTGGTGATGGCGATGGCGCCGCCCGACATGCCCTCGCCGGTGATGATCGCAACGTTCGGCACGGTCAGCGCCAGGCAGGCATCGGTCGAGCGCGCGATCGCCTCGGCTTGTCCCCGCTCCTCGGCGCCGATGCCGGGATAGGCGCCGGCGGAATCGGCCAGCGACAGCACCGGCAGGCCGAACCGCTCGGCCATCTCCATCAGCCGCACGCATTTGCGATAGCCCTCGGGCCGCGCCATGCCGAAATTGTGCCGGATGCGGCTCTCGGTGGAATCGCCCTTCTCCTGGCCCATCACGCAGACCGCCTCGCCGCGGAAGCGGCCGAAGCCGGCGACCAGTGCCTCGTCCTCGCCGAACTTGCGGTCGCCGGCGAGCGGGGTGAATTCGGTGATCAGGCCCTTGATGAAATCGTTGAAATGCGGCCGCTGCGGGTGCCGCGCGACCAGCGTCTTCTGCCACGGCGTCAGGTTCGTATAGAGATCGGCCAGCGCCTGCGCCGCCTTGTCCTCGATGCGCCCGATCTCATCGGAGATGTCGGTGCCGGAGGCAGCTAACGTCCTGAGCTCATCGACCTTGGAGTCGAGCTCGGCGACAGGCTTTTCGAAGTCGAGATAGCTGCGCATCTGGTCTTGCATCAACTCAATATAGGGGGACGGGGCGAAGAGGCGAAGCGAGGTCGGGGTCTCGGAAAGAAGTGTAGCTTCTTCAATGAGTTGGCTTGTGGGCTCCTGGCGGCCGGCCAAATCAATCGTGAGGCCTCGGCTCTTTCTGCGGAGATGTGGCCGAAGTCAAGGCGGTTTCGGCCTCCGGTGTCGTCCCCGCGCACGCGGGGACCCATAATCACAGGGAGGAGTTTGGCGAAGACTGCCAGTGAAAGGACCTTCCGCGGTACTTGCAGCGGCTGTCAAAGATAGATCACGCGGTATGGGTCCCTGCGTTCGCAGGGACGACGGTCACTTCTCCGCCAGCGGATGCAGGTCGCGCACCAGGCTCTTCAGACGCTCCTCGACCACATGGGTGTAGATCTGGGTCGTGGAGATGTCGGTGTGGCCGAGCAGGGTCTGCACGATGCGCAAATCGGCACCATTGTGCAGGAGGTGGCTGGCAAAGGCGTGGCGCAGCACGTGCGGGGAGACCAGCCGGGCCTGCAGGCCCGAGGCGACCGCGAGCCTCCTTGAGGTCGCGGGCAAAATGCTGCCGCGTCAGATGCCCGCTTTCGCCGAACGAGGGGAATAGCCATTTCGAGGCGGCGAGGCCGTCCTTCTTCTTCTCGGCCTTCGCGGCCTCCGTCGCGGCGAGATAATCCGCCATGGCTTGGCGCGAGGCTTCGTTGAGCGGCACCAGCCGTTCCTTGTTGCCCTTGCCGCGCACCACGATCATGCGCGCATCGCGCTTGGCCGCCGAACGCGGCAGCGCCACCAGCTCGGAGACGCGCAAGCCCGTGGCGTAGAGCACCTCGAGCAGGCAATAGAGCCTGAGAGAGCGCAGCCGCTTCGAGGCCGAGGCGTCCTCCGCCTCGCTCAATTCCTTGGCGCGGCGGAGCATGCGGTCGACATCTGATATCGACAGCACTTTCGGCAGGCCGCGGCCGCGCTTCGGCCCGGACAGGATCGCGGCGGGATCATCGCCGCGAATCCGCTCGTTGAGGAGGAAGCGATAGAGATGCCGCATCGCCGACAGCCGCCGCGCCACGCTGGTGGATTTGAAGCCGCGGCTGTCGAGATCGGCGAGATAGTCGCGCAGCGTTTGCGTCTCGGCGTTCGCAAAACTGTGGCCGGAGCGGCCCAGAAATTCCGAGAAATCGGTGAGGTCGCGGCGATAGGCGTCGAGCGTATTGGGCCCGGCGCCCTGTTCCGCCGCGAGCATGTCGAGGAAGAGGCCGGTGAGCTTGATGTCGGAGGGCTTGGTGCGCATGCCCTGGAGCCTAGCTGCTATTTCTTGAGGAACTTATCCGGCGGGATCGTCACGGTCATTTCCCGTGACTTGGGACTGACGAAATTGGCCAGTGCGAAAACCACGCCATAGACGATGCCGGCGAGCACGGCGACGACCGTCAGGAAGCGGAACAGGCTGGGCATCGTTCTGGGGTCTCGGGGTCAGGGACTTTTCGGACGGGCACTTTTTCGGTCAAGCGCGTGGGCAAATTAACCAATGAAATCATCCAACATGTTCGCCGTTTCGTGGCAAGAGTCCTCTGGCGAGGGCTCCAAGGGGGTCGTATAGGTGGCCCAAGCATGCCGCCTTTGGCGGCAAATCGAGCGAGATTCATGTCCGACGCCGCGTTGCCGATTCCAGCTTCGCCCGAAGCCGACATCCTGTCGGCGCTCGGGGCGCGCTCGATCGTGCTCGTCGGTATGATGGGAGTTGGCAAGTCCACGGTCGGCCGCCGCCTGGCGACCCGGCTCAAGCTGCCATTCGTCGATGCCGACACCGAGATCGAGACGTCGGCCCAGATGACCATCCCGGAGATCTTCGAGCGCCACGGCGAATCGTATTTCCGTGACGGCGAAGCGCGCGTGATCGCGCGGCTGCTCGACGGTGGGCCGGTGGTGCTGGCGACCGGCGGCGGCGCCTTCATGCGCGAGGAGACGCGGGCCCGCATCGCCGCCAAGGCGATCTCGATCTGGCTCCGGGCGGACCATGACGTCATCATGCGCCGCGTGCGCCGCCGCGCCGACCGCCCGCTGCTGCAAACCGCCGATCCCGAGGGAACCGTCAGGCGCCTGCTCACGGAGCGCGAGCCGGTCTACGGCCATGCCGACCTCACCATCGCCTCGCGCGACGTGCCGCACGACAAAATCGTCGAGGAGTGCATCGCGGCGCTGGGCGCCCATCTCTGCGGCGACCAGGCCGCTCCACCACCTGCCGACGTTGCGAGTGCCGTAAGATGACTGCCCCGTTGAAACAATCCGATCCCGTCCATGTCGAGGTCGCGCTGGAGAATCGCGCCTATGACATCGTCATCGGCCGCGGCGTGCTGGCCTCGCTCGGCGAACGCGTCGCGCGTTTGCGGCCGGGCGTGCGCACCGCAATCGTCACCGACCGCACGGTCGCGAAACACTGGCTCGAGCCGGCCGAAGCCTCGCTCGCCGCTGCCGGCATCGCGAGCTCGCGGATCGTGGTCGAGGAGGGTGAGATCTCCAAGACCTATGCGGGCCTGGAAAAGGTCAGCGAAGCGCTGATCGCCGCGAAGATCGAGCGCAACGATCTCGTCATCGCGCTCGGCGGCGGCGTGGTCGGCGATCTCGCCGGCTTTGCCGCGGCGATCCTGCGCCGCGGCGTCGATTTCGTGCAGGTGCCGACCTCGCTGCTGGCGCAGGTCGATTCATCGGTCGGCGGCAAGACCGGCATCAACTCGCCGCAGGGCAAGAATCTGCTCGGCGCGTTCCACCAGCCGGTGCTCGTCATCGCCGACACCGCCGTGCTCGACACGCTGTCGCCGCGCCAGTTCCGCGCCGGCTATGCCGAGGTCGCCAAATACGGCGTGCTCGGTGACGAGGCTTTCTTCTCCTGGCTGGACAAGAATCATGCGGACATCTTCAGGGGCGGCTCGGCGCGCGAGCACGCGATCGCGACCTCCTGCCGGGCCAAGGCCGGCGTCGTCTCCCGCGACGAGCGCGAGACCGGCGAGCGTGCGCTGCTCAATCTCGGCCACACCTTCGGTCATGTGCTGGAAGCCGCGACCGGCTTCTCCGACCGGCTGTTCCACGGCGAGGGCGTCGCGATCGGCATGACGCTGGCCGCGCAGTTCTCGGCAAGGCTCGGCATGATCGCCGAAGCCGACGCGGCGCGCGTCGAACGGCATCTGATCGAAGCCGGCCTGCCGACGCGCCTGCAGGATATCGCCGGCTTCGCGCAGGAAGGTCTTGCCGATGCCGACGCGCTGATGGCCCTGATGGCGCAGGACAAGAAGGTCCAGCGCGGCAAGCTCACCTTCATCCTGCTGGAGGCGGTCGGGCGCGCGGTGATCGCCAGGGATGTCGACCCGGCCCCGGTGCGGGATTTCCTCAAAGAGAAGCTCGCGCAAAAGGCGTGACGTCGTAAAACTCGAGTGGTGCATGGACTGGCTCGGATTCACCATCGTCGTCCTCTGCCTGCTGGTCTCGGCGTTCTTCGCCGCCAGCGAGACCGCGCTGACCGGCGCCTCGCGCGCCAGCATGCTGCGTCTCTCCAAGCAGGGTAACCGCGACGCCGACGTCGTCTCGGACCTGCTCGACATGCGCGAGCGCCTGATCGGGGCGCTGCTGCTCGGCAACAACATCGCCAATATCGGCTCCTCGGCGATCGCGACCGCGATCTTCACGGCCTGGTTCGGCGATGTCGGCGTGCTCTATGCGACCGGTGTGATGACCGCGCTGGTCGTGATCTTCGCCGAGGTGCTGCCCAAGACCATCGCGATCAACGCGCCCGATCGCGTCGCGCTCGCGGTCGCGCGCCCGATGCGGCTGACCATGTACGTGCTCGGGCCGCTGCTTCGCATCGTCGAAGTCATCGTGCGCCTGCTCATGCGCCTGTTCGGCCTCGCCGGTGAGCACCAGGCGATCCTGTCGCCGACCGAGCGCTTGCGCGGCGCGGTCGACCTGCTGCATCACGAGGGCAAGTTCGAGAAGCAGGATCGCGACATGCTCGGCGGCCTGCTCGACCTGCGCGAGCCCAGGTCTCCGACGTCATGATCCATCGCACCGAGATGATGATGATCAACGCCGATCTGCCGCCGGAAGAGCTGGTGCGCGAGGTGCTGGCGACCGAATACACCCGCATTCCGCTCTGGCGGGAGAAGCCCGAGAACATCATTGGCGTGCTGCACGCCAAGGATCTCCTGCGCGCGATCCGTGCTTCCGACGGCGATACCTCGCGCATCGACGTCTCCACCATCGCGCTGCCGCCCTGGTTCGTGCCGGAGATGCGGCCGCTCGCCGAGCAGCTCAAGGCGTTCCGTCGCCGCAAGACCCATTTCGCGCTCGTCGTCGACGAGTACGGCGAGGTCGAGGGCCTCGTGACGCTGGAGGATATTCTGGAGGAGATCGTCGGCGACATCTCCGATGAGCACGACGTCGTGGTCGCCGGCGTGCGCGCCCAGCCGGACGGCTCGGTCGTGGTCGACGGCTCGGTGCCGATCCGCGACCTCAACCGCGCCATGGATTGGCACCTGCCTGATGAAGAGGCAACCACGGTCGCCGGCCTCGTCATTCACGAGGCGCGCTCGATCCCCGACCGCGGCCAGAGTTTCACCTTCCACGGCTTCCGTTTCCGCGTCCTGCGCCGCGAACGCAACCGCATCACCGCGCTCCGTATTTCACCGGTGCCGCGCGAGGCGGAGCTGGAAGAGGCCAAGCCGCGGCGAGCCGGGACGTCGTTCTAGCCTCGCGCACGGTGTCGTCGCCCGCCTTCGCGAGCATGACAGCGGGAGCTAGCCTTCTCCCGGCGCCTTTGCCTGGATCGCCAATGCATGCACGCTGCCGGCGAGTTCCGCGGTCAGCGCCGCATTTATCATGCGGTGGCGATCGACCCGGCTCTTCCCTTTGAAGGCATCCGATACAATATGAACGCGGAAGTGCGTCTCCCCGCCGGGCCGATGGCCGGCATGGCCCTCATGCAAATGTGACTCGTCGACGACTTGCAGGCTTTCCGGCGTGAAAGCTTCCTGCAACTTGTTGCTGATAGTGTCGCGCATAGCCATGTTGTGCCATTCGGGTGCAGAGATCGCACCCCGTTAATTGCCGGGTTTGCGGCGAATTGCAATGTCAAGACTTGAACGTTTTTGCATTGCGTAGTCAAAGTCAGCCATGCCGATCGATTCATCAAAATTCTTCGACTCCATCCGCGTCAAGCCGCGGGGCAAGCAGCCGGAAGTAAAGCCGCGCGACGCCGCGGTCGGCTGCGAATGGGCCGGATGCCAGAACAAGGGTGCGCATCGTGCGCCCAAGGGCCGCGATAACCAGCGCGAATACTGGCACTTCTGCCTGAACCACGTGCGCGAGTACAACCAGAACTACAATTTCTTCTCGGGCATGAACGCCGACGCCGTCGCGCGCTACCAGAAGGATGCTCTGACCGGCCACCGCCCGACCTGGAAGATGGGCGCCAATGGCGGCAAGAAGGGCGCGGAAGCCGAGATCGACATGGCGTCCGATCCGCTCAACATGTTTGCCGAGATCAACGGGCGCACCGGCTGGCGCAAGGGTCCCGAAGCCGAGCCCAAGGCCGAGACGCGCAAGATCATGAACGCCGAGCGCAAGGCGCTTCACGTGATGGGCCTCGGCCCCAGCGCCACGCTCGCCGACGTCAAGTCCAAGTACAAGGCGCTGGTCAAGCAGCACCATCCCGACGCCAATGGCGGCGACCGCTCCACCGAGGATCGCCTGATCGAGATCATCAAGGCGTATAATTATCTGAAGACGGTGGTGCGGGAGGCCTAAGGCCTCATCAGCTCCCGCGATGGGATGCCGTCCGCCCGGAAGCGGACGGCCCCTGAGGCGTTACCTGCCCCGGCAAACTCGCACGCGCTTGACGACGCGATGTCCATGATAGCCGCGCGTCACGACCGTGCGCACGGTGCACACGCGCCGCGGAGCGTAATGATAGCGCGCATTCACGATGTCACCGGAGACCCCTGCGCCGGGGATCGGCTGAGCCGGCAGGGCACTGGCAGGCGTGGCGAGTGATGAGAGGGCGAGCAGCGTTCCAGCAGCGACGGCGCAAGTAAGCTTCTTCATTATCGTTCCTTTTCTTGTTCGCCCCTGAAGTCTGTCGTTGGGGCGACCGTGAATGCGCCGCGCGCCGCTTTGTTCCGGACTGCCGCTGAGTCCTTCCGTCGCATGCGCGTGCTGAATGCCGAGCACCGGCCCGTAGCCCGGATGGAGCGCAAGCGTAATCCGGGGTCTTTATCACATCACGACGACTGTCCCGGATTACGCTTCGCTCCATCCGGGCTACTTCATCACGCCGGCATCGCGCCCACGTAAGACGAACTCGGCCGGATCAGCCGCCCGGTGCGCTGCTGCTCGCGCGCATGTGCGGTCCAGCCTGCGCTGCGCGCCACCGCGAAGATCGGCGTGAAGGCCTGGCGCGGAATTGCCAGCGCATCGAGCAGGATCGCGGTGAAGAACTCCACGTTCGTCTCCAGCGGCCGCTCCGGATTCTTCTTGCGCAGCGCGCCGCGGATATAGGCCTCGACCTCGCCGGCAAACGGCAGATCGGTGCCGTTCGACGCCAGCGCCTCGACTGCGGTCTTGAGCACGTCGGCGCGCGGATCGCGCACGCGATAGACGCGGTGACCGAACCCCATCATTCGCTCGCCGCGGGCCAGTGCCGCATCCACCCAGGGCTGGATGCGCTCGCGCGAGCCGATCGCATCCAGCATTTCCAGCACCGGCTCCGGCGCACCGCCATGCAGCGGCCCCGTGAGCGCGCAATAGCCCGCGGTCACCGCTGCGAACAGATCGGCCTGCGTTGAAGCCACCACGCGGGCGGTGAAGGTCGAGGCATTCATGCCGTGGTCGCTGGCGGTGACGAGGTAGGCATCGAGCGCGGCGACCTCGCGGGCCGCCGGCGCGCGCCCGTGCAACATGCGAATCGTATCGGTGGCATGGCTGACATCGGGATCGGGTGCGACCGGCTCCAGCCCCTTGGCGCGCCGGACCAGCGCACCCGCGATGACAGGAAAGGCGCCGACGATCGTCGCTTCGTGCTCGAGCCCGGGCTCGGCGCGAAGGCCTGCGACAGCCGCGCGAAACCCGTCGATGACGCCCATGCCCCGCGTCGCCGGTAGCAGGTCCGGCAGCCGCGCGAAGGCGCGCTCGCGCGCGATGCCGAGATGTGAGCGCACATTGGCCTCGGTGAGGTTGGTCTTGCTGGCGCCGTTCCAGAGTCGGGCGGTGACGCCCTCGAAGCTCGATTTGGCGGCGAGACGGCCGACATGCTCGCCGGCGATGATCAGCTCGCCGCGCTCGCCGTCGACATGGCTCAGCACCGTCTCGGCCGCGGGAACGCCGTCCAGCCCGATCTGGCTTTTGGTGAGGTGGATGTTCATGGCCCAATCTCCGTGTTGCACTGCACGGGCGGAAAGGTCGGGCCTCTCGACAGATTGATCAATCTTGATTACATAAATCAATATGAATAATTCTTCGGAGCTCTACCTCTCCGCACGGGAAGCCGCCGCCGAGCTCGCGATCTCGCCGGCCACGCTCTACGCCTATGTCAGCCGCGGCCTGATCCGCTCGGAGCCGACGCCGGATTCGCGCAAGAACCGCTACCGGGCCGAGGACGTCCGCGCGCTGAAGGAGCGCCGGGTGCCGTCGCCGGAGCCGCGCGGCCTGCGCAGCTTCGACGCCGATCTGCCTGTGATGGACACCGAGATCTCGACCATCACGGAGGAGGGCGCGATCTATCGCGGCGTCAATTGCGTCGATCTCGCCGAGAACGACACGCTGGAGCACACCGCGACGCTGCTTTGGGACGTCTCCGATGTCGATCCGTTCGCACCCGACAATCAGCCTGCGCTCTCCGAGGAGATGCGCGCGATCGCAGAAGCCGCGCGCCGCGCCGCGCCGATCGATCGCGCCATCGCCGTGCTCGCGCTGGCCGCGAGCGTCGATCCGCGTGCGTTCACCCGCGCGCCCGACGGCCGCGCCATGGTCGGCGGGCGGATCGTCCGGCTGCTGGTCGCGACCATGCTCAACGTCGAACCGTCGGCGGAGCCGTTGCATCAGCAGATCGCAAAGGCCTGGGCGGCGGATAACAAGCACGCGCCGGATCTGATCCGCCGCGCGCTGGTGTTGCTCGCCGATCACGAGCTGAACGCCTCGACCTTCACCGCCCGCTGCGCGGCCTCGACCGGCCTCAACCTCTACGATGCCGTGATCGCCGGTCTCGCTTCATTGAAGGGGCCCAAGCACGGCGGCGCCAGCGTGCTGGCCTCGCAGCTCGTCAAGACGCTGATCGACCGCGATGTCGCGCCTGTCGTGCGCGAGCGTGTCGCGCTCGGCGAGCGCTTTGCCGGCTTCGGCCACGGCGTCTACAAGCGCGGCGATCCCCGCGCCCAATCGCTGCTGAATGCGCTCTCCCGCGCCGGCGCGCCGCGAAAATTCACCCGCGAGGTGCCGGAGCGGATCGCGGAAGCCACCGGCGAGTTCGTCAACATCGACTATGCGCTCGCCGTGCTGGTGCACGCGCTGCGCCTGCCCGCCGGCAGCGAGCCTCGCTTTGTTCGCGATGGCCCGCAGTGTGGGGTGGATCGCCCATGCCAGCGAGCAATTGCAGTTCGGGAAGTTGATCAGGCCGAGGGCGAGATATGTGGGGCCGGCGCCGGGGAAGAGAGTGGGGGCTGCTGGTTAGCGAGAGTCTGAGCGCGCGTCATTCTCCTCTGTCGTCCCTGCGCCCCGTGCGCAATTGCGCACTAGGCAGGGACGACAGCGGTGGGTGTGGCGCCGCTTACGCTCGCGGCTTCGCCTCTGCGACCACACCATTCCGTCGGCGATAGAGCCACACCGCGAGGCCTCCGGCGATCGCCACCGCCACCACCGTCAACATCCAGATGTGCTTGCCGATATGGCCGTGATGATGCAGCCCGGCATATTCGTGCAATGCCGACACTGCCAGCACGCCCGGCAGCACATGCGCGGGCGCCCAGACCAGGATCGCGGGGATGTTCACCGCATAGAACTTCGCGGGCGGCATGGCGAGGGCTCCGGCAGTCACCGGAACGAAGGCGCGGATCGGCGGGACGAAACGGGCGAAGAATACGGCCCAGGTGCCGAAGCGGTGGAAGAAGCTTTCGCTCTCGGCGACCACGCGCGGATAATTGGTCAGCGGCCAGGTGTTGAGGATTTCGCGCTGCTGCCGGTGCCCGATCCAGTAGGCCGAGCCGTCGCCGAGCACGGCGCCGAGGATGGCGGCGAGCAGCACCCATTGCAGCTTCAGCTCGCCGCCCGGAACCAGGGCGCTCAGCGCCAGGATGATGGTCGAGCCGGGGATCACCGATCCCACCACCGGGACCGCTTCGAGCAGGGCCGCCAGGAACAGGGTCAGATAGGCCAGCCACGGATGGGCGGAAACGAAGGCTATGAGGGGATCGAGAAAGGACGTCACGTCGTCTCTGGCGGGCTGGAGCTGGGGGCATCGGACACTACATAAGTAACCGCATACGGCCAAAGTGCCATTCGCACGGAACGGGCGTGATCCGCCCGAATTTGGGCGTGATTCGCAAGGCAGCCCTCCAAAAACTGCGTTCCTTGCCTATCTAAATGAAAAGACAACGGAACTTTGATTGAGGGGCGGGCTTCTGCCGGCCACTTGTCTCTGATAGGTTGATTTTCAGCACCCAGCCGCAGCCAACGTGCGAATAACCGGTTTCGGGACCGCCCGGGACCTCGGAGGATTGATGACGACCGCCGCCATGTCCAAAGTTGAGGAAGTTTCCGGTCTGCCCGACATGAAGGTGTCGGTGCGCCAGGTGTTCGGGATCGACAGCGATCTCGAAGTCCCCGCCTATTCCGCAGTCGATCCTCATGTGCCCGAAGTCGATTCCGACTACCGCTTCGACCGCGCCACCACGCTCGCCATTCTCGCCGGCTTCGCCCGCAACCGCCGCGTCATGGTGACCGGCTATCACGGCACCGGTAAATCCACCCATATCGAGCAGGTTGCGGCCCGCCTGAACTGGCCCTGCGTGCGCGTCAACCTCGACAGCCACATCAGCCGGATCGACCTCGTCGGCAAGGACTCGATCGTGGTCCGCGACGGCAAGCAGGTCACCGAGTTCCGCGACGGCATCCTGCCCTGGGCGCTGCAGAACAATGTCGCGCTGGTGTTCGACGAATACGATGCCGGCCGCCCGGACGTGATGTTCGTGATCCAGCGCGTGCTCGAAGTCTCGGGCCGCCTGACGCTGCTCGACCAGAACAAGGTGATCAAGCCGCATCCGGCGTTCCGCCTGTTTGCGACCGCCAACACGGTCGGCCTCGGCGACACCTCCGGCCTCTATCACGGCACCCAGCAGATCAACCAGGGCCAGATGGACCGCTGGTCGATCGTCACCACGCTGAACTATCTCAGCCACGACGAGGAAGTTGAGATCGTGCTGGCCAAGGCCAAGCACTATCGCACCAGCGAGGGCCGCGACATCGTCAACAAGATGGTTCGCCTTGCCGACCTCACCCGCAACGCCTTCGCCAACGGCGACCTGTCGACGGTGATGAGCCCGCGCACGGTGATCACCTGGGCCGAGAACGCCGACATCTTCGGCGATATCGGTTTCGCCTTCCGCGTCACCTTCCTCAACAAGTGCGACGAGTCTCGAGCGTCCCCTGGTCGCCGAGTTCTACCAGCGCTGCTTCAACGCCGAGCTGCCTGAATCGGCGGTTAACGTGGCGCTGTCCTGATCTCGCGCATGATGTCGTCCCGGCGAATGCCGGGACCCATACCGCGTGATGTCTCGATTGAAGCGACGCTGATAGTTTCCTGACCCAACGACGGCCGGTGGCTATGGGTCCTCGTTTCCGCGGGGACGACATTGAGATCGAGATGAGCACATCATCATCCAACTCCAAATTCCGTAACACCAAGGAAGCGCCGACCGAGCCGTTCAAGCGCTCGGTGGCCTCCTGCCTGAAGGCGATCGCGAAATCGCCGGAGCTCGACGTCTCCTTCGCCGCCGAGCGCCCGGGCCTCGCGCCCGGCAAGGCGCGCTTGCCCGAGCCCGCGCGAAAAATGACCAAGCGTGACGCCGCGATCGTGCGCGGCCATGCGGATTCGATCGCGCTCAAGATCGCCTGTCACGACGCCAAGCTGCATCGCAAGCTGATGCCCGGCAACCCGCAGGCGCGCGGCGTGTTCGAGGCGGTGGAGCAGGCGCGGGTCGAGGCGATCGGCGCGCGCCGCATGGCGGGCGTTGCGAAAAACCTCACCGCGATGCTCGACGACCATTTCCATCGCGGCAAGTTCGACGAGATCACCGACCGCGCCGATGCGCCGCTGGCGGATGCGCTGGCGATGCTGGTGCGCGAGCGCCTGACCGGCATGGCGCCGCCGACGGCCGCCAAGAAGATGGTCGATCTCTGGCGTCCCATCCTCGAAGACAAGATCGGCAAGCGGCTCGACCGGCTCGACACCCTGGTCGAGGACCAGACCCGGTTCGGCGACGCCGTGCATGACCTGCTGACCGCGCTCGATATCGGCGACGAGCGCAACGCCGACAGCGAGGACAATGACGACAACGACGAGAATCAGGACGGCGACAACGACCAGTCCGGCGCCGAAGGCTCGCCCGATTCCGATGCCGCGCAGGAGATGAGCGCGGACCAGGCGCAGGCCTCTTCGGAAGAGATGAGCGAGAGCGCGATGGAGAGCGCGCAGGCCTCGACCTCCGACACGTTCGACGACGGCGAGGCCTCGGCGATGACGAGACGCCGGGCGAGGCGACGCGTCCGAATTCGCACGGCAAGAACGAGCCGCGCGGGCCGGAATACCACGCCTTCGCGCCGAAGTTCGACGAGGTCATCGCCGCCGAGGATCTTTGCGACCATGACGAGCTGGAGCGCCTGCGCGCCTATCTCGACAAGCAGCTCGCGCATCTGCAAGGCATCGTCGCGCGTCTCGCCAACCGGCTGCAGCGCAAGCTGATGGCGCAGCAGAACCGCGCCTGGGATTTCGATCTCGAAGAGGGCATCCTCGACCCCGCGCGGCTGTCGCGCGTCGTCACCGACCCCTATCACCCGCTGTCCTTCATGCACGAGAAGGAGGCGACGTTCCGCGACACGGTCGTCACGCTGCTGCTCGACAATTCGGGCTCGATGCGCGGCCGCCCGATCACGGTCGCCGCGACCTGCGCCGACATCCTCGCGCGCACGCTGGAGCGTTGCGGCGTCAAGGTCGAGATCCTGGGCTTCACGACGCGCGCCTGGAAGGGCGGGCAGTCGCGCGAGGCGTGGCTTGCCGCCGGCAAGCCGGCCAATCCCGGCCGCCTCAACGATCTGCGCCACATCATCTACAAGTCGGCGGATGCCCCGTGGCGCCGTGCGCGGAAAAATCTCGGCCTGATGATGCGCGAGGGTCTGCTGAAGGAGAACATCGACGGCGAGGCGCTGGACTGGGCGCACAAGCGCCTCTTGGGCCGGCCCGAGCAGCGCAAGATCCTGATGATGATCTCGGACGGTGCGCCGGTCGACGATTCCACGCTGTCGGTCAATCCCGGCAATTACCTCGAGCGGCACCTGCGCCACATCATCGAGGAGATCGAGACCCGCTCGCCGGTCGAGCTGATCGCGATCGGCATCGGCCATGACGTGACGCGCTATTATCGCCGCGCGGTGACGATCGTGGACGCGGAAGAACTCGGCGGCGCCATCACCGAGAAGCTCGCCGAGGCTCTTCAGCGAGACCAACACCGCTCCGACACAGCCGGCCGGTCGCCCGCGACGCAAATTGCATTCGTGAGCACGCACTCATCCCGCCGCAGCTTCCTTGGGCTTGCGGCGGCGGGATTTTCCACTTTCGCAGCCTCTCGGCTCGCGCTGGCGCAAGCAACAGCCGAGCCGCCGCCGCGCGCGCTGCAGAACGAGCGCGCCGTCTCCGAGCCCGCCGGCGTCGAGGTCAACGCGCGCCCCATTCCCAATTTCGAGCCGCGTGACCGCACCCGTACGCGCTTCGGCTCCCTGGACTATCGCAGCGGCCTGGTGCTGACCTCGCGCTATCGCGGCTTTGGTGGATTGTCCGGCATCCGGCTCGATGCCAGGGGCGAGGGCTTCCTCGCGGTCTCAGACCAGGGCGGCTGGTTCACCGGTCGCATCCGCTACGCCGGCGGCAAGATGGTCGGCCTCGACGACGTCGAGGCGGCGCCGCTGCTGGGGGCGGAGGGGCGTCCGATCACGGAAAAGCGGATGTGGTGGGATTCGGAATCGATCGCGCGCGAGGGCAATGTCGTCTATGTCGGGCTCGAGCGCGTCAACCAGATCCTGCGCTACGATTTTTCCAAGGGCGGCACGCGCGCGCGCGGCGAGGTGGTGCCGGTGCCGCCTGGCGTGCGCAAGCTGCCGTATAACAAGGGGCTGGAGGCGCTGGTCGTCGTGCCCAAAGGGCAACCGCTCGCGGGCACGCTGATCGCCTTTTCCGAGCGCGGCCTCGACGCCGATGGCAATCTCACCGCCTTCCTGATCGGCGGCCCCACGCCCGGCCAGTTCAGCGTGCGCCGCACCGAGAAATACGACATCAGCGACGCCGTGCTGCTGCCTTCGGGCGAGTCTCCTGATCCTCGAGCGCAAATTCTCTTGGTTCACCGGCGTCAACATCCGCATCCGCGCGATCCCGCTCAAGTCCATCGCGCCCGGCGCGCTGGTCGACGGCCCCGCGCTGTTCGTCGCCGATCTCGGCCACGAGATCGACAACATGGAAGGCATCGACGCTCACGTCACCGCGGAGGGCGAGACCGTGCTGACGCTGATCTCCGACGACAATTTCTCGATGCTCCAGCGCACCCTGCTGCTGCAGTTCACGCTGGTGGAGTAGCCATAGCTCTTTCGGCAATCTCCGCCGTCGTCCCTGCGTGCGCAGGGACCCATACCGCGTGATCTATCCATTGAGGTCGGTCGCAGTACCGAACGACCTGTCGTCGCCAAACTCCTCCCTGTGGTTATGGGTCCCTGCGTGCGCAGGGACGACAGCGGAGGTCGCGGCTGACAGCGGAGATTTCCTCCAACACCGCAGTTTGAACGCACCTGCATCGGCCTGCGACACATCGTCATGCACCTCCGCCGCGCTCTCGTTGCCGCACTCCTCCTCGCGCTCGCCGCGGCCTCACCCGCCCGCGCCACCATCACGCTCGGGCGGAAGCGTCGCGTCCGCATCGGCCGGCTGAAGCGCGGCGATTTCTGGCAGTAGCGGGCCGGTCCGCGCTCGCATGACGCGGCCAATGCATGGCCGCGCGGGCGGCCATGCTGCCTGCGCAACTGGCAATCTGCCATCCGCCCATTACACTCCATGCAATTGCTTCCATCCCTCCATCCGCCGGAACTCCCCCGCATGAGCGCCCTGTTTTCCCCGATCAAGCTGCGCGGCCTGACCTTGAAGAACCGCATCGTGGTGTCGCCGATGTGCCAATATTCGGCCGATGACGGCATCGCCAATGACTGGCACTTCACCCACATCAACAATCTCAGCCTGTCGGGCGCTGCGATGTTCTGCATCGAGGCGACCCATGTCGAGGCGATCGGCCGCATCACGCCGGGCTGCCTCGGGCTCTACAGCGATGCCGGCGAGGCCGCGCTGAAGCAAATCCTCGCCTCGGTGCGCAAGCATTCCACCACCGCGATCGCGATGCAGCTCGCCCATGCCGGCCGCAAGGCCTCGAGCGCGCGGCCCTGGGACGGCGGCCAGCTGATTCCGGAAAGCGAAGGCGGCTGGCAGACGGTGGCGCCGTCGGCGGTGCCGCACAAGGAGGGCGAGGCCGCGCCGCTGGCGCTGGATGAAGCGGGCCTCAAGCGCATCCGCGAGGCCTTCGTCGACAGCGCCAAGCGCGCGGCGCGCATCGGCATCGACGCCATCGAGCTGCACGGCGCGCACGGCTATCTCATGCATCAATTCCTGTCGCCGGTCTCCAACAAGCGCACCGACGACTATGGCGGCTCGCTCGAGAACCGCATGCGCTTTCCGCTCGAGGTCTACGACGCCGTGCGCGCGGTGTTCCCGCACGACAAGCCCGTGGGCATGCGTGTCTCCTCCACCGACTGGGTCGAGGGCGGCTGGGATCTGGCGCAGACCATCGAATTCGCGAAGGCGCTGAAGGCGCGCGGCGTCGACTGGATCGATGCCTCCTCCGGCGGCGTCTCGCCGCTGCAGAAGATCCCGCTCGGCCCCGGCTATCAGGTGCAGTTCGCCGACGCCATCAAGCGCGAGACGGGATTGCCCACCATCGCCGTCGGCCTGATCACGGAGCCGAAGCAGGCGGAGGAGATCGTCGCATCGGGGAAGGCCGACATGGTCGCGCTCGCCCGCGGCATGCTCTACGACCCGCGCTGGGCCTGGCACGCCGCGGCCGAGGCTCGGCGGCGAGGTGGAAGCTCCCCGCAGTTTTGGCGCTCGCAGCCCTCGACGCAGAAGGCGCTGTTCGGCAAGACCAGCTTTGGTGCAAGGTAGGGCGCGCGTGGCGTGTGTGGCGCGACGATGTCGCCCCACACCCGTCATTGCGAGCGCAGCGAAGCAATCCAGAAATCCCTCCGCGGAGGCAGTCTGGATTGCTTCGCTGCGCTCGCAATGACGGTTGGGGAGGCAGGTGGGGCCTCACCCACCACCGTCGTCCCTGCGAACGCAGGGACCCATACCGCGTGATCTCACGATGATCCCCGGTGCCAGTTGACAACTTAACTAAGAGCGTCTCCCAAACTGCTCCCTGTGGTTATGGGTCCCCGCGTGCGCGGGGACGACAGCGGAGAATGGGGCGCATCCTTCGCGTCTCTCACGCAACGCCGCCCCTCACCCCTCACGCATCCGTAAATCTCCTCAGCTTCCACCTCCCCCAAAACTGGCCTAACCTTGCGCTCACCCAACTCCGCCAGGAGGCCCGCCATGCGTTTTCGTGTTCGCAAAACCGCTCATGTGTTCGAGCGTGTCGGCCTTGCGATGGCTGGTGCGGCGTGCGGGCTGTTCGTCGGCGCCTATGTCGGCTCGGCGATCCCGGCGCTGACCACGCAGGGTTTTCTGCTGCTGATGATGGTGCTGGGCTTCGTCGGCTTCTATCTCGGCATCGACACGCCGCAATTGCCGTTCGACGAGGCGCATAGCGAGATCGATGCCGCCGAACTGCTCAGCGCCGCCGGCACGCTCTGCGCGACGCTCACCGCGCTCGCCTCCGTCGCCGTCATCGTGCTCCGCCTCGAGCCGCACATGGCCTGGACCTGGCTCGCTCTGCTCGGCTGGATCGCCGGCGTCGCCATGCAGATCGTCGGCGGCGCGAAAGCGCGGATGCGGAAGTAGGGCCCTTACCCTCCCCTCCAGGGGAGGGTCAGAAGACCGCGCTCTCAGAACACCACGCCGACGCGGGTGCCGCGCTTCCAGGCGATGCGGCAGCGCTTCTTGGTGTTGACGTGCAGCAGCTCGAAGCGGTCGGGGATGTTCACCTGGCCGCCGAGATCGACGCAGGCCCCGCCGGGCGAATAGTCGATCAGCGTGCAGTTGATGACCGGCGCGCGCGGGTCGGTGATGATCTTGGCCTGGCGCGACACCAGGCCCGAAGGTTTCACGCGGGCATATCGTCGCGGATGGTTCGGCACGTCTCCTCCAACTCCGCTGTCTCGCGGGGATCGTGCCCGATGATGAAAGACAGATGATGCGATCCGGCTAAGGCGCGCGGGAGAATTTTAATGAAAAGTAGCGGCGAAGCGAGAAAGCGAAGGTAGCGGGGTGGGGTGATGTCGCGAACGCGCTGTCGTTCCGCGATAGCCACCACAAACTCCCCGTCGTCCCTGCGAGCACCCACAAACTGCGCCATCGTCCCTGCGAACGCAGGGACCCATACCGCGTGATCCCTCGGTCACCCGCGATAGGAGTCCCGAACGACGAGTCTTCGCCGAACTCTTCCCTGTGGTTATGGGTCCCTGCGTTCGCAGGGACGACGGCTGAGAATGGGGAGGCAGCCTCCCTCCACACCGTCATTGCGAGCGCAGCGAAGCAATCCAGGAATCCCTCCGCGGCGGCAGTCTGGATTGCTTCGCTGCGCTCGCAATGACGTGGTGAGAGCGGTGCCCGCCCGCATCACCCCGCCACACTCTCCCCCGTCGCCGCCTCCGTCCCCGGCGGCACCGGCATCGGGACGGTCTCGTACGTCTTCGGCATGTTCACCGGCCGGTAGTCCGGCTCCACCGCCATCCGCTTCAGCACGCTCTCATGCACATTGGCGCCTTCGGGGATCAGGCGCGGCTCGCAGTCGGGGATGTAGAAGCCGAGAAACACCTTGCGCTCCGGCCACTCCCGGTATTTCGCGCTCTTCGGAATGAACTCCAGCAGCCGCCAGGCGAAGGTCATGGAATTGTGCAGCATCCCCGTCTTGCCGGTGTAGGCCGGCGCGACATACTGGAACGGCGAGTTCTTGCGCTGGATGCCCCAGGCGAGCTGCTTCACGCTCGCCGGGTTGAAGTTCAGCCCCGCCTTCTCCGCCTCCGTGATCATCCAGATCAGCGGATATTTGGAATCGCCGCTCTCGGCTTCCGGATAGCCGCCGCCGACGTCGCTGTGCACGCCGGCGAACCACACCTGCCAGATGTCCTGCGGCACCTTCTTCTCGTCGGGCACGTAGCGGTTGCTCCAGAACTCCTGCGGCTGCTCGTACTTCTTGAGGCGGAACATGCAGCGCCGCTCGTCGATCGCCATCGCCTGCCGGAAGATCTTGACGCTGGGGTTGCGCAGCGTGAAGGCGAGCTCCTCCAGGCTCGGCCAGAACAGGCGGTCCGGGCGCGGCACGATCACGCTCGCCACCGTGTCCCACACGCCGATGAAGTGGATGGTCGGCCAGCGCGTCGAGGTGATGCGCGCGAACTGCGCGGCGAGGTCGAACTGGTCCTTCGGCAGCGGCCCCTGCTCGTCGAAGGCGACGTCCGTGAGATCCTCGACGTCGTTGCCGCGCCCGGTGCCGGAATATTGCTTGTAGGCGACGAGGCCCGAGCCTGCGAGGTTCGCCTGCTCCGGCCTGATCAGGCCGACCTTGTGGATCAGCCCCGCCAGCACGCGCACGGTGTAGGCCCCGCGCGAAAACCCGGAACAAATAGATGCGGTCGCCCGGCGCGTAATGCTCGACCAGGAAGCAATAGGCGCTGAGCACATTGTCATCGAGCCCGTAGCCGGTGGCGAGCCCCAGCACCAGGTTGATATTGGCTTTCAGCCGGTGCCACGTCGTCGGCTCCGTCACCGTGCCGACCCCGGGATCGTAAAACACCATCTGCCGCGGCTGCGTCCGGTCCGTCTTGCGCAGGCAGCGATATAGTTTCAGGACGTTGGAGATGTTCTCCGAGATCTCGTTGCCGGTGCCGTCACAGCAGATGACGAGGTTCTTCGGCTCGGGTTTGGCCGCGGTGGTGTGGACCTGCTCCACGGGATGCGCCTCCAGGTGATGCTACCGGGGCGAGTATAGCGGAAAAGCACGACGGCGAGGAGATGCAACGGGTGTCACCCTCTCCCCTTGTGGGAGAGGGTGGATCGCCGCGAAGCGGCGAGACGGGTGAGGGGTCTCTCTCCGCGCGGGCATCTCTCGCGTCAGAACTTTCGGAGACAACCCCTCATCCGGCGCTTCGCGCCACCTTCTCCCACAAGGGGAGAAGGGAAGGCGGTGCTCGCTTCTCGCCCTACTTCTTCTTGCCCGCCCCGATCTCCGGCTGCCATGCGTCCTTGCGGCTCGGCGCCGCGGCGATGGTCTTGGCCTTGTCCTTTTTCGGCTTCTTGGTTTCGCGATTGCTGCGTTGCTGTCCCTTGGCCATGTCGGTCTCCTCCTGGGATTATCTTGGGGTACGCGTTCGTCCAATTCGTCCGATCGCAGCAAGCGTTCGCGCGGCGTGCAGACCCTCTCGGTCGATGGCCCCGCCGTGCAGAAATTGTCGCGCCAGCCATTGCGAGATGTGCGGTGATGCCATTAACCCTACGCCTGCAACGTGCCGATAGCGAGGGCTAAAAGGCCGCGCGCGCCGTCGCCGCGCGTGCCGCCGCCAGCGACATTAGCGCTGGCTATTGCGGCGCAATGCGCGCATGATCGTGCTTGCGAGCGTCCGATGGGGCCCCTCTTTTGAAAGGCAGGCGCGCATGACCATCCGTTCGCGGCACGAATCCGTGACGTTCAAGCATCCATTCCACATCCGCGGCATCGCGCGCGAATTGCCGCCGGGCTGCTACGACGTCGTCACCGACGAGGAGATGATCGAGGGCCTGTCGTTCGCCGTCTGGCGCCGCGTCGCCACCATGATCACGGTGCCCGCGGAAGGCGCGCGCGGCGGCACCACGGAAGTCCATGCGATCGGCTCGGTCGACCTCGCGAATGCCCAGCGCATCGATGTGAACCGCCCATGACGGATGTTCCCGTCGATCTCGACAAGCACCGCGGCATGGCCGCGCAGAAGGCCACCGACCTGCGCCGCGCGCTGGCCGACGTCGAGAACAATGTCCGCGAGCTGCGCGAGCGCGAGGCCGACCTCGAAAACCGCATGATGTCGGCGCCCGCCACGTCGTGGCCGGAGGCCGCGGTGAAGGCGCGCTATCTGCTCAACCTCTATGCCGCCGGCCTGCCCAGCGAAGACACCCGCCACCGCGCGCTGGTCGCCGCCCTGTTCGACGATTTCGCCAAGCTCAGCGGCGAGAGCTGAAGCCCGCCGCACCTCTCCCGCTCCTGTCTCGCCGAAGCTTCAGCGACGGCGGATGCGGGCGCGCACCCATCCTATGACAGGAGTCCCCCATGACCCTCACCACCGGCCGCTTCATCGCCCACGACCAGGACCGCGGCATCGTCCAGTTCTCGATGCAGGACGGCGCGAAGGAATTCGCCTGCGCGATCTCGACCTCGGCCATGGACGACCTCGAGCGCGGCCCGCGCGCGCGGCCCGCCGAGCGCGAAGCCCAGTTCACCCGCCTCCGCGAGCGCATCGAAGCCTGCGTGGAGCGGAAATATCAGGCAACGGAGTTCGAGGGCACACCGCCGGGGATCGTGCTGCGGAGCATTGATTTTCGGGGGTAGGGGGAGCGCTACGGGGCAAGACGGGATGAGCCCCGATCGCAGCCCCGACGAAGCTGCGCTCCCTCTCCCGCTCGCGGGAGAGGGCTGGGGAGAGGGTGTCTCCGCAGTGGGACCCCAAGAGGAGGAAGCTCCTAGCAGTGCCGATTTTAGGCGGGTCGCGAACGCTTCATTCTCTGGCGCGAAGACGAGAGACACACCAGCGAATTGATGTCGGGATTTTTCGCGCTGCCGTCCAATCCGTCACCGCGCCGATCGCGATATGCAAAACACCATCTGCCCCGACTGCGTCCGGTCCGTCTTGCGCAGGCAGCGATAGAGCTTGAGGACGTTGGAGATGTTCTCGGAGATCTCGTTGCCGGTGCCGTCACAGCAGATGACAAGGTCTTTCGGCTCGGGTTTGTGGTTGGGATCGCGCGTGATCCCAGGGGGTGCGCCTCGGGAGCTACCAGGGCGAGTATGACGGTTTGAGCTCAAAACAGACAGTCCGCGCTCAAAGCCAGGGCCACTATAGCGACTTGGATCTCAAGTCGGGCCCTAGATGATCAACAGCCCTTTCCTACTTTCGGATACTAAGGGTTGAATCCTGCCTTCCTACGCGCTGTGATGCGGCTTGGGAGGGGGAATCTATGACCGACGTGCGAGGGAAGCTAGTGGGTCTGCTCGATTATGTTGAGCAGGTGATACGGCTCGACGAGAAAGTAGCCTACGAGCTATCTGAATACCGTCTGCCGGATGGTTCGACTTTCGCAATCACAAATGCGGATACACACAGCCTTCCTTCGATTAGGCACGACACTCGCGACGAAGAAGGGCCGGTTTGGCTTGAAGTGGACAGGCTCTCGCGTAGGGAACCGCCGGTTCCGCCGACTGACCTTGCCGACTGGATAATACTATCGGCGGATCCCAATCGGACGCCAGAGTTAAAATCCGAGCGCATAGTAACTGTCGCAGCTCGGGATCGCGATGCTGCGCTATCTGCGGGCCAAGTTAGGCCAGACGATGTACTTGAGGCGCCTCGCAAACGTCGAGATGCAGAGAGCGAGGCGCCGCGTTTCGATCTTAAGCTTCGTCTGGAGGATCGGCCAGACCTTGCTGCATCCATCGAACGTTGGATTACCGATACATGGAGCCCCTGGTCAGTCGCCGAGCTGCCTCGACGACGAACGATTGCGCTCTATCAAGTGCTATACAAGATTTTTCAGTTGCTTGAAGTTGGGGGAGCGGAGAGTTCGATTGAGGTGATATGGGGTATCGGCATCGTACAATGGCAGAAGGAAGGCCGTGCGATTAGTCGCCCGCTGATCGAGCGGCGAGTCGAGATTGAGACTCGACGACAGTCGTGGCGGGATGATTCGTGTTCGGCCAACGAGCGCTGACGCGGCCTTCGATCTGAAGCCGTACGAAGAACTCGGTGTAGCCAATCTAGCCGGGTTGTCGGACATGATGCGGCGCGAGATTCAGCGCGCAAGCGAGAACGAAGGAGTTTCACCATTCTCTCCCGATAGTTTTGAACCCATCCTGTCCGCTGCCGCCGTTCGACTAGATCCCGAAGGTGTCTATTCGCCAGAGATCACCGGAAACTCTCCGTCAGCGACGACGTCACCTTCGTCACGGCTCGTTGTAAGCGACAAATGGGTAGTCTTTGCTCGTCCACGATCTCAGCACGTTATTCTGCAAGACATAGATCGACTTCGAAAGGCAGCAGAGGACGAGAAACGGCCATTAGATGGCCTTGCGACAAGACTAGTGACGCCGCCTTCGGCTGAAGTGGACAACAGCGGATGGCGCCCGTTGGGTATGAGGATTGGAGAAACATCGGCTGTCGAGGCCGAGATGCCGGAAGATCGTGAATCGGCAGATGTTTTCTTCCCAAAGCCATTTAATGACGATCAGCTTGAGATTGTCCGTCGCTTGTCAAAATCAGACGGACTGGTCGTTCAAGGGCCCCCAGGTACCGGAAAAACCCACACAATCGCGAACCTCATTTGCCATGCAATGGCGACAGGGCAACGCGTTCTTGTGGTATCTCGCGGCGAAGCTGCCCTCGCCGTCCTAAAGCAGCAGCTTCCTAAGGAGGTGCAGCAGCTTGCAATCTCGGTCCTGTCGAACGAGAGAGAAGGACTTCGACAAGTTGAGGCTGCCATCCGCGAAGTTCAAAGCGTGGTCGAAGGGACACGGCCCGAGAATCGACGAGCGACAATCGCTCGATTGGAGCAAGAGCTTAAGGGGTTGCAATTACGAATTGGAGTAATTGACCGCGAGCTTGGCGAGATTGCTTCCAATCACCTCTCGAAGATTGGGCCGAAGAACGAGAGCCCTTCTGAATTGGCCCAGCGCTTAGTTCGAGAGCGGGCGGCTCACGAGTGGTTTGTGGATAGGCCTGGTCGCTTTTCCTCAGAGATCGGCCTCGACGATAAAGACGTTCTTTCTCTTTATGAGGCTCGAACTCGATCAGGTGGTTTGCTCGATCATATTGACGTCTCTATCCCATCATCCGCTGATCTTCCCAACGGCGATGACATTGCTGCTTGTCATGGCGACCTAGTCGCAGCGGCTCATCACAGCAACGAGGCGGGGCGAGGGCCAGCTCTCGGACTTAGGGTGTCTGCCGGGAATGCGCCCCAAGCGTTGGAGTTGGCGCAATCGCTCGATGCGTTGGTCAAGGTTAAGGAGATTTGTGCAACGACGGCAATTTGGTTGGAGCCGTTTAGGCAATCCGCGATCGCGGGGCGAGCGCATCCGTGGATAGCGCATCTGAGAGAGCGGATTGCGGAGGCGCAGCATTTGGCAGAAGAGAGAGCCTCTCTGTTGCGCCGTCCAGTGGAGATGTCTCCTGATTTGCTTGAAGACACTGAAGCAGTAGAGGCTATTGAACGAGTGGCCAATGGTCAAAGGATGTGGCCTTTGGTAGCCTTTGGTCGCGGAGCAGCTAAAGCACGTGTTGGCAGTGTGCGCCTGGACGGCGCGTTTCCGAAAGATGATGATCAGCGCGCCTGGCGTCACGTAGCCGAAGTAATAAAGAATCTCTTGCGGCAAAGAGAAGCCAGGGCTCGCTGGGACGCTTTCGCCCAGGAAATAGAAGCTCCTGCAGGAAAAGATCTCAAGGCAGCGATTGAACTATCTGCTCATGTACTCGGAGTTTGCGATGACGCTCGCAAGAAGCGCGCTGTTCTTGGATCTCTCGTTAGCAATAGCTTCCTCATAGAGGACTTGGCGGAACGACCAGATATTTGCGTTGGCTTGGCCGCGCAACTTCGCGCCGCGGCGGGCGCCGCCAATCTTGCGAGTGCGAATGAACTCCGTGAACGAACGCTAGCCTATTTCGAGCACAGCGAGGATAGGACTTCGGTGTTGGCGAAGCAGCTGCTCTCAGAGGCACTGGGAAACGTCAATATCGATTCAGAGCGCATAACGGCGGCATGGAATGGCGTCTTGAGGCGGTTAGATCAACTCAAGAGTTTGTCGAATGATTTTGTTAGAATCAGACTCATAACGGACCGTATCGCCGAGGCAGGAGCGCCAAGCTGGGCGAAGCGGCTCCGTACTGAGATTGCTGGTCCAGATGAAGTGATTGCTCGTGGTTTTTGGCGCGATTCGTGGGATCATGCTGCATCGGAGGCGCTTCTGGATCGGATTGATGTTCGGCATCGACTTGCTGACCTTACAAGGGAGCGAGAAGAAGATGAAAAGCGTTGCCGAAAGTTATTTGGAGAAATCGTTCGCGAGCGCACGTTCTATGCCCTCGAAAAGAGGCTCTCGCCGGCCATAAAGGCGGCTTTGGTCGAGTTTGTGCGCGCCCTGACTAGGATTGGTCGAGGCACCGGTAAGACAGCGTGGACCCACCGGAAGACGGCCAGAGATGCAATGGCTCGCTGCTATAGTGCTGTGCCCTGCTGGATCATGCCTACTTGGCGAGTGGCAGAGCAACTGCCGGCGGATGTCGGTGTTCTGGATCTCGTAATACTTGATGAAGCGTCACAATCCGACATCACAGAGCTGCCAGCGTTGTTGCGTGGAAAGAAAATTCTGGTCGTTGGCGATGATCGGCAAGTTAGTCCAACAGCGCCATTTGTAACGCAAGAAAAGATTGGACAGCTTCGCCATCATTACTTGGGGGATATGCCTTTCAAGAGTCTGCTCGAGCCAGGTGAGAGCATCTATGATTTGATGCGAGCAGTCTTTCCAGATCAGCGGTTAATGCTGAAGGAGCACTTCCGCTGTGTTGAGCCCATCATACAATTCTCGATGCAGTTCTATCCTGAGAGGATGCTGCCGCTTCGAGTGCCGTCTGCCAGCGAGAGATTGGATCCACCGTTGGTCGATATCTTTGTTCCTCATGGAACGCGAGGTCGCTCGAAGAAGATAAACACCGCGGAAGCTGAGGTGATTGTCGAAGACATTGTGAGGTTGACTGGGCTCCCGGAGATGCGAGAGCGCACGATCGGAGTCATTTCTCTCGTTGGAAAAGAGCAATCTGAATATATCCGTACGAAGCTTTCAGAAGCAGTCGGTGAGGAAGTCATACAGCGTCACGCAATACTGTGCGGCGATAGTGCAACATTTCAGGGGTCGGAACGAGACATCGTCTATCTTTCGATGGTTGCCGATTCCTCGCATAAGACGGCACTCACCATGGTGCGATATGAGCAGCGGTTTAACGTTGCTGTATCTCGAGCCCGAGACCGTGTGGTTTTGGTGCGATCGGTTCGACGTGAGGAGCTGAATCCGAGCGATCTAAAGGCTCGTCTGATTGCGCACTTCGAAAGACCTATGCCAGACCGGGAAAGGATTTCTGACGCCCTTTCCACGTGCGAGTCGAATTTTGAACGCGACTTGATGCAGCGACTGCTCGATCGTGGTTACCGCGTTCATGGTCAAGTTGGGTCGATTGGGTATCGAATCGATATGGTCGTTGAAGGTGCAACCGGCGCACGTCTTGCTGTCGAGTGCGATGGTGATCGGTATCACGGGCCGGAGCATTGGCAGCAAGACATGCGGCGGCAGCGAACGCTGGAGCGTGTTGGTTGGCGATTTTGGCGATGCTTTGCTTCTAGTTTTTATCGAGATCCTGAAGCCATCTTGAGTGACTTGTATGAGTTGCTCTCGCGCATGGGTATCGAACCGATTTTGAACGATGCGAAGGGAGAGCCTCTTCACAGGTACACCGAACATCGGGTTATCCAGATGCCGGCGGAGAATTCAGTCAATAGTGTCCGAAGCGAGATATCGGGGGCTCTCCCCATTGAAGCCGTTGGTAACCACATCGTAGTAGGGGACAAAGTTGTGCTGGTTTTCGCAGACGATCAAAAGCGATTGTCAGTGCGTTTAGTGGAGGGGGTAAACGACTTGGATAAGGGGAGGCTGTCGGTTGCGACGCCTCTTGGCCAAGCTGTGTTGGCGGCGGAAGAAGGTGACGAAGTTGATCTCGTTCTTGAGAATGGGAGGCTCAGGAAGGTATTGATTGAGAGCGTTGAGGGCGTTCACTCGATTGCCGCTGGTAAGCCCCGGCATGAAGAGATCGCGATTTGACCTCCTGCTTTCATCAGCGAGCCAGACAGACAAAAACGGCCGGATCTTCCGATCCGGCCGCAACGCAAACTCTACTTGGCTAAGCCTACGCCACGCGACGCAACCTAGCCCCCGCCCAATTCAATAAATCTCAGCTCGCCTTCTTCGCCGGCGCGGTGGTCGGGCCGACCTTCTTCTGGATGGCGCGCTTGAGCTCGAGGGCGCGCGGCGACAGGAGGTCGGCCTTGGCCTTGAGCAGGAAGGCGTCGAGGCCGCCATTGTGGTCCACGCTCTTCACCGCGTTGGTGGAGACGCGCAGGCGCACGTTGCGCTCCAGGGCTTCCGAGATGAAGGTCACGTTGACCAGGTTCGGCAGGAAGCGGCGCTTGGTCTTGATGTTGGAGTGGCTGACCTTGTGGCCGACGAGGGGGCCCTTGGCCGTCAGTTCGCAGCGGCGAGACATGGCATCATCCTTATCTAAAACCCCCAACGATATGCGGCCGCCATTCTGGGCGCCACGGGGGCGAATTCTCTGTCCTTGCAGGGAGCGGGCGGACGTATAGGGGGAAGGGGCGGCCAGTCAAGGTTTTGGGCGGTCTTTTCGCCTCTCTCCGCCTGCGGGGAGAGGCCGGAATGCGCGCGAATAGCGCGGATTCCGGGTGAGGGGGAGCCTCCGCGAGGGAGGGGCCGGTTGGGGGCGCCTAAACCGCACCTCCCCTTGGGAAAGCCCCCCTCATCCCCACCTTTCCCCGCGCGCGGGGAGAAGGGGAAGAAAGACCCAATCACCAAAACGGCAATGTTTGTCGCACCTTACCATCACATAAAGGGCGTATTCGCCGCCGAAGAGTCCGGTGGAGTTCCCGGCCTGACATGCCCGGACACATTGTTTGCCGCGGTTTTTGGCTTAAGTAACAGCCGTCGCGCCCCGATAGGCGCCCCGATTGGATTGTTTCGTGCTCATAACGCCCCCTTCAGCGCCCAGATCGCGCCCGGCTCGCTTGCGCTTGGCCGGCTGGCTGGCGGCGGTTTGCGGACTCGCTTTGGTGTGGAGCGCGGCGCCGGCGGCGGCGCAGGGCAAGCTCGAGGCGCAATATGAGGCCTCGCTGTCAGGCATTCCCGTCGGCAAAGGCGCCTGGAACATCGAGATCGGCGACGAGGTGTTCGCGGCCGCGGCCTCCGGCGGCACCACGGGTCTGCTGAAGTCGTTCACGGGCGGGTCCGGCACCGGCGCCAGCCAGGGCCGCATCGTCAATGGCGCGCTGATAGCGACCGCCTACCAGGCCTCCACCACCACCTCGAAGAAGACGGAAAACATCCACATCACGCTCGACAAGGGCAATGTGAAGGAGTTTGCGATCCTGCCGGAGCCGCCGGTCGATCCTGACCGCATCGTCGTCACCGACGCGCACCGCCGCGGCGTCTGGGACCCCATGACGGCCTCGCTCTTGCGCGTGCCCGGTACTGGCGATCCGGTCTCGCCGGAGGCATGCCACAGCTCCGCGCCCGTGTTCGACGGCCGCATGCGCTACGACCTCAAGCTCGATTTCAAGCGCATGGAGACCGTGAAGGCGGAGAAGGGCTATCACGGCCCGGTCGTGGTCTGCTCGCTCTATTTCGTGCCGGTCGCGGGCTACATCCCCGATCGCCCCGTGATCAAATACCTCGCCGCCCAGCGCAACATCGAGATCGCCTTCGCGCCCGTTGCAGGCACCCGCATCCTGGTGCCGTTCTGGCTGAAAGTGCCGACCCCGCTGGGTCCGGCCATGCTGGAAGCCACCAGCTTCATCACCACAGCCCAGCCGCCGCGCGTTGCGAAGACGCAGTAAGGGCGCGCCGCCGCAGCGGCGGTCGCGTTTACCCTCCCCTGGAGGGGGAGGGTCGGCTCGCAGCGCGTCGTCCCTCCGCCGTCATTCCGGGGCGCGCCCCTTGGCGCGAACCCGGAATCCATCGGGCCGCGGAGGCTGTCTCACGATGGATTCCGGCTTCGCGACTGCGTCGCGCCCCGGAATGACGAACGGAATTTTTGGCTCACAAAAATTCCAGCAATTTCAATGGTCCTTCTACTGTGCATGGGGTTGTTTTCGCAAAATGCGTTGGGAGGGCGCCCTCCCGGGAATCCATTTGACTCCTCCCCGATTCTGATTCGACTCCGCGCCGTCCCCAACTTAAGGCTTTCCGCCCTCGAAACGTCACTTGTACGGCGGCCGAAAACTCCATCTAGTTGCACCCGATAGGACTCCCGCGACATGTTGCGTGAACGGAACGGGACTCAATTGGGAGTCAGCGATTCGGCCGCGATTCGTTCTAGAGTCGTTCCGAAGTTTAAAACGGGCGGGAAAAGCGTCGCAAAGTGAAACAGTTGCGGGAGGTTTTGGGGAGCCGCTCCCACACGCACGGTGTCATCGCCCGGCTTGACCGGGCGATCCAGTACGCCGAGGCGGTTGTGGTTGAGCGGGCAGGCCGCGGCGTACCGGATGCCCCGGTCAAGCCGGGGCATGACAGCAATGGATGCGGATGGCGCCCTGCACGTCACCGCCCCAATCCAGCACTGACATTCGCCCAAATCGGCACTACCTAATCACCCAGAATGCCCTTTTCCTCCTCCCCCTTGCTTCCGACCGTGCGCTGTCCGGTCGCGTACTTGGCGCCGGCGTCACCGCGGTGCTCGGGCCGACCAACACCGGCAAGACCCATCTCGCCATCGAGCGGATGCTGGCGCACCCTTCCGGGGTGATCGGCCTGCCGCTGCGCCTGCTCGCGCGCGAGGTCTACAACAAGATCGCAGCAAGGGTCGGCAGCGACGCCGTCGCGCTCGTCACCGGCGAGGAGAAGATCAAGCCGAGGAATCCGCGCTATTGGGTCTCCACCGTCGAGGCGATGCCGCGCGACCTCGACGTCTCCTTCCTCGCCGTCGACGAGGTCCAGATCGCGAGCGATCTCGAACGCGGCCACGTCTTCACCGACCGTATCCTCAACCGCCGCGGCCGCGACGAGACGCTGCTGCTGGGCGCCGCGACGATGCGCCCGATCATCGAACGCCTGCTGCCGGGCGTCTCCATGATCACGCGGCCGCGCATGTCGCAGCTCGAATTCGCCGGCGACCGCAAGATCACGCGCCAGCCGCGCCGCACCGCCATCGTCGCGTTCTCCGCCGATGAAGTCTACGCCATCGCCGAGCTGATCCGGCGCCAGCATGGCGGCGCCGCCGTCGTGCTGGGCTCGCTGTCGCCGCGCACACGCAATGCGCAGGTGGAGATGTTCCAGAACGGCGACGTCGATTATCTCGTCGCCACCGACGCCGTCGGCATGGGCCTCAATCTCGACGTCGACCACGTCGCCTTCGCCTCCGACCGCAAGTTCGACGGCTACCAGTTCCGCCGCCTGACGCCGTCCGAATTCGCGCAGATCGCGGGCCGTGCGGGCCGCGCCACCCGCAACGGCACTTTCGGCACCACCGGCCGCTGCGCGCCGTTCGAGCCCGAGCTCGTCAACGCGCTGCAGAACCACACCTTCGATCCCGTGAAGATGCTGCAATGGCGCAACGCCAGGCTGGATTTCGCCTCGCTCGGCGCGCTGCAGGTGTCCCTGAACCTCGCCCCCGGCCACGAGGCGCTGACGCGCGCGCCCATCGCCGAGGACATGCGCGTGCTCGACCATGCCGCTCGCGACGCCGAGGTGCGCGATATCGCGCATGGCAAGGCCGCCGTGGAACGGCTGTGGGAGGCCTGCCAGGTCCCGGACTACAGGAAATTGTCGCCGGCGGCCCATGCCGAGCTGGTGACCACGCTGTACGGCTTCCTGATGCGGAAGGGATGCATTCCCGATGCCTGGTTCGAAGCCCAGGTCACCCAGGCCGACCGCGTCGACGGCGACATCGACACGCTGTCGGCCCGGATCGCGCAGATCCGCACCTGGACCTTCGTCGCCAACCGCCCGGACTGGCTGAAAGACCCCGATCGCTGGCAGGGGGTGACGCGGGAGGTCGAAAATAAATTATCGGATGCGCTCCACGAACGCTTGACTGAGCGTTTCGTTGATCGCCGGACCAGTGTATTGATGCGCCGCCTGCGGGAGAACACGAGCTTGAATACTGAAATCGGCAAGACCGGCGAAGTCATCGTCGAAGGCCATGTCATCGGCCGCCTCGACGGCTTCACCTTTGCACCGGATGCGGCGGAAGCAGGCTCCGATGCGAAAGCCTTGCAGGCTGCAGCGCAAGCGGTGCTTGCCGGCGAGATCAACACGCGCGCCGAACGGCTCGGCAACGCGCCGGACGATCAGTTCGTGCTGACCTCGGAAGGCATCATCCGCTGGACCGGCGATGCCGTGGCGCGGCTGTCTGCCGCAGAGGACGCACTGCATCCGCGCATCCGCATCATCTCCGACGAGCGCCTGACCGGTGCCCCCCGCGACAAGGTGCAGGCCCGGCTCGAGCTCTGGCTCAAGGCCCATATCGAGAAGCTGCTCGGGCCGATGTTCGAGCTCTCCAAGGCCGAGGACGTCACCGGCATCGCCCGCGGCATCGCCTATCAGCTCGTCGAGGCCCTCGGCGTGCTGGAGCGGCCGAAGATCGCCAATGAGCTGAAGGATCTCGACCAGCCCTCGCGCGCGGTGCTGCGGAAATACGGCGTCCGCTTCGGCGCCTATCACATTTATTTCCCCGGCCTGCTCAAGCCCGCCGCGCGCGCGCTCGCCGCGCTGCTGTGGGCGCTGAAGCAGGACAATGTCGATCTGTCCTCGCTGTCGGGCGCGCAGCATCTGGCCTCCTCGGGCCGCACCTCGTTCCCGGTCGACAAGGCACTGCCGCGCGATGCCTATCGTGTGCTCGGCTACAAGCAGGCCGGCGAGCGCGCCGTGCGCGTCGACATCCTGGAACGTCTGGCCGATCTGATCCGTCCGGCACTGGCCTGGCGCGAGAACGCCTCCGGCGAGAAGCCCGCCGGCGCCTTCGACGGCCGCAGTTTCGTGGTGACGCAGGCGATGACCTCGCTCACCGGCTCGGCCGGCGAGGATTTCGCCTCGGTGCTGCGCGCGCTCGGCTATCGCATGGAGAAGCGCCCGCCGCTGCCGCAGAAGCCGGTCGTTGCCGAGCAAGTCCAGGCCGAAACCGTCGCGGCCGAGACGCCGCCGGTTGAGGGCAGCGCCGAGACCTCGACCGAGACGGCCGGGCAGGCCGTCGCCGGCGTGCCCGAGCAGGCCCCGACCGAAGTCGCGCCGGAGGCCGTCACCGTCGAAGACGCGCCCGGCATGGAGCAGCAGGACGAGCCTGCGCCGGCGGAGCCCGCGCTCGAAGCCTCTCCCGTCACGCCCGAAGATGCCCCCGGCATCGCGCCGCCGGCGGAAGAAGCTGTTGCCGAGGCCGCTCCCGCCGAAGCCACCGCCGCCATTGAAGCCGCCGCGTCGCCCGACGCCGCCGCGCCTGAAGCTGCGGCCGCGCCGGCCGAGCCCGAGCCTCGTCGAGGTCTGGCGTCCCGGTGGCCGTCACGAGGATCGCAAGCCGCGCCACGAGCGCCACCGCCACCAGCGGCACCACAACAACCAGCGTCCGCAGGCCGGTGCCGAGGCCGGCGCAGCGCCCGCCGAAGGCGAAGCTGCGCAAGCGGCCGATGGTGAGAAGCGGGGCGAACGCCGTCATGGCGGCGGTCACCGTCGCGACGGCAACAGGGACTTCCGCAAGCCGCGCGAAGGTGGCGGCGAAGGCGCGCCGCGTCCCGAGGGGCGCGACGACAAGAACCGCCGCTTCGAAGGCAAGGACCGCGACAACAAGGGGCGCGATCGCGACAAGGGCAAGTTCGGCGGCGATCGCGACAAGGGCCGCGACAACCGTGGCCGTGACCGCGACAAGGGCCGCGATCGTCAGGGCGGTCCGTCGCTCCGCCCCTACGCCTCGAGCGCAAACCCGCGCGAGCGCGACCGTCCGGCCGATCCGAACTCGCCCTTCGCAAAGCTCGCCGCGCTGAAAGAGCAGCTCTCGGGCCGCAAGGAGTAGTGCCACGAGCGAGCGGCAGCGCCTCGACAAATGGCTGTGGCACGCGCGGGTGGTGAAGGCGCGCACGTCCGCGGCCGAGCTCGTCGAAAAGGGCCATGTTCGCGTCAATGGCGAGCGAGAGAAGTCGCCGGGCCATGCGATCAAGCTCGGCGACGTCGTCACCGTCGCGCTCGATCGCACCGTGCGCGTGTTGAGAGTGACAAGCTTTAGCGAACGGCGCGGCGATGCTGCTTCGGCCCGCGTGCTCTACGAGGAGCTCGGTGCACGCAATTAATTGCGCATCGTATTCATTTCTTGGTCGATCAAGCGCACACAAGTGTCATGATCGGGCTTTCCCGACCTTGCGGCGCCGGGCCATCCGCGCTACGCAAGCCGCGACTTTTAAAAGAGCTTTTCGGAGCGTTGGATGACTTACGTCGTCACTGAAAACTGCATCAAGTGCAAGTACACCGACTGCGTCGAGGTCTGCCCGGTCGATTGCTTCTACGAGGGTGACAACATGCTCGTCATCCACCCCGACGAGTGCATCGATTGCGGCGTGTGCGAGCCGGAATGCCCCGCCGACGCCATCAAGCCGGACACGGAACCGGGCCTGGAAAAGTGGCTCGAGGTCAACGCCGACTACGCCAAGACCTGGCCGAACATCACCCAGAAGAAAGAATCACCTGCCGACGCCAAGGAATTCGACGGCAAGGAAGGCAAGTTCGAGAAATATTTTTCTCCGAACCCCGGCTCCGGCGACTAATTCGGGCCCAAACTTAACCCTAATAGCGGCGTTGCCGCCGAAAACCAGCCCTCAAGACCCCTAAATCATTGATTTTTGCGGGAAATGTGCTATATTGGGCACATTAAGCCGAACCCCGTCAGCCCCGTTGGCCCCTCAGGGTTCCCGTGAAACCAAATGTCGAACAGGGGCGTGGCAGTTTCCGCGCGCAGGCTGTGTCACAGAAAACGCGTAAAAAGAGTACTTCAGCGAGGGCTTCCCATAAGGAGGCCAAAAAAGTCGCCGCGGCCAGCCGTAGCGCATCCAAGGGTCGGGCCGCTGCCAAGGCGCCGCCGGCTGCAAAGTCCTCGAAGAACAAAAGAAGCGCAATGCCTAACAAGACTGCCAAACCGGCCGCGAAAGCGACCGCTGCCAAGCCTGCTGCCAAGTCTGTGAGTGCCAAGGCTCCCGCTCCCAAGCCGGCCGCGCCGAAGGCTCCTGTTGCTGCTGCTCCTGCCAAGGCTCCTGTCGCCGCCAAGCCGGTCGCGAAGCCCGTTGCTGCGCCGAAGGTCGAGGAAAAGAAGGTCGTGACCCAGCGTCAGGGCTTCAAGGCCAACGAATTCGTCGTCTATCCCGCTCACGGCGTCGGCCAGATCCTGGCCATCGAGGAGCAGGAGATCGCCGGTGCGAAGCTCGAGCTGTTCGTCATCAACTTCATCAAGGACAAGATGACGCTGCGCGTGCCGACCGCCAAGGTCGCCAATGTTGGCATGCGCAAGCTGTCCGAGCCCACGCTGGTGAAGAAGGCGCTGGAGACGCTCAAGGGCCGCGCCCGCGTCAAGCGCACCATGTGGTCGCGTCGCGCCCAGGAATACGAAGCGAAGATCAATTCGGGCGACATCGTCGCGATCGCGGAAGTCGTGCGCGACCTCTATCGATCGGAATCGCAGCCGGAGCAGTCCTACAGCGAACGCCAGCTCTATGAAGCGGCGCTCGATCGCCTGTCCCGCGAGATCGCGGTGGTGCAGCACTCGACCGAGACCGAAGCGGTCAAGGAGATCGAGGCCCAGCTCGCCAAGAGCCCGCGCCGCAACGCCAAGGCGGAAGCCGCCGAGGGCGAAGGCGAGACCGATGCCGAGGGTGAAGCGGACGATAGCGATGGCGACGACACCACCGTCGCCGACGAGGCCGCGTAAGCCGCTTTCGTCGCGTCGATCGCAACAGATCAAAAGCCCGGCCGTTCGGCCGGGCTTTTTGTTTGGGGATGTTTGTCGAAGACGACGGAAGTTTTGTGCAAGAGCCATCTCAACAAACTCGGTGTCGTCCCGGCAAACGCCGGGACGACGAGAGGAGAGAGCTTCGTCAAATGACGCGCGACGCGGCCTCACTTCACCGGCCGCTTCTCGAGCTTCCGTGCCAGCGTCCTGCGGTGCATGCCCAGCCGCCGCGCCGCCTCGGAGATGTTGAAATCGGTCTCGATCAGGGTCTGGTGGATGCGCTCCCATTCCAGCGTCTTGATCGAGGTCGGCCGAGCGTCCAGTGCGACCTCAGTATTGCCTTCAGCCTTGTTGAAGGCGGCCTCGATGTCATCGGTGTTGGAGGGCTTTGCGAGATAGTGGCAGGCGCCCAGCTTGATCGCTTCGACGGCCGTGGAGATGCTGGCAAAGCCGGTCAGAACCACGATCAGCATGTCGGGATCGTGCGTGTGCAACAGCTCGACGCAGGCAAGCCCAGAGGCGCCGCCGAGCTTGAGGTCGACCACCGCGTGGCCGAAGCTTCGCTCCTCCAGCACCTGGCGCACGTCCTCGATCGAGGCGGCCAGCACGACCTCGTAGCCGCGGCGCTCGAACGAGCGCTTCAGCGTGCGCGCGAAGCCGGCATCGTCCTCGACGACGATGAGCGAACGGTCAGGCGTCAAAATTCCCTCCGATCGCAAGCGTTGCGAGCGGCAGCGTCAGGCGCACGGTCGCGCCGCGCTTCCTGTGGTTCTCGGCGGTCACGCCGCCGCCCAGCTTGCGCACCACATTCACCACCAGGAACAGGCCGAGCCCGCCGCCGAGGCGGCCCTTGCTGGACTGATAGGGCTTTCCGAGCTGTGCCAGCATCTCCGGCGCGAAGCCCGGGCCGCGATCGCTGATCGACAGCACGAGGTTGTCGCCCTCGCGGTCGGCCACGATGCTCGACCCATTCACGCGAGACCTCGTAGGCGTTGTCGAGCACGTTGAAGATGACCTGCTTCAAGGCGATGTCGGAGACGATCGCGACGTCCGCGCCGAACGTGTTGACGAAATAGAGCGTCCGCGCCGAGCGCGCATCGCGCCATTCGTCGACCAGCGCGGTCACGAAGGCCGTCACCGTGGTCGGCGACGAGCCTTCGCCGCGCGCCTCGCCCGCCGAGACCAAGATGCCCGTCACGATCGATTTGCAGCGCTGCAGCGAGGTCTCCATCTCCGTGAGATCCTCGGCGAGCTCCTGATCGGCGGCCAGATCCGGCATGCGGCGCCAATCGCTGAGGATCACGGACAGCGAGGCGAGCGGCGTGCCGGTTCTCATGCGCGGCGCCCGAGGCGAGCAGGCCCATGCGCACGATGTGGTCCTGCTCGGCGGCATGCTGGCGCAGCGCCGCCAGATGCGCATCCCGCTCGCGCAGATTTCGATTGATGCGGGTGACGAACACCACCAGCAGCACGGCGTTGAGCACGAAGCCGAGCAGCATGCCGGCGACCGTGAGCGTGTAGGTCTCGCTCAATGGGTTGGGTGGCAGGTCCAGAGGGCGGTAAGCCAAGGTCAGCCAGACAAAACTAGCGCAGGTCAGCGCGACCAGCGACCAGGTCGAGCGGGCATCGAGCAGCACCGCGCCGAGCGTCACCTGCAGCAGGAACAGCGAGGTGAAGGGATTGGTCGCGCCGCCCGAGAGGTAGAGCTGCGCGGTCAGCGCGGCGACGTCGAGCATCAGGGCGACCAGCAGCTCGTTGTTGGTGATCGCGGCGCGATGGCGCACCCAGATCAGGCTGGTGACGTTGAGCATCACCAGCGCGCCGATCACCGCGCCCATCCGCTCCAGAGGCAGGGGAATGCCGAGCCCGAAATGCACGCCGCCGATGGTCACGATCTGGCCGACCACCGCGGTCCAGCGCAACTGGATCAGCAACGCCATGTTCTTGCGGTTGGTCTCGTCGTCGGTGGGCGTCGTGCCGATCAGCTCGCTGCGCGCGTCCGCCTGCGATTGCAGCGTGACGGAGAAGGTGTCATGCGCAAGCGTCTGGGAAAGCGTCTTTCCGTCGTCAGGCCTGTTCGACGATCGTTCCAGCATCTGATCCCGTCCTGCGCATGGCGGCATCTGGGCCGCCGGCCGGTTCGTGGACGAAGCGCTTGCGGCGGAACAGCCCGCCGCCGAATGTGACGAAAAGCCTGCCGGCGAGCATGAAGGCCAGGGCAAACCACGTCAGCGCATAGATCAGGTGGTTATTGGGAAAGCGCACCACGGTCAATCCGCCGATGGGCCCGCCAGCGGATTGTGATCCGGCGTCGGCATCCACGAAGAAGGGTGCGACATTCTGCAGGCCGCGGGCCGCCGCGATCGCGGCGACATCCCGCGAATACCAGCGGTTGTGCTGGGGGACGTTGTTCCGGAGGAAGCCGCCTTTGGGCTCCGTGATGCGGAGCAGGCCCGTGATCTCGACCGGGCCGTCCGGATTGCCGTGCTGGCGCGTCGATGGCTCACGCCGCTCCGACGGCACGAAGCCGCGGTTGATCAGAACGAGCGTGCCGTCACCACGCTGGAGCGGCGTCAGCACCCAATAGCCCGGGCCTTCCTCGGTCACGGCCTGCACCAGCGTCTCGCGGTCATGCAGGAAGCGGCCGGTGACGCCGACATGCCGGTATTCATCGCCTGCAGCGCTGACCGTGGACCACGCGGCCGGCGAGGGGATCGGCTGCGCCGGGGCGTGAATGCGTTGCTCGACACGGTCGATCAGCGCCAGCTTCCAGGCGCGCCGTTCGATCTGCCAGACGCCGAGGGCGATCAGGACGACGAAGGCCGCCAGCGAAAGGACCGTGAGCCACAGGGAGGGGGCGCGCGCAGCCTTGCCGCGCGACGCGCCATCCGTGTCCGTCACGGTCCCAGTCTCGCTCACTTCATTCCGCTCATCTGGTGCATCGGCATCATGTTGCTGTTGAGGTGGCTCATCACCCACAGCGAACCCGACAGCGCGATCACGACCATGACGATGGTGAAGATCAAGGCCATCATGGTCCAGCCATTCTCGGACTTGGGACTCATGTGCAGGAAGTAGATCATGTGCACGACGATCTGCACGACCGCAAAGGCCATGATGACCAGCGCGGTGATCTGCTTGCTCGGCAGCGTGCCGCTCATCACCAGCCAGAACGGGATCGCGGTCAGCACGACCGAGAGCACGAAGCCGAGCATGTAGCCCGAGAACGTGCTGTGGGCGTGGCCGCCTTCGTGGTGATGGTCGCCCGCCTGCGCGGCGTGGGTATCGGTGCTCATCGCAGAACTCCCAGGAGATAGACGAAGGTGAAGACGCCGATCCAGACCACGTCGAGGAAGTGCCAGAACATCGACAGGCACATCAGGCGGCGGCGATTGGCCTCGATCAGGCCAAACTTGCCGACCTGCACCATCAGCGTCACCAGCCAGATCAGGCCGCAGGTGACGTGCAGGCCGTGAGTGCCGACCAGGGTGAAGAAGGCGGACAGGAAGGCGCTGCGCTGCGGCGTGGCGCCTTCGTGGATCATGTGGGCGAACTCGGTGAGTCTCGATGCCGATGAAGGCGGCGCCGAACAGGCCGGTGATCGCCAGCCACATTTGCGTCTGCGCGATCTTGTTCTGCTGCATCGTCAGCACCGCGAAGCCGTAGGTGATCGACGACAGCAGCAGCATCGAGGTGTTCACCGCGACCAGGTCGAGGTCGAACAGGTCCTTTGGCGCCGGACCGGCGGCGTAGTTGCCGCCGAGCACGCCGAAGGCGGCGAACAGCATCGCGAAGATGAGACAGTCGCTCATCAGGTAGATCCAGAAGCCCAGCGAGGTGCTCCAGCCTTCCGGATGCGGGTGTTCGTCGGCGACGTAGAAGACCGGCTCGCCGGTCGTCGAGGGATTGACAGCGACAGTCATTTACTTGGCTCCGGCGAGCAGTTTGGTGCGCGCATCCTCGGTCCGGATGACGTCGTCAGCCGGAATGTCGAAGTCGCGGTGATAGTTGAAGGTGTGACCGATCCCGACGACGAGCATCGCGGCGAAGCTCACCGCGGCCAGCCACCAGATGTACCAGATCAGGCCGAATCCCATCGCGGTGGCGAGACCGGCGAGAATGATTCCGGTGCCGGTGCTGGAGGGCATGTGGATCGGCTTGAACCCGGTCAGCGGACGCTGGTAGCCGCGCCTCTTCATGTCCCACCACGCGTCATTGTCGTGAACGACGGGGGTGAAGGCGAAGTTGTAGTCCGGCGGCGGCGAGGAGGTCGCCCATTCCAGCGTGCGCGCGTCCCAGGGATCGCCGGTGACGTCCTTGAGCTGCTCGCGCTTGAGAAAGGAGACCGCGAACTGCATCAGCATCGAGAGGATGCCGAGGAAGACGAGGAAGGCACCGATGGCGGCGATCACGAACCAGATCTGCAGGCTCGGATCGTCGAACACGCGCAGGCGGCGGGTCACGCCCATCAGGCCGAGCACGTAGAGCGGCATGAAGGCGAGGTAGAAGCCGACGACCCAGAACCAGAACGACAGCTTGCCCCAGAACACATCGAGCTTGAAGCCGAACGCCTTCGGGAACCAGTAGTTGATGCCGGCGAACGCGCCGAACACCACGCCGCCGATGATCACGTTGTGGAAATGCGCGATCAGGAACAGGCTGTTGTGCAGCACGAAGTCGGCCGGCGGCACCGCCAGCAGCACGCCGGTCATACCGCCGACCACGAAGGTCAGCATGAAGGCGATCGTCCACATCATCGGCAATTCGTAGCGGATGCGGCCGCGATACATCGTGAACAGCCAGTTGAACATCTTCGCGCCCGTCGGGATCGAAATGATCATCGTGGTGATGCCGAAGAACGAGTTGACGCTGGCGCCGGAGCCCATCGTGAAGAAATGGTGCAGCCACACCAGGTACGACAGGATGGTGATGACGACGGTGGCGTAGACCATCGAGGTGTAGCCGAACAGCCGCTTGCCGGAGAAGGTCGAGGTGACTTCCGAGAAGATGCCGAAGGCCGGGAGAACCAGGATGTAGACCTCGGGGTGACCCCAGATCCAGATCAGGTTCACGTACATCATCGGGCTGCCGCCGAAATCGTTGGTGAAGAAGTTGGTGCCGACATAGCGGTCGAGCGAGAGCAGCGCGAGCACGACGGTCAGGACCGGGAAGGACGCGACGATCAGGACGTTGGTGCAGAGCGAGGTCCAGGTGAACACCGGCATCTTCATCATGGTCATGCCGGGGCAGCGCAACTTGACGATGGTGCAGATCAAATTGATGCCGGACAATGTCGTGCCGACACCGGCGACCTGCAGCGCCCAGATGTAATAGTCGACGCCGACGTCGGGACTGTAGCCGATGTTCGACAGCGGCGGATAAGCCAGCCAGCCGGTGCGGGCGAATTCGCCGATGAACAGCGAAGCCATCACAAGCACCGCGCCGCCGACCGTCATCCAGAAGCTGAAATTGTTCAGGAACGGGAACGAGACGTCGCGCGCGCCGATCTGCAGCGGCACGACGTAGTTCATCAGGCCGGTGACCAGCGGCATCGCCACGAAGAAGATCATGATCACGCCGTGGGCGGTGAAGACCTGGTCGTAGTGATGGCTGTTGAGATAGCCTTCGGAGCCGCCAAAGGCGAGCATCTGCTGGCCGCGCATCATCAGCGCGTCGGCAAAGCCCCGCAGCAGCATGACGATGCCGAGGATCATGTACATGATGCCGATGCGCTTGTGGTCCACGGTGGTGAACCATTCGCGCCAGAGATAGCCCCAGAGGCGGAAATAGGTGAGGCCGCCGAGCAGCACGGCGCCGCCGAGCGCGACCACCGCGAAGGTGCCGACGACGATCGGCTCGTGCAGCGGCAGCGATCTCGAGGCCGAGCCGGCCGAAGATGAGCTTGAGAAGATCAGGAGACATGGGGGGATCTCTTTAGGAGTCTGACTTCGGACGCTGTCCGAGGAAGAAGGACGAGGACTTCAGCGGCGCGAAGATCGGCCGCTTCAGGCCGGCGCCGAGGAGCGGCGCAATGTCGGTCGGCGCCTTGATCGACGCGGTGGTCTGGCCCTGCGGAGCGTCCGGCGTGCAGGTGCCGGCGACGAAGGTCGGCTCCGGCCCGAGCGGCGCGCCGCGGCGGGCGTATTTGTCGTAGGTGAGCGGCAGGGTGTTGTTCAGGCCCTCATGACCGCGACCGCCCTTGGCGTCGATTGCCATCATCTCGCTCTGGCACATCTTGCCGGTCTCGACGCACATGTTGAGGATCAGGCGGTAGAGATCGGCATCGACGGTGCCCCAGCGGCGCACCGGCTCGTTCTGGCTGGGCTTCTCCAGATGGAGATATTCGGCGCGATTGAGCGCGCCGCCGGCGGATTTGGCCTTGGCGATCCAGTCGTCAAAGCCCTTGTCGTCGAGGCCCTGAAAATTGAAGTGCATGCCGGAGAAGCCGGCCCCGCTGTAGTTCGCCGAAAAACCCCTGTAGGTGCCGGCGTGGTTCACCACGGCGTGGAGCTTGGTCTCCATGCCCGGCATCGCGTAGATCTGGCCGGCGAGCGCGGGGATGTAGAACGAGTTCATCACCGAGGACGCGGTGATGCGGAAATTGATCGGGCGATCGACGGGAGCGGCGAGATCGTTGACGGTCGCGATGCCGTAGTCCGGATAGATGAAGAGCCATTTCCAGTCGAGCGCGACGACGTCGACCTCGAGCGGAGCCTTGGACTGGTCCACGGCGCGGTCGGCGTGGATGCGGCCGAGGGTGCGATAGGGGTCGAGCAGATGCGTGCCCATCCAGGTCAGCGCGCCCAAGCACACGATGATCAAGAGCGGCGCCGACCAGATCACCAGCTCCAGCGCGGTCGAGTGATCCCATTCCGGCTCGTAGCGGGCCTCGGTATTGGACTGGCGATAGCGCCAGGCAAACAGCACCGTCAGCGCCATCACGGGCACGACGATCAGGAGCATCAGGACGGTGGAGATGATGACGAGGTCGCGCTGCTGGGCAGCGATATCGCCGGCTGGCGCCAGCACGACGTAGTCGCAGCCGCTCAATGCAGCAGCCAGAGGTAGTAGCGCCAGGATCTTGAGACGAGACACGGGCCGAGCCTTTGAGAATGAGTTTCTTTTGCGAGGCCAACGGGTAGCTGCGGCGCAGCAATCCGGACATTGGACAATTTGTCCAATGTTGCAGTGCGGGATGTTGGGTCAGACAGGCCAGACTGCCTGGCCCCAGCCGGGCGGTCGGCTTTGGTTTTCAGGACGTTAAGGGCGCACGCATGGCGACGGCACAGACCCCCGCAATGGCAGACCTCCACTCGGGCGAGCACGGCCACGACCAGGCCAGTCCCGGCGAGATCGCCATCGGCGTCATCATCGGCCGCACCTCGGAATTCTTCGACTTCTTCGTCTTCGCGATCGCCTCGGTGATCGTGTTCCCGCGCCTGGTGTTCCCGTTCGCGAGCGAGCTGACCGGCACTTTCTATTCCTTCATGGTGTTCGCATTGGCCTTCATGGCCCGGCCGATCGGCACCGTCATTTTCATGACGGTCGACCGTGCCTACGGCAAGACCGCCAAGCTGATCTCGGCGCTGTTCCTGCTCGGCACCGCCACGGTCGCGCTGGCGTTCCTGCCCGGATATCACGAGATCGGCGCCGCCGCGATCTGGCTGCTGGCGCTGGCGCGCATCGCGCAGGGTCTGGCCTGGGGCGGCGCCTGGGACGGCATGGCTTCGCTGCTGGCGCTGAACGCGCCGCCTTCCAAGCGCGGCTGGTACGCGATGGTGCCGCAGCTCGGCGCACCGCTCGGGCTGATCGTGGCGAGCGCGCTGTTCGCCTATTTCGCCGGCAATCTCTCGGCTGATGATTTCTTCGACTGGGGCTGGCGCTACCCGTTCTTCGTCGCGTTCGCCATCAACGTCGTGGCGCTGTTCGCGCGCCTGCGCATGGTGACGACGGAGGAATATTCCTCGCTGTTCCAGACCCGCGAATTGCAGCCGGCGCGCATCTCCGAGACTGTCGCGCGCGAAGGCCAGAACATCATGCTGGGCGCGTTTGCCCCGCTCGCCAGCTTCGCGCTGTTTCACATGGTCACGGTGTTTCCACTGTCCTGGGTGTTTCTGTTCACCCGCGAAAGCCCGGTGCGCTTCCTGATCATCGAGATCGTCGCCGCCGTGTTCGGCGTCGGCGCGATCGTGGCCTCCGGCATCATCGCCGACCGTGTCGGGCGCAAGTCGCTGCTGATGGGGTCGGCAATCGCGATCGCGATCTACAGCGGCTTTGCCCCGCAGCTGCTCGACGCCGGCGCGTTCGGCGAGACCATCTACATGGTGATCGGCTTCATCCTGCTCGGCCTGTCATTCGGCCAGTCCTCCGGCGCGATCGCCTCGAACTTCAGGCAGGCGTATCGCTACACGGCGTCGGCGCTGACCTCGGACATGGCGTGGCTGTTCGGCGCCGGCTTCGCGCCGCTGGTCGCGCTGCTGCTCGCCACCAATCTCGGCGTCATCGCCTCGGGCGCGTATCTGCTATCCGGCGCGTTCTGGACCTTGCTCGCGCTCTGGCTCAGCGGCCAGCGCGAGGCCGGCGATATGGACGCGGGGCGCTAGATCCAAACGTCGGAGTTTGCGGAGCGAGATCCCGGGTTCGCGCTAAGCGCGCCCCGGGATGACGTGCGCTTAGCGCACGTCAATCCGCCACGATCTTCACGCGATCGCGCACCTTCACCTGCGCGGTGCGATCGAGGCCGTTCAGCACGCGAAAGCGCTCGGCGGGATGATCGACGCCGGCCATGCGGTGGGAGAGCGATTCCACGGTGTCGCCGGGCTGCACGGTGATGACCTTGATGCGCAGCGGGCGGGCGGCCTGGATCTCGTCCAGCGTCAGGCGGCGGAATGAATTGACGGTCTCGCGCGCGTTGCGCTCGCTCTCGGTCGATTTCTGCCGTGTCGCGAAGATGAAGCGGTAGACGTCGCTGCCGAATCGCAACGCGTAGACCTTGAATTGCCACTGGTCGCCCTTGGCGGTGGCGGACGCGGCCGGGAAGCCGTTGATGGTGACATCCTCGGTGGACGCCTTCTCGACGCCCTCCATCCAGCCAGAATTGAGGTAGTCGCCGAGCGACTGCTCGGCCGGCACGCGCACCACGTCGAAACGCATCGCCTGCGCGCCGCCTTCGCGCACGCCGATCACGGCCTGTGCGGTGTTGTCGAGCGTGAAATTGTCCGGCGCCTGGAAGGTGAAGCCGAGCTTCGGATGCAGGAAACGGCGGCCGCGGACGAAGCCCTCGCTGGGGTCCTCGCCGTAGACGAGATTGTCGATCGCCGCGAGATAAGTCTCGCGGTCGCGTTCGGCGCCTTCAGGCGCCGTGTATTGCCGCGCGATGGTCTGCGCGTTCTGCACCCGCTCCGGGGTTGCCGGATGCGAGGAGGTGAAATCCTGCGCGCGCGGATCGAGCGAGTTCTTGCCCGCTTTCAGCTCGGCATTACGCTCCATCGCCGAGAGGAAGCGTGCCGCACCATAGGGGTCGAAATGCGCCTTGGCGGAGATGCCGACACCGATGCCGTCGGCCTCGAACTCCTGCTTGCGCGAAAAGCTCGCCATGGTGAGCTTGGTCTTGGCGAGCGCCAGCGCGGTGAGATCGGGATCGTTGCTCATGTCGGTGACGACACGGGTGACGATCGCGGCCTGGCGCGCCTGGTCCTCGCGCATCGCGGCGTGCTTGGACAGCACATGCGCCATCTCGTGGCTGAGCACGGAGGACAGTTCCGAGGTGTCGCTGGCGAGCGCGAGCAGGCCGCGCGTGACATAGAGCTGGCCGTTCGGCAGCGCGAAGGCGTTCACCGCGCCGGAATTGAGGATGGTGACCTTGTAGCCCTGGTCGGGACGGTCGGAGGCCGCGACGAGCCGGTCGACGGTCTTGCTGACGAGCGATTCGAGCCGGGGATCGTCATAAGTCCCGCCATAGCTCGCCAAAATGCGCTCGTGCTCTTTCTCGGTGGCGGGGGTCTGGGCGACCGCCGGCTTTGGCTTCGGCATGGCGACGGACGCCGGAACCGCGGCGGTCTGGAACCGGCCCATGTCGCCGCAGCCCGCCAGCGCCGTGCCCAGCAATAGGCACAGCACGGCCGGCGCAGCCCGAAGGCGGCGGCGTTCACTCCGTACGTGCCGTTCTAGCACCCCATTCACGTCGCTTAACCCGTGCCTGGCCCTCTCTAGGGCCGTACCCCTGTCAGCTCGGTTGCGCCCAGCAACTCGACCTGTCCCACGAGCCGCACATCGATCCGCGGTCCCGTACTTCCCTCGACCCAGCCCCGTACTCGAATACGCTTACTTTCCAGTGACTTAAGGGTAATTCCGGCGTTTTCGAACGCCGCTGCATTGCGCTTTGAAATAGTCGCGGCGAAGCCCCGTGTCCAGTTTCGTCCGAAGTTGAGGTAGGTCATTGCCCCAGCTTGCCGGACCGACAGGACTTTACCCTCGACCACCACAAAGCGCCCGATCCCCGCCAAAATATCGTCCGGACTTTCCGCGTTTTTTATGGCCGACGGGTCAGCCCAGCTGCCCTTTTTTGGCGCCGTGCCGCGGCCTCCGACGTCATCAGGGCGGCCGCGCAGTCCTTGTCCGCGATCTCGGCGGAGACCAGGGCGTCGCCCTGGGCGAGCAGCATGGCCTGCACGGAGTCCTCGCTTTCGCCGATGAAGACCAGCGCGCTCTGGCGGCCGTAACGGTCCGGCGTGTCGTCGGTGCCGCGGAGCGTGATGTCGCGGCCGGCGAGCAGTGATGTCAGGGCCTGCCTGGTGTTCGCCGTGGGCTCGATACCGCTGAGGCGGATTTCGCGGCCGTCATCGAGACGCACGCTGCGCGCATCGACGATGGCGGCGACGCGGCCTTCGCCCTGCGACTCGAACCGGCACGGCGCCGCGAGCGCGGCGTCGGCCGTGGCGATCAGGAATGCGGCGGTGAGATGAAGCAGTCGCGTCACGTGACCCGGAGAGGTTGCGTTGCGTTTCGACTTTACCTCAAGTGTAGCGGTTCGCGAAGATGCTTCCTCGCACTCCGTCATTGCGAGGAGCGGAGCGAACGAAGCAATCCAGAGTCCCACCGCGGAAAGACTCTGGATTGCTTCGCTGCGCTCGCAATGACGTGGAAACATCTTGCGTCCTCACGCCATTCCGCTTTGCGGAAAGCGCGCAATGATCATTCATCTTCATCGCACCTCGCGCTTGCTGCGCTCTCGCGCATGCGGCATGATTGCGGCAACACCAATAACCAAGCCGCCATTCAGAGACAGGCGATAAAGGGAGGTCTTTTCCATGAAGAATATTTTGTCGGGCATTTTTGCCGCCGCGTTTGCCCTCAGTGCGAGCGCCGCGCAGGCCCAGGACAAGCCACCTCTCAAGATCGGCGGTATCCTCGATATGTCGAGCCTTTATGCCGACATCACCGGTCCCGGCAGCGAGACCGCCGCCAAGATGGCGGTGGAGGATTTTGGCGGCGAGGTACTCGGACGCAAGATCCAGGTGCTGGCGGCCGATCATCAAAACAAGGCCGATCTCTCCGCCAACATCGCCCGCGACATGCTCGACAATCAGGGCGTCGAGATGATCTATGACGTCGCGGCCTCCGCGACCGCGCTTGCGGCCGGCGAGATCGCAAAAGCGCGCAACAAGATCATCATGTTCAACGGCCCGGGCTCGATCCGCCTCACCAACGAGGCCTGCGGTCCCTATACCGTGCACTACGTGTTCGACACCTACGGCCAGGCCAACGTCACCGGCCTTGCGGCCGTGAAGTCGGGCCTCGACAGCTGGTTCTTCCTGACCGCCGACTATGCCTTCGGCCAGGATCTGGAAAAGGATACCAGCGCCGTCGTCACCAAGACCGGCGGCAAGGTGCTGGGCAGCGTGCGCCATCCGCTCAACACGTCGGATTTCTCGTCCTTCCTGCTGCAGGCGCAGGCCTCCAAGGCCAAGGTGATCGGCCTCGCCAATGCCGGCGGCGACACCGTCAACGCCATCAAGCAGGCGGCCGAGTTCGGCATCACCAAGGGCGGCCAGAAGGTCTCGCCGCTGCTCGCCTTCGTCACCGACATCGACTCGATCGGCCTGGAGACCGCGCAGGGCCTGCTGCTGGCGGAAGCCTTCTACTGGGACATGAATGACGAGACGCGCGCCTTCTCCAAGCGCTTCCAGGAGCGCGTGAAGCGGCCGCCGACCTCGGCGCAGGCCGGCGTCTATTCCTCCATCACGCATTACCTGAAGGCGGTGAAGGCCGCCGGCACGACCGATGCGGCGGCGGTGATGAAGATCATGAAGGAAACGCCGATCAACGACTTCTTCGCCAAGAACGGCAAGATCCGCGACGACGGCCGCATGATCCACGACATGTATCTGTTCGAGGTGAAGAAGCCGTCGGAGTCGAAGGGCCGCTGGGACGACTACAAGCTGCTCGCCACCGTGCCCGGCAGCGAAGCCTTCCAGTCGCTGGAGCAGTCGCGCTGCCCGCTGGTCAAGAAGTGACGGCGTGACGTAACTCATGCCGTCATCCCGGGGCGCGCGTAAGCGCGAGCCCGGGATCCATCGGGCGGCAGTGACGGTTGAGAAATGGATTCCGGGCTCGCGCTGCGCGCGCCCCGGAATGACGGAGTCAAAGAACAACAGGGAAGGCGCCCCATGAACGACATGGTCCTGCAGAAGCTCGAAGGTGGGCTGCTCACCATCACGATGAACCGCCCCGAGCGGAAGAACGCGCTCAATCCGGAGATGGTGGCCGGGCTCGTCGAAGCGGCGCGGCGCGCGGCCGACGATCCCGAGGTGCGCGCCGTGCTGTTCAAGGGCGCCGGCGGCTCGTTCTGCGTTGGCGGCGACGTCAAGTCGATGGCGGCCGGCCGCGCGCCGCTGCCGTTCGAAGTGAAGATGGCGAATCTGCGCCGCGGCATGGAGGTCTCGCGCATCCTGCACCAGATGCCGAAGCCCGTGGTGGCGCAACTCGACGGCGCCGCGGCCGGTGCCGGCCTGTCGATGGCGCTGTCCTGCGACCTGCGCATCGCCTCCGAATCCTGCAAGATCACCACCGCCTTCGCAAAAGTCGGCTTCTCCGGCGATTACGGCGGCACCTATTTCCTCACCCAGCTGCTCGGCAGCGCGCGGGCGCAGGAGCTCTATTTGATGTCGCCGGTGCTGACCGCCAGGGAAGCGCATGCGATCGGTATGGTGACCAAGGTCGTGCCCGATGCCGAGATCGATGCCGCCGCGCACGAAGTCGCGCTGTCGCTGGCGCAGGGACCCTCGATCGCGCTCGGCTTCATCAAGCGCAACATCAACAATGCCGAGCACCTGGCGCTGGAAGATTGCTTCGACGGCGAGGCGATCCATCACACCCGCTGCGGCGACACCGAGGACCACAAGGAGGCCGCAAAAGCCTTCGTCGAGAAGCGCAAGCCGACTTTCAGGGGCGCTTGACCATGGCGCCCTATATGCGGCTGCGGCAGATCTGCCTGGTTGCACCGCAGCTTGCGCCCGTCATCGCCGACATCGCGGAGATCATGGGCCTTTCCGTCTGTTACCGCGACGGCAATGTTGCGAAATACGGCCTGGAGAACGCGCTGCTCCCGGTCGACACCATCCTGCTGGAGGTGGTCGCCCCCTTCAAGGACGGCACCACGGCCGGCCGCTTCATCGAGAAGACCGGCGGCCGCGGCGGCTACATGGCGATCTTCTGCTGTGACGATCCCGACGAGCGCGGCCGCCGCGCCAACGCGATGGGCGTGCGCACCGCCAACGTCATCGACCACGCGCCCTATCACGGCGTGCAGCTCCACCCCCGTGACTGCCGCGCTGCCTTCATCGAGTTCAATCACACCGAAGGCAGCGACGACATTCTGGGTGCGTATCCGCCGGCCGGACCGGACTGGCAAAAGTCCATCCGCAAGGACGTGACGCAGGCGCTGGTCGCGGTGGAGATGCAGAGCCCGGACCCGCAGGGGCTGGCGGCACATTGGGGCAAGATCATCGGCGTTGCGGCTGATGGTTCCGATTTGAAGCTGCCCAATGCCACCTTCCACTTCGTGAAGGGCGCGAGCGAGATCATGAGCGCGCTGGAGTTCCGGGTGACCGATTCTGCGAGCGTACTGCATGCCGCGAAGGCGAGGGGGCTCGCGGTAGCGGGCAATGAGTTCCTGCTGGGCGGGGTGACGTTCCGGCTTGTTGCTTGAGGCTCTTGCTGCATTTCTCGTTGTGTCGTCATGCCCGGGCTCGTCCCGGGGTATCCACATTCTCGACGATCGTCAAAAAGCAGGACGTGGATGGCCGGGACAAGCCCGGCCATGACGGGGCTATCGCCAGATCAAAAGCCGGAATCTGCACATGCCGCATCCGCTCGACAGCTTCTTCGCCCCCGCCAGCATCGCGCTGATCGGCGCCTCGCGCGATCACGAAAAGATCCCGGGCCGGCTGCTGTCGATGCTGCGCAAGAACGAGTATCCCGGGAAGATCTATCCGGTGAACCCGAACTACGCCGACATCGACGGGCTCGCCTGCTACAGATCGATCGGCGAGATCGGCGCGCCGATCGACCTTGCCGTCGTCATCATCCCCGCCCGCGCCGTGCTGGCCGCGCTCGAGCAATGCGCTGCCGCCGGCGTCAGGAATGCCGTCATCATCTCCTCCGGCTTTGCCGAGGAGGGCGGCGACAGCGCGGCGATGCAGGATGCGATCGCGGCGCTGGCGAAGCGCACCGGGATGCGGATCTCCGGTCCGAATGCCGAGGGCTTCTTCAGTCAGGTGCAGCGCGTGGCGGCGACGTTCAGTCCGGCCGTCGACGTCAAGCCCGGTGTGACGCCGCTGGCCGCGACGACGCGGCGGATCGGCATCGTCGCGCAGAGCGGCGGCATCGGCTTTGCCTATTATCACCGTGCGCGGGCGCTCGGCGTTGCCGTCAGCTATGTCGTCAGCGCCGGAAATGAATCCGACCTTGGCGCCGGCGAGTTCCTGGATTATCTGGTGCAGGATCCCTCGACCGACGTGATCCTGCTGTTCATCGAAGGCATTCGCGACGTCGATAAATTCCTGGCTGCCGCACGCCGCGCCGCGGAGATCAAGAAGCCCGTCATCGTCACCAAGGTCGGCCGCTCCGGCGCAGGCCAACGCGCTGCCGCCTCGCACACTGCGAGCATGGCCGGCTGGTCGGCCGCCTATGACGCGGTGTTCGCGAAATACGGCTTCATCGTCTCCAACGACCTCGACGAAGCCCTGACCATCGCGGCTCTGCTCGCCAGCAATCCGCTGCCGAAGGGCGATCGGGTTGCCGTCGTCACCGTCTCCGGCGGCGCCGGCATCTGGGGCGCCGATGCCGTGGCGCTGCAAGGCTTGCAGGTGCCGGAGCCTCTCCGAGCAGATCCAGGCCGGGATCAAGACGCTGATGCCGTCCTACGGCACGGCGCGCAATCCGATCGACGTCACCGCGCAGGGCGTGACGTCAGGCGGCCTGCAGAAAAGCGTCGATGTGCTCACCGCCTCCGACGAGGTCGACGCGATCCTGGTCGTGCTGTCGCTGTCGAGCGAGGTGCGCAAGCCGTTCAAGGACGAGGAGTTGAAGCCGGCGCTGTCTGCGCAGCGCAAGCCGGTGGCGTTTTATTCCTACACGGTGCCGTCCGACTTCGCGCGGCGCGAGCTTGCCAAATCCGGCGTCGTCGTGCTCTCGGGCCTCACCCATGTCGGCGTTGCGCTGCGGCGGCTGGTGGATTACGCCGGGTTCAAGCTGCCGAAGCCAGCGGACGAGGCGCGGCTGCCGCCGCGCGATCTCTCTGCGCATCTGGCATCGCCGTCCCTGTCCGAGGCCGACAGCAAGGCGCTGCTGCGCACCGCCGGCATCGCGCTGCCGGACGAGGTGCTGGTGAAGGACAAGGCCGGACTCGACGACGCGCTCTCCCGCGTCGGTCTTCCGCTGGTGATGAAGATCCAGTCGCCGGACATTGCGCACAAGAGCGAGGTCGGCGGCGTCCGCGTCAACATCACCACCAAGGGTGAAGCGTTCCTCGCATTCGAGGCCTTGCTCAACAATGCGCGCAAGCATCGGCCGGAGGCGGACATCCAGGGCGTGCTGGTCGGCCCGATGGCGCCGAAGGGCGTCGAGATCATCGTCGGCACGATGACGGATGAGACCTTTGGTCCGATGGTGATGGTGGGCCTCGGCGGCATCACGACGGAGCTGTTCCGCGACGTCGTCTATCGCCCCGCGCCGGTGAGCGCGGAGGAGGCCGGCGCGATGCTGGCGGGCCTGAAGGCGGCGCCGCTGCTGAACGGTTTTCGCGGGGGCGCGAAGGCGGATGTGCCGGCTTTGTCGCAGTTGATCGCGGATATCTCGATGCTGGCGTCGCGGCATGCGAAGGAGATCGCGGAGATCGAGCTCAACCCGGTGCTGGTGCACCCGGAGGGGCGGGGCTCGACGATCGTCGATGCGCTGGTGGTGGGAAGGAAGTAGCCGGCCACAAACACCACCGTCGTCCCGGACAAGCGCGCTCATAGGCGCGCGCCGATCCGGGACCCATAGCCACAGGCAGTGATTTGGCGAAGACTCGTGGTGACGATCTGCGCGCCACAACCTCTCCCTGGGGGTATGGGTCCCTGCTTTCGCAGGGACGACAGCGGAGAATGTTGCGGCGTCAGTGCAATACGTTGGTTAGCGTCCCTTGAAATTCGCCGCGCGCCGCTCTTCCGTGGCTTTCACGCCTTCCTTGAAATCTTCCGTCGCGCGCAGCCTGGTCTGTTCGGCCAGCTCGTGATTGGTCGCGGCCATCACGCGGTCGGCGAGGCCATTGCGCATCGTGGCGCGGGTGGAGAGCAGGCCGAGCGGGGAGCATTCGGCGATCTCGTTGGCGAGCTTCATCGCTTCCGCTTTCACCTGGTCCTGCGGCGCAAGCACATTGGCGAGGCCCCATTTCACGGCTTCCTCGCCGGTGACACGGCGGCTGGTGTAGAACATCAGCTCGGCGTTGTTCTTGCCGATCAGCTCGGGCAGCGTCGTCGTCAGGCCGAAGCCGGGATGGAAGCCCAGCTTGGTGAAGTTCGCGGAGAAGCGCGCTTCGGGGCAGGTGACGCGGAAATCAGCCGACACTGCGAGGCCGAGGCCACCGCCGATGGCAGCGCCCTGAACGGCGGCGACGATCGGCTTCTTGGCGCGGAAGATGCGAACGGCCTGGATATAGAGATGATTGATCGCGCCGAGGCTGTCGGCGGGGTCGCCCTTCTTCTCGCTTTCACGCGCCTCCTGCGCCTGGCGGGCCGGATCCTGGAAGTTGGCGCCGGCGCAGAACGCCTTGCCTTGCGCGGAGAGAACGGAGGCACGGATCTCGATGTCGCGGTCGAACTCATCAAGCGCATCCGCGATCTGGTTGATCAGCGAGATGTCGAAGAAGTTCAGCGGCGGCCTGCGGATCTCGATGGTGCCGACGTGCCCGACCTTCTCGACGCCGATATCTTTATAGGTGCTCATGATGTCCTCGAATGTTTAACGGAGACCAAGTCCGCGCGATTAGCGCAAACCAAGTCCGCGGGCGATGATGCCGCGCAGCACTTCGGTGGTGCCGCCCTGGATGGTGAGTTTCGGTGCGGTCTTGATGGCGAAGTCGAGTTGGCGCTCCAGCGTCTCGCGGTTGGTCGCGGTCTCCTCGACGAAGGCCGCGAGATCGCGCACGCGGTGCGGAAGCTGCTGCTCCCAGACCGTGCCGATGTCCTTGACGATGGAGGCCTCGACCACCGGCTCCTTGCCGGCTTGCAGCATGCCCGCGACCGAAACCGACATGCGCCGCATGGTGTGGAGCTGCGCGACGAGACGGCCGATGCCTTCGGCGCTGCGCGTGTCCGGATTGGGTCCGACCGCGCGGACCAACTCGGTCAGCACATAATAGGTTTCGAGGAAGCGCTCGGGACCTGAGCGCTCGTAGGCGAGGCTCGCTCGTTGCCTGCTTCCAGGCGCCGTCGACCTCGCCGAGCACGTGATCGTCAGGCACGAAGAAATCGGTGAAGACGACCTCGTTGAACTCGTATTGGCCGGTGATCTGGCCGATCGGGTTCACCTGGATGCCCGGCTGTTTCATCTTGACCAGGAACTGGGTCAGGCCGTGGCGGCGGTTTTCCTTGGTCGGCGGCGATGTCCGGAAGATCGCGATCATGTAGTCGGCGATGTGCGCCGACGAGGTCCAGATCTTGGTGCCGTTGATGAGATAGCCGCCGTCGGTCTTGGTCGCGCGCGTCTTCGCCGCGAACAGGTCCGAGCCGGAATTCGGTTCGCTCATGCCGATGGCAAAGCAGATTTCCCCGCGGCAGATCCGCGGCAGGATATCCATCTTGATATGTTCAGGCGCGTATTTGATCAGCACCGGTCCGCTCTGGCGGTCGGCGACGAAGAAGCGCCGCGTCGGCGCGTTGGCGACGCGCATCTCCTCGGTCACGACGTAGCGTTCGAGGAAGGAGCGCTCCTGGCCGCCATATTTCTTCGGCCAGGTCATGCCCAGCCAGCCCTTGGCGCCGACCCGGCGGGAAAATTCCGGCGCGTCGGTGTCTTCGCGGTTGGGCTTGTGCGGGTCGAACGTGCCGGCGGCGATCTCCTCGGCGAGGAAGGCGCGCACTTCCTTGCGCAATTGCTCGCACTTCTCGGGCAGGCGGATCGGATCGAAACGAAGGGCAGCGGTCATGTGTTTCTCTCCCTGATCAGCGCGATGCCACGAGCGGCCACAATTCGTCGGCGCCGCGGTTTGCGACCAGCTTGCCGAGGTCTCGACGGCCCAATGGCTCTCCGAGCCGAAATCGTCGCGCCAGGCCAGCGCCCGCAGCGAGTAGCGGTGCAGGATGTGCTCCATGGTGAAGCCGATCGCCCCGTGCACCTGATGTGCAATGGCGCCGCCCTTCTCGGCCGCTTCCGCGCAGCGGATCTTGGCCGAGGCGGCTTCGAGATAGACCTCGTCGCCGAACGCCTTGGCGTTGGCGATGGCGTCGGCCGCCGAGGTCGCGGCCGCGAGCGCTGCGGCGGATTCGCCGGCGAGACGCGCCAGATTGTGTTGCACCGCCTGGAATTTCGAGATCTTCTTCTCGAAGGCGACGCGCTCGTTGGAATAGCGCACGGAGATGTCGAGCATCGATTCCAGCGCACCGGCGATTTGCAGGCTGCGCGCAACGCCGCCCATCAGCATGAGCGTGGTCTGGTCGACGCCATCGGGCGCGGGCTTGATGGTGACCGGCTGAACCTTGTCGAGGGTTACGGTGTCGCTGTGGTCGTAGCCGACATTGAGCCCGGATTCGATCCGGCCCTTGCCGGCATCGAGCAGTGCGATCGAGACGCCGTCCTTGCCATGCGCGAGCACCGCAAAATGCTTAGCCGCTTTCGCAAAAGGCACGCCGCGGGCGCGGCCGGAGAGCGAGCCGTCGGCAGCGAGGGTGATACGGTCCTTCGGGCTTGCCGGCAGCATCGTCATCTCGCCCTCGGGCGATGCGATCTTTGCCTGCGCCAGCAGCCAGCCCGCCAGCATGGTCTCGGCAAGGGGAACCGCGACCGCGAAGCGGCCGGCGGCGTTCAGCAAGGCAAAACCGTCGGCGAGGCTCGCGCCGGATCCGCCGAGATCGTCAGGCACCCAGGACAGCGGCAGGCCGGCTTCGCTCAGTGCCTGCCACAGCGGTGCCTGCCAGGCGTTTTTCTTGTCGTTGTTGATGGTTTGCGGATCGGCGAGATCGGCGAAGATCTTCTCCGCGGTCTCGACGACGATGTTGTCACTCTCCGCCACAGCGTTCCCCGTGCTTTTTCCGTTGGCGCGTCCCGCCTGGTCGAGCGAGCCGCGCAGGTCTTCTTGGTAAGTCTTCTTGCGCCCGATGATCCGAAAAAGCCATGGCCCTGACAAGCGTTGATCGCAGGTCAACCTGCGGCGCAGGCATGGGCAGGGATCGCTGAGAGGCTAATTCCGCTTAGCGGAGTTTGCTCGATTTGCAGGGCGCCGCAAACTCGCTAAACAGGGGCAACTCATCTAAGGCTCGCATCAGCGACACGGGGAAGGAAATCGAGATGGCCAAGGACAATCTGTGCGCAATCGTGACGGGGTCTGCCTCCGGCCTTGGCGCTGCGACAGCCGCAATTCTCGCAGCGAGCGGGGCGCGGCTTCTCATCAACTATTCGTCGAGCCAGAAGGAAGCCGAGGCCACGGCCGAGCTTTGCCGCAAGGCCGGTGCGGCCGAGGTGCTGGTCGCGCAGGGCGACGTGTCCAAGGACGACGACTGCCGCAAGATCGTCGCGGCCGCGAGCGGCTGGGGCCGGCTCGACATCCTCGTCAACAATGCCGGCACCACCAAGCATGTCGCTCATGCCGATCTCGACGGCCTGTCGGCTGAAGATTTCCAGCGCCTGTACGGGGTCAACACCATCGGCCCGTTCCAGATGGTGCGCGCCGCGCGTAGCCTGCTCGAGGCCGGTGCGAAGGCGTCGGGGCGGCCCTCCGCCGTCGTCAACGTGTCCTCGGTCGCCGGCATCAGCGGCGTCGGCTCCTCGATTGCGTACGCCGCCAGCAAGGGTGCGCTCAACACCATGACGTTGTCGCTGTCGCGCGCGCTGGCGCCGCTGATCCGCGTCAACACGGTGTGCCCCGGCTATATCGACACGCCCTGGTTCACCAAGGGTCGCGGCGAGGCCGGCGCCAAGCAGGTGCGCGACAGCGTGGTGGCGAAGGTGCCGCTCAAGGTCGCATCAAGCGCGGACGACATCGCCCAGCTCGTCTGCTTCCTGGCGATGCCGGCCTCCAGCAACATGACCGGCGAGGTCGTGCGCATGGATGCGGGGATGCATCTGATTGCGTGAGCTGGTGCGCTGCTGTCTCCACGTCATGGCCGGGCTTGACCCGGCCATCCACGTGCCACGCGGATGAAAAGACGTGGATGCCCGGGTCAAGCCCGGGCATGACGACGAGGAGGCAGTGTGCCGCCTGCTGCGCGAAGAAGCGCTACCCCTTGATCACGCCGCTCGCCACCAGCCGGTGCCAGATGAACAGCACCACCACCGCGCCGATCGTGGCCATGATGAAGCCGGCGCCCTGGTCGGGGCTGTAATGGCCGATGGCCTGGCCGACGAAGGTCGCCAGGAATGCGCCGGCGATGCCGAGGATGGTGGTGAGGATGAAGCCGCTCGGATTGTTCGGCCCCGGCGCCAGCCAGCGCGCGATGAGGCCGGCGATGAAGCCGACGACGATGATCCACAACAGGCCGCCCATGCTCATGAGTGTGCTCCCCTTCCCGAAAGCGTCGATCGAGGTCTGATTAGAGTCTGCCCGAGATTTCGTTCTCGGTCGGCAGCCGTCCGTCCGGCGTCAGATGGTCGATCACCTGCGGCAGATATTGGCTGAGGCCGTTGAGCAGTTCGTCGCGCGACAGGCCGCTCTGGGCAGACAGGCTCTCGATCTGGTCGGCGCCGAGTGCGTTGGCGAGGTCGCCCGGCGCGATCGGCTTGTTCTGGCCCTTGCCGACCCAGGAATTCGCCGCGTCGCCATGGCCACCCTGCTGAAGCTGGTTGAGGAGATCGCCGAGGCCGCCGCTCAGCACGCTGCCGGCCGCGCCGCCCGCGAGCAGGCCGCCGAGCCCGCCCTTGAGCAGACCACCGAGACCGCCAAGTCCGCCGCCATCCCCAGCGTTCGCGTTCACCGGCGGAGGAGCCGGCGTCGGCGAGGGTTGCGGCGCCGCCCCGGGCTGGCCCGCGGTCAAATGTTTGAACGCCTTCCAGGCGAGCAGGCCGAGCAGCGCCATGGTCATGGGCGACATGCCGCCGGAGGATTTCTCGGAGCTCGGCGTCGAGGGACCGCGCGGGCCGTTCTGCATGCCGTTGAGGACGTCGAGTAGACCCATGGTGCTCTCCTTTGGCGTCTCGTCCGGCGAATGCTCGCCGCTGACTGCCCCCGGGGGAAAACATATGGGGCACTCATGACCGTTACAAGTCGAATGCGACGCGATTGGTTGCCGGCCTCGCCTCTGCTATCGAAGGCCGGTCATTCAGGGAGCAAGCTCAGTGGTTGCGGATCGACCGATCGTGGTGGCCGGCGCCGGCGCCATCGGCTGTTTCGTCGGCGGCATGCTGGCGGCCGGCGGCCGCCGTGTCGCGCTGCTGGTGCGGCCGCGGGTGAAGACCGAGGTCGAGCGGTTCGGCCTGCGTTTGACCGATTTCGACGGCACCGAGAGGAAGCTCGGTGCCGGCCAGGTCGCGCTGTCGGAGGACCCCGCGATCCTTCACAGCGCAGGCATCGTGCTGGTCACGGTGAAGAGCGCCGACACCGCCGATGTCGCGGACCAGATAGCGCAGCATGCGCCCGAGGACGCCGTCATCGTCTCGCTTCAGAACGGTGTCGGCAACGTTGCGGTGCTGCGCGAGCGCCTCGGGCGTCGCCGCGTGCTCGCCGGGATGGTGCCGTTCAATGTGATCGCAATGGGCGAGGGGCGTTTCCATCGCTCGACCTCCGGCGACATCCATATCGGGCAGGATGCCGCCAACACGGCCGCGGCGCTCTCGGTGCCCGGCCTCAGCGTACGCGCGAGCGCTGACATCACCGGCGTGCAATGGGGCAAGCTGATTATCAATCTGAACAACGCCCTCAGCGCCTTGTCGGACATGCCGCTCGCCGCGCAACTGGCCAGCCGCGACTGGCGAAGATTGTTCGCCGACCAGATGGCGGAGGGGCTGGCCGCGCTCAAGGCCGCCGGCATCACGCCGGTCTCGGCGACGCCGATCCCGATGAATTGGACGCCGACGCTGCTCAGATTGCCCGACACGATCTTCAACGCGATCCTGGGGCGGACGATGAAGATCGATCCCGAGGCGCGCTCCTCGATGTGGCAGGACCTGAAACAGGGCCGCATGACCGAGATCGACTATCTCCAGGGCGCGGTGATCGCGCTCGCCGAGCAGAACCATGTCGACGTGCCGCTGATGCGCCGTATTGTTGCGCTGATCAGGGAGGCCGAAGCCGCCGGCAACGGTCCGCCGCGGCTGACGCCGCAGCAGATCCGCGGCGTGGCCTGAGCGAGGAGGAGGAACGCGATGAAACGCAGCTTGATGATCGGATTCGCGCTTGCTGCGCTTTGCGGGGTATCGACGCTCGCTCACGCAAGGCCGCCGACGGTCCAGAACTCTCCGGGATACGACAGGCGATTGCAGGAGAGCAGGTCTCAGTTGGGCAATTCGCCGACGCTAACCGAGCCAGCGCCGGCGCCGGTGATCAAACGGAAGCACAGCAAGAAGAAGCACACGAACTGACGCGCCTTCTCCGCTGTCGTAGGGTGGGCAGAGCGCAGCGTGCCCACCATTCCGAAGACGTGGGCACGGCGCTCGCGCGCCTTTGCCCACCCTACAAAGTGAGTGGAGGAGGCTCAGCCCTTCTTCGCCGGCTTGCTCGGCGTCGGGTTGAACAGCTTCTTCAGGTCGTTCAAGCCTTCCGACAGCCGCGGCCATTCGCAGGAGAAGGAGCCCTTGGTGCAGGGAGCGCCCTTTCGCTGGCCGACGGTCTGCTGCACCTTCGGTCGCTCGACCGGCACGGGTACGCGCTCGACCTCGGTGCGCAGCGCGACCTGCTGGAGCTGCTGCACCTGTCGCTCTTGCTGCTCGCGCTGCTGCCGCGCCATGGCTTGGGCCGCCTCATTGCTGCGGCGCTGGTTGGCGAGATAGGCGGTGTAGGCTTCGTCGATCTTCTTCTGCTCCTCCGGCGTCGGGTTGGGCCCGGCGATGTCGAAGGTGCGATCCTGCAGGAAGTCGTAATAGGAATAACCGCCCCCCGTCTTGCGGCGGCCGGCGAACTTGGCGTTGCAATCGGCAAGGGCGGATGTCTTCTCGGCCTTGGTCGCGGCTTTCTCGGCGGCGTCGGCGCATTCCTCGAAGTCGACCGGCGCGCGCTTCCACCACTGCGCCTGGGCATGCGCATGCGTCAGCAGAAAAATCCTGCTGCAGCAACGACAAACAGCACCGCACGACGCAATGAAATCACTGACGACATTCTACGAGAGCATTCCCTGAGAAACTCAACCCGAATTGAGTCGAGCCAGATTTTTGCCTCTTTATCGCCGGCTTGTCACCCGTGGAACCCTGGAATTTCATGGCCGGGATGCTGACATTTTGGGCTTGACGTGGCGTAGGAGTCACAGCGCCCCGCCCGCGAGCTGCTACTCTTTGCCCTGCGAGCGCCTCATTCGAGGCGACGCCAAGAAGACGAAATGGAAACGCCCGATGCTGCTGCCCCTGTCCGACGTCCCGCGCTGGTACGCTGAGCGCAAACCACACGGCACGATCGCCGTCCGTCACGGACACGATACGCTGACATGGGACGAGGCTCGAGCGCGGCGCCAACCGGCGCGCGCGGGCGTTCATGGCCAAGGGCGTCAAGCCCGGCGATTTCGTCGCGATCGGCTTGCCCAACGGCAATGCGTTCTTCGAGACCTCCTTCGCGGTGTGGAAGTGCGGGGCAACGCCGACCTCGCTGTCATGGCGGCTGCCGCGCGGCGAAGCCGCCGCGGTGCTCGACATTCTCAAGCCCGCACTGGTGGTCGGCGGCGAAGCCGACTGGAACGCGCCGAACCGTCTGCCCGCCGACTTCGTGCCGCAAGGCTTTTCGGACGAGCCGCTCAACCCGCCGGTCGCGCGTTACTGGAAGGCCATGACGTCAGGCGGCTCGACCGGGCGACCGAAGGTGATCCTCGACCATCAGCCGGCGGTGACCGACACCGTCGCCGCGCCGCCGCTCAGCATTCCCTTCGGCGTCTCGCTGCTCAATCCCGGACCGCTCTATCACAACGCGCCGTTCATCGTGTCGCATTACGCGCTGTTCACCGGCGGCCAGCTGACCGGCCTGACCAAGTTCGACGCCGAGGAGACGCTGCGCCAGATCGAACGCGAGCGCGTGCAATGGGTCAACTTCGTGCCGACCATGATGCACCGGATCTGGGCGCTGCCGGAGCAGGTGCGGAGCACCTACGATCTGTCGAGCCTGCAGACCGTCTTTCATATGGCAGCCCCGATGCCGCCCTGGTTGAAGGAGAACTGGATCGCCTGGCTCGGCCCCGAGCGGATCTGGGAGCCTCTATGGCGGCACCGAGCGCCAGGGCTCCTGCATCATCTCGGGCACGGACTGGCTGACGCACAAGGGCTCGGTCGGCAAGATCGGTGAGATGGCGGGCTTACGCATCATCGGCGAGGACGGCAAGGACGTCGCGCCCGGCGAGACCGGCGAGATCTATTTCCTCAACAATGACGGCAAGGACGCCACCTATCATTATCTCGGCGCCGAGCCGAAGTGCCGCAGCGACGGCTGGGAATCGCTCGGCGATATCGGCCGGCTGGACGCGGACGGCTATCTCTATCTCGGCGACCGCCTCGCTGACATGGTACTGCGCGGCGGCGCCAACATCTATCCGGCCGAGGTCGAGGCGGCGGTCTCCGAGGCGCCCGGTGTGCGCTCCTGCGTGGTGGTCGGGTTACCCGATCCGGAATTGGGCCAGCGCGTGCACGCCATCGTCGAGCCGGAGGCGGGTGCGGATGGCCAGACGATCGCCGACGCCATGGCGGATTTCCTGAAGGACCGGCTCAGCCGCTACAAACATCCTGAAAGCTTCGAGATCGTCGGCGCCCCGCCGCGCGATGATTCCGGTAAAGTCCGCCGCACCCTGTTGCGCGACGAGCGGGCAGCGTGGATGAAGGAAGGGCGCGCGTTCCGGATTTGGCCGGCGAAGGCGCGGGCGCACGCCGAATAAGAAGGAAGGACCGAAGGATATGACGATCACCATCGCAGCGAACAGCGTGCCGAAGCCGCCGGCCGAGATCATCGCAGGTTTTCGCGGCGCGCCGACCTCGGTCATATCAGACAATCTCGCCCGGCTCCCCGGCGCCGTCGGGCTCAAGCCCTATCATCGCGGCGGTAAGCTGGTGGGGACGGCCTTCACCGTGCGCACCCGCCCCGGCGACAATCTTGCCATCCACCGCGCGCTCGAACTGGTCGGTCCCGGCGACGTCATCGTGGTCGACGGCGGCGGTGACGAGACGCGCGCGCTGGTCGGCGAGATCATGAAGAACATCGCGCAATGGCGCAAAGCCGAGGGTTACGTCATCGACGGCGCGATCCGCGACGTCGCATCCTTCGCGGCCGACGACTTTCCCTGCTACGCTCGCGCGGTGATCCATCGTGGCCCCTACAAGAACGGCCCCGGCGAGATCAACGTGCCCGTGACCGTCGGCGGCAGCGTGATTTCGCCCGGCGACATCGTGGTCGGCGACGAGGACGGCGTGGTATCGTTTCCCGCCGCAGGCGCGGCGGCGCTGCTGGAAGCCGTGCGCGCCCAAATCGCCCGCGAGGAGGAAACCATGAAGGCGATCCGCGAGGGCCGCTACCAGGGCTCCTACGGCAAGTCCTGATCAACATCAGGCAATTGAGGGGAGGCGGCGCGTTTCACCATCTGAAGCTTATCGAGATTTCCAAAGCATCGATCTTGCAAGCATTTCTGTGAGGCGCCATTGCGGAAGGACGACGATCCGGACGGAGACCTGGAGCTCGACCTCGACAGGTTTCGCGAGTTCTACGGCACGTTTTCCGATGGTCGTGAAGGTCGCGGAGCGAAGGCAGACCAGATCAATCGCGAACTCAGCAACCACCTTGGTCCATGTCCCTCGCTGGACCAGGAGCCGGGGCTGTGGATGGCTCCGAAGAAGACCATGGAAGGTTGGGTCCAGCGGGCCGGCCAGAAGCGGCCGGTCTTTCGTCCGGCGAAGGTCTTGCGAGCATGCTACAATATCTGGCTCGTCGATCTGACCAAGGAACAGCAATTTGCCAATCGGTTCGAAATCCATGAAGGGGCGGCCGATCTGCTGGACGTGGGGCGCGTTTTCGTCGAGCGATTACCAATTGCGTCGCTCCGCCCCTATCTCCTGCGCCTCGAGAAGATAGGCCTCACTCCCAGGACGAAGGTCATTCGAGATAAGAAAGGAACGCCGTTTGCGACCGCGTCCCTCGGATTCTTCGAAGCTTCGATCGTGATCGAGCTGCCGACCCAGGCGCGTGCGCGAGAGGCACATGTTCTCGTTCAGTTTCTCGCCGCTTCCGAGCCCCCGACACAGTTCGGTTCGGTGATCGGTGCGACGGTTCGTTGGCGTTACCCCGACCTCGAGTGGCAGATGATCAAGCCCCATGGCGAGCAGGTCAACAGCGGACAACTTGTCAATGCGGCCCTGTTGGAATTCGTGGCTGAAGCGGAAGAGTGGCTAAGCCTGAGCGTCGTGGTTCGCGACACGGATTTTCATCCGGTGGTGCGGCTCGACACGCGTTCTGCCGAACCGAATGTCGATGACAGAAAGACAGACGGGGTAAGAGCGAAGCTGATCGCGCAAGTTCTCAGGCGGCGACTTGATGGCAAGGGAAGACACGTTCTAGCTAGCGGCAAGTTTCGGGTGCAATGATGGACTGGTTGCTTTCCGACGATGAAATCGTGATGAGCGAAGCCGAGGAGAAGGCCGTTCGGGCCATTCTTGCCTCGGATTGCAGAGACGTGGTCGACCTGATCGGCGGTGCCGGGTATGACGTAGCGGTTTTCTTCGAGTACGGGGACTGGGAGAATATCGATTTCCGTGGCTCGGATGTCGCCGGCGTATCATTCAAGGGCGCGATCATGACCGGCGCCATCATGTATCGCGATCAATATGAGGCCATTCAAAAGTCCGCTCCCAGGATATTGGACAAGATTCTTGTCCAGGAAGGACGGGGAGAGAGCGAAGAGAATATTTTTACGGTCATTTCCGGCAAGCCGCTCGACCCGGCGGAGGCCCGTGCCGACTTCCGCGCGGCGCTGGGCAGAATGCTCAGCGAATTCAACAGAGGGGGAAAGTATGTCTGGGCGGAAATCATTCCGTTCATCCACAGACTGGACACCCCTCAATGCCGATGCTGGGCGCTTGATCTCGTCTTGGATCGGGTGACCGGTCTTCCCAGCGGCGAATTCATCGAGGCGTGCCGGCGAGGAGACGGCGTGTCGTTCCAGCCCGGCACGGTGCGGAATGAAAGCCTTGCCGTCAGCCTCCTGAACGTCATTTCGCTCAATTCGACGTCCGACAGGCTGCAATATCTTGGCCAGATCTACGGGAGCGGCGCGCGTATCGAGCAACGCCTGCAGTCCAAGGTGGCAGAGCTGATGGTCAGCTTCGACGACTTGCGACAAGCGATCGACGTCGCCGTGGAGCGGCGCTGGCTGATCGACGACCACTTCTTTGGAAGTCCGCGATTCGTCAGGTCCGTCGAGGACGTCCGGGAGATGCTGAAGCTGATGTCCTCCACCGGGGTGGCCGCAAACATTCGCGTGTTTCACATGTTGGCGGACAATACGAGCAATACGATGGACGTCGTAGATCGCACGCTGGCGTTGATGTCCGAGTTCGCAATTCCGCCTGACGTGATCATGTTTTCGAAATTCGCACAACGCGCGAGAACGGAAGAGGATATCCGACGGATCCTGACGCTGATGTCCGAGTCTAACGTTCGGCCGGACACCAATGTGTTCAGCAAGCTTGCTGACGGCGCCAAGGGAATGCCCGCTGTCCGTGCATTGCTGGAGTCTCATGATCGAGGCCAAGGTGCGGCCCGATACGAGCGTCTTCAGCAAGCTGGCTGAAAGCTCAAAGACGATCGAGGGCGTACTTGAGATACTCTCTTTGATGTCCGATGCCAAAGTTCAGCCCGACGCCAACGTATTTCGCAAGTTCGCCGATAGCGCCAAGAATATCGAGGATGCTCGCAAGCTCGTGACGCTTATGTCAAAGGCGAAGGTGAAGCCGGACACCAGCGTGTTCAGCGGAATTGCGAGATGCGCGAAAACCAAGGAGGACGTCCTGGAAATTCTGGCGCTGATGTCCAAGGCCAAGGTGCGGCCCAACGCCACCGTATTCAGGGGTTTCGCTGACGGTGCGAAGACCATGGAGGCCATTCGCCATATTCGCACCCTCATGGCGGAGGCGGGAATCACGCCTGACGCGCGACACTACAAGGTCTTCATCGGGGCCTGTACGTCGGCGGAAGAAGCGGAGGAATTTCTCGCCGAGCTGGAGAAGGTGAAGGAAAAGCCCAGCTTCCTCGACCTCAATAAGCTCTTGAGCAACACGTCGGATGAAGTCGCGGCGGAGCGGGTCTGGGCGCTCTTCACCAAGTATGGCCTCACCCATGACGAGTTCTCCTTCAATATCCTGATCAAGAAAGCGGCTAGCTGGGAGACGGCATGGGACACGTATCGTGCGCGCAGGCCGCAGGGAGTGCGCATCTCGGGATATACGCTGAACCCCGTGCTCATGAAGGTCCAAACGAAAGAGCAACTTCGAGTTACCATGGATGAAATGGTCAGGCGCAAGGTCGCCTTCGACAAGTTTACGGTAAGGGCGATCGTCCTGGCAGAGCTCTCAGATCAGGATGCGTTATGGGGCCTGCAGCGGGTCAAGGAATCGGGTTTCGATCCTGCGATAGATCTTGAGATCTCAGACGAGCGCGCCGGGCGGCTCCAGCAACTTCTATCGCGTCTGAAGCCCTGATATGGACGGCGAGCGGTCGGATGCTGCGCGGGAGGAATTGCCTGCTCCAACCTGGTCGTCAAGCCGATCCAGGCTGTGATGGAGGCGCGTAGCGCCGCCCAGCTGCTGTCCACCGGGCTCACCGGCAATTCGAGGCGATAGTCGAGATTTCAAGGCGATAGGCCTCTCCCCTTCAGGCGGTCCTCCATGGCTTCGTCGACTTCGGCGGTTGGCCAAACAAGGAGGCGAACGTGAGATTACCGCGAATTTCACCTGATAGATGGATCGAACCCTTCTTCAAGATTCTCGATTGGATTGAGCGAATCCTGGATTGGTTGGATTACTTCTCGCTGATCAACTGATTTAGAGGCCGCCGAGGGAAACCCGGCGGCCTTTACCTTTCCGAGCAACGAGTTGGGCGGACGTCGCCCGCTCTGATGCTGTCCGGAGTGGGCATCGAGGATCCGGCGCCCCTCTCGACGATTGCCGTGAGCGCCCGGCCATCTGAGGACAAAGAGATACCAAGCGGTGCGCGCTTCGGTCGCGCCCAAGGGGACAATCCGCATGAGCTTCGCCGAAAGATGCTATAGGAAATCCCGGTGAGAGGAAACGGACAGCGAGGACAGCGTGAGCCAGAAGGACGAATTCCACAACATCGATAATCCCAGCGACGGCCTGTTTCGCGAGCTCGCGGCGGGGGTGACCACGCGCATCTTCTCAGGCGAGCAGGCGATGCTGTCGGTGGTGACACTGGCGCCGCATGCGCAAGGTACGCTGCACCATCATCCCGAGGAGCAATGGGGCGTGCTGCTCGACGGCTCTGCCATCCGGGTTCAGGGCGATGAGGAGATTGCCGTGAAGAAGGGCGATTTCTGGCGCACGCCCGGCAACGTGCCGCACACCATGCGCGCCGGCCCCGACGGCGCCCGCGTGCTGGACATTTTCAGTCCGCCGCGGCCAGAATACAGAAAAGCCGGGTCGGGCTTCGGCACGACCTAAGCGCCAAAGAGCAAAAGCCGGGCGCAGAAAACAAAAGGGAGGGGACCATGACGATCACACGACGCACGCTCTTGGCTGCACCGGCCATTCTCGCATTGACGCCTGCAAGCGCGCAGGCCGGCAAGATCACCCTGGTGGTGCCGTTTCCGCCGGGCGGCTCGACCGATGCGATGGCGCGGCTGCTGCAGGCCAGCCTGCAAACAAAGCTCAATCGCATCGTCGTGGTCGAGAACAAGTCCGGCGCCGCCGGCGCGCTCGGCGCGGCACAGGTCGCCAAGAGCCCGGCGGACGGCTCGACCTTCCTGGTCACCTTCGATTCCCACGCGGTGATCCCGTCGATCCTCGACAAGCCGCCGGTCGACGTCGAGCGCGAGCTGATGCCGGTGCTGCTGGTCGGCACCGCGCCCTACGTGATCGCGGCCGGCGCCGGTCGTCCCTACAAGATCTTTGCCGACGTGGTGGCGGCGTGCAAGGCAACGCCGGGCGCGGTGAAATATGCCTCCGTCGGCATCGGCACGCTCGGCCATCTCGCCATGACCGTGCTCGGCAGCAAGGCCGGCGTCGAGATCATGCACGTACCCTATCGCGGCGGCGGCCCGGCGATGAACGACGTGCTCGGCGGTCACGTCGATCTCATCGCGGGATCGGCGGCGCTGGTCGCCGCCCAGCTCGGCACCAACATGCTGCATCCGGTCCTGCAGCTCGGCCGCGAGCGGCTGGCGGCCCTGCCTGATACGCAGACCGCGATCGAGGCGGGCTTTCCCGATTTCGAGACGCTGGCCTGGTGGGGCATCTTCGCGCCCGCAGGCACGCCGCCGGACATCGTCGCAGCCTTCGCGGCAGCGTCCAAGGAGATCCTGAGCGAGCCAGCGACCGCCACCCAGCTCAAGGAGACGCAGCACATGACGCTGCTGTTGCAGGACGGCGCCGCCTTCAAGACCTTCTTCGACAAGCAGGTCGCTTATTGGGGCAAGGTGGTGAAGGACAATAATATCAGGGCGTAGGGGGGCGGTAGATCGCGGGCAATCCGCCAACAGCTGGCGCCTCACGTTGGCTTCGTCACGTCTGCATTAAAGGACATGCAGATGGAAATGCAAACTTGTGGGTCAGTGATTTAGGTCACGTCTTTCTGAGGATTCGATTGTAGTCTAATTCCATCCATGAGTTGATGAATTTGAGGGCGTATGTTGTCCTACAAGGCCGTGGTCGGGGTGGCTGCGCTGTTAATCGCAACGCTCTGGTCGAACGTCAGTTCGGCAGCGCCTGATTGTGCTCAGGAACTCCTTGAGAGCAGGCAAGCCGCGGGCGCGGTGACTGTTGCCCTCAAGACGCCGGGTCCGGTGAAGGTTGGGGAAAGCATCGCCCTCGAGTGGCAATTTTCGCAAACGCTTTCGCTGAAGGCGCCTATCTACCTCGTGATGGCCACGGAGGAAGCAACCCGTTTCCGCGGTGCCGGATTTATGGCACTTACACCGGGAGCCGCAGCGCCCTGGGACATTGCCTACAAAGCCGATCATTCGCGGATTCTCATTCCGCTGCACTGGAAAATGTCCGCGGGTACGAAGCGCGAAATTCAAATCCGACCGCAGATCGCAAAGCGACATGAGATTCAGGCGGCGATTATCTACGCGGGTAGTTGTGGCGAGCAGGCGCTGTTCGAGCATGAATTCACGGTAGATGTTCTTGCGGGAGTGGCTCGCCTGACCGTCCAGGACCGCTATTCGGCAGGTGCTCCGCAAAAGGTCATACGCTCGCTCAACGGGCGCTACGATTTGCACGTGTTTTCTGCTCGTTACGAAGTCTACGACGCTGTGTCGGGAGATCTGCTGCTCTCCAGGGCGGGCGTGGACCCCAACTTCTCACCGACTGGCCGTTTTCTCGCCTCGCGGCGTGAGGTCGATACGTCGTTCGAGATCACAGATCTGCTCGGGGACCGTGAGCCCCTGCCGTTCATCGACCCCATATACAACGAGGTCCTGATCTGGGGCCTCAACGATAGTTACGTCGTCGGTCTGGGAAGCCGGTGGGGAATGCTCGGCCTGTACAACATCACAGTTGACTCGGGCGAAGGTCTATTCCGCGGTGGAGATGCCTGCAATGCCTGCAGCGCCTGGGAGTCCCTTCGCCTGGTTCTTGACGTCGATAGAGGGTTCGCGGCTTCGCTCTCGTCAAAATATGATGACGGAGTGGTGCGTATTGCGGACCTCTTTCAGCGTGAACCAATTGAAGAAATTGAACAGAGGAATCTGGTAGCGCACATTCGCTCAAGATACGATTCAGCCTTCGTCGGCATTCCATCCGGGTGGAACCTTGGTGGTCCGATCCAGCTGTCGCACAATTTCGTCTCTCAGATCGCGCGCTTTGATGCCAAAGGAAAGCCGGACCGTGCCGATACTATCGCCCGAAAAAAGGCATTCTCGGAGCGCGTGGCTCTGGTTGTGAGCCATACCCCGCGACCAGTGGCTGCGGGGACGTTGGCCACCGCATCGAATCAGCTCATCGGAACATTTCGATCGGGACGACCTGACCGCAGGGACGGCTTGAGAACCGCAAGCAACGTGCGCGCACCGCAGGCTCAGCCAAGGGTTGATGCGATCATCGAGAGGTCGGCGGATCTGGGTATGCGCGTCCTTAGTCCTCTTCCGATTACCTTGCAATACGAAGCAACTGAAGGGGCGAACCAAGGCTCTGGCGGATCAGCAAGACTCGAGAAATTGCTGTCCCCGGTTTGGGAGGACATCAAGAGCGGCAAGACAAAGATCAAGCTATCCGACGGGACGGAACGCTCACCGAGCTATTTCCTTGATTCTGTCGATCGAGTTTATTTCTGGGAGCAAAGGGGCGTCTCCTATTGGCTTATCAGCAAGACATATAAGGGCGGAGGGTCGGGGGTGGGGAGCACCACCGGGGAGGTCTTCCTGATCAGCCGAGCGGCCAGGTCCATCGAAATCAGTGCAATTGAGGGCTCTTTCGGAGAGTCCGGTATGACGGGTTGGCTTACCGATGTGGGCCGCGCTCGTGTTCAAAGACTGACGGAGAAGTTCGTCAGCATCGCGGTTCCACTATCGGAGACGATAACGATCGTCGACCTGACGAAGCCGAAAGCCAAGCCGGTGCAAATATCGATGTTGGACGCGCCGATTTTCGCCGCCACTCGGATCTCGGCAGATGAGCAGCACGTCATTCAATACAACGGGGACGATCGGTTTTTCGTGAGCCGGCTGTCGGATGGAAAGCGCATGCTGACAGGTTCGTATATCGATGACGAGGTTCTGCTGGCAACACAGGATGGCTTTTACGATTCCACCTTCGAAGGCGCTCAACTCGCCAATGTTCGTTTCGACGGCATGCCGGGTCTGCATCACTTCAGCCAATTCGAGGCGATATTGCATCGGCCCGGTCTTGCGCGTTTGGTCATGGCCGGTCAATCGGCCTCGCTGGAAAAGCCGCTTGCGGCACCACCGCTCGCTACTCTGACGGTTGAGCAGAAGCCGGGGCGCGAGGGTGAAAGAAAAGGCAATGTCCGGGTTCAATCGGATTCCTCGGTCGCCCGTGTCAGGATATTTTCCGACGGTCGCCAGTTGTCGAGCGTCGACGTCAACTCCAAACGAGCTGAAATCCCTTTCACGATACCTGATCCAGGCTCCGGTCACTGGATTTCAGCCGTGGCTGTGTCCGACACAGGGCTGGTTAGCCTCCCGAGTGCCGTGAAGATACCTGGCAAGGTCGTCGCGCAAGGGAAGTTGAACGCGGTGCTTGTCGGGATAGATACTTACGCGGACAAGAATATTTCCCCGCTCAAGCAGGCGAAATATGATGCGCAACATCTGGCCGGAGCTCTGTCGACGCTCAAGGGTCGAACGTTTTCCGACGTCGATCCAATTCTGATCCTTGATGCTCAGGCGACAAGAGAGGGCATCCTCGACCAGGTGCGCGCGGCCGCTGAAAACACGGGTGTCAACGATCGGCTGGTGCTGTTCTTCGCCGGGCATGGCGTCGATGGCAAAGAGTTTGGCGATCTCGACTCCGGCTTGTATCTGGTGGGTACCGATACAGCCCTGCAGAATGTGAGAGAAACCGCGATCTCGTGGAAGGAGATCTCAAAAGCCCTCGCCGGTGCCAAGGGAACGACAATCATCATGCTTGATGCCTGCCACGCCGGTTTCGCGGGCAAGAAGCAGGCGCTTTCGAATGATGACGCAGCGGCGGCGATGTTAACGGAGGCCGGCGGCCCGATGATCATCCTTGCCGCTTCAAAGGGACGCCAGCTCAGCGAGGAAGCCGACAGCAAAGGCGGTCGCTTCACCAATGCGGTCGTTTCGGCGCTCTTGTCGGCCAAACAAGGAAGCTCGGAAGCGCTCGATTTGGGAGAGTTTTACGGCCGCGTAAAGAGACTCGGTGATGAAGGAAACCGATAACCGGCAAACGCCGTGGCTCGTTCGAAACGGTCTGGTGGGCGAGATGACCTTGTTTTGAGTATCGCGATCTCAAAGCCAAGGCGAGAAGCTGATTTGCCAGGGCACAGTGGCTCCGGCCGTCCTTACGTGAGTTTTGCCGGCGTTGCGGCGGCCTGCAAGGCGCCCCGGCCCGCGGTGAAATATGCCTCCGTCGACATCGGTACGCTCGGACATCAGGCTTAGGGTGCGGGAGATCTTCCTCATTCGGCGAGGCGAGGGCTTCCGGTCCCGCCGCCGCTTTGATATGTACACCCACAGGCAACCCACTGACGTGGGTTCCGCGGTCCCGTAGCTCAGCCGGATAGAGCGACGGTTTCCTAAACCGTAGGTCGGAAGTTCGAGTCTTCCCGGGATCGCCAGCCTGACATGAGCCCCATCGGCTCTGCTCGACAAGCTTTATGCGCAAGAATGGCTGGACGCTGGCCGGCAACCCGGCGGCATCCAGCCGTTGGTCTTCCATGGATTCGTTCGGATACGGGGGCTAACCGCCTCGGCTCGCGCCCGAATCCCGGTGATCGATCAGAAGCGGGCGTCGATATCGACGATGTCGATCAGCTTGTGGTTGACGAACTCCTTGAGCCCGAGCCCGAGCAGCTCGCGGCCATAGCCGGATCGCTTGATGCCGCCGAAAGGCAAATCCGCTTCGACCTTGGTCGGATGATTGACGAACACCATGCCGGTCGAGATCTTGCGCGCGACTTCCGCCCCATGCTTCGGGTTCGAGGTGAACACCGAGCCGCCGAGGCCGAAGGGGAGTCGTTTGCGATGCGCACCGCGTCGGCCTCATCCTTGGCGCGGAACAGCATGGAGACGGGGCCAAAGAACTCCCAATAGCGGGCCGGATTGTCCTCGTTCACCTCGGTCAGGATCGTGGGCTGCACGAACGCGCCCTGGTTGGGCACCGACGGACCGACCTCCTCGGCCTTCGCGCCCTGCTTCACGGCCTGCTGAATCCTCTCCCGGATCTCGTCGGCTGCGTGCTGTGACGAGAGCGGCGCCAGCGTCGTCTCGGCATCGAAGGGGTCGCCTGCCTTCAAGGCGGCGACACCCTTGCGATAGCGCGTCAGGAATTCGTCGTACACCTCGTCCACGATGATCATGCGCTTGGAGGAGACGCAGACCTGGCCGCCATTCCAGTGCCGGCCGAACACGGCCCATTTGACGGTCTTGTCCAGATCGGCATCGGCCAGGACGACGAACGCATCGGCGCCGCCAAGCTCCATCGTCGATTTCTTCAACGCCTTGCCGGCCTGGGCCGCGACGATCGCGCCGGCGTCCTCGGAGCCGGTGAGCGCGACGCCATGGACCCTGGGATCGTTGATGATCATCTCGACCTGCGAGCGGGTGGCGTAGAGCTTGGTGAAGCATCCCTCGGGCAGGCCGGCCTCATGCATGATGCGTTCGAACGCCGCGGCGCTCTGGGGCACGTTCGAGGCATGCTTGAGCAGGATGGTGTTGCCGGCCGACAGTTGCGGCGCGATGATGCGGGCGATCTGGTAGTAGGGAAAATTCCAAGGCTCGATGGCGAGGATGACGCCAAGCGGGTCGTGCACGATCATCGCCTCGCCTTCCGCCGGGTCTGCCACGGGCAGCTTCTCCGGCCGCAACAGCTGCTCGACGTTGTTGACGTAATATTCGAAGATGCGCGCGCAGAGACTCGACTTCCGCCTTGGCCTCGGCAAAGAGCTTGCCCATCTCCAGTGTCAGTAGCTTGGCATAGGCATCGCGATCCCGTCGCAGAATGTCTGCCGCTTTTTGCAGCACCGCGGTCCGCGCCGAGATCGGGACCTCGCGCCAGGCGCGGAAGGCTGCGTCCGCCCGATCGATGGCGGCGCTGACTTCCTGATCGCTCGCGCTGGGAAACGTCTTCAGGGTCTCGCCGGTATATGGATTGATGGTGGCGTAGCTCATGTCCGTAGTCCTTTTGGGCGAGGAGATTGTTGGAAAGCCAGATCGCAATCGGCTTGCCGGTCGATCGGATCATAGGATCGAGCCTGGTTCGGACATTGACTTGAATCATGTCGTGTTTATCGATGTGCAGACGGATACCTCCCTGTCTGGCCAACTGATCCGGCCCGCATCGGCCGCCACCTCCGGAGACCATCATGCCTTTCGACCTGATCCTGCGCGGTGGCCGCGTGGTTGACCCCTCGCAGAAACTCGATGCCGTGACCGATGTCGCCTTTGCCGGCGGCAAGGTGGCGGCGGTCGGCAGCGCGCTGAAGTCGGATCCGGGCACCGAGGTGCGCGACGTCTCGAAATACATCGTCACGCCGGGGCTGATCGATCTGCACACCCACGTCTATTGGGGCGGCACGTCGCTCGGCATCGACGCCGAGGAATTCTGCCGGCTTTCCGGCGTCACCACGGCGGTCGACACCGGCAGCGCCGGGCCTGGCAATTTCGCCGGATTCCGCAAGCATGTGATCGAGCCGAGCCAGGTTCGCATCCTCGCCTATCTGCACGTCTCGCATGCCGGCATCTTCGGCTTCTCGCACCGGATCATGGTCGGCGAGAGCGAGGAATTGCGGCTGATGAATCCGATCGAGGCCGCGAAGGTGGCTGATGCCAATCGCGATCTCATCGTCGGCATCAAGGTGCGCGTCGGGCTACATTCCTCGGGCACCTCGGGGGCGGTGCCGCTCGACATCGCGCTCGAAGTCGCCAATGAGGTCGGCATGCCCCTGATGGCGCATATCGACCATCCGCCGCCGAGCTATGAGGAGGTGCTGGCGCGCCTGCGTCCCGGCGACGTGCTCACCCACGCGTTCCGGCCCTTCCCCAACACGCCCGCGACCGCGCAAGGCACGGTGAAGAAGGCGGTGCTGGACGCGCGCGAGCGCGGCGTGCTGTTCGACATCGGCCACGGCAAGGGCTCGTTCGCCTTCAAGACCGCGCGCGCCATGCTCGCCAACGGCTTCTATCCCGACACCATCTCGTCCGACATTCATCAGCTCTGCATCGACGGCCCGGCCTTCGACCAGGTCACGACCCTGTCGAAATTCCTGTGCATGGGCATGGAGCTGTCCGACGTGATCGCGGCCTCGACGGTGAACGCGGCGATGGCGCTGCGGCGCCCCGAGCCTCGGCAGCCTCAAGCCGGGCAGCGTCGGCGACGCCACGCTGATCTCGGTGCGCCAAGGCCAGTTCGATTACGAGGACGTCGTCGGCGAGCACCTGATCGGCGATCGCAAGATCGTGTCCGAAGGCGTCGTCATCGGCGGCCGCTGGTGGCATCCGAACTGAGCGTGGCGCCCGCGCTGGATCCATTGTTCTGCCGTTGAGGGCTCGGTCGGGCGCGAGCCGCATCTGCTCAAGATTCGAACTCTGTGCCGCTTCATGTCCGCGCGTGTGCGGCAGGCGCGACTGAGCCTGCGCATGCGGTGAACGCATCGCGTCCGGCCCGCCACTACCGCCGCCAATTCTTTGAACAAGCCGCCTAAAAATTATCCTTTGTGCAATAGTGCATGTTATGCAAATTTGCTTATCGTGCCTATTGTCATTCGAAGGAAGGGTCGATCCATGTTCAGAACGAATGCCACTCTTGGCGGGGCCCTCGCAGGGCTGGCGCTGATCCTATTGGCCCTCCCGGCATCCGCCGGACCGGCAATCTCTGACGACGTAGTCAAGATCGGCATTTTGAACGACCAATCAGGGCCTTACGCCGATCTCTCCGGGCAGGGGTCGGTCGTGGCCGCGCAGATGGCCATCGACGAGTTCGGCGGAACCGTGCTTGGCAAGAAGATCGAGCTGCTCTCTGCCGATCATCAGAACAAGACGGACATCGGGCTTGCCAAGGCGCGCGAGTGGTTCGATCGGGCCGGTGTCGACGTGGTCGCCGACTTTTCCAATTCGTCCGTAGGGTTTGCGGTCCAGTCGCTCGCCAAGGACCGCGGCAAGGTGACCCTGATTGCGGCAGCTTCGTCAGATTTCACCGGCAAAGCCTGTTCGGCGACCTCCGCCCAGTGGGTCTACACCAGCTATTCGAACGGATACGGGCTGGCGAAGGCGCTCGTCAAATCGGGTTACAGCAGCTGGTTTCTGGTGACCGTGGATTATGCCTTCGGGCAGGCATTCGCCGCCGATATCCGCAAGGCCGTCTTGGAGGGGAACGGCCAGGTTCTTGGCGAAGTGCGACACCCGCTCAACACATCCGATATGAGCTCTTACCTGCTCCAGGCGCAGTCATCGAAGGCAAAAGTCGTCGCTTTGGCGAGCGCGGGCGCGGACATGGCAACCGGTATCAAGCAGGCAGCCGAGTTCGGCATCTCCGACCAATCGCTCGTTGCGCCGATCGTCTTCATTACCGACGTCCATTCGCTCGGCCTGGCGGCGGCCAAGGGCCTGAAGTTCGTGACGGCGTTCTACTGGGATCGGGACGAGGAGACGAGGGTCTGGTCCAGGAAGTTCTTCGCGAAGCGGAATGCCATGCCAACCATGACTCAAGCCGGGGTCTATTCGGCTGTGCGGCATTATTTGCGAGCGGTGGAGGCCGCGCAGACAGACGCTGGGCAGGCTGTGATGAACAAGATGAAAGAGCTCCCCGTCAGCGACATTTTCTCGCGCAACGGGAAAGTCAGGGAAGACGGTCTGATGCTGCACGACATGTATCTCGTCGAGGTCAAGCAGCCCACGGAATCCAAGGCGCCATGGGACTACTACAAGGTTCTGGCGACCATTCCCGCCGACCAGGCGTTCCCGAGCCTGGAGCAGAGCGATTGCCTGTTGATCCGGAAATAGTGCACGACGCTGTGGCCGGCGGTCGGTAAACGCCTCTCCAATCTTGCATGCCGCGCAAATTGCCTCTAGAGCCAACCTCTAAACGTTCCAAGAGGTCGGGGAGCGCGTTTTGGATCAGGCGCGATTTGTCGCGCGCCAGCTGGGACTTCGTATCCGGGCGGCGCGCCAGCTTCGTAAACTCACGTTACAGCAATTGGGGGCCGACACAAATCTGTCGGCCGCCTATCTCTCTCGAATTGAACGGGGAGAGACGGCGACGTCGATCGCCAATCTCATCTCGATCGCGACCCGCCTGAACGTCCCCCTGCGGGATCTCTTTGAAGACACCAACGAGGCCTACGTTCCGAAGCATTATTCGGTGTCTCGGAAGAAGGATCGCACTGATTCCGAGCAGATGTCGGCCAATGGTTACGACTATCACTGGCTGTCGGGTGATCTGACCGAGCCCAGACTCAATGCGTTTCTGCTTGAGTTTCCCGTCGTATCGGAGATCGACGTCAAGCTGCTCTCCCATGAAGGCGAGGAGGTGCTCTATATCCTCGAGGGCCGCATCGAATTCCAGATCGGAGCCGATCGCCTGACGCTCGACGCCGGCGATTGCGTGCACCTGCTGGGCGACAAGCCCCATATGGGCAGGAACGTCGGCAAAAAGCCGGCCAAGATGCTGATGGTAGTGACGCCCTCCGGGGCAGTCGATCTCGCGCCTACCAAGTCGTCCTCCTGATAATCGCTGAGCCCCCGACGGCAAAACCTGGGCAAGCGTTGCCACGAGATTGAATTTGCATATCATGCAAATTTGTGAATAGTGAATTTTGTCGCCGGATCGCTCTCCGACCATGACAAAAGGAGCAGGCTTCATGCAGGATTTCGTTCAAATGTCGCTCGGCGACGTGCACCGTTCGGCCAGGGCCGCCTTGCTGTCGCAGGGCTTCAACGAGACGCACGCGCAGGCGATCGCGAACACCATCACCGCGGCGGAGCGCGACGAGTGCCGCCACCACGGCCTGTTCAGGCTGCCGTTCTACATGAACGGTCTGCTGTCGGGGCAGGCCTGCGGAGACGCCGAGCCTGCACTTGTCGAACTGATGCCGAGCGTGATCAAAGTCGATGCGAAATATGGCTTCTCTCCGCTGGCTCTCGAGCGTGGCGACGAACCGTTGGCTGACAGGGCGAAGAAGTACGGTATAGCGGCGCTCGCGGTCACGAACGCACTCAACGTTGCTGCACTCTGGCCGGAAGTCGAGCGCCTTGCTGAGCGCGGTCTCGTTGGCTTTGCATTCGTCGCAGCCAGTCCCTACGTGGCGCCTGCGGGTGGGACGAAACCGCTCTTCGGAACCAATCCGATGGCATTCGCGTGGCCACGGCACGACAAGCCACCGGTGGTTTTCGACCAGGCGTCGAGTGCCTCTGCGCGTGGCGAGATCCAGCTTCGCCTACGCGATGGCAAGACTCTGCCGGAGGGATGGGCGATCGGCTCTGACGGTAAGCCCACGACCGATCCGGCCCAGGCCCTTGCGGGAGCCCAACTGCCCTTTGGCGGCTTCAAGGGCTCGAACATCGCGATGATGGTTGAACTGCTGGCCGGTCCTCTTGTGGGAGATGTACTCAGCTTTGAAGCCGGCGAACGTGACAAGGCGAATACCGGCGCGCCCTGCGGCGGCGAATTGATCATCGCCATCGATCCGGTCCGATGTGTCGAAAACGGTGATCGTGTCGCACAGCTCAGGCATGCGGAGATGCTTTTCTCGCGCATGCTGGAGCAGGACGGAGCCAGGCTTCCTTCGGATCGACGGTACGAAGCGCGCGAGCGAACCGCACGGGAGGGCGTCAAGGTACCCGCGTCACTGCACGACCGAATCGGGGCCTATATCGCTGGAAAGCGCGTCGACGAGCGGAACGACTACGAAGGGGATCACCTCACGCACAGCAAATCCACAATGGCCCATCAGCCCGCGTAGGAGGTTCGTCGTGACAATCATTACTCCGACCGAGAAGACCCGCGTGCGACGACGTCCCGAGCGCGCAGCTTATGACTTGCAAACCATTCACGACATCCTCGATGAAGCGCTGGTGTGCCACATTGGGGTAGCCACGGAGAGTGGGCCGCGCGTCATTCCAACCGCGATCATTCGCATTGGCGAACATGTGTATGTTCACGGCAGCCCGAACAATCAGCTCTTGACGGCCTTGGCGGATGGAGCACCCGCCTGCATCACGGTCACGCTGGTCGATTCCGTCGTGGCCGGCCGCTCCGGCTTCGGCATGAGTATGGACTATCGTTCCGTCATGATTTTCGGAACGGCCGAGAAGATCGAGGATATCGATGAAAAAGAGCGACTGGTCGCGGCCTTCGTCGAGGATATCGTGCCGGGCCATATCGTTCGTCCGCCGAAGAAAAAGGAGCTGGCCGCAACTGTCTTCCTCCGTTTCGCGATTTCGGAGGCCTCAGCGAAGATCAGAAATCACGGCGTGGTCGACCCGGAGGAAGACCACGCCCTGGACGTCTGGGCCGGCGTCGTACCGCTCAAGCTGGTGGCCGGCGAGCCCAGGAATTGCGCGGATCTTAAGCCGGGTATTCCCACGCCAGACTATGTGATGCGCTACCGAAGGCCGTCAGCGAAATAGCCGCGCTACAGTGACGCGACTCACAGCGACCGCGCGATCAACAGCTTCATGATCTCATTGGTGCCGCCATAGATTTTCTGGATGCGGGAATCGATGAAGATGCGCGAGATCGGGTACTCCTGCATGTAGCCGTAGCCGCCGAACAGCTGGAGGCATTCGTCGGCGGTCTGGACCTGCTTGTCCGAGCACCAGTATTTCGCCATCGACGCGGTGACGGTGTCGAGGTCCTTGGCGACCAGGCGCTCGATGCACCAGTCCACGAAGACGCGGGCGATCATCGCCTCGGTCTTGCGCTCGGCCAGCGTGAAGGCGGTGTTCTGGAAATCCATCAGCGGCTTGCCGAACGCCTTGCGCTCTTTGGTGTAGTCGACGGTGAGCTTGACGGCGCGCTCCATCGCGGCGACGGCGCCGACCGCGAGCGCAAGCCGCTCCTGCGGCAGCTGCTGCATCAGCTGAACGAAGCCCTGGCCTTCTTCCTTGCCGAGCAGGTTCTCCGGCGGCACGGTGACGTTGTCGAAGAACAGCTCCGATGTATCGGAGGCGTGCAGGCCAATCTTGTCCAGGTTGCGCCCGCGCTTGTAGCCGTCCGCGCCTGCGGTCTCGACCACGATCAACGAGATGCCCTTTGCGCCGGCTTCACCGGTGCGCGCCACGACCACGACGAGATCGGCGGCCTGGCCGTTGGTGATGAAGGTCTTCTGACCGTTGATGACGTAGGAATTGCCCTGCTTCTTCGCGGTGGTCTTCACGGCCTGCAGATCCGAGCCGGTGCCGGGCTCGGTCATGGCGATGGCACCGACCATCTCGCCGGAGGCCATCTTCGGCAGCCAGCGCTTCTTCTGCTCCTCCGAGCCGTAGTTGAGGATGTAATGCGCGACGATGGCGCTGTGCACGGAGACGCCGGTGGTCAGCTCCGGCACCGTGCTTTCGAGATCGTCCAGGACCGCGGCGTCATAGGCGAAGCTGGCGCCGAGGCCGCCATATTCTTCGGGAACGCTGGCCAGGAGCGCGCCCATCTCGCCGAGGCCGCGCCAGGCGAAGCGGTCGACCATCTTCTGCTCGCGCCATTTCTCCGCGTGCGGCGCCAGGTCCTTGGCGAGATATTTCCGGAACTGGTCGCGGAAGACGTCCAGTTCTTCAGTCATCCACGATGATCGGTAGTGCATAGCGCCTCGCTCTCAGACAATCAGGCCGCCACCGGCGACGACCACCTGACCGCTGATATAGTTGGATTCAGGACTGCAGAACAGATAGACCGCGTCGGCCGCCTCTTCGGGCGTGCCGCCGCGGCCGAGCGGGATCATGCGCGACATCGCCTCCAGCATCTGCGGCTGTACGCCCACCTTGATGTCGCGGCCGGCGACGTCGATGGTCTTCTGCTGCGACTCGATCGGCTGGGTCAGGCGGGTGTTGATGAGGCCGAAGGCGACGCAATTGACGTTGACCTTGTAGCGGCCCCACTCCTTGCACATGGTTCGGGTCAGCCCGACCAGCGAGGCCTTGGCCGAGGAATAGCTCGCCTGTCCGGCGTTGCCGTAGAGGCCTGCGATGGAGGAGATGTTCACGACCTTGCGGAACACCTCGCGGCCCTCTTCGGCTTCCTTTCTGGCGAAGACGCGGATCGGCTCGGCGGCCGCGCGTAGCAGGCGGAACGGGGCGACGAGATGGACGTCGAGCATGGCCTGAAACTGCTCGTCGGTCATCTTCTGGATGGTGGAGTCCCAGGTGTAACCGGCATTGTTGACGATGATGTCGAGCCCGCCGAATTTGTCGAGCGCAGCGCCCACGAAGCGGTCGGCGAAGCCCGCCTCGGCAACGCTGCCGTTGACGGCAACCGCATCGCCCCCGAGCGCCTTGATCTCGGCGACCACGGCATCGCCGGGCCCCGCATCGAGATCGTTGACGACGACCCTGGCGCCTTCGCGCGCAAGCTTGAGCGCAATCGCGCGTCCGATGCCGCGGCCCGAGCCGGTGACGAGCGCGACTTTTCCTTGCAGCTTTGCCATGTGGTCTCCGTGGATTCTGTTACAGCGCGATGACGGCGCTGCCGTCGAGCTTGACCTCGCCGCGTTCGTCCCTGGTGGTGAGCGCGAGCCTTGCGCGCCGCTCGCCGCTTTCGGTGAAGAGCCTCGGTCACGGTGCCCTCGCATGTCAGCCTGGCGCCGAGCTGGGTAATGGCGACGAACCGGGTCGCGAAGGCGCGGAGCTTCGATGGCGGCACCGCATCGGTGAGCGCCTGGCCGAGGCAGGCCATCACCAGCATGCCGTGGGCGAATACATCAGGAAATCCCGCCGCCTTGGCGAAGTCGAGATCGACGTGGATCGGATTGTGATCGCCCGATGCGCCGCAATAGAGCGCGAGCGTGTGTCGGGTGATTGGCGGGAACACCTTGTGGAGGAGGCGCTCGCCGGCCTTGATGTCTGCGGATGCCGTCATGACGCCACCTCGTTGCGGACGACGATGGTGCGCGCGGTGTCGGCGACGTGAACACCGTCCTGGTTGGTCACCTCGCACCGGACGCCGATCAACGTCATCGCGCCGCCCTTCTTGTCCGTCACGCTGGTCACGCGCGGGCGAAACGTCAGGGTGTCGCCGACCAGCACCGGCGCGTGATAGACGAAGCTCTGCTCGCCATGCAGCACCCGGGCGAGGTCGATGCCGAGCGCGGTAAACATCTCGAAGGGATCGTCGACGTCCATCATCTCCAGGCAGAACAGATAGGTCGGCGGCACCGGCATGCCGCCGAAGCCGGCCGCCCGCGCCGCATCGGCGTTGCGGTAGACCGGATTCTCTTCACCGAGCGTATTGAGGAAATATCGCAGCCGACCCGGCTCGACGCGGGCGGTGACGGGCGTGAAGCTTCGCCCTACGGCGGACTGATCGACCATGGCGGAGATCAGTGCCGCTTGTAGAGCGTGACGACGCAGGCACCGCCGAGGCCGAGGTTGTGCTGGAGCGCGACCTTCGCTCCCTCGACCTGCGTGGGACCCGCCGTGCCGCGCAACTGCCGCGTCAGCTCGTAGCACTGCGCAAGCCCGGTGGCGCCGAGCGGGTGTCCCTTCGACAGCAATCCGCCGGACGGGTTGGTCACGATCCGGCCGCCATAGGTGTTGTCGCCGTCATTGATGAACTTGCCGGCATCGCCCTCGCCGCAGAGGCCCAGCGCCTCGTAGGTGATGAGACTCGTTGTGCGCGAAGCAATCGTGCAGCTCGACCACATCGAGGTCGTCAGGGCCGACACCGGCGCTCTCATAAACCTGCTTTGCCGCTTCTTTTGCCATGTCGTAGCCGACCAATTGCATCATGTCGCCGGCCCGGAAGGTCGAGGGCGTGTCGGTGGTCATGGCCTGCGCCGCGATCCGCACCTGCTTGCCGATGCCGTGCTTGTCCGCAAACCGTTCGGACACCAGCACGGCGGCGGCGCCGCCGCAGGTCGGTGGACACGCCATCAGGCGCGTCATCACGCCCGGCCAGATCACCTTGTCGTTCATCACGTCGTCCGCCGTAACTTCCTTGCGGAAGATCGCGAGCGGATTGTTCTTGGCATGGCGGCTCGCCTTGGCGCGCACCTTGGCAAAGGCGTCGAGCGGCGTGCCGTACTTCTTCATATGGCTGAGCCCGGCCCCGCCGAAATAACGCAGGGCGAGGGGATGCCGGGTGTATCGATCAGCTCGTCCGCAGCCGCGTCGAATTCCTCGAATGCGCTCGGGCGATCGGTGTAGACGCTGCCGAGCGCGCCGGGCTTCATCTGCTCGAAGCCGACCGCCAGCACGCAATCCAGCGCGCCGCTCGCGACCATCTGCCGCGCCATGAACAGCGCGGTCGATCCGGTCGAGCAGTTGTTGTTGACGTTGACGATGGGAATGCCGGTCATCCCGACATGGTAGAGCGCGCGCTGCCCGCAGGTGGAATCGCCGTAGACGTATCCGACATAGGCCTGCTCGACCGCCTCGTAGCCAATGCCGGCGTTGGCGAGCGCGAGCTTCGTCGCCTCCGTCCCCATCTCGTGATAGGGCGCGCTGGCGCCCGGCTTGGCGAAGGGGATCATGCCGACCCCTGCGACGATGACGTCAGACATCGCTTCCTCCCGATAAATTACCCATTGGACTTTTTCTTACCCGTGGGTAACATATCGTTCGATGTCCACCGGAGTCAACCGATCGAGCATGGGTTCAGCGCCGCACATTCGACCATCATCGCCCTGGTTGCCGTTCGAGAGCCGTCGTCGCGCCCGCGACGAGAAGCGCGAGGCGGTGCTGCGCGCCGCGGTGCAGCTGTTCCTGGAGCAGGGCTATCATCGCGTGACGCTGAATGAGGTCGCCGACCGGCTGAACATCACCAAGCCGGCGCTGTACAACTATTTCAGGGGCAAGGACGAGATCCTGTTCGAGTGCTGGTCGATGGGCGCCGAGCTCGTCGACAGCGTGATCACCGAGGTCAACGCGGGCGGCGGTTCAGGCCTCGTCAAGCTGCGCAAGCTGGTGCACGCCTATGCCGCTTTGATGGCGACCGACTTCGGCGCAAGCCTGGTCCGCTTCGACCTGCGCGATCTGACCGAGCAGAACGCCAATGTCGCGCGCGCCGCCAAGAGGCGGATCGACGCCACGTTCCGGCAATATATCGCGGGGGGCATCGCCGACGGGTCGATCAGGCCCTGCGATCCCAAGCTCGCAGCGTTCGCGATCGCAGGCGGCCTCAATTGGATCGGCCACTGGTATCGCAGCGACGGCGAGCTGTCGCCGACGGCAATCGCCGACGAATTCACGGTCCGCCTGACGGAAGGCCTGGCGATCGAGGACCGGCAGCAGACGACAAGGAAGACACCGGGAGTGCCGCAACGGCGCAACCCGGTGCGCAAAGTAACAGGGAAGAAGCGTACAGGAGGAACGGGATGAACATCACGCATGGATTGCGCCGCGCGCTGCAGATCAATCCGAAGGGGCTCGCCACCGTCTATGGGCAGCGGCGCCGCGGCTGGGCGGAGATCGGCGAGCGCGTCGCGAGGCTCGCCGGCGGCCTGAGGACGCGCGGCGTCCAGGACGGCGATCGTGTCGCGATCCTGTCGTTCAACTCGGATCGCTATCTCGAACTCTATCTGGCGACCGGCTGGGCGGGCGGCGTGATCGTGCCGCTCAACATCCGCTGGAGCACGCTGGAAAACGAGGATGCGCTGCGCGACTGCCGTGCCTCCATCTTGCTGGTGGACAAGGCCTTTGCGCAAGTCGGCGCTCAGCTCGCCGCCGCCATTCCGTCGCTGAGGCTGATCTATGCCGACGACGGCGAGGTTCCGGCCGGGATGGAAAGCTATGAGGATGTGGTCGCAGGTAGCGATCCCGTTGCCGATGCCATGCGCAAGGGCGAGGATCTCGCCGGCATCTTCTATACCGGCGGCACCACTGGACGGTCCAAGGGCGTGATGCTCAGCCACCAGAATCTGATGGCCAACGCGCTCAACGCCCTCGGCGAAGGGTTGTTTCCGGGAAGTGCGATCTATCTGCACACGGCGCCGATGTTTCATCTCGCCAACGGCGCGGCGATGTATTCCCTGCTGCTCTCCGGCGGGTCCAACGTGATCGTTCAGGGCTTCACCCCCGAAGGTGTGATGGCCGCGATGCAGAACGAGCGCGTCACCGACGTGCTATTGGTGCCCACGATGATCCAGATGTTCGTCGATCACCCCGCCATCGGCGGCTACGATTTGTCGTCGCTCAAGAACATCATTTACGGGGCGTCGCCGATCAGCGAGGCGGTGCTCGATCGTGCCGCGCGCGCACTGCCGCATGTGCGCTTCACCCAGGCCTACGGCATGACCGAATTGTCGCCGATCGCGACGCTGCTCCACGCCGACGAGCATGTCGGGGAGGGCCGCAAGAAGGGGCGGCATCGCGGTGCAGGCCGCGCAACGCTCGGCTGCGAGGTGCGGATCGTCGACGAGAACGACCAGCCTGTGCCGGCGGGCGGGGTCGGCGAGATCGTGGTGCGCGGCGACACCGTGATGATGGGCTATTGGGAGCGGCCGGAAGAGACCGCGCGGGCCGTCGTCGACGGCTGGATGCATACGGGCGATGGCGGCTACATGGACGAGGACGGGTTCATCTATGTCGTCGACCGCGTAAAGGACATGATCATCTCGGGCGGCGAGAATGTGTACTCGGTCGAGGTCGAGAACGCGCTGGCGCAGCACCCGTCGGTGCTGCAATGCGCGGTCATCGGCGTTCCCAACGAGCAATGGGGAGAGCAGGTTCATGCTGTCGTGGTCAAGCGCGGCGGCGTGGAGGTTTCACCCGGCGAACTGATCGAGTTCGCGAAGACGCTGATCGCTGGCTACAAATGTCCGCGTAGCATCGAGATCACCGAGACGCCGCTGCCGCTGTCCGGTGCCGGCAAGGTGCTGAAGCGCGAGCTGCGCAGGCCGTTCTGGGAAGGTCGGGAGCGGCGAGTCAGCTAAGGGCACCGTTCGCGGGCGCCCAACCGGGGCAGGGGTCTGGTGTTTTCAGATCGCGGTGGCGCAGCTACTATCGCGGAAATTCATCGGGAACCTTCAGTCTTGGTCGAGACGCGCGAGCCTCAAGCTCGATATCGAACGCATCGGTCCGGTTTCGGCGATCCTGACGCGGCCGGAGCAGGCGCGCGCCTGTTACGTGCTGGCGCATGGCGCCGGCGCCAATATGCGGCACGCGTTCATGCAGAAGGTTGCCGACGGCCTTGCGGCGCGTGGCATCGCGACCTTCCGCTTCAATTTCCCCTACATGGAAGAGAAGAAGGGACGTCCCGACCAGCCGGCGGTTGCGCACGCCGCTATCCGCGCGGCCGTCGCGGACGCGGCGCGGCTCTGTCCCGGGGTGACGCTCGTCGCGGGCGGCAAATCCTTCGGCGGACGGATGACCTCGCAAGCGCAGTCGAAGGCGCCGCTGCCCGACGTGAAGGGGCTCGCCTTCCTCGGCTTCCCCCTGCACGCCGCCAAGAAGCCGTCGTCCGAGCGTGCCGAACACCTCGCTGATATCGCCATCCCCATGCTGTTCCTGCAGGGGACGCGCGACGAGCTTGCCGATCTCGGCCATCTCAAGCCTGTCATTGCGGCGTTGGGAACGAAGGCGACCTTGCATGAGATCGAGGGCGGCGACCATTCCTTCGCGGTGCTGAAGAAGTCCGGCCGCACCAACGATGAGGCGCTCATCGAGGTGCTCGATACACTCGCGGCCTGGATCGCCCAACTCGCCTGAAGTTCAGGCGGAATAGAGCCCCTTGTCGCGCGCCTTCTGAATGGCGAGCGCCGCGATCAGGTCCAGTGTCGGCGTCGACAGGCCGCCCGTGCGCGCGAAGGCGGCGGGGGCCTTCACCAGCACGTCGATCTCCATGGCGCGGCCGAGAACTCGTAGTCCTGCAGCAGCGACGGCTTGTGGTTGGGCGCGGGGCCGCTGCGCGTCACGCGTTTGACCTCGGGGATGAAGTGCTGGGCGATGTCGTTGGCCTCGTTCAGCATGCGCGGGATCACGTCGGCAAAGGCCGGGTCGTCGCGGACGCCGCGCGCGGTCTGGCCGGTGAGCAGGCATAATACCGACAGCGACATGTTGGTCAGCAGCTTTGACCAGATCGCCTCGCGGATCTCGGCAACGGGTGGCGATTCCAGCCGTGCGTCGTTGAACACATTGCGCAGCTTCGTGATGCGCTCGCAATTGCGGTCGTCGCATTCGCCGATCAGGAGGCGGTTGCGGTCCGGCGTCAGGTTCTGCACCACGCCCGGCGCGGTCACCTCGTTGGAGGAGAAGACGACGCCTCCGATGATCCGCTCCTTCGGAATGCAGGCACGCAGGCGGCCGCCGGGATCGAGGAAGGATATGTCCGGCGGTGTCGGGTGCCGCGGCGGCAGGCCGATGCCGTACCACCAGGGAATGCCGTTCTGCGCGAACACGATTGCGGTATCGTCCTGCAGCAGCGGCTTGATGCTGGACACCAATCCCGTCAGCGCGGTCGCCTTCAGCGTCGAGATCACCACGTCCTGCGGGCCGAGCTGCGCCGGATCGCCCGAGGCGTTCACCCTGGCGGACACCTCGGAATCGCCGACGCGCAGCTTGAGGCCGCCCGCGCGCGCCGCCTCCAGATGCGCACCCCGCATCACGCAGGACACGTCATGGCCGGCCCGCGCCAGCCGTACCGCGATGTGGCTGCCGACGGCGCCCGCGCCGAAAATGCAGATGCGCATGATGATTCCGTCCTGTCCCTTGGTGCCGCCGGGCGCCACCATGACACAAGCCGCCATGCGATGGGCGCGACCGCCCCACGCTGGAAAGATATGGATCGGGACGCGCTGTCTCAGCCATAGTGCGCGCCAAGCAAACGAACCGGAGGGATCGCCGATGACTGCCAGCCCCGTCTTGTGGACCCTCGACGAGCGTGGGGTTGCGACCGTCACGTTGAACCGGCCGGAGGTCAACAACGCCTATGACGGTGCGTTGATCGCGGGCGTGCTCGCAGCCATGGACGAGACTCGGCAAGAAGCCCAATTTGCGCGTCGTCGTGCTCCGGGGCAACGGCAAGCACTTCCAGGCCGGCGCCGACCTCAAATGGATCAACGGCGTGCGGCCGCAATCACCCGAGGCCAACGAGGCGGCCTCGCGCGCGACCTTCGAGGCCGTGCAGCGGCTCAACACGCTGCCGATCCCGACGGTCGCCTTGGTGCAGGGCGGCTGCTTCGGCGGCGGCACTGGGGTGATCGCGGCCTGCGATGTCGTGATTGCCGCCGACAATGCACTGTTCTCGATCACCGAGGTGCGCTGGGGCCTGACGGCCGCGATCATCGTTCCGCAGCTCTGCGATGCCATCGGCGTGCGGCAAGTCCGCCGCTATGCGCTGACCGGCGAACGCTTCGGCGCCGAGGACGCCCGCCGCATCGGCCTCGTCCACGACGTGGTGCCGCTCGCCGATCTCGAAGCGGCCGGCGCCAAGGTGATCGAGCAACTGCTCGCCAACGGGCCGGATGCGATGGCCGAGACCAAGAAGCTCGCGCTGGAAAGCTCGTTCGGCGGCATGGCCGTGGACGATGCCGCGTATACGCGGCTCGTCAACCTGCACTCGCTCAAGCGCCAGAGCCCGGAGGCGGCGGAGGGGTTGGCGTCGTTTGCGGAAAAGCGTGCGGGGAGGTGGGGTGCAAAAAGCTGAAGCTCAGCAGCCGCGGCAGATGTTGTTGATGCTGCGATAGACGGCCTCATCGTCCTGCCGCATCTGGCGCAGCGTTTCGAGTGTGTTGTTCTCGGCCGCGGCAGGTGCCGGCTTGCGCTTCGCCGCCAGCTCGTCCTCCTGTCGCTTGTAGCAGGCCTCGCGCTCGGGCTTGGCCTGGATGAAGCGGCAGTTCTGCTCAACGGCCGCGGCCGGAGCGGTTGAGATCGCGAGAGCGATCAGGGCGGGCAGGGCGAGTTTCACGACGATCGAATCCATGGCGGCCTTCTCTCAGGTTCGCCAGTCCCAAGCAACCATCTTGCGCAAGGCTCGTAGCCCGGATGGAGCGCAAGCGTAATCCGGGGCCGGACCACCCTCATCGTCCGACTGTCCCCGCGTGGCACGAACCCCGGATTGCGCTTCGCTCCATCCGGGCTACGGCACCGCTGCCTACAGCGACGGCGCCAGCGACGTTTTCAGCAGTGTCAGCAACGCCTGCACCGCGGCCGCATTGCGCCGCCGCTCGGGGATTGCGGCCTTCACCCACAATTCCGGAATCGGAAAATCGCGCAGCACAGGCTTCAGCGTGCCGTCGCGCAAGGCATCGGCCACGAGATAATGCGACATCAGTGCGATGCCGTTGCCGGCGATGGCGCTGCGCGCCAGCACGTGTCCCTCGTTGGAGGAGAGTAGCGGGCTGACCTGGATGCTGATGCGGCCGCGCGGCCCGTCGAACACCCATTCCGGTCCGGTCGGCAGAAAGCTGAGGCAGCGATGCTCGACGAGGTCGCGCGGATGTTTTGGTATGCCGTGCTTCTTCAAATAGGCCGGCGAGGCGCAGAGCAGTCGCTTCAGCGCGCACAGCGGCTCATCGACCACGCCGCCGAAGGAATGCGGGAAGGCGCCGATGGCGATGTCAAAACCTTCCGTGACGGGATCGACAGGACGGTCGATCAGCACGATCTCGAGCTTGAGCTTTGGGTTCTGGGTCTGGAACGCGCTGAAGGCGTCCGCGAGCCGCGCCACGGTGAGCGAGGTCGGCGCCTTGATGCGCAAATGATCGACGAGGTCGTGGCCCTTCTCGCCCATGCGCGAGAGCAGATCGGTCGCGTCAGTCACCACGCCGCGCGCGCGGTGCACGTAGCGCTGCCCGGCTTCGGTCAGCCGCAATTGCCGGGTCGAGCGATGAAACAGCGGCGTGCCGATCCGCGTCTCCAGTTGCGTGACGCGCTTGGCGACGACCGAGGTGGATACATTGAGCTTGCGTGCCGCGGCGGAGAAGCCGGCCGCGTCCGCGGTGGCGAGGAAGGCCTTGAGGTTCACGAGGATATCCATGTCGACCTTTCTCGATTCGCGAAAGCTGATCGTGTATTTTGATGGATTGTAGCCGTCCTCGCGTTAATTCATAGTCGGACCCAAGCAAGAGATATTGGGAAGGAACGCGCCATGCGGGCCACGACGATCGAAGAACCGGCACGGCAGGTGCCGCTCTATGGCGAATATGAAGTCGTCGTGCTTGGCGGCGGCCCCGCCGGCATCGTGGCGGCGGCCTCAGCTGCGCGCGCCGGACGGAAGACGCTGCTGATCGAGCGTTACGGCTTCCTCGGCGGCATGGGTACCGCCGCCGGCGTCACCAATTTCTGCGGCCTGCACGGCAATGTCCACGGCGAGCACCGGCGGCTGGTGCAGGGGATGGCGTCGGAGCTGCTGGCGCGGATCGATCGGCTGGGTGGCCTCAACACGCCGCATCTGATTCTCGGCAAGGTGTTCGCCCAGGCCTATGACACCGCCGCCTACAAGATCGCGGCAGATCAGCTGCTCGCCAATCACGGGGTGCACATCCTCTTTCACGCGCTCGGCGCCGGCGTGGTGATGGGCGACGACCGCCGCATCGACGCGCTGCTGGTCGAGACCAAGGCCGGCCGGCAGGCGGTGCGATCGGAGATCTTCATCGACTGTTCCGGCGACGGCGATCTCGCGGTCTGGGCCGGCGCGCCGTTCGAGATCGGCGACGCGCACGGCCATCCGCTCTATCCCTCCATGATGCTCCGCCTCAACGGCATCGATCCGGAGAAGGCCGGCGATGCCTGGCGCACCATTCCGCAATTGATGGAGAAGGCGACCGCCGCCGGCACGCACGCCTTCCCGCGCAAAAGTGCGATCGTGCGGCCGCAGAAGTCCGGCATCGAATGGCGGGTGAACTTCACGCAAGTGGCGCGCGAGGACGGCCACGCCATCAACGGCGTCGAGCCCGACGACCTCACCCGCGGCGAGATCGAGGGTCGCAAGCAAGCGCTCGCGGCCTATGAGTTTTTGCGCAGCACCGTGCCCGGGTTCGAGAAGTCCTACATCGTCGATTTGCCGCCGCAACTCGGCATCCGCGAGACCCGCCGCATTGCCGGCGGTTATCAGCTCAGCGGCGAGGACGTGCTCGGCTGTGCCTCCTTCGAGGATTCCATCGGCGTCAATGGCTGGCCGATCGAGGCCCATGTTCCCGGCGACGTCGTCTTCACCTTCCCGCCGATCCCGGAATCGCGCGGCTACAACGAGCTGCCCTACCGGATGCTGGTCCCCGAAGGCGTCGACAATCTCCTGGTCGCCGGCCGCTGCGCCTCGATGACCCATGAGGGTCAGTCGGCGGCGCGGGTCTCCGGTGCCTGTTTCGTGATGGGGGAGGCCGCTGGTTCCGCCGCCGCGCTAGCGCTCTCAGGAAACCGGATTCCCCGCGAAATCCCCATTGAAAAGTTGCAGGAAACGTTGAAACAACAGGGCGCCTTCATCGGACGGGACCAGATGGTGCCCGAAGGACTGTGACGGCTGCAATAAACGACGGCGGAGGACACGGGATGATCGGGATGGTGCGGCTCGCGCTTGCGGGCCTGGTGGCGATCGCGGCGATAGGCACGGCGCGGGCCGAGGACGCGCTGAAGGCCAGGATCGGCGTGCTTCGCCTGTCGTCCTCCGCGCCCGTCTTCATCGCGCAGGACAAGGGCTATTTCCGCGAGGCCGGCCTCGAGGTCGAGCTGAAATTCTTCGACGCGGCGCAGCCGATCGCGGTCGCGACCACCTCGGGCGACGTCGATTTCGGCATCACCGCCTTCACCGCCGGTCTTTACAACCTCGCCGGCAAGGGCACGCTGAAGGTGATCGGCGGCATGAGCCGCGAGAAGCCGGGCTATCCCCTGATCGGCTATTTCGCCAGCAATAGCGCCTACGCCGCCGGGTTGAAGACGCCGAAAGATCTCGCGGGCAAGCGCGTGGCGATGACGCAGGTCGGATCGAGCTTTCACTATTCGCTCGGCCTGCTCGCCGACAAATACGGCTTCAAGCTCGCGGACGTGAAGATCGTGCCGCTGCAATCGCTGTCGAACGCGGCAGCTGCGCTGAAGGGCGAGACCGTCGATGCGGCGCTGCTGCCGATCTCGACCGCGCGAAAGCTCACCGACGAAGGCGGCGCCAAGTTCCTGGGCTGGGTCGGCGACGAGACGCCGTGGCAGCTGGGCGCCGTATTCGCCTCGCCGAAGACGCTGACCAACAAGGCGCTGGTGACAAAACTCCTCGGCGCGCTGGCCAAGGCCGACCGCGAATATCACGACGTCATTCTCGCCGCGATGAAGGACGGCGTTGCGCCGATCAACGACAAGACCAGACCGCTGCTCGAGATCATCGCCAAGTACACCAATTTGCCGGTGGAGCAGGTGGTCGGCAACTGCGCCTATATCGATCCCGACGGCAAGCTCGACGTGAAGAACGTCGACAACCAGATCAAATGGCTGCAGGAGCAGGGTTTTGCGGACAAGGGCTTTGACGCGAATGCGATCATCGCCAAGGATTATGTGAAGGCGGATTGATGTTGCGCGGGGATGACCGGGCGCAAGTGAGCGGGATCGCTGCATGGACCTGATCGCCAACCACATTTCCCACCGCTTCGGCGATCTCGCCGTGCTCGACGACGTCTCTTTCACCGTCAGCGCCGGCGAGGTGGTGGCGATCGTTGGTCCTTCCGGCTGCGGCAAGAGCACGCTGTTGTCGATCCTCGGCGGGCTGCTGCAGCCGACCTCGGGCGCGCCCGAGCTGCGCGGTGCACCGCCGGCCGACAGCCTCAATCCGCTCACCTTCGTGTTCCAGGACTTCGCGCTGCTGCCCTGGGCGAGCGTTGAGGAGAACGTCGAATTTCCGCTGCTGCACACCCAGCTCTCGGCCACGCAGCGCCGCGCGCTGGTCGACGACGCCCTGCGCCGCACCGGGCTGACCGATTTTCGCGCGACCTACCCAAAACAGCTTTCCGGCGGCATGCGCCAGCGTGTCGGCATCTCGCGTGCGCTGGCGGTGAAGCCCGCCATTCTCCTGATGGACGAGCCGCTCTCGGCGCTGGACTCGCAGACGCGCGAATTGCTGATGGAGGATTTCGTCCGCCTGCTCGCCGACGGTGGCATGGGCGCGGTCTATGTCACGCACAATCTCGAAGAGGCCGCGCGGCTCGCCGACCGCATCGTCGTGCTGTCGCGCAGGCCCGGCCGCATCCGCGAGGTCGTGACCGTGCCGATGTCGCGTGCCGAACGCGGCGAGGCTGCGGCGCGTGAAAAGCTACTGGCGCTGCAGAACCAGATCTGGTCGCTGATCCGCAACGAGGCGATCGATGCCGAGCGCGAGGTCCAGCATGCTTGATCGCGCGGGCACATCGGCAAAGGACGAGACGACGCGGCGCGTCCGCTTCCGCGGCGCCGGCTTCGTGCCGGCCTCGAGCCGTTTCGGCGGCTGGATCGCGCTCGGTATCGTCATCGCGATCTGGCAGGCGGCGGGCAGCATTGGTCTCGTCAATTCGCTGTTTCTGCCGACGCCGGCCGCCATCGTCCGCGCGATCTATCAGCTCGCGATCTCGGGCGCGCTCTGGCAGCATCTGTCGGCCTCGCTGCTGCGCATCGGCGTCGGCTGGTTGCTCGGAACCGGGGCCGGCGTCGTCGTCGGCTTCGCCATCGGCCTGTCGCGACTGGCGCGCAGCGTCGGCATCACCTTCATCTCGGCGCTGTTCCCGATCCCGAAGATCGCCCTGCTGCCGCTGCTGATCCTCTGGCTCGGCATCGGTGAAGAGCCGAAGATCGCGACCATTGCGCTCGGCGTGTTCTTCTCGACGGCGATCTCGGTCTATAGCGGCGTCGACGCGGTGCCGCGCAACCTCATTCGCATGGCGCAAAGCTTCAACGTCCCCTTCGCCACCATCGTGCGCAAGGTGATCTGGCCCGGCGCGCTGCCCGCGATCCTCGCCGGCTTCCGCATCACGGCGTCCGTCGCGCTGCTGCTCGTCGTCAGCGCCGAGATGATCGGCGCGCAATACGGCATCGGCGCCTTCGTGCTGCAGGCCGGCAATCTCATGCAGACCGATCAACTGCTGGCGGGCGTGGTGATCCTGTCGGTGTTCGGCTTGGCCGTGGGGAAGGTGATCGGCTGGCTGGAAGTGCGGTTGCTGCACTGGCGGTAGCGGCACGCACCGCTGCCGTAGGGTAGGCAAAGCGAAGCGTAATCCACCATCTGAGCTTCCGCGCTTTCCGAACGAATTTGGTGGATTACGCTTCGGCTAATCCACCCTACGAGACTGGCGGTAGCCGCGACCCAAGTCGTCATGCCCGGGCTTGTCCCGGGCATCCACGTTCTTGGAACCGAACGAGAGGCGTGGATGGCCGGGTCAAGCCCGGCCATGACGGAGGATAGAGGCCGGCTCAAGCGTTGCCGCGATCTTCCCTGAACAAATCCAGCTTCTGCTGCACCGGCCGGTCCGAGAAGCTGAACAGCACGGCATCCTCATCGGCCTCGTGCGTCACCCATTGCCAGCTCGGTACCACGAACAGATCACGCGGGCCCCATTCGAAAACGGCGTCGCCGATGCGGCTGCGGCCACGGCCCTCGATCGGACAGAACACCGTCGCATCCGTCGAGCGATAGCGCGCGGTCTTGAATCCCTTGGGCAGCAGCTGGATGAAGGTGCCGATGGTCGGCATCGCGAAATCCCCGGTCTCGGGGTTGCTGAATTTCAGCTTGAGGCCGTGGCAGGCGTCCCACTCCTGGCTCGTCCTGGCTTTCTCGAGGGCCTCGCGGGTGTAGGCATAGGGATAGCTGAAGATCGGCGACGTCTTCGATGCGCGCTTCACGTCGACCGGCAGCAGATTGTGGCCGTAGCGCGCAAAGCTGTCGCCGGCAGGCTTCGTGATCTTCTGCTGGTCTTCCTTCGATCCCTCCGCAAAGGAGCAGTCGAAGAATTGCACCAGGGGAATATCGAGGCCGTCGAGCCAGAACATCGGCTCGTTCGTCTCGTTGGAATGATCGTGCCAGGTCATCGACGGCGTGATGATGAAGTCGCCCGGCTCCATCGCGGTGCGCTCGCCGTCCACGGCGGTATGGGCACCCCTGCCTTCGAGCACGAAGCGCAGTGCCGACTGGCTGTGACGATGCGCGGGCGCGACGTCGCCGGGCACCACCATCTGCACGCCGGCATAGAGCGAGGTCGTGATCTTGGACTGGCCGCGCAGGCCGGGGTTCTCCAGCACCAGCACGCGCCGCTCGGCTTCCTTGGCGGTAATCAGCTTGCCGGCTTCGGTCATGTAGTCGCGGATGATGTCGAACTTCCACAGGTGAGGCCGGCAGGCGCTTCTGGGCTCCGGCGTGATCAGATCGCTCATCACGGTCCACAGCGCGGTCAGGTTCTCGCCGTCGATCTTCTTGTAGAAGGCCTCGCGCTCCGGTGTCTTGGTCACGGCTTCCATGGCGGCGCTCCCGTTCGTTTTGTTGATTGACAGTATACTGACGATCTAGGTAGCGTCAATGTGAGGGATGGAATACGACAAGAAGCCAAGGGAGGTTCCCATGAAGCTGCACGGCTATTTCCGCTCCAGCGCCGCCTATCGGGTTCGGATCGCGCTGAATCTGAAGGGCCTCAAGGCCGCGCATCTGCCGCATCATTTGCGCAAGGGCGAGCAATGCGCGCCCGCCTATCTCGCCATCAATCCGCAAGGCCTCGTGCCGGCGCTGGAGAACGATACCGGCGCGGTGCTGACGCAATCGGTGGCCATCGTCGAGTGGCTCGATGAGATGCACCCCAATCCGCCGCTGCTGCCGAAGGATCCGTTGCAGCGCGCCAAGGTGAGGGCGTTCGCGCTGGCGATCGCCTGCGACACCCATCCGGTGCAGAATTTGAAGGTGCTGGCGCGGTTGCGCGAGCTCGGTCTGGCGGAAGAGAAGGTCCAGGACTGGGCCGCCTGGGTCAATCGCGAAGGACTGTCGGCCTGCGAGACGCTGATCAAGGACGAGCCCGGGCCGTTCTGCTTCGGCGATGCGCCGACGCTGGCCGATCTCTGTCTCGTGCCGCAACTTGCCAATGCGCGCCGCTTCGGCGTCGATGTCTCGGCCTATCCGCGCCTGCTCAAGGCGGAGGCCGCCGCAAAGGCACTCCCCGCCTTCGCCGATGCTGCACCGGAGAAGCAGCCCGATGCCGAGTAAGCCGCCTGCTCCGATCACGATCGACGCAGTCTATGCCGCGCCGGGCTATCTGTTCCGGCGCATGCAGCAGATCGCGGTCTCGATCTTCATGGAGGAGTGCAAGGCGTTCGACCTGACCCCGGTGCAATATGCGGCATTGATCGCGATCCACACCCATCCCGGCATCGACGCGACGCGGCTGTCGGCGGTGATCGCCTTCGACCGCTCCACGCTCGGCAGTGTGATCGAGCGGCTGCAGGCCAAGGATTTCGTCGAGCGCAAGCCGGCGCCCGAGGACAAGCGGATCAAGCTGCTCTATCTGACCAGGTCCGGCGCTGCGATCCTGCGCGAGATCATTCCCGCGGTCGAGCGCGCCCAGGCGCGCATGCTGGAGCCACTCAAGCCCGCCGACCGCAAGACGCTGATGGCCCTGATGTCGCAGCTCGTCGACCTCAACAACGAGGCCTCGCGCGTGCCGCTGCGGGCCGAGGATGCGCTGGAGCATCTAGGCAAGGCGGGGTGAGGGGGAGTGTGAGGCGATGCAGGCCTCAACACCGCCGTCGTCCCGGACAAGCGTAAGCGCAGATCCGGGACCCATACGCCGCAGCAGGAGTTTGGCGAGGACAGGCGATGACCATCTCGCACGGCAACCACCGCTGCGGCGTATGGCTCCCCGCCTTTGCGGGGACGACAGCGAGGTTCGGGCAACGCTGCCGCTTCCATTCTCGCCGTCATTCCCCGCGAAGGCGGGGAATCCGGTATGCCGCAGCTCAGCGGTTCTAGCCGCGCCGTCTCGGAGTACTGGATCGCCCGCCTTCGCGGGCGATGACAGCTGGGCTCACATCCGCAGCAGCGCCTGCCGGTCGATCTTCCCCGTGCCGGTCTTCGGCAGCTCGTCGATGAAAATCACCTCGCGCGGATATTTGTACGGCAGCAGCTTGCCCTTGACGTAATCCTGCAATCGCCGCGTCGCGTCACCCTGGTTGACCGCGCGATTGTTCATCACCACCACGGCCTTCAGTGTCATCCGGCGATCCGGCAGCTCGGCGGCGAACACCGCGCACTCGCGAATCTCAGGGTGGTCGGCGAGACACAGCTCGACCTCGAGCGGATAGACCCATTGGCCGGAGATCTTGATCAGGTCATCGGCGCGGCCGCGGAAGAAGTGGAAGCCTTCGGCGTCGCGGACGAAGCGGTCGCCGGTGTAGATCCACCCCGCCTCGCGGATCGTCTCGGCGGATTTATCCGGCCTGTTCCAGTATAGCGGCGTGTTGGAATCGCCCCGCACCCACAAGATGCCTTCCTCGTCGTCGCCGACGTCGCGTCCCTCCTTGTCGCGCAGCGCCACCTCATAGCCAGGCACGCGCAGGCCCGCGGCGCCCAGCTTCTTCTGCTCGGGACGGTTGGAGAGATAGATGTGCAGCACCTCGGTCGAGCCGAGGCCTTCGACGATCTCGAGCCCCGTGAGCGTCTTCCATCCGTTGAAGACCTCCGCCGACAACACCTCGGCGGCCGAGAGCGACATGCGCAGCGACGAGAAATCGGTCAGTTGCGCGCCTTCCGCCTTGGTCAGCGCCGTGTAGAGCGTCGGCAGCCCGAAGAACAGCGTCGGCCTGTACCGCGCGATCGCCGCGAAGATGGCGGCGGGTTTCGGCTGGGCCGGCAGCAGCAACGTCGCCGCGCCCGCCGAGAACGGGAAGGTGACGGAATTGCCGAAGCCGTAGGCAAAGAAGATTTTCGGCACGGAAAAACAGATGTCGTCGGGCGTCAGCTTCAGGATGTTCTGCGCGAAGGCGGCCTCGCTATAGGCCATGTCATGCTGGAGATGCACGATGCCCTTGGGCCGCCCGGTCGAGCCGGAGGAGTACATCCAGAACGCCATCTCGTTGCGGTCTGTGTCCGCTTCCGCAAGCTGGGTTAGGAATTGCGCGAGCCAGCTCGCCGCCGCGAACGCCTTCGGCGCGGCGTGATCGGCCGCCGGGCCGTTGGTGATGATCAGGGTCTTCAGCTTCGTGTCCTTGCAGGCCTCCGCATTGAAGCGCGCGCAGAACTCCGCGTCCGCCACCGCAACTTCAGCCGCGGAATCGGCGAGATAGAATTGCAGCAGGTCCGGCGGCGTCAGCGTGTTGATCAGCAGCGGCACGAAGCCGGCACGCACCGCGCCGAAGAACGCGGCCGGATAGGCCGGGGTGTCGTCGAGAAACAAGAGAACGCGGTCGCCGCGTTTCAGGCCGAGCGAGGCAAGCCCGTTGCCCCAGCGGCAAGCCTCGTCGCAGAGCCTCGGCATAAGTCCGCGTGCCCGCGGGGCCGATCAGCGCGAGCCTGTCGCCACGGCCCTTGGCGAGATTGTCGAACAGGACGCGGCTGGCGTTGTACTGTTGCGGAACGGCAAAGCCGATCTCGCGCGCGCCCTCGCTGTCGGCGGGCACCTGGTCGGAAATTTCGTTGCTCATGCCTCGTCCCCGCCGTCGCCTGCACCGTTCTTGGCAGCTTCGTATTGCGCCATGAAGCCCGGCGACATGTGCCGGAGGCGTGCATCGTCGATGCGCCCCGAGCGGGTGATGTAGCTGTAGGCGAAGTCCAGGAGGTCGAGCTGCATGTGCTGGGCGAAGTGCTCGTACCAGAACGCCGAGGTGCGCGCGGCGTTGACGAGCTTCTGCACCACCGGTTTGCGCGCGGCCTGGTAGCGATGCAGGGCGGTCGCGAGATGCGCGTCCGATTCCAGCGCCTTGACCAGCGCGATGGCATCCTCGATGGCGAGCCGCGTGCCCGAGCCGATCGAGAAATGCGCCGAATGCAGCGCGTCGCCGATCAGCACCATGTTCTTGAACGACCAGTGCTCGTTCCAGACCCAGGGGAAGTTCCGCCAGACCGATTTGTTGGAGACCAGCGAGCGGCCGCCGAGCGTGTCCGCGAACACCTCCTCGCAGACGCCCTTGGACTGCTCGACGTCCTTGTAGGCGAAGCCATAGGCCTGCCAGGTCGCGTGGTCGCATTCGACCAGGAACGTGCTCATGGTCGGCGAGTAGCGGTAGTGATGGGCATTGAAGGCGCCGCGGTCGGTCTTCACGAAGGTCTGCGACAGCGTGTCGAAGCGCTTCGAGGTGCCGTACCAGACGAACTTGTTGGAAGAGTAGGACAGCGACGTTCCGAAATCGCCCTCATAGGCGCGGCGCACCAGCGAGTTCAGACCGTCAGCGGCAACGATCAGGTCGTGGCCGTTGAGCTGGTCGATGCCATGGATCTGCGTGTCGAAGCGCGGCGTGACGCCGACGTCGAGCGCACGCTGCTGCAGGAAGCGCAGCAGCTCGAGCCGCCCGATCGAGGAGAAGCCGACGCCGTCGATGGCGACGCTGTCGCCTCCGAGGTTCAGCGTGATGTTCTCCCAGCTCTCCATATGCGGCGCGATCGCGTCGACCGTCTCGGGGTCGTCGGCGCGCAGGAATTCCAGCGCCTGGTCGGAGAACACGACGCCAAAGCCCCAGGTCGCGTCGGCCGGGTTCTGCTCGAACAGGTCGACCTGATCCTCGGGGTGACGCTTCTTCCAGAGATAGGCGAAATAGAGCCCACCGGGCCCCCGCCAATCACGGCGATCCGCAACGTCTGCCTCCCTAATTGACAGTATACTTACTATCTAGGGGTAGACTAATGTGCTCCGACGCCCGGCGCCAGCGGAATTATCGGCCAAGCGCGCGCGCCGCAGCTCATCTTCGGACGCACATTGTCGGCGCGTCCGAAACGTCAGGTCCGAATCATAGCCAAACCGCGCCGGCTTGGCTATTCACGCATCAAACGCAGCGCTTCACATAGACGCCGTTCACCAGCACCCTGGTGCAGCGGACGACCGGAACCGGCTTGCGGACCACGACGGCCGCGTTCGGCCCGGCGCAGCCGGCGCGATAGACGCCGCGGGCGCATACCACCGCATTGGCATCCCTGGCCTCGAAGGTCATGGTCGCGCCGAAGGCGAGGAGCGCAGAAGCAACGAGCAGCAATGAACGCATGTTGTCCTCCCGGTCTGTCATGGTCGAAATCATAGGTCTGTAAAAGGTTGGTCGTTGTCAGGCGTGCGAAAATTCATGCGCGCGCCCCTGATCGATGCGCGCATTTGCGCGAGTCGCTATCGCACCACGAACGGCGCCAGCACGTCCCTGCAAGCCGGAGAAAGCGACCCGGCATTGCTGGCGAGGCATTGCATGATGCGGCCGGCACCGACCTCTACGCCGGCGCAAACCGTGCGGATGTCGGCGCCACAAGCCGAGCGAGCAACGAACAGTTCTTCGCGCGGCCGCATCGGGCGCAACACGAGCACGGTCGGTGCTGCGGCGGGCGCCGCTGCGGCGCCTGCAGACGGGGCTGCGGTAGCTGCCGCGCCGCCGCCGGTTGCGGCGCTCACGGCCTTCTCGCAGGCCGGCGAGACCTTGGCCTTGTTCTTCTCCAGGCATTCGAGCGCAGGCGCGCCGCCCGGCGGCACGCTGGCGCAGACCTTGGGATAATCGCCGCGGCACGAGGCTCTTGATCGCAGCAAGCTGCGCGCTGCTCGGCTGCTTGGGCGCAGCCGCCTTCGGCGCCGGTGCTGCGGCGGCCGGCTTCGCTGCAGGAGCGGATTCAGCCTTCGGCGCGGCAGGTGCCGGTGCCGGCTCGGCCTTGGGGGCCGCTTCGGTCTTCGGCGCGGCAGCAGGCTCGGCCTTCGGAGCCGCCGGCGGTGCAATCGCACGAACTGCGGTCTGGCATCCCGACGAGAGGCTCGACATGTTCTTCTGCAGGCACTGGAACGCTTCCGCGCCGCCCGGCGTCACGCTGGAGCAGTGCGCCATGAAGTCCGAGCGGCACGCGGAGCGGATCGCGCTCTTCTGCGCATCGGTCGGCGCTTGCGCGAACGCGCTTGTTGCAGTTGCGAAGAATGCCGCCGCCAGCAACGCCTTGCGCGCTGAGACCTGTTTCAACGTGTTGAACATCTGGATGAATTCCTGCCCTGTCGATATCGTTCGACGCATAATCAAAGTCGCGCAATCGCAATCGTGGCGAGTGATGCCTCGCGAGGGATATCATTGGCTGCTTCTGCCGCTATCGCAAGCAGATTATGCCGGCGCGGATGAGGCGATCGATGTCGTCAGAGCCGGATCATGCGCTTGCCGCGGTTTTCGCCGGCGAGCAATCCGATCAGCGCTTTCGGTGTGTTCTGCAGGCCATCGATGATGTCTTCCTGCACCTTCAGCTTGCCGGATTTCACCCAGGCCTGGAGATCGGCGAGCGCGCGCGGGCTCTCCTTCATGTAGTCCATCACGATGAATCCCTGCATGACGAGCCGCTTCACCACGATCAGTCCAGGCACGCCGCGCGGGCCGTGCGCGGACGGTGTGCCGTCGTATTGCGAGATCGCGCCGCAGCAGGCGATGCGGCCGTAATTGTTCATCTGCGGCAGGCAGGCTTCGAGAATGTCGCCGCCGACATTGTCGAAATAGACGTCGATGCCCTCAGGGGCGGCCGCGCGCAACGCCTTGAACACCGCGCCGTCCTTGTAATCCACGGCGGCATCGAAGCCGAGCTCGGAGGTCAGCCAGTTGCACTTGTCCGCGCCGCCGGCAATGCCGATCACGCGGCACCCCTTGATCTTGGCGATCTGCCCGACGATCGATCCGACCGAGCCTGCGGCTGCGGAAACCACGACGGTCTCGCCCTCCCTGGGCTTGCCGATCTCGAGCAGGCCGAAATAGGCGGTGAGACCGGCGATGCCGAACACGCTGAGCAGATGCGTCATCGGCTCCAGCTTCGGCATCTTGGTGAGATGCTTTGCCGGCACGGCTGCAAATTCCTGCCAGCCGGTGTCGCCGAACACGATGTCGCCCGCCGCAAGTCCTTCGGCCTTCGAGCTGACGACCTCGGCAATGGCGCCGCCGGCCATCACGCTGTTGGCTTCGACGGCCGAACGATAAGTCGCGCCGTGCATCCAGGCGCGGTTGGCGGCGTCGAGCGAAATGTATCGCACGCGCAGCAGGGCTTCGCCGTCTTTCGGTTCCGGCATTGCGCCGTCCACCATCTTGAAGTGCTCGGGCCCGAGCTTGCCGCTGGGTTTCTCGACCAGCAGAATCTGGCGATTGACGTTGCCGCTCATGGCGTTTCCCTCTTTGATCGTCTTGACGATTATTGATGCAGCCGCCGCAAATGAAACGTGCAGGCCGCATGCGTTGTGCGCTGCGTGAAAGCTAGAGCGGGCCGTTCCATTTCACAACGGGAACATCGTGAAAACGCGATCACACGCAAAGCGTGTTGCGTCGCTGTCGTATCTGCGACATCATGAAGCGCCGGTGTAAGTGGGGGTCAACGATGTCCAACAGGTTTACGCAATACATTCTGGCGGCGATGGTGCTCGGCATCGTCATGGGAGCGGCGATCTACAACTTCCTGCCCGATACCCGCGCCGAATGGGCCTCTGCCATCAACCTGATCGCCATGATGTTCCTGCGCCTGATCAAGATGATCATCGCGCCCCTGGTATTCGCAACCCTCGTCGGCGGCATCGCTCATATGGGATCGGGCTCCAAGCTCGGCCGCATCTTCGCCAAGACCATGGGCTGGTTCATCAGCGCCTCCTTCATCTCGCTGCTGCTGGGCCTCGTGATGGTCAATCTGCTGCAGCCCGGCGCGAACTTCCCGGGCACGCTGCCGGCCGCGGGGCAATCGACCGGCCTGCCGGTGTCGGCCTTCTCGATCGAGAAATTCCTCACCCATCTGATCCCGACCTCGATCGCGGATGCGATGGCGCAGAACGAGATCCTGCAGATCGTGATCTTCGCGGTGTTCTTCTCGGTGGCGATGGGCTCCATGCCCGAACGTTCGAAACCGATCCTCGCGATGATCGACGACGTCGGCCACATCATGCTCAAGGTCACGAGCTATGTGATGCTGTTCGCGCCGCTCGCGGTGTGGGCCGCCATCACCGCGACCGTCGCCAAGAACGGCCTCGCCGTGCTCTGGAAGCTCATCGTCTTCATGGGCGGCTTCTATCTGTCGCTGATGATCCTGTGGGCGATCCTGGTCGTGGTCGGCTTCATCGTGATCGGGCCGCGCTACAGCCATCTCTTGAAGCTGGTTCGCGAGCCGCTGATGATCGCATTCTCGACCGCGAGCTCGGAGGCGGCCTATCCGAAGACGCTCGAGGCGCTCAACCGCTTCGGCGCCTCGTCGCGCATCTCCAGCTTCGTGCTGCCGCTCGGCTATTCTTTCAATCTCGACGGCACGATGATGTACTGCACTTTCGCGGCCGTCTTCATCGCGCAGAGCTATCACATCGACATGTCGCTCGGCACCCAGCTCGCGATGCTGGCGACTTTGATGATCACCTCGAAGGGCGTCGCCGGCGTGCCGCGTGCCTCCCTCGTCGTGATCGCCTCGACGCTGGCGCAGTTCAACATCCCCGAGGCGGGCCTGTTGATGATCATGGGCATCGACACCTTCCTCGACATGGGCCGCAGCGCCACCAACGTGATCGGCAACACGCTGGCAACCTCGGTCGTGGCCAAGTGGGAAGGCGAGCTCGGACCCGAGCACGCGCTCGGACCCAGCGACGCCGTGCCTGATGACATGATTCCCGGCGAGGTGCCCGCGATGGCAGGCCATGGATAGGAGCGGACCATGGGCCAGATCCTGGCGAGGTCGCTGACCTCGGGCTGCTTGCTGCTCGCGATGTCCTTGTTCGGGGCGCCGGCGTTCGCCCAGACCGGCAGCGAAGGGCTCAGCCCGACGCTGCAGGCCATCAAGAAGGCGCACACCGTGCGGCTCGGCTACCGCGAGAGCTCGCCGCCGTTCTCCTTCCTCGACCAGTCGGGCCGCCCGATCGGCTACAGCCTCGAGCTCTGCGAGGCCATCGTCGAGGAGATCGGCGTCGAGGTCGACGATCCCAATCTGAAGATCGACTACGTCAAGGTGACTTCGGACGACCGCATCGACGCCGTGCTCCAGAACAAGATCGACCTGGAATGCGGCTCGACCACGGCCAATGCCGAGCGCGGCAAGCGCGTCGCGTTCTCGCCGCTGATGTTCGTCGCCGGCACCAAGCTGATGGTGCCGAAGGCGTCCAGCGTCCAGTCGCTGACCGACCTGAAGGGCAAGACCGTCGTGGTGACGAAAGGCACCACCAACGAGCAGGCGATCCAGGCCGCCGACAAGAAGTCGTCGCTGGGGCTGACCATCGCGGTCGGGGCCGATCACGAGCAGTCCTATCAGATGCTCGCCGACGGCAAGGCCGATGCGTTCGCGACCGATGACATCCTGCTCTCGGGCCTGATTGCGCGCCACAAGGCGCAGGACAAGTTCCGCGTCACCGGCGATTACCTATCCTACGATCCCTACGGCATCATGTTCAGGAAGGGCGAGCCGCAGCTCGCGGCCGTAGTCGAGCGTGCTTTCCGCAAGCTCGGCTCCAACCGCGACCTCGTCCCGCTCTACAACAAATGGTTCACCGCGCGGCTTCCCACCGGCGAACGGCTGAACGTGCCGATCTCGCTGCAACTGGAAGAAGCCTTCAAGGCGATGGACGATTCCGCGAGCGCGAATAACTGATCTGTCGCACGCGCCGCGATCTCGCTGCCTTCCCTTCTCCCCTTGTGGGAGAAGGTGGCGCGAAGCGCCGGATGAGGGGTGCGTCTCCGCGAGTTCAATCGTAAGAAGCTCGCGCGCGGAGAGAACCCCTCACCCGTCTCGCCGCTGCGCGGCGAGCCACCCTCTCCCACAAGGGGAGAGGGTGCAGCGAGCGCGGCCCTTCAGCCTTCTTTTCCGAACACCCGGTCCAGCGCGGCGTCATACGCCGCCTGCACCAGCTCCGGATGCTGCTTGCCCAGCGCTTCCATCATCACGCCGGAATTGATTTCGAGCACGCGCCAGGTGCCATCTACGCGCACCACGTCGATCGACGCGAAGGTGATGCCGATGGCGCGCGCAGCGTCGCTTGCAAGCTTGACGCAGGCCGCGCGCATCTTGCCGTCCTCCAGCAGCACGGGCCGTGCGCCGGCGTCGAGATTGTGCCGCCAATCCGCGCCGCGCTGCTTGCTGTAGACGACCAGCGGCACGTCATCGAGCAGGATCACGCGGACCTCCTCTTCGATCGCGACATAGGGCGAGATCACGAGCCCGGTGCTCATTGCAAAGACCTCGCCGACCCCGTGGTCGAGCTCCGCCTCGGTCGTCACCCTGAACACCGCGCGTCCCGATGTCCCCTCGTTCGGCTTCACCACGATGCCTTGCGGATTTTGCGCGAGCAGGTCCAGCATCGCCCGACGCCAGCCGGCGCCAACGACCTTCTCGCCCAGCTTCGGATTGAGGAAGAGGTGGTGCTGAATGCAGGGCACGTGCTCCACCGTCAGCACTTCGGCGGTAGCCGATTTGTCGTTGGCGAGCCGGTGCGCGATGGCGCTGTTGAGGCCGATGTCGTAGCCGAAGGCAAAGCGGCGCGCCTCGCCTCTGTTCATCGCGATCAGCCAGCCGCCGGCGCGGACATCGACGGCGATGCCGTGGTCCGCGCAATAGTTCCGGATTGCCTGAACGAAGATTCGTTCGCCGCTAGCCACGTCGCTTGCCATGTCTCTCGTCGTTCCCGTCGCCGAAAGCCGCAAAAATGCGGGCTTCGGCGCCAAGGCGGGTGAAAACCAGAGCTATTCTTAATGAAATTCTCGCGAGCGCGACGGAAATTAAGTGCTGCAATCGAGCCCCGCAGGGAAAAGAAATTGCCCTTCCTGCAAGCCGGGCAGCAGATTCATTAATCCTGCGGCCAGTTCTGCCGCAAATGCCGGTTTGATCGGCATCAATTGCATCCGAAACGAGGTTGATTATTGGTCTCAATGGCGTAGATCACACACGCGAAATCCTCCGCCATGGCAATGGTGTCCGCCCCGTTTCAGGGCCGGGCAACGCTTTTGCCCTAAAACCGCAATTATTCGGAATAACGAAAATCATGAGCGCGTTTTACCGAGAGAAGGTTCTTTCCGTCCAGCACTGGACCGACACGCTGTTCAGCTTCCGCGCCACGCGCGACACCGGCTTCCGCTTCCAGAACGGCCAGTTCGCCATGATCGGCCTCGAGGTCGACGGCCGTCCGCTGCTGCGCGCCTACAGCATGGCGAGCGCCAACCACGAGGAAGAGCCTCGAGTTCTTCTCGATCAAGGTTCAGGACGGTCCGCTGACCTCGCGCCTGCAGAAGATCAAGGAAGGCGACACCATCCTGGTCGGCCGCAAGGCGACCGGCACGCTGATCACCGACAACCTGATTCCCGGCAAGCGGCTGATGCTGCTCTCGACCGGCACGGGCCTCGCGCCGTTCGCGAGCCTGATCAAGGACCCCGACGTCTACGAGCAGTTCGAGTCCATCGTGCTGGTGCATGGCTGCCGCCAGGTCTCCGAGCCTCGCCTATGGCGAGAAGCTGGTCGCGACCCTGCGCGAGGACGAGCTGTTCGGCGAACTGCTCGCGGACAAGCTCGTGTATTATCCGACCGTGACCCGCGAGCCCTTCAAGAACCGCGGCCGCATCACCGACCTGATCAACTCCGGACAGATCTTCGAGGACATCGGCCAGGGCCCGCTCGACATCGCAACCGACCGCATCATGATGTGCGGCAGCCCGGCGATGCTCGAAGAGCTGAAGGTGATGTTCGAGGGCCGCGACTTTATCGAAGGCTCCGGCAACAAGCCCGGCCATTTCGTGATCGAGAAGGCGTTCGTCGAGCGCTGAGTCTCTGTTGAAGGCGTCGCGTACTTGCACGCCACACTCAGCTCGTCGTCCCGGACAAGCGCGCCTCAGCGCGCGCCGATCCGGGACCCATAGCCACAGGCCGTGGTTATGCGACGACTCGGAGTGCCAGCTTTCCCAGCTTCAAACTCCTGTGGTTATGGGTCCCGGGTCTGCGCTGGCGCTTGCCCGGGACGACAGCTCGGCTTTTTGCGTCGACTGTTGCGTACGCCCGCCCCTCGCCATCCCTTTGCTGCACCGCAAAACCCGGCCATCCGGCTGATTGATTTGTCTCGGCCGAATTCGCTAGCCTGAAACAAGGGCCGCGTCATATCCGTATGACAGGCGAGGGCGTATCGTACCGCCTCATGCTGGCGAGAGGATGGGAATCGTGGCCGACGACACCAAGACGCAGGTAGCCTCCCAACCCCCGTCCCCCAAGCGCCTGCCGCTGGCGGAGGAGGGGATCATGGAAACCCTGCTGCTGCCATTCTCGCCGCGCTTCATCGTGTTGACGATCTGCGCGGTCGTCACCGCGCTGTTGATCGGCATCGGCATCGCGGATCGCAAGATCTTCGACATCCTGCTGGTCCCGATCCTGATCTTCGGCGCGCTGACGCTGCTTGGCGTCCGCGATCTCCTGCAGAAGAGCCATGCGGTGCTGCGCAATTATCCGATCGCGGCGCATATCCGCTTCCTGCTCGAAGAGATCCGCCCCGAGATGCGGCAGTATTTCTTCGAGAGCGAGAAGGACGGCATGCCGTTCTCGCGCGACACCCGCGCGGTGGTCTATCAGCGCGCCAAGATGGAGCTCGACAAGCGTCCGTTCGGCACCCAGGAAGACGTCTACCGCGAGGGTTATGAGTGGATGCATCACTCGGTCTCGCCGAAGACACATGCGGAGGAGAAGTTCCGCATCAGCATCGGCGGCCCCGACTGCCAGAAGCCCTATTCAGCCTCGGTGTTCAACATTTCCGCGATGAGTTTCGGCGCGCTCAGCCCCAACGCCGTGCGCGCGCTCAATGCCGGTGCCAGGAAGGGCGGCTTCGCGCACGACACCGGCGAGGGCGGCGTCAGCCCCTATCACCGCGAGATGGGCGGCGACATCATCTGGGAGATCGGCTCCGGCTATTTCGGTTGCCGTCATCTCGACGGCACCTTCGATCCCGAGGCGTTCGCGCGCGTCGCGACCGACGACCAGATCAAGATGGTCGAGCTCAAGGTCAGCCAGGGCGCCAAGCCCGGCCATGGCGGCGTGCTGCCGGCGGCGAAGGTCTCGGAGGAGATCTCGAAGATCCGCGGCGTCGCGATGGGCGAGGACTGCATCTCGCCGGCCTCGCACCGCGCGTTCTCGACGCCCGTTGGCATGATGCAATTCATCGCCGAGATGCGCCGCCTGTCCGGCGGCAAGCCGGCAGGCTTCAAGCTGTGCATCGGCCATCCCTGGGAATTTCTGGCGATCTGCAAGGCGATGCTTCAAACCGGCATCTATCCTGATTTCATCGTCGTCGACGGCAACGAAGGCGGCACCGGCGCGGCGCCGCTGGAGTTCATGGATCATTTGGGCATGCCGATGCGCGAGGGCGTCAATTTCGTGCACAACGCGCTGCTCGGCATCAATGCGCGCGACCGCATCAAGATCGGCGCCTCCGGGAAGATCGCCACCGCCTTCGACATGGCGCGCGCCATGGCGATCGGCGCCGACTATTGCAATTCCGCGCGCGGCTTCATGTTCTCGCTTGGCTGCATCCAGTCGCTGAGCTGCCACACCGATCGTTGCCCGACCGGTGTCGCGACGCAGGACCCGACACGCGCGCGTGCGCTCTACGTGCCGCTCAAGATCGACCGCGTGCACAATTATCACCACGCGACGCTGCATTCGCTGACCGAGCTGATCGCCGCCGCCGGCCTCGAACATCCGCAGCAGCTGCGCCCGATCCATTTCAGCCAACGGACGTCCACGACCCAGGTGCAATCCTTCGCTCAGCTCTATCCGTCGCTGCGTCCCGGCGAGTTGCTCGAAGGCACGGAAGACCCGCGCTTCCGCGACGCGTGGCGGATGGCGCGGGCGGACACGTTCCAGCCGGCGCTGTAGCAATACTGCTCCGGCCTACGGCGATACTGCTCCACGCCAGACACAACGCGAGCGGAGCGGGCCTTTAACGTTTGGTTCAACTTTGGGTGTAGATTGTGCCCATGGAAGAACGGCGCGACAAAGCGAGACATCGCGTGCTGAAAGCCGGAACGATCGAGTTCGGCGGCGGCGCGATCGACTGCACCGTCCGCAATCTGTCCGACACCGGCGCGGCGCTCGACGTCACCAGCCCTGTCGGCATTCCCGACCATTTCACCCTATTCGTCACGGCCGACGGAAAGCACCTGTCATGCACCGTGGTCTGGCGCAAGGAGAGACGGATCGGCGTGAGATTCGGGTGAGGGTGTGGTCAGGTAAGCCCGCGCCTCAACACTCCGCTGTCGTCCCGGACAAGCGTCAGCGCAGATCCGGGACCCATACCGCGTGATTTATCGGTCGCGGTCGGTAGCAGTACCGTACGCCCAGTCTTCGTCAAACCACGTCCTGGGAGTATGGGTCCCAGATCGGCGCGCGCTTGAAGCGCGCTTGTCGGCGACGACAGCTGGGATGGCTCGCGCGCTCCCTCGGTTCACCCCGTCTCGAGTCTCGCTCAACCGGCTCGCCAGGATCTTGTCGATCCTCCGCCCGTCGAGATCGATCACCTCGATGTGCCAGCCGCCGAAGTCGAAGGCGTCGCCGACGTCGGGCAGCACGTTGAACTGCTGCAGCACCAGGCCCGCCACCGTGTTGTAGCGGTGCGGCGGCAGCTCGATGCCGAGCAGCTCGCCGAATTCGTCGACCGGCATCCAGCCGGCGATCAGGAGCGAATCGTCGGCCCGCCTGACAAAGGCCGGCTCCGGCGGTCCCTCCTCCGAATGGAAGGCGCCGACGATCGATTCGAGAATGTCGGCGGCCGTCACCATGCCTTCGAACCCGCCATATTCGTCGTAGACGAAACCGACATGAACCGGCGCAGCTTTCAGGATGGTCAGCACGTCGCGCGCGTCTGCCGACGCCGGGATGCCGGGTGCCTCGCGCACCAGCGCGCGCAGGTCCGGGGCGCGTTCGTTCATATAGGCGACCAGCAGGTCCTTGGCCTGGAGCACGCCGATCGGCTTGTCGCGGTCGCCGTCGGAGACCGGAAAGCGCGAATGCGGGCTGCTCGCGATGATCGACTGGATAGCGGCGGGATCGTCGTTCAAATCGATCTCGTCGACCTCCGTGCGCGGCGTCATGACCGCGCCGACCGGCCGGTCGCCGAGCCGCATCACACCGGCGATCATCTCCTTCTCTCCGGGCTCGAGCACGCCGGCGCTTTCGGCCTCGCTGACGAGGTGATGGATCTCGTCCTCCGAGACCTTCTCCTCGGACTTGCCGCCACGGCCGAGCAAAGTGAGGATCAGCTTGCCGGAGAGGTCGAGCAGGAAGACGAGCGGCAGCGAGACCTTCGCGAGCACGTGCATGGCCGGCGCAACCTTCACCGCAATACTCTCGGGGTCGCGCAGTGCCACCTGTTTCGGCACCAGCTCGCCGACGATCAGGGTGGCGTAGGTGATGAGCGTGACGACGAGGCCGACGCCGACGATGTCGGCAACGCCGGAGGACAGGCCGAGTTCGACCAGCCATTGTGTCAGCCGCTGTCCGAGCGTCGCGCCGGAGAACGCCCCGGAGAGCACGCCGACCAGCGTGATGCCGATCTGCACCGTCGAGAGGAATTTGCCGGGATCGGCGGCCAGTGTCAGCGCCCGCTCGGCACCGCGCACGCCCTTGGCGGCAAGCAGCGACAGCCGGGCCGGGCGGGACGAAACCACGGCGAGTTCCGACATGGACAAAAGGCCGTTGATGACGATCAGGACGACGACGATGGCAAGTTCGACGGAGAGCATTGACGTTCCGAGGTAAAGGAGTGTGCCCGGATGGGCCGCACACGTCTTGATATAGGTATTCGGCGGGGAAATGCCGTCAATTTTGCCGCATTCGGCCGCCCCTGCAAAAACCCGCGCCGGTAGACCCCGTGGAACTACGGCATTGCTTGTTTAACGGGCTCTTAGTGGCCGGCCGCTAGGTTTTCGACATTGCAGAAATACGATCGGGGGACCCAAGATGCGCATCGGGAAACTTTTCGCGCTGTCGATGCTGACGGTGACGATTTTCGCAGTCATCCTGGGCGCCGAGGTGCTGATACCCCAGACGCGCATCTTCACGAACCGCTCCGATGCGATCAAGACCGTCGATGCTTTCGGTGCAATGCTGACGGTCAGCCAGCACGTCGCCGGACTTCGTGCGCCCTACATTTCTCCGATCTTCCAGGAAGGCGTTGCGACGCAGGCGCAGAGCGAAGCTGCCGGGAAGGCGGCGAAAGCGGCCGATGCCGGATTCGAGGCCGCGAGGCGCGCGATCATGGTGCTCGATGACAGCGCAGCGATGATCGAAACCCTGGATCGCGCCGCCCGAAAGCTCAAGGACATCTATACGGCGGCGGATCGCGCGATGAGCGTTCCGCTGGCGGCGCGCGACAGCGCCGTGGTCAAGGGCTTCCTGCCCGCCGTCGCCGAGGTCATCACCAATATCGAGCCCATCATGAACCGGCTCGAAGGGCAGGTCGTCAACGCCGATTCCTCGCTCGCGGCGCTGTTGAGCCTGGCGCGCACGGCGCAGGATCTGCGCGTCTCGGCCGGCAGCCGCGCCGCCACACTGTCGCCGGCGCTATCCGCGCGTCGTCCGCTCGTGGCGGCCGAATTCTCGCTGATGGACCGCATGCAGGGGCGTGTCGAAGCCGATCGCGAGCGCATCGAAGCCGGCATGCAGCAGCTCGGCAATCCGCCCCGCATCGCCAGCGCGCTGAAGGCCGCGACGGAGACCTATTTTGGAAAAGCGGCGCCGGTCGTCGACAAGGAGATGCCCGCAGCGAGGTCCGACGGTAAATACAGCGGCACCGCCGAGGAGCTGGCCACCGTCATCGTCCCCGCCATCCAGATGTTCTACGGCGTGCGCGACGCCGCGCTGGCCGAGGCCGGTGAACGCGCTTCGGCTGCGCGCAACGGCGCCCTGGCCATGCTGGGGCTTGCGGGCGTGGCGGTGCTTGCCCTGCTGGGAACGCTCGGCGCCGTGACCGTGATGCTGCGCAGACGCGTGGTGACGCCGCTCGGCCGGATCGCGGACGTGATCGGAACGCTCGCCGCCGGACAGCACGATGTCGAGATTCCCGCGACGGGCCGCGACGACGAGATCGGCCAGGTTGCGGGCTCGCTGCGGCACTTCAAGGATTCGCTGCTGGCCAAGAAGGCCGCAGACGAAGCCGCCGCGATCGAGGCCGATGCCAAGCTCCGGCGCAGCCAGCGCATGGACCAGATCGCGCGCGAGTTCGAAGCCATGATCGGCGACGTCATCAACACGGTATCGTCGGCATCCTCGGAACTCGAAGTCTCCGCGGGAACGTTGACGAGCGCGGCGGATCAATCGGAAAAGGTCACCGCGACCGTCGCGGCCGCCTCCGAGCAGGCCTCCACCAACGTGCAGACCGTCGCCGCGGCGGCCGAGGAGATGGCCTCGTCGGTCGACGAGATCAGCCGCCAGGTGCAGGACTCCGCGCGCATCGCCGGCGAGGCGGTGCAGCAGGCCGGGCGAACCAACGACCATGTCGGCGAGGCTCGCCAGGGCCGCGGGACGGATCGGCGACGTCGTCGAGCTGATCAGCCAAATCGCGGGCCAGACCAATCTTCTCGCCCTCAACGCCACCATCGAGGCCGCGCGCGCCGGCGAGGCCGGACGCGGCTTTGCCGTGGTCGCCTCCGAGGTCAAGGCGCTGGCCGAGCAGACCGCCAAGGCCACCGGCGAGATCAGCCAGCAGATCACGGGTATCCAGAGCGCGACCGAGGAGTCCGTCGGCGCCATCAAGGCGATCGGCGACACCATCACCCGCATGTCCGAGATCGCATCCGCGATCGCCTCGGCGGTCGAGGAGCAGGGCGCGGCGACGCGGGAAATTTCCCGCAACGTGCAGCAGGCCGCGCGCGGCACCCAGCAGGTCTCCGCCAGCATCGTCGACGTGCAGCATGGCGCGAGCCAGACCGGATCAGCGTCCGCCAACGTGCTGACGTCGGCCAAGTCGCTGTCCGGCGAGAGCAGCCGGCTCAAGGTCGAGGTCAGCAAATTCCTGGACGCGATCCGCGCGGCGTAGACCGCGAACGTCTCTCTCCGCTAGGAGAGGCAACCGCATTGGAGAGCGACGTACTCGCGGCCCATCCTTCGAGACGCGCGCAAATGTGCGCTCCTCAGGATGAGGGCGGAGCGGTCGGCTGCAGTTTCAACGAGCACTGATGTTGCTTAGCCTCATCCTGAGGAGCCCGCGAATGCGGGCGTCTCGAAGGACGAGGCGCGCGCGTTGCCGCTCAGAACTCGCCGTGCAGTCGTCCCGAGAACACCGACACCGGTCCGCGGTCGGCGTTGTAAGCGGGGTTGACGATCAGCTGGTAGTCGGCGGTGAAGGTCAGCGCCTTGTTCAGCGCGTAGGCGTAGTAGGTCTCAAGCACGCGCTCGCGACGGTAGTTGAGCTGGCCGTCGCCGATCAGCGGACCGAGACCGCCGGCGGCGATGAAGTCGCGATGATCCTGCGACAGGCCGTTGACGGCGCCGGCAAGGGCGACGACGTCGTCGGGCCGACCCCATTTGGTGCCCTTCACCGAGACGCCGCCGGACAAGCTGCGGTCGATGTCGGTAAAGGCCATGATCTCGTTGCGTCCGTCGTTCCAGCTCCAGCGGCCGAACACGCCGATGTCGTCGGTGATCGCCTGCTCGAGGTTGAGCGCGTAGCCGTATTTGATGCGGCCGCGGCGGGTCTGGCTGATGTCGACGCCGAACGCGGGATTGTCCAGCGTTTCGCGATAGCTGCCGGAGAACGTGCTGTTGACGAAGCCGAGCGTGCGCAGCTTGCCGGGCTGACCGAACAGCGAATAGCGCAGCTCCAGCTCTCCGACATATTCGCCGCGGCGGCCGATGTTCATGTCGAAATTGTTCGAATTGGACTGGGCGTCCACCAGGAAGTAGCCGCCGCGCAGCGCCCATTGCTTCTGGTTCAACTCCGCGGTGGCGCCGTAGCCCAGGCCGAGCTTGTCGGCGGCATAGTCGAAGGCGCCGGACGCCCAGATCGACCAGTTCATGAAGTCCTTGCGCGGATCGTGCGCGTAGGAATTGCCGTCGAACACGTCGACCACGGAGAACTTGCCGACCTGCAAGGTCAGGCGCGAGACGTCGGCCTTGCCCGCGAGCTGAAACTGGCCGCTGGCAAGCTCCTCCTGCTCGCCGCCGAAGCCGAAGGTGTGGCGCACGAACAGCCGGGAGGCGTTGAAATGCGGATAGGGGAAGCCGGACTTCTGCGCTTCGCCGTTGGTGAAACCCGCGGCGCCCGTCGTGTTGTTGAAACCGAAACCCTGCAGCAGTTCCGGATTGAAATAGACCTCGCCGCCGTCCCACAGCCGCGCGTTCAAATAGAGCGAATTGCTCCAGGTCTGCTGAAAGTCGGGCGATGGAAGCAGGCTGTTCGGTCCGGTATAGGGCGCGCGGAACGCCGGGTAGCCCTGCCCCAGCACGGTCGACTGGCCGTGGATCTCCCAGCGGTTCGATTCGGTGTCGGTGATGTCCGACTTTGGGTTGTAGGTCGGCACGCCCGGCCAGTCGATCTTGCGATTGAGCCCGATCCGCAGGCTGTGAAAATCCATCGACGAGGAATATTGACCGCCGGAGGGGAAGGTGACGTTGGCGTTCTCGAACTTGCTGTAGAGATATTCGAGCCGCGTGGTCCAGTGCGGCGCAAAGGCGTATTCGACGCCGCCACCTGCGGTCCAGCCGAACCGCGTGTGCAGCACCTTTTCCTCGACGCCGCCCGTCGGCGTCGAGAGGAAACGCTCGCCGGCGAAGGCCGCGCCGCCGGTGGCGTAGACCAGCCAATTGCCGCTGGTGTAGCCGAGCCGCGCGCGCAGGCTCGCGACATAGTCCCAGCGTTCCTCCGCGAACGACAGCGCGGTCGCCGCCGATGACACGACGTGGTTGGAAGGCAGATAGTTCGGAAACGAGATGTCGCCTTCGACGCCGAACAGCAGGCCCGAATTGAGGCGCCAATTGTAGCCGGCCTGGACGCCGCCGGTCGCGCCGGTGAAGACGTGGTCGTCGGCTGCGAATGTCGGATCGGTCAGTGTCGCCGAGGAGTTGCCGCGGGTCACGCCGACATGCGCACCGATATAGAGGCCGGTCCAGTCATAGACGGCCTTCAGCGCCGGTGCCTTGAACGGCAGATCGGCCGCGCGGCCCAGTGCGGGAAATGCCAGAACACCCGAGGCGATTGCCGCGGCCGTCTGCAAGTACCTGTAACGATGACCCCTCAACGTCAAAACGCACGCCCCCAAACGCGAGTCGAATCCCATTCGCCGCAGCCGACATCCCTGCCGATTCGTGGCGATCCTGTCACCAGGTCCCTGGTTTTTGGCGCTAACGGCGAGATGATCTCAATCCGGCGCAATTTCTTCCCAGGTTCCCGAGCTTGTCGTGAACTCTATTGCGATTAATTCGCAATAGCAACTGACACGGATTGCCGCAGGTGATGGTTCGCACTCCTGTGTGACGGGGCTGCAACAATTCCAGTGCCCAAAATGAATGACCCGCCCGGGGGGACAACCGGGCGGGTCTTGGCACGACACGGGGGTGGATGAGGCGCCCGTGTCGGACGCAGGATCCACGAAAGATCGGCCTCAGGTACTCAAATCAGTAGCAGGTGCGAACGCTGCCGACGTACTGGCCGAAGGCATTGTAACGGGGGGTCCAGCCGCAGCGGTGATAGCCGTTGTAATAGGGGTCGTTGCTGGCGGCGATCGCGGAGCCGACGACGGCGGCGGTGGCGATGCCGGCGCCGACACCCCAGACCCAGCCGGGCGGCTTGGCTTGCGCCTGCGAGGTGGTGGACAGCATGGTGCCGGTGACGGCGAGGGTCGCGAGGGCGAGAGCGGCAATCTTGGTCTTGATCGACATGTGAAACTCCATCCGGGTTTGAGGCGGTCCGTTGTGGCCCGCGTACCCAGTTGGACGGAGGCTCTTCGCGTCCGGTTCGAATGCGGCGAATCTGCTCCCGAGGCGAAGAGTTTTCTCGAATGATTTCAGGTGGATGGTCGCTAGCCGAGGGGGCCTTTGGCGAGCCTGTTCACGTCGAAGTTATCGACCTCGCCGAGCAATTCGCAAAAAGCCCGCGCGCCCCGATCAATCAACTGCTCGCCCTTTTCGGCCCCGGCCAATGTCGCATTGCCGACCGCGCCGCTGGCGTTGAGGTCCTGCGCTTGCCAGGCAAACGGCGCCGGGCGCTGCGTCGACAGCCAGCGATATTGCTGCTCCATCGCGACGCTGCTCGCGGCAAAATCCGCGATCGCTTCCTTGCGCACCTCATCGGGATAGCGTGCCAGCATGATCGAGGTCTCGACGGCGCCGCCATGGATGCCGTGACGCACTTCGTCGGCCGGGAACAAGGTGTCGGCGCCCGACAGGCGCGACCATGACGTCGTCACCACGAATAGCTTCTGGTGCGCGCGCAGATCCTGCGCCACCAGCATCATCGCCGCGCTGTTGCCGCCATGGCTGGTGATGATCACGAGCTTTTTCACCCCGCGCCGCGCGATCTCTTCGCCGATCGCGGTCCACTTCTTCAGCGCCGTCTCGGTCGACAGCGTCTGCGTGCCTGGATAATCGATATGCTCGGTGGAGATCCCGATCGCCTCAACGGGAAGAAAACTGGCCGGAACGTTTGCGGGCAGAAGTTCGTGCACGCGCGCGAGATATGCGTCCGCGATCAGCACGTCGGTGGTCACAGGCAAATGCGGGCCGTGCTGTTCGGTCGCCGCCAGTGGCAGCACTGCGATCCAGCGCGACGATTCCGTTGAGGAGGTCTCGGCCCAGCGGATCCTGGTCCAGTCGCGGGACGGCGTCATCAAGGTTTCTTTGCCCGAATTTGTCACGTAGTTTGGGGTATCAGGGGACGCGGGCCAGGCCGGCTCGTGTCCCCGAACTTCATGCGGTTTTACCGCGTTGGGTTGCCCCGAGCTAGACGCGATTGGGCTGGAAGCGATCGACGGAGTGCCATTATGACCCCCTCTCAACTGCGCGGAGCGTTAACTGCGAGCCTGCTGGCCGCCTTGGTGTCGGTCGCCCCGGCACGGGCCGAAACGCTGGACAAGGTCACCTTCGGCACCAACTGGGTCGCCGAGGCCGAGCATGGCGGCTTCTTCCAGGCGGTCGCCGACGGCACCTACAAGAAATACGGGCTCGACGTCAGCATCGTTCCCGGCGGTCCCAACGAGAACAACCGGATGCTGCTGATCGCGGGCAAGATCGATTTCTTCATGGCCGCGAACACGCTGATGTCGTTCGACGCGGTTACCAACAACGTCCCCGTCGTGACCATCGCCGCGATCTTCCAGAAGGATCCGCAGGTGATGCTGACGCAGCCCGATGCCAAGGTCGGCAAGATCGAGGATCTCAAGCCGCTGACGCTGTTCGTCTCCAAGGAGGGCATGGGCAGCTACTTCCAGTGGCTCAAGTCCGAATACGGCTTCAGCGAGAAGAACGTCCGCCCCTATAATTTCAATCCGCAGCCCTTCATCGCCAACCCGAAGAGCGCCATGCAGGGCTACGTCACCTCCGAGCCCTTCGCGGTGGAGAAGGCCGCCGGCTTCAAGCCGAACGTGTTGCTGCTCGCCGATTACGGCTTCAACACCTATTCGACCCTGATCGAGACGCGCCGCGACATCGTCGAGAAGAAGCCTGATCTCGTTCAGCGCTTCGTCGATGCCTCCATGATCGGCTGGTACAACTACATCTACCGCGACAATTCCGCCGGCAACGCCATGATCAAGAAGCTCAATCCGGAGATGACCGACGACCTGCTCGCTTATTCCGTCGCCAAGATGAAGGAGCACGGCATCGTCGATTCCGGCGACAGCCTGAAGAACGGCATCGGCGCCATGAGCGACGAGCGGTACGGCTCCTTCTTCAACAAGATGGTCAAGGCCGGTGTCGTGAAGCCCGATCTCGACTTCCGCAAATCCTACACGCTGCGCTTCGTCAACAAGGGCGTCGGCGTCGAGCTGCGTCCGAGCAAGCCCTAGCGCAAGGTCGATGTCAGCCGACAGAATCTCGCCCGTCGTCGAGGCCAGCCTGACGGCTCTCGCCGTCAGCCTGCGGGGCGTGACCAAGATCTACGACAACGGTGTCACGGCGCTCGGCCCGCTCGACCTTGCCGTGCGCAAGGGCGAGTTCGTCTCGCTGCTCGGTCCATCCGGCTGCGGCAAATCCACCGCGCTGCGGATCATCGCCGGACTTAGCGCGCCGTCGTCGGGGACCGTGCGGGTGGCGCGCCACGAGGGCGAGGCGCAGCCGGGTCACGGCATCGGCTTCGTGTTTCAGGAGCCGACCCTGATGCCCTGGACCAGCGTCCGCGAGAACGTGCGGCTGCCGTTGAAGCTTGGCGGTGTGCCGAAGGCCGAGGGGCGCGCGCGTGCCGACGCGGCGCTGGCCAGCGTCGGGCTCGTCGAATTCGCGGATAGCTTTCCGCGCGAGCCTCTCCGGCGGCATGAAGATGCGGGTGTCGCTGGCGCGCGCGCTCGTCACCGATCCGGATATCCTCCTGATGGACGAGCCGTTCGCCGCGCTCGACGAGATCACGCGCTTCCGTCTCAACAATGATCTGCTCGCGCTGTGGCGGGCGCTCGGCAAGACCGTCATCTTCGTCACCCATTCGGTGTTCGAATCCGTCTATCTGTCGCAGCGCGTGGTGGTGATGACGGCACGACCGGGCCGCATCCAGGCCGACATCCGCGTCGAGACGATCGAGCCGCGCGGCGAGGGGTTTCGCACCTCGGCCGCTTATTCCGATTATTGCCGGAAAGTGTCGGCGGCGCTGGCGCCGTCCTATTCGGGGCAGTCGACGCTATGAACGCGCAAGCCCCCACCATCGCGGCGCCGTCCCGCGCCCAACGCGCGCTGCGACTGGCGCTTCCCGTCGTCGTGTTCGCGGCCGGCCTGCTGGCTTGGGAACTGGTGGTCCGCATCAGGGACATCCCGCCTTATGTGCTGCCGGCGCCATCCGTGATCGTCCTCACCCTGATCAAGGACTGGGCGGTGCTGTCGCAGTCGCTCGCCGCCACGCTGCTGACGACGCTCGAGGGTTTCGTCGCGGCCAGCATCGGCGGCATCGCGCTGGCGCTGCTGTTCAACCAGTCGAAATGGGTGGAATATTCGCTTTTCCCCTATGCGATCGTCCTTCAGGTCACCCCTGTCATCGCGATCGCGCCGCTGCTGCTGATCTACCTGGAACAGCAGACTGCCGTCGTGGTCTGTGCCTTCATCGTTGCATTTTTCCCGGTGCTGTCCAACACCACGCTCGGGCTCAATTCGGTCGATCGCAACCTCGCCGGCCTGTTCCAGCTCTATGGCGCCTCGAAGCCGCAGACGCTGCGCTTCCTCAAGCTGCCCGCGGCGCTGCCCTACATTCTCGGGGGCCTGCGCATCGCCGGCGGCCTGTCGCTGATCGGCGCGGTCGTGGCCGAGATCGCAGCGGGAACGGCGGGCGCCGGCTCCGGGTTGGCCTACCGGATCGCCGAATCCGGCTATCGATTGAACATACCCCGCATGTTCGCAGCGCTGCTTTTGTTGTCGCTGGCCGGGATTGTCATCTATGGGGTGCTGGCGCTAGTTTCCCACCTCGTTTTACGGCGCTGGCATGAGAGCGCGCTTGGAAAGGATAACTGATGGCTGCCGGTTCGATTTCGTCCGAAAAGATCGACCTTCTGATCTATGGGCCGGTGCGGCCGATCCTCGAGAACGGGTTTTCCGATCATTTCGTCGTGCACAAGGCCGAGACGCGCGGTGACCTCGAGCGCCTGACCCCGGCGGTCCGCGAGAAGATCCGCGGCGTCGCCGTGACCTATCACACGGTCCACGCCAACAAGGAATCGCTTGCGCAGCTGCCCAAGATCGAGATGGTGGCGAGCTTCGGCGTCGGCTACGACCATATCGACGCCAAATACGCGGCCGAGCACAACATCATCGTCACCAACACGCCCGATGTGCTGACCGAGGAGGTCGCCGACGTCGCGATGGGCCTGTTGATCTCCACGTTGCGCGAGTTCATCAAGGCCGACCGCTATGTGCGCTCCGGGCTGTGGCAGACACAGAACTATCCACTCAGCGTCGGTTCGCTGCGCGACCGCAAGGTCGGCATCGTCGGCATGGGCCGGATCGGCCAGGCCATCGCGCGCCGGCTCGATGCCTCGCTGGTGCCGGTGGTCTATCACTCGCGCAACCCGTCCAAGGACGTCTCCTACAAGCACTACCCCGATCTGATCGAGATGGCGAAGGCGGTGGACACCCTGATGGTGATCGTGCCCGGCGGCGCCTCGACCAACAAGATGATCAATGCCGAGGTCTTCAAGGCGCTCGGCCCGCGCGGCGTGCTGATCAACGTGGCGCGCGGCTCGGTGGTGGACGAGCCGGCGCTGGTCCAGGCGCTGAAATCCGGCACCATCCTCGCCGCCGGCCTCGACGTGTTCGCGGCCGAGCCGACCGTGCCGGACGAGCCTCAAGGCCATGCAGAACGTCGTGCTGCTGCCGCATATCGGTTCGGCCTCGGTCGTCACGCGCAACGCGATGGACCAGCTCGTGGTCGACAACCTCAAGTCCTGGTTCTCGGGCAAGGCGCCATTGACGCCGGTGGCCGAAACGCCGTTCAAGGGGCGCTGATGGCCGTTCTTCGGGTTCTCGCATTCGCCGTCGCGGCCTCCTTGGCCGCGATCGGCATCGCGCATGCGCAGGATGCGACGAGCCTGAAGAAGGAGATGCTCGGGCAGTGGGAGCTCTCCACCACCGAGCGCAGCAAGACCTGCGTCGTCACCATGAAGGGCGACGCCTTAGGCCAGGGCTTCAAGCTGGAACTGGAGCCGGCCTGCAAGACCGCGCTGCCTTTCACCAAGGACATCGTCGCCTGGAGCGTCAGGGGCCTCGATATCGTTCGTCTGCAGGACGCGACCGGGGAAGCCGTGATCGACTTCACCGAGGTCGAGGCCGGGATCTTCGAGGGCCTGCGCCAGGGCGAGGGCGTCTACATCCTGCAGGATCTCGCCGCCGCCCGCTCGATGGCCAAGTCGATGGACCAGATGATCGGCGACTGGGCGATGGTGCGCGGCAACGGCCAGCCCGTGTGCGGGCTGACGCTGACCAACACCGAGGCGAGCCCCGACAATTTTCAGGTCTTCCTCAAGCCGAAATGCGACGCGGCGATCGCCCAGTTCAACCCGACGCAATGGCGGCTCGAGCGCGGGCAGATCATCCTGATGGCGAAATCGGGCGCGGTCTGGCAGTTCGAGGCCGACGACAACGCGCAGTGGCGGCGCGTCCCCGACACCGCCGATCCCCTGATCATGCTGCGTCAGTAGCCGGCCCGACATTCGCCGCCGCAGAACGACGTCGCAGGAAGGCGGAACCCGCAGACCCCAGAGCCCGTTGACGGCGGAGATGACTTCGTTGGGAGATCCGGCATGGCCAAGCGCGTCCTCGCCATCGGCATCGAACCCGGCAGTGCCGACTACAGTGCATTCCCGCAGCTCACGCCGGAGCTGGTGCGCGGCTACATCGAGACGCAGCTGCTGCGGCTGCGCGATCTCGGCTTCGAGGTCACGAGCTGCCTGATCGATCTCGATGTCACCGCGGAAGCCGGCGTCGCGGCGGCGCTACGCGACGAGCGCTTCGACTGCATCGTGATCGGCGCCGGCCTGCGCGAGCCGAAGGAGCGCCTCGTGCTGTTCGAGAAGGTGCTCAACCTCGTCCACCGCTTGGCGCCGGATGCCGCGATCTGCTTCAACACCACGCCCGCCGATACCGCCGAAGCGGTGCTACGGTGGGTCGAGCCATGACATTCAGCCTGAGACCCCCGGCTCGCTGCGGCAACTGGCCTGGTCCGGCGCAGCGCCCGGACCGCCGCTATGTCCCGGTCGATCCCAGCTATTGAGCGATCGGGCTCAATTGCATCGTCCGACAGTGCCGGTGGCGGCGCCGGCCTCGAAATCACCCGGGGCGATCGCGCGCCCGTCGAAGAATGCGCCGATCTGGTTGCCGATTCCGAATTGCTCGGACCCGCGCCGGCGTTGATTGAGCAGCTGAACGATGTTCCACTCGTCGTGGGAGCCGGCGCTGAACGTGACTGCAGCCCGCAGCGCGTAATAGTTGCGGAAGCCGCGTTTGCTGAGCCTGCCGGCCTTCACGGTCTTTATCAGATCGGGGTCTGATTCAAGCCGTTGATCGAAATAGGCTTCGATCCTGTCCGCATCGCTCGTGCCGGTGAGTCCGAAAAACTGCGCGAAATCGGTCGGACCGGCGAAGTAGAAGAAGTCGATATCCTCGCCATACCCTCCGCGCCCCTCGAGGATCTGGGTCCACATATACATGTAGTCCGGGCCCGTGGCCGTCTCCGGCAGATTGCCCTCCGCACCCGGATTGAGAACCCACGTCGAGGACGATCCAAATCGCTGCTCGATCCGCTCCTTGGTTCTCTGCGCCACATCCCGGTTCACACCGAAATAGCCGCCGCCCAGCGTCGACAGCGGGATGCTCAGATAGCCGGTCATCTTGCCGGTCGCGCGCTGGTCGGCGAGGAGTTGTCTGACCCTTGCGACATTGGCGGTGATCGCGTCCCGATTTGCCGCCGTGACGCAATAACAGACGTTGGTCAGGGTGCAGGCGGTGGTCCTTTCGACAGGCGTCGGCCATATGCTGTTGAGGATCTGGGCAAGACGCGCGCCGCCCTTGGCGAGCTGATCGCGCTTCAATTCCGCCTGCTTGGTCGCATACGCCGCCTCATCGTCAATGCGCACCTCCCATCGGCCGTGATCCGCGGCGGCGAAGCTGAGGCCGGCGAATGCCGCATGCGAGACCATGACCGTCTCGCTTGCCCAGGTCGCCGCAAGCGCGTCGATCGGTCCGGGTGTCTTCCCGACCGCTTTCGCCTTCTTGATCAAATCCGGGCTCGCATTCTCGCCGAGGTCTTCCGCAATCGCGTCCCACTGGCTGTGCAGATTGTTCTCGGCAGGGCCAAGCAGGTTGCCGCCCCGCGTCTCGGTCGCGGGATTGAAGCCGTCCTGGTCCGGATTGACGAGCTGGCCGGACTGATTGAGGTAGACGGCGCCAATATGCAGCGGCTGATGCAGATCGCCGACGAAATGCGCCAGCAGCAGCAGCGCTTCCTTCTTGTCGCGGATCGAGAACGGCAGCGGCGCCGACTGGCCGCGAAGGACCGAGATCGCGGCGTTGATGGCGCCGACGATATCGTGGTCGCTGGTGCCGACATAACCGCGCTTGTAATCGTCGTGCTGGATGGCGACGTCGGCGAAATGATAGGCTTCGCCGCAGCCGTGCCCCTTCGCGGCTTCGCAATCCAGCCAGTTGCGCGAAACATAGTCTTCCATGCGTGCTGTCTCGGCCGGCGTCTCGAAGGCCGTGCAGGGAATCCGGTATTCCGGCTTGGTCGGTGCGTAGCGGAAGGTGCCGTCGGGCAGCCGCGCCACGCTGCGGACGCAATCGGCCCAGGGAGCCGCGACGCGAAGCTCGAAGCCGAGAATGTTGGCGACCTGCTGCCGGGCATTTGAACCGAGCAGTTGATCCGCGATCGCACCCGTCACCTCGTGGCCCTGATAGGCCCAGGCGAAGGCGCGCTCGTTGAGGGTGATGAAGGCGAACACGGCAATGACAAAAATCCGAGCGGCCATGGACTGTCTCCAGAAATGGGGGCTCCAGGAATGGGCGGCCGGAAAAGCGACCGCACCCGGCGCGGCTGACTCTGCAATGATACTACCTTACATCGTGTGATGAAATTATTGCAATCGAAAGCGCTGCGCTCCCGACTTCCGCTAGATCAACCGCATCCCGCGCAGGCTGGCGTGCCCGCCCTTGCCGACGATGATGTGGTCGTGCACGGCAATCCCGAGCGGCTTGGCGATGTCGATGATCGCTTTCGTCATCTGGATATCGGCTTGTGAGGGCGAGGGATCGCCCGAGGGATGATTGTGCACCAGGATCAGCGCGGTCGCCGATAATTCCAGCGCGCGCTTGATCACCTCGCGCGGATAGACCGGGGTGTGGTCCACCGTGCCGGTCTGCTGCACCTCGTCGGCAATGAGCTGGTTGCGCTTGTCGAGAAAGAGCAGGCGAAACTGCTCCTTGTCTGAAAACGCCATGCTGGTGCGGCAATAAGCGATCACCTCGTTCCAGGACGACAGCGCGTTGCGGCTGTTGACCTCGCCCTTGGTGACACGGCTTGCGGCGGCCGCAATCAGCTTGAGCTGGTTGATGGCGGCCTCGCCGACGCCGTCGACCTCGCGCAGCCGCGCCGCCGGCGCGTGCACGACCTCGGCGAACGAGCCGAAAATCTTGATCAGCGTCTTCGCCAGCGGCTTGGTGTCGCGCCGCGGCAACGCCGGAAACAGTGCCATCTCCAGCAATTCGTAATCGCTCAGCGCATCCGCACCCGCGCTGTAGAAGCGCTCGCGCAGGCGCTCGCGATGGCCGAGATAATGCGGCTCGTCGTCAGGCTTGCTCTTGTCCTGGTCGGATTTGGCGGGCATCGGCCGGCAGCATTGCCGGGGGCTGGCGCTTTTGCAACCGTCAATTGCGATGGCGTTTAGGGCGCGGGCTTCAGCCCCGGCACCAGCGCGGCGAGCCGGTCCTTGATCGGCCGGCCGAACATGCCCGCGGGCGGCGGACCCGGCGGCGGGCCCTTGCGCATGCCGGGCGGCGGAGGCGGTGGGCCGGCGCGTCCCACCGTCGTCTCCGCGCGGCGGTCGACGCCGAGCGTCAGCGCCGCGAGGTAGCGGTCGCGCTCCTCCTTCACCGCGCAGAAGGCGCGATGCTCGGGATCGGACCGTGCCACGACGTGGTCGTTGGCGTTGATCACGCTGCGCTGGCGAGCGCGGTCGCCGTAATCGGGCACGTTGGTGTAGATGAACTCGTTCAGCGCGTCGGGCAGGAAGGTCTGGCCTGTCAGCACGGTGCGATCGTCGAGGAACACCTTGAAGTGGATGTGCGTGGTGCGGCCGTCATACCAGCCGGGATAGATGGTGTTGAATGTCACCCAGCCGGCTTCGTCGGTGACTTGCGTGCCGCGCAGGAATGTCTTGCCGGTCGCATCGACATTGTGGGCATCGCTCTGGCCGGGGAAGGCAGAGTAGAGCCCCTTCGCGTCGCAATGCCAGATGTCGACGCGCGCGCCCCTGATGGCCGTGCACGGTCCGGCCTCGATCACGCGCAGCCGCAATGTCAACGGCACGCCCGGCCGGCCTTCGGCGATGTCGGAGCGGACGAGCTTGGGATCGGAGTAGAACGGCCCTTCCTCCGCCTGCGGCGTCAGGATGCAGGCGGGTTCGCTGTTCGCGGTGACAGGCGCGGCCTCGGCACGGCCCTGCAGCAGGCCGGCGGCGGTGGCCGATGCAAAGCCGATGAATCCGCGTCGCGTCGACTGGTTCACGCCTCTCTCCTGTGTGTCGTGAGGCCTCGTCATCGGCAAACAGGTTGGCGAGATCAGGCTGGGAAGATGGCGACAATCAGCCCGGAGGTTTCCCGCTGTTGCGCCGAGGCGGAGGTGCCGTGATCGCCACGACACCAACGAGAATGAGGGCCATTCCGGCGAGGCCGGGCCAGGTAAAGCGTTCGCCGAGCCATGCGGTGCCGAGCGCCACGGCGAAGCCTGCGCGCAGATAGCTGCCGCTGGTCGTGCCGAGCGGTCCGAGCGTTTGGATCAGCCGGAAATAGATCACCATCGCGAAGGCCGTGCAGATGACCGCGAGCACGATCAACGCGGCGATCGCGGTTGCCGGCGGCGGGACCAGCGTCCACGGCTGCTCGAGCACGGCAGCCGCGGGCAACATCAGCATTGCGGCGCAGCTCATGGCCCCCGCCGCGGTGACGATTGCGGGAAGGCCCGCGAATCGCTGCCCCCATATCGGCGCGAGCGCGTAGCACAGGCTCGCGCACAGCACGGCCGCCTGGGCCAGCGGCGCGGCCGTGCCGATCCCTGAGAGCGCGTCGGCGCCGATGGACACGGCGACGCCCGCAAGGCCGAGCGCAACGCCGATGATCTTCCGGCCGCTGATCGTCCGCCGGCCGCGCCCGCTCATCAACGCGATGGCGAGCACGAACATCGGCGGTGTCGCATTGAGCACGCCGGCGAGCCCGCTCGCGATATGCGCCTCGCCCCAGCTGATCAGGGTGAAGGGCAGTGCGCTTTGCAGCAGGCCCTGCACGAACAGAGCCGCCCACAGCGATCCCTCGCGGGGCAGGGCGTATCCCTGAATGGCTGCGATCAGGATCAGGAGAACGGCCGCGATCGTCACACGCGTTGCGACCATCGTGAACGGCGGAATCGTCGGGATCGCCACCTTGATCAGCGTGAACGAGCTGCCCCAGATCAGCGAAAGCAGCAGCAGAAGCCCGATCTCGACCACGAGGGTGGTGTGTCCTGATGTCGTCGGCTCGGCCTGCGTGCTCATTGCAAATTGCTCCGGGGTGCGCCGACACCATGGGACGGAGCGGCCGGACAGGCTGGCCGGATTCGGACCTCATCGCCCGATCGCGTCCGTTTTCGGCTACTCGACGTGCGGCGCTGCCATTATTCTTGGCCCATGAGGACAGGCTCCGCGCATCGGCAAACGCTGCCGCCGCATCTCGACTGGGATACCTGCGATCGGGCACGCCTTTCGCGTGCGCGGGCGTTCGACGGCCTGTTCTTCTCCGGGGTGCGCTCGACGCGGATCTATTGCCGGCCGGTCTGCCCGGTTCGTCCCGCGCGCTCGGAGAACGTCACCTTCTATGCAACCGCGGCGGCCGCCGAGCGGGCCGGCTTTCGTCCGTGCCTGCGTTGCCGGCCTGAAACGGCGCCGGGCTCGCCGGCCTGGATGGGAACGGCCACGACGGTCGCGCGCGGCATGCGGCTGATTCATGCGGGCTTTCTGGATCGGGCATCGATGGCCGAGCTTGCGGAAGCTCTCGGCGTCGGGCCGCGCCATCTGTTGCGCCTGTTCATGCGCCACGCCGGCGCGAGCCCGAGCGAGATCGCGGCCACGCGGCGCGTGCAGGAAGCCAAGCGGCTGATCGACCAGACCGGGATGAGTTTGGCGGAGATTGCGTTCGCGGCCGGCTTCGGCAGCGTGCGCCGCTTCAACGATGCGTTTGCGGCAACCTACAAGCGGGTGCCGTCGTCATTCCGACGCCGGCGGTAGATTGGGTAATCACCCGATCTGCTTCTCGCCGTGCCGTTCCGACAGCGTGAAGATCTCGACACCCGTTGCGGTGACGCCGACGGAGTGCTCGAACTGCGCCGACAGCGAGCGGTCGCGGGTCACGGCGGTCCAGCCGTCGGAGAGAATTTTGACGTGCGGCTTGCCGAGATTGATCATCGGCTCGATGGTGAAGAACATGCCGGGCTTGAGCTGCACGCCTTCGCCGGGCCGGCCGATATGGATGATGTTCGGCTCGTCGTGGAACATGCGCCCGAGGCCGTGGCCGCAGAAATCGCGCACCACGCTCATGCCCTGCGGCTCGACGAAGCTCTGGATGGCGTGGCCGATGTCGCCGGTGGTGGCGCCGGGCTTCACCGCGGCGATGCCGCGCATCATGGCTTCATACGTCACCTCGATCAGCCGCTCCGCCTTGCGCGCGATCGGGCCGACCGCATACATGCGGCTTGAATCGCCATACCAGCCGTCGACGATGAAGGTGACGTCGATGTTGACGATGTCGCCCTCCTTCAGCGGACGGTCGCCGGGCATGCCGTGGCAGACCACGTGGTTGAGAGAGGTGCAGGTCGAATAGCGATAGCCGCGATACATCAGTGTCGCCGGGAAGGCGCCATGGCTGAAGGCGAAGTCGCGGACGAACTGGTCTATGCGCTCGGTCGGCACGCCGGGCCCGACGATGTCGGTGAGACTCGTCGAGGCATTTGGCCACCAGCGCGCCCGCCTTGCGCATGCCGGCAAAGGCGGCCGGCCCGTGCAGCTTGATCTGTCCGGTCTTGCGCAGCGAGGTATCGGTGGCGTCGACGTAGCTCATGCTTGTGCGGTCTTCCGGGCTGATCTCGATTTCGGCGGAAAGGCTTGATTTCAGGCCCTAATTTAATGATTGCGGGCCTTCATGCAAGCCGAGCCTCTCAACCTCGGCCCGGAAAGCGGCCTAATTCGGGACTTCTACGGTGGTTTCCACGGGGAGCGCCCCGCCGCGGATGCGGATTTCGCGGACGGGGTAGGGAACCCGGATGCCCTCCCGCTTGAAGGCATCCCACAGCGCCAGCATCACGTCGCTCTTGACCTTGTCCATGCCGTCGGGATCGGCGATCCAGAAGGTCAGCGAGAACTTCATGCCGGCCTCCGCGAACTCGGTCAGGATGCAGGTCGGCGGCTTGCCCTTCTGTGCGCGCGGATGGGCTTCCGCGGTCTCGGCCGCGAGCTTGCAGACCAGTTTCGGATCGGCGTCGTAATTGGTGCCGAGGGCGATCTTCACCAGGGTGTTCTTGTCGGTATAGGTCCAGTTGACGACCTTTTGCGTCACCAGGTCCTCGTTCGGCACCAGGAATTCGCGGCCGTCGCCGGCGGCGACGGAAATATAGCGCGTCTTCATCGCGCTGATGCGGCCGGTATTATCGCCGATGGTGACGAGATCGCCGGGCTTCACCGACTTGTCGGCGAGCAGGATGATGCCCGAGATGAAGTTGGCGACGATCTTCTGCAGGCCGATACCGATACCGACGCCGACCGCGCCGGAGAACACCGCGAGCGCCGAAAGGTCGATGCCGACCGCGCCGAGCGCGATCACGATCGCGACCGCAAGCAGCCCAATGCGGATGATCTTGACAAGCAGCACCTGCACCGATGGCGTCAGATCGCTGGTCGCGTTGATCCGGCTCTCGGCGAAATTGCTCGCGATGTTGGTGGCCCAGAGCGCGATGAGAAGGAGCGCACCGGCCTTGAGGACCAGCAGCGGGGTCAGCCTGAGGCCGCCGAGCACGATCGCGTAGGCATCGAGCAGATCGACGGTCGAATCGAGCTGGCCGAGGATCGAGAGCGCGGCGAGAAACCACGCGGTGATCGATACCAGGCGGACGATGAGGGCATTGCGCAGCACCGAGGTCACGAGCCGGATCGCGAGCCAGGCCAGCCCGAGCTTGGCGGCGACCATCAGCAGATAGGAGCGGCTCGGCCAGGTCGCGTGGTACATCGCCACGCGGAAGACGATCACGAGCAGGGTGAACACCGCCGTCGAGGCGCTTGAGACCATCACCCGGGCGAAGTGCCGGAGCGGCAGCGGCCAGCGCATCGCCAGCGAGGTCATGTCGACCCGGTTGCGGACGGCGGTCTCCGCCGCATAGGCGATGCCGGCCGCGGCCAGGATGAGCCCGAATTGCAGGTAGAACCAGGGCGAGGATATTTCGGCCCCGACGCTGCGCGCGGTGGTCTGCACGAACTCCATGAAGTCCTTGAGGTCCATGTCCATCAGTCTCGTCGGCAAGCGTGGGGGAATTGATTCGAGGGAGCCGCAGAATCCCATAAAGGGCGCAGCCGGGCCATCGATACACCGCTAAGTGATGCAGGTTAAGGCCGTATAATACGGGCAGATTGCCGCGAGACGCGAAAATGGGTTGGCGCGCGAGTCTGCCGACGATAAGGATGCCATCCCAGCTGTTTTGAACCGGAAGGTGGATGGCCTCTCTCGACTCCGTCAGCCTCGCCATATTGCTCGGCGCCGTGCTCGTCATGGCCGGCATCCTGTCGAGCCTGCTCGCGCTGCGCTTCGGCGCGCCCTTGCTACTGGTCTTCCTCGCGGTCGGTATGCTCGCCGGGGATTCCGGTCCTGGCCAGCTCCAGTTCGACGACGTCCGCACCACTTATCTGGTCGGCTCGGTGGCGCTGGCCCTGATCCTGTTCGATGGCGGCCTGAAGACGCGCTTTGCCAGCATCCGCACCGTGCTCGCGCCGTCCGTGGTGCTGGCAACCGTCGGCGTGCTCCTGACCGCGCTGATCACGGCGCCGTTCGCCAAATACGCGCTCGACCTCAACTGGACGGAGGCGCTGCTGGTCGGCGCCGTGGTGGCCTCGACCGACGCGGCCGCGGTGTTCCTATTGGTGCACACCCAGGGCCTGCGCCTGCGCCCGCGCGTCGGCGCGACGCTGGAGGCGGAATCCGGCACCAACGACCCGTTCGCGATCTTCCTCACCTTGATGCTGGTCGAATACATCTCGCTGGGCTCGAGTTCGGCGGGCCATGTGGTGATGGAGTTCGTGCAGGAAGCGGTGTTGGGCGCCGTGGTCGGCGTGATCGGCGGGCGCCTCGTCGTCATTGCGCTGAACAAGGTGGCGCTGCCGCAGGGCCTGCACGCGCCGTTCGTGACCACGGCCGCGCTGGTGATCTTCGGCGGCTCGCAGATGATGCACGCCTCCGGCTTTCTCGCGGTCTATCTCGCCGGCATCATCATCGGCAACCGGCCGACGCGCGCGCATAACCAGGTGGTGGCCTTCCTCGATGCCGCCACCTGGCTGGCGCAGATCGTGATGTTCGTGCTGCTCGGCCTACTGGTCTCGCCGAGCCGGCTCGGCTCCAGCGTCCTGCCAGCGGTCGGGGTCGCATTCGTGCTGATGCTGGTGGCGCGGCCGGTCGCGGTCTTCGTGTGTCTGGCGCCGTTCCGCTTCAACTGGCGCGAGAAGATCTTCATCGCCTGGACCGGCTTGCGCGGCGCGGTCGCGATCTTCCTGGCCTCGATCCCGATGCTGGTCGGCCTGTCCAAGGCCTATCTCTATTTCGACGTCGCCTTCGTCGTCGTCATCATCTCGCTGCTGTTGCAGGGCTGGACCCTGGCGCCTGCCGCGCGCAAGCTGCACGTCGCGCTGCCGCGCGCCGAGCGCGGCCCTCGGCGCGTCGAGCTGGATCTGCCCGGCCAGCTCGAGCAGCAACTGGTCGGTTATCCCGTCCGGCCCAAGAGCCTGTATTTCCGTCGCGGCCTGATCCCGTCCTGGTCCAAGCCGACGCTGGTGATCCGCAACGAGAACATCCTGACGCCGCTGGAGGCCGAGCCGATCGCGCCCGGCGATTACATCTACCTGCTGGCGCCGCCGGAAAAGGCCGAGTCGCTCGACCGATTCTTCGTCGACATGCAGCCGAGGCTCGGCGCCGGACCCGCATCTGCTCGGCGACTTCATGGTCTCAGGCGAGCACACGCTCGCCGAGCCTCGCCGGAATCTACGGCGTGAAGGTGAGCGAGGACGAGGGCCAGCTGACGCTGGCCGACTATTTCGACGTCCATCTCGACCGCGCGCCGAAGGAGGGTGCCGAGCTCGCGCTGGACGAGATCGTGCTGGTCGCGCGTAGCATCTCCGGCGGCCGCGTCAGCGTCGTCGGCCTGCGCCTTCCCGAAGACGACGAGACGCCTGCGCCGCTGACCCGCGGGCAGGCGATGCGGAGGAAGCTTGCGGAGGTGTGGACGTCGGTAGCGGGGGTTTAGCGAGGCGTTCACGGCGTCTCGACAATCTCCGCTGTCGTCCCGGCGAACGCCGGGACCCATAACCACAGGGAGGAGTTTGGCGAGGACTCGCAGTTAGTCTTTCTTCGCCGGTATTTGCACTGCATCTCTCGATAGATCACGCGGTATGGGTCCCTGCGTGCGCAGGGACGACAGCAATGAATGTTGCGCCAGCGCCGCCCTACACACGCCGCGCCCCCCTCACGCCAGCACCTTCACCCCGCCGAAACTCGTCACCCGGCCTTCCTTCAGCATCACGATCTGCGTGGCGAGCTGGCGCAGCTCGGCGGCATCGTGGCTGACATAGACCATGGGGATGTTGGCCTCGTCGCGCAGCCGCACCAGATAGGGCAGGATCTCGAGCTTGCGGCCCTCGTCGAGCGCGCCGAGCGGTTCGTCGAGCAGCAGGAGGCGCGGCCGTGAGAGCAGCGCGCGACCGAGCGCGACGCGCTGGCGCTCGCCGCCGGAGAGCTTTCCGGGGCGGCGGTCCAGAAGAGCGCCGATGTCGAGCAGGTCGACGACGCGCTTGTGCTGCGCCGGATCGGGCGCAAGGCGGTTCATGCGCCGTCCATAATCGAGATTCTGCGCGACGCTGAGGTGCGGGAACAGCCGCGCGTCCTGGAACACGTAGCCGATGCGGCGGCGCCAGGTCGGCACATGGACGCCGGCCTCGGTGTCGTCGACGATCTCGCCGTCGATCACGATGGTGCCGCGGTCGGGCCGCAGCAGGCCGGCGATCATGTTGACCAGCGACGTCTTGCCGGCACCGGATGCGCCGAACAGGCCGATGACACGGCCTTGGCTGGTGAAATCGGCCTGGAGCGAGAATTCGCCGAGCTGTTTTTCGATGTCGACCCGCAGCATGGTCAGTTCCCGTGCAGGCGCGCAGTGGCGCGGCGGGCGAACCATTCGGCGGCGATCAGTGCGCCCAGCGCCAGCACGATCGAGACGATCACGAGCCGGCCTGCCGCAGCGTCGCCGTCGGGGGTCTGGATCAGCGAATAGATCGCCGACGAGATCGTCTGGGTCTCGCCGGGAATGTTGGAGACGAAGGTGATGGTGGCGCCGAACTCGCCGATCGCCTTGGCAAAGCCCAGCACCATGCCGGCGAGCACGCCGGGCAGCGCGAGCGGCAGTGTCACGGTGAAGAACACCTTCCAGGGGGCCGCGCCGAGCGTCTCGGCTGCCTGCTCGAGCCGGCGATCGATCGCCTCGATCGACAGCCGCATCGGCCGCACCAGGAGTGGAAACGCCATCACGCCGCAGGCGAGCGCGGCGCCAGTCCAGCGGAACGAGAACACGATGCCGAGATATTCGGCGAGGAAGCCGCCGACCAGGCCTTTGCGGCCGAAGGTCAGCAGCAGGAGATAGCCGGTGACGACCGGAGGAAGCACCAGCGGAAGATGCACCAGGGCATCGAGCGCCGACTTGCCCCAGAAATCTCGCCGCGCCAGCAGCCACGCCAGCGCGATGCCGAAGGGCGTCGCGACCAGCGTAGAGATGATCGCGACCCTGAGCGAAAGCAGGATCGCGGTCCATTCGGCGGGAGAGATCTCGAACATCGAATGGTGAATATCAGATTGTCGGGCTGACCAGGAATTTGAAGCCGTATTTTTCCAGGATGGTCTTGGCGGCCGAGGAGCGCAGGAAGGCGAGATAGTCATTCGTCTCGCCCTTCGCGGCCGTGGTCGCCGCAACGGGATAGATGATCGCGGGGTGCGAGTCCGCCGGGAAGGTGCCGACGACCTTCACGCCCGGTTCGACCTTGGCGTCGGTGGCGTAGACGATGCCGAGATTGGCCTCGCCGCGCGCCACCAGCGTCAGCGCCGCGCGCACGCTCTCCGCCATGGCGAATTTCGGCGCGGCGGCCTGCCAGGCGCCAAGCTTCTCCAGCGCCGCCTTGGCATATTTGCCGACCGGGACCGACTTGACGTCGCCGGTCGCGATCCTGCCGTCGCCGGCGAGCTTGGCGAGGTCGAAGCCTTGCGCGATGGTGACGCTGTCGATCTTGGAATCCTTCGGTGCGATCAGCACGATGCTGTTGCCGAGCAAATTGACTCTGGAGGGCTCGTTGATGGTCTTCTTGGAGACCGCATAGTCCATCCAGTCGGTGTCGGCGGAGACGAACAAATCGGCCGGCGCGCCCTGCTCGATCTGCTTGGCCAGCACGGAGCTTGCGGCATAGCTGACCGAGAACTTCACGCCGGTCTTGGCGGTGTAGGCGGCGTCAACCTCGTCGAGCGCGTTCTTCATCGATGCCGCGGCGAACACGGTGATGGTCTTGTCCTCGGCGCTGGCGGGCGAGTGGGCCGCGCTTGCGAGGATCACGAAGGCGGCGAAAAGTCCTGAAATACGTAACATGGGAGCGCTCCGTGCGAGTCCGTGCGCGCAGGATGCACGCACAGGTCTGGCGTTGGTGGGTCAGGTCGCGACGGGTGGAAGCGCTGTCCACGGGGCCCGGCTGCGGCTTACGGCCGGCAGGGATATCGCAATCGCGAAGATAGCAGGCTGGCGCCTGAGGTCAAAGGGCGACTGTTGGTCCAGTCATAGGCTATTGCGTCGGCAGGATCGCGATCGCGACCGAATTCTCCCTGACGCCGCTGATCTGGATCACGAAAGACTGCGTCGACAGCTCGTATTTCACGGTCTTGCGGATGCCGCTGCAATCGGTCGCACCGCTGAAGGCCACGGGCTTGAGCACATGCCCATCCTGGACCACGTCGATCCAGGCGCCGGCGGACAGGCTGATCGTGTAGAGCCCGGCGGTGGCGGATTTGACGCTGGTGAAGCCGGCAAAGGTGCCCTCCTTTGGCGCGCGTCCCGGCGGCGTGGGCAGCTTCGCCTCGCTTGCGGCGACCAGCCCCAGCGTGATGGCCGCGGACGGCAGGCCCGCCTGCTCACTGCCTGATGCGAGCTTCGCAAGGTCCGGCGCGGAGAGCGCAGCGCGCTCCCGCTCGATCGGCCATTTGAACTTGTCGCAGCCGCTGGGCTCGTCGGCGGCAAGAGCGGAGGTCGCGCTGAAGGAGAGCGCAGCGAGCACGGCGAGGACGCGCATGTGAAATCCCATCGTTGGCCCCGCGAGAGATGCGAGGCGTGCGGTCAGGTTTGTTGATGACGGGATGCGCGTCCCGGAAGGCCGCGGGCTTACGGCACGGCGGCAAGCGCAATCCTAGCGCATTTGGCCGCTACGAACCAACCAACGAGTTCGTCATCCCATATGCGCGCCGCAATCACCGCTGTCGTCCCCGCGTTCGCGGGGACGACAGCGGTGAGTGTGGCCGGGCCGTGGGCTCAAGCGCGTAGCTGCGCACTCAGTCGTCGTCCCGGACAAGCGGAGCGCAGATCCGGGACCCATAGCCACAGGCCGGCATAGTTGCGGGGATTCGGAGTGACCTGCTTCGCGCAATAACCACGCCCTGTGGTTATGGGTCCCTGCTTTCGCAGGGACGACGGCAGTGGGGCGGTGAGAGCCGACCCATCCGCCAAAACTACGGCTTCGCGTCGCCCGCGTGCAGCACGACCTTGCAGGCCGCCGGCATCTGCGCCAGCGTCATCGGCGGTCTTGGCTTCGGCGGCTCCGGCGGCGGCTTGGGGTGCAGCACGGCGTCGGAGAACCAATAAGCGAGATCGGCGGGCTTGCAGCCTTCGTCCTCGGCCTGCGACGGCTGCCCCTCGCATTCGCCTGATCCCGCCGGGCAGCGCATGCGGATGTGGAAATGGTAATCGTGGCCCCACCAGGGGCGGATCTTCGACAGCCATGCGCGGTCGCCCTTGGCCTCGCGGCACAGCGCCTTCTTGATCGCGGCATTGACGAAGATGCGCTGCACCGCCGGCTCCCGCGCCGCATCGCGCAGCACCAGGACATGGCTCGGCGTGAACACCTTGGGGTCGATGTCGAGCCGGTCGGGCCGAACCATCATCACCGCCGACATATCCTCGCGCTCCTCGCGCGAGAGGCGGCGGTCCGGCATCGGCGTCAGCCAGATGTCGGCATCGAGCCCGATCTGGTGGCTGGCATGGCCTGACAGCGCCGGGCCGCCGCGCGGCTGGGCGATGTCGCCGACCAGGATGCCCGGCCATGCCGCGTCCTTGTGCGCCTTGGCCGCGAGCCGCTTGATCAGCGCGATCATGTCGGGGTGGCCATAGCTGCGATTGCGCGACAGCCGCATCACTTGCCAATGATCGCCGTTGACCGGGATCTGTTCCGCGCCGCCGATGCAGCCCTTGGTGTAGGAACCGATGACATGGGCCGGCCCCTTCGACGGCAGCAGTTTTCGCGCGAACAGCTCCCTGGCGGCGACATCGGGGGCGTTCGGATTGGCGAGCGGCGGCAGCGGCTTCGGGTTGACGCTGCCCTTGTCCTGGGCCAGCGCGTCGCCGGCGGCCAGAAGCGTCATGACGAGCAGGAGAGGGGCGAAGCGGCGGGGGTGCATGCTGATTCCCCTTATAGCCCAACACTGCGTCAGGGTTAAGAATTAGGCTTTCGCCGAGCCGCAATCTCACGGCGTCTTTACAGCCGCGTCCGCCGGGCGACATCATACCGCTCGAGGCAGAGGGTTTTTCATTATGACATTTTCTCCGGCGCGGCGCGCGAGGCGGGTCGCCCTGGCTGCGGCCGTGCTGGCGCTGACCTTGGTTCTGGCGGCGCCGGCGCGGGCGGATCTACGGGTCGACATCGACAAATCGTCACAACGCATGTCGGTTCGTGTCGATGGCGCGCCGCGTTACTCCTGGCCGGTGTCGACCGGCCGCAGCGGCTATGGCACGCCGAGTGGCACGTTCCATCCGCAAGCGATGATGCGGCGCTACTTCTCGCGCAAATACTATAATTCGCCGATGCCGCACGCGATCTTCTTCTATTACGGGTTTGCCATTCACGGCACGTCGGACATTGGTCGCCTCGGCGGGCCGGCCTCGCATGGCTGTGTCAGGCTGCATCCGGCACATGCAGCGGCGCTGTTCGCACTGGTGCAGCGCGAGGGCGCGCGGAACACGACGATCCATATTTCCAATTGAGACGTGAAGATCGTCGTTTCCGCGCCGCGCCGCCCGGTTTCTTAACAGTGCGATAACCGTATCCCGCACTGGCGCATATTCGTGCGCGGGACGAGATTCGTTTCCATCCTGCATACAATCGGGCACGGCCGCGGGAAACGATTCAAGCACGCGCGCAATTTTGCGCCGCGTCTCGCTCCGATTGCGACGAACCGATGGGTTCGCCGCGCCGCCTGGGCCAGTTGCGCCGCTCAAACAGGCAGATTGAACCGGCTTGCAGCGGTTGCGCGGGGCGGCCGGTGCCGGCGGGCGACTTGAAGATTACAGTTTTTTCAGACACTTGCCTCAAGACTTGCGCGGCCGGGCGCGGATGGGACGAGTGACGTTGGGTTTGAAGTCGCCAAAATCAAGAAAGCGAAACAGAGGCGTGCTCGCCGGCCAGCAGCCGCGCAAGCCGCGCTTCTCGCGCACCACGCGCGCCCTATCCGAGCGCGACGAAATCCTGCGCAGCCGTGCCGAGGCGGAAGCTGCGATCGCGGACGCGCGCAAATCCCACGAGCGGCTGCGCCAGGCCGTCGACATCCTGCCGCAGGGCATCGTGTTTCTCGACGCCGAAGGCCGCTACGTCCTCTGGAACAAGAAATACGCCGAGATCTACAGCAAGACCGCCGATCTGTTCGCCGAAGGCGCGCGTCTCGAAGACACGCTGCGCATCGGCGTTGCGCGCGGCGACTATCCGGAGGCCGCGGGCCACGAGGACGAGTGGATCGCCGAGCGGTTGCAGAAGCTTTACCAGCCGGGCGCGCGCCACGAGCAGAAGCTGTCCGACGGCCGCGTCATCCTGATCGACGAGCGCCTGACGGATGACGGCGGCGTCGTCGGCCTGCGCGTCGACATCACCGAGGCTCAAGCAGCGCGAGGCCTCATTCCGCCTGCTGTTCGACGGCAATCCCGTTCCCATGATCGTCTGCGCGCTCGACGACGAGCGCATCCTCGGCGTCAACGACGCCGCGATCGCGCATTACGGCTACAGCCGCGCCGAGTTCGAGCGGCTGAAGATCCGGTCCCTGCAGGCCTTCGACAGCGAGCCGCCCTGGACCGCGGACCGGTCGAGCGAGGAGCAGGCCGGCCGCACCTGGAAGCACGTCAAGGCCGACGGCGCGCTGATCGACCTTGCGATCTATTCCCGCGAATTGACCTATGCCGAGCGGCCCGCGGTGCTGCTCGCCTTGATGGACATCACCGAGCGCAAGCGCGCCGAGGCGCGGCTCGCCTTCATGGCCCAGCACGACGCCCTGACCGGGCTGCCCAACCGCACCCTGCTGCGCCAGCAGATGGACGAGATGCTGCTGCACACGAGGCGCAGCTCCGAGAAGGTCGCGCTCCTGATGCTGGGGCTGGACAATTTCAAGGCCGTCAACGACACGCTGGGACATGCGGTCGGCGACAAGCTGCTGCGCGGCGTCGCCAAGCGGCTGCGCTCGACCTTGCGCGAGGAAGACGTGCTGGCGCGGCTCAATTCCGACGAGTTCGCCATTCTGCAGAGCGGCCTGACGCGGCCCGAGGACGCGGTGGGCTTGGCAAAGCGCCTGCTCGAGGCCATCGCCGATCCCTATCTGCTCGACGGCCATTCCGTGGTGATCGGCGCCTCGATCGGCATCGCGATGGCGCCGGGCGACGGCGACGAGTCCGAAAAGCTGCTCAAGAGCGCGGACATGGCGCTGTCGCGCGCCAAGCTGGATGCGCGCGGCAGCTTCGCCTTCTTCGAGGCTGCGCTGGATGCAAAAGCGCAGAGCCGCCGCAAGATCGAGGTCGAGCTGCGCGACGCGATCCGAAACGACGTGCTGCGGCCGTACTACCAGCCGCTGATCGACCTCTCGAGCGGCCGCATCACCGGCTTCGAGGCGCTGGTGCGCTGGCCGCATGCCGAGCGCGGCATGGTCTCCCCGGCCGAGTTCATCCCGGTCGCCGAAGATACCGGCCTGATCAACCCGCTGGGCAGGCTGATGCTGCGCCGGGCGTGCCTGGATGCCGCGGCCTGGCCGGACGACGTCCGCGTCGCCGTCAATCTGTCGCCGCTGCAGTTCCGCAGCGGCAATCTGCTGTCGATGGTGACGGACGCGCTGAAACATTCCGGCCTGCCGCCGCGGCGGCTCGAGCCTCGAGATCACCGAGACGCTGCTGCTGGAGAAGAGTGCACAGGTGCTGGCGACGTTGCACGCGCTGCGCGCGCTCGGGGTGCGCATCTCCATGGACGATTTCGGCACCGGCTATTCCAGCCTCAGCTATCTCAGAAGCTTCCCCTTCGACAAGATCAAGATCGACCAGTCCTTCGTTCGCGATCTCGGCGCCAACCGCGAAGCGCAGGCGATCATCCGCTCCATCGTCAGCCTCGGCAAAGGCCTCGGGGTCACCATCACCGCCGAAGGCGTCGAGACCGAAGCCGAGCTGAGCTGCCTGCGCGCCGAGGGCTGCGACGAGGGCCAGGGTTTTCTGTTCAGCAAGGCGCGGCCCCATGGCGAGATCATCAGCCTGCTCGCCGCCCAGCGCGGCATCGATGGCGACGCGCTGGTGGCGTGAGCCGCCCACGAGGCCATGGACCCGGTCGTGGCGATGACGAGACTTGCACGTCCCGGGGCAGGTGCGTCATAGGCAGTTGATGGCGGATCGTCGAACCTGCCGCGCGCCGCCGGCGTCTCATGATGAGTTCCAATGAACGGGTCGGCTCTCCCATGACCTCCGATGCGCCTCCGCTACCGCCGCCTGAACCGCGCTACGCCCGTTTCTCCAGGCGGTTCAAGGCCGTCCTGATCGACTGGATGCTGGCGATGGCCCTGCTGTTCGGCGCCCTGGCGGTCGCGAGCAATGTCGCGAGCGATGGGCTCAGCCGGACGCTCGGTATCGCGGTCGTCGTCATCCTCTTGCTCTACGAGCCCGTTCTGGTCTGGCGCACCGGCGGCACGCTCGGACATGTCTGGACCAATCTGCGCGTCGTCGATGACCGCGGCGGCAATGTGAGCTTCGCCAAGGCGCTCGCGCGTTTCGCAGTCAAGAGCGTCCTGGGCTGGTATTCGTTCGTGAGCATGGCCGCCACGCGGCGCAATCAGGCGGTTCACGATCTGCTCACGCATTCGACCGTCCAGATCCGCGATTCCGCCAAGGCGACGCCCGGCCAGTTCATCACGGAGCGGCGCGAGGACGATGCCGCGATGCCCTCGCGGCCGCGGCGTCTGCTCGTGACAGTGGTCTATCTCGCGCTGAGCCTCTTCCTCTATTTCGGCGTTCTTGCGGTCCTGGTCCGAGCCGGCGTTCTGTCCCGCGCGTGCCTCAACCAGGACCTTTGCAACGGAAGCGACCGCATTGTGGACTGGGTCGCCGCGGTTGCCTTCCTCCTGACGATTGCGCTGGTGATCGGCATGGGCTGGCGCGGCCGGCTGCTCGGCGCCCGCAAGGCGGCGTGACACCACGCTCTCTCCGTTAACCTCCCCCGCAAGCCGGGGAGGGAGGGCACCGGTGTTGGGTCCATCACCCTGCCGCCAAAATCGCCTTGCCCACATCCTCGTAATGCGTATCCCGCGCCTGGATCTGCTGGGCGATGGCGTGCATGTCGCGAAACCGGCGCTCGAACGGATGCTTCCGGAACACCGCCGTCGCTCCGGCCATGTGATAGGCGGTGTCCACCACGCGTGCGGACTGATGGATGGTCCAGGTCGCGGCCAGCCGAACCGCGCTCCGATGCGCGGCGCTGAACTCGCCGGTCGCGGACAGCTCGTGCCACATCGCATGCGCTGTCGCATAGAGATAGGCGCGCGCGGCCCGCAAATCGCCCTCGGTGCGGCCGATCAGGCTCTGGACCGCCGCGTTGTCGCGCATCGCGGCGGTCGCGAGCGAAGCATGCTTTGCGCGCGCCAGCGCGATCGCGGCATCCAGCGTCGCCCGCGCGACGCCGAGTGACACGGCAGCAAAGCCCAGGCTGAAGGTCGAGCCGGTGCCGATCCGGTAGAGCGGACCCGGCTCGCGCAGCGCCGCCGGTAAGTCGCGAAAGGCGGTGAAGCGTTCGGGAACGAACAGGTCGCTGACCTCGTAGGAATCCGTCCCGGTGCCGGCAAGGCCGATCGCCTGCCAGACGTCGTGCAACACCGCGCTCGCGGCGGGAAACAGGATGGTGCGCACCTCCGGCGAGCCGTCCGCGTTTGTCCGCGGCGCGCCGTCGGCCCCGACAATGCGCACATGTGCCCCGAGCCAGCTCGCCTGCCGCGAGCCCGAGGCAAAGTCCCAGCGCGCCGTGACGCGATAGCCGCCCTCGACCGCGCGCGCCTCGTGCGCGATCGCACCCCAGGCGAGGATGCCGGGTGCCGCATTGAAGATCTCACGCGCGCTGTCGGGATCAAGCCAGGCCGCGATCATCGCGCAGACGCTGCACTGGCCGAGACACCAGGCGGTGGAGGCATCCGCCTTGGCGATCTCCTCCAGCATCTGCATGAAGGTATCGATGGGAGCCTCAGTGCCGCCGAGACTTTGCGGGAGGAGGGCGCGATAGAACCCGTTCTCGATCAGCGCGGCGACGACCGCCGGCGTCAACCGCCGCGTCCGCTCGATCTCGTCCGCCTCGCCCGCGATCAGCGGCGCGATCGCGCGGGCCCGTTCGACGAGGTCGATGGTCGAGGCCTTTGTCATGTCTCTTCCCGTGCCCCTCTTGATTGCTGTTCGGTGGGCGGGCGGATGGTGACCCATTCGTCGGGTCCGATCAAGAATTCCGCGCCCGCGGCGAAAATCAGCCGCGTGCAGGATGCGAGCGCCATCGCGGCATTCGGCCTCACAGTCGCAAACACCTTCCGGTTGCATTATTATCTGTTCTGAACTTTACTGACCGTTTTCAGCACGGGGAGATTTTCATGGTCAGTTTGCGCGAGCCGGGACTGGGACCGATTGTCGGTCACACCACTGATACGACGGCCAGGATTTGGGTCCGCGCCTCGGATCCCGCGGATGACAGGGCGCAGCTCGACGAAAATCGCCGCACCATTGGCGTGATCGGGATCGTGGAAGACGGCAAGATCAACGTCGCTTGGTACTTCCGGCTCAACCGGGAATTTGACCGCACGGGGACCTTCGTCCTCGGCTCGGACGTCCAGCTCGGGTACTATGACTCGATCGACCTCGACAGCGTGGAAGAAGTCGCAGTCGCGGTAAGCCTGAACAAGAACGTGCCAGCAAAGCCGCTCCTGCCGAATACGGCATACACCGTTCGGGTCGGCGTGCTCACGGTCGACGATCCCACGCCGAACACGTCCCGGACGTCGGATCTGAATCTCATCGCGATCCTGCCTGATATCGACATCATCAAGAACGATCTATTGAGGCTCGACCGGTCGAAATGCGAAGCGACGTTCCGCACCTTCCCGCCTGCGGGGCAGATCGCCGACACTCTCGCATTCCTGCTCGGATCGTGCCGCTATCCAGGGCTGCTCTGGAAGATCAAGGAGGCCGACCAGATCTTCGGGCCGATGTCCCAGCACTTCAAGGACAGCCCGATCGGCCCGGCGGCTTCCTTCACCATGATGTGCGGCGATCAGATCTATGCCGACATGCTCAATCGCTTCGTTCCGATCCTGCGGGCCGAGCGGTACGACGAATTTCAGGAGCGCTATACGACGGCCTATTCGGCGCAGAACTTGCGCAATCTGCTGCAGCGATCGAGCACCTACATGATTCTCGACGACCACGAGATCGAGGATAACTGGACCCAGGACCGGCTGAGGGGCGATCCCGGCAAGCACATGGTGTTCAACTACGCGGTCACCGCCTACATGAACTACCAATGGAGCCACAGTCCGCGCACCTGGGGGCGTCTGCTGTACTACACGTTCGATTGCGGCGGCTACCCGTTCTTCGTTCTCGACACCCGCACGCAGCGTTACAAGAACAACAACGACCGCGCGCTAGATAACGGACTGCGCGACAATTACATGCTCGGCTATCCCACCATCGACGAACATCATCCCGGACAAATGCGCAGGCTGAAAGACTGGCTTTCGCAGATGCAGAAGGATCGCAACAACGTCCCGAAGTTCATCGTCTCATCCAGCGTGTTCGTTCCGAATGCGATGGACGAAAGGATCAGCGACCGGACGAAGAAAGGTCTCGATACCCTGCTGTTCGACGTCAACGGAAACAATCGCGACGACAGCGACAGCTGGCCGGCATTCCCGCAGACGCGTAAGGAACTGCTCGACTATATCGTCGACGAAGCCATCCAGAATGTCGTCTTCCTCTCCGGCGACATTCACTGCTCGAATGTCGCCGAAATCTCCTTCGAGCGGGATCAGGGCCAGAGGAAGAGAGTCCTGCCTCTTAGGGCATTCGCGGTCACGTCATCGGCATTCTATTGGCCATTTCCGTTCGCCGATGGAGACCCGAATGGGTACGTGCACGATTCCCGCTTGCCCGAGCAGTGGGACGCGTTTCCGCTCAAAGACGGCAAGACGCGCATGCACTACAAATCATGGGGCTTTACCCAGGACGACAATTTCGCGCGCCTCGAGATCGACAGGACGAAATCGCAGCTCAAGGTTCGCGTGTTCGATCGCAACGGCAAACCGGTCGTGAACACCGAGGTCGCTTCGGGCATGAACGTTCCGCTGGAGACCGAATTGCAACTGGAGCCCTGGACTTAGCCACGGAAATCTCACCGTGCGACGGCCGCGCCGCGGCCGAGATCCATGGGCTCGCGTCGTTTGGTCGGAAAACTCAGCGCCACCGCGACGGCGGCGAGCCCGATCGCGAAGGAGCCGACGTGCAGCCATGTGTAGCGCTGGAAATTGTCGAACACGAGCCCGCCGGCCCATGGCCCGAGCGCCATGCCGAGGCTGGCGAATGCCGAGACCGCACCGAACACCGTGCCCATGATGCGCGCGCCGAAGAACTCGCGGACCAGCACCGCATAGAGCGGCATCACGCCGCCATAGGCGAGGCCGAACACGATCGAGAGCGCGTAGAACTCGCCGAGCTGCGCCACCGCAAGATAAGTCGCGATGCACATCGCCTGCACGAACAGGCCGCCGACCAGCACGGGCTTGGCGCCGATGCGATCGGCTGCCGCGCCCAGCAGCAGGCGGCCGCCGAGGCCCGAGACGCCGGCGACGCTGTAGACCGTCACCGCCGTGAGCGGCGCGATGCCGCACACCATCGCATAGGACACCATGTGAAAGATCGGGCCGGAATGCGCGGCGCAGCAGGCGAAATGCGCCGCCGCCAGCGCGACGAATTGCGGCGTGCGCAGCGCCTGTGCCGCGGTCAGCTCGATCTCCGGTGCGGCGTCCGCCGCCGCGCGGCCCGCGGCCGGCGGTGCCGGCCGCACCAGGAAGCAGGCGGGAATCAGCAGCGCCCAGGCCGCACAGCCGATCACCAGCATCGCGGTGCGCCAGTCATAGGCGGTGATCAGCCAGCTCGCGGTCGGCGCGATCGTCACCGGCGACACGCCCATGCCGGCCGAGACCAGCGCCACCGCAAGGCTCCTGTTCTTCTCGATCCAGGCGCTCGCGAGCGCCATCATCGGTGCGTAGAAGCTGCCGGCGGCGATGCCGATCAAGACGCCGAAGAAGAGCTGGAATTGCCACAGGCTCGTCGCCTGGCTCGCGGTGACGAGACCAAGCCCCAGCAGCAGGCTTCCCGCGAGCACCACGATGCGGGTGCCGAACCGGTCCGACAGCGCGCCCCACAGGAACGCGGCAAATCCCATGCAGAGGAAATCCAGCGTCGCCGCCGCCGACACCCCGGCACGCGACCAGCCCATCGCTTCCGAGATCGGCTGCAGGAACACCGCCAGCGACAGCATCGTGCCGAAGCCCACACAGGTCATCAGCGCGCCCGCGGCGACAACGACCCAGCCATAGTCGAAGCGTGATGGCTTGCTCATGCGTTTCCTCGGCGCTTTTGGTTTTATTGGTGGTGCGCAGTGGGATGGTGGCCCAGAAGCCGGCGGAGGGCAAGGCTTTGCCGCCAAGCGCGATTTGTCACTCCGCCGTAGGCGCAATAGCGAGTGCCACGGCTAAACCTTCAGAGGTACGACGAATCGCATCCACCTAAGAGAGAGCAAACTGAGGAGTAACGAAATCGGCGATGGATAACGAGAAATGCTTTATCGCTTCATCCTTGGCTTTGTCGATCAGCCGTCTGCCCTCCCTTGCAAATTCCCTGTCGTCCGGAATTAGAGCCAGCAAGGCTTCGACATAGCCCAACGTTTGCCACCGATACTCAACAAGTTCGCGCATAAAATCATGATGGCTGAACGGCCGATCAGAGCCGAATTCGTGATCATTACCTTCTCGCATATCGAGCAGGCGCTTCAACAAATAACTCGACTTATCAGACCACACGCCCAACAAATCGCGATAGAAGATCGCACGAGATCCGGAGCTTCGCAGGAAGTCTTCTTGCCTACTTCGATCCAAATCCTTCACTAGCAGGTCAACGGACCCAATCACGGCGTTAATGTTCTCGAGATCGCGGCCTTCCCACATGGCTCGCTTTCGAACGAAACATTTTCTCACCAGTTCTTCTATAAGATCAACGTCGGCGGTAGCATCGAAGAAGAATCCCTTCGGAACGAGAATTTCAGACCTGCCGATAATGAGCTTGCCATCTCTAACGGCAACAAGTTCCAGTATAGATTTTAGAAACGGTAACGTGGACATGCGCTACCTCCAACTACAATAAGCAGGATACTACTTTAGCGTGTTCTGCGGCAAGCGGAGTTTGTTCTTGCGCTCTGTCCAAAAGGGACTGGATGGCCTCAGTCGCAGATGGTTGCCAAGTTCTTGGCCCGAGACGATGTCTAACTACGACTGCGCATCCTCGTCGCTTTCGTCTGCATTGCGATGGAGTTCGTAGTTATTGGGCGAGAGCCTCGGCGTCTTCGAAAAATCCTGTACCACCTCGACGTAGTCCAGATGACGGCGCATGACGTCCTCGACGAGGCTCTTTCACGCTCACATTGTCCAGCCGCGCAAGACGCTGAAGCTAACCCAACATATAGCTGTCCCGCCGCGATTTGAAAGGCATCCGCCAATCCTGTCACCGGGGCTGTTGGCAGGCGGCGACCGGTCACACCTGCTATCGATCCTGTCGTCATGCTCCTGTTTTGCCGGACGAGGCAAGTCGAGTTCGTATAAGACGAAAATGTCAGTTGAAGTCTGCTCGCAGGACAGGAAAATTCTTTGAATATTGACGGCTGAGCCATGTCGGCACGGACCGGCCTGGTCCGTCCTCGGGGTATACGTCGAAGTGCCGTGGATCACACCTGATGAAATACCTGGGTCGCGGCCGCCCAAATCGAACTGGAGCAATGCTTATGAGGATCACCATCGAGACCAGTGTCGCAGCGCCCATCGATCGGGTCTGGCAGGCCTACACGACGCCCGCCGATATCGTGAAGTGGAACGCGGCGTCCGACGACTGGCATACGACCAAGGCAACGGTCGACTTGCGCGACGGCGGCGCCTTCTCGTCCCGGATGGAAGCCAAGGACGGCAGCATGGGTTTCGACTTCGCCGGCACCTACACGAAAATCGTCGAGCACAAGCGGATCGAATATTCGTTCGGCGATCGCAAGGCCGAGGTGGAGTTCGTGCCCGGCCCGAACGGCGTGGTCGTCCGCGTCGCCTTCGACGGCGAGACGACGCATTCGGAGGAGCAGCAGCGAAGCGGCTGGCAGGCGATCCTCGACAGCTTCAAGCGGTACGTCGAGGCGAAGCAGAAGGCGTGATCGATCGGAAGCAGGCGAGCCGACGGACGCCTGTTTTGCCCGATGGAGCAAGCCGGCTTCGTGAACTCCCAAAATAACCCAACGCCGCCAATGGGGCGGCTACTGTGCATGGGGTTGTTTTCGCGTTTCTTGTTTGGCCGGATCGCGAGTGGTTCGGACCGAACCGATCTCGCCGTCGTCATCATGACCGGGCTTGACCCGGCCACCCACGTCTTCGCCAAGCCTCAAAACGTGGATGCCCGGGACAAGCCCGGGCATGACGGCGGTTGGGGTAATTTTCGAGCCTTAAGCCCTTGCCTCAGCTGTCCACCTTCAGCGCGGCAATGAAAGCTTCCTGCGGGATGTCGACCTTGCCGAACTGCCGCATCTTCTTCTTGCCTTCCTTCTGCTTCTCCAGAAGTTTTCGTTTGCGCGTGATGTCGCCGCCGTAGCACTTCGCGGTGACGTCCTTGCGCAGCGCGCGCACGGTTTCGCGCGCGATCACCTTGCCGCCGATCGCCGCCTGGATCGGAATCTGGAACATGTGCGGCGGGATCAGCTCCTTCATCTTCTCGACCATGGCGCGGCCGCGGCCTTCGGCGCGGGTGCGATGGACCAGCATGGAGAGCGCATCGACCGGCTCGGCATTGACCAGGATCTGCATCTTGACGAGGTCGGCCGGCTTGTAGTCGGTGAGATGATAGTCGAACGAGGCGTAGCCCTTGGAGACGGACTTGAGGCGGTCGTAGAAGTCGAACACCACTTCGTTGAGCGGCAAATCGTATTTCACCATCGCGCGCGAGCCGACATAGGTCAGCTCCTTCTGCGAGCCGCGGCGGTCCTGGCACAGCTTCAAGACGCTGCCGAGATATTCGTCGGGCGTCATGATCGTCGCCTCGATCCAGGGCTCCTGGATCTCGGCGATCTTGACCACATCGGGCATGTCGACGGGATTGTGGATCTCGATCTCGGAGCCGTCGTTGAGCTTCATCTTGTAGATGACGCTCGGCGCGGTCGCGATCAAATTGAGATCGAACTCGCGCGACAGCCGCTCCTGGATGATCTCGAGGTGCAGCAGGCCGAGGAAGCCGCAGCGGAAGCCGAAGCCGAGCGCGGCCGAGGTCTCCATCTCGAAGGAGAAGCTGGCGTCGTTGAGGCGCAGCTTGCCCATGGCGCCGCGCAGCGTCTCGAAGTCGTCGGCATCGACCGGGAACAGGCCGCAGAACACCACGGGGATCGCCGGCTTGAAGCCCGGCAGCATCTCGGTGACCGGCTTCCTGTCGTCGGTGATGGTGTCGCCGACGCGGGTGTCGGCGACTTCCTTGATCGCGGCGGTGATGAAGCCGATCTCGCCGGGGCCGAGCCTCGTCGACCTGTGTCATCTTCGGCGTGAAGAAGCCGACGCGCTCGACGTCGTAGGCGGCGCCGGTGCCCATCATGCGCACGCGGCTGCCCTTCTTCATGACACCGTCGACGACGCGGATCAGCACGACGACGCCGAGATAGACGTCGTACCAGCTGTCGACCAGCAGCGCCTTCAAGGTCGCATCGCGGTCGCCCTTCGGCGGCGGCAGGCGGGTGACGATCGCTTCCAGCACGTCGGGGACGCCGAGGCCGGTCTTGGCCGAGATCATCACCGCGTCGGAAGCGTCGATGCCGATGACGTCCTCGATCTGCTGCTTGATCTTCTCGGGCTCGGCCGCGGGCAGGTCGACCTTGTTCAGGACGGGAACGATCTCGTGGTTGTTGTCGAGCGCCTGGTAGACGTTGGCGAGCGTCTGCGCTTCGACGCCCTGGCTGGCGTCGACCACCAAGAGGGAACCTTCGCAGGCCGCCAGCGACCGCGAGACTTCGTAGGCGAAGTCGACATGGCCGGGCGTGTCCATCAGGTTGAAGATGTAGTCCTTGCCGTCCTTGGCGCGGTAGGCAAGGCGTACCGTCTGCGCCTTGATGGTGATGCCGCGCTCGCGCTCGATGTCCATGGAATCGAGCACCTGCTCCTTGCCCGCCATCTCGCGGTCGGAGAGCCCGCCCGTCATCTGGATCAGGCGGTCGGCCAGCGTCGATTTGCCATGGTCGATATGGGCGACGATGGAGAAATTGCGGATGTTCGAAATGGGGACGGTCGTCATGGGCGCGGGATACCACTCACATCCCCGTGCGGCAACCATATTGCTGTAATTTCAGGGCCTTTGTTCACGCCAAGCTGATTCCACCATCGCCCAAAACGCGCTAGGCATCGGCCATGTCGACCACCTCGATCCCCACCGCCAGGGCGCGCACGAAGACCCGCCTGAGCTTTAACCGCTTCCGGGCCTGGCTGGTTGCCTGCGCGGTGCGCCCCGAGGCGAGATTGTGGCTGGTGATCCAGCTCGCCATCCTGCATGCGGTGCTCTGGACCTTCATCCTGATCAATCTGAAGGCGGCGCAGGACGTTCACATGGACGTCGCAGAAGCCTATGGCTGGGGCCAGAAATTCCTGTGGGGCTACGGCAAGCACCCGCCGCTGTCGGGCTGGGTCGCCGGCCTCTGGTTCACGGCGCTCCCGGCCACGGACTGGGCGACCTACGCGCTCGCGATGGCGACCGTCGGCGTCGGCATGGTGATCTGCTGGCTGGTCGCGATGCGCGTGGTGGATGCGCGCCGCGCGTTCCTGGTCGTGGTGATGGTCGCGCTCTACCCGATCTTCAATTTCAAGGGTTTCAAGTACAACCCGGATCTGCTGCAGCTCGTCACCCTGCCGCTGCTCGTGCTCGCCTACCTCAATTCCTTCGAGAAGCGGAGCTGGCAATCCGGAATCCTGCTCGGGCTCGCCGGCGCGCTGGCGCTGATGACCAAATATTGGGTGCTGACCATGATCGGCGCCATCGGCCTTGCCGCGCTGATCCATCCGGAGCGCATGAAATTCCTGCTCTCGCCGGCGCCTTGGATCGCGATCGTGACCATGGTGGTGGCGATGATCCCGCACATCGTCTGGCTGGCGGAGGCGCATTTCGTGCCGCTGACCTATGCCGGCGACACCTACAGCCTTCAGGACGCGAGCCAGGTGCATCAGCTCGTCGCCGGCTATTTGCTGCATAATCTGGGGTTGCTGGCCTTGCCGGTGGCGCTGGCCGGGCTCGCGATGGCGCTGGTGCCGCATTGGTTCACGCTGCTGCTGCGCGCGCCCTCGCGCATCGTCACGCGCGCCTGGGCGCGCGGCGCCAATCCCTGTGTCAATGTCCCGCAGGCGCTGAACGTGTGGATCATCCAGGTCGTCGTCGCGTTCGGCCCGCCGCTCGGCGCGCTGGTCTTCGGCGTCTACCTGAAGACCGATTGGGGCATCTCGCTGTTCTTCCTGGTGCCGCTGGCGCTGGTCGCGATTCCGCCTTGCGCGTGCAAGCTGCGAGCCTGTTCAACATCGCCGCGATCTGGCTCGTGCTCAGCGCCGCGACGCTCATGGCCTCGCCCTGGATCGCCGCGCGCGAGATGGCGGCCAATGCCGGCAACACCGCAACCTACGGCGCGCGCTCGGATCTGGCGCGCGAATTGACCCAGGCCTGGCACGCGCGCTTCGCCTCGCGCTGGGCGGTGGTTGCGGGGACGATGGAGACGATCCAGCCGATGGTGTTCTACAGCCCCGATCATCCGAGCCTGTTCACGCCGAACGAAGCCTGGGCTTCCGGGCTGACCTCGCTCGACGACGTCAAGCGCTACGGCTTCATCGGAGTGTTCGACGCGACCGACGAGCGCCTGCCCAAGTTCGAGAAATGGGTGTCCGAGACGGCGCCGAACGCCGAGCGCATGGTGATGACCACGCGCCGCTTCACCCACGGCAAGGCCGGCCCGGCCATGAGCTGGAACGTCTACATCGCGCCGCCGGGGAAATAGCAGCGCATCGTGCTCTACGTTCCCCGGACGCAGCGCAGCGCGCAGCGGTGCGCTGCAGATCCGGGGTCCAGTTGTAGAGGCATGGGTCCCGGCTCTGCGGCGCGGCACAGCGCGCCGCACCGCGTCCGGGACACGAGAGGCGGCCGCCTAAACCCCTTCCTCGTTGAACTTGCTTTCAACGAGCTCGGTGATGGCCGCGAGCGCGGCTTCCGCTTCTTCACCTGCTGCTGCGACGGTGATGGTCGTGCCCGGTCCCGCGGCGAGCATCATCAGGCCCATGATGGAGGTGCCGCCGACGGTCTCGCCGCCACGCGTCACCCACACTTGCGCGTTGAAGCGCTCGACCGCCTGGACGAATTTCGCGGAGGCACGGGCGTGCAGGCCGCGCTTGTTGATGATCAGGAGATCCTTGGAGATCGCGCCCGCGGGCACGCCGGTCCCCGCTTGTGACGCGTCGCCGCTCATTTGCCGGCGAGTACGCGGCTGGCGATGGTGACGTATTTGCGGCCGGCTTCCTGCGCCATCGCGATCGCGTCGGGCAGCGGACGCTCCTCGCGCACCTTGGCGAGCTTCACCAGCATGGGAAGATTGATGCCTGCGAGCACTTCGACCTTGGGCCGGCTCATGCAGGATATTGCGAGGTTCGACGGCGTGCCGCCGAACATGTCGGTGAGGATCGCAACGCCGTCGCCGGAATCGACGCGGTTAACCGCCTCGATGATGTCGCTTCGGCAAAGATCGGAATCATCTTCGGCACCGATCGTGATCGCTTCGATTTGCTTTTGTGGGCCCATGACATGTTCAAGCGCTGCCTTGAATTCGTCGGCAAGGCGCCCGTGGGTCACAAGTACTAGACCAATCATCGGAAAACTCCTCGCGGGCGCTTTTGGTGCACCGCACGAACGCGCCACTTTGACCATCCAGAGCCCCCGCGCAAGAGGGGATGTTGCGTATCTCCCTGAATCTAGACGGATGGATGAGGGGAGCTGCGCCGGTCTATTCGGTCGCGATAGTGGGGTTCATATGGTTACCATTTCCCTTCAAACAATCGCCGGAAGGGTTAACGGAAGATGAACTCTTGGTAGTGGTCAAGGCCGCGACAACCAAGGGGAGGGGCGAATGGTCGCGGCCGACGGGGATCTCGAGGTATTTCGACACCGGAAATGCTGATTTTCAGGGCTTCGGCGGGCGGCAGGCGCTCCGCGTCGGCGGCGTCCAGATCGACCACGAGACCGACGGTCGCATGCTCCACGAAGTCGCAGTGCCGAATCCCGAGGCCCCGGATCTCGATCAGGCCGGCCAGGCGCGGCGCGGGACGGACCTCAATTTCACCGCCGACTGTCGCCAGATGGACACGGTCATCCCCGACCAGAACGGCCCTATCGACCACCCCGGTGCGTCCCGCCATGATCAAATCGAAGGCAAGGCGCGACTTGCCGGAGCCGGAGGGACCGCGGATCAGCACCGCCAGGGAGCCCACCTTGACCGCGGAGGCGTGCACGCTCGGCCCGCCTTCGTTCGAGCTGCCGTCGTTCAGTCCACCTTGGCTCATAGCGCCGGCAGCCTGACCACGAAGCGCGCGCCCGAGACGGTCGGAACGCCCTCGTCGTCGGGCGGGCCTGCGCGGTTCTCGGCCCAGATGCGTCCGCCGTGGGCGTCGACGATCTGCTTGGAGATCGACAGGCCGAGGCCGGAGTTCTGGCCAAAGCCCTGATGCGGACGGTCGGTGTAGAAGCGCTCGAAGATGCGCTCGAGCGCATCGTCGCGAATGCCGGGGCCGTCGTCGTCGACCACGATCTCGATCTCGCCGCGCACCCGGCGGCAGGTCAGGCGCACCTTGCTGCCGCGTTCGGAGAACGATTGCGCGTTGGAGAGCAGGTTGGAAACCACCTGCCCGAGCCGTGAATCGTGGCCGGTCACGGCGAAATTGCTCGGTCGCGCTGCGGCCCTCGAAGCGCGTCTCGACCGCGACGTCGTGGCCGAGCTTGGTTTCGTTGGCGACCGAGACCAGCGTCGTCAGCAGCCGGCGCAGGTCGACCGGGACCGCATCCTGGCGCTGCAATTCGGCGTCGAGGCGGCTGGCGTCGGAGATGTCGGAGATCAGGCGGTCGAGCCGCTTGACGTCGTGCTCGATCACCTCGAGCAGGCGCGCGCGGCTGTTCTCGTTGCGCGCCAGCGGCAGCGTCTCCACCGCCGAGCGCAGCGACGTCAGCGGGTTCTTCAATTCGTGGGCGACGTCGGCGGCGAACATCTCGATCGCCTCGATGCGGCTGTAGAGCGCGCTCGTCATGTCGCGCAGCGCGCCGGAGAGATGGCCGATCTCGTCGCGGCGGCGGGTGAAATCGGGGATCTCGATGCGGGCCTTGATGCGGCGGCGGACGCGCTCGGCGCTGTCGGCGAGCCGGCGCACGGGGCCTGCGATCGTGCTCGCGAGCAGCAGCGACAGCATGATCATCACGGCGGCCGCGACGCCGCCGACCTTGAGGATGGCGAGGCGTTCGGCCGTGACCATCTGGTCGATGTCGTCGCCTTGCGTCGACAGCATCAGGGCGCCGTGGATCGCGCGCGAGCGCAGCACGGGGACCGCGACCGAGACGATCACCTCGCCACGCGAATTGACCCGCACCATCGAGCGCTTCTGGCCCTGCAGCGCGTCGGCCACTTCCGCGTAACCGTTGCCGTTCTCGGGGCCGAGCTCGCGATAGAGTGGCAGGTCGCCGCGATTCAGCCAGGTGCGCGCCGCGACCATGCCGCGCTCGACGATGCCGGGCTTCTCGGCCGGCGGCGGCAGATTGTAGCGCAGCACGTTCTCGAGGTTGCGGCTGTCGACCAGGAGGCTGCCGTTGGGATCGTAGATGCGCGCGCGGGTCTTGGTCGGCGAGATCAGCGTGCGCAGCACCGGCGCCACGCGCTCCGGATTGATCGGGAAGTCCAGCGGCGAATATTCGTCCGGGCCGCCATAGGTCTCGCCCGGCTTGAGGTCGAGCAGCCGGTCGGGGTCGATGGTGATGGCGTTGGTCTGCACCGTGGCGGAGGCCGCGATGGCGCCGGCGATGATCTCGGCCTGCACCAAAAGGCTTCTGCGCCCGCGCGTCGATCAGGCCGGCGCGGAATTGCGACAGATAGAGGATGCTGGCGACCAGCGCGACGAGGCCGGCCAGGTTCAGCGAGACGATGCGGCGGGTCAGGCTCGAGAAGGACAGCGCGAAGAAGAACTGCCCGGCGCGCTTCAGCCAGTTCAGCGGCCGGAAGCCCTGCGGCTTGCTTTCGGCAAATTGCTCCGGAGCGCCGTCGGATGCGACATCCCCGGCGCTCTCGTTGGGATCAGGCTGCGTTCGGTCCAGCAATGCTTACGTCCGCGTTAGGACAACTCGTCGAGAAGGTCCTCGCATTCTAGAGCATGATCCGGAAAAGCGTGCAGCGGTTTTCCGAACGATCATGCCCGAGAAATGGAGCGATCCCGGTCCCGACGGATCGAGAACCGGAGATGCTCGTAAGTCTGTCGCGAAGGCGTCGGCCGCCCTCAGGCTTCCTTGAAGCGGTAACCGACGCCGTACAGCGTCTCGATCATCTCGAACTCGTTGTCGACCACCTTGAACTTCTTGCGCAGCCGCTTGATGTGGCTGTCGATGGTGCGGTCGTCGACATAGACCTGGTCGTCATAGGCGGCGTCCATCAGCGCGTTGCGGCTCTTCACCACGCCGGGCCGGGTCGCCAGCGCCTGCAGGATCAGGAATTCGGTGACGGTCAGCGTCACCGGCTCGTTCTTCCAGGTGCAGGTGTGTCGTTCCGGATCCATGCGCAGCAGGCCGCGGTCGAGCGCCTTGGCGTCGTTCTCCTTCGGCGCGACGGTCGGGTCCTTCGGCGCCGAGCGGCGCAGCACCGCCTTGACGCGCTCGACCAGCAGACGCTGCGAGAAAGGTTTGCGGATGAAATCGTCGGCGCCCATCTTGAGGCCGAACAGCTCGTCGATCTCCTCGTCCTTGGAGGTCAGGAAGATCACCGGCAGGTCGGACTTCTGTCTGAGCCGGCGCAGCGTCTCCATGCCGTCCATGCGCGGCATCTTGATGTCGAGGATGGCGAGGTCAGGCTGGGTGGTGCGGAAACCGTCGAGCGCGGAGGCACCGTCGGTGTAGGTCATGATGCGGTAGCCTTCGGCTTCCAGCGCGATCGAGACGGATGTGAGAATGTTGCGGTCGTCGTCGACCAAAGCGATTGTGGGCATGAGCCTCTGCTTTCTGCTGTCCGTTTGGGTCGTGGCTTGAAACGGCGAGCAATCCACTGATGCGCCGCATAGATGGGTGCCGAGTTGGCGTTCGAACCTTGTCACCGAGCAATGCAAGCTGGGCTGAAGTGTGACCAAGTTCCACGAAACACGGCAGATTCGCCGCATATCGACCCATAACCGGGGCCTCGTTTACCCGAAATAAGGCCCCCTTGCAACCACCTGAGCCGAGAAAGCCGATGCAACCGACCCCCGATTTCGACCCCGGAAAGCTCGCCAAATCCCTGCTGCGGCGGTCGCGGCAGGGGGCACTGGCAACCCTCATGGCCGGCAGCGGCGACCCCTATTGTTCCCTGGTCAATCTGGCCAGCCATCCCGACGGCTCGCCCATCCTGCTGATCTCGGGCCTCGCCGTGCATACCAAGAACATCCTGGCCGACAGCCGGGTGTCCCTGATGCTGGACGAGCGGGCGGCCGGCGATCCGCTGGAAGGCGCCCGGATCATGCTGTCCGGCCGGGCAGAGCAGTCGGATGCCGAGAAGGAGCTGCTGCAGCGGCGGTATCTCAATGCCCATCCCTCGGCCGAAGGCTTTGTTTCCTTTAAGGATTTCGCGTTCTTCCGGATCCGTCCCACGGGGACCCATCTGGTCGCCGGCTTCGGCCGGATCGTCGATCTCAAGCCCGAGCGGTTCCTCACGGACCTCACCGGCGCCGAAGACCTGCTGGCGGCGGAGGAGGGGGCAGTCGAACACATGAACGCCGACCACCGCGAGACGATGGCCCTCTACGCGACCAAGCTCTTGGGGGCAGCCGCAGGTGACTGGCGCTGCACCGGCTGCGATCCGGAAGGCCTCGACATGCAGGACGGCCAGACCGCGCTGCGGCTGGATTTTCCTGAGCGGGTCACCGACGGCACGTCGCTGCGCAAGATGCTGGTGCGCCTGGCTGGCGAGGCGCGCACGAAGATGGACTGACGCGCAACGGTTTGAACGCTGCCGCCTATCGCTGCGACCCAAGACCGTAATGGTTGGACAGCTCGCAGCGAGAGGCTTTCATGACACGCCGACATCTGACGCTGGTCGCGGGTTTGACGCTCGCGATCGCCGGAATGATCGCGACGTCAGCCCTTGCCCAGAAAGGTCTCGCCGCCGAGAGCGCGCGGATCAACGCGCTCATGGGCGCCGGCAAATATTCGGAAGCGCTGCCGCTCGCGCAAGGCATGGTCACAAGCCTGGAGAAGAGCGACAACGGCCGCGAGCTTGCCGCCGCGCTCAACAATCTCGGCCAGGTCCATGCCGGCCAGGGCCGCGATGATCTGGCCGAACCGCTCTACCGGCGCGCCATTGCATTGATGGAAAAGTCACTCGGTCTCGACACGCCGCTGCTGTCGGCCGAGTTGACCAATCTTGCGGCGCTCTACCAGCGGCAGGGCCGCTTCGCCGAGGCCGAGCCGCTGTTCAAGCGTGCATTGGCCGTGAGCGAAAAAGGCCTGTCGCGCGAGCATCCTGATGTCGGCCGGGCCCTCAACAATCTCGCCACGCTCTACGTCAAGCAGGAGCGGCAGGCCGAGGCGGAGCCGCTGTTCCAGCGTGCCCTCGCGATCTATCAGAAGGTTGCAGGACCCGAGCATCCCGCGGTCGCCACCGTCCTCAACAATATCGGCCAGGTCGATCGCGACCTCAACCGCGATGCCGATGCCGAGGCGCCGATCAAGCGCTCGCTCGCCATCCGCGAAAAGGTGCTGGGACAGGATCATCCCGACGTCGCGCGCTCGCTGAACAATCTCGCCGGGCTCTACGAGCACCAGAAGCGCTATGCCGATGCCGAGCCGCTGTATCGTCGCGCGCTGGCGATCCGCGAACGCGCGCTTGGACCCGATCATCCCGACGTGGTGATCTCGACCAGCAATCTCGCCTATTTCCTGCAGGTGTCCGGGCGCACCGCGGACGCACTGCCGCTGGCGGAAAAGACGCTTCGCACCGATCGCGCGCAATTGCGCGTGGTGCTGCCAGTGCTGTTCGCCGCACGCCAGCAATCACTCCTGGCTGGTGACAAGGCCCTGGACGAGGCACTGGCCGCGATCCAGCGCGGCACGCAATCCTCCGCCGCATCGGCCGTGAACAAGCTCGCGGTGCGGCTCGCCGCCGGCAGCGACCGGCTGGCCGAGCTGGTGCGCCGCGATCAGGATCTTGCGGCCGAATCCGAGTCGCTCGACAAGGCGATCGTCTCGGCGGTGTCGAAGCAGGCCGGGCAACGTGACCTGGCGGCCGAGCAGCGCAGCCGCGCGCGGATCGCGACGATCGCGAACGAGCGCAGCGGCTTGCAGAAGACGCTCATGCTCGAGTTTCCCGACTATGCCTCGCTTTCCAATCCGCTGCCGCTGGCGGTGAAGGACATCCAGCCGCTGCTGTCGGCCGACGAGGCGATGGTGGTCTATTCCGTCGGCGACAAGCAGAGCTATGTCGTCGCCATCACGCGCGACGGCGCCGATTGGAAGGAGATCCCGCTCGGCACGGATGCGATGACGCAGAAGGTCACGGCCTTCCGCAAGGGGCTCGATGTCGGCAAGGCGCGTGATGCGTCCGGTAAGTCGGGCCTGTTCGATCTTGCGCTCGCCAATGAGTCTCTATGTCGCGCTGCTCGGCCCGGTCGAGGCGATGACGAAGGACAAGCGCAATCTGCTGGTGGTGCCGTCGGCGGCGCTGACGGCTCTGCCGTTTCATCTCCTGGTGACGGAGAAGCCGCAGGCTGCGATTCCCGACAAGTTTGAAGGTTATCGCGATGCCGCCTGGCTGCTGCGGCGTCAGGCCGTCTCGGTGCTGCCCTCGGTAATCTCGCTGAAATCGCTGCGTGCCTTTGCCCGCAAGGATCAGGGCGTCAAGCCGATGACGGGCTTCGGCGATCCCGTCTTCAATCCCGCGGCCGAAGGACCCGGTGACCGCCGCGCTGCCGGCGGCAAGGTCGCGGCGCGCAGCATTGCGACGATGGCCTATACCGACTTCTGGCGCGGCGCCGGTGTCGATCGCGCGCAGCTTGCGAAAGCTCTGCCGCAACTGCCCGACACCGCCGACGAGCTGAATGCCGTGGCGCGGGATGTCGGCGCCACGGAGGCTGACATCCATCTCGGACGCGATGCCAGTGAAACGACGCTGAAGCGTGCAGCGCTTGCTCAATACGGCATCATCTATTTCGCCACCCACGGCCTCGTCGCCGGCGACGTCAAGGGACTGGGCGAGCCTTCGCTTGCGCTGTCCATTCCCGATCAGCCGTCGGAATTCGACGACGGTCTTCTGACCGCGAGCGAGGTGGCTCAGCTCAAGCTCAATGCGGATTGGGTGGTGCTGTCCGCCTGCAACACCATCGCCGGCGACAAGCCCGGCGCCGAGGCGCTGTCGGGTCTGGCGCGCTCGTTCTTCTACGCAGGTGCCCGCGCACTTCTGGTCTCGCATTGGGCCGTGGATTCGGAAGCTGCCACCCGCCTGACCACGTCGACTTTCGATTTGCTCAAGAACGAGCCAAAGCTCGGTCGTGCCGAAGCCCTGCGCCGTGCGATGTTAACTTTTGTTGACGACACTTCGTCGCCGCAGAACGCCTATCCCGCGATGTGGGGGCCGTTCGCGCTGATTGGCGAAGGCGAGGTAAGATAGAACGCCGCAGCGAATGTTGCGTCGCAATAACCTGATGTAACGTGCAAACGCACGTTTGGTTGCGCGATCATTTGTGTTTTCTCGTTGCTCCTGCTCAGGGCTGACATGCGCGACGTTTGGCGCGGTCCTTGAATAAACCAAATCCTGCGGGATCGGCTTGGCAACGCCAGCGTTCATCATTATTAGGTCGTTCAGCCGAGGCCGAATGGCCCATTCATCACGGTGACCGCGATGGCGTCCAAACTTGGTCGCGCTTGGTGTCGCGGGTTCTAGGAGGATTTTTTCGTGCAAGAGACGGGCGTGCGCAACGGTGCCTTCGGCGCCGACAAATTCGGCTTAAAGAATCTCAAGCAGGTTCACTGGAACCTGGGTGCGCCGCAACTCTATCAATACTCGCTCGCCGCGGGCGAAGCGGTGTTGTCCGCTGACGGCGCACTCTGCGCCGACACCGGCGAGTTCACCGGGCGCAGCCCGAAGGACAAGTTCACGGTCCGCGACGCCACCACCGACAAGAAGATGTGGTGGGCCGGCAACCAGTCGATCACCGCAGAGCAGTTCGAGACGCTGTATCAGGACTTCCTCAAGCACGCCGAAGGCAAGAAGCTGTTCGCGCAGGATCTCTACGGCGGCGCCGACCCGGCCTATCGGATCAAGACGCGCGTCTTCACCGAGCCTCGCCTGGCACTCGCTGTTCATCCGCACGCTTCTGATCCGCCCCGAGGCGATCGAGCTGTCGACCTTCGTGCCGGAGCTCACCATCATCGACATGCCGAGCTTCCGCGCCGATCCCAAGCGTCACGGCTGCCGCTCGGAGAACGTCGTCGCGATCGACTTCGCCCGCAAGATCGTGCTGATCGGCGGCTCCTACTATGCCGGCGAGATGAAGAAGTCGGTCTTCACCACGCTCAACTATTACCTCCCCGAGCGCGGCGTGATGCCGATGCACTGCTCGGCCAATGTCGGCGCCAAGGGCGACACCGCGATCTTCTTTGGCCTGTCCGGCACCGGCAAGACCACGCTGTCGGCCGACCCGAACCGCACGCTGATCGGCGACGACGAGCACGGCTGGGGCCCGAACGGCGTCTTCAACTTCGAAGGCGGCTGCTACGCCAAATGCATCAAGCTGTCGCAGGAAGCCGAGCCCGAGATCTTCGCGGCCTCGACCCGCTTCGGCGCGGTGCTCGAGAACTGCGTGCTCGACGAGGACACCCGAATCGTCGATTTCGACGACGGCTCCAAGACCGAGAACACGCGTTCGGCCTATCCGCTGGACTACATTCCGAACGCCTCGCGCACCGGCCGCGCGCCGCAGCCGAAGAACGTGGTGATGCTCGCCGCCGACGCCTTCGGCGTGCTGCCGCCGATCGCAAAGCTCTCGCCGGCGCAGGCGATGTACCACTTCCTGTCCGGCTACACCGCCAAGGTCGCGGGCACCGAGCGCGGTCTCGGCAACGAGCCGCAGCCGGAATTCTCGACCTGCTTCGGTTCGCCCTTCCTGCCGCTCGATCCATCCGTCTACGGCAACATGCTGCGTGACCTCATCGCCCAGCACAATGTCGATTGCTGGCTGGTCAACACGGGGTGGACCGGCGGCAAGTATGGCACAGGCAGCCGCATGCCGATCAAGGTGACGCGCGCGCTGCTGACGGCCGCGCTCGACGGCAGCTTGCGTAACGTCGAATTCCGCACCGACAAATATTTCGGCTTCGCGGTCCCGACCGCGCTGCCGGGCGTGCCGGCCGAGATCCTCAATCCGGTCAACACCTGGAAGGACAAGGACGAGTTCGACAAGACCGCCCGCGCGCTGGTCGGCATGTTCCAGAAGAACTTCGCCAAGTTCGAAGCCCAGGTCGACGCCGACGTGCGCGCCGCCGCTCCGGACGTGAAGCTCGCGGCGGAGTGATCGCTTTCTGTCTTCAATGCAAAAGGGCGGCCGAGAGGCCGCCCTTCTTGTTTGTTGGTTCTTGTGATCTCCGGCGCAAACCACACACTCGGTGTCGTCCCTGCGAACGCAGGGACCCATACCGCGTGATCTATCGAGGGAGTGCGGCGCGAGTACCGACGACGAAAAGGCAACTCCGAGTCTTCGCCAAACCACGCCCTGTGGTTATGGGTCCCTGCGTTCGCAGGGACGACAGCGGGGCTACGCCTTGAAATACGCGATCTGCGTCGTCGTCGCGAGCAGCCGGCCGTTCGGCGACCACAGCTCGGCGTTCTGGTCGGCGTAGCTCTTGTGCATGATCTTGGAATCCGCCGTCGCCAGCACGCGCGTGATGTCCTCGCTCGCGAGCCTCTTCGCTGTCGGTGTGGAAATAGGTCGTCAGCGACACCGTGCCGAACGGCACCAGCTCGCGCCTGGCGTGGAAGATGCGGCCGAAGAAAGCGTCCGACATCGACATCAGCGAGGGCATGTCGAGCTTGCGCGGTTCGCGATCGCTGATCCAGAGCTTGGAGTATGTGCCGTCGAGCGTGGCTTGCGGCGGGCCGATCCGCATCTCGCCCTCGACGAAGCGGAATTCGTACTGGTTGGCCCAGGACGCCTTGATCTTCGGGAACGGCAGCGTCTCCGCGAACGGCCTAGCCTCCGGCGCCTTCGCCACCCGATGTTCCCAGGACGGCCGGCGTTCGGCGAACACCGCGGTGGCGAGCGTCGCGACCTCGCCGCCGCCTTGGCTCAGTTCGACACTCCAGTGCTGGCTGGAGCGATTGGCCTTCACCAGGCGGATGTCGAGGTCGAACGGCCCCTTCGCGATCGGTGCGCAGTAATTGACGGTGAGCGCGAGCGGATCGCCGGCGGCTTGCGGATGCTCGATCAGCGCGCGCAGGATGGTCGCGGCGGTGGCGCCGCCGAACGGGCCGACAAAGGCCCAGTAATCGTCGCTGGTGTGCCCCTGCCAGCTCGAGTCCCCCGCGGTGATGCGGGTGGCGTCGTCGAACGGGTGCGGGAGCTTGGCGTGCATTGGTGGTCCTTGGTGCGCTGACGGTCATCATATGACAGTCGGCACCGCCTTGTTCAATGACGTCGCAGATAATGGAAGTCCGTGCCGCGGAAAAATCAGCCCGCGACGTCGCGCAGATCCGGCAGCAGCGGCGTGGTCGGGTTGACCGGGACGTTCCAGATCTCCTCCGCGTATTCGCGGATGGTGCGGTCGGATGAGAACCAGGCCATGCGCGCGACGTTGAGGATGGAGGCGCGCGTCCAGGCCGGCGTCACCTGCCAGCGCGCGTCGACGGCGCGCTGCGCTTCGTAATAGGAATCGAAATCGGCGCTGACCATGTAGTGGTCGAGATAGCGCAGCGCGTGCGCGATGGATTCGTACCGGCCGGGATCGCCCGGCGAGAACTCGCCGCCGCCGATCGCGTTGATGGCGCGCTGCAGCTTCGGCGAATTGAGGATCACGTCGGAGGCGTCCAGTCCCTGCTTGCGGCGGATCATCACGTCGCCGGCCTCCATGCCGAAGATCGCGATGTTCTCGTTGCCGACATGGTCGCGGATCTCGATATTGGCGCCGTCGAGCGTGCCGATGGTGATGGCGCCGTTGAGCGCCAGCTTCATGTTGCCGGTGCCGGAGGCTTCCATGCCCGCCGTCGAGATCTGCTCGGAGAGGTCGGCCGCGGGGATGATCACTTCGGCGAGGCTGACATTGTAGTCGGGCAGGAACACGACCTTGAGCTTGCCGCCGATCTCGGCGTCGTTGTTGACGACCTCCGCGACGTCGTTGATCAGCTTGATGATCAGCTTGGCGTAGCGATAGCTCGCCGCCGCCTTGCCGGCGAAGATCTTCACCCGCGGCACCCAATTGCCGTTCGGATCGTCCTTGATCGCCTGATACAGCGCGACGGTCTCGATGACGTTGAGGAGCTGGCGCTTGTATTCGTGGATGCGCTTGATCTGCACGTCGAACAAGGCGGTCGGGTCGACCTTGATGCCGAGCCGCTCGCCGATCAGCCGGGCCAGCGCGGTCTTGTTGTGCAGCTTGACGGTGCGGAATCTCTTCTGGAATTCGACGTCGCTGGCGCGCGCCTCGATCAGCGAGAGCTGGGTGGGATCGTCCAGCACGGCCTCGCCGCAGGTCTCGCGCAACAGATCGGTCAGCTTCGGGTTCGCCAGCATCAGCCAGCGGCGGAAGGTGATGCCGTTGGTCTTGTTGGTGATGCGGCCGGGATAGAGGTGGTTGAGGTCGTGGAACACGGTCTCGCGCATCAGGTCCGAATGCATCCCCGAGACGCCGTTGATGCGGTGCGAGCCGACGAAGGCGAGCTGGCCCATGCGCACGCGGCGCCCGCTCTTTTCGTCGATGAGCGAGACCGAGGCACGGAAGTCGATATCGCCGGGGGCGCGCGCTTCGGCCAGCGCCAGATGCTGCACGTTGATGCGGTAGATGATCTCGAGGTGCCGCGGCAGCAGCCGCTCGAACAGCTCGACCGGCCAGGTCTCCAGCGCCTCGGGCAGCAGCGTGTGGTTGGTGTAGGAGAGGGTGGCGACCGTGATCTTCCAGGCCTCGTCCCAACGGAAATTATGCAGGTCGACGAGGATCCGCATCAGCTCGGTGACGGCAAGGCTCGGATGCGTGTCGTTGAGCTGCACCGCGACCTTGCTCGACAGGCTGCGGAGCTGGCCGTCGGAGGCAAGGTGCCGCTTGATCAGATCCTGCAGCGATGCCGACACGAAGAAATATTCCTGGCGCAGGCGCAGCTCGCGGCCCGCCGGGCTCTCGTCGTTCGGATAGAGGAATTTGCAGATGGCTTCCGCGCGCGACTGCTCGGCGCTGGCGCTGACATAGTCGCCCTTGTTGAAGGCATCCAGCTTGAGCGGATCGGGCGAGCGTGCCGACCACAGCCGCAGCGCGTTGACGTGCTGGCCGCGCCAGCCGACGATCGGCGTGTCATAGGCGATCGCCTGCACCGTCTCGCCGGGATGCCAGATCGCGCGGTCGCGCCCCCTGTCGTCGACATGCTCGACGGTGCCGCCGAAATTGATGTCGTAGATCACCTCGGGCCGTTGCAATTCCCAGGGATTGCCGAAGCTCAGCCATTCGTCCGGATATTCCTGCTGCCAGCCCTGATTGATGATCTGGCGGAACAGGCCGTAATCGTAACGGATGCCGTAGCCGATCGCGGGGATCGACAGCGTCGCCATGCTCTCCATGAAGCAGGCGGCGAGCCGCCCGAGGCCGCCATTGCCGAGCGCGGCGTCCGGCTCGCATTTGCGCAGCTCCGGCAGCGAGACGCCGAGATCGCCGAGCGCGACCTCGAAGATCTTGAGCAGGCCCATGTTGTTGAGCGCGTCGCTGAACAGGCGGCCGATCAAAAATTCGAGCGAGAGATAATAGACGCGCTTGCGGCCTGCGTCGTAGCTGTGCTTCTCCGCGGTGAGCCAGCGATGCACGATGCGGTCGCGCAGCGCCAGCGCCGCGGCCTGGTACCAGTCGTGCCTGGTCGCCATGCCGGCATCCTTGCCGATGGCAAGCCGCAGCTTCGCCAGGATCGCGCCCTTGATCTCAGCCAGCGCGAGCTCGTCGATGGGCGGCGTCGGGGCGGCAGAACTGGGCTGGAACGATTGATCTTGCAAAGCCGTCACTTCCTGGTCGAAAGAACACCACTTAACTCTACGCGTCCTGCCCCGGCACCGGAACTGTCGCTGGAGCGGCCGTGCACTGCGTTGGCGTAAATTTATGCAAGGAACGGGCCGCTTTGGGAACCCGGACGAGCACGGAGAAACCGGGATTTCCGTGCTAGATTGCCGATCAATTCAGCCATCAGTGTGGAGGAACATTCCCATGACACTGCTGAAGGCCCGACTGCCGAAGCTGCGACTGCTGAAACGACTGCTGATCGAAATCGCCGCGGCGGCCCTGCTCGTCATCTGCATCAGCGCCTCCAGTGCGGCGCTCGCCGACGGCAAGCCTGGTCGCAGCGCCGACGGCCTGAGTTGCGGCTTCACTGTTCCGCAGAATGCCTCGCCCGCGGCCCGCTGCGCCGCCATCAAGCGCCAATGCGGCGGCAAGTTCTACGCGAATGCGTGCGGCACGAGGCTGATGTCCGCGGTGAATTGAGCGGCGGCGGCAAGCCCGCGCGAATTCAAGCCGGCTTCAAGCCGCCTTGGCCTGCACCGTATCGCAAAATTCGGCCAGACGATCGGCGAGCCGCAGCGTTGCCGGGCTCGCATCGGGCGATGCCATCAACGCGACCTCGGTCTTGTTGATCGGGGCGAATCCTTCTTTGGCCGTCAGCACGCGATGATCGGACTGGATCGACATCTCCGAGAGGATGCTCAGCCCCATGCCGGCCGCGACCGCGGCCTGGATCCCGGCGAGGCTCGATGAGGTGTAAGCGGTGTGCCAGGCGCGGCCCGCGCTTTCCAGCGCATGGATGGCGCCGGCGCGATAGATGCAGCCGAGCGGAAAGCCGATCAACGGCACCGAGGCGACGCTGACGTCGATGGGATGGCTCTTGCTGGTCACCCAGTGCACTCGCTCGGGCCACACCGCGATCGCACCGCTCGCGCCGGCCTCGCGCTTGTAGAGCGCAAGGTCGAGCCTCGCCGCGCTCGAGATCGCGCGCCAGATACTTGCTCTGGTCGGCGCGCACGTCGAGCCGCAGGCCTGGATGCGAGCGCGCGAATGCGCCGAGCAGCTTGGTCAGCCGGTACGCCGCGAAATCCTCGGGGATGCCGAGCCGGATCGCGCCTTCGCTGTTCGGCTGGCGCAGCACGTCGCGCGCCTCCTCGGCCAGCGAGAGCAGACGGCGCGCGTAGGACAGCAGCCGCTCGCCGGCCTCGGTCGGGCGCACAGTCTTGCCGTCGCGATGCAGCAGCACCTGGCCGATGTCTTCCTCCAGCCGCTTGATCTGTTGGCTGACGGTCGATTGGGTGCGGTGGACGCGTGCGCCGGCCCGGGTGAAGCCGCCGGCCTCGACCACCGACACGAAGCTGCGCAGCAGCTCGAGATCGAGCATGGCGGCCTCCATTCGAAAATCCACTTACAGTAAGTTAATCATTTAATTTCCAAATGACAAGGGGCGTCCCTAGATCGAGGGCCTAGGAGATCACCCATGTCACTCGCCCCCTCGATTTCGGTGCCGCGTAGCCGCTTCAACACGCTGCCGCTCGCCATCGGCCTGTTCTGCCTGCTCTGGAGTTACGCCTTCGTCGCCGGCAAGATCGGCGTCACCCATTGTCCGCCGCTGATCCTGCTGGCCGCGCGCTTCTCGCTCGCCGGCATCCTGATCCTGGGCGCCACGCTGATCCGCGGCGAGGCCTGGTCGCTGTCCTGGCGCGATGCGGCGATCTTCGCCGTGCTCGGCATCGCCAACAACGCGCTCTATCTTGGCCTCGGCTACACCGGCCTGCAATCGGTCTCCGCCGGCCTCGGCGGCCTGATCGTCTCGGCCAATCCGGTCTTCACCGCAGCGCTGGCGGCGCTGCTGCTCGGCGAAGGCATGACCTGGCGCAAGGCCGGAGGTCTTTTGCTCGGCATCATCGGCGTGACCTTGATCGTCTGGCATCGCCTCGCGGTCGGCACCGATTCCCTGCACGGCATCGTGTTCACGCTGGCCTCGCTCGCCTCGATCGTCGCCGGCACCATCCTGTTCAAGCTGCTCTCCCCGAAGGGAAGCTTGTGGATCGGCAACGGCGTGCAGAACCTCGCGGCCGGCGTCGTGCTGACGCCGGTGGCGCTCACCTTCGCCGACATCCATGCCATCGATTTTACGCCGGGCCTGATCGGGGCCTTTGCGTTCCTCGTGCTCGGTGGCTCGATCCTGGCCTATTGGCTCTGGTTCCATCTCCTGAAAGTGTGCGGCGCCACCGCCGCCAGCGCCTATCATTTCCTGATGCCGCCGCTCGGCATGCTGTTCGCGTATCTCGTCCTGGGTGAGCACGTCGAGGCGCGTGACCTCCTCGGCATCATCCCGGTCGCGCTCGGCATCTACCTGGTGACGCGCCCCGCAAAGCCCGTCGCATAAGAGGAGAATTTCCATGCCCATTGCCATCACCCTGATCGGCGGCCCGACGGCGCTGATCGAGATCGACGGCTTCCGCCTGCTCACTGATCCCACCTTCGATGCGCCCGGCGCCTATCAATTGCCGCATGTGAAGCTGGAGAAGACCATCGGCCCCGCGTTAAAGCCCGATGCGCTGGGCCCGGTCGATGCCGTGCTGCTCAGCCACGACCAGCATTCGGACAATCTCGACAATTCCGGCCGCGACTATCTCCACAAGGTCAAGCGCGTGCTGACGACGGAGGCGGGCGCAAAGCGCCTCGGCGGCCATGCCGAAGGGCTCGCGCCCTGGGCGACCGCGCATTTGAAGGACCGCGACGGCAACACGCTGACCATTACCGCGACGCCGGCCCGCCACGGCCCGGCCGGCATCGAGCCGCTGTCGGGGGACGTCATCGGCTTCGTCGTGCAGTCGAGCCGCAAGGACACCAGCGCGGTCTATGTCAGCGGCGACACCACCTGGTTCGACGGCGTCGCCGAGGTCGCGCGCCGCTTCAAATGCGGCGTGGTGCTGCCTTTCGCGGGCGCGGCGCAGACGCGCGGGCCGTTCCATCTCACCATGGATACCAACGACACCATCGAGACCGCGCGCGCCTTCCCCGAGGCGACGATCGTGCCCGTGCATACCGAAGGCTGGGCGCATTTCCGCCAGAACAGCGAGGATCTGCGCAAGACGTTCGACGTCCTCGGCTTCGGCACGCGGTTGCGCCTGCTGGAGCCGGGCGTGCCGACGGTGATCGAGGCGCCGTAACTGCCGCGGCCGTCATTGCCGCCGTTCATGCACGAACGCAGGTCTCGTGCCCCGGACGCAGCGCAGCGCCTCTTCGGCGGTGCGCTGCTGAGCCGGGGCCCATGCCTCCGCATTCCGTCCCGTGGCTTTCTGGGTCCCGGCTCGCACCGCAACGCAGGAGCGTTGCGCCGCGTCCGGGACACGAGAGGGAGGAACGCGATAAACGCCCCCTCATTGCAATGACGGAGGGGAAGTCAATCCTTCCGGAATACGATCGACGCCATCCATCCCGTCATCAGCGCCATCGCGGCGGTGACGAGGCCGTAGATCAACCCGTTCTGCCGCGCCGTCGTGGCGACGAACTGCTCGAAGCCGACCTTGACGATCTCGAACGCGGTCTCGGTCTTGCCGATGAACGCGCCGTTCGCGAACAGCTTGATCTCGACTTCATAAGTGCCGATCGGCACCTCCGCCGGCAGCGGAATGCCGGTGCGGAACAGTGTCGGCGTCAAAAACGTCACCGCGCCCGGATCCTCGCGATAGAGCCCGTGCTGGGTCCGCAGGCGGATGAAGGCCGAGCGGAATGCGTCATTGGGCACCACGTCGGCGAAGTCGCCGCTGACCCGCTGCGTCAGCAGCACGTTGTTCAGCCCGATCTGCTGCCGCCGCGCGATCTCGGGCGAGGTGATGGCCTCGAAGGGACGGTTGGCGAACAGCGCCAGATAGCTCGGCACCTGCAGGAACTGCCGGTAGTCGGTGTTGATCCAGATGCCGAAGGTGCGTTCCTTCCGCCGTGTCACCATGTCGGCGCGCGGACCCATCACGGTGACGACGAGATCGTAGGCGGTCCGGTCGGCGGGCGTGGTGGCTTCCTTCTCGACCGAGCCGAACAGCACCAGCTCCTCGCCGGAATAGTTCGGCGTCACCGTGACGCGGTGGTTGGAGACCGACACGATCAGCCGTTCGGCGCGCGCGACCGAGCCGAGCAGCAGGACGAACAGAAGTGCGAGCGCTGCGCGCCTCATCCGCTCGCTCCGAGGTCACGGATGGTGAAGAGATCCGCCGGGCGGATCACGAGGCTCGATCGCGAAGCGGATCCCGACCGAGAGGATCAGAAGGCCGAGCAGCAGCCGCAGCTGCTCGCCGCGGATCTTCTGGCCGGCGCGAACCCCGAACTGCGCGCCGGTGACGCCTCCGACCATCAGGATCAGCGCCAGCACGGCGTCGACGAGGTGATTGGTCAGCGCGTGCAGCATGGTCGCGAACAGCATCGTGACCAGGGTGAGGACCATCGAGGTGCCGATCACCGTCGAGGTCGGCACCCGCAGCAGATAGATCATGATCGGCACCAGGATGAAGCCGCCGCCGATACCCATGATGGCGCCGATGAAGCCGATCATGATGCCGACGACCACCACGGGGATGACCGAGAGATAGATCTTCGAGCGCTTGAACCGCATCTTCAGCGGCAGGCCGTGGATCCAGTTGTGGGTGCGCCGCGGCGGCAATGCGCCGCGCCGGGTCCGCATCAGGGCGCGCAGGCCTTCGGAGAACATCAGGCTGCCGACGGTGCCGAGCAGCACGACGTAGGAGAGCGCGATCATCAAATCGAGCTGGCCGAGCGCACGGAGCTGCGTGAAGGTCCACACGCCGAGCGCCGTGCCGGTCACGCCGCCGCACAACAACACGCTCGCCAGCGACGGATCGATCGCCCGCCGCCGCCAGTAGGACAGTGCGCCGGAGAAGGAGGAGGCCGCGATGTGGCTCGCGACCGACGCCACCGCGACCGCCGGCGTGATGCCGATGAAGATCAGCAGCGGCGTCATCAGGAAGCCGCCGCCGATCCCGAACATGCCGGAGACGAAGCCCACGGCCGCGCCCATCGCCAGCACCAGGAAGACGTTGATGGGGAGGTCGGCAATGGGGAGGTAAAGCTGCATCGAGGGACCACGCTCCGGCGAGACGGATCGATCATCGCGGAATGCCCGCCGGACGGTCGGAACGATTGCCGCGCCCCTCAATAGCGGAATTCGGAGCGGGGCGGGACCCCACAATTTCGGGCGTGGTGAATGGGCTTGAGCGTCAGATCCGCGATCGTCGCCACAACAAAATGTGCGCTCCCTCCCCGCTTGCGGGGGAGGGTTGGGGAGAGGGTATCTCCGCAGTGGGATTCCCCAAGAGGAGAGAGCCCCCACCCCAGCCCTCCCCGCAGGCGGGAGAGGGAGCCTACTGCCGATGCCGCGACATCGTGCGCACATGTGCGATAGCCCCTCCCCGCAAGCGGGAGAGGTGCACCGAGCCTGTGGCTCGGTTGGTTGGATCTAAAGCTATTCGCCGTTAATGCGCCGCCGAGGCCGAGCGCTTGGTCGCAACCGGCTTCGGCGCGGGTTTTGTGGCTGCCTGCGGCGCGCTGTCCCAGCCGCCGTTCGGGGCCGCAACGTTGACGGCATCGTCGGGCTGCGGCTCGGCGCTGAAGGTCTGGATCGCGAGCTTGGCGGCGGCGAGCGATTGCGGGTCGAGACGCTTGGCGACGTCGTCGCGCTTGCCGGACGCATCCGCATCGCCCTGGGCGGCCGCCAGGCTGAACCATTTGTAGGACTCGGCGAGGTTCTGCTCGACGCCGATGCCGCGGGCATAGAGGATGCCGAGGTTGAACTGGCTGTCGGCGACGCCGCGATCGGCGGCTTTCCGGAACCACTGCGCCGCGCTCTTGTAATTGGCGCCGCGTCCGCCGCCGTCGGCATCGAGCACCGCGAGATTGTGCATCGCCTTGGCGTTGCCGCGCTCGGCGGCCTGCGTGTAATAGCGGCGGGCGATGTCGGCGTCTTTCTTCACGCCGAGGCCCTTCTCATAGAGCGTGCCGAGGCGGAAGGTCGCGGGGATCACGCCGGCCTGCGCCGCGCGGTCGTACCACTTCGCCGCTTCGTCATAGTTCGTGGCGACGCCCTTGCCCTCGGCAAAGCGCAAGCCGATCTCGTAGGCCGCGGTCGCATCGCCCTTCATCGCGGCGGTGCGCAGGCCCGGCCCGCCGATGCCGTCGGGCAGCTTCTCGCTCGGCGGCACCTGGATGAGGCCGAGCTTGACGCGGCTCGTGCCCGACAGCGCGCCGGTGACGTCGCTGCTCGCGGCAGGCTGCGGCGCTGCTGCGGCCGGGGTCTGCGGAATTTCAACCGAGGCCGAGCTGGCCGCGGCGGGCGCGGGAGCGGCCGGAACGGCGTTGTTCTGGGATTGCCGGCCGATCGGTGTCGGCGAGGTCATCGACGGCGTGACCTGCTCGGGCGTGGCGGGCTTGTTCTCGATCGCCGGTGGTGGCGGCGGGGCCTGCGGCGCGGGCTGGCTCAGCGTATTGTCCATGGCCTGCGGCGCCGGCGTCGGGCTGCCCTCGAGCAGGTTCATCGCCATCTTGAAGGTGCCGAGCACGATCACGACCACGCTCGCGCCGACCAGCAGCGAGCGGATCTTCGAGGTGAAGGTCGAACCGCCGTCCTTGCCCTTGTCCTTGGCGCGATCGGCACCGGCCTTCGCACCAGACTTGGCGCCACGGGCCGGCTTTTCCGGCTGCGCGGCGGCAGCCTGGGCGGCGCGGCGTGCGGCCGCGATGAAGCTCGACGAGGAGACCGGCTCTTTCGCGGCGGCGGGAATTTCGCTGATCGCGCTCTCGGAGGCGGCGATGCGTTCCGAGGGCGTGGCCACGCGCGCGCCCGGCCGTGTGCCCGGCTCGAGCGGATGATCCGGCGGCAATTCCGGCGCGAGCGCCGCGCGCGCGGTGTGCGGCTCCAGGATTTCGCTGATCGCGCGCGGCGGCAGGGGCGGTGCGGTTTGCGGAGCCGACGGCGCCGGCGGCGCGGCGGACGCGGCAGCGGCGTGGAATTCGCGCGGCGCGGCGGAGAAGGCGGCCTGCGGCGCCTGCGCGGCGGCAGGGTTCGGCAGCTCCGGCTTCGGATCGTATTTCGGCTGCTGGGCTTGCGGCAGCGGCTCGCGCATGACAGGCGCGGGCGCCATCGGAGCGGCCATGGGCATGGCCATCGGCTGCGGCGCAGGGGCGGGCGGCGTCGTGCGCACGGCGCGCAAATCGCCCTCGATCATGGACAGGCGATCGACGACATGGCCGAGCGCGCTATGGACGGCCTCGAGCGAGTCCTGGGTGCTGCGGTTGGTCTCGGCCTGGCTGAAGCGGATGTCGGACAGTTCGCGCTTGACCAGATCGACCATTCCGGAATCGGCTGAAGGCGCCGAATTGCGGCTCTCGGCCAGTGCGGAATAGGTCGCCTGCTGCCGCTCCAGGTGCCGGAGAATGTCGTGCAGCCCATCCTCGACGCGGCTGAGATTGCCGTTGCGCGGATCGGACGCGGTTTCGATCCGCTCCAGCAGATACGAGACGCGCTGTTCGAGATGCGCGAAGGTGGAAGCTGAATCGTTGCCGACCTGCATGCGGTCGAAACGGTCCGACAACGCGCGGATCGCGGATTCGAGATGCTCGGTGCTTTCGGAGGGCTGCGGCCGCTCGCGGGTTTCCAGCGCCGCGGTGAGTGCGGCGATGCGCTGCTCGAGCACCGCAAAGCTGTCGCCCTGGCCGGAGGGGCGGGTGACCTGGTCGACCTTGGACGACAGCAGCTGCACGTCCTCGGACAGACGGGCCAGCGCTTCGTTGGAGGCGACGTTGGAGACGATGCCGCGCAGCGCCGAGATCGCGCCTTCGAGCTGGCGCACCGTCGAGGGATCGTCGTTGGCGCGCAGGATCAGGTCGAGCTTGGCGCCGAGATTGCGGATCGCCTCGTCATAGCCGGTGAGCTGCTCGGCCGGCGTCAGCGTGCGCAGCACCTGCTTGATGTCGGACAGCGCGTGCTCGATGCCCGACAGCATCTGGCCGTCGGTGCCGTTGGAACGGGTCTCGTCGATGCGCCGATGCAGCGAGCGGATCTCGTTCTCGATCGATTCGATCGCGCGCCGCGGCATCGCCTCGGTGATGGCGGCGCGGATCTCGGCGAGTCTCGCTGCGGAAGGCGTTGATCGCCTGCTCGGTATTGTCGGGGCGCTGCAGCGATTCGATCTGGCTCGTGATCTTGAGCAGATGGCGCTCGAGCGAGGAGAAATCCGGGCCCGCCTGCGGTGGCGGCGGAGCATAGGCAGGCGCGGGCGGCGCCATCGGTGTCATGGGCGGCGCGTAAGGAGCAGCCGAAGGCGCAATCGATGGCGCGGCGCGCGGCGGCATCTGCCGCGGCGTGAAGCCGTCGAGTCTCGCTCTGCCGCGCGGTGATCTCGGCCACGGCGACGTCGAACGACGCAGGGCTCAGGGGAGGGGAGTTGCGATAGACCTGCGCGGCCGCGCGCTCGACCATGTCGGCCTGGCGCTGGCGTGTTTCAACGGGCGAGGGCGCAGCTGCCGGGCGCGGCGCTTGCGGCGACTGGGGCTGCTGCGGCTTGGAAATCTGCGACAGCCGCGCATCGAGCCGCGAGATCGCGTCGTTGAGCTGGCGTGCGACGCCCTGCTCGCGCGAGACATCCGGTCGCGACGATGCATCCTGGCGCGGCGCGGGCTTTGAAATCCGTTCGATCTGCTGGGTGATCGCGTCGAGCCGCTGGTGGATATCCGCGACTTCGCGGCTCTCCTGACTCGGTGCCTGGCCTGGCATTTGCTGCGGCCGCGAATCTTGATGTTGATTCTGGCGCTGATCGTAAGGTCCGCGAAAGTTTGGCGGGGCAGTTTCGCCGAGCGTGGAGTTCAGCCAGTCATTGAGCGACATGCCCGCGCGACGCGCAGCAGCTTCGGCCCGCTCCCTGACGGATGGATCGATACCGTCCACACTCCACGATACGCGCGAATTCATGACTCTGTCCGGTTCCGACTCCGGCGCCCCACCCGGCGCCTCCAGCCTTCCCACGCGTGTCCGTTGCAAAGACAATCGAATTTGGCGCGGGTCGTCTGCCTCGAAAACCGACTTTTGTCCGTTACGGTAAATAACGAGTTAAGGAACGCGGTTGCCGGGGTCTTAAAGTTGGACGGGGGACCCAACCGAGGAACCGGTGCGCTCCCTCGCCCGCTTGCGGGAGAGGGCTGGGGAGAGGGTGCCTCCGCGACGGGACAGCCCCCAAGAGGAGAAAGCCCTCACCCGCGCCTTCGGCGCGACCTCTCCCGCAAGCGGGAGAGGTTTTGGCACCGCCGTCGCTGATCGAGCTCTCAGCCCTTTTCCCGCTTGCCCTCGTCCAGCGGCACCACCGTGGCCTTGCCGCTCATCGCCGAGAGCGCTTCCAGCGTCTCCTCGCAGAAATCGGCCACCATCTGCTCGTGGCGGGCCCCTAAGCGGAGCAGCAGCAAATTACCGAGGTCGAGCCTTCCCTCGGCCGTGCCGTCCGGAAAACGCTTCTTCAGAATGCGCTCGTAATTGGCGTGGCGGTCGCGGTGGTGCTCCAGGCGGGCCATCAGATCAGTGCGCAGCGGCTCGATGTCGATGCTGTCGAGGGCGTGGAGGCGGACCAGGAGGTCGTCCTTGGTCGAGGCTGGCGTGCTTGGCCGCGCGGCCCAGTGCCGCAGTGCTGTTCGGCCCTCGGGAGTGAGCGTATAAACCAGCTTGTTGGGCTTGCCCGTCTGCACGACCTCGCGGCCCTGGATGTGGCCGCGGTCGCGCAGCTTGGAGAGCTCGCGGTAGATCTGCTGATGGTCGGCCTTCCAGAAGAAGCCGATCGAGGAATCGAACGTCTTGGCGAGCCTCGTAGCCCGTCATCGGGCGTTCCGTGAGGCATGCGAGGATCGCGTCGCCCAGGGCCATGACCGGCCTCCTTGTGTCATCCTCGACCATCTCGCTTGACTTTATGCGCATTGGCGCATATGCGTCAATGTGCATATGAGACAAGCCGGGCCGGGCAATGATCCGACCCGAAAAACCCAGCGAAATCAACCGCCCCGCTACTGTGCATGGGGTTGTTTTCGCACTTTTTGTCCAGGCCCATAAGGGAGGCAGCTGAGAATGACCGGCCTCGATTCCTGGTACGCCTACATGAAGTCGCACGACCGCGCCGCGCTCCGGGACCTGCTGCATCCCGATGCCGTGTTCGAAAGCCCGGTCGTCCACACCCGCAGCGCGGGCGTGACATCACCTTCAAATACCTTTCCAGCGCCGAGCAGGTGCTCGGCGGTCCTGATTTCACCTATGTCGGCGAATGGCGCAGCGACAACGGCGCCGTGCTCGAATTCAAGACCATGATCGACGGCATCGAGATCAACGGCGTCGACATCATCACTTTCGACGGCGAGGGACGCATCACCCATTTCAAGGTGATGGTGCGTCCGCTCAAGGCGATCAACATGCTGCACCGCCTGATGGCGGAGCAGCTTGCCGCCCAATCATGACCCTGCCCTGAGGTTGCAGAACCCGCTAAGCTCGCGGGCCAGGCTGCGCCGCAGGAACACGCTGACATCACCACGTTCTAAGGCCCATTGCCGGGAGACCACCATGCCGATCTACAAAGCCCCCGTCGAAGACGTGAACTTCCTGCTCAACGACGTCTTCCAGATCGACCGTTACGACAACCTCGCCGGGTTCTCAGACGCGTCGAGCGACGTGCGTGAAGCCATCCTGGGCGAAGCCGCCAAGCTCGCCGAAGAGGTGCTGCAGCCGCTCAACCGCGTCGGCGATCTCGAAGGCTGCAAGCGCGCCGACGACGGCAGTGTCACCACGCCGAAGGGTTTCAAGGACGCCTTCAAGCAGGTCGCGGAGGGCGGCTGGCTCGGCCTGTCGGCGCCGACCGAGTTCGGCGGCCAGGGCCTGCCGGTGACGCTCTCGCAGGCGGTCAACGAATTCCAGATCTCCGCCAACATGGCGTTCTCGATGTATGGCGGCCTCACCATGGGTGCGACCGCGGCGCTGATCGTGCACGGCTCGCCCGAGCAGAAGCAGACCTACGTGCCGAAGATGGTGGCGGGTGAGTGGACCGGCACCATGAACCTGACCGAGCCGCATTGCGGCACCGACCTCGGCATGCTCCGCACCAAGGCGGTGCGGCAGGCCGACGGCAGCTTCAAGATCACGGGCACCAAGATCTTCATCTCGGCCGGCGAGCATGACCTCGCGCCGAACATCATCCACCTCGTGCTCGCCCGCATCGAGGGCGCACCCGCCGGCATCAAGGGCGTGTCGCTGTTCGTGGTGCCCAAGTTCCTGGTCAATGCCGATGGTTCGGTCGGCAGCCGCAACGGCGTCGTCTGCGGCTCGATCGAACACAAGATGGGCATCCACGGCAATTCGACCTGCGTGATGAACTACGACAACGCCACCGGCTGGCTGATCGGCGAAGAGAACAAGGGCATGCAGGGCATGTTCGTGATGATGAACGAGGCGAGGCTCGGCGTCGCCGTGCAGGGTCTCGCGCAGTCCGAGGTCGCCTATCAGAACGCCGTCGCCTATGCCCGCGATCGCATCCAGGGCCGTTCGCTCACGGGCGCCAAGGCGCCGGACAAGCAGGCCGACCCGATCATCGTGCATCCCGACGTGCGCCGCACGCTGCTCTCGATCCGCGCCTTCAACGAGGCCGCGCGCGCCTTCGTGATGTGGACCGCGCTGAAGAGCGACGTCGCCCACCGCTCCGAAGACCCCAAGGACCGTCAGGCCGCCGACGACCACATGGGCCTGATGACCCCCGTGCTGAAGGGCTTCCTCACCGATTACGGCTTCGCCAACGCGGTGCAGGCGCAGCAGATGTATGGCGGCCACGGCTACATCGCCGAGCAGGGCATGGAGCAGTTCGTACGCGATGCGCGCATCGCCATGATCTATGAAGGCGCCAACGGCATCCAGGCGCTCGACCTCGTCGGCCGCAAGCTGCCGCGCGACGGCGGCCGCGCCATCATGGCGTTCTTCGGCGAGGTCATGGCCTTCGCCAAGGAGAACGGCGGCGACGAGGCGATGAAGCCGTTCATCGCCCCGCTCTCGGCCTCGCTCGGCCATCTCCAGCAGGCGACGACTTGGCTGATGCAGAACGCGATGGCGAAGCCCGACAATGCAGGCGCCGCCGCAACCGACTATCTGCATCTCTTCGGCTTCGTCGCGCTCGGCTACATGTGGGCGAAGATGGCGAAGGTGACGAATGCCAAGATTGCCGAGAGCGGGGCGACGCCCTATCTCTCGACCAAGCTGGTCACCGGCCGCTTCTTCATGGAGCGGATGCTGCCGGAGACCGCCGCGAATCTTGCGCGCATCCAGGCCGGTTGCGCCACCATCATGGAATTGCCGGCCGAAGCGTTCTGAGGCTTTCCGCTTCACCAATGATTGCGACCGCGCCCGCGGTCGCCACTAACATCACTGCAATCAGGAGGCTCCCATGGCAGATGCCTATATCTACGATCACGTTCGCACCCCCGCGGCCGCGGCAAGGCTGACGGTTCGCTGCACGAAGTGACCGCGCTCGCGCTCGCCACCGTGCCGCTGAAGGCACTCAAGGACCGCAACAATTTGCCGGAAGATTCCGTCGACGACGTCATCCTCGGCGTGGTCGATCCGGTCGGCGAGGCCGGGAGCGACATCGCGCGCTTCGCGGCGCTGAAATCCGGTCTCGGCGAAGCCGTTCCCGGCGTGCAGATCAGCCGCTTCTGCGCCTCCGGCCTCGATGCCGTGAATTTTGCTGCAGCCCAAGTGATGAGCGGCCAGCATGAGCTGGTGATCGGCGGCGGCGCCGAATCGATGAGCCGCGTCGGCATCGGCGCCTCCGGCGGCGCCTGGCCGATGGATCCGTCGATGGCCGTGCCGGCCTATTTCATGCCGCAGGGCGTCTCGGCCGATCTGATCGCGACCAAATACGGTTTCTCGCGCGATGACGTCGATGCTTACGCCGTGCAGAGCCAGCAGCGCGCCGCGAAGTCCTGGGAAGAGGGCCGCTTCGACAAGTCGATCGTGCCGGTGAAGGACATCAACGGTCTCACCATCCTCGCCAAGGACGAGCATATGCGTCCCTCGACGACGATGCAGTCGCTGGCGCAGCTGCAGCCCTCGTTCACGATGATGGCGCAGATGGGCGGCTTCGACGGCGTCGCGCTGCAGTCGCACCCCGAGATCGAGCGGGTCAATTACGTGCACCACGCCGGCAATTCCTCCGGCATCGTCGATGGTGCCGGCGCCGTGCTGCTCGGCAGCAAGGAAGCGGGTAGCAAGTACGGCCTGAAGCCGCGGGCAAAGATCCGCGCCTTCGCCAATATCGGCTCGGAGCCGGCGATGATGCTGACCGGTCCGGTCGACGTCACCGAGAAGTTGTTCGCGCGCTCCGGGATGAAGAAGTCGGACATCGACCTGTTCGAGCCTCAACGAGGCCTTCGCCTCCGTCGTGCTGCGCTACATCCAGGCTTTCGACATCGACAACGCCAAGATCAACGTCAATGGCGGCGCGATCGCGCTCGGCCATCCGCTCGGTGCCACCGGCGCGATGATCCTCGGCACCGTGCTCGATGAGCCTCGAGCGCACCAACAAGTCCACCGCCCTCGTCACGCTGTGCATCGGCGGCGGCATGGGCACCGCGACCATCATCGAGCGGGTGTAACGAAGAGCCGTAGGGTGGGTTACGCCGGCGGACTGCGCTTCGCGCAGCCGCGGGCTAACCCACCCTAGGAGATCCCGATCAACCGCCGCGCCTGAGATCGGCAGCGGCACCGAGGAGCAACCAACATGTCGTACAAGAATTTCAAGGTTGAGACCGACACCGACGGCATCGCGCTCGTCACCTGGGACATCCCGGGCCGTTCGATGAACGTGCTCGACGAGACCTCCACCAACGAATTAGATGCGATCGTCAAGGCGACCACGGCCGATGCCGCCGTGAAGGGCGTCGTCATCACCTCGGCGAAGGAAGCGTTCTGCGCCGGCGCCGATCTGTCGATGCTCGAAGGCATGAACCAGGCCTACGCCAAGGTCTTGAAGGAGCAAGGCGAGACCGCGGCGAACCAGATGCTGTTCGACCAGAGCCGCCGCTTCTCGCTGGTGCTGCGCTCGATCGAAACCTCCGGCAAGCCGTGGGCGGCCGCGATCAACGGCCTCGCGCTCGGCGGCGGTTTCGAGATCACGCTGTGCTGCCACTATCGCGTCGCCGCGGAGAATCCCAAGACCCGCCTCGGCCTGCCCGAGGTCAAGGTCGGCCTGTTCCCCGGCGCCGGCGGCACGCAGCGCGTACCGCGCCTGGTGCCGCCGCAGGATGCGATGACGATCCTGCTCAAGGGCGATCCGGTCACCGTCGAGAAGGCCAAGGCGCTGAATTTGATTCACGCCATCGTTCCCGCAGCCGATCTCGTCAAGGCCGCGAAGGACTGGATCAAGGGCGGCGGCAAGGCCGTCGCGCCCTGGGACGAGAAGGGCTTCAAGCTGCCCGGCGGTCCGGTGTTCTCCAAGGCCGGCATGATGATGTTCCCGGCAGGCAATGCGATCTATCGCCGCGAGACCTACGACAACTACCCGGCCGCGCGCGCCATCATGAGCTGCGTCTATGAAGGCCTGCAGTTGCCGATCGACGCCGCGCTGCGGGTCGAATCGCGCTACTTCACCTCGGTGCTGCGCTCGAAGGAAGCGGCCGCGATGATCCGCAGCCTGTTCCTGTCGATGCAGGAGCTCAACAAGGGTGCGCGCCGTCCGAAGGACGTGCCCGCGACCAAGGTGAAGAAGATCGCCGTGATCGGCGCCGGTTTCATGGGCGCCAGCGTCGGCTACGTCTCGGCCCGTGCCGGCCTCGACGTGGTCCTGATCGACCGCGACCAGGAGAGCGCCGACAAGGGCAAGGCGCATGCGCAGAAGGTGATCGAGGAGCAGATCAAGAAGGGCCGCGCCAAGCCGGCGGATGCCGAGAAGCTGCTCGCCCGCATCACGCCGACCGCAGACTACGCCGCGCTGAAGGACGTCGACCTCGTCATCGAGGCCGTGTTCGAGGATCGCAAGGTCAAGGCCGACACCTTCGCCAAGGCGCAGGAGCACATGAAGCCGGATGTGGTCTTCGCCTCGAACACCTCGACGCTGCCGATCACCTCGCTGGCCGAGAGCTTCAAGGACCAGGGCAAGTTCGTCGGCATCCACTTCTTCTCGCCGGTCGAGAAGATGATGCTGGTCGAGATCATCAAGGGCAAGAATACCGGCGATCTCGCGCTCGCGACCGCGCTCGACTACGTCCGGCAGATCGGCAAGACGCCGATCGTCGTCAACGACTCCCGCGGCTTCTTCGCCAACCGCTGCGTCGGCCGCTATGTCGCCGAAGGCAACGAGATGTTCCTGGAAGGCGTGCCGCCGGCGATGATCGAGAACTGCGCCAAGATGGCCGGCATGCCGGTCGGCCCGCTCTCGCTCTCGGACGAAGTCGCGCTCGACCTCGGCCTCAAGATCATGAAGGCCACCGAAGCCGACCTCGGCCCCAACGCCATCAACCCCGACCAGAAGAAGCTGATGGTGGAGATGGTCGAGAAGCAGGGCCGGCTCGGCCGCAAGAACAGCAAGGGCTTCTACGACTATCCCGAGAAGGGCAAGGGCTCGAAGAGCCTGTGGCCGGGCCTCTCCGCGCTGCAGCCGAAGCAGCTCGACCCCGACACGCTCGACGTCGAGGAGCTGAAGCAGCGCTTCCTGGTGGTGCAGGCGGTGGAAGCCGCGCGCACGGTCGAGGATCACGTCATCACCGATCCCCGCGAGGCGGATGTCGGCTCGATCCTCGGCTTCGGCTTCGCCCCGTTCACCGGCGGCACGCTGTCCTATATCGACTTCATGGGCACCAAGAAGTTCGTCGAGGCTCTGCCACAAGCTCGAAGCCAAGTACGGCTCGCGCTTCACCCCGCCGAAGCTGCTCGAAGAGATGGCGGCGAAGGGCGAGACCTTCTACGGCCGCTTCGCGCCGAAGAAGGCGGCGGCTTAAGGCGCACGCGTAGCCCGGATGGAGCGTAAGCGAAATCCGGGACAGCATCTCCTCGGATGCAGTGACCCGGATTGCGCTCCGCTTCATCCGGGCTACGCAGCAACAAGAAAGGCCGGATCGACGATCCGGCCTTTTGCTTGTCCGTGGACGTTACGCCTCACTTCGCCTGCGCGAGGCCTTCCTTCTGCAGCGCTTCCTGAACCTGCGGCCGCGCCGCGACACGGGCCTTGTAGGCCGCAAGGTTTGGCATCGCGGAGAGGTCGAACTTCATCCGGTCGGCCCAGGTCAGCATCGTGAACAGATAGCCGTCGGCCACCGTGAACTGCTTGCCCATGAGGTAGTCGCGGCCGGCGAGCTGGCTGTCGATATATTTCAGCTTGCCCATGACGCGATCTTTGAAGAAGGCCTTGGCTTCGTCGTTCAGCGCCGGCGCGAACATCGGACCAAAGCTCTTGTGCACCTCGGAGGTGAGGAAGTTCAGCCACTCCAGCAGCTTGTAGCGCTCGGAACTGCCGTGGGCCGGCGCCAGCGCCTTGGCCGCAGCCTGGTCGGCGATCATCTGGACAATCACCGGCCCTTCGGTCACGATCTCGCCGCTGTCGAGGCCCAGCGCAGGGACCTGGCCCTTGGGATTCAGCTTCAGATAATCCTCACCATTTTCGAGCTTCTTGGCCCGGATATCGACCTTGATCAGCTCATAGGGCAGGCCGGCTTCCAGGAGCGCGATGTGGGGGGACAGGGAGCAGGCACCGGGCGAGTAATAGAGTTTCATGGAATTTCCTCCTCTTGACGCTTGGTTGGGGCGAAAGAACGACTACATGCGTCTGCATGGAATAGTCAAGATTGATGCAGCTGCATCAAATGAGGTAAGAAACGGACGACGAGCTTGAGCGGGACCATGAAGCGCAAACCATCGACCGAGGCGACCTCCGCCTGGATCCGCCTGATGCGGGTGCAGAGCCGCGTGCTCGATTGCGTCGAGCAGGATTTGAAGAAGGCCGGCTTCCCGCCGCTGGCATGGTACGACGCGCTGCTGGAATTGTCGCGTGCGCCCTCGGGCGAGCTGCGCCCCGTGGAACTCGAACGGCAGATGCTGATCCCGCAATATTCCACCTCGCGCCTGATCGACCGCCTGGTCGACGAGGGCCTCGCCTCCAGGCGCGAATGCAAGATCGACAAGCGCGGCCAGTTCGTCGAGATCACCGAAGCCGGCCGTGAGCTGCAGAAGCGGATGTGGGGCGCCTATTCGGCCGCGATCGAGAAATATGTCGGTTCGAAACTGTCCGATGCCGATGCCGTCAAGCTCAGCGGTCTGCTCGACCGGCTGGGCTGCTCGTGCGGCGAGATGAAGCTGCCGCCTGTCGTCAACGTCAACGAAACTTCGCCGTCGCGATGACCGCGCGGCAAACCAGCACGTCCGCGCACCCCGTGGTTCGCGGACCATCCCCATCACCCCGCGCATTCGATCGAAGCGCCTTTGATTAGAGTTTGATATGGCGCGAGACCAGATCGATATGACGCCGTTGCAGTCACGCGATGAGCTTGTCGCGTGGTTCGAGGAAGGCTGCAAGCCGGCCTCCGAATGGCGGATGGGCACCGAGCACGAGAAGACGCCGTTCACGCTCGAAGGCCACCGTCCGGTGCCTTACGAAGGTGCGCGCGGCATCGGCGCGCTGCTCGAAGGCATGAAGCTCCTGCTCGGCTGGGAGCCGATCATGGAGAAGGGCAACATCATCGGCCTCTACGACGTCACCGGCGGCGGTGCGATCTCGCTCGAGCCCGGCGGACAGTTCGAACTGTCAGGCGCACCGGTCGAGAACGTGCACCAGACCCAGAGCGAGCTGATGGCGCATCTGGCGCAGGTGCGCGAGATCGCAACGCCGCTCGGCATCGGCTTCCTCGGTCTCGGCATGACGCCGTCCTGGTCGCGCGCGGACATCCCGATGATGCCCAAGGGCCGGTACAAGATCATGACCAACTACATGCCGAAGGTCGGCCAATACGGCCTCGACATGATGTACCGGACCTGCACGGTGCAGACCAATCTCGACTTCTCCTCCGAAGCCGACATGGTCAAGAAGCTGCGCGTGTCGCTCGCGCTGCAGCCGGTTGCAACCGCGCTGTTCGCCAATTCGCCGTTCACCGAGGGCAAGCCGAACGGCTTCCTCTCGTTCCGCTCCGAGATCTGGCGCGACACCGACAATGCGCGGTCGGGCATGATGCCGTGGGCGTTCGAGGACGGCATGGGCTTCGAGCGCTACGTCGACTACGCGCTCGACGTGCCCATGTATTTCGTCAAGCGCGACGAGGACTATATCGACGTGTCGGGCTCCTCGTTCCGGGCGTTCTTCGACGGCCGCAACAACAACCTTCCCGGCGAGCGCCCGACGCTGTCGGACTGGGCCAACCATCTCTCGACGATCTTCCCGGAGGTGCGGCTGAAGCGCTATCTCGAGATGCGCGGCTCCGACGGCGGTCCATGGGGCCGGCTGCCGGCGCTGCCGGCGTTCTGGGTCGGACTGCTCTATGACGACGTCGCGCTCGATGCGGCCTGGGAGATCGTCAAGCACTGGACCGCGCCCGAGCGTCAGGCCCTGCGCGACGACGTGCCGCGCTTCGGCTTCAAGGCGCGGATCAAGAACCGCTATTTGTTCGAGATCGCCAAGGAATGCCTCGTTCTGGCACATGCCGGCCTGCGACGGCGCGGCCAGATCGACCAGCTCGGCCGCGACGAAACGCGGCATCTGGAGCCGCTCGACCGCATCATCGATTCCGGCCGGACGCCGGCCGAGGAAATGTTGGACAAATTCAACGGCCCCTGGAAGGGCTCGGTGGAACCGGCCTACGCCGAATACGCGTTCTAGGCTGGCAAGCCGCCGATCGGGTTTCAGCCGTTCATCGCCCATACAGGTTTGCGGCGATCAAATGACCGGCTGAAAAAACCTGAGCGTCGTCAATAACTCGAAAGCTGTTCCGATGGGGAAGGGCCACCTGTCCCAGGGTGTTGTGGCCAGCGTCGTGGCATGCGTCACGCTGCTTTCGCTTGCTTTCGCGAGCGGGCCGGCGCGCGCCCAGACGGCTTTCGACCGGCCCGGCGGCGACTATTTCAGCTCGCCGGTGGCGTCGGGCGATCCCGAGGATTGTGCGCTTCTGTGCGAGCGCGACCGCCGCTGCCGCTCGTGGAGCTTCAGCTATCCCGACGTCGAAGGCGGCTCGGCAGTCTGCTGGCTGAAGAACACCGTGCCGGCGCGCGTGCCGGGAAGTTGCTGCATCTCCGGTGTCCGCGGCGCCGGCGTGATCGAGCCGCGGGTCGAGGGCGTGGAGACGTCGATCGACCGCCCCGGCGGTGATCTGCGCAATTTCGATTTGAAAGAGGGCGAGGGCGTCGAGGCCTGCAAGGCCGCGTGCACCGCCGACAACAAGTGCCGTGCCTTCACCTATGCCCGCCCCGGTTACACCGGGCGCGAGGCGCGCTGCTTCCTGAAAAAGGAAATCAAGCCGCCGAGGCGGAAGGCGGGGTTCACGTCGGGCGTGGTGCGTTAGGCAGGTGCCGTAGGGTGGGTTAGCCGAAGGCGTAACCCACCGCCTCGGTTTCCGTGGAGTCAGACGAGGTGGATTACGCTTCGCTAATCCACCCTACGAGATCTTACTCTGCCGGGATCACCGTGAGCTCCGGCCATAGCGCTTTCCATCGCGCGGCCTTCGCGTTGTAATTCGCCGCGGAAAAATTCGGGCCCGGATTGGGCCGCGCGATCAGCTTCGCAACGTCGTCAAAACCGTGCGGTGCGTAGACCTCGTAGCCATCGTCTGCACGTCTGACGCCGACTTGCGTGTTCTGTGTGAGGAAGCGGTCGATGCCTTCGCGCGAGCTTCCCAGGGGCGGATAGGGCAGGCCGTGCTTGGCCGGGTACCACAGATGCACGCGCGCCTGGTTGCGGATCTCGATCCTGGCGTCGAGCTGGCTCAGACGCGCCTGCAGCTTGCGGATGACCGCGTCCTCGGCCTCCCACGATGTATCGGGATCGAAATAGAACGCGTCATAGTCGGCGATGCCGTGCCCGACGGCGCGGCCGGTGAGCACGTTCCACACGGTCTGCACCAGGCATCCCGAGACCAGCCACGCGTCGGGAAGGGTGAGGCGATGCAGCTCGTCGATGATCGCGGCGTTGACGGGATTACGCAGCGCCAGCGCAAGAAAGCGCGCCTCGTCCATCGTGCCGCTCACATGCTCTCGCGCTTATCGAACTCAGCCCGCGCCGCTTTTGAGGCCAGGGCACGCCAGCGCCGCCGCAACAACGGTTCGACGGTCGCGCGCTTCGCCCTCGACAGTCGGATCAGCACGATCGGATAGTCCGCGTAATGATCGGTGAAATAGAAGATCTTCGGCTGGCTCTCGACCAGCATGGCGCGCTCGTCGATCGGCACATCCGGCATCACCAGGCTGTCGCCGTCCTCCTTCAGGCGCGCGAGCATCTTCTTGCGCACCTTCAGCGCGGGCGTCCCGTAGGAAGTGCCGTCCCCGACCTCCGGCCACGTCAGCGCAAATTTCCTGACGTCGTCGAAGGTCATGTGATCGAGACCTTGAAAGTCCGCTCAATGCACCGCGGTGAAGAACCGCGCGAGCCGGAAGCCGGAGAGCCACGTGTAGACCGGCTGGCCGCGCATGCCGAGATCCCAGGAGCCGAGCACCGCATCCGCACGGCCGATCAGATTGTCGATCGGAAGCAGGCCGACGCCGCCGGAGCGCAGCGACACGCGGCTGTCGGCGGAGTTGTCGCGGTTGTCGCCGAGCACGAAGAGGTGGCCGGCCGGCACCGTCACTTCCTGCGTGTTGTCGAGCGGCCCGTTGTCGCGCATCTTGAAGATCAGATGCGACACGCCGTTCGGCAGCGTCTCGACATAACGGTAGGCGGGCTCGCTGCCGCCATTGTCGTCCTCGGCGGCGCCGACGCCGTCGGGCTTCAGCTCGGCGGGGCGGTCGTTGATGAAGAGCTGGCCCTGCCGCATCTGGATGCGGTCGCCGGGAAGCCCGACGACGCGCTTGACCCAGGCTTGCGAACGATCGCCGGGCCAGCGGAACACCACGACATCGCCCTGCTTCGGCGTCTCCGCGAACACGCGGCCGCTCTCGGGCAGATTGATCTGGATCGGCAGCGACGAGGTGCCGTAGCCATAGGGGAATTTCGAGGCGATCAGCGCATCGCCGATCAGCAGCGTCGGCTCCATCGAGCCCGACGGCACGTAGAACGGCTCGGCGAGCGCGCCTTTTGCGATGAAGACCGCGGCGACGATGCCGGCGAGCTGTGCGATCTGGCCGGCCCAACCGCTGCTCTTGCGCTTGGGGGTGACGCTGACCTTTTCTTCCATGCTCATGCGCCCGTTCCACCCACGGTGATGCGCTCCATCAGCAGCGAAGGCTGGCCGACGCCGACCGGTACGCCCTGTCCGTTCTTGCCGCAGGTGCCGATGCCGGTATCGAGCGCAAGGTCGTTGCCGATCATGCGGATGCGATGCAGGTCGGTCGGGCCGTTGCCGATCAGCATGGCGCCCTTCAGCGGCGCGCCGATCTTGCCGTTCTCGATCTTGTAGGCCTCGGTGCACTGGAACACGTACTTGCCCGAGGTGATGTCGACCTGGCCGCCGCCGAAATTGGCGGCAAACACGCCGTTCTTCACCGAAGCGAGAATCTCGGCCGGATCGCGGTCGCCCGCGAGCATATAGGTATTCGTCATGCGCGGCATCGGCACATGGGCATAGCCCTGGCGGCGGCCGTTGCCGGTCGGCTTCATGTTCATCAACCGCGCGTTCTGGCGATCCTGCATGTAGCCGACCAGAATGCCGTCCTCGATCAGCACGGTGCGATTGGTCGGTGTGCCCTCGTCGTCGATCGACAGCGAGCCGCGACGCGAAGCCATGGTGCCGTCGTCGACCACAGTGACGCCCTTGGCCGCGACCTGCTGGCCCATCAGGCCGGCAAATGCCGAGGTCTTCTTGCGGTTGAAATCGCCCTCGAGACCATGGCCGACCGCTTCATGCAGCATCACGCCGGGCCAGCCGGCCCCTAAGACGACGTCCATCTCGCCGGCGGGGGCGGGAATCGATTCCAGATTGACCAGCGCCTCGCGCAGCGCGCCGTCGGCGGCGTCACGCCAGTTCTTGCTCTCGATGAATTCCGCATAGCCGGCGCGGCCGCCATAGCCCTTGCTGCCGCTCTCCTGGCGGTCGCCCTGGCCGGCGACGACGGAAATGTTGACGCGCACCAGCGGACGGATGTCGCGATAGCTCTCGCCATCGGGCCGCAGGATCTCGACGACCTGCCAGGTCGCGCCCAGGCTGACGCTGACCTGCCGCACCCTGGGATCCTTGTCGCGCAGGTAAGCGTCGATCTCGGCGAGCAGTTTTACTTTTGTCTCGAAGCCCGGCGCGTCCAGCGGATTGTCGTCGCCATAGAGCCGCACGTTGGTACGGGGCGGCGGGGCCGCAAAGCTGCCGGAATAGCCGCCGCGCACGGCCGCAACCGCGTCCGCCGCGCGAGATCAGCGCCGGCAGCGACACGTCGGAGGAATGCGCGTAACCGACTGCATCGTCCTTGACGGCGCGCAGGCCAAAACCTTGCGAGGTGTCGTAGGTCGCCTGCTTCAGCCGCCCATTGTCGAACATCAGCGCTTCGGTCTGGCTGTACTCCAGGAACAGCTCGCCGTCGTCGGCACCGGAAAGCCCGCGTGCGACCTCGTGGCGAACCTGGTCGCGGTCGAGATTGGCGCGGTCGAGCAGCGAGGTCGTGGCTGGGTTGGTCATGCGTCCGTCCATTAGCGGAAGATGTTGGGCAAGATAATGGTTTCAGCCCGGTTCCGCGAGGGGGCGGGGCGTCACATTACCGAAACGATAGAATGGCAGGGCACTGCATCGGATGCCGATTGACGGTATGCTAATTTGATGAATTGCCGAGACATTATCTCGATCGAGCCGGGAAAGCGTCGAGGACGACCTTGTATCCGCCACATGCGGATTGCCGTGGCGGATGTGCTCGGCTGGCTGGCCGCCGGCCAAACCCACGCTCAAATCCTCGATGATTTTCCGGAGTTGACCGAGGACGATATCAAAGCGTGTCTGGCTTTCGCCTCCGGGGACCAAGTGGTCGCGTTTATGGCGAACGATAATCTATCACCGTCATCCTGAGGTACTTGCCTTGCAAGGCATGCCTCGAAGGATGACGGGAGCTTGATAGCTGGCGAACCCTACGGCAATTTATCATACCCCTCGCCCAGTCCGTTCAGGCTGAGCGGGAAGCCGATGCCTTCTTCCGGGGTCTCGAAGATGATGAAGGTCGCGGTCTTGGCGGTGCGGAGCTGGCCGAGCAGCTTGTCGTCCATGACGACCTCAGCGACGCAGCCATTGGGCAGGCAGCGGACGAATCCGGCGCGGCCGACGTCCTGGTTGTCGAGCTTGAGGCCGAGGCCGGAGGGCAGCAGGACCCCCAAAGGTGCGACCACACGCATCAGGCGGCTTTTCTGGTCGGCGGTCTTCAGCACGATGACGGTCAGGCCGGCATTGGAGCGGTCTTCCGCCACCACGCTCTGGATCAGGGCGCATTGCTCGGTCTGGGCGCCGGGCGGCGTGTCGCAGCGAATCTGCCAGTCGCCATGGACGGAGCGCACTGCGCCCTGCGCATGAGCAAGGCCGGGAAGCGCCAGGAGGACGATCGCAGCCAGCAGGCCTGCCAGCGCCGGGAGGCGGTCAGCCTGCCTTATCGCCTGCCTTGCCATCGATTTCGAAAACCCCATCGGGTCGGTCCCTCTGCTCGCCTGGGTCGCTTGCGCCCAGCGGACTGATCTGGCGGACTGATACGGGAATGACGGCGTCTTGAAGGCGATTCCCAAGCAAATTCCACGCCGCCTCGCACCGCCGCCGCCCGCACGAATCAGGTTCCTGCGCGGCCATCTGCCAGTGCCTAACGCGGGCAATTCCGCTGTCAAGCCGCAGCATCCCGGCCAACGGTATTTTTGTCCGATATTACTAGGAATTATCTTGCGGGTGATCGCTGGCAGACGGGCCTCAAGACTGCATTGCGATAGATCAAAAATTATGGTTTGAGAGGCTTGATTTCGGCGTTCTAGCGATCTGGCCCCAATTCCTCTTAGAGGTATTCTTGCGCGGCGGTTTGTCAGGCGGGCGGATCGAATAAGCGTTTCCCGGACACAGGGGAGCGCACTTGGGGTGATTTCGATGGGGAGCGCGAACGGCATGAAGATGTCGATGGGCCGGGTCGGCCGGCACTTGCTGGGATTGGCCGTGGCGGGTCTGACGCTGGCGACGGGCGGCGCGGCGTTCGCCGAACTCGGGCAGCCGAAGCCGTGGGAATGGACGCTTCAGGAATCCGGTTCCCCGGTGATGGACAACATCGTCTGGTTCCACAACTTCCTGTTCGTGCTGATCACGCTGATTACGCTGTTCGTTCTGGCGCTGCTGGTCATCGTGGTCATGAAGTTCAACGCGAAGGCCAATCCGGTGCCGTCGCGGACCACGCACAACACGCTGATCGAGGTGGCCTGGACGCTGGTTCCGGTGCTGATCCTGGTTGGCATCTCGGTGCCCTCGTTCCGCCTGCTGTTCCTCGAGCTCGACGTGCCGAAGGCGGACATCACCATCAAGGCCACCGGCAAGCAGTGGTACTGGTCCTATGCCTATCCCGATAACGGCAAGTTCGAGTTCGACTCGCTGATGGCCCAGGACAAGCAGCCCCGTCTGCTCGGCGTCGACAACGAGATGGTGGTGCCGGTCAACAAGGTGATTCGCGTCCAGGTCACTGGCGCCGACGTCATCCACGCCTTCGCCCTGCCGGCTTTCGGCGTCAAGATCGACGCCATTCCGGGCCGCCTGAACGAGACCTGGTTCAAGGCTACCAAGACCGGCATGTTCTACGGTCAGTGCTCGGAGCTGTGCGGCAAGGACCACGCCTTCATGCCGATCGCGATTCGCGTTGTGGAGGACCAGGAGTTCGCCTCCTGGGTCGAGACCGCGAAGAAGAAGTTTGCGAGCGGCGGCACCAGCACCTACGCCTCCGCAGCCGGCCCGACGCAGTAAGCGTCGGGTGACGGCCCGAGGGGACTGAAAGCGATATAAAGGGCGGGACCTCCAGAGGTCCGAACGGGACGCAAGGCAGGATTTGAAAATGGCAACGAGCGCAGCGGCACACGGCGATCACGCCCACGGACATGACGAGCACGCCCATCCGACCGGATGGCGTCGCTACGTCTATTCGACCAACCACAAGGACATCGGCACGATGTACCTGATCTTCGCGGTCATCGCCGGCGTGATCGGCGCCGCGATGTCGATCGCGATCCGGGCCGAGCTGATGTACCCGGGCGTGCAGATCTTCCACGAGACGCACACCTATAACGTGTTCGTTACCTCTCACGGCCTGATCATGATCTTCTTCATGGTCATGCCCGCGATGATCGGCGGTTTCGGCAACTGGTTCGTGCCGTTGATGATCGGCGCGCCCGACATGGCGTTCCCGCGCATGAACAACATCTCGTTCTGGCTGCTGCCGGCCTCGTTCGCGCTGCTGCTGATGTCGACCTTCGTCGAAGGCGAGCCGGGCGCCAACGGTGTCGGCGCCGGCTGGACCATGTACGTGCCGCTGTCGGCTTCCGGCCATCCGGGCCCCGCCGTCGACTTCGCGATCCTGTCGCTGCATCTGGCGGGCGCCTCGTCGATCCTCGGCGCCATCAACTTCATCACCACGATCTTCAACATGCGCGCGCCGGGCATGACCCTGCACAAGATGCCGCTGTTCGTTTGGTCGATCCTGGTGACGGTGTTCCTGCTGCTGTTGTCGCTGCCGGTGCTTGCCGGTGCGATCACCATGCTGCTCACCGACCGCAACTTCCACACGACGTTCTTCAACCCCGAAGGCGGCGGCGACCCCGTGCTGTTCCAGCATCTGTTCTGGTTCTTCGGTCACCCCGAGGTGTACATCCTGATCCTGCCCGCCTTCGGCATGATCAGCCAGATCGTCTCGACCTTCTCGCGCAAGCCCGTCTTCGGCTATCTCGGCATGGCCTACGCCATGGTCGCGATCGGCGGCATCGGCTTCGTGGTGTGGGCGCACCACATGTACACGGTCGGCATGTCCTCGGCGACGCAGGCCTATTTCGTCGCCGCCACGATGGTCATCGCGGTTCCGACCGGCGTGAAGATCTTCTCCTGGATTGCCACGATGTGGGGCGGCTCGATCGAATTCCGGGCGCCGATGATCTGGGCGGTCGGCTTCATCTTCCTGTTCACGGTCGGCGGTGTCACCGGCGTCGTGCTGGCGAATGCCGGCGTCGACCGCGTGCTGCAGGAGACCTACTACGTCGTCGCGCACTTCCACTACGTGCTGTCGCTCGGCGCGGTGTTCGGCATATTCGCCGGCTGGTACTACTGGTTCCCGAAGATGTCGGGCTACATGTACAACGAGACGCTGGCGAAGGCGCATTTCTGGGTCACCTTCATCGGCGTCAACCTGGTGTTCTTCCCGCAGCACTTCCTCGGCCTGTCCGGCATGCCGCGCCGCTATGTCGACTATCCCGATGCGTTCGCGGGCTGGAACCTGGTCTCGTCGGTCGGCTCCTACATCTCCGGCTTCGGCGTGCTGATCTTCCTCTACTGCGTGCTCGACGCCTTCATGAAGAAGGTGCCGGCGGGCGACAATCCGTGGGGTGCCGGCGCGACCACGCTGGAATGGACGCTGCCCTCGCCGCCGCCGTTCCACCAGTTCGAAGTGCTGCCCCGCGTGCAGTAAGCCATCGTCCGCGGCGCCCGTCACGGGCGCCGCGGCTTTATAACGAAGCGAGTTGAATTTAGTGTCCGTCCTCGACCACAACGCCATCGACATCAATCCCCGCATCTCCGAAGCGGAGGTCGGCGACTACGTCGCGCTCTTGAAGCCGCGGGTGATGTCGCTGGTGATCTTCACCGCGCTGGTCGGGATGGCGATGGCGCCGGGACACTTCCATCCCGTGCTCGCGTTCACCTCGCTGCTCTGCATCGCCGTCGGTGCCGGCGCCTCCGGCGCGCTCAACATGGCGCTCGAAGGCGACATCGATTCCAAGATGTCGCGCACGGCGAACCGGCCGATCCCGCGCGGCCGCATCACCCGCCCCGAGGCGATGGCGTTCGGCCTGACGCTGTCCTTCTTCTCGGTGATGACGCTCGGCATCCTCGTCAACTGGATCGCCGGCAGCCTGCTCGCCTTCACGATCTTCTTCTACGTCGTGATCTACACGATGGGCCTGAAGCGCTGGACCGCGCAGAACATCGTGATCGGCGGCGCCGCCGGCGCGCTGCCGCCGGTGGTGGCCTGGGCCGCCGTCACGGGCACGGTCGACGTCGAGCCGCTGCTGCTGTTCGCCATCATCTTCTTCTGGACCCCGCCGCACTTCTGGGCGCTGGCGCTGTTCCGCTCCGACGACTACGCGCGCGCCGGCATTCCGATGCTGCCCAACGTCGCCGGTCCCGACGCGACGCGGCTGCAGATCCTGCTCTACACCGTCGTGCTGATCGCGGTCGCCGCCGCGCCCTGGGCGCTCGGCTATTTCGACGCCATCTACGGCGTGGTCTCGCTGATCCTCGGCGCCGGCATGCTGGTGCTCGCGATCAACGTCTATCTGCGCCGCGAGCGAACCGCGTCGCTGCGCGCGACCCGCAAGCTGTTCGCCTTCTCGATCCTCTATCTGTTCGTGCTGTTCGCGACCCTGCTGGCCGAGGTCGTGTTCAGGGCGCTGGCTCCGATGGTTGGGGGCGCATGATCACAGCAATGGCCGACAAACCCGAGACAGATGGAATCGTCCTCACCGAGGCGCAGAAGAAGAGCCGTCGACAGCGCTCGATCGCGATTGCCCTGGCGCTCGGCGTGCTCGTGGTACTGTTCTTCGCCGTCACCATGGTCAAGGGACCGGCAGTTCTCGTGCGGCCGATGTAGGAAACATGGATCACGAGCCCACCATATCGCAGGATGTCAGCGTCAAGCCGGCCAATCGTGAGCCGGCCAAGCGCCGCGGGCTGGGTCGTGATGCCGTGGTTGCCTCCATCTGCGGCGGCGTGGTCGCGCTGATGGTCGGCGCTTCCTACGCCGCGGTGCCGTTCTACAACTGGTTCTGCCGCGCCACCGGGTTCAACGGCACGACGCAAGTCGCGACCGCCGCGCCGGCCACCGGCCCGATCGCACGGAAAATCTCGGTGCGCTTCGATTCCAACGTCGCGCCCGGCCTGCCCTGGAAGTTCGAGCCGGAGCAGAACGAGATCGAGGTCAATATCGGCCAGGTCGTGACCATCTTCTACACCGTGACCAACCAGGCCGCGCGCACCACGTCCGCGCAGGCCGCCTACAACGTCGCGCCGCTGACGGTCGGCTCCTATTTCCAGAAGATCAACTGCTTCTGCTTCACCGAGCAGACCATGGCTCCGGGCGAGAAGCGCGAGATGCCGGTTGTCTTCTACGTCGATCCGTCGATCGCCGAGGATCACGAGAATGACGGGCTGAACACCATCACGCTGTCCTACACCTTCTATCCGGTGAAGGATCCCGTGGTGAAGCCGCTGGCGTCGGGCGAAGGCGACAGGCGCAAGGGAAATCTCTGACCGCCGGGTTGACGCCCGGAAGGTTGGAACAAGGGGATAAGTGCCCGACAGGCACGGGATTGAGGAGAGAGACCGCAAATGGCAACGGCGCACACCAAGCATCACGACTATCACCTGGTCGATCCGTCTCCGTGGCCGGCGGTCGGCTCCGTCTCTGCGTTCATCATGGCGGTCGGCGCGATCACCTGGATGCACCACATGTTCGCGGCCGCGCCGATCGTGTTCGGCGTCGGCACCGTGGGCGTGCTCTACACCATGGCGAGCTGGTGGGGCGACGTGATCAAGGAAGCCCAGTACAAGGGCGACCACACCCGCGTCGTGCAGCTGCATCACCGCTACGGGATGATCCTGTTCATCGCCTCCGAGGTGATGTTCTTCGTCGCCTGGTTCTGGGCCTATTTCAACGCGGCGCTGTTCCCGGCCGATGCCGTCCACGCCACCCGCGACGCGGTGTTCGGCTGCGGCCTCGGTACTGCGGCCGGCGCCTGTGCCGTCCCCGGCACCTGGCCGCCGCATGGCATCGAGACCTTCGATCCCTGGCACCTGCCGCTCCTGAACACGCTGATCCTGCTCACCTCGGGCACCACGGTGACCTGGGCTCACCATGCGCTGCTGGAGAACGACCGCCAGGGCCTGAAATACGGCCTGATCCTCACCGTCGTGCTCGGCGCGCTCTTCACCTGCGTGCAGGCCTATGAGTACAGCCATGCGGCGTTCTCGTTCGGCGGCAACGTCTATGGCGCGACCTTCTTCATGGCGACCGGCTTCCACGGTTTCCACGTGCTGGTCGGCACCATCTTCCTGCTGGTGTGCCTGTTCCGCGCCTATGCCGGCCATTTCACGCCGAAGCAGCACCTCGGCTTCGAGTTCGCCGCCTGGTACTGGCACTTCGTCGACGTGGTCTGGCTGTTCCTGTTCCTCTGCATCTATGTCTGGGGACACGGCGCCGAGGCCATGGCCCACGGCGCGCACTGAACCGCAACGCTTGGATCAGAAAGGGCGGCCGCCGGGCCGCCCTTTCGCTTTTCGGGCCGCCGGAAAGTTTTGGCGAAAACTATGATAGAGTCACTTTCATGAACGACACCGGCGCCAAGCCCGAGCCTGAAACCACCGTGCTGCAAAGCGCGCTGCGCGGGCTTGCCTGCAGATGTCCGCGCTGTGGCCAGGGCAAGCTTTATGCGGGCTTCCTGACGCTGGCGCCCGCCTGCGACCGCTGCGGTCTCGACTATGCCTTCATCGACACCGGCGACGGTCCGGCGATCTTCATCATCATGCTGGCCGGCGGCATCGTCGTCGCGGCCGCACTCATCGTCGAGGTCAAATACCAGCCGCCTTACTGGCTGCATGCGGCGCTGTGGTTGCCGCTGATCCTGGCCACCACGCTGTTGCCGCTGCGTGCGATGAAGTCGCTGCTGATCGCGCTGCAATTCCATCACAAGGCGGCTCCGGGCCGGTTGGTCGACCGCGCGAAATGAACCAGCCTGCGCGCAAGCCCCGCGTGGCCGGCTTCGCGCTGTTCACGCTGTTCCTGACCGCCGTCCTCCTCGCGCTCGGCTTCTGGCAATTGCAGCGGCGGATCGCCAAGCACGAGCTGGTCGCGGCACTCACCGAGCGCCTGGCCGATGCGCCGGTCGCGCTGCCGCCGCCGGCGCAATGGGCCGGGCTCAATCCCGCCCGCGACGAATTCCGCCGGGTCAGCTTCACCGCGACCTACGCAGCCCTGCCCGATGCGATGGTCTATTCGTCAGGCTCCGCGGTGCGCAAGGACGCGTCGGGTCCCGGCACCTGGGCGTTCCTGCCGGCGCGGCTGCCGGGCGGCGAGACGGTCGTGATCGATGCGGGCTTCGTCGAGAACACGATGCAGGACCGCGGCGTCGAGGATCGCGCGGTGAAGAAGCTCGTCACCGGGCAGCCGGTCGCGCTCACCGGTTATCTGCGCTTTCCCGAGCCGCCCGGCTGGCTGACGCCGGCGGAGAACCGCGACAAGCGGCTGTGGTTCGTGCGCGATCATCGGGCCATCGCAAGCGCGCTCGGCTGGGGCGCGGTGGCGCCGTTCTATGTCGATCTCGAGCTGCCGGTGCCCGAGAACGGCGTTCCGCGCCCGGGGCCGCTCGACGTGCATCTGAAGGACGATCACCTGCAATACGCCGTCACCTGGTTTTTGCTCGCGGGCGCCGTGCTGATCGCCTTTGCCGTGTGGGCCAGGGGCCGGCGGCGGAGCTGAGCCGGCCGAGGTCCCTCGAGGGAACCCGGTATCGCCCGGGGTTTATTATTCAGCGCACATTCACGACTGTAGCCCTAAGCCGCCGGTAATTTTTCCGCGGCAGACAGGATTGCGGCGTGAGCGATTTCGATCAGATGGGAATTGTCGTCGACTGGGTGGACGCCTGCCGGAAGGGCGACCTCACGACCTTGCTCGACCTCTATGCGGACGACGCCCACGTCGACTGCACGTGCAACGGCACGCAGCGCTATCGCGGCCGGAGCGAGCTCGAGGCCTATTGGCAGCCGCGGCTCAGTGCGTATTCGCTGGCGGGGTTCGGGCTGGAGGAGATCCAGCCGGTGCCCCATGGCGTCGTTCTCGAATATTCCGTTGCGGGTGCGCTGCGCATTCACGCCTCGTTTCGCTTCAGCCCTGAAGGCAAGATCCACAGCACGCGGTGCGAGCCGGCGCTGCAGAACGCGCTTGACGGCTGCTGCGCCTGTTAGCGGGCGACCGACGCCTCGCGTATCGGCTCGGCCGGCAGGCGGCAGCGCACATAGGTTCGCTCATCCACGCGCAGCAATGACAGCGAGCCGCTGAGCGCCCGCACGCGCTCATGCATGCCGGTCAGGCCGCGGCCGAAGACATTGTCCGCGGGAAAGCCGGCGCCGTCGTCGGAAATCTCGATGACGAGCGCCTCGCCGCTGACGATCGCTTGGACATGGGCGCTGCCGGCCCTGGCATGGCGCAGCACGTTGGTGAGAGCCTCCTGGATCACGCGATAGACGGTCCGCGCCAGCGGTCCGTCGATCACGTTCAGATCCGGCTCGATCGTGTCCGTCAGGACGATATGCGGGGCCTGCTTGCGAAAATTCCGCAGCAGCGTCTGTACGCTGGTCGCAAGGCCCAGCTCCTCGATGTAGAGCGGCCGCAGCCGATCGAGGATGCGGCGGTTGGTCTGCTGGAGCGCCTCGACCGATTGCAGCACATCCTCTGCCGAGTTGCCGAGATTTCCCGCCTGCGGCTCGGTGTCGATCAGCGCGATCGTGCCGGCGCGGATGCTGAACAGCAGCGGTCCGAGCTCATCGTGCAGTTCGCGGGCGAGATCGCGCCGCTCGTCGTCCTGGAGCGACACCAGGCGGTGCAGCAGGTCGCGATTGTCCTGGCTCAATCGGGCGAGCGTTGCGGCCAAGGCATTCGCTTCTTCACAGCTTTGCCGGATCTCGGGCGGCCCTCCGACCGGGATCGGCGTCGCGTAGTCGCCCCGCCGCATCCGCGTGAGTCCCTGGCCGAGATTGCGCAGCGGACGCAGCGCCGATTCCGCAAAGGCATAGGCAATAATACCGGTGAGCACCATCAGCACGGCGACCAGGCCGGCCAGCGCGAGAAAGCCGATCCACTTCTCGAACAGATCGGCCGAGAGGTCCGGCAGGAACACGAGATCGCCGACATGCCTGCCGTCAACGACCACGGGAGAGGCCGCGTCCATGTCCGGGAGGGTCAGCAGGTCGATGAACCACCGTGGAACAACCTTCAGGTTGCGGGCATCATCTTTGGGGGAGGGAGGAGAGCCATCCTCTATGCGACGGAATTGGATATCGGAGGAGGTGTCCAGCGACTGAACGAAGGCATCCAGCGTTTTCTGCGGATCGGTCGAGGTGCGCAGCGTGTTGTTGAGCGCGGCGGAAATGGCCCGGATCGAACGTCGCGCCGGCTCGTTTTCGTAGACCAGCTGACCGGTTGCAAATATCTGCAGCAATATACCGCCCAGGATCAGCGCAGCGAGAAAACTCGCGCCGAGCGGAAGAAACAGTTGCGTTCTGAACGAAAGTCGTTGCCACATTAGGTCAATTCTAACGCGCATCGGCGGAATTTGCTCTTTCCATTTGTTCCCGCCGGTTTATGAGTTGAAAAACAAGAGAGTGCGCGATGCAAGATACCGCTAAACCGGGCACCCGGGTCCTGATCGTCGATGACCATCCCGTGGTGCTGTCCGGTTGCCGCACCCTGTTCGCGGCGGACCATTCGATCCGTATCGAGGAGGCGACGGACGCCAGATCCGGCCATCGTGCCTATGTCAGCAAGCGGCCCGACGTGACCGTGATCGACATCAGCCTGCCCGATGTCTCCGGCTTCGAGCTGATGCGACGAATCCGCAAGGACGATCCCGACGCCAAGATCATCATGTTCAGCATGAACGACGATCCGGCCTTCGTGGTGCGGGCGGTCGAGACTCGGGGCGCAAGGCTACGTCTCCAAGGGCGACGATCCCCGGATCCTGCTGAAGGCGGTGCGCAAGGTGGTGGCGGGCGACAATTTCATCTCCCCGCAACTCGCCGAAGCCGTGACGTTCTCCGGCGCGGCCATCAAGGCCAACCCGGCCTCGCAGATGACGCCGCGGGAGCTCGAAATTCTCCGCCTGCTCGGACGCGGCGACAAGATCGTGGAAGTCGCCGAGGCGCTCGGCATCTCCTACAAGACCGTCGCCAACACCACCTCCCTGCTCAAGCAGAAGCTCGGCGCCAAGAACCATTCCGACCTGATCAGGATCGCGGTGGAAATCGGGATGAGTTGACGGTTCGCCGCGGGCGGGCCGGGACCGATCCATTTCCGAGATATCGGAGAATTCGGGAAAGGACGGCAACGCACAGGCGTGCCGCGCTTTGGTTATCCTTGTCGGAGCCGAACTCCCGATCGGGAAAAATAGGAACATTTTCTCGCATATCTCGTTTTCGGCCTTGACGGTTTCATGACAGGCGCCGAAAGGTTGCGCGAACAATTTTGACGGGTCGTCCGACCCCGACGAGGCAAACTGGTCTGCACACATCAACGACAGACCTTCCAAGAGAAGGGCTGCGGCATCGCCGCAGCCCTTTTTCGTTGGGCTGGGTGGAGGCGGGAAGCGGTTTCCCGATGCCGCAAAACACATTATGGTGGCCCAAAGCCTCTGGCTGTTAACAAGTAATTTCGTAAAATCAAAGGCTTAGCGAGCGGCTCAGGCCGGTCAGCCTTTGGAGGGCAGTTTGACTCGTTACATCTCGACCCGGGGCGAGGCCCCTGAACTCGGCTTCTGCGACGTGATGCTGACCGGCCTTGCGCGCGACGGCGGCCTGTATGTGCCGGCCACCTGGCCGCAGCTCTCCGATGATGCCATCGCCGGCTTCTTCGGCCGTCCCTATTGGGAGGTCGCGGTCGACGTGATTCGTCCCTTCGCCGGCGGCGAGATCTCCGATGCCGAACTCGGCCGTATGGCGAACGAAGCCTATGCGACCTTCCGCCATCCGGCGGTGGTGCCGCTGCGCCAGATGTCGCCGCACCAGTTCGTGCTGGAGCTATTCCACGGCCCGACGCTCGCCTTCAAGGACGTGGCGATGCAGCTGATCTCGCGGCTGATGGATCACGTGCTCGCCAAGCGCGGCCAGCGCACCACCATCGTGGTCGCGACCTCGGGCGATACCGGCGGCGCCGCGGTTGATGCGTTTGCAGGCCTCGAGAACGTGGATCTGATCGTGCTGTTCCCGCACGGCCGCATCTCCGAGGTGCAGCGGCGGATGATGACGACGACGGGCGCGGCCAACGTCCATGCGCTCGCCATCGAGGGCAATTTCGACGATTGCCAGGCGCTCGTGAAGGGCATGTTCAACAACCATCGCTTCCGCGATGCCACCTCGCTCTCCGGCGTCAATTCCATCAACTGGGCGCGCATCGTCGCCCAGGTGGTCTACTATTTCACCTCTGCCGTTGCGGTCGGGGCGCCGTCGCGCGCGGTGGATTTCGTCGTGCCGACCGGCAATTTCGGCGACATCTTCGCGGGCTACGTCGCCAAGCGCATGGGGCTGCCGGTGCGCACGCTGCGCATCGCCGCCAATGTCAACGACATCCTGGCGCGCACGCTGAAGACGGGGATCTATGAAGTGCGCGAGGTGCATGCGACGGCGTCGCCCTCGATGGACATCCAGATCTCGTCGAATTTCGAGCGGCTGCTGTTCGAGGCTGGCGGGCGCGATGCGGCGGGCGTGCGCCGTCTGATGGATTCGCTGAAGCAGTCGGGGCGCTTCGTGCTGCCCGATGCGACGCTGGCCGCAATCCGCGAGGAGTTCGACGCCGGCCGCGCCGACGAGACCGAGACCGCCGCGGCGATTCGCGCGGGTTGGCGCGAGGCAGGCGAGCTGGTCGATCCCCACACGGCGGTGGCGCTCGCTGTCGCCGACCGTGACACCACCGACACCCGGGTTCCGAGCATCGTGCTCTCCACCGCCCATCCGGCCAAATTTCCCGACGCCGTCGAAGCGGCCTGCGGCCAGCGGCCGCAACTGCCGGCCTGGCTCGACGGATTGATGACCAAATCCGAACACATGAAGGTGATGAAGAACGATCAGGCCGAGCTCGAGCGGTTCGTGTTGTCGGTCAGCCGCGCCGCAAAGCAGGGAGTTGCCGGATGAGCGTCGAGATTACCAAGCTTGCTTCCGGCCTGACCGTCGTCACCGACAAGATGCCCCATCTCGAGACCGCGGCGCTCGGCGTCTGGGCCGGCGTCGGCGGACGCGACGAGAAGCCCAACGAGCACGGCATTTCGCATCTGCTCGAGCACATGGCGTTCAAGGGCACGACCAAGCGCTCCTCGCGCGAGATCGTCGAGGAGATCGAGGCGGTCGGCGGCGATCTCAACGCCGGGACCTCGACCGAGACCACGTCCTATTACGCGCGGGTGCTGAAGGCCGACGTGCCGCTCGCGCTCGACGTGCTCGCCGACATCCTCGCCAATCCCGCCTTCGAGCCCGACGAGCTGGAGCGCGAGAAGAACGTCATCGTGCAGGAGATCGGGGCCGCGCAGGACACTCCCGACGACGTCGTCTTCGAGCATCTCAACGAGCTCTGCTATCCCGACCAGCCGATGGGCCGCTCGCTGCTCGGCACGGCCAAGACGCTACGCGCCTTCAACCGCGACATGCTGCGCGGCTACCTCTCGACGCATTATCGCGGGCCGGACATGGTGGTGGCGGCTGCAGGCGCGGTCGATCACAGCCAAGTGGTCGCCGAGGCCGAGAAGCGCTTTGCGAGCTTCGAGGCGACGCCGGGCCCGAAGCCGCAAAACGCCCAGTTCGGCAAGGGCGGCGCCAAGGTGGTGCATCGCGAGCTGGAGCAGGCGCATCTGACGCTGGCGCTGGAAGGCGTGCCGCAGACCGATCCGTCGCTGTTCTCGCTGCAGGTCTTCACCAACATCCTCGGCGGCGGAATGTCGTCGCGCCTGTTCCAGGAGGTGCGCGAGAAGCGCGGCCTCTGCTACTCCATCTATTCGTTCCACGCGCCCTATACCGACACCGGCTTCTTCGGCCTCTACACCGGCACCGATCCGGCCGATGCGCCTGAAATGATGGAGGTCGTGGTCGACATCATGAACGATTCGGTCGAGACGCTGACCGAGGCCGAGATCGCGCGGGCCAAGGCGCAGATGAAGGCAGGTCTCCTGATGGCGCTGGAGAGCTGCTCGTCCCGCGCCGAACAGCTCGCCCGGCACGTGCTGGCCTATGGCCGGCCGCAGACGGTCGAGGAACTGGTCGGCCGGATCGACGCCGTCAGCGTCGAATCGACCCGGGACGCGGCGCGAACCCTGCTGGCGCGGAGCCGGCCTGCCGTTGTCGCATTAGGCAGTGGCAGGGGTCTGGACACGGCCGTATCTTTTGCGGAAGGATTGACCCGGGCGCGCGCCAAGGCGCGGTTGCATTAGGAGCCGCGCACGGGTTGAGTCGCCCCGGGAAGCATCACCATGGCCCTCTTTCGCCTGCCGTCCAGTGGACCCGCCGCCCTCGCGCCGCGCGGCAACGGGTTGTTGCTGCGTGCCCCGCAGATGTCCGACTTCCTGCAATGGGCGCATCTGCGCGAAACCAGCCGCGACTACCTGACGCCCTGGGAGCCGATCTGGCCGTCGGACGATCTGACGCGCTCCGGTTTCCGCCGTCGCTTGCGCCGCTATTCCGAGGACATCGCCGCGGACCGCTCCTATCCGTTTCTGGTCTTCCGCGAGCTCGACGGCGCCATGGTCGGCGGCATCACGCTGGCCAATGTCCGGCGCGGCATCGTCCAGGCCGGCACCATCGGCTATTGGGTCGGACAGCCCCATGCGCATCGCGGCTACATGACGGCGGCGCTGCGGGTGTTGCTGCCGACGCTGTTCGGCGAGCTCAATCTGCACCGGGTGGAGGCTGCCTGCATCCCCACCAACGCACCCTCGATCCGGGTGCTGGAGAAGTGCGGCTTCTCCCGCGAGGGACTGGCGCGCCGCTATCTCTGCATCAACGGGGTCTGGCAGGACCATCTGCTGTTCGGCCTGCTGCATGAGGATTTCCGCGGCTGAGCGGCCCGCTTGGTGTGGCCAAGTCCCCCTTATTGCTGCCTTGGGTTCGCCGATTTTGGCGATATAACCCGCTGGGCCTTCCGGTGATCGGCCGGGTTTTGTCATTTAGTACGGCATTTGGAGTATGGGCTTTGATGGGGAAGCAGCTTCGGTCATCGCGGAATGTGCTGCGGCGGATGCCGGCGATCGCGCTTGTCTTGTCGGTGTCGTTCGCGGCGGTATCGCCCGTGGCCGCGCAGTCCTTGACCGACCGCTTCAAGAACCTGTTCGGCGGCAAGTCCGACGAGCCGGCTCAGCCCAAGCCGCCGCCCGCGCCCGGCCAGCCCGCTGATGACGATCTCGACTGCCCGCAGGTGACGGTGCGCTCGGGGGCCTCGACCTATGCGGTCGGCGCCACCGGCAAGCCGGCGGTTGGCAACGAGATTCGCTTCCAGGCGACGATCACCAAGATGGCGCGCGAATGCGCCCGTGGTGGCGCCGGCATCACGGCGCGAATTGGCATCCAGGGCCGCGTGATCGCAGGTCCCGCCGGTGCGCCCGCGACCGTCGAGGTGCCGCTGCGTATCGCCGTCGTGCAGGGCGGAGTCGGTGAGAAGGTGATTGCCTCGAAGGCCTATCGAACCACGGTCGAGATGACCGATGGCGGCAGCGTGCCCTTTACCTTCGTCGTGGAGGACATGACCTATCCGGTGCCCGCGCCCGCGGTCGCCGACAACTACGTTTTTTACGTCGGCTTCGACCCGCAGGCGCTCTCGCCCGAGCCGAAGGGCCGGAAGAAGAAGTAGGCGAGGTTTTGCGACAAGCTGAGCTGTCATTGCCCGCGAAGGCGGGCAATCCAGTATTCCAGAGGCCGCAGTGCTTGAACCGAGAAGCCTCGGCGTACTGGACCACTTGCCTTCGCGGGTGATGACGCTGCGATCGTGGCTGCTGTTACCCAACAAATAAAAAAGCCGGCGCTCATCACGCCGGCTTTTTGATGGGTGAAGGCAATCGCCTCAGTTCAGCTTCTGCCTGACTTCGCCGATGCCCTTGGCCAGCAGGTCGTCGGCGACCTGGCCCTTGACCGACTGCGACAGGATCGTGGAGGCGGCCTGGACGGCGGCTTCCGCGGCTGCGGCGCGGACATCGGCCAGCGCCTGGGCCTCGGCGAGCGCGATCTTGCTCTCCGCGGTCTTGGTACGGCGGGCGACGAAGTCTTCCATCTTCGCCTTGGCGTCGGCTGCGATGCGCTCGGCTTCGGCCTTGGCATTGGCGATGATGTCGGCGGCTTCGCGCTCGGCCGTCGCACTGCGCGCCTTGTAGTCGGCGAGCACCTTGGCCGCCTCCTGCTTGAGGCGCTGGGCGTCGTCGAGCTCGGCCTTGATGCGCTCGGCGCGCTTGTCGAGCGCCGACATCGCCGTCTTGAAGACCCCGAGATAGCCGAACAGGACCATCAGGATCACGAAGGCAATGGCGACCCAGGTTTCAGGATCGAAGAACATCTCGACTAACCTTTCAGGGACGCATCGACCGCCGCATTGACCGACGCAGCGTCGGGAACGACGCCGGTGAGCTGCTGCACGATCTGACCTGCCGCATCGGCCGCGATGCCGCGGACGTTGCTCATGGCGGTGGCGCGGGTCGAGGCGATGGTCTTCTCCGCCCCGGCGAGCTTGGCCGCCAATTGTTCTTCCAGCGTCTTGCGCTCGGCGTCCGCCTGCGCATTCGCCTTGTCGCGGGATTCGTTGCCGATCGCCTGTGCCCGCGTGCGCGCCGAAGCGAGCTCGGTTTCATAGGCCTTCAGCGCCGCGTCGGACTGATCCTTCAGCGCCTGCGCCTCGGTGAGGTCACCCTCGATCTTGTTCTGACGCGCCTCGATCGCACCGCCGACCTTCGGCAGAGCGAGCTTGGACACGATCACGTAAAGCAGGACGAAGAAGATCGCGAGCGACACCAGCTGTGAAGCGTAGTTGCTGCTCTCGAACGGCGGAAAGCCGCCACCGTGGTGACCACCGTCAGCCTCGGTGTGAGCGCCCGCCGCGGGACCTTTTGCGCCGCCATGACTTTCAGCCACGGAGTTCTCCTGTTGCTGTCACACGCGCCGTCCCAAGGAAATGGAACGGCGCGAAAAACGTCGTCCTCAGAGCGGAACGAACAGCAGCAGCAGCGCGATCAGCAGCGAGAAGATGCCGAGCGCTTCGGTCACGGCGAAGCCGAAGATCAGGTTGCCGAACTGGCCCTGAGCGGCCGAGGGGTTGCGAACGGCCGCGGCGAGGTAGTTGCCGAAGATCACGCCGACGCCGACGCCCGCGCCGCCCATGCCGATGCATGCGATGCCCGCGCCGATAAGTTTTGCTGCTGCCGGATCCATTTTAGACTCCTTGGAAGAAAGATTGGGTTGTGGGTGGAAATTCCCCGGACCGCTCAGTGTCCCGGATGAATGGCGTCGTTGAGGTAGATGCAGGTCAGGATCGCGAACACATAGGCCTGCAGGAACGCGACCAGGATCTCGAGGGCGTACAGCGCGACCGTGAGCGCCAGCGGCAGCACGCCGCCGAACCAGCCGAGTGCGCCGAGCGAGAAGCCGAGCATGGCGACGAAACCCGCGAACACCTTCAGCGCGATGTGGCCGGCCAGCATGTTGGCGAACAGACGGACGCTGTGGGAGACCGGCCGCAGGAAGAACGACAGGATCTCGATGAACATCACCAGCGGCAGGATGTAGCCGGGCACGCCGTGGGGGACGAAGATCGAGAAGAATTTCATGCCGTTCTTGGCGACGCCGTAGATCAGAACGGTGAAGAAGACCAGAAGCGCAAGCGCTGCCGTCACGATCAGATGGCTCGAGATCGTGAAGGTATAGGGGATGATGCCGACCAGGTTCGAGACGCAGATGAACATGAACAGCGAGAAGATCAGCGGGAAGAACTTCATGCCTTCCGCGCCGGCCGTCGAACGGATGGTCGAGGCGACGAATTCGTAGGAGATCTCGGCGACCGACTGCAGCCGCCCCGGAACCAGCTGCGTACCGCTGGCGAGCATCAGGAGCGAGATGATCGCCACCGCCACCAGCATGTAGAGCGACGAATTGGTGAAGGCGATCGTGTGATTGCCGATATGGCCCAGGGTAAAGAGCGGCTCGATGTTGAACTGGTGGATCGGATCGATTTTCATCGGCGCGGCATCTCTTGGTCTGCCGGACGATGCCGGCGGGTCTCGGTCTGCCGGCCGGGCCGGCCCGCACCGGCGAAGCCGGCGCGATCATTCCTCTCCAGTGCGGATTGCCTTAGGAACCACCGCGCCTGTTCTGACCCGCGCCCGCCGATCTCACCACATTCACCACGCCGGCCACGAAGCCCAGCAGCAGGAACACGATAAATCCGAAAGGCGACGTCGACAGCAAGCGGTCGAACCCCCAGCCAATCCCCGCTCCGACAGCGACACCGGCGACCAACTCGGAGGATAACCGAAAACCAAGCGCCATCGCCGAAGCTCTGGCCGCTCTGTCCTCTCCGTCACCTGCGGGTTGCTCGGTCTTGATCCGGCGGTCCCGAAACTCGGACAACCGCTGATCGAGATTTCCGAGCCGTTCGGAAAGCGCAGCTTCCTCGGACGATCTATCGCGATCTCCATTCCCGCCGTGTCCCGTGCCCTGTGTCATGCAACGAAGACCCGAAACGCCGCGGCTGAATGGAAATTGCGCCCGCCACCCTCAAAAGCCGCGCGGACCATACTGATGGCCTATAATCAAGTCAAGCCAAGTCACGATTGCGTCTCTTTCCGGTATGTGTCTGATTTATTTGAGGATATCGGCGTGTGCGGCAGCGCTGCACACAGCGTGACGCCGCACCGCAGCAGCTCGCTGCATGATCGGCGGACACGGTCGCGATTTCGCCGCGCCGCCGGGATCAATGGGGCGGGCGCGATCGTTCATGTCCGGCAGGTGTTTTGGGCGGCGGATCGCCTCGGCGGGGTGTAGAATTTGCCGAAAGCGCCACCCAGCGCGTCGTGGCGGAGAGGGCGATGAGACCATTGAAATCATCCACAGCATCATGGCCCGCGGCGGCGTTCGCCGTGGCGATGACCGTCGGCGGCGGCCTCGTCGCGGCGCAATCCGCGCCCGACGGTGAAAACGGCCGCTACAGCATGACGCCCATTCCGGAAGGTGTGCTGCGGCTCGACACGCGCACCGGCAAGGTCTCGACCTGCAGCAAGAACGGCGCCGGCTGGGCCTGCTACGCGGTGCCGGACGAGCGGACCGCACTCGACGCCGAGATCGGCAGGCTCCAGAGCGAGGTGGAGAAGCTGAAGGGCCAGCTCGCGGCGGGGCCGACCGTGTCGGGTAAGATCGACGAGGCGCTGCCGAAATCCGATCCGCTGAAGAAAGCCGAGCCCAAAAACGCCGAGCCTCGGGCCGCGGAAGGCGAGCGCAAGATCGAGATTCCGTTGCCGAGCGACCAGGACGTCGATCGCGTGATGTCGTTCCTGGAGAAAGCCTGGCGGCGGCTGATCGACATGGCCAACCGCGTCCAGAAGGACGTGTCAGGAAAGATTTGACACCTGGCGAGTTCTCGTAGCGTGGGCAAAGGCGCGTCAGCGCCGTGCCCACGGCGTCCCGAGTTGAGAGACTTTTCATGACTTCAGCCAAATCCGTCACCCGCTCGGCGCCGTCGTCCGTGCAAGCCACGACGATCGCTTCTTCATTGCTGACCGTGCAGACACCGGGCCAAGGCTTCACCGATCTCACCAGCGAAGCCGCAAAATTCATCAACGAGGTTCACGCCGGCGACGGCGCGTTGACGTTGTTCATCCGCCATACCTCGGCCTCGCTGACGATCCAGGAGAACGCCGACCCCTCCGTGCTCGTCGACCTCACCACGGCGCTGTCACGGCTCGCGCCTGACAATGCCGGGTGGACGCACGACACCGAAGGGCCGGACGACATGCCGGCTCACGTCAAGACGATGCTGACCGGCGCCTCACTCCAGGTCCCGGTTCTGGGCGGCAGGCTCGCGCTCGGCACCTGGCAAGCGATCTATCTGGTCGAGCATCGCAAGCGCCCGCACCGGCGCGAGGTGGTGCTGCAATTCATCGGCAGCAATCGATAGAGCCTCTCGGGGGAAGCGGGTGCCGGCTCGCGCAAGGAAAACGCGTCAAATCAAGAGTCTCCAAAAAATGAGGCTCCCAAAACAAAACCGGCCGCGGAGACCGCGGCCGGTTCGTGTTGGTTGCGATCGGTGCTCGATCAAGTCGCCTTGATGTCGACGTCCTTGGTCTCGGGCAGGAAGAGCAGGCCGATCACGACCGTGATGGACGCGAAGATGACCGGATACCAGAGACCCGCATAGATATCGCCGGTCGAGGCCACGATGGCGAAGGCGGTCGCCGGCAACAGGCCGCCGAACCAGCCGTTGCCGATGTGGTAGGGCAGCGACATCGAGGTGTAGCGGATGCGGGTCGGGAACAGTTCGACCAGCATCGCGGCGATCGGGCCGTACACCATGGTGACGAACAGCACCAGGACGAACAGCAGCCCGATGACCGCCGCCACCTGCGGACGGAAGATGTCGAACGGATGTGCCATCTTCACGATGCCGGCGTCGCCGGCCTTCGGATAGCCGGCGGCCTGCACGGCGGCGAGGACCGCCGGGTTGCTGTCCTTGGCGTTGGTGTAGGCAACTTCCTTGCCGTTGACCATCACCTTCACGCCCGAGCCGGCTGCGCCTGGCGCGGTCGAGTACTTGACCGACGACTGCGACAGGAAAGCGCGCGCGGTGTCGCAAGGCGCGGTGAAGACGCGGGTGCCGACCGGGTTGAACAGGTCGCCGCAGCCCTTGGGATCGGCCACCACCTCGACCTTGGTCTGCTCGATGGCCTTCTCCAGCGCCGGGTTGGCGTTGGTGGTGATCATCTTGAAGATCGGGAAGAAGGTCAGCGCCGCGATCAGGCAGCCGCCGAGGATGATCGGCTTGCGGCCGATCCTGTCGGACAGCATGCCGAACACGATGAAGAAGCCGGTGCCGAGCAGCAACGACCAGGCGATCAGGAGGTTGGCGGTATAGCCGTCGACCTTCAGGATCGATTGCAGGAAGAACAGCGCGTAGAACTGGCCGGTGTACCAGACCACGCCCTGGCCCATCACGCCGCCGAGCAGCGCGAGCAGCACGAGCTTGCCGTTCTGCCAGTTGCCGAAGGCTTCCGTCAGCGGGGCCTTCGAGCCTCTTCCCCTCGTCCTTCATCTTCTGGAAGATCGGCGATTCATTCAGCCGCAGCCGGATCCAGACCGAGACGCCGAGCAGCAGCACCGAGACCAGGAACGGAATGCGCCAGCCCCAGGCCGCGAAGTCGGTTTCGCCGAGCGCGCTGCGGGTGAACAGGATCACCAGCAGCGACAGGAACAGGCCGAGCGTGGCGGTCGTCTGGATGAAGGAGGTGTAATAGCCGCGCTTGCCGTTTGGCGCGTGCTCCGCGACATAGGTCGCCGCACCGCCATATTCGCCGCCGAGCGCCAGGCCCTGAGCGAGGCGCAACGCGATCAGGATGATCGGTGCCGCGATGCCGATGGTCGCCGCGTTGGGCAGCAGGCCGACGATGAAGGTCGACAGACCCATGATCAGGATGGTGACGAGGAAGGTGTATTTGCGGCCGACGATGTCGCCGACCCGGCCGAACACGATCGCGCCGAACGGGCGCACGAGGAAGCCGGCGGCGAAAGCCAGCAGCGCGAAGATGTCGCGGGTTGCCGGCGGATAGGCCGAGAAGAACTGCGCGCCGATGATGCCGGCCAGCGAGCCGTAGAGGTAAAAGTCGTACCACTCGAAAACGGTACCAAGCGAGGAAGCGAGAATGACGAACCGTTCGTCCTTCGTCATTCCTCCCGCGCCTGCTTGAGACACAGCCATTGTCGACATATTGAGTCGCTCCCCGAAATTGCGTTTCCTCGCGCCCCGGAGGGCCGGACATGCCGGATCCATCCAGGTCTTGCGTGCAAGGTAACATCGGCGTGAAACCCGCCCCAATACGACTTTCGGCCTTGCGCACTGACGTGCAGCTGACGCCCGGTATCCGGCACCGGTCGCGGTCGCGGAGTACTCCGAGATTAACCCCTTTGCGGCAAAGGGATAATGTGCACTTGCATGCCACGGCCGCTCGGGGAAGAATTGAGATATCCGGGATCGTCCGCCGGCCCCGCGAACGACAGCAAGAGAACGATGAACGCTCCCTCGACCCATCTCGTCATCGCCGATGACCATCCCCTGTTCCGCGACGCGCTGCGACAGGCGGTGGCGGGCGTCTTGACCTCGGCCAAGATCGACGAAGCCGGATCGTTCGAGGATCTGACCAAGCTCCTGGAGCAGACCTCGGACGTCGATTTGATCCTGCTCGACCTCTCGATGCCCGGGATCTCCGGCTTTTCCGGCCTGATCTATCTGCGTGCGCAATATCCGGCGATTCCGGTGGTGATCGTCTCTGCGTCCGACGACAGCGCCACGATCCGCCGCTCGCTCGATTTCGGCGCCTCGGGTTTCATTCCGAAGCGATTCGGCGTCGAGACATTGCGCGATGCCATCCTCAAGGTGATGGAAGGGGACGTCTGGGTTCCCGCCGACACCGATCTGTCAGCAGCCGCCGACCCCGACATGACGCGCCTGCGCGACCGCCTGGTGACACTGACGCCGCAGCAGGTCCGGGTCCTGATGATGCTGTCGGAGGGACTGCTCAACAAGCAGATCGCCTACGAGGCTCGGCGTCTCCGAGGCCACCATCAAGGCGCATGTCTCGGCGATCCTGCAAAAGCTCGGCGTCGAGAGCCGCACCCAGGCGGTGATCGCGGCCGCCAAGATCGCAGGCGCCCAGTGGAAGCAGGGCACGCCGACGGGGTGAGGCTCTTCCGTCGCCGGCAAATCCGTCATCCTGAGGTGCTCGCCTCTCCTTCCAGGCTCCCGTCGCAATGCTTTCGCATCGCGCCACTCGCAGCTCAGGATGAGAGGGCGTAGCGAGCTTGTTGCTTACAATGTCCGCAGCAATGCGTTGGCGATCCTGATATCTGTCGTCTCCGAGCCCTCGCCGAAGCCTTCGAGCGCCGATTGAAGCAATCCTTTCGCTTCGTCGCGCCGGCCGTGTTCGGCAATGAACCCGGCCAAGTCGATCGTGGCCCGCAGCTCCCAGGCCTTTGCGCCGTTGCGACGGCTCAAATCCAGCGACTGCGTGAAGTGGGTTTCTGCTGGCTCGATATCGGGCGCCGACAGCGACAGCAGGACTCTGGCCTTCATCCGCAGCAGCTCGGGCATGTAGAAGTGGTCGCCGTTTCGCGCGACGAGGCGGATCGCTTCGTCGATCAGCACCGCGCTCTGTTCGATCTGCCCGAGCGCCAGCAAGCCCTGGACCAGCGCGATGTTGAATGTCGTGGTGAGCAGCTCGTAGCCGGCATCGTGGAGCTCGCGCAGGCAAGCCCGGATCGTCTCGACGCCGCCGGCGGCATCGCCGCGCCGGATCGCCAGCTCGCCTTTGACGCCGCGGCCGACGGCGAGATAGGGCCCCATCGAGCGCGAGCTGGCATGTGCGATGAAGCGGTCGATGTCAGCCTCCGCGCCGTCGAGGTCCCCGCTCCAGAGCGCGATCGAGACCGCCCAGATCAGCGCAATGCACAGCGTGATCGGATGATCCATCTCGGCGGCCTCGGTGACCGTCTGCCGGGCCAGTTGCAGCGCATCCGCGGGCCGGCCCTGCAGCCAGAGCTCGCGGGCCAGCGTGATGCCGGCCCGGTTGCGGTGATCGAAGCCGTAGACGGTGCTGATTCGCTCCGTGCCGGGTCCTTGCCAGGCGATTTCCAGCATCTTCAGTGCGTCGCGATGCCGGCCTGCCAGATGCAGCGAGACGCCGAGCAGGGAATGGGCGAGGGCGATCGACGCCGGGTCGCCCAGCGCCCGTGCGACCGCGAGGCTCTGCTGCGCGTAGCCGAGCGCGGCGTCGAACTCTCCCATCCGCTCGTGAAAGATATGCATCCGGCCGAGCAGCTGGAGCTGGTTGGTTTCGTCGCCGCGCGCCTCGGCGATCGCAAGGCTCCGGCTCAAGGCGCCGCGCGCCGCCTCGCTGCCGCCGCGGGTGAACATCAGGGTCAGCCCGAGGGCGGCCTGGATGTGCATTTCCTCGGCGCCGCCGCGCGAGGACGAACTCATCGCCAGCAGCGCCCGCTCCGACCAGCGCCGGCATTCGATCAGCAGTGACATCGCCAGGAAGATCGGCGCCGCCGCGGCGGTGAGCGCGATGCCGATGCCGAGATCACCGTCGGCGCCGAAGCACCAGTCGAGCGCGGCGCGCACATTGTGAAGCGCGGAGAAGTGAGCAGCCCGTTCGTCCGGGCTCGGTACCGTCGCCCATGACAGGCCGGCCAGTTCCAGCCATCGCCGGTAGTAGGTCGCGTGGCGGGCGCCGAGCGCCGCGTCGCCGGGCTCGATCTCGCGCAGATAGGCACGGGTCGTGTCGAGCAGGCGGTAGCGCATCATGGCCCCGATGGGGCGCGGCGCGACCATCGATTTGGCAACGAGACTGTCGATGGCCTCGAACAGGTGAGCTTGGTCGACGCGCCCGTCCGGCACGATCTCGAGCGCTGCGTCGAGGGTGAAATGACCGGCGAAGACGGCAAGCCTGCGCAGCACGATTCGTTCGTGATCCGAGAGCAGCCCGTAGCTCCAGTCGAGCGTGGCCTGCAACGTCTTCTGCCGGGGCGGCGCGGTGCGCTGGCCCTGCCAGAGCAGGTTGAGGCGCTCGTCGAGCAGTGCGGCGGTTTGCGCCAGGCCGTAGGCTTCGACCCGGCCGGCGGCGAGACCGATCGCCAGCGCCATGCCGTCGAGCTTGCGGCAGATGTTCGCGATGACCCTGGCGTTGGCGTCGTCGAGCGCGATCTGCGCGCCGCCGGCCGTGGCGCGTTCGAGGAATAATTGCAGCGCCGGATAGCTCTGCGCGGCGGCGGCCGTCAGCGCGGAGCCGTCGGGCGGAACGGCCAGCGGGGCCAGGCGGTAGACCTGCTCGCCCTCGACACGCAGCGCTTCGCGGCTGGTGGCGAGGATATGAACGTGCGGCGCGGCGTGGAAGATCTCCGCCGCCAGCGGCGCCGTGGCCGCGATCACGTGCTCGCAATTGTCGAGAATCAGCAGCATCCGCTTGTCACGCAGATGCGCCAGCAGCGCGGGCAGGGGATCGTCGGTCTCGGCCGGCAGACCGAGCATCAGCAGGATCGAGGTGATCACGAGATCGGGATCGCTGAGCGCGGCGAGATCAACGAAATGCGCGGCGTCGGCGAATGTTTCGAGCAGATCGTGGGCGATGGCGACGGCGACCGCGGTCTTGCCGACGCCGCCGGGGCCGGCAATCGTGACAAAGCGCGAGGCGACGAGCTTGTCGGAGACGGCGGCGATCGCATCGTCGCGCCCGACCATCCGCTGCAAGCGGTTGGGCAATTTCACCGGCGGCAGTTCCGGTCGCGGTGCGGGGGCTGCACGGCTGCAACATCCGCTCGCGCGATCGGCGCCACGAAGCAATAACCGCGGCCGGAGAGCGTCGCGATGTAGCGGGCACCGTCCTTGCCGTCGCCGAGCGCCTTGCGAAGCGCCGCGACATGAAAGCGCAGGCTGGCCTCTTCGACCGTGAGGCCGGGCCAGACCAGTGCCATCAGGTCCCATTTGCTGACGACCTCGTTCGGCCGCGCCATCAGCGCCATCAGCGTGTCGAACGCCTTCGCGCCGAGCGGCAACGCCACGCCGTCGCGCGTCACGAGCCTTTCATGCGGTGTCACGGAGAATGGCCCAAACGACAATGTTCCTGTCGTGATGCCGGCCGGATCAGTCATGGCGAAATCTTTGGTTCCTTCGACACGCCCCGATAGCCAGATGATCACGATCCGGCAAGGGCGCCGCTGCATCGGCTTCAGACCGCCAATGCAGGCCTTGTGAGGCGCGCAAGGCAAGGCCTCACAACTTCTCACAAGTCCAAACGGGTGTGCTGCCGCAGCCGCTGCTAGTCAGTGGCGTGACGACGAGGAGATAGCTTCATGACGCAGGCGGCAAGGACACTCTATACGGCGAGGACCCACACCAGCGGCGGACGAGGCGACGGCATCTCGCGCAGCTCCGACGGCCGCCTTGACGTCAAGCTGTCGCCGCCGGGCGGCGCGGGCAGCGGCACCAATCCCGAGCAATTGTTCGCCGCGGGCTGGTCGGCCTGCTTCGAAGGCGCGATGGAGATCGCGGCGCGCAAGCGCAAGATCGAGCTTCCCAGGAAATGCGCCGTTGATGCCGAGATCGATCTCGTGCTCGACGACGGCGCCTATTCGCTGCGGGCCCGGCTCAATGTCAGCCTGCCCGGCCTCGACGGTGAGACCGCGCGCGGCATCATCGATGATGCGCACCAGACCTGTCCCTACTCGAAGGCCGTTCGCGGCAACATCGACGTCACGGTCGCGCTGATCTGACGCCATCACCAAGCACCAAACGAGGTCCACGACCATGAAGCCAATCATCGACCAGCATCGTCGCAACTTCTTCGGCGTCGCCGCGGGAACACTCGCCGTCGGCCTCGGCGTGATCGATCTCGCCCGTGCTGAAACGGAAGCGCCCAAATCCTCCGCATCGAATGCATCCTTCGGCCCGATCAAGCAGGTCGATGCCGGCGTCCTCAATGTCGGCTATGCCGAGGCAGGTCCCTCGAACGGCCCCGTGGCGATCCTGCTGCACGGCTGGCCCTACGACATCCACGCTTTCGTCGACGTCGCGCCGATGCTGGCCAAGGCCGGCTATCGCGTGATCATCCCGCATCTGCGCGGCTACGGCACGACGCAATTCCTCTCCGGCGAGACGCCGCGCAACGGCGAGCCCGCCGCGATGGCCGCCGACATCATCGCGCTGATGGACAAGCTCGACATCAAGAAGGCGGTCGTCGCCGGCTTCGACTGGGGCGCGCGCACTGCCGACATCATCGCCGCGCTGTGGCCGGAGCGCTGCCGCGCGCTGGTATCGGTCAGCGGCTATCTGATCTCGAGCCAGGCCGCGGGCAACATGCCGCTGCCGCCGTCGGCCGAGCTGCAATGGTGGTATCAGTTCTATTTCGCGACCGAGCGCGGCCGCGCCGGCTACGAGAAGCACACGCACGATTTCGCCAGGCTGATCTGGAAGCTCGCCTCGCCGCAGTGGACGTTCGACGACGCCACCTTCGCGCGGAGCGCGGCGGCGCTCGACAACAAGGATCATGTCGCGATCACGATCCACAATTACCGCTGGCGACTCGGGCTCGCCCAGGGCGAGCCGAAATACGACGAGGCTCGAAAGGAAGCTCGCGGCCGGCCCGGCGATCAGCGTCCCCACGATCACGATGGAAGGCGATGCCAACGGCGCGCCTCACCCCGACCCCAGCGCCTATGCCAAGAAGTTTTCCGGCCGCTACGAGTTTCGCCTGATCACCGGCGGTATCGGCCACAATTTGCCGCAGGAGGCTCCGCAAGCCTTTGCCAAGGCCGTCATCGATGCCGACGGCACCTGATCAATCATGCGATGCCTCGGTCCGGCAAGGCCGGACCGGGGATGTTCCGACCCCAACCTGAAGACATGACATGACGCCCAACGAACCCGAGACGAGGAAGCGTTCCTATGCCACGGCGATTACGCTGGCGGCGCTTGTTCTCGTCATTCTCCTGACCTGCGTACCCTATCTGGTCTCGATCGCGCTTGCCGAAGGGCCCGCGCAGGTCAACACCGCCGACGCCTCGCCGATCTTCGGCGTCACGATTCCGCCGGGCTACAAGCAGTGGGAATTGATTGCGCCGGCGGAAGAGGCCGCGCCGCTCGACGAGCTTCGTGCCGTCGTCGGCAACCAGACCGCGATCGATGCGTATCAGGCCGGCAAGCTGCCGTTCCCGGACGGCACCATCCTGGTCAAGCGCGCCTGGAAGCGAAAGCAGTCGCCCGAGTTTGCGTCCGCGACGATTCCCGGCGCCGCCACCACCGTGCAGGTGATGGTCAAGGACTCCAGGAAATATGCCGCGACCGGCGGCTGGGGCTTTGGCCGCTTCGTCAACGGCAAGCCGGTCGACGAAGCCCAGCACCGCACCTGCTGGGGCTGTCACGAAGCCCGCGCCAAGAGCCGGGATTACGTCTTCACGCGGCTTGCGCCGTGAAGCAGAGGTCGGCCGGTGGTCGTTCCGCTGCCACCGTCAAGCACTACGCCTCGTCGGAGTAATTGCTAGGGCGTATCGCGCAACAGCGGCGTAGCCCGGACGAGCGAAGCGACATCCGGGGAGGTGGTCCCGCATGTCGCTTCGCTGATGCGGGCTGCGACAAGAGATCGCCACGACCTGTTGCGTTGCCCGACCGGCAGAACAGCAACAGCTGGGTCAATCGGCCTGTCGCAAAAGATTCTGCTTTACAGAATTTCGGGTTTATCGTAAGTCTCGCTCATCCTGAGCCGGCGAAAAGGGGCGGTCGTACGTCGTCACGAGCCGCGGATCAGGCTGCGGTGGACGCATTGGCGCCGTCGCGGAGGCGAGACGCCGGGCGGGGTGATGGATTGAGCCGATCCCCGTGAGCGCCCCGCAAGCCGCGTTGTACGAACGGTGCTGTTGCGTACGGCAAAACCGTGTCGTCCTGGCCGTCGTTGCCACGGTCAAGTCTTGCGGATGCGGCATGGCGCCAACCGGCGCGTGTCGGCGAATTCCGTGAGGCGAGGGAGGCCAGAAGGAAAGTTCGGCTCCCGGGAGAGCACGGCATAAGCCGTCCGACCATCGCGCAGGGAAGGCCGTGTGTTCGGCGTCACCTGTATGCTGCTGTGCGGTTCTTCCTGCGTGTGCATTTCGCGCAGCGGACCGCGGGTGCCTGCCGGCACCCGGCCTTCCCTGCGCCCTTCTCTCCAGGAGGGCGTGACGAGAAGCGCAAAACTCGGGCGGGGCGCGCCGCGAGAAGGCGAAGGCGTGTCTGCGACAACACGGGCGGTGTCATCGCCCGGCTTGTTGTTTAGCCCGGACAGATCACTGACGGGTGTTCGGAGACATAGCTGACACATCAAGATTGGCTGGATTGGTCCGATTCGGGAGGCCGTCCATGCCCTGGAGTGAGGTGTCAGCAATGGATCAGCGTCACGAGTTCGTGCGGCTGGCTTTGCAGGAAGGCGCCAATCGGCGCGAGTTGTGCCGACGGTTCAACATCAGCCCTGACGTGGGCTACAAATGGCTGCGGCGCTGGCAGGCTGGCGATCGAGAACTGGCCGACCGCTCCCGTTGCCCGCATGCGATGCCCAAGCGCAGTGAGGCTGCGGTCGAGGCGCAGGTTCTGGCCGTTCGGGACAAGCATCCGGCTTGGGGAGCGCGGAAGATCGCTCACTGCCTGAAGCGGCGCGGTCAGACGGTGCCCGTGCCGTCAACGATACACCAAATCCTGTGGCGGCACGGTCGGGTCAAGCCAAGCGAGAATGCACCGCCAAATCCGGGGCATCGCTTCGAGAAGGAAGCTCCCAACCTGCTGTGGCAGATGGACTTCAAGGGTCATCTGCCGCTCGCCAACGGGACGCGATGCCATCCGCTGACTATTGTCGACGATCATTCGCGCTATGTCCTGTGCCTGAAGGCCTGCGCCGACGAGCAGCGTCTTACCGTGCAGGATCATCTGACGACGACGTTTCGCTGCTACGGCCTGCCGGAGGCTTTCTACACCGACAATGGCTCACCGTGGGGCGATACGTCAGGTGTTCGTTGGACCGGGCTGAAGGTGTGGCTGCTCAAGCTCGGTGTCAGGGTGGTGCATGCCAGGCCCTGTCACCCGCAGGCGCGCGGCAAGAACGAACGCTTCCATCGCACCCTGAAGGCCGAGGTTTTTGCCATGCGTCGCTTCCGCACTCTCTCGGAAGTCCAGCGCGCCCTCGACACCTGGCGGCCAGTCTACAATCTGGAGCGTCCCCACCAGGGCCTCGATATGCACGTCCCCGCCGATCGCTTCCGGCCGAGCACCCGTGCCATGCCGGCTCGCGTTCCGATCGTCGAATACGACAGTGGTGAGATCGTGCGCAGAGTCTCATCGACAAGACCCTACATCTCCTTCAAGGGACGCTTCTGGAAGGTTCCCCAGGCCTTCGCCCGCGAGCGCCTCGCCATTCGGCCGCTGGACCGCGATGGCCATTACGGTATCTTCTTCGCCAGCTGGCAGGTCGCATCGATCGACTTGACCAATGGCCAACCTGTCAGTGATGTGTCCGAACAGGTGTCAGCCATGTCTCCGGACTAAACACTTGACCGGGCGATCCAGTATTCCAGAGGCGGTCACGATTGAACCGAGACGCCGCAGCGTACTGGATGCCCCGGTCAAGCCGGGGCATGACAGCGTCATTTGGAGAAGCACTATCACCGCACTCCGCGCAATGACGAAGATCTCGTAGGGTGGGCAAAGCGCAGCGTGCCCACGCATCGTTGCTCATGAAGGGAGGTCGTGGGCACGGCGCAAGTGCGCCTTTGCCCACCCTACGGCGCTTCGCTCGCAATGACGATGTGGAGAGAGCAGTGCCCTCCGTCCTACTCCGCCGCCACCATCTGCTGCGTCCGCCATTGTCCGAGGAGCGCGCGCAGCGAGGCCGGCTTGACCGGCTTGTTGAGCACTGCGACCTTCTCGTCGCGTGCGGCCACCTGCACGGCGGGGCTGCGGTCGGCGGTGATCAGGATCGCGGGGATGCCGTCGCCGAAACGGCGGCGGATCTCGCGGATCGCGGCGATGCCGTTGCCGCGGTCGAGGTGATAGTCGACCAGAAGGCCGGTGACGCGGCGGCCGGCCGTCTCGATGGCGGCGATCGCGCCTTCGGGATCGCCGACCGCGATCACCTCGGCATCCCACGCCTTCAAAAGCGTGCGCATGCCGTCGAGGATCGCGGCGTCGTTCTCGATGCAGACGATCAGCGCGCCCGAGATCGGCGTGCGCGCCAGCGGCGTCGCACTGGTCACGGCGGCGGTGTGGGTGATCGCCTTCGCCGTCGGCACGGTCACCGAGAATACCGAGCCGCCGCTTCTGTTGCCGTCGATGGCGATGCCGTGCTTGAGCACCCGCGCCAGCCGTTCGACGATCGACAGGCCGAGCCCCAGCCCGCGCGCGATCCGCGCGCCCTGCTCCAGGCGGTGGAATTCCTTGAAGATCTCGCCGCGCTTGACCGGGGGATGCCGACGCCGGTGTCGTAGACGCAGATCTTGAGCGACGGGCCCTGGCGGCGGCAGCCGACCAGCACGCGGCCGCGCGGGGTGTATTTGATCGCGTTCGAGATCAAGTTCTGCAGCAGGCGGCGCAGCAGCAGCCGGTCCGATTCGACCGGCAGCGAGCAGGGCACGAAGGCGAGCTCCAGATTCTTGGCGCGCGCGATCGGCGCGAACTCGATCTCCAGCGAGCGCATCAGATCGGCCATCTTGAAGCTCGAGATCGAGGTCGTCATCGCGCCGGCGTCCAGACGCGAGATGTCCAAGAGCGCGCCGAGGATCTCCTCGATCGCCTGCAGCGATTCGTCGATGTTCTCGACCAGCCGCGTCTCCTCGCCGCTGTGCTGGCGTTCGACCAGGCTCGTCACATAGAGACGGGCCGCGTTCAGCGGCTGGAGAATGTCATGGCTGGCGGCGGCGAGGAAACGCGTCTTGGAGATGCTGGCGTCCTCCGCCGCGCTCTTGGCCTGGGCCAGTTCGGAATTCAGCCGCGTCAGCTCCTCGGTGCGGTCGCGCACCCGCTTTTCCAGCGTCGCGTTGGCGCGCTCCAGTGCTTCCGCCGCCTCGAAGGTCGGCGTGACGTCGGTGAAGGTGATGACGAAGCCGCCGCCGGGCATGCGGTTGGTGAGCACCTCTATCACCATGTGGCGTTCCGGCAGGCGCTCGAGATAGGGCTCGCTGTCGGTGGTGTAGGCGATGAGCCGCTGCTCGATCATCGCCTCGCGATCGGCCTGATCTTCCGGATCGCTCACGCCCATGAATTCCAGGATCTCGCGCAGGGGCGTGCCGAACTGGACGATGTGCGGGGGCACGTTGAGGAGATCGCCGAACTGCCGGTTGGAGCAGATCAGCTGCAAATCGGCATCGAACACGGCGATGCCCTGGCGGACGTGGTTGAGGGCGGTCTGCAGGATCTCGCGGTTGAAATGCAGGGCCGCGTGCGAATCGTCGAGCAGCTTCAGCGCGGCCTTCGCCGACACCGTGCGCTTGCGCAGCAGCAGCGACATCACGAGGCGGGAAGAGGCAGCTCCGATCGAGGAGGCGATCAGGTGCTCGGCGTGCTGCAACAGCTCGAAATCGGCGGGCGCGCCGGGCTCCAGCCGCACGTTGCGCCGCGCCGAGAACGCCTCGAAGGAATGCCGCGCGCGGTCGGGGCCGAGATATTGCGCCACCGTGGTCTGGATGTCCTGCACGGTGACCGTGGTGCGCCAGCGGCGGAAACCCGGGGAGATCGGCGCGAGCGTGTTGGGCACGAACAGATCGGCCTGCAGCAGCTCGATCGACGAGGGCCTGCGCGCCAGCGACAGCAGCACATAGGTCAGGATATTGAGCGACAGCGACCAGATGACGCCGTGCATCAGCGGCGGCAGATCGGCGCCGAACAGGGCCTGCGGCCGCAGCGCCTCGATGCCGAACGGGCCGTGCTGAAGCAGCAGGATGCCTGAGGTCGAGGAATCCATGAAGCTCGGCATGAACAGCGTGTAGAGCCACACCACGAAGCCGACCAGCATGCCGCCGATCGCGCCGCGGGCGGTGGCGCGCCGCCACAGCAGCCCGCCGAAGAAGCTCGGGGCCAACTGGGCGATCGCGGCAAACGAGAGCAGGCCGATCGCCGCGAGCTGGGTGTTGCCGAGCGCGCGGTAGTAGAAATAGGCCATCACCATGATGGCGAAGATCGCGAGTCGCCGCGAGCGCAGCAGGAAGTCGCTGAAGTCGGCGCCGCCGGTGCGCCCCTCCGGCCGCCGCTGCAGCACCAGGGGCACCACGAGATCGTTCGAGACCATGATGGAGAGCGCGACGCATTCGACGATCACCATCGCGGTCGCCGCCGACAGGCCGCCGACGAACACGGCGACGCTGAGCAGATCCGCGCCGCCCTCCATCGGCAGGGCCAGCACGTACATGTCGGGGTCGGCCGCGCCGAACGGGAAGCTGACGAGGCCGGCGAGCGCGATCGGGATCACGAACAGATTGATGGCGACGAGGTAGAGCGGGAACAGCCAGCGCGCGCGACCGACCTCGGCATCGGATGAATTCTCGACGACGCTGACGTGGAACTGGCGCGGCAGCAGCATGATCGCGCAGAGCGACAGCAGCGTCATGGTGAGGAAATTGCCGATCGACGGCGAATAGGTGATGGCGCGCACCGCCTCCGGCGTCTTCATCGCACGCTCGATCAGCTCGTGCGGCGAGAACATCACGAAAGTGACGAAGATGCCGGCGGTGAGGAAGGCGACCAGCTTGATGATGGATCTCGGTCGCCACCGCCAGCATCAGGCCGTGCTGGTGCTCGGTGGCGTCGGTCTGCCGTGTGCCGAACAGCACGGCGAAGGCCGCCATCGCCAGCGTCACCATCAGTGCGACGTCGCCGACGATCGGGATGTGGGAGAAGGCCTGGTCTTCGCTGAGGATGGTCTCCAGCGAGGACGCCACCGCCTTGAGTTGCAGCGCGATGTAGGGCACCGAGCCGATGATCGCGATTCCGGCGACGGTGGCCGCCACCGCCTGGTTTTTGCCGTAGCGGGCGCCGATGAAGTCCGCGATCGAGGTGATGTTGTGGGCTTTCGCCAGCTGGATCACGCGGCGCAGGACACCGGCCCCGAGCCCGATCATCAGGATCGGTCCGACATAGATGGCGAGGAAGTCGGTCGAGGTACGGGTGGCGAAGCCGACCGAGCCGAAGAACGTCCAGGAGGTGCAGTAGATCGCCAGCGACAGCGGATAGATCCACCCGGAGGCACGGCCGCGCCCGGCCGGCGAACGGCGGTCGCCATGGCTCGCCACCAGGAACAGAAAGCCGATATAGCCGAAGGCGGCGGCGATCACGCCCCAGTCGTGCAGCATGGGAAACGCGCTTCTCGAAAGGCGCCAACCGCGCCCGAGCTCATTTTCCCTGCAAATCTAGCGCGTTGGAAGCAGCGAGGCGACAGCGAAATGCCGCGCGGGGGGAGGAACTGGGGTTGTCGTTAAGGTCCGGGCGTCTCGACGGATGGCCGCGGGCGAGTTGCGGCCACACGGCTCAGGGGGAGACGAAAGCGAAAGCCTATTCCGCCGCCAGCGACTTCTCGCGGAGCGGCAGGCCGAGACGCTCCCACACTTGCAGCAGGGCCTCGGCGAGCTGATCGATCAGGCCGTCGTCGTGATAGGGCGAGGGCGTGATGCGCAGCCGCTCGCTGCCCTTGGCAACGGTCGGATAGTTGATCGGCTGGATGTAGATGCCGTGCTCTTCGAGCAGGAGGTCGGACGCCTGCTTGCACTTCTCGGGATCGCCGACGAACAGCGGCACGATGTGGGTGTCGCTCGACATCACAGGCAGGCCGGCGGCGTTGAGGATCGCCTTGACGCGGGCGGCGCGATCCTGGTGGCGCTCGCGCTCCCAGCTCGAGGTCTTCAGATGCTTGATCGCGGCAGTCGCGGCCGAGCAGATCGCCGGCGGCAGCGCGGTGGTGAAGATGAAGCCGGGCGCATAGGAACGCACGGCATCGATGATCTGGCCGTTGGCGGCGATATAGCCGCCGAGGCAGCCGAACGCCTTGGCTAGGGTGCCTTCCAGGACGTCGATGCGATGCATGACTCCGTCACGTTCGGCGATGCCGCCGCCGCGCGGGCCGTACATGCCGACCGCGTGGACCTCGTCGACATAGGTCATCGCGTCGTATTTCTCGGCGAGATCGCAGATCTTGGCGAGCGGGGCGACGTCGCCGTCCATGGAATAAAGGCTCTCGCAGGCGATCAGCTTCGGCCGGTTCGGACCGGCGGCCTTCAGCAGCTCCTCGAGATGCGCCAGATCATTGTGACGGAACACGACCCGCTCGCAGCCCGACTGGCGGATGCCTTCGATCATCGAATTGTGGTTGAGACTCGTCCGACAGGATGAGGCAGTTCGGAATGAGCTTTGCGATGGTTGGGATGCCGGTCTGGTTCGAGACGTAGCCCGAAGTGAACAGCAGCGCGGCTTCCTTGCCGTGGAGGTCGGCGAGTTCGGCCTCGAGCTGGACCAGCGGATGATGCGTGCCGGCGATGTTGCGGGTGCCGCCGGCACCGGTGCCGACGCGCGTCGCGGTCTCGACCATGGCGCCGACTACTTTCGGGTGCTGGCCCATGCCGAGATAATCGTTGGAGCACCAGATCACGACGTCGCGCTTGCCCTTGGGCGAGTGCCAGACCGCGTGCGGAAACCGGCCGGCGGTGCGCTCGAGGTCGGCGAACACGCGGTAGCGCCGCTCAGCGTGGAGACGATCGAGGGCGGAATCGAAGAACTGGTTGTAATCCATCGGCAAAACCTGCAACGGAACCTGGCCATGGGCTCGGATCTTCTTAGAGCTTTTCCAGCTCCAATGTCTATGCGCTATCCCACATTTGGCCGTGTGGGGCATTTGGGCAAAATGCCCTATCGTGCGGTTCGATGGTTGATCCCGATCAAGTTCGCAGGAGATTTGATGCTGCTGCGCACCATGCGCCGCGGCGCCGGTTTCGCGCCCCTCAGCCGGCCTTGGCCCTCTTGCGAGGCTCGCGCTGAATGTCCTTGGCGGTGGCCGGCTTCAACCAGTCCGAATTGCGCAGGGCATGCGTCACGCAATCATGGATGTGGGTGTGCAGCACCTTGTTCGCGCCTTTGGCGTCGCGCTTCAGCGCCAGCTCCTTCAGCTCACGATGTTCGGCTGCGGCCATCTCGCCGCGAAACACCACGGCGATCATCTGATAGCGCAGATAGCGGTCGTAGACTGCAGCATGTGCATCGAGCAGCACCTTCGAGCCGCAGGCCGCGACGAGCGCGCGATGAAACTGGAAATCGCATTGTTTCCAGCTCTCGGCATCTGACCGCTCGCCCGACAGCAGCATCCGCTCCATCGCGGCGAGCTTGTGATGCGCCGAGACGATGTGCGCCTCCCAGTCGAGATCGCCGGCGGCAAACGACTTCTCGATCATGTGGCCTTCGAGCAGCTCACGCAGCTCGGCGATCTCCTGGAATTCCGCCGCCGAGATCGGCGCGACCTCGAAGCCGCGCTGACCTTCGGCGACGACGAAACCTTCCGAGCACAGCCGGTTCAGCGTCTCGCGCAGCGTCGAGATGCTGGTGCCGTAGGCGCTGCTCATCCGCTCGAGCTTGAGCTTCTGACCCGGCGTCAACTTACCGAAGATCAGGTCGGTGCGGATGCGGCGGTAGGCGCTGTCGCCTACGGTCTCGGCCGTCGTGTCGGGAAGGATGTCCATGCCTCATCCTAGCGTCTTGGACGTGCGTTTTGGCAAATTTCGGAGCTTTATCAAGTGTTTCTTGTAATATCATACAAAATGGAAAATATAGGTTGATTTATATTTCGTCCTATAAGAGGTTCGCTCTCACAAGAATGAGATCACCAGGGGAGGGCGCGATGCGTGTTCGGTTCAAAGGTCTGGTCTGGATGGCGGCGATCGGCGCGGTTGCCTTGGGCGGGATGGGCCCGTCGTCGGCGCAGGCCATCCAGGAACGCACCATCCGCTGGGGGCACCTCAACAACACCGACCATCCCGTCAGCAAAGGCGTGCAGAAATTCGTGGAGCTCGTCGCGGCCAAGAGCGGCGGCAAGATCAAGGTGAAGGAATATCCGGCCAACCAGCTCGGCAGCGAGATGCAGCAGCAATCGGCGCTGCGCGCCGGCACCCAGGAGATGCAGTCACCCGCGACGACGTCGCTGGTCGGCATCGTCAAGGATTACGGCCTGATCGACTTCCCCTTCATCGTCTCGACGCCACAGCAGGCCGACGCCCTGCTCGACGGTCCGCTCGGCACCGCGCTGCTGGCGAAACTGCCGGAGAAGGGGCTGGTCGGTCTTGCCTATTGGGATCTCGGCTTTCGCAACGTCACCAACAGCAAGCGCGCCATCACTAAGGGTGAGGATCTCGACGGCATCAAGATCCGCGTGATCCCGAACCCCGTGTATCTCGACACCTTCAAGGCCTTCAACGCCAATCCGGTGCCGATGAGCTTCTCCGAGGCTCTACAGCGCGCTGGAGACCCGCACCGTCGACGGCCAGGAGAATCCTTTCTCCGTGATTCTGTCGAACAAGTTCTACGAGGTGCAGAAGTTTCTGAGCGTCACCAACCACACCTATTCGACCAACATCATCCTGGTCTCCAAGAAATTCTGGGACACCCTCTCGCCCGACGAGCAGAAGATCCTGCAGGACGCCGCGATCGAGGCGCGTGACTACCAGCGCAAGGTCAGCCGCGAGCAGGCCAAGGCCGCGATCAACGAGTCTCAAGGCCAAGGGCATGGAGATCAACGAGATCGCACCTGCCGAGGCTCGATCGCATGCGGGTGAAGACGAAACCGATCGCGGAGAAATTTTCCGCCGATTACGATCCCGCGCTGGTCAAGCTGTTCAACAGCGAGGCTCGATCGCGTTCATGCGCTGAAGCCCTGAGCCGAGCAGCGTTCATGCAAGCGGTCGTCCGCGCCTATTTCTGGCTGCTCCGGGGCGTCATCGCGGTGCTGCTCGCCGTCATGGTGGTGCTGGTGTTCGGGAATGTGGTGCTGCGCTACGGCTTCAACTCCGGCATCGCCATCTCGGAAGAGCTATCGCGCTGGCTGTTCGTGTGGATGGTCTTCCTTGGCGCCATCATCGGCATGAAGGAGCGCGCCCATCTCGGCGTCGACAGTCTCGTCAAGGTGCTGGCGCCGCTCGGTCGCAAGCTCTGTTATGGCCTCAGCCATGTGCTGATGCTCTACGCCTCCGTGCTGCTGACGGAGGGCTCGTGGAAACAGACGCTGCTGAATTGGGACACGGTGGCGCCGGCCTCGGGACTTTCGGTCGGCCTGTTCTATGCCGCCGGGATCGTGTTCGGCGCCTCGTCCTGCGTGATCATCGTCTGTGAGGCTCTACCGGCTCCTGGCCGGCCGGATCGCCGATGCCGATCTCATCGCCATCAGCGAGTCCGAGGAGCCTCGCGCACTCTCCCGATGCCGTCGGCGGGAGGCGTTAAGGGATGACCATCGCCGTCTTCACCTTCTCGCTGCTAGGCGCCATGGCGATCGGCATGCCGATCGCGTTCGCGCTCATCATCTGCGGCGTCGCGCTGATGACGTATCTGGGGATGTTCGATTCCCAGATCATCGCGCAGAACGTCATCAACGGCGTCGATTCCTTCCCGCTGATGGCAGTGCCGTTCTTCATCCTCGCCGGCGAGGTCATGAACACCGGCGGCCTGGCGCGCCGCATCCTCAATTTCGCCATCGCGCTGGTCGGACATTTCCCCGGCGGCCTCGGCTATGTCGCGATCCTCACCTCCTGCATCCTGGCCTCGCTGTCGGGTTCGGCGGTCGCGGATGCCGCGGCGCTCGGTGCGCTGCTGGTGCCGATGATGGCGGCAGCCGGTCATAACCGGGCCAGCGCGGCCGGCCTCGTTGCGGCCGGCGGCATCATCGCGCCCGTCATCCCGCCCTCGATCGGCTTCGTCATCTTCGGCGTCGCCGCCAATGTCTCGATCTCGAAGCTGTTCCTGGCCGGCATCGTGCCCGGCCTGCTGCTCGGCGTCGGCCTGTGCCTTGCCTGGTGGTGGGTGGTGCGCAAGGAGAACCCGGTGCGGCTGCCGCGCAAGAGCATCGCCGAAATCTGGCGCGCGCTGATCGACGGCTTCTGGGCACTGATGCTGCCGATGATCATCGTCTTCGGACTGCGCCTCGGCATCTTCACGCCGACGGAGGCTGCCGTCGTCGTCGCGGTCTATGCGCTGGTCGTGGCGATGGGCGTCTATCGCGAGCTGAAGCCCTCGCAACTGCCGGCGCTGCTGGTCTCGACCGCGCAGACGACGGCGGTGGTGATGTTCCTCGTCGCTGCCGCGCTGGTGTCCTCCTGGCTGATCACGGTCGCCGAAATCTCCGATCAGATCGTGGCGCTGACCAAGCCCTTCGCGGGCAACCAGATGATGCTCACCATCGTGCTGATGATCATCGTCGTGATCGTCGGCACCGCGCTGGACATGACGCCGACCATCCTGATCCTGACGCCGATCCTGATGCCTGTTGTCAAGCAGGCCGGCATCGACCCCGTCTATTTCGGCGTGCTCTTCATCATCAACAACGCCATCGGGCTGATCACGCCGCCGGTCGGCGTCGTACTCAACGTGGTCGCCGGCGTCTCCCGGGTGTCGATGGATGAGCTGATCCGCGGCGTCTGGCCGTTCATGATCGCGCAGCTGGCCGTGCTAGCCTTGCTCACGCTGTTTCCAGTTCTCGTCACCGGCCCCGCCAAGTGGTTCGGTGGCTAACCCCCAAAAGGACCTTCCATGAAGCGCGTGATGATCCTCAACGGTCCCAACCTCAACATGCTCGGCATCCGCGAGCCGCACATCTACGGCACGACGACGCTCGCGGAGGTCAATGCTGGCTGCGAGGAGGTGGCGGCCAAGCTCGGCCTCAAGCTCGCCTTCCACCAGTCCAACCATGAAGGCGTGCTGGTCGACCTGATCCAGTCGGCCCGGCAGGACGCCGACGCCATCATCATCAACCCGGCGGGCTTCTCTTTCACCTCGGTCGCGATCATGGACGCGATCAAGACCTTCGAGGGCCCGGTGCTGGAAGTGCACATCTCCAACATCCACGCCCGCGACGAATATCACCGCCACTCCAAGATCTCGTTCGTGGCGACCGGCGTGATCTGCGGGCTCGGCCCGTTCGGCTATATCGCAGCGCTGCACGCGATCGCGAACATGAAGTGAGTTTTGCGGCGATGAGACGGTGCGAGGTGAAGAAAGAACTCACGTCGTCCGGAACTGCAGCACGCCGTCCTTGGTCTCGGCCGTCAGGCGGCCCTCGACGATCATGTAGTTGACGTGGGCGACGAGGCTCGCCGGCGGCAAAGCCCATCTGGTGTTCGTCGAGCACATGCTTGTTGAACACGACAGGCACCAGGGCACGCGACGTCTGCGGCACCTCGCGGCAGGCGTCCGCGATCAGGCGGCAGCGCTCCTCGTGATGATCGGCGAGCTGCTTGATCCGGGTCTTCAGTCCGTAGAACGGCACACCGTGGCCGGGCAGCACGAGCAGATCGTAGGGCAGGGTGGTGGTGAGGCTGGCGAGCGAGGCCAGATATTCGCCGAGCGAGTTCTGGTCGGGCTCGACCGCCCAGACGCTGACATTGGGCGAGATCTTGCTCAGCACCTGGTCGGCGGAGAGGAACAGCTTGTCGTCGGCGCAATACAGCATCACCTGGTCGAGCGCGTGGCCGCCGCCGGTGATCACCTTGAAGCGGCGCGTGCCGATCACGACGTCGTCGCCATGGGAGATGCGGCGGTAGGAGGGCGGCAGCACCGAGACGCGCTTGAGATAATCCTGGCCGCGACCCAGCAGCTTTTCGGTGAGCGACTCGTCCATGCCGTGGCGGCGGAAGAACAGCCGCTGCGCTTCCTGCCGCTCCGCGGTGCCGCGGTTCTGGTGATAGACCGATTGCAGATATTCGACTTGCGACATCACCAGCGGGCAGTTGAACCGCTCGACCACCCAGCCCGCGAGCCCGACATGGTCGGGGTGGGAGTGGGTGACGATCAGGCGCGTGATGGTGATGCCTTTCAGCGGGCCGTCGAACAGCCTGGTCCAGGCCTCGATGGTCTCCTCGTTGCCGAAGCCGGTGTCCACCATCGCATAGCCGTCGCCGTCGGCGAGCAGGTAGATGTTCACGTGGTTGAGGCGGAACGGCAGCTTCAGCCGCGCCCACAGCACGCCGGGCCTGACCTCGACGATCTCGTCGTGGCCGGGATGCTGTTCCCAGGGATAGCGCAGCGCCTCGGCGGAGGACTGCACGGTGTCGGTTTTCGCGTTCATGCTACCGGCTTAAACCCGGCGCGCGCGGGGCGCCAGCCGAAAAAGGCCGGGCCGTGGTCTCCGCATGGCGGTCATACCGGAGCATTTTTCCGTAGCCCGGATGGAGCGCAGCGCAATCCGGGACTTCCCCGTGGGGCACGAATCCCGGGTTACGCTGCGCTCCATCCGGGCTACAGGACCGGAGTCTACGGGGACGACGTCCTTACGCCGCCCGCATGTTGTTGAGGAACGCGTCGATCTCTCCGCGCAGCATGTCGGCCTCGCGCCGCAGCGCGTCGGACGCGCCCAGCACCTCGTTCGCCGCGGCGCCGGCTTCGGCCGAGGCGGTGGAGACGCCGACGATGTTGCTGGAGACCTCGCTGGTGCCGCCGGCCGCATGCTGGATGTTGCGCGCGATCTCGCGGGTGGCGGCACCCTGCTCCTCGACCGCGGCGGCGATCGTCGTGGTCACGTTGTCGATCTCGCCGATGATCCGGCCGATGCCCTGGATGGCGCCGACCGCCGACGTCGTGATGTCCTGCATGCTGGCGATCTGGGTGCGGATTTCCTCCGTCGCCTTGGCGGTCTGGCTCGCGAGGCTCTTCACCTCGGAGGCAACCACGGCGAAGCCGCGGCCGGCCTCGCCGGCGCGCGCCGCCTCGATGGTGGCGTTGAGCGCGAGCAGGTTGGTCTGCGAGGCGATGGTCTGGATCAGATCGACCACGACGCTGATGCGGCTCGCGCTGTCGGCAAGGCTCTGCACCGTTGCGTCGGTGGCGCCGGCCTCGTCGACCGCCTTCTTGGCGATCGCGGCCGAAGTGACGACCTGCTTGCTGATCTCCTCGATCGAGGACGACAGCTGCTCGGTGCCCGACGACACGGTCTGCACGTTGACCGAGGTCTCCTCGGCGGCGGACGCCACCGCGTTCACCAGCGCGTTGGACTGGTCGGCGGTGGTCGACATGCTCTGCGCGGTCGACTGCATCGAATTGGCCGACTGCGCCAGATTGTCGAGCGCGCCGCGCACCGTGTTCTCGAATTCGGCGATCTTCGCTTCCATGCGTGAGGCCCGCTCGGCCTTGGCGACGCGGTCCTTGTCTTGCTCGCCGGCGAGGGCCCGGGCTTCGATCATGCTGTCGCGGAACACGGTCAGCGTCTCCTTCATCACGCCGATCTCGTCGTTCTGCCGCGAGCGGACGATCTCGGTGTCGAGGTCGCCGGCCGACAGCAGCTGCATGGCGCGCTGAAGCTCGCGGATGCGGCGCAGGATGTTGCGGCCGACATAAAGCCATACGAACAGCGCCGAGCCGACCAGCATCAGGGAGCCGAGCGCCAGCATCACGGTCGTCGCCAGCGAGGTCTCCTGCTGCGCCTGGAAGGTCGAGACATTGGTCTCCTTCTGCACGCCCTCGACCAGCTGCTGCACGCTGATGCCGAGGCCGACATTGAGCTTGCGGGTCTCGTCCAGGATGGTCTGGCCGTAATCGACGGAGTCGAGGCTCCTTTTCACGCAGGTTGAACACGCCGGTCTTGCCGGTGCCGAGCGCGAGCAGCTTCTCCGCCGTCTCGCGCAGCATCTTGTTGCCCTGATTGTCCGGCAACAGATCGAGGTTGGATCGCAAGCGGCCCTGGGCCGTCTTGAACTCCTTCTGGATGTCGTCGAGCTTGTCGCTCGTGTTCGCCGACAGCGCCGCGCTCATGTCGGCGGCGGCGAGATTGCCGCTGGCGACGACGTTGCCGAGCTGGCCGACGGTCTGCGCGGCGTCCGAGGCATCCGAGGCGGACAGGTCGGCCGAGCCGAGGATGGCGTTGACCCGGGTCTGCGCGTCGAGCATCGCGGGACTGGCCGCGCCGACGAAGGCGCCCTGCGCATTGCGCAGCGCGTCGTACTGCTTGTCGTGAAGGGCGGCGATGTCGAGCCGTTCGCGGGCGGCCTTGGCAAGGCTCTGCGCCGCCTCGTTGATGCTCTTCATGGTTTCGCTGAGGCCGGCGACGACGGACTTGTCGCCGCCGAGCTGGATGATCTCGGTGAGCTTCTGCTGCGTCTGCTCCTGCAGCTCCCTCAGCTTCTTGGTGCGCTCGTTGAGGGCGTCCTCGCTCTGCGCCGCGAGCAGGGCCGGTCCCTGCGCCGCGAGGCTCGCGCTCAGGGCCGACAATTGCAGGCTGGCGGCAAGGCGCGGAATGTCCCGCCCGCTCAGGTCGGTCATGCGTCCGCCGAGATTCTGCAGCGCGAGGCCCGCGCCGGCCGCGATCACGAGGCCCATGCCCGCGATGACAGCGAAGGCGGCGAACAGGCTGCCGCGCACGCCCCATGTCGGCAGTTTGAAGCGAGGCAGAAAACGGCCCAAGCGGCCAAGCCCCAGACGGATCGCCATCGAAAATTCCCCCAGCTCTTGCTTATCTTTGTGGCCGCAGTATCGGCCCGGCGGGTTAAAAATTCGCAATCTCCGCAAACGGTTGAGTGCGTTCCGCAGGGCGAAAAAGAACGGCCGGCGAGATCGCCGGCCGCATCGTCTTGGTAAGGTTGTGGTAACCGATCAGTAGCGCGCGACCGCCGGGCTTGCCCAGTTGAAGCGGTAGTTCACGCCGGCCTTGATGGTGTGGTCGTCGGTGGTGAAGCTGCCGGTGCCCGTGAGCGGGCCGGCGGTGAAGCTTGCGTCGCCGAAATTGTAGTACTGGTACTCGGCCTTGGCCGACCAGTTCGGGGCGAACATGTATTCGAGGCCGGCGCCGACGGTGTAGCCGTTGCGGTGATCGCCGGTGATGACGAAGGCGGCCGGCACGCCGCCGACGGTCACCTTCTCGTTGTTGTCGGAATAGGCGTAGCCGCCCTTCACGTAGACGAGGCCGGGACCCCAGGTGTAGCCGACGCGGCCGGTGATCGAGCCGAGACCGCGCTGGTCATTGGTGTAGGCGATGCCGCCCGGAAACACGGCGCCGACGCTGCCGGAGAGCCAGGAATACTGGCCTTCGACGCCGACCACGAAGTTCGGGTGGAACTGCCAGTCCGCACCGGCCTGCACGCCGCCGAGGAAACGGCCGTTGCCGTTGTTGCCGGTGGAGAGGCCGCTGAAATTGTTGTCGCTGGAGAACGCGCCGCCGACATGGCCGCCGATGTAGAAACCGGTCCAGTTGTAGATCGGCGCGGCATAGGCCGGCGCGGCCGCCTTGTAATAGTTGCGGTTGCCGAGATCGGCACCGACGGCCGGTGCAGCAGCGCCCACCACGAGCAGCGCAACGGTCGCGAACAGAGATCTTCTTCATCGTCTTGAACTCCGACACTTTAGGTCCCCGGTCGGCGCGCTCTCCGCGCCGCGTTGGTTTTGCAGATAGCTCGCTTTTGACGAAAATGCTGTCACATGCATGGCACAGCGAGACCCAACCTAACTTATTGGGCCGTAATTGGTTTTCGTGCTTAATGGCGGCTTAAGAAATGCTGAAGGAAGGTTTAACGCGGCAGCCCGCGGGTAACCTGCGCGCGCACTTCGTTAACCAAGACGCCGGCGCGCCTCGTCGCGCATCTGCTTGCGGAACGCCGCGCGTTTTGCGGGACGATCTTCCTCGCGGACGTCATGGCGATCGAAGATGTCGAACTTCTCCAGGATCGGATAGCGCTCGCTCGCCATCGCGAGCACGCGCAGCACCTTGGTCGCCGACGGCGTCGGGCCGCTGACCTCCCAGCGCCGGATGGTGTCGCTGCCGCCCTTGTCCGGTAATCCGCAGAGCCTTGCCATGTCGGCCGCGGTGAGCTTGCGCTCGAGGGCATCGGAGAGATCGTTGCGGAGCTGCTTCAGTTCGGGGCCGGTCATGTCGCCTCAATGCGAGTCGTCGAGGTCAATGCCCCTAGCGCTGATTCGGGTCCATCCGAAGGCGGGCCGTCCGCGATAATTTCATCAAGGGCGCCTTGCCAGCGCGACGCAATCGATCTCGACGTCAAACGGCCCCGGCCAAGACGGGACATGCACGAAGATGCGCGCAGGCGTCTCGTCCCTGAAGTAGCGGGCGTAGACCTCGTTGAACGCGGCGAAATGCGCGGGATCCGGCGTGCAATAGACGTTGCACTTGATCACCTCGGCCAGCGATGATCCCGCCGCTTCCAAGCAGTGCTGCATCTGGTCCAGCACGATCTCGGCCTGTCGCTCGAAGGGTAATGGTCTGACGTCGCCCGTATCAGGATCGAACGGCGGCAAGCCGGACAGATAGACCAGGCCTTCGGCAATGACGACCGGATAGACCGGACCTTTGCGGCGACGCTCCAGATAGGTCGATATCGGCTCCACGCGGATTCTCTTCATATGGCTCCTCCCGGGCTGCGGAGGCCATGGTAGAGCGCGCTCGGGTGCAATGGTTCGGCCGCTGCCGAACCATTGCCGTTGCCGCGCCCAGGCAGGCGCGATACCGTTTCTCCATGGTCGCAGCGGCAAACATGGTCGAGGTGGCGGCGCTGGTCGGCGATACCGCGCGGGCCACGATGCTGGCGGCGCTGATGGGCGGACAGGCGCTGACTGCAAGCGAGTCTCGCCTCACGCGCGCGAATATCGAAATCAACGGCGAGCGGACATCTCGGCAAGCTGGTCGGTGCGCGGTTGCTCGACGTCACGCAGAAGCGGCGCAACCGCTATTACCGCATTGCCTCGCCTTTGGTTGCCAGAATGCTGGAAGGCATCAAGGCCGTCGCGGCGATCGAGGTTCCGCAACGTTACCAACCCCGCTCCATCGGCGATGACCGGCTCCGCTTCGCGCGAACCTGCTACGACCATCTGGCCGGCCATCTGGGCGTCGCGATCGCCGACGCCCTCGTGGCCGAAGGGCACATTGTCCTCGCGGAGGACGGCGGCGAGGTGACGGGATCGGGGATGAGCTTCCTCTCCGCATTCGGCGCGGAGCTGGGACCGAAATCCGGCGGCAGGCGGATCTTCTGCCGTCCCTGCCTCGACTGGAGCGAGCGGCGCTATCATGTGGCCGGTCACGTCGGCGCGGAGATACACCGTTGCTGTCTGGAGCGCGGCTGGCTGAGGCGGGATCGCGACACCCGAATCGTGCGCGTCACGCCGGCTGGGCAGGTCGGCTTGCGCAAGGCATTCGCCATCGACTTGAGCGGCGATCGCGCCCCGGCACCTTCCCCGCGCACGGAGTTATGAAGAGGCGCCTCTGGACATCGTCCGGTGAATGAACACATGGCAAGAAGGCGCCAGCATCGGAGGATCAGCCATGACCGGCTTCAAATTGACCGGCTTCAAATTCGCCATTGCCGCTTTCGTCTCTGCCGGGCTGCTCGCTGCGCCGTTCGCGGCTGAGGCCAAGAAGCGGTCGAGCCGACATTACAGCACCGGCGCAGTGGCGCCGAATTACGGTGGCGCTGCATCGCCGGCGGCGCAGACGCCGTCCTACGGATCGTCAGGACAATCGGTCGGCACGGTCACCGCGCCATCGGTCGGATCGTATAATTGGCCATCGGTCGGCGTGACCAATTCGGTTCCGACCTGGAGCAACACCACGCGATAGGGCGATGGCGCTAGATGCCCCGGCGGGCCTGGTTTCCGATCACGCAGCGCCAGGCCGCCAATCGCTCGGCCGGATGCTGGCTCATCCAGTCGGCGAGCTGCGGTGCGCCCATCAGGCAGGACTGCACCGAGACCTCGGCGAAATCCGAGGAAGTGACGAGTTGCTCGTGGCAATTGCTCGGCGATGCGAGGCTGCAGAGCACGGCGATGATCTTGATCACGACCGGGTGCTCCCGTCGCCGACGGATGTCCTGCCCATCGGCGCCTTGTCGTGGCCGTCGCCGGCCGGATCAGCCGAAGGGAAAATGCTGTCGTAGATGGCGCGCGCTTCCTGGATCAGACGCGCTCGCTCGCGCTCGGACTTCGAGACAAATCGAATAACTTCGCCCATGTTGGCTCCGTATCAATTGGCATCCGTCATCAGATGACGTCAATCATTCCATTTCGATCTATGGTGCCGCCTTCTCCTTTGAAGCGGCGCCGCCGATCACGAGGGAACAAAAACACGTGAGCGCACCCCGGCATCCAAACGCATCCGGCGCCTGACGCGCCGGGTCGAGAAGCCGCTCACCACATCATGTTCGTCGCAAGGCTCTTCCAGCTAAAGGCTCTCTTAGCCGTGCGAGGGAACACCGGTCTCAATTTGCTTCTTGCCGTCATCGGCAAGACCGTTCACGCAAAGCAAATTCCGTCGAGTCAAATATGTTTCACGTCGGAAGGTCACCAAGTTTTGGAACCATCCGGACAGTTCGGTGATCGACGCGCGCGCCGTGTCACGCCGCCGGCGCGCGCTCTTTCCGTCCCGGCACAGCCGCCAGCAATTCGCGCGTGTAGGGATGCTCGGGCGCTGCGAAGAGCTGCGCGGTCGGCTTCCAGCTCGACGATGGCGCCGCGCTGCATCACCGCGATGCGGTCGCAGATCTGCGCGGCGACGCGCAGGTCATGGGTGATGAACAGCATCGAGAGGCCGAGCCGCGCCTTGAGATCTTCGAGCAGCCTCAAGACCTGCGCCTGCACGGAGACGTCGAGCGCGGAGACGGCTTCGTCCGCCACGATGATCTCGGGCTCCAGCGCGAGCGCGCGGGCAATGCCGATGCGCTGGCGCTGACCGCCGGAGAATTCGTGCGGATAGCGTTCGAGCGCGCCGGCATCGAGGCCGACCATCTTCAGGAGATCGCGGGCGCGGTCGAACGCGACCTTCTGATCCGTACCCGCTGCGATCGGGCCGTCCGCGATGATGTGGCCGACCTTGCGCCGCGGATTGAGCGAGGCGAACGGATCCTGGAAGATCATCTGGATGCGATGGCGCTCGGTGCGCAGCGCCTTGCCGGTGAGAGAGGTGAGGTCGGTCTCGCCGATCCGCACCGTGCCGCGGTCGGCCTCGATCAGCCGCATCACGAGGCGCGCCACCGACGATTTGCCGGAGCCGGATTCGCCGACGAGGCCGAGCGTCTCGCCCTTGAAGATGTCGAAATTGACAGCGCGCGCGGCATCGACGCGGCGGTCCTCGCGAAACCAGCCGCCCGACGTCACATAGGTCTTGTCCAGCCCGATCACCTCGACCGCCTTGGCCTGGTCGTCGAGGGGCTCGCGCGCCGGCGGGTCCATCGACGGCACGGCCGCGAGCAGCGCCTTGGTGTAGTCGTGCTGCGGCGCGTTGAAGACGGTCGCGGCCGGACCTTCCTCGACGACCTTGCCGTGGCGCAGCACGATCACCTGGTCGGCGATGTCGGCGACCACGCCGAAATCATGGGTGATGAACATCACCGCCATGTTGCGGTTACGCTGGAGGTTGCGGATCAGCTTGAGGATCTGCGCCTGTGTGGTGACGTCGAGCGCGGTGGTCGGCTCGTCCGCGACCAGCACGGCGGGCTCGAGCGCGAGCGCCATCGCGATCATGGCGCGCTGGCGCTGGCCGCCGGAGAGTTGGTGCGGATAAGCGCGCACGATGCGCTCGGGGTCGGGCAGGCCGACCTCGCGCGCCAGCGACAGCGCTTTCGCGCGCCGCTCCCTGGGCGTCAGCAGGCCGTGCGCCTCGAACATTTCCGCCATCTGGTCGCCGATCCGCATCAACGGATTGAGCGCAGTCATCGGCTCCTGGAAGATCATCGCAAGGCGCCGGCCGCGCAGATCGCGCCAGCCGGCGTCGTCGAGCTTGAGCAGGTCGCGGCCCTCGAACTGGATCTCGCCTGACGTGACGGACACCGTGTCAGGCAGCAGGCCCATCAGTGCGTGCGCGCACATCGACTTGCCGGAGCCGGATTCGCCGACGACGCAGACGATCCTGCCGGGCCGCAAGTCGAGCGAGACGCCATCGACGGCGAAGGGACGCTCGGCGCCTTTCGGCAGCGCGATCCGCAAATTCTTGATGGAGACGGCGGGTGGGGCGGTCATCATCAGCGGCCCTCCCGCGACAGGCGCGGATTGAGCGCGTCATTGAGGCCTTCGCCGATCAAATTGAGCCCGAGCACCGAGATCAGGATGGCGACGCCGGGAAATACGGTGATCCACCAGGCCTGCCGGATCACGGTGCGGCCGGCGCCGACCATGTAGCCCCAGGAGATCAGATTGGGGTCGCCGAGGCCGAGGAACGCCAGCGAGGATTCCAAGAGGATCGCGGTCGCCACCATCAGCGAGGCCAGCACGATCACCGGCGACAGCGCGTTGGGCAGGATCTCGCGCAGGATGATCCAGCTGTTGCTCTGGCCCGTGACGATCGCCGCCTGGACATATTCGCGCGTGCGCAGCGACAGCACCTCGCCGCGCACGAGGCGGGCGACCGGCGGCCAGCTCACCACCGCGATCGAGGCCACGATCGAATAGATCGAGGGCTGCAGGATCGCGACCAGGACGATGGCGAGCGCGAAGCTCGGAATGGTCTGAAAGAACTCCGTGAAGCGCATCAGGGCGTCGTCGACCCTGCCGCCGAAATATCCGGCCATGGCGCCGATGGGAATGCCGACCACCAGCGCGACCAGTGTGGAGACGAGGCCGACCAGCAGCGAGACCCGTGCGCCGAAGATCATGCCCGCGAAGACGTCGCGGCCGAGCGCGTCGGTGCCGAGCGGCACGGCCGAGAGCGTGAAGGGCGGCAGGAACGGCCGCTGCACCATGCGCCAGGGCGAGTTCGGGAACAGCATCGGCCCCAGCACTGCAACTGCAATGGCGAGCAACAGGATGATCAGCCCGATGACGCCGCTCGGGCTCTTCAGCATCGATTTCCAAAACTGTTTCATGAGGCGAATTCGATGCGCGGGTCGACCAGTCGATAGACGAGGTCGGTGATGAGGTTGAAGATCAGCACCATGGCGGAGCAGATCACGAAGACGCCGAGCAAGAGATTGTAGTCGCGCTGCAAGAGCGCGTCGTACATCAGCCTCCCGATGCCGGGCCAGGCGAACACGGTCTCGGTGATGACGGCGCCGCCGATCAGCGTGCCGGAATGCACGCCGGCCAGCGTCACCACCGGCAGCAGCGCGTTGCGCAGCACGTGGCGGCGCTGGATCACGGCGTCGGACAGGCCTTTTGCGCGCGCGGTCTTGACGAAATCGAGCCGCTTCACCTCCAGCATCGAGGCGCGGGTCATGCGGGTGTAGGTCGCCATGAAGAACAGGCCCAGCGTCATCGCAGGCATGACCAGGTGCTTTGCGACATCGACCGTATGAGCAAGGCCTGTGAGGTTGGCGCCGACGGTTTCGTAGCCGAAGCTCGGCAGCCAATCCATGGTGACCGAGAACAACAGGATGCCCATCAACGCCACCCAGAAAAGCGGCATGGCGTAGAAGATCAGGGCGAACACGGTGATGGCCGTGTCGAGGAAGGTTCCGGCAAAGCGTGCGGCGAAGGTGCCGAAGAGAATGCCGAGCGCGAGCGAGATCGCGAATGCGGTCAGCGTCAACAGCAGCGTCGCCGGCAGCCGCTCGCCGATCAGCTTCGTCACCGGTGCCTGCTGGCGGAAGGAGAAGCCGAGGTCGAGGGCGACGACGCCCTTGACGTAGATGAAGAGCTGCTCGGGCAGCGGCTTGTCGAGGCCGAACTTTTCCCGGAGCTGCTTGACGAAGACTTGGTCGGACGCGCCGGCCTCACCCGCCATCACGACAGCGGGGTCGCCGGGCGCAAGCCGGATCAGGAAGAAATTGAGGACGACGATCGCGAGCAGGACGATCACGCCCTTCACGACACGTTGAGCGACGAAGGAGAGCATATTAGAGAGTCATACCGGTGGGGTGACCTGCGGCCGCGGAGGCGGGGGTGCTCTTAGAGCACCTCCCCGCGAGCGGGGAGAGGTGAAAGAGCAGGGCTTACTTGTCGAGCCATGCGTCCTTGAAGCCGTCGTTGACGCCGATTCCCGTGGTGATCAGGTTCTTGACCTTGCAGCGGGTGATGGTCGGGAATTGCAGCTCGAGCATCCAGGCCACCGGGACGTCCTCGACCAGTATCTTCTGCGCCTTCTCGTAGATCTCCTTGCGCTTGGAATCGGGCGTCGCAACCGCGCCGTCGGCGAACAGCTTGTCGATCTCGGGGTTGGAGTAGCCCTCGACGTTGTTGAACACCTGGCCCTTGGCGATGTTGCTGGAGATGTAGTTGCGGCCGACGCCGAGCGCGGGATCGCCGTACTGGTAGAGATAGGTGAAGGCGATGTCGTAGTCCCAGTCGCCGATCTTCTGATTGCCGCCGGCGACGTCGGTGGCGATGGTCTCGATGTTCATGCCGACGTCCATGAGGTTCTGCTTCACCGCTTCACCCCAGCGCTGCCAGGTCTCGCCATAGGCCAGGGGCAACAGGCGGATCTTCTCGCCCTTGTAGCCGGCCTCCTTCAGCAGCGCCTTCGCCTTGGCCGGATCGTAAGGGTATTTCTTCACGTCGCCGGTGTAGTATTTGATGGTCGAGGCCGAGGGGCCGGTGGCGACCTTGCCGAGCCCGTTCCAGATCACGTCCTTGGCGAAGTCGCGATCGACCGCATACATGATCGCCTGACGCACCCGCTTGTCCGCGAGCGGGCCCTGGCGGTTGTTCAGCCACAGCCAGGCCAGCGGCGAGAAGAACTCCCAGCCCGCGCCGGTGACGCAGGTGTCCTTCAGCTTGGACAGCCGCGGCACGTCGAAATTCTCGACCGAGCCGCCGGGCAGCACGTCGACCTTGCCGGTCTCGTAGGCCACCGAGCGCGCGGCGGCGTCGGGGATGATCTGCCAGTAGATCTCGTCGATATAGGGCTTGCCCTTCTCGTAATAGTTCGGGTTCTTCACGAGGCGGATGAAAGAGCCCTTCTGCCACTCCTTGAACATGAAGGGGCCGGTGCCGACCGGCGCATTATTATAGGGGTTGGTCTTGAAGTCGGTGCCCTCGTAGAGATGCTTCGGCACCATCGGCATCGAGCCGACCTCGAAGATGCCGAGGAACGGGCCGAACGGCTGCTTCAGCGTGAACACCACCGTGTAATCGTCGGGCGCCTCGACCTTGTCGACCTGCGCCAAATTGGTGCGGGCGCGGGCGTGGGTCTGCTTCAGCATCTCGATCGAGAACAGCACGTCCGCGGCGGTGAAGGGCTTGCCGTCATGCCAGGTGACACCCTTCCTGAGCTTGAAGGTGTAGGTCTTGGCGTCCTCGCTGACGGTCCAGCTCTCGGCGAGGCTCCGGAAGCGGCTCGAGCTTGGGGCTGTAGCGCAGCAGGCCCTCGAAGATGTTGCCCGACACCATCTGGGTCGGACCGTTCTGGATCATCGCAAGCATCAGGCCGGGCGGCTCGGGCTGGATCACCGCGTTGATCACGCCCCCGGTTTTCGGCTCTTGCGCCATCGCAGGGGCCGCAAGGCCGCAAGCCAGGAGGAGACCAAGCAACACCTCGTTTCGGCATGTCATATCTTTCTCAAGCGCGACCAGCCGAAAATGCTTCGCGACGTCGTGGCGTGCAAAGCTGTGGCCAGCCCATCCCAGTCCCCATCCGGTGTCGAGGCTCACACAGTCTCGTTCGGCGCCGCAAGATGAAAGTCTCGACAGCGTTCGCACAAAAAATGTACAGCGCGTCCTGTTTTTACTTGATTCATTCCCGTGTCACGGGAGACAAGTTCGCCATGGATAATGCCAGTCGCTCCGAACGATCCCGCAATGCTGCACTCGAGGCGGCCATCGCGATCATCGCGCGCGACGGTCCCGGACGGCTGACGCTCGATGCGATCGCCCGCGAGAGCGGCCTCAGCAAGGGCGGCGTGATGCACCAGTTCCGCACCAAGGAAGCCGTGCTGAAGGCACTGCTTGAGCGGCAGATGGCGCATTTCGAGCTGTTCTCGACCGACTATATGGCCAAGGTGCGCGCGACCTCCGCGAATCCAAATCTGGCGACGCAGCTTGCGACGGTGCGCGAAGCCGCGACCTCGCCGAATTCCGCCGCGCTGGCCCTGGTTGCAGCCATGGTCGAGAATCCCAATCTGATGGCGCTGCCGCGCGAGCGCGAGATGGAGCGGATGGCGGCGATCAGGGAAGAGGCCGCTGATCCGGATCTGGCCATGCTGCGTTGGGCCGGTGCAATGGGATTGCTGCTGAGCTCGCTGTTCGGCATGTCGCCGCTCAGCAAGGAGGAGCATCAGCGGCTGTTCGCGCGCCTTCTCGACGACGCGCAATGGGCCGCCCTCGAACAGCCGGCGGCAATCCGCGCCGCCAAGCCTGCAGCGGCGCCGGCCGCGAAGGCTGCAACGCGGCGCAAGCGCGCCTGATTCATCGTTAACGAAACCTCATCGTGAGCTGCCCAAAGCCGCGCCTGCGGCGAAATGCGCCAGCGCACTATTTCCGCGCTTTACAAACCGTCTAGTCGGTTTTATGACTCCGACCGCTGAGGCAGCCCGAAGCTTCCGACATGGCCCCAGACGAAGCCGTGGGTTTGCCATGGTGAGCCCCGCAGCCGCGCCCGGTCCCTGGCGCGGCTGCGGCCGCCATCGCCTGAACAGTGCCAAGAGGAGTCTGCAATGAATCGCTCGATCGCCGCGCGCGGTCTGGGAACGCTGGTGCTTTGCGCAGGCATAAGCGGCTGCGCCTCGGTCGCGCCCGTGCCTTATTCGGAGATGGCGTCCTCGGCCTACATGGCTCCGGACAAATCGGACGCCTCCGGCCGGGTGCCTTACCGCTATTCCACGCCGGTCGACTGGCGCGCCTATAACAAGGTGATCCTCGATCCCGTCGTGGTCTATCGCGGGCGGGATCACCAGTTCGGCGACATGTCCGGCAAGGACAAGGCCACGCTCGCCGCCTATATGCAGGGCTGTTTCGCCGCGCGGCTGCGCAGCCGCTTCACACTGGTGCAGGAGCGCGGACCGAACACGCTACGCGTCAGGCTGACGCTCACCGGCGCCGTCACCAACACGCCGGTGCTCGGCACGCTGTCGCGCTTCGACATGGCCGGCGCGGTCTACAACGGCGTGCAGGCTGCGCGCGATGGCGAGGGCATGATGACCGGCTCGGTCATCTACGGCGTCGAGATATTCGATGCAACGACCTCGCGGCTGCTCTCTGCCTACGTCACCAAGCAATATCCGTCCGCCTACGACATCAAGGCCACCACCGGCGCGCTCGCGGCCGCCACCGCCGGTCTCGACAAGGGCGCCGAGGCGCTGATGGCGCAGCTGAACTGACGACCGCGATCCATTCAACGAAAGGCAATGCTGATGAACATTCTCCTTCGCTTCGTGCTGCGCATCGCGATCACGATCGTGATGCTGACGTTCGGCGGCCGCGCCGGCGCCGTCACGCCGGCCGATCCGAGCGGCACCTGGCTGGTCGAGGACGGCCGCGCTCGCATTCGCCTCGAGCGCTGCGGCCCGTCGCGCGACCGCCTCTGCGGCTTCATCGTCTGGATGAAGGAGCCTGCCGACAAGCGCGGCCAGCCCTATCGCGACGTCCAGAATCCTGATCCGGACAAGCGCGCCCGCATGCTGCTCGGCCATCAGCTCATCATGGGCTTGCAGGCAACGCCGGAGGGGCGCTTTGCCGGCGACATCTATAATGCCGAGGACGGCAAGTCCTACTCGGTATCGATCTGGCGCGAGTCTCCCGATCGCCTCAAGCTGAAGGGCTGCCTCATCAAGTTCCTGTGCCAGACCCAGACCTGGCAGCAGACCCTCGACGTCGTGCCCGGCCAGCTCGTCGGCCTGACCGGCGACCTCAACGGCCCGCGCGCCGACAGGGAATGGGCGGCAGCGCCGGCCCTCAAGCCCATCCCGGCGAAAGCAAAATAGCGCTCAGGAGGTCCGCAGCGCCCGCCGCAATTCGTCGAGCGCCTCCGCGAGCTGCTCGCGGTGCGCGATGTCGTCCGCAGGAATGGCGGCGACACTGCCGGCGAGCTCGCGCAGAATGCCGGCGAGCAGCCCGAAATTGAGGTGCAAATGCACCGATTTGCGTTCGTCGGCCGCGCCCGGATGCTGCAGCACCAGCGCGACGCCGCTGCCGTCGAGCCGCGCCTCGAACCGCGACGAATGCTCGAACGTGCCGACATAGAATTTGTCGGGGTATTCGAGTGCGACCTCTGCCTTGTCGGGAACCGGCCTGGACATGTGAGCCTCGTTGATGCCGGCAAAATCTTTCCGCGCGTAAAGTCTGGCCGGGAATAGATCGGGCCGCCTTGCGATAGGTCAGAGGCGGCTTCCAGATTTGATCCGGATCAAGGTCGGGCCGCAGCTTTTGCGATCCAATAGCAACTGGCGGGACCCGGTATCGGGCGTCCTGCTCCCTTGAGCGGTGAGACCATCGATGGACATCCAGGCCACCAATATTCCTGCGGTTGACGAGAGCGGACCCGATATCGCCGGCGCCGAGGAGCACGCCGGATGCGGGCGTGCAGCACTGCCTGCAATTGCTTGGCGATGCCGGCCTGCGCCCGACCCGCCAGCGACTCGCGCTCGGCCAATTGCTGTTCCTGAACGGCCATCGTCACGTCACCGCCGAGAGCCTCCATGAAGAGGCGATGGCGGCGAACGCCTATCTGTCGCTGGCGACCGTCTACAACACGTTGAACCAGTTCACCGAGGCCGGCTTGCTTAGCCGGATCGCGGCCGACGGCATCAAGTCGTTCTTCGACACCGACACATCGGTGCATCCGCACTTCTATCTCGAAGGCGAGGATATGCTGGTCGACGTCGCCGAGGGCCTTGCCTTCACCAAGATCCCCGAGGCGCTTCCCGGCCACGAGATCGCGCGGCTCGACGTCATCGTCCATCTGCGCCGCAAGCGAACCTAGCGGTTATCTCCCCTCGGAGAAGGCCGCCGCAAATGAGCGGTGCACTTTTGGGCGCAGTAGTCTCCGCAGCGTCATGGCCGGGCTTGTCCCGGCCATCCACGCCTCAGTTGGAACACGAAGAACGTGGATGCCCGGGACAAGCCCGGGCATGACGACCTCCTGTGACGTTGCGATGGTTCTCCGACTAGGCAAGCGCTAGCGCCGTACTTCAGCGCAAGCCGGCGCGTCGGAATCCCTCGAGATAGTGCGCGCGATCGGCCTCATTGGCCCACGGCAGCTGGGTCGCGATCCAGTGCAGCGAGATGCCGGGCTGGGCGCGGCGCAGCTCGCCCAGCGCCGTCTCCGCCAGGATTTCGTCGCCGGTCATGCCGGCCGAGACCGCGAGCACGCGGTAGGCGCCGGTGAGATCGCCGCGGTGGCGGATCGCCTCGCGCGCCAGCGCGATGGCCTCCTCGTACTGACGTTCGGTGAAGCGCGCATAGCCGGCGATGCCCTGATAGATCGCCAGCGACGGATCGCGCGGTGACAGCCGGATCGCCCGTTGCGCGGCCTCGAACGCCTCCCTGGAACGTCCGGCATAGGACAGTGCCAGGGCGTAATAGCCCTGCGCCAGCGAGAAGTTCGGATTGAGCCCGAGCGCCTGCTCGAATTCGGACAGCGCGTCCGCGAGCCGGCGCGTCGAGAAATAGACGCTGCCGAGCCCGACATGGGCCCAGGCATCCTCATGGTCGCAGCGCACCGCGGCCAGCGCGGCAGCCTCCGCCAGCGGCGCCACCGCGGCCAGATCGGCCCAGCCGAGATGCGCGCCGAACATGTGGTTGGCCGCCAGCAGCGACAGCGCCTGGCCGTAAGTCGGATCGATCGCGATCGCGCGTTCGAGCAGGGTGCGCGCGGCCTCGTGATCGCTCCTCGTCACCCGCCAGAAATGCGATAGTGCCCGCATCAATAGATCCCAGGCGTCAAGGCTCGCAGGCGGCTTACTGTGGGCGCGAAAACTCTCCGCCGCGTGGATCTGCGGCTCGATCGCCGCGACAATCGCGTTGGTGATCTCGTCCTGCACGGCGAAGACGTCGACCAGTTCGCGGTCATAGCGCTCGGCCCACAGATGGCTGCCCGAATTGGCATCGTTGAGCTGTGCGGTGATGCGCACCCGGTTTCCTGCCTTGCGCACGCTGCCTTCGACGACGTAGCGGACGCCGAGGCTCCTCCGCGATCTGCCTGATATGAACCGCGCGCCCCTTGTAGGTGAAGGACGAGTTGCGGGCGATCACCATGAACCAGCGCTGCTTCGACAGCGCGGTAAGGATGTCCTCGCTGATGCCGTCGCCGAAATAGTCCTGCGCGGGATCACCGCCCATGTTCTCGAAGGCGAGCACCGCGACCGCGGGGCGGTCCGCCACGCGCGGCAGGGCGGGCCTCGCTTCAGCCGGCACGATCGACGCTGCCACTTCTTCCCGGACGTCGCCGACGAAGCGGAAGCCCTTGCGCGGAATGGTCTTGATCAGCCGCTGGGTCGCGCCGTCGTCACTGATCGCCTTGCGCGCGGCGTTGATCCGGCTGTTGAGCGCCGAGTCCGAGATGATGCGGTCGCTCCAGATCTGGGTGATCAGGTCATCCTTGCTGACCACCCGGGCGCGCTGCGCGACCAGATAGAGCAGGAGGTCGAACACTTGCGGCTGCAAAGGCACGGCCGCCCCGCCGCAGGTGAGTTCCCGCAGGTCGCCGTCGAGCACGTTGTTTTCAAATCGAAATCGCACGTTGTCCGTCTCAAGCAAAAATCAAAGTGGTCTCAGGCGAAAATCAATCGTCCGCGAAAGCCTTGGGCCCGGCCGAAGGGCATGGTGGAGCAACCAACGAAGTGCCGGCGTTTTGGCACAACGGAGCTGCTTTCATGACCCAACTCGATCATCAAATTCATTCGATCGGCCCGGAGGTTGCGGGCTCTCGCGTTTTCAAGTTCATCGCCTTTTTGTACGGAATTGCGGCGTATCTCGTGTTTTTCGTCACCATTCTCTACGCCATCGGCTTCGTCACGGGCCTGATGGTGCCCAAGACCATCGACATGACCATCGGCATGGGAACCCAGATCTCAACGGTTGAAGCGGTCGTCATAGATCTCATCCTGATGTCGATCTTCGCCATCCAGCACAGCGTGATGGCGCGCCCGCAGTTCAAGGCGTGGTGGACGCAGTTCGTCCCCAGGCCGGTGGAGCGAAGCACCTATGTGCTGCTGGCGAGCCTGTCATTGCTGCTCCTGTTCTGGCAGTGGCGTCCGTTGCCTGCGGTCGTATGGAACGTCGAGAATCAGGATCTTGCCGTGACTCTGGTCACGCTGTCCTTCGCGGGCTGGGCCCTGGTGTTCGCCAGCACCTACCTGATTAATCATTTCGAATTGTTCGGATTGCACCAGGTGACCAATCATATGATCGGGAAGGAGACGCCGCCGCCGCGCTTCAGGACGCCGCTGCTCTACAATTTCGTCCGCCATCCGATCTATCTCGGCTTCATCATTGCGTTCTGGGTGACGCCGACCATGACCGCGGGCCATCTGCTGTTTGCGGCCGTCACCACGCTCTACATCTTCGTCGGCATCGCGCTGGAGGAGCACGACCTCGTCGCGCTCTTCGGGGACGAGTACCGGCAGTACAAACAACGCGTATCGATGCTTATTCCCTGGCGCCGGTCATCCTAGTGGTCGCGTCCTTCCGTCGCGTCCCCCGAAAGGAGGATGCGGGACGGCGCCGGGCCCGGTAACGCAGGCTCCGCACGCGCGCGGTCCTCTCAACGTCCCCGGGGTGATTCCCCATCACCCCGACGCCTCTCCCCCGCATCCGTCTTCACCGGGTTTCGCGTGAACAGGAGCGGGGAGAGGATTTTTCCTTCATCAACGGAGACGATTCAATGAAACATGTTGGAAACTGCTTCTGCGGCGCGGTGACGATCGAGGTCACGGGAGCACCGGAGGCGATGGGCTACTGCCATTGCCGCTCCTGCCGGTCGTGGTCGGGCGGTCCGGTAAACGCGTTCAGCCTGTGGAAGCCCGAAGCCGTGCGCGTTACTGAGGGCGCGGACAATGTCGAGACTTTCGCCAAGACGCCGCTCAGCCAGCGCCAATTCTGCAAGAAGTGCGGCGGTCATCTCATGACCAACCACCCGCCGCTCGGCCTGATCGACGTCTTCAGCGCCACCATCCCGACGCTCGCATTCGCGCCCGGCGTTCACGTCAACTATGCCGAGACCGTGCTGCCGATGCGCGACGGCCTGCCCAAGCTGAAGGATTTCCCGGCCGAGTTCGGCGGCAGCGGCGAGATGATGCAGGAGTAGCGGCGCTGTCGTCGTGAGGGCGGCCCTGTGCCGCCCTCGCTGTCGTCTTTTTGGTAGAACGATGACGGACTAGCCGCCGCGGGATTCGACGACCTTGCGGCAGGCATCCGAGAGCTTCGACTTGTTCTCGCGCAGGCACGCGTTCATCTGCGGCGGCTTGCCGATATGCTCGGCGCAGAACTTGCTGGCGTCACCGCGGCAGGCCATCTGCTCCTGGACCGATGGACCGGATTGCGCGGCAGCGGGCAGGGCGGCAGCGGCGAGCAGCAGCGCGGCAAGAACCGAAATCTTCATAAAGCACCTCTTCTGGAATCCTCGTTGGTCCCGACCGGGATCAATCGGGCCGGACCATCCCGCAGACGCCGGGCGCGGGTCCATGCCATGTTCATGGCACCGGCAAGCCCTGAACAGCGCGGGACCCCCATCTTCATGGCATGTATCCGCGCGCCGTCTTTTGTCATTCAGGCTGCACCTCGGTTGCGAAACCCGGTGATTGCATCGGGACGCCGAACGGGAAGCAGGAGAGCTAAGAATGTCGAAGAGAGCTGGAGCGCTGAGCGCAGCGCTGACGGTCATGGCGCTCGCGGGCGCGGCGATGCTGGGTACCAGCCCGGCGCAGGCGGTGGTCTATTGCAAGACCGTCGGCGTGCCCAAGGGCTGCGTGGTGCGCCCGACTGCGGCGGTGGTGGTGGGAGCGCCGGTGGCCGCGGCGGCGGTCGCAACGCCCGGTGTCGGTGCGCCCGGTGTCGGCGTGCGCGCGGGAACGCCGATGAATCGCGGCGGCCCGGTCAATCGCGTCGGCGTGCGCTGATATTTCCATTGAATTGATTGCATCGCCTCGGGCCAAGGGGCCTGCGGACGAACACCCCCCGTCCTCCGCAGGCAAACGACCCCGGCCCGTCCCCTCTCTCCGTGCGCCCCACACGTTCGGGGAGGGGGCTTTTCAGCCCGCGGCCATGTCGCTGTCGGGAAAACGCTGCGGCAATTGCAGCCGCACGCGCGTGCCGGACGCATCGGAACTCAGGTCGAGCATCGCGCCGCAGCGCGCGGCCCGGCTCCTCATGTTGCGCAGCCCGCGTGCGGTCCGGCTCGCTTGCTCGGCTTCGCCTTTGCCCGTCAGCGCGAAGCCGCGACCGTCGTCGGTCACGCTGATCACGCCATGCGGCCCCTTTCCTGCGTCGACCGTGTCGATGGTGACCGCGATGCGGCGGGCCTGCGCGTGCTTGACCGCATTGGTCACGGCCTCGTCGAGGATGCGGACGATCTGGATGACGTGCCACGGCCTGAGTCTCGGGATGCAGCGGCACGCCTTGCGGTGTCGCCACGCGCCAGTCGAGCGTGATGTCGTGCGGCCGCAATTGCGCGCTCGCGCGCTCGCGCCAGGAGCCGAGGGCGAGCATCAGGTCGCCGCCGATGTCGTCCATGGAATCGATGACGAGACGCAGGTCCTTCAGCGCGGCACGGGCGGCTTCGGTGATGGACGCGCCCTCCTGGCCGCGCTCGGAGAGTGCGACGATACTGACGAGCTGGCCGCCGAGGCCGTCATGCAGGTCGCGCATCAGGCGCGTGCGCTCGTTGGCGAGCGCGGCGGCGCGGGCGCGCTCCTCCTCGCGGGCAAAGCTCGCCTTTAGCCGTTCCTCCGCCTCGCGCACGCGCGTCACGAGCTGGCCGGCAAAGCTGTCGACCTGGTTCAACGCGCGGGCGAAGCGCCAGGTCAGTCCGGCGCCGATCGCGACCAGCATCGCCGAATAGGACAGGCGCGAGACGAAGATGCGATCGTTGCTCACGATCTCGAGCACGTTGAGCATGTCCTGGATCCAGCAGACCAAAACGATGGTCACCGCGCAGCCGATCGTGAAGCTCGCGGCGTCCTGACGCCGCACCACCGCGGTTGCCGTGATGCAGGCCATCAGGACCAGGCAGAGCCCGACCGTGGGAATGCCGAGCACCAGGAAGAGGACGCGCGGCAGCGGCGGGCCTCCGATCAGCCCGACCACGAATACGATGATCCCAGGCACGAACAGCAGCGCGCCGTAGCGCGGCCAGCGCCAGCCGAAGAACAGCACGCCGAACATCACGATCAGCGCGCTCTCGGTCGGCGCGGACGCCAGCAGCACGGCAGCGAGCCGGGAGACCGCGGCCGGCGGCACCGGCGGCGGCGCGAACGCCTGCACCACGCCGAGCACCATCGCGGCCGCGAGCACGCCGTAGACCGGTTCATGACGCCGCATCAGCCACATGATCGCGAGGATGACGGCCAGGATCGACTGCCAGGCCGAAAACACCACCGGCAGCGTGACGAACAGCAGCGTGCGTCTCTCATAGGCCGGGCGCAAGGCGGCGTCCGGCCCGACATAAACCGTGTCGAGGAAGCCTTTCAACGGTCCCCACACGAACAGCCGCACCGTGATCTCGTTGCTGCCTTCGCGCAGCAGCGAGGCGGGGATGGCTGCGATCTGCGGCGTGTTGCGGTCGGGCCGGTTGGCATTGGCATCGCGCCGGGAGTCCAGCACGACGATGCCGTCGACGGCGACCTCCACCGCGTTGCTGAAGCGTGGCAGGTAGACCGACCATCCCGACGCCGCTTCGCTGCGATGAAACGTGAAGACACCGGTGTAGAGCGGCGGATCGGCCAGGGAATAGCGCGACGCCGTGAAGTGCGGCAGCGTCACGGGGCGCGTCACGCCGTCTTCCCGCAGCGAAAATCCGCTCAGTGCAAGATCGTCGGGATCGCTCGGCTGCAGCAGTCGCAGCCCGAGAACGGTGGCGATAACGATCAGGACCTGGAACAGCAGATAGGGCACGAGGCGCGAGGCGATCAACCGGCGCCGCGCGGGTTTGGCCGGTGCCTTCGCTGGCGCTTTGGCCGCGATCTCGCTCACAGCTTGATCAGGCCCTGCTGCACCGCCTCGAACACCGCTTCGCTGCGCGTGTGCACTTCGAGCTTGCGATAGATGTTCTTGATGTGGCCCGGCACGGTCTGCTTGGACAGGCCGAGATGGCTCGCAATCTCGGCATAGCTGAAGCCCTTGGCGATGCCCCAGAGGATGTCGATCTCGCGCGGCGTCAGCTTGGCGGTGTTGAGCACGGGGCCGGGCGGCGGCTCCGCCGAGCTTTGCGCGGCGCCTTGCGTTCTGCGCACGATGAAGCGCGCGATCGAGGCCGAGATCGGCGAATGGCCGGCGACGAGATCGCGCACGGTGGTGGCGATGTCGGTGGGGAAGGCGTCCTTGAGCAGATAGCCGGTGGCGCCGACCGTGATCGCGGAGATCACGCTCTCTTCGTCGCCGAGGGCGGAGATCACCATGATCTCGGTGTCGGGGAAGCGCCGCCTCATCTCGCGGATCAGCTCGATGCCGTGGCCGTCGGGCAGCCGCAGATCGGTCAGCAGCACGCGCGGCGCGCCGCCTTCGAGGGCGGAACGGGCTTCGCCGAGCGTGCCGGCGCTGCGCACCTCGTAGCCGGCCTTGACCAGCGCATCCTGGAGCCGCCAGCAGGTCGGCGCGTCGTCCTCGACGAGGAGAATGGTGATGATGTCACCCGTCCCGCCCTGTTCGGTCATGATCATGGTCCCGCACCCGCGTGTCCCCCGCGGCGCAAGGGCAAGTCTAGCTGCCGCGCGGAGGCCGTGACACCCATAATCATGGGGGCGGAAAAATCCAGCGCTTCGGATCGAATGGCGCACCGGTCCCCGCCGGCCCGGTCCTGCCTGTTGTGCCGATGCGGCCTACAATTTCGCTTCGGCCGGTTTGGGCGATCCTGCAGCATCGCCGGGCGGCGGAAGCCGCTGCACCCTGATCCGGGCGGTGCCGCTGTTATTGTCGTAGAATTTCTGAAGCCGTCCCTGGAAGGGAGTCAGGAACGATGGCGTGATGCCGGAGGGCAGGACGGTGGGAAACATCTGGACGACGTCGTTGACGTAGAAGAACAGCTCGCCGGAATCCGGCGCGACGAATTCGGCGACGACACGGCCGGTCAGATTCTGTCTGTCCCAGATCTGGCGGGCGGCAGGCAGGTCGTCCGGGGGAATCGGCCGGAAATTGTCGAGCGCTTCCAGTCGCGCGCGGCGCGGATCGTTCCGGTCGAGGCTCCTCCTCGACGCGAACCCAATAGCGATGGGCGGGGTCCTTGGTCAGGTCGTCCTCCGCCGGAAGCGTCGGATGCTTCCGGCGCGGCAGGTCTTCCGCCGGCATTACGTTGACGGCCGCGAGCGGAATGTCGTTCATGCCCTTCGAGCCGACGCGCACCACCGGCTGGAACCAGTCGGCACCGTAAAGCCGGCGCATCGGCAGGAAGACGATGCGGGCAAGGTCGGTCGTGAAGCCGTTCACGCCGGTTACGATGGTGCGGTCGAACCAGGGCTCCTCGATGTCGAGCCAGACGCGGTATTTGCGGCCCTTCTCGACTGCCAGCCCGCTCCACCAACAGAATTCGCTGGTCGCGAACACCGTGCCGGCCGGCAGGGGCTCGTCGAGCACGGGCCTGCCGCGTTCGACGTGCGGGCCTCTCGCGGACTTGATCTCGGGCGGCGCGCACACCCGGCCGAGCGCGACGCGTCCGGTGAAAAAGCTGGTGGATGCGATCAGCAACACCGAACTGAAGATGATGAAGAGGAAGGCGAACGGCACCAGGCGCCGCGCGAACAGCGTGCGCGCGGGATTCGCATGGTGTCGCATCCAGTTGGCGATGGTGAGCGCCCAGTTGGAAGTCGCGACGTGCTTTCTGCTCGCCTTGCGGCGCGGCGTGTTCCAGGCGAGCCGCGCGCGCTCCTGGATGTTGTCGCGCAGCGCGGAGTTCTTCTTCCACACCCACAGCGTGATCAGCAGCACGGCCGAAGTCAGCACCGGGTAATAGGTCGCGATGTCGAGCCAGGGCTTAGCATAGGACGGCAGCAAGTCCCGCAGGATGTTGGTGAAGGGCGCCACGACGGCGCCGAGCAGCCAGTCGGCGTCGGTGACGAGCTTCAGGAACCCGGTGCCCTGCAGGCCGCCGTCTTCGGACGAGCCGACGAGGCCGCGCGCGATCCAGGGGAAGACGGCGATGAAGCCGACCATGAACAGCAGCGAGAAATACGCGACGCGGCGCCACCACACCGTGTCGCGCGTTCGGCTCGACATATCGGAATCGGGCGTGCTCATCGTGGTAAAGGCCTTCGCCTCTTCCTCGCGTCGCGGGCCCTTGGCTTTTGCCAGATACGCCTCCTTCAGGGTCTCTCGCGCGCGCTGCTCGTCCAGCTCCCGGTTCTCGCCTTCGGGGCGCAGCGGCAATGTCGATCCGTCCGGCAGCCGCACCAGGCAGTTTGCGGGAAGCATGATGGGTGCGTAGTCGTCGCAGCCGAATAGCATGCGCTCGATCACGGCGAAGTGCACGACCGGCGGTCCGCCATTGTCCTCGCCGCCGAGAATCGGACGTGGTCCGTAGCGGTACAGCACCGCCGCGCCGCTGCGCGAATCGTGCAGCGGTCCGATCGCCGATTGATAGTCCCTGAAATGCTCGATCTCGCCGTCCTGGAAGCGCAGCCGGCCCTCGAGCTGCTCGACCATCCAGACCAGCGGCACGAAGGACAGCGTGGATTCCGGATAGCCGCCGCCGATGTCGGAGTGAACGCCGGTGAACCACACTTCCTTGACGATCTGGTCCTGCGCCAGATGGCTCTGGTCGATCCTCAGCGGATGGAACGTGGTGCGTTCGTCGTCGAGCGCGAGCGCGTGACAGGCGTGCCTGACCTTGTGCGACAGCCGATGATTGCGGAACGAGATCGGCCAGATCGCCCAGTCGATGGCGAGGCGAAGCTCCTCGACCGGAACGCCGAACGCCTCGACGGTGTCGAACAGGCCGAGGAATGCGATCTGGACCTCGGTGCGGCCGTTCATCTTGCTCCGCACTTCGGCATAGCGACGGTGTCGGCTGAGCCCGTGATAGATGAAGAGCAGGGCATCGCGGATCCAGCGCGTGATCCAGATCGTCGGCAGGCTCCTGGTCCAGGGCACGGTCTCCCGCCGGTATTCGCGCCAGGCGGCCTTGACGTTGCGCCCCATCTCGGCGTGCGACACCGGCGTGTCGTCGATCACGGCAGGAAGCAAACCCTGACTCGAGATCAGCGCAGCCAGCGTGCGCGCAGTGAAGGCGCCGCGGCTGAAGCCGAAGATGTAGATCTCGTCGCCGGGGCGCCAGTTCCAGCACAGGAAGCGATAGAGCTTGCGGACGTTGCCGGGCACGCCGATGCCGGTGGCGCCGTCGAGCGCGGCGAGCGGCGCCCAGCCGGCGGTGCCGACACCCTTGATGTAGTGCGCGATCTGATCGGGCTCGGTATGGTCGAGGGCCTCATAGAGGCGCCAGACGCTGGATTCCTGGTTGGTGAAGGCGTTGCCGGTGCCGTCGGCGAACAGCACCAGCTTGCGTCTCGGCAGCACGGTGCCCGCGCCTCCGCCGTCATTCCTGTCGCTGGACGTGCGTTCCGGCTGAATAGAGCTGGCCTGGGCGTTCCGCCCGACATCATGATGCGTCATGGGCCTCTCCGGCATTGTCACCGGAAAAGTGTCAGACCTGAACCGGGCTGCACTCCCCGGACTCAAAAAAGTGCTTCGTCATGAAATGCGGGTGTAGTCTGCACACAATCCCGTTGAGGTAGCAAGCGGGATCGCGGGCGCGAGTCTCCAGTGGATTGCCGCGAGATGACGGCCGTCAATCGTATTTGAACATTCAGCAGAAGACGTTATCGCGGGGTAGAGGCGTCTTCGCGTCAGATGCCCGGCTATTCACGTTCTCTTGTGCTGCTGCATGGAAAGGCGTGGATGGCCGGGACGAGCCCGGCCATGACGCTGCGGGAGCCGTAATGGCTTCCTACTTCCCGTTGCCGCGGCAGCGGCCGCCGGGACCGATATGGTAGCCGCGCGGGCAGGCGTGCGCCGCGGGGTTGGCGTAGTTCCGCAGGCATCCGCCATTGGGGCCGCGATGCCAGCCGGAGCCGCAGCCGCCGGCGATCGCGATAACGTCGCCGGTCGCACTCGCAAGCGGGGCCAGCGGCATGGCTTCGGCAACGCCCGTGATCGCGCAAAGCGCGACGACTGCTGCGAACATAATTCGCATCATGATTGGGTCCTCCCGAATGCCGTTGCGTCAGTGACCGGCGGCGAAGGCGATGCCCGCGCGCACCTCGGAGATCGCCTGGTCGATCAGTCCCATCGCCTTCTCGCGATGGCCGCCCTTGTTCGGCTCGGCCTTGCCGAGCTCGGCGCGAGCCGATTGCAGGATCGCGATGGCTTCGCTCATGTGCGGCTGCGCGCCCAGCGCATAACCGATGCAGAGACTGGTCGCGATGACGCCGCCGAGCGCAAGGCTCCGGGGTAGAGAGGTTCGCATGTCGTTGTCTCCTCCAGCGGGCGTCAGGCTGGGGCCGCCCGGTTTGCCCGGGCGCAGTCCTCTTATGTCTGCGGGATACTGCACCCGCTGCCTGAATAGGGCTCACTGATGTGGATCGTCTTGGACTGTCCGGCGCCGGCGGTGTCGCGACTTGGACTGACCGGCGCAGCTTGATTCACGTTGGCGTGCTGATAGCCTGTGCCCGGCCGGCCTTCACCAGGGGTTCAGTTTCGCCCCTGCAGGCTTCGGCGGGCTTCGTGCACGACCTTTTCCAAAAGTCTTTGTTGGAAGTTCTTTCGATGTCCGTCATCAGGAAGTCGTTGTCGACCGACATGCTGCCGCCGGATCTGTCCGACCGGCAGCGTTTCATCCGCTTCGCCGAATTGTTCGAGCATTTCTCCAACACCGGCGAGGCTCGATCCGGCATCCAACGTGCCGTTCCGCGCCAGCATGAATTCGATTCACGTCGGCACCACCATGCTCGGTCGCTGCAACGGCAGCTTCGTCACGGTGCGGCGGGAGAAGCGCCAGGTGATCGAGACTGGCGACGACCGCTTCTGCCTCGCGCGCAACACCGGAGATCGACCGTCGGAGGTGGTTCATCGGGGGCGCGAATTCACCATGCGGCCGGGATCGATGGTGCTGCTCAAGCTGGACGAGCCGTTCTTCGCCGCGGACGGCGCCAGCCACAAGCGCTTCACCAACGTGCATCTGCCGGTCGTCACGCTGCGGGCGATGGTGCCCGGCGTCGACGATCTCGTCGGCTGCGAGGCTCGAGCCCGGCGGTGCGCTGTCGCTGGCGATGGATTACAGCGACCTCCTGCTGCGCCACCCGACCGCCGCCGACGAAGCCGGCATGGCGATCGCCGCGCATCTGCTCGATCTCGCCGCGATCGGTCTCGGCGCCCGCGGCGATGTCGTCGCCGCCGCGCAGCGCCGGGGCCTGCGCGCGGTGCGGCTCAAGGCGGTGCTGTCGGTCCTGCAGACGCGCTTCCACGAGCCGGATTTTTCTGCGCAGAAGCTCGCCGCCGCCGCCGGTCTGTCCGAGCGTTACGTCAACGAATTGCTGTTCGAAGCCGGTGCGAGCTTCACCACCCGCCTGACCGAGCTGCGCCTGCGCAAGGCTTCCGATCTTCTCGCCCACCGCGACGCCCGCATCAGCGACATCGCCTTCGCCTGCGGCTTCAACGATCTCTCCTATTTCAACCGCTGCTTTCGCCGCCGATTCGGCCTGACGCCCACCGCGGCGCGGGGCAAGTGAGATATCTCTGGGTGGGTTACGCTGACGCTAACCCACCCTAAGAGAAGTCCACCCGGGGCGGCGGATAGCGCCTCGCCAGCATCGACAGCGACAGGCGCCGTTCATCCGCCGACAGCTCCAGATACGCCAGCACCGTTGGCCGCTTCCAGTCACCGATGCCGAAATCCATCGCCGTCCATTTCTGCGGCTCGGGGCCTTCGAGGCCCCGGACCCAGACGAAGAAGCGGGGAAGGTCGTCGGAATCCGTCGTGCGTATCCTGGCCATAAACTGTCCGCTGCGTCAGGTCGGTTGACGGAGGATATAGGGATTGCCGCGGCGAAGTCGAATGCCTCGGGTCGCGCAACAAGCCTGCACGTCATTGCGAGGAGCCCGCGACAAAATTGCGAAGCAATTTTGCGCTGGTGCGACGAAGCAATCCAGGCTGTCTCCGTGGATGCATTTCTGGATTGCTTCGCTGCGCTCGCAATGACGCATGTGGATATATGTGACCGCTCGTCCGGTCGATCACCGCCACAAGTCGCAGGTTGCCACGCGGTTGATGTCGGCGAGGCGGCGCGCGGCGTCTCCCTGCAGATCGAGGCTCTCGACCAGCGTCAGCAGGCGGCGATAGGCGCCATCGGCGATTTCGACAGGCAGCGGAGCCTCGTCAAAGGCCTCGACATAGCTGCCGACGATGCCACTGAGCAGGCGGCACAGGCCGCGCTGGGCGGGATCGCGCCGGCCGAGCGTCTCGAGCTTGTGCTGAAAGGTCTGAAAGGTGCGCAAACCGTGGTGCTGTTTCGAAAGCCACGCGTGCAGGTCGTTCATATGAGGCTCCTTCGAGATACGGAAGAAGCTACCGGTTTATACAGTGGAGATGCGGGGATGGCTAGCGGAGGGAGAGGAGCTTCGCTGAGACGGTCCGTCTTCGCCAAGGGGCTTCGCTGGACACGCCTCGCACTTCGGCTCGGCGTGGCCGCGCCACGCGTAGCCCGAAGGCGAAGTGTGGTGCCCCTGGCCGGAATCGAACCAGCACTCCTTGCGGAACTCGATTTTGAGTCGAGCGCGTCTACCAGTTCCGCCACAGGGGCCCTCGGTCGGCCCTTGAAGGGAGCGTCGCGAAGCCGGCGGACTATAGCCATGGACAAAGCGGGGTCAACCCGCGCCAAAGTGATCCTCGCCGTTCTCGACAGCCGCATGGACCAGAGCTACAGGCTTGGGGGCGCGATCCCTAGGAAGAGGCTGCCGTGACCACCCAGAGTGCCGCGATACCTGCGTTCAAGCCGGCTGCCAGCGGCCCGGCGCTGACGGCCTCGCTGCTCGTCACGCTGATGGCTGCGGCGACCATCGCGGGCGCCTGGTTCTTCCAGCTGGTGCTGGAGATCCTGCCCTGTCCGCTCTGCCTGGAGCAGCGCTACGCCTACTATCTCGCGATCCCGGTCGGTGCGTTGACGGCGTTTGCTGCACGAAACGCCGCGCCGCGGCCGCTGTTGCTGGCGGGGCTTGCGATCCTCGCGCTGGCAACGCTCGCCAATGCCGGTCTCGGCACCTACCATTCCGGCGTCGAATGGGGATTCTGGAAGGGGCCGACCGATTGCACGGGCCCCGTCGTCAATCTCGGCAAGGCCGGCGATCTCTTTGCAAAGCTCGACACCGTGAAGGTGGTGCGCTGCGACGAGGTGCAGTGGCGCTTCCTCGGCCTCTCGCTCGCCGGCTACAACGTGCTGATCTCGCTGCTGATGGCCGCGATCGCCGCGTGGGGATTTGTGAAGACGGCGAAGCGCTAAAGCTCAATCGTCCACATCGTCCTGCGTGCGTCCGAACAGATGCACGATGCCCGGCGTTGCGATCGTCACGAACACGAAGCGCGACAAATGATGGGCGCCGACGAAGATCGGGTCGATGTGCAAGGTCAGCGCCAGCGCCAGCATGGCGTCCATCGCGCCGGGCGCGTAGGCGACGACGACATCGGAGAACTTGACCTGCGTGGTGAGCGCGACGATGCCGACGAAAACGGCGGAGACCGCGATCGCGACCGTGAACGAGCCCAGCGCCGCGTTGATGTGACCGGCGAGCGTCCTGATCCGCATCCGCGCGAACCGGCTGCCGATCAGCGCGCCGATGCCGATCAGCGCCACGCCGCGCCCCCAGTCCGGCAGGCCGCCCTCGACCCAGCCGCCGCCATGCAGCACGCTGGAGGCGATCATGGCGCCGAACATCCAGCTCGCCGGAAACTTGATCAGCCGCAGGAACAGCGCCATGGCCAGCGAGGCCGCGACCAGCTCAACGAGGTCGCGCGGCGAGGCAATCGTCGTCGTCAGCGACGGCGCGACGGAGAGGGCGACGCCTGCGAGCGCCAGCACCATCGGCAGGGCCGCCGTAAGGATGATGACGCGCATGGTCTGCACCACGGCGATGCCCGGCAGGTCGGCGCCGCGCTCGACCGCCAGGATCGTGATCTGCGACAGCGCGCCGGGGCTGCCGGCCAGAAAGGCCGAGGTGCGGTCCCAGCCATGAACGCGCTGGAGGTAATAGCTGGAGCCGAAAGTCGAGCAGAAGGTCGCGAGCGCCAGCAGGCCGATGGTGAGGGGATAGGCGCCGACCTGCTGCAGCAGATGGCGCGACACCACCGAGCCCAGCGAGATGCCGAGCAGCACCAGCACGGTCTGGGTCAGCAATGGCGGCAGCGCCAATTGGCGGCCGGCGATCGCGGCGACGGCGACCGCGATCATCGATCCCGAGATCAACCCGCCGGGAAGGCCGCGAGGAGAAACACCAGGCCTCCGGCCGTGCCGATGACGAGCGTCTCCGCCGTGCTCAAGAGCTTGGCACGGCTTGGCCATTCGAACGGAAGGGAGGCGACGATCTGCTTCACGCCACCTTATCGCAAATCGGCGACAGGCGCACAATTGCAGGCTCGTCATGCCGCAATGCGCGCGCGCCTCGGCTGGAGCTGGTGCGAGACTCGTGGCGCAGGCTATTTCTTGTCGGCCGCCGGCGCGGCGGGCGCGGCGGCAGTGCCGGCCCTCGCTTCCTTCTTGCATTCGCGGCGGAATTTCTTGCGCTCCTTGCCCTTCAGGCCCTTGGCGTCCGCCTGCTTGGAGCACTCGATCGACTCGGCCGTACGCTCCTTCGTTGCCTTCGCAGCCTCGGTCTTCACATCGGTCTTGGCCGCCGGCGCGGCGGTCTGCGCGAAAGCGGCGCCGCTGGCGAGCAGGGAGGCGAGGGCGACGGCGGCGAGGCGAGAGGCGAGGGTCATGGTGTTGCACTCATCTTGCGAGAATTGCGAAGGGTTGCGAACGTCGGCTCGCCTTGCTGAACGCCACATGAATAAATCTGAACGCGGCGGTCACTATATTTTAGCGGCCGGCGCCATCGCATTCTTGTCGCGAATGACCGGCACGCTAGGATAGCAATTCTTGTTTCACTTCCCCTCGGGGGAAGACCAAGGAGGAGACCAAGGGATGACCATTCAGTCGAAATTGCTGTGCGCGATTGCGTTGTCGGGATTTGCTGCGCTGACGGTGTCGGCACCGGCGCAGGCACTGACCTCGCAGGAGTGCAGCGCGAAATACCAGGCGGCCAAGAAAGACGGCTCGCTCGGCGCCATGAAGTGGAATGACTTCCGCAAGGCGCAGTGCGGTGCGGATGCGACGCCGGCCGCTGCGCCGACGACGGCAGCTCCCGCCGCTCCCGCCGAGCCGAAGCAGGCCAAGAAGGAGGCGGCCCCCGCCGCCGCGCCGACCCTGCCCGCCGGCCCCGCGATCTATCCCAACGCGGTCGATGCGAAATACGCCAAGGAGCCGGCCGGCAAGGCGCGGATGCACACCTGCGTCGACCAGTACAATGCCAACAAGACCACCAACGGCAATGGCGGCCTGAAGTGGATCCAGAAGGGCGGCGGCTATTACAGCGAATGCACCAAGAAGCTGAAAGGCGCCGCCTGAGCCTGGACGCGATGCGGAGGCCGGAGCAACGCTCCGGCCTTTGCACTTAATCGAGCAATTTCTCGGCCGATTTCGCCACCAGCTGCGACCGCTTGCGCGGGCCGCGCTCGACGAACAACAGGCTCTGGCCGAAGATGAAGCAGTAGAACAGGAAGGCCTGCGCCTCGGCCTCCTCGGCCGCAAGCCCGGTGGCGCGATAGAGCCCGGCGACGTGCTTGAGCCGCGCGGCGTCGACGCCTGCCACCGCCGCCGCGGCGTTCTCGTCCGAGCGGGCCCATTGCCGGATCGCGAGGCTCGATCGCCATGGCTTCGGGATTGAGCCGCTCCGAATAGAGCTGGATCACCGCCTTCAGCCGTTCGCGGGGCTCCTGGCCGTCGAGGCGGGTCTGCTGCGCGATCGACGCGGCACGTCCCTCGCGCCAGCGCTGCAGCATGGTCTCGAGCAGCGCGGCGCGGTCCGCGAAGCGGCGGTAGAAGCCGCCCTTGGTGACGCCGAGATTCTTGGCGAGCACCTCGACCCTGACGCCTTCGACCCCCGAGCGGGCGAGCTCGGCAAACCCCGCCTCGACCCAGACATCGCCCTTGCCGTCGCTCATGAAGGAAGCCTCTCGGACTCTTGATACGGTGCCGTATTGCTAACCTGTTCCGGCCCTGATACGCTACCGTATCAAAATCAAAAACGGGGAGAGGCGATGGAGCGGGAGGCGACCTATCGCGGCACGGTCTATCCGTGGCAGTACGACCATGTCGGCCACATGAACATCATGTGGTATGTCGGCAAGTTCGACGAGGCCAACTGGAATCTGTTCGCCCGCCTCGGCTTGACGCCGAGCTATTTGCGCGCCTCCGGTCGTGGCATGGCCGCCGTGCAGCAGAACATCACCTACAGGCGCGAACTGCTCGCCGGCGACATCGTCGAGATCCGCAGCCATCTGCTCGAGACTCCGCGACAAGTCGGTCCGTTTCCGGCACGACATGACGAATGCCGAGACCGGGGAGATTGCCGCAATCTGCGAGATCACCGGCGTGCACATGGATCGGAGCCAGCGCAAATCGGCGCCGTTCACGGATGCCATCCGCGAGATTGCGCTCCGGCATCTCGCCGAGCCGGCCGGGGCCTGAGCCATGGCTGCGTTCGAGCCGAAAAATCCGGGCTATCGGGCGGCGGCCATTGCGATGTTCGACCGCCAGCCGGCGATGCATACGCTCGGCGTCGTGATCGTCCGCCTCGCGCCCGGCACGGTCGAGCTGGCGATGCTGCATTCGCCGTCCTTCACCCAGCAGAACGGCTTCGTCCACGCCGGGATCATTACGGCGGGGCTCGACAATGCCTGCGGTGTTGCAGCCTTCACCCTGATGCCTGAGGAGGCCGACATCCTGACCGTCGAGTTCAAGACCACGCTGCTGGCGCCGGCCCGCGGCGAGCGGTTCGTGTTCAAGGCAGAGGTGGTCAAGCCCGGCCGCACGCTCACGTTCTGCGAGGCCAGGGCGTTTGCCGAGCACAAGGGCAGCACCACGCTGATCGCCACGATGACCGGGACGTTGATGGCGATGATGCCGCGGCCGGCTCCAGAGGGCGCGCGCATGGCCCCCGCATCGCGCGGCGATTGACAAGCCTGCCGGCGCATCCCTTGATGCGCCGGTCATGCTTGCGAGTCTCGGTCTCATCCTGCTGTGCCAGTTGATCGGCGAAGCGGTCGTGCGCGGCGTCGGCCTGCCGCTGCCCGGACCCGTGCTCGGCCTGCTGCTGCTCCTGGTGCTCCTCCTCGTGCGGGACCGTTTCGTCTGGCTCGGTGTCGGACCGCTGCGCGACGACGGTGTCGAGACGGCAAGCAAGGGCCTGCTCGCGCATCTGTCGCTGCTGTTCGTGCCGGCCGGCGTCGGCGTCGTGCAGAAGCTCGACCTGCTTGCGTCCCACGGCGTCGCGATCGTCCTGGTGCTCGCGCTGTCGGTGGTCGTCACGCTGCTGGCGACGGTGCTGACCTTCCGCCTCGTCAGCCGCCTGTTGCAACAACGGGACGCGCGATGAGCGACAATCCGTTTTCGCTGTGGGTCTATCTCTCGCAGTCGCCGCTGCTGTGGCTGACCGTAACGCTGCTGGTCTATGCGACCACCGACGCGGTCTCGCTGGCGACGCGGCGCCATCCGCTGGCCAATCCCGTGCTGCATGCGATGTGGATCATCGGCGCGTTCCTGCTGCTGACCGGCACGTCCTACACGAGCTATTTCGCCGGCGCGCAGTTCGTCCACTTCCTGCTGGGGCCAGCCACCGTCGCGCTCGCCGTGCCGCTATACGAGAACCGCAAGCGCGTGGTTGCCTCGATCGTGCCGATGCTGGTGGCGCTGCTCGCGGGATCGGTCACGGCGGTGGTGTCGGTGGTGTTGCTGGCCGAGTCTCGCCGGCCTTCCCCGCGACGTGGTGCTGTCGCTGGCGCCGAAATCGGTCACCGCCGGCGTTGCCATGGGCATCGCCGAATCGCTGCATGCCGATCCCTCGCTGGCGGCGGTTGCGGTGATCCTCACCGGCATCATGGGCTCGATCATCGTGACGCCGCTGATGAACCGCACCGGCATTACCGATTACCGGGCGCGCGGATTTGCGGCCGGCCTTGCCGCCCACGGTATCGGCACGGCGCGCGCGTTCCAGGTCGACGAGGTTGCGGGGGTATTCTCCGGCATCGCCATGAGCTTGAACGCCTTGGTGACCTCGTTCCTGGTCCCCCTGGCGGTCACGCTGCTGGTGCGATGACATCGCGGCCGCGACACTCTATATGACCTGTAACAATTCCCGGTCCCCGACCGTATCGACGGAGATGGGACCGAAACGGGACGAGATATGGCCGGATTCAAGAACAAGGCATTTGGGCCGACGCGGCGCGCGGCGATGACGTTGATAGGGGCGGGCGCACTCGCGGCGGGCGGAATCAGCTCGGTGCTGGCAGCGGGCGGCGATGACGAGGTGTTGACCGAAGCGAAAGTGCTGCGCGATCCCGACACGCCCGTCGCCGGCAATCCCAACGGCAACGTCTCCATCGTGGAATGGTCCGACTACAATTGCCCCTATTGCCGCAAGCTCGAGCCCGAGCTGCGCCAGGTCGTCCAGGACGACGGCAAGGTGCGGCTGGTGATGAAGGACTGGCCGATCCTCGGGCCGGTCTCGGTCACCGCGGCGCGGGCCGCTCTGGCAGCGAAATACCAGGATAAGTACCATCAGGCCCATGACGCCATGATGGGCGTCAGCTCGCGCCTGACCGAGCCGCGCATCAACGAGCTGCTCGCGGCCGCCGGCGTCGACGTGGATCGGTTGAAGCGCGATCTCGCCGACCATGGCAGCGACATCGACGCGCTGCTCAAGCGCAACAACGAGCAAGCTGAAGCCTTCGGCTTCAGCGGCACACCTTCCTTCATCGTCGGCAAGTACCGCGTGCCGGGCGTGCTCAGCATGGCCGAGTTCGAGCAGGTCATCGCCGATGCCCGCAAGGCCAAGATGAACTGACGCGGCATCGATTGTCGTCAACACAAAGGCGCCGCCGCGGAGCCCGCGACGGCGCCTTGTTCATGATACGGCGGCGTTACTTCGAGGAAATCCGGACCCAGTCCTTGTGCGCGCGATCGCGCAGTGCGTCCCAATCCGCCTTCGCGACGTCCCAGTTCACGATGGTGCGATTGTTGGTCGCAACCTCGCCATTGGCGACGGACGATGTCTGCATGGAATCATAGACGTAGATGCCGCCCGCGAGCAGCAGCGCACCCAAAATCATTCCGAAAAAAGTCCGCATGGCTAACCTCCGGTGACGGGCAATAACGTCGGCCCTCAGACAAAGGTTCCGCGGCGATGCGGCGCATCTAAGGAGAGGTTGTTCACGCGCCATTCAGCCATTGCACCAGCTCCGCGTTGATCTCGCGCGGATAGGTGTGGCTGAGGTCGTCGATCTCGCGATAGGTGACGCCAGCGCCGGCGGCTGCGAGCGCGCCTTGCGTCTGGCGCGCGGTCTGCACCGGAAACATCCAGTCGAGCTTGCCGTGGGTGATGAAGATCGGCAGTCCCTGCAGGCGCACGGCATCGGCCATCTCCGCCATCAGCGGATGGAAGGTTGCGGACACCGGCGCCAGATGGCTGAAGGGCGAGGCGCTCTCGAGGCCGGTCACATAACAGAAGGTGCCGCCGTCGCTCATGCCGGTCAGCAGCATGCGCGAGGCATCGACGGTCCAGCGGCTGCGCACGGTCTCCATGATGCGCATGAGATTGGGCGTATCGGCATCGTCGCCCATCAGCGCCCAGGTTGGGCCGGTCGCGGTCGGCGCAACCAGGATCGCGCCCAGGCTACGGGCGTCGCGCAGCCAGCTCCACAGAAAGCCGCGTCCGTTGCCGCTGCCGCCATGCAGCGCCATCACCAGCGGCATGGCCCGATCGGGCGCGTAGTATTCCGGCACGTAGACCGAGAACCCGCCGCGGCTGCCGGGCTCGTTGTGATCGTGGAAGATGCCGGTATGTTCGCCTGCGCCAGCTTCGAGCCGCGACAACAAATCCGCATTGTCGCGATTGGTGGCGTCGAGAAAGAAGCTGCTCACCGGCGGAAACTGTGCCGACAGCGGATAAAGCGCCTCCAGCGCGCGGGGGACGTGACGCAGCGCGCGGAAGACCGCGACGAGGTCGCCATGGCCGCGCTCGACCTCGCGGATGCCGGCAAAGGCGGCGAGCGTCTCGTCGCAGGCGCGATCGAGCCGCTGCCGCAAACCGGCGAACTGCTCCGGCCATTCGCCGAGCGCGGCGCGCGTCGTCCGCAGCGCATCGTCGGGCGCGCCGACCGCGTTCATCACGGAAGCAAAGGCCGGCGGATGCAAATGCCGCTGAAAGAACCCGAGCGCCTCCAGCGCGTTGAGCAGCGGCGGGAGCACAGCCACGATGTCGTCGATCACGGCCTCGCTCATCGCGAATTCCCTCAGCGGAGGATCAATGCAGCTTCGGCGCCTTCAGCAGCTTGAAGCGGTCGGTCGAGGTCACCGTGACGTCGAAGGTGACGCCTTCGTGGTGCACGGTGAGCGGCACGTCGACGCCGGCGGCGCCTAACGCCCACATCTTCTCGTAAAATTCGGTCTGGCTCGTGACCTTGTCGCCGTTGACGGCGAGGATGACGTCGCCGGTCTTGAGGCTCGGCGCGCGCCGCCGGACCGTTGGCGGAGATTCCGATCACCACCACGCGGTTGTCGATCTCGGTCGAGAAGAGGCCGAGCCAGGGTCGCGCCGGCTTGTTGACGCGGCCGAACTTGCGCAAGTCCTCCAGGATCGGCTTCAACAGGTCGATCGGCACGATCATGTTGACGTGCTCGGCCTTGCTGTCGCGCTCGCGCTCCAGCTGAAGCGAGCCGATGCCGATCAACTCGCCGCGCTCGTTGAGCAGCGCGGTGCCGCCCCAGTTCGGATGTGCGGGGTGGGTGAAGATGGCCTCGTCCAGCAGATACTCCCAATAGCCGGCGAATTCCTGCTTGGCCACGATCTGGCTCGCGACCGACCGGGTGCGGCCGCCGGCGCCGCCGACCACGACACGGTCGCCGATCCGGGTTTCCGCCGAGTTGCCGAGCGGCAACGGCTCGACGTCGAGATCGCCGAGTGCCTGCACCAGACCGAAGCCGGTGACGGAATCGAAGCCGAGCGCATGTCCTTCGACGACGCGCCCGTCGGCGAGGTGCAGCCACACCGATTCCGCCTCGGTGATGAGATAGCCGATGGTCAGCACCAGCCCGTCGTCGATCACGACGCCGTTGCCGGCGCGTTCGGTGCCCAGCGTCTCGGCGCTGAACGCGTCCGGCGGAATGATGGCGTGCAGGCCGACGACGGATCCGAGCGCGCGGTCGAGATCGAAACCGTAATCGCTCGCACGCGGCTGATTGGCGGGCGGCACTCTCCATTCGGTCAGGGCGGGCATGGAGTTCTCCTGGCTGAGTGCATCGCTCCGAGTTTGCTGCAGAGCGAGGCGCGAAGCACGGATAATTTAGGACGGGGCAGGCCGTCTTGAAAGCCTCGTTCCCAACTATTCGTGGGAACGTCGCGTGAAATCTTCGAAAGGGACGGCGACGCCGCGCGTGGGGTGGCAGGCGCCCTCGATCCGGCCTGCGCCGCATGGCTGCTGTCCGGCGCGGTGCTAGGCGACGTGCGGTGAAGCTGCTAACCATTGCCGCTTCGTTTGACCAAGGGATCACGGATCGAAGCATGGATAACCGCAGCGACATCTGGCGTGGCATTGACACGATCAAGGCGCGTTTCATCGACCTCAGCGACAGGGTCTGGGGCATGCCCGAGGTGTGCTACACCGAGGCGCGGTCCGCCGCCGAGCATCTCGCCGAGTTGCGTCATCAGGGTTTCCGCATCACCGAGCAGGTCGCCGGCATTCCGACCGCGGTGATGGGCGAGTGGGGCGAGGGCGGTCCGGTCATCGCCTTCATGGGAGAATATGACGCGCTGCCCGGCCTCAGCCAGGAAGCGGGTGTCGCCGAGCACCGTCCGGTCGAGGCCGGCGGGCACGGCCATGGCTGTGGCCACAATCTGCTCGGTTCCGCAGCGCTGCTCGCCGCCACCGCGGTGAAGGACTGGCTCGCCGAGAACAAGGTGCCCGGCCGCGTGCGCTATTACGGCTGCCCGGCTGAAGAAGGCGGCGCGGCAAAAGCCTTCATGGTACGCTCCGGCGCGTTCGAAGACGCCGACATCGCCATCACCTGGCATCCCCACAGCTTCTGGGAAGTCGCGGTGACGCCCTCGCTCGCCAACACGCGCGCGGATTTCATCTTCACCGGCCGCACCTCGCATGCCGCGGCCTCGCCGCATCTCGGCCGGTCCGCGCTCGATGCGGTCGAGCTGATGAATGTCGGCGTGAACTACATGCGCGAGCACATGCCGAGCGACGCGCGCGTGCATTATGCGCTGCTCGACACCGGCGGTATCGCGCCCAACGTTGTCCAGGCCCATGCGCGGGTGCGCTATTCGATCCGTGCCCGCGATCTGCCCGGCATGAACGAACTGGTCGGACGCGTAAGCAAGATCGCCGAGGGCGCGGCGCTGATGACCGAGACCAAGGTGGAGATGAAGATCATCTCCGCGGTCTCCAACATCCTGCCGAATACGCCGCTGGAGCAGGCGCTGCACCGGGTCATGGAAGAGCTCGGACCGCCGCATTTCGACGATGCCGACGAGGGCTTTGCCGGGCAGATCCGCGCGACACTGAGCGATAAGGACATCGCGTCGGTCTATTACGCGATCGGCATGGAGCCGACCGATCGGCCGCTGGCCGACTTCCTGGTGCCGCTCGATGCCAAGCGCAATCCGCTGGTCGGCTCGACCGATGTCGGCGACGTCAGCTGGGTGGTGCCGACCGTGCAGGTTCACGCACCCACGGTTGCAATCGGAACGCCCTTCCACACCTGGCAGGTGGTGGCGCAGGGCAAGAGCGCACACGCGCACAAGGCCATGGTGCAGGCGGCCAAGGCGATGGCCGGCCTCGGCATCAAGGCGTTGACGGATCCGGAGCTGATCAAGACCGCCAAGGCGGACCTGACCAAGCGGACGGCCCGGACACCTTATGTCTGTCCGCTGCCGGATCACGTCGAGCCGCCGCTCACCATGTCCGTCGCGTAGAATTTCGCCTCGATACTTCGTCTGATCCGGCGAACAAATTTTCCGCAGTGCAGCGTGCAATCCAGCATGTTTTGATGCTGGATTGCCGAACGGATGGGCTGCCGAACGCAGTTTTGCCCAACAGACAGCCAGAAGACCGTTTGCATACACACGGTCGCAGTTGACGTGCCCCCATTCGGTGTGCCATCTACTGCCAGCTAATTGGGCGGCCACCTGTTGTTGGCCGTCTTCATCACGATGGGAACCAGGCGGGGGACAACCATGCTGGATAAAGAACTGCGTTCGATGATTGGACAGGTGAAGGATGGGCGGATGGATCGCCGCGCCTTCATCAAGCGCATGGCCGTTGTCGGCCTCACCGCTCCCCTGGCCAACCAGATCCTCGCGCTTGGCGGCGTCGCGATGGCCGAGGGCGCCTCGACCTACAAGCCGACCAAGCGCGGCGGCGGCGGTGCGCTGAAGCTGCTGTGGTGGCAGGGCGCGACCTTGCTCAACCCGCACTTCGCCACCGGCACCAAGGACCAGGACGGCTCGCGCCTGTTCTACGAACCGCTCGCCTGCTGGGATCCGGACGGCAACATGAAGCTGGTTCTGGCGACCGAGATCCCCTCGATCCAGAACGGCCTGCTCGCTGCTGACGGCAAGTCGGTGACCTGGAAACTGAAGCCCGGCGTGAAGTGGCACGACGGCAAGCCGTTCACCGCCGATGACCTCGTGTTCACCTGGCAATACGCCAAGGACCCGGCGACCGCGGCAGTCACCATCGGAGTCTATCGTGACATCGTCGTTGAGAAGATCGATGATCTCACGGTCAAAATCACCTTCCCGAAGCCGACCCCGTTCTGGGCCGACGCCTTCGTCGGTGCCGGCGCGGGCCAGATCCTGCCGAAGCATCTCTTCGCGGATTACATCGGCTCGAAGTCGCGCGAAGCCCCGGCCAATCTCGCGCCCGTCGGCACCGGTCCCTACAAGTTCGTCGAGTTCAAGCCGGGCGATCTCATCCGTGGCGTGATCAATCCCGACTATCACATGGCCAGCCGTCCCTATTTCGATTCGATCGAGATGAAGGGCGGCGGCGATGCCGTCTCGGCCGCGCGTGCGGTGATTCAGACCGGCGAGTACGACTTCGGATGGAACATCCAGGTCGAGGACGACGTGCTGCTGCGCCTGGAGAAGGGCGGCAAGGGCAAGACCATCTATGCCGTGGGTGGCGACACCGAGTTCATCGCGCTCAATTTCACCGATCCGAACGTCGAGGTCGATGGCGAGCGTTCCTCGATGAAGACCAAGCATCCGCTGTTTTCGGATCCCGTCGTGCGCAAGGCATTGTCGCTGCTGGTGGACCGCGAGTCCGTCAAGAAGGCGATCTACGGACGCGCCGGCCGCACCACCGCGAACTTCCTCAACGGCCCCGAGAAGTTTGTCTCCAAGAACACGAGCTGGGAATTCAACATCGAGAAGGCCGCCAAGATGCTCGATGACGGCGGCTGGAAGCCCGGCGCCGACGGCATTCGCGAGAAGGACGGCAAGAAGCTGAAGCTCGTCTACCAGACCTCGATCAACGGCCCGCGCCAGAAGACCCAGGCGATCGTCAAGCAGGCCTGCCAGAAGGCCGGCATCGACGTCGAGCTGAAGTCGGTGGTCGCCTCGGTGTTCTTCTCGTCGGATGTCGCCAATCCCGACACCTATCCGAAGTTCTACGCCGACATCGAGATGTTCCAGATCCCGCTGAGCCAGCCGGATCCGTCGCAGCACATGCGCCGCTATCTCTCGACGTCGGCCGCGACCAAGGAGAACAAGTGGCAGGGCACCAACTTCCCGCGCTGGGTCAACAAGGACTATGACGCCGTGATCAACGCGGCCGACATGGAAATGGACCCGGTCAAGCGTGCCGCGCTCTACATCAAGGCCAACGACCTGATGTGGCAGGACACCGTGTTCATCCCCGTGATGCATCGTCTCAAGGTTGAGGCGGCCGCGAACAATCTGCGTCCGGTGATCTCGGGCTGGGCCAACGAAACCGACAACCTGTTCGACTGGTACCGCGAGGAATGATCCCCAAGCTCTAGACGGGGCCTTCCCTCATGAGTCAATACGTCCTGCGTCGCCTGCTGATCGCGATTCCGAGCCTGCTCGGAATCTCGGCCGTGCTGTTCTTCGTTCTGGCGCTAGCGCCCGGCGATCCCTTCTCTGAACTGGCGACGAACCCGAACGTCCCGCCCGAAGTGCAGGCCGCACTTCGGGCCAAGTTCGGCCTCGACGATCCGATTTACCTTCGTTACGTCCACTGGCTCAACGCCATGCTGCACGGCGACTGGGGTTTCTCCTTCGTCAGCCGGATGGACGTCGACAAGCTGATCCTGCAGCGCCTGCCGACCACGCTCTTCGTGATCGGCTCGGCGCAGATCCTGGCGCTGCTGATCGCGATCCCGGTCGGCGTCTATGCCGCGACGAAGCCGTATTCGCTGTTCGACCAGATTGCCAACACGCTCGCCTTCGTCGGCTTCTCGCTGCCGACCTTCTTCACCGGCATCCTGTTCATCCTGATCTTCTCGGTCACGCTGGACTGGCTGCCGTTCGTCTACACCACCGATATCAAGGCGACCGGCATTCACTGGGTGTTCGAAATGATCCGCCAGGCGATCATGCCGGTGGCCGTGCTTGGCCTGTTCCAGGCGGCGTCGATGACGCGTTTTGTGCGCTCGGCGATGCTGGACGTGATCCGGCTCGACTACGTCACCACGGCGCGCGCCAAAGGCCTCGGCCAGGCCAAGGTCATCGTCAAGCACGTGATGCGCAACGCCATGATCCCGGTCGTGACGCTGATCGCCTTACAGATCCCCGCGGTGTTCGGCGGCGCCATCGTCACCGAGCAGATCTTCCGCATCCCCGGCATCGGCTCGCTGCTGATCTCCTCGATCCTGTCCAACGACACGCCGGTGGTGATGGCCGTCACCTTCGTCTTCGCGTGCCTGGTCGTGCTGTTCAATCTCATCGCGGACGTTCTTTATGGCTGGCTTGACCCTCGCATCTCCCTCCGCTGAGCGGCGCGTCTACTCGCCCTGGCGCGAGACGTGGCGGCGCTATAGCCGCCACAAGCTCGCCGTGGTCAGCGCCTTCTTGCTGCTTGTTCTCATTCTCGCCGTCTTGCTTGGGCCCTTCCTGTGGCGTGTGAAGATGAGCGACATCGACATCGTCGCGGGCCTGCAAGGGCCGTCGCTGGCCCATCCGTTCGGGACCGACGATCTCGGCCAGGACATCCTGGCGCGCATGATCTATGGCGGCCGCATCTCGCTCGCGGTCGGCCTCGCCGCGATGCTGGTCTCGGTCTTCATCGGCACGCTGATCGGCGCGCTCGCCGGCATGTCGCGCGGTGCGCTCGGGCACGGCTTGATGTGGCTGACCGACCTGTTCCTGTCGCTGCCGCAGCTGCCGCTGCTGCTGCTGCTGATCTATCTGTTCCGCGACGGGCTGAAGCAGGTGTTCGGCCCCGAAGGCGGCATCTTCATCCTGATCGTTCTTGTGATCGGCGGCCTGCGCTGGATGCCGGTGGCGCGGCTGGTGCGCGCGCAGTTCCTGTCGATCCGCGAGAAGGAGTTCGTCGAGGCGGCCCGCGCACTCGGCGCCAGCCCGGTGCGGCAGGTGGTACGCCATATCCTGCCCAATGCGCTCGGCCCGGTGATCATCGCCGGCACCATCGACGTCGCCGCGGCCATCATTGCGGAATCGACGCTGTCCTTCCTCGGCCTCGGCTTCCCGCCGGATACCCCGACCTGGGGCCGGCTGCTGTACGATGCCAAGGACTTCCTCGACATCGGCCCTCATTGGGCGCTGTTTCCGGGCGGCGCGATCTTCATCGCCGTGGTCGCCATCAACTTCATCGGCGACGGTCTGCGTGACGCGCTCGATGCGCGACGGGTGATCTGATGGCGCCGCTGCTCGAGATCAAGGGACTGAAGACCCATTTCTCCACCGACGACGGCATCCTCCAGGCCGTCGACGGCGTCGATATCTCCATCAACAAGGGCGAGACGCTCTGCGTGGTCGGCGAATCCGGCTGCGGCAAGACCGTGACCGCGATGTCGATCCTGAAGCTGATCGCGATGCCGCCGGGCCGGATCGCGGCAGGGCAGATCATCTTCGAGGGCCGCGATCTCGTGCCGCTGACCAGCAATCAGCTCGACGAGATCCGCGCCAAGGAGATCGGCTTCATCTTCCAGGAGCCGATGACCTCGCTCAACCCGGTACTCACGATCGGCGAGCAGATCGCCGAGAGCCTGCGGCGGCACGAAGCGGTGACCAGGAAGCAGGCGCTCGAGCGCACCATCGACATGCTGAAGCTGGTGCAGATCCCGAACGCCGAAGGCCGCGTGCACAATTATCCGCACCAGTTCTCCGGCGGCATGCGCCAGCGCGTGATGATCGCGATGGCGCTCGCCTGCAAGCCGAAGCTGATCATCGCCGACGAGCCCACCACCGCGCTCGACGTTACCATCCAGGCGCAGATCCTCGACCTCCTGCAGGACATGAAGGAGCGCTTCGGCATGGCGGTGATGCTGATCACCCATGCCATGGGCGTCGTCGCGGAGACCGCGCAGCGCGTCGTCGTGATGTATGCCGGCAAAGTGGTGGAGGAGGCGCCCGTCGACGATCTCTTCGGCGATCCCGGCCACCCCTACACCCAAGGCCTGATCCGCTCGATCCCGCGCATCGACCTCGACAGCGAGCACAAGACGCGGCTGGAGGCGATCGGCGGCTCGGTGCCGATCCTGATCAATCCGCCGGTCGGCTGCCGCTTTGCGCCGCGCTGCAAGTTCGCCATGAACGTCTGCACCGAGAAGGAGCCGCTGCTGCGCGAAATCTCGCCCGGCCATCGCATGGCCTGCCATCTCGGCGATCCGAACCTGGGAGTCGCGTCATGAGCGAGCCCCTGCTCCGCGTCAGCGGCCTGAAGAAACATTTCCCCGTGCTCGGCGGCCTGTTGTCGCGCCAGGTCGGCACCGTCTATGCGGTCGACGGCGTGTCGTTCTCGGTCAACCGCGGCGAGACGCTCGGTCTCGTCGGCGAATCCGGCTGCGGCAAGTCGACGACGGGACGCTGCGTGCTGCGCCTGATCGAGCCGACCGACGGCGAGGTCGTCTTCGACGGCCAGGACGTGCGTCAGCTCGGCGGCAACGATTTGCGCGCGATGCGGCGGAACATGCAGCTGGTGTTCCAGGATCCGTTCGCCTCGCTCAATCCGCGCATGACGGTCGGCGCCATCCTCGGCGAGGCCTTCACCATCCATAATCTCGCGACCTCCGCCAGGGAGCGCGAGGAGCGCGTCGCGGGCCTCCTGGTCAAGGTCGGGCTGAAGGCCGAGCACATGCGGCGCTATCCGCACGAGTTCTCCGGCGGCCAGCGCCAGCGCATCGTGATCGCGCGCGCGCTCGCGGTCGAGCCGAAGCTGATCGTCTGCGACGAGCCGGTCTCCGCGCTCGACGTGTCGATCCAGGCCCAGGTCATCAACCTGCTGGAAGACCTCCAGGCCGAGATGAACCTCACCTATCTCTTCGTCGCGCACGACCTCTCGGTGGTCGAGCACATCTCCGACCGCGTCGCGGTGATGTATCTCGGCCGCATCGTCGAGCTCGCCAAGGCGAGCGACCTCTACCGCAATCCACAGCACCCCTACACCAGGGCGCTGCTCTCGGCGGTGCCGGTGCCCGATCCCAAGCTCAAGCGCGAGCGCATCCGCCTCAAGGGCGACGTGCCGAGCCCGATGAAGCCGCCGTCGGGCTGCCACTTCCACACCCGCTGCCCGATCGCGCAGCCGCGCTGTGCGGAGAGCGCGCCGGTGCTGAGGGAGGGGCGGGCGGCCACTTCGTGGCATGCCATCTCGCCTGACGCCGACGGGCGATGTCGAGGGATCGGCGCGGGGAGAGGGACGAGAGCCAGATGCAGGACGCCGGTCTCACCGCGGTTGAGGCAGAGCCGCTTTCGAACCCAACCAGCGACGTCGGCACAGATGCGCGCCGGGCGCTGTGGGGATCTGCGCTGGGCTACGCCATGGATGGGTTCGATCTTCTCATCCTCGGCTTCATGCTGACGGCGATTTCGAAGGATCTCCATCTCACCCAGCCGCAGGCGGCCTCGCTGGTGACGGCAACATTGGTCGGCGCGGTGTTCGGCGGCTTCATCTTCGGCCTGTTGTCCGACCGCCTCGGGCGAGTCCGCGTCCTGACCTGGAGCATCGTCCTGTTCGCGGTCTTCACGGGACTATGTGCCTTGGCCCAAGGCTATTGGGATCTCATGATCTACCGGGCCATCGCGGGCATCGGGCTCGGCGGCGAATTCGGCATCGGCATGGCGCTGGTCGCCGAAGCCTGGCCGATCGGACAAGCGGGCGCGAGCGACCTCCTATGTCGGTCTGGGCTGGCAGTTCGGTGTGCTCTGTGCGGCGCTGGTGACGCCGATGCTGCTGCCCCTCATCGGCTGGCGCGGCATGTTCGCGATCGGGCTGTTTCCGGCGCTCGCCGCCTATGTGATCCGGCGCAGGCTGCACGAGCCGGACATCTTCCTCGCCCACAGGGCCACGGCGACGGATGCCATCGCCTCGCTTCGCGCGCTCGTCGCCGACAGAGAGACGACCAAGATCAGCCTTGCCATGGTCATCCTCTGTTCGGTGCAGAATTTCGGCTATTACGGCATCATGATCTGGCTGCCGAACTATCTCTCGACGCGGTTCGGCTATGGCCTCACCCAATCGGCAGTCTGGACCTCCGTCACCATTGCCGGCATGGCGCTCGGCATCTTTCTGTTCGGCCATGCGGCCGATCGCTTCGGCCGCCGCCCCGCGTTCCTGGTTTACATGCTGGGCGCCGCAATCATGGTGCTGGTCTATTCGCAATTGACCGCAGCGACGGCGCTCCTGGTCGGCGGAGCCGTGATGGGCTTCTTCGTCAACGGCATGCTCGGCGGCTACGGCGCGCTGATGAGCGAGCTTTATCCGACTGCCTCGCGGGCGACCGCACAGAACGTGTTCTTCAACATCGGCCGCGCGGTCGCAGGTTTCGGTCCGCTGGTGGTCGGCCTGATCAGCGCATCCTACGGCTTCCCGACGGCGATCGGTGCTCTGGCGCTGCTCTATTTGCTCGATGTGGTGGCGCTGCTCGCCCTGGTTCCCGAGCGGCGCGGCGCGGAGCTGACCTGACCCGGCCTCTGCTCATGACGGCTCGAGCAGGCCGTGCTTTGCGAGCACCTGCCTGAGAGCCTCCAGCGTGGTGTGATGATGCGCCAGGAGACCGGCTTCCTTGGCTCCGGCGACATTCTGCGCGAGGTCGTCGATGAAGAGGACGGTTTCGGGCGCCACCTCCAGCTCGGACAGGCAGAGCCGGTAGCAGCGCGGATCCGGCTTGGCCGTCTTGAACTGGGCCGAGGTGTAGATGCGGGAGCCGAACAGCGGACGCAGCTCCGGCAGCAGCGTGTCGATGTGGTCGGCGACCAGCGTGGTGTTGTTGGTCAGCACGGCAATATCGACGCTCTGCCGCAAGCGGCCGACGATCTCCAGCATCGCGCGATCCGCCTGCATGGAGCGGCGCCGCGCCTCGACCCACTCCGCAAGCGAGAGGGGATAACCGATGCGCTCGCCAAACCCCCGCAGGTAGTCGGCGGCTTCCAGCGCTCCGGAATCGCCGAGCAGCTCGAACCCGCTGTCCCAGATCGCCTCATGGACGGCATCGCTGCTCGCCCCGCAAGCTCCGCCAGACACGCGACGCGTTTGCCCCTGTCGTAGTCGCACAGGACGTTGTCCATGTCGAAAAGGACGAGCTGGATTCCATGGGGCACGGCAACACTCTCGGAGTGGCCGAACATCCGGCCGCATCCCGAGTCATATCCTGCGCGAATGCGGACGACAAACGCCGGAGCGAAGGCGGAATTCGGCGACGGCCGGCGCGCGCGAGGCCTGGTGAGCGGCCGATCCCGTCACGCGCTCTTCGCGGGCCATGGGATGATCTGTCCGGACATCACCAGCCGGTCACGGCCGCCGTCCTTGGCGGCATAGAGCGCGCGGTCGGCGGCGGCGACCAGCGTGCTGCAATCCATCGTCGTCTCGGACGGAACGGCCGAGGCGCCGCCGAGGCTCGCGCTCACCAGCCGGGATGGCGGGTTTTGCCCATGCAGCATGGCGAGGCTCCTGCAGGGCCTGGCGAATTCCCTCGCCGACCTCGGCGCAGCCGTCAGGGCCGGTGTTCGGCAACAAGACGGCGAATTCCTCGCCGCCATAGCGCGCGGCGAGATCGGCCGGGCGCCTCGCCTGGGCGGATAGTATCCGGCAGAGCGCGCGCAGGCAGGCGTCGCCCGCTTGATGTCCGTAATGGTCGTTGAACTTCTTGAAATGATCGACATCGATCAGCAACAACGAGAGCTGCGTGCCGTCGCGCCGGGCACGTGCCCATTCGTCGGCAAGGCGCTCGTCGAATGCGCGCCGGTTGGCAAGACCCGTGAGACCGTCGGTCGTTGCCAGCGAGGCGAGCCTGTCCTGGAGATCCTTCTGCTCGGTCATGTCGCGCACGACCGCGACGACGCCGTCGATCGCGCCGCTGTCCGACGCCAGGGTCACGTGCAGCGCCGCCTCGGCCCAGATCTCGCGCTTGTCGCGATGACGCTGGCGATAAACGAACCGCGCCTCCTCGGCTTCGCCATTCTTCAGCGCGACGATGGCCTGCTCGACTCGCTCCATGTCGTCCGCGTGAATGCCGGCGAGGGCCGACGTGCCCAGCAGCTCTTCGGCCGACCAGCCGGTGATGCGTGCGCAGGAGGGGAGACATAGAGCAGCCGGTTATCCAACCCGATGCGGGTCACCATGTCGCTGGATTGCTCGGCCAGCAGGCGGAAATTGGCCTCCTTGGCGACGAGGGCCTGCGCCGTGCGTTGCCGCTGCAGCAACTGACAGACGAGATAGTAACCGATCACCGCGATCAGCAGGACGAGACCGAGGACGAAGGTCATGCGCGCGGCGGCCGCGCGCCGCCAGGAGGCCAGCACGTCGTCCTGCGACTTGCTCGCCAGCACCATCAGGGGATAGCGGCTGCTGCGCTGGTAATAGCTCAGCCGCTGCACGCCATCGAGCGGCGACTTGAAATAGTAGACCGCCGCCGCGGGGCGGCCTTCCCACCCCTTGAACAAGGGCGCATTGGAGAGGTCGCGTCCGACGAAAGCGCTGCTCTCGTCGCGGCTGCGCGCCAGCATGATGCCGCTGTTGGTGAGCAGCGATGCCGAGCCGTTCGGTCCGATCTCGAACCGCTCGTAGAATTTGACGAAATAGCTGACGTCGATCGTGAGCAGAGCAACGCCGGCGAAGCCGCCGTCGGAATCGTTGATCCGGCGGGACGCGGTGATGATCCATTGGCCGCCGGAGCGGCTCTTGACCGGAGGCCCGATCAGGGTGCCTGGCTCCGGCGAGTCGCGATGGCGCCGGAAATATTCGCGGTCGCTGTTGTTGAGCTTGGAGAAGTCGAGGTGCTCGGTCGTGGCAAGCCAGCGGCCACTCGCGTCATAGACGAAGATGCCGCGGATGCGGTCCGATGATTTGCGCGTGGGGAGATAGGCCTGGAGCTTCGCGATCGTGTCCGGTCCGGTTCCGTCGAGGCTCGAGCCGATGGACCAGCCCGACCAGGAGCGTGTCGACGAGACTCGAACGTGTCGTCCGCGTGCTGGACCAGGGAATGCGCGAGATTGGCGACGTCGACTTCGGCGTTCGCCAGATCGGTCTCGCGCGCTTCCCATTCGCGCCAGGCACTCAAGCCCAGGATCGCTACGCAAATCAGCACAACGAACCCTGCCGCCCAAAGCGGAAGACGCGTCTTGCCGAGTTCGCGGCTCGTGACCATCCGGCTTGCTCCAAATCGGAGCAAACCTCTCACTTTGATCTTAACGGCCTGTTGCAATATTTGTGATGATTGCGGGGGACCCGTACTCGACCGGATACAGCTGTGGATATTTCAATCGCCTCGCCTCAGACGATTGTTCGCCACGCGCCGCGCGCGACGGTTCCGCCCGGCCGCCGCCTCATCCTTCCAGCGTGAAGCCGACGCGCAGCGTCACCTGATAATGGCGCACGGTCCCGTTCTCGATGTGGCCGCGGGTCTGCACCACCTCGAACCATTTCATCTCGCGAACGGTCTTGGCGGCGCGGCTGACCGCATTCTTGATGGCGTCCTCGATCGAGGTCTCGGACGATCCGACGAGGTCCAGGATCTTGTAGACGTGATCGCTCTCGGTTGCGGGCATGGGTCTTCCCCTTTTTCATCTTGCCGCCGACGAAGGCATTCGGTGGAACGTGCATCGAGCGCCCATGGCGTTGACTCTGAACGGGCAGGGGCGCTTCGGGTTCCCCATCTCGCGATGGGCCGCATGCGCCGGCCTCGGTGGAGCCGGGCCCGTTTGCCTGCTAAGCGCTAGACATGGATCCGGCCCGACGCGACAGCATGACCGGCTCGCTCTGCCTCGGCGTGACGGCCTGCGGCTGGGCGTTGAACTGGCCGCTGATGAAGCTGCTGCTGCAGCAATGGCCGCCCTTGTTTGCGCGCGGGCTTGCGGGCGTTTGCGCCTCGCTCATCCTCGGCGCCCTGGTGCTGAGCCGGAAGGAATCGTTCGCCGTGCCGCGCGAGGCCGTCCCGCGGCTCGCGTTCGCGACCTTCACCAACGTCTTTGCCTGGATGGGGCTCGGCACGGTCGCAATGAAATATGTGAGTGTGAGCGAGGGGGCTCTGCTCGCCTACACCATGCCGATCTGGGCGATGCTGTTCGCCTGGCCGGTGCTGCACACGCGGCCGACCCTGCGGGACATCTTCGGGCTGGTCCTCGGCGTCGCCGGCGTCACGCTGCTCCTCAGCGGCAACGGCTTTGCGTTCGGCCCCGACAAGCTGATCGGAATCGTCCTCGCGCTGCTCTGCGCCGTTCTGTTCGCGCTCGGCAACGTGCTCAACCGCAAGCCGCTGCCGATGCCGCCCCTGGTCGTGGTCGCCTGGCAGGTCGGGCTCGGCTGCGCCACGATGCTGGTCCTCGGCGCGCTGTTCGAGCATCCCGACGTCACCGCGATCACCCCGCTGGGGCTCGGCTGCTTCGTCTATATGACGCTGGTGCCGATGGGCATTTGCTACGTTAGCTGGTTCGAGACGCTGCGCCGTCTGCCGCCGACCACGGCCTCGACCGGCATGCTGATCGTGCCCGTGATCGGCGTGGTCTCCGCCGCGATCATTCTCGGCGAGCCGCTCGGCTATCGCGAATGGACCGCGATGGCGCTGACGCTCGGCGGCGTGACGCTGGCCCTGCAGCGGGGGTAAGGCGCTAACCGTCCGGGGCGGAACAAGCGAGAGGCATGGTTTTCAAATCGCCCGCTGACACGGAATGCGCGCGGTTGCCCGCGCGAAGATGGATGCGCTAATCTTGGCGCATCACGTGGCATCTTCGAGTGCGGTGATGATCGACCGTTGGACGAGGGGCGCTCTGCTTGCGATCTGCCTCGGCGTGCTGCCTGCGCCTGGCATCGCGCAGGGCGAGGCTCGATGGCGCGCCGGCGAGCATGGCGCTGCAGGTCACGACCGATCCGTCCACCATCGCCTGCCGCAGGCTGGACATGGTCGATGCAGCCTCACGCGCGTTCCTGCCGCTGCGCCGGACCTTCAGCGAGGATTTCGACGAGCATCCGCTCTCGAACGGACGCTGGATCCCGCATTACGCGGGCGGAGCGGCCTGGCCCGAAGCGCGCTATTGGGGCGGCGACGGCTCCGACTTCAAGCGCAAGACCAACGCCAATGGCGAGCAGCAGATTTACGTCGATCCGCGTTATGCCGGTCGTGCGGCAGTGCCGCTCGGGCTCGATCCGTTCAGGGTGAAGGACGGCGTGCTGTCGATCATCGCCAGTCGCACGCCGCCGGAATTGAAACCGGTGTTGTTCGGCAACGAGTACATCTCGGGCATCCTGACGACCCAGGGCACGTTCGCCCAGAAGCACGGCTATTTCGAAATCCGGGCCAAGGTGCCAGTCGGCCATGCGGTATGGCCGGCGTTCTGGATGCTGGCGGACGACGGCGGCTGGCCGCCTGAGGTCGACGTGCTGGAAGGCCGCGGCGAGCGGCCGGGCGATCTCGTGATGACAACGCATTGGCGGATCCCCTCGACCCAGAAGATCCAGTCCTGCGGCTTCGACTTCGCGATCGGCGACGCCTCCAGCGCATTCCACAATTACGGCGTGCTGTGGCAGGAGGACCGGCTGGTCTATTTCATCGACCGCCGGCCGGTCTCCGACATCAAGGTGCCGATCGGCTTCGACGATCCCATGTACATGATCGTCAATCTCGCGATCGGGTCGAAGTTCTTTCCCGGCGTCAGTCAGGTCGACGCCGAATCGCCGGCGAGCGTCGCGTTCGAGATCGACCGGATTTCCGTCTATCAGATCGAAAGCGAGCAGGCGCGGAGATAGCGGCTCAATCGCACCATGCCGGCTCCGAGACCCTACGGATCCAGCTCCGTATCCCAGTACAGATAGTCCAGCCAGCTGTCGTGCAGGTAGTTCGGCGGGAACAGGCGGCCGTTGCGGTGGAGCTGGTGCACGGTCGGCGCGAATGCGCTCTGACGCGGGAACATCTTGGCTTGCGCCGGCGTGAGATTGCCCTTGCGCAGATTACAGGGCGAGCAGGCCGCGACCACGTTCTCCCAGGTGGTCTGGCCGCCCTTGCTGCGCGGGATGATGTGATCGAAGGTGAGGTCTTCGGGCGAGCCGCAATATTGGCAGGCGAAACGATCGCGCAGGAAGACGTTGAACCGGGTGAAGGCGGGATGGGTGGTCGGCTTGACGAAGGACTTGAGCGAGACGACGCTCGGCAGCTGCATCTGCAGCGTCGGACTGTGAACCGCCTGATCGTAATGAGCGACGATGTTGACGCGGTCGAGGAACACCGCCTTGATCGCGTCCTGCCACGACCAGAGAGACAGCGGGTAGTAACTCAGCGGCCGGAAGTCCGCATTCAGCACCAACACCGGCCAACTGCCTTGCGAGACATGTGCGTTCAAGTAACGCTCCCGGCCTCCAATATACGCTGCGAAGCAGCATGTCCTGACATACTACATGCAGCGTGACGGGATTGTGAAGCCCGTTGAGCGACTTATTCAGGTGCGAGCAATGCGGCGGCGAGGTGGCAAAAGCGCTCAAAAAGCCGCGATCCCGAAGGGCTGACCCGGGCAGCGCGGAACCGGTTACCCTGCGCGTCGCACCTCGCCATGGCAGCTACTCCCGTACCCGCTCCAGCTTCTGCAAGCACCGGCTCGCGCGCACGACGGCCGGCATCTCCTCGTCGGGAAAGCTCGTCTTCCAGTCGGTGACGCCGACCTCGCCGATATAGATGTCGCCTTTCGAATCCAGCGCGATGCCGTGCGGCGCCAGGAATTTGCCGCTGGCAATGCCGGGCCCGTCCTCGCCGCCGAGCCGCGCGATGCGCTTGCCCTTGGCGTCCACGATCGACAGCCGCGGCCCGAGATTGGGCACCTTGCGGTTGACGGCCATGCCGGGGCCGAGTCTCGCCGATCACGAAGGTCGGGCTCTTCGGCCCGCCGCAGCAACACAGCGCGCAGGGGCGGTGAAGGTTGTTCCACTGCGTCTCGTATCTGCCCTCGCCGTCGAACACCTGCACGCGATGGTTCTCGCGGTCGGCGACATAGACCCAGCCGTCGGCATCGGTGGCGATATTGTGCACGATGTTGAACTGGCCGGGATCGGTGCCGGGCTCGCCCCAGCTTTTGATCAGCCTGCCGTCCGGCGTGTATTTGTGCACGCGCGCATTGCCGTAGCCGTCGGAGACGTAGATCTCGCCCTTCGGCGACAGCGCGGTGTGGGTGCAGCGGTGGAACGGCTCGCCGCTCATGAAAGGCGCGGGCTTTGCGGGGATGCCGATCGTCAGCAGCACCTTGCCGTCGGTGCTGCATTTGCGCACGGTATGGTCGCCGTCATCGGTGCAATAGAGATTGTCGTCGGCGTCGATGTGCAGGCCATGCGCGCGCGAGAACAGCCCTTCGCCAAAGCTCCGGAGAAAATTGCCCTCGCGGTCCAGCACCACCATCGGATGTTCGCCGCGGTTGAAGACGTAGATCTGGTCACGGCTGTCGACCGCAACGGAGGCGACGTCGCTGAGCTGCCAGCCGTCCGGCAGTTTCGCGAAATTGTCGACGACGCGGTAGCGGTGCTCGCCGTTGCCGAGAATGGCTGGCATGTGTGGTCCCTTCCTGTTCGTCATGCGATGCGCAATCGTCTCCACGTCGTCATTGCTTCGCTGGGCTCGCAATGACGCGGCTTAAGCTGTGCCCACCTCACATCCCAAAATCCCTTCCTCGATCGCCTTGATCTGCAGCGCGAGATATCTCGAGTTGATCCGGCACTGCGCGAGGCTGCCGGCGATGAACCAGAGGCCGGGCTGCCCGGTGCGCGCATACATGTTGCGCAGCTCGAGGCCGTCGCCGAAGCCCCAGATCGGGCCGACGCGGTCGGCGATGGAATCGCCAAACAACTTCCGCACCAGAACTTCCTGCGGCTTGTAGCCGGTGGACAGTACGATGAGGTCGGCCGCAATGGTCGAGCCGTCCTTCATCCGCGCGCCGCCGCTCGCAAAACTCTCGATGTCGTCGAACTGCCTGAGGCTGATCTTGCCCTCGACGATCAAATTGGAGCAGCCGACGTTGAAGTAGTAGCCGCCGCCGCGGGTGAGGTATTTGAATTGCCACCCCGTTCCGGCCTCGCCGAAGTCGAGCTTGAAGCCGACGCGAGTAAGGCCGTCGAGCAGCTCCTTGTCGAGCTGCTTCGACTGCTCCGTCAGCATCACATGCGTCTTCTTCGCCAGCGGCGTCGGCATCGAGGCGGCGATCAAATCGTTGTCCTCGAGCGTGCCTTCATTGTAGGTGGCATAAGCGAGCTGCGCCGACGGCTCGATGTTGGTGACGAGCGTGGGCGAACGTTGCACCAGCGTGACCTCGGCGCCGCTGGAATAAAGATCCTGAGCGATGTCGTGACCGCTGTTGCCGGTGCCGATGACGATGGCGCGCTTGCCGGTCCAGTTCTCGCCATCCTCGTAGCGGCTGGAATGCAGCAGCGTGCCCTTGAAATTATCGAGGGTCGGAATCGAGGGAATGTTGGCGATGCCGCTGACGCCGGTGGCCATGATCACGTGGCGCGGATGCATGGTGCGCTTGCTGCCGTCGGCGCGCCGCAATGTCACCGTCCAGCGCGCCGTCGCCTCGTCATAAGCGCCGCCTTCGAATTCCGTGCCGGTCCAGAAGTTCAGCTCCATCGCATCGACGTAAGCCTCGAACCAATTGGCGAGCTTGTCCTTGGGGATGTAGGTCGGCCAGCTCGGCGGAAACGGCATGTAGGGGAGGTGATTGACCTGCACCTGATTGTGCAGCGTCAGCGCGTGATAGCGCTTGCGCCAATTGTCGCCGATCCGGCTCTCCCGATCGACGATCAGCGTGTCGACCTGCAGTTGCTTCAGCCGCGCCGCGATCGCGAGCCCGGCCTGGCCGCCGCCGATCACCAGCACGGCCGGATCGCGGTTCGCATAATCGCGCGAAGCGTTGCGCAGATCGAGCCAGTTTGGCCCGCGGAAATCGCGCGAATAGGCCTGGCCGCGCGGCCGCGAAATGCCGAGCTGCTCCTCGAAGCCCTTGAGACTCGTCGAGCGCGGTGAGCAGCGTCCACGCCTTCAGACGGTCGCCGTCGGCGGTGTCCGGAATGAGCCGGACGAGGCCGCTGCCGCGTCCGACCGCGGTTTCGAACTTGAAGATCGCCTCGATGGTATTGGTGCCAGCCCGCGTCACCCAGCGCGGCGGCGTGCGGCCGGGCGCGATCTTGAAATTGGTCGGCGCCGCCCGGGGCGCGAGCGCGGTCAGCGCGGGCGCAATCGTCGCGCGGTCGGCGAGCGTTTGCAGGTTCCAGCTCAGCGCCAGCACGTCACGCCAAAAGCTGTCGGCGAGGAAGAGATGGTTCAGCGCGGCGGGTTCGGGCTTGCCGAGCAAGCGCTCGAATTCATCGAGCCAGGCCTGCGCGGCGACGGAAATATCCTTCGTCCTGTCCAGCATGGCTCGACCTCGTGGCCGTCTTCGCGGCGTTTCCTCTGAGATCGAACGCTATACGGTTTTGCCGCCCGCCAAAAGCCGCGGACCCGAGCGAGGCAGGCATGCGGCATTGCTCGGACGGAATATGGGCCGGCAGTCCGCTCGCGCCGACACGGCTTTGAGACCGCCTAAGCGCCCGCCCTCTGATCCGCCCAATAGGGATCGCGCAGCTTGCGCTTGAAGATTTTCCCGGTCGCCTCGCGGGGCAGCGCATCCAGGAACTTGATCTCCTTCGGCACCTTGAAGTTCGCCAGCCGTTCGCGCAGAAAGGCCTGCACTGCGGCGGCGGAGAGCGGCTCGGCCTGATCGGGCTCGATGCAGGCGCATAACCGCTCGCCATACTCCGCGTCGGGGATGCCGAACACGGCGCAATCGCGCACCCCACGCATCGCGATCAGCACGTTCTCGATCTCGGCGGGATAGATGTTGACGCCGCCCGATATCACCATGTCGCGCTTGCGGTCGCACAGGAACAGATAGCCGTCTGCGTCGAGATAGCCGACGTCGCCGACGCTGACGAGGCCGTCGCGCCCTGCCTCGGCGCGCGCCTGCGCCTTGCCGTGATAGTCGAAATCGGGCACCGCGGTCTGGCGCATGTAGATCTCGCCGACCTCATTGACGTCGCAGAGGCTGCCGTCCTCGCGAAAGATCTTGACGATGCCGCCGTCGATGGCGCGGCCTACCGTCCCGGGCTTCTTCAGCGCTTCTTCGGCCGAATGCCACACCGGGATCCCGGTCTCGGTCGAGCCGAAATATTCGTTGATGACCGGCCCCCACCACTCGATCATGGCCCGCTTGACCTCGGGCGGGCAGGGTGCGGCGCCGTGCACGACGAAGCGCAGCGAGGAAAGATCGTAGCGCTGCCGGACGGCGTCGGGCAGGCGGAGCAGGCGCACGAACATGGTCGGCACCATGTGGATGTGGGTGACGCGGTGGCGCTCGATCAGCGCCAGCAGCTCCTCCGCGTCGAAGCGCGCCTGGAGGACGATCGTGCAGCCGTTGCGGAATGCCATCATGCCGTAGGAATGCGGCGCCGAATGATACATCGGCCCGTTGATCAGCACGATCTGGTCCTCGTGCGGCTTGAGGCCATAGGCGATCGCGCCGACGCGTTCGGAAGCGGCCGCCTGCTCAGGCTGCATCGGCATGCGCCGCACGCCCTTCGGCATGCCCGTGGTCCCTGATGTGTAGATCATCGCCGCGGCCCGGCGCGGCGGCTCGTGCATTTCGGCGTGGCCGTCGCGCCAGCGGTCCCAATCGGTCAGTCCATCCGGGACCTCGGTCAGATCAGGGGGAATGGCGAAGGTTGCCGCGAGACTCGGGCGGCGTCGCGACGACGAGGAGGCGGACATCCTCGGGAATGCCGTCGCGGATCTGCGGCAACAGATCGGCGTGGCAGACCAGGATCTTCGCGGCACTGTCGGTCAGGATGTAGCAGACCTCCTCGGCCTTGAGATGCCAATTGATCGGCACCACCGGGCTGCCCAATGCGGCCGAGGCCGCGACCACCTCGAACAGCGCGAAATCGTTGCGCAGCATCATGGCGACCGGCGCACCTTCGGCGAGGCCAAGGGTGCGCAGCCCGCGCGCTGCGCGTTTGGTGCGCGCCTGGATCGCGTCATAGCCGATCCGGCGTTCGCCGCTGATGATCATGGTCTGTCCTTATTCCGTTCGCGTTAGCGATCGTCCAGCACGTCGCCGAATCCGACCCAGCTCTTGCCGTTGAAGCGCCGGAGCTGAAGCTGCTGGAACGGCAGATAGTCGTCGGGGCCGGTGCTCACGCTCATGCCCGGCAGCAGCAGCGGCAACTTCACCCCTTTCAGCGAAGCGGCCTGGCGCATGATGTTGTCACGGCTGACATCATCCTTGCACGCCTTCAGCACGGTCATCAGCAGCGTCGCATAGTGATAGCCGGCCGCGTAGTTGGAATTGGAGAGGTCAGCATTCGGCATGTACTGCTTCATGAAGGCAAAGTACTCCTTCACGCCGGGATCGGCGGCCCATTGCGGGTCCATCGTGTCCTTCTGGTTGCTCGACGAGATCAGGCCGACGGCGTTGTCCAGCCCCGCCGGCTCCAGGAACGAAATCGACGAGGCCGAGGTCGGCACGAAGAACAGCTCGGGCTTCCAGCCGATCTCGGCGACGCCCTTGATCATCTGCGAGGTGAACTTGCCGAGCACGACGCCGAACAGCACGTCGGCGCCCGATGCCTTCAACGTCGAAAGCTGCGAGCTGATCGTCGGCGCGCTGGTCTCGTAGGTCTGCTCCGCGATGATCAGGCTTGCGGCCTTGTCGCCGAGCGCGCGCTTGAAGCCGGCGACATAGTCGCGGCCGAAATCGTCGTTCTGGGACAGGATCGCGATCTTGGCGCCCGGCTTGGTGCGCAGCACGTGCTTGGCATAGACCACGCCCTCGGATTCGTAGGCGGCCATGCCGGGCATGGTCCATTGATATTTCTGCGGATCGGCCCATTTGGTCGCGCCGGAGAGCACGAACAATTGCGGTACCTTCTTGCTGTTCAGATAGCGTTGCACGGCGCTGTTGGTGGCGGTGCCGAGCGAGCCGAACATCATCAGCACCTCGTCCTGCTCCACCAGCTTGCGGGTCTGCTCGACCGTCTTCGGCGGCGAGTAGGCGTCGTCCAGCGTGATGAACTTGACCTTGCGGCCGTTGATGCCGCCTTCGGCATTGACCTTCTCGAAGAAGGCTTCCTGCGTCCGCCCGATCGCGCCGAAGCCCGAGGCCGGACCGCTATAGGGCAGGGTCTGTCCGATGCGGATCTCGCCCGTCCCTTCGGCATGAACGCTGCCGCCGGCGAGCGTCAGCAGCGACATGCCGATCAGTGCGGCTGCCAGCTTCATGGTGTCCTCCCGTTGTTCTTTTTCTGTCAATCCGAGACGTCAGGCGCTCGCGCGCATCAAGAAATCCTGTCGGGCCTGATCGAACTCGCCCATCATCCGGTCGACGAGCTCGGCGACGGCAGGAACATCGGTGATCTGGCCGATGCCCTGGCCGGATCCCCAGATGTCGCGCCACGCCTTCGATTTCGTGTTGCCGCCGGAGCCGAAATTCATCTTCGACTTGTCGGCGGCCGGGAGATTGTCCGGGTCAAGTCCGGCGGCGGCGATCGAGGGGCCGAGATAATTGCCGTGCACGCCGGTGAAAAGGTTGGTGTAGACGATGTCGTGCGCGGCGTGCTGCGTCAGCGCGGACTTGTAGCCTTCGTCGGCATTGGCTTCCTGCGTCGCGATGAAGCGCGTGCCCATATAAGCGAGGTCGGCCCCCAGCGTCAGTGCGGAAGCAATGCCGTAACCGTCGCTAATCGCACCCGACAGCAGGATGGCGCCGCCGAACCATTGCTTGACCTCGCGGACCAGTGCGAAGGGCGACAGCGTGCCGGCATGGCCGCCCGCACCGGCGCAGACCAGGATCAGGCCGTCGACGCCCTGCTCGGCGGCCTTGCGCGCATGCTTGACGTTGATGACGTCGTGGAACACCAGGCCGCCATAGGAATGCGCGGCCTCGACGATCTCCGCCGGCGGCCGCAGCGAGGTGATGATGATGGGCGCCTTGTGCTTGACGCACGTTTCCATGTCCTTCATCAGCCGGTCGTTGGAGGCATGGCAGATCTGGTTGACGGCGTAGGGGGCGACCTTCTTGCCGGGATTGCGCGATTTGAATTCGCCGAGCTCGTCCTCGATACGGCTCAGCCATTCGTCGAGCTTCTCGACCGGACGGGCGTTGAGCGCGGGAAACGAGCCGACGATTCCCGCCTTGCACTGGGCGATCACCAGCTCCGGTCCGGAGACGATGAAGAGCGGCGAGCCGACGACGGGCAGCTCCAGATTGTTCTTGAGCAGGGCAGGCAGTGCCATTCGATCCTCCTGACGACGCGCATCGCCGGTCGTTCCGGCCGACGGTTGAGAGCGCTTCCATGTCGATTGTCGCCTTGGCGGGGCTCCCGCCTCGCGGTTTGACCCCCACTATAGGGTTGGACGGCGCGCGCAGATCGTTCAAGATTGAACATGCGTGTATTCAGCTTTGAACGGAGCTGCCGGTGGATTGGGACCTCTGCAAGGCCTTCGTCGCGGTGGCGGATACCGGCAGCTTCACCGCCGCGGCGCGGCGGCTGCACGCCAGCCATCCGACCGTCAGCCGCAAGATCGCGGCGCTGGAGGCGCAGCTCGGCACCAAGCTGCTGGCCCGCGCTGCCGACGGCTTCGTGCTCACTGCCGACGGCCGTATCCTGCGGGAGCATGCCGAGGCGATGGCGGCTGCCGCGCTCCGCGCCGAGGCCGCCGTCGCCGCCGGCGGGCGCAAGGCGCGCGGCACGGTCAAGTTGTCGATCGGGGCGACGTTGGCCTCGCATTGGCTGATGCCCCGGCTCCACGCCTTTCTCAGCGCACATGATCACATCCGCCTCGAGATCATCACCCATCCATTTCCGGCCAGCGTGCGGCGCCGCGAAGCCGACGTGGTGCTGCGTCCGGTCGACAGCGGCGAGGAAAATCTGATCGGCCGCAAGATCGGCCGTCTCGGCACCGGCTTCTATGCCTCGCGCGACTATGCCGCCGGCCGGTCCCTGCCCGAGCGCAGCGGCGAGTGGAAGGGGCACAGCGTGATCGGCTTTGCCGACCAGGATTCCAACGCGCAGCTGGCGCGCTGGAGCGATGCGATCACCCGCCAGGGCACCGTCGTGATGCGCTGCTCGTCGCAGGGCGACATGCTGGCGGCGGTGCGCGCCGGGATCGGAATTTCCGCGCTGTCGTGCTTCGTCGCGGAAAGCTATCCCGACCTCGTGCGCGTCGCGCCGCAGAAGCTCGCCAGCGTGGCGGACCTGTGGCTGCTGGCGCATCCGGACCTCGTCGAGGTTCCCTGCGGTGCGCGCCGTGGTCGACTTCGTGGCCGAATGTGCCCGCGCCGATCGCGAGCGGCTGCGTGGCTAGTTTGAGCCGGCGAGCACGCCCTCGCGCTTCTTCACGGCGCGATAATAGCTCCACCATAGATGCGCCGCCGCGCCGCGCAGGGGACGCCAGGGTTCGGCGAGCGGTGCCATCTGCTTCTCGGTCGGCCGCGCCTTCAGGCCGAGGCCGATCTTGATGGCCTCCTGCACGGCGAGGTCGCCCGCCGGCCAGGCATCGCCATGGCCGAGGCAGAACAATAGATAGACGTCCGCGGTCCAGGGGCCGATGCCGGGCAGCGCGATCAGCGTGTGATGCGCGGCGTCGGCGTCTTCCTCGGCGAGCACATCGAGGTTCAGCCGCTGCGCGCGGATCTCGCGCGCGAGATGCTTCAGCGTCTTGATCTTGGCGGCCGAGAGCCCGAGTCGCCCCAGCCGGTCGGCGCGGGCGCGGCCGACCGCCTCATGGTCGAACGGATCGAAGGCCGCCGACAGCCGCCCCCAGATCGCCGCGGCGCTCGCCGTCGAGAGCTGCTGCCCGCAGACGATGTGGGCAAGCCCCGCAAAACCCGGCTCGCGCCGCCGCAGCGCCGGCATGCCCGCGATTTCGAACACGGGTCTGAGGCGCGGGTCGCGCTTGATCAGCGCGTGGACGGCCTCTTCCAGATCGGATTGGGTTTCGAGGTGAATGGTCATGGTCACTCAACTTGTCATGCGCGGGCTTGACCCGCGCATCCATCTCCTATCGTAACAGAGTCGTGGAAGATGGATTGCCGGGTCAAGCCCGGCAATGACGAGGTCCCTGAAACCGATGCCACCCGTTTTCCGATTCGCTCCCAGCCCCAACGGCCACCTCCATCTCGGCCACGCCTATTCCGCGCTGCTGAATTTCGACCGCGCGCGCGAGGCGGGCGGCCGGTTGTTGCTGCGGATCGAGGACATCGATGCGACGCGGTGCCGGCCGGAGTTCGAGGCGGCGATATTTCAGGACCTCGCCTGGCTAGGGATCGCGTGGGAAACGCCGGTGCGGCGGCAATCGGAGCATCTCGCCGATTATCGCGCGGCGCTGGACAGGCTGTCGGCGCTTGGCCTCGTCTATCCCGCCTTCGAAAGCCGCGCCGAGATCGCAAGCCTCGTTGCCGCGCGCGAGGCGGATGGCGCTTGGCCGCGCGATCCCGATGGCGCGCCGCTCTATCCCGGTGATGCCAGGTCGATGACTGCCGACGAGCGGGCGCGGCTGATGGACTCCGGCGTGCCTTACGCGCTGCGGCTCGACATGGCGGCCGCCTGCCGGCGCGTCGCCGGCCTGAGTTGGAGCGAACTCGGCGAGAAGCCTGATGGCGAGCGTATCCCCGCACGGCCGGAGGCCTGGGGCGACGTGATCCTGGCCCGCAAGGAGACGCCGACCAGCTATCATCTGTCCGTCGTCGTCGACGACGCGCTCCAGGGCGTCAGCGAGATCGTGCGCGGCCAGGACCTGTTCCACGCCACCTCCGTCCATCGCCTGCTCCAGGTCCTGCTCGGCCTTCTCGAGCCCGCCTATCGCCATCACCGGCTGATTTGCGACGACGAGGGGCGGAAGTTGTCGAAGTCGAGCCAATCGACCGGTCTGCGCGCCTTGCGCGCGGCCGGGATCACGCCGGCCGGCGTCCGCCAGCTGGTGGGATTAGGCTAAGTTTCTCTGGGGGTTAGCGAAACGTCGCCGTGACTCCGGGTATTTGGCCGTGCCATGGTCGAAAAACAGCCCGGGGCCCGAAGGGAATACTTCGAAGGGGATTCATGGCGGCGAAGAAGCGCCCAGAGCGCATCACGCGGACGTCCAAACGGGGGGCCGAAAGCGGTCCGCACCCGCCGCGGCGGCGCGCAAGCGCAGCACCGCACCGGCCGGGCCCGACGTGGTCCAGGCGGCGCTCGCCGCCTTTGCCCATGAGGTCCGTACCCCCTGACCGGAATTCTGGCGATCAGCGACCTGCTCGCGACCTCCGATCTCGGCGAACGGGAGCGGCGCTGGGCCGACACCATCAAGGCCGGTGCTGAGCATCTGGCGAGCCTGGCCACGCTGTTCGTGGATGCCGCCAGAAGCGGCAAGGGGGCCGGGAAGAGCGGCAGCACGCTGCGGCAGGATCTGTTCGACCTCAGGACGCTCGCTCGCAGCGCCGGCGATTCGCTTGCGGGGCGCGCCGCGGCCAAGGGTCTCCAGGCCCAGGTCGAGATCTCCGAAAAGCTGCCCGGCCTCGTGGTCGGCGATCCCGTTCGCCTGCGCGCCGCGCTCGAGAACCTGATCGACAATGCCGTGAAGTTCACCGATCAGGGCGGCGTGGCGCTCGCGATCGCGCCCGCCAAGGCTAAGAGCAAGACCAAGGCCAAGACCAAGGCCAAGACCAAGGGCCGGTTCAGTGTGGCCTTCGCGGTGTCCGACAGCGGCATCGGGCTGACCATGGCCGAGATCAAGCGCCTGTTCCGCCCGTTCACCCAGGCCAATGTCACCATCGCCTCGCGCTTCGGCGGAGCGGGCCTGGGGCTCTCCTCGGTCAAGCAATTGGCGCGGGCGATGGGCGGCGACATCACCGTGGCGCCGCGACGCCGCGGCGGCGCCACGTTCACCCTGACGGTATCATTGGACGCCACGGGATCGGGCAAGTCGGGCAAGTCGAAGGGTGCCGGGGCGGATGCGGTCGCGGCGCTGCGCCTTCTCAGCGTCGAGGACAATCCGTTCGGCCGCGTCGTGCTCAACACCATTTTGACCGAGGCTCGGCCATCACGCCGAGTTCATCGGGCGCGGCGAGGACGCGGTCGGCCGGCTCGCGCAGGGCGCGTTCGATGCGGTGCTGATGGACATGGTGCTGCCCGGCATCGACGGCATCGAAGCGATCAGGCGGATCCGCACCATGGAGGCGCCGCTGGCCCGGATCCCGATCATCGGAGTGTCCGGTCGCGGCGAGGACGAGGCCGCCTCGCGCGAGGCCGGCGCCGACGCCTTCCTGGTCAAGCCTGTGTCTCCGCGGGCGCTAGCGACTGCGCTGCTTGAAGCGACACGCCGTGAGGAAGCCGCGACTTGATGATCGCGGCGTTGAGCCTCGCCGCCGTAAACGAAAATCGCGGCGATGAAGTACAGGAACACCAGCGCGATGATGACCGAGGCGAGCCCCGCATACATCGTTACGTAATTGTTGGCGAAGCGCGCCAGATATTGTCCGAACACGATGCCTGATATCAGCGACGCCACGATGGTGAAGACGATGCCGGGCAGGATCTGGACGAAGCTGCGCCGCCCCGCCGGCAGCCAGGCGTGCAGGATCAGCAGCGCCACCACCAGCGCCCCGACGGTGATGCCGTAGCGCAGCCAGGTCAGGATGCTCTCGTTGGACTCGACGAACAGCGGAATGTGGGCGCGCGCGGCCTCGATGATCAGAGGACCGAGCACGATCAGGAACGCCATGGCGAGCGCGGTGAAGGCCGCGACCAGGGTGTAGCCGATCGATTCCAGCCGCAGCCAGTACCAGCGCCGCATCTCCACCACCGCATAGGCGCGGTTGAGCGCGACCCTGAGCGCCTCGACGCCGTTGGAGGCAAAATAGACCGACAGCGCCGCACCGATGGTGAGGACGCCGGTGCGGGTCGTCGTGAGCACGTCGTGGACCTCGCCCGAGATCGAATCGGCGACCTGCTTGGGCCAGACCTGCAGCATCAGGCTGGCGGCCTGGTCGGCGAGTTCCTTGGAGCCGAAGAAGCCGGCCAGCGAGGTCAGCACGATCAGGAACGGGAACAGCGCCATCAGCGTCGACAGGGCGATGTGGCTTGCGATTGCCCAGCCGTCATCGGCGAGGAACGTGTAGAACGCGTCCTCCACGACGCAGTAAATGTAGCGGATGGCTTTCACGTGGCACCTACACCGCTGCTCTCTCCCCTGCACGCGGGGAGAGGCCGGGAGAACAGGCAACGGGCGCAAATCGAAAATCATCGCGCTACCATCTGATATTATTGGTCCAAAAGCCAGTTCGCGAAGCGCCCCACCGTCATTCCGGGACGCGCGGAGCGCGAGCTATGATGCGCAATTGCGCATCTGGGAATCCATTTCGCCGCAAGGAAGGTCGCCCGATGGATTCCGGGCTCGATGCGCATCGCCCCGGAATGACGGCAATGGTTGCAACGCCATGGCGGACCGGCGCGCACGGTGTTATCACCCCCATGGCATCTATCCTGAGTACGTTCATCCTGCCGATCGCGGTCGGCGCCGTGGCGCTGGTGCTGCTGCTCGGTCTCATCAACATGATGCGCGGCGGCTCGCCCAACACCTCGCAGAAATTGATGCGCTGGCGCGTGCTGCTTCAGTTCGTGGCGATCGTCATCGCGATGGCCGCGGTCTGGGCGATGGGACGCTAACTTAAGAGGTCCCCATGGTCACGTTGAACCGCATCTACACCAAGACCGGTGACGACGGCACGACGGCGCTCGGAACCGGCGAGCGGCGTCCGAAATACGATCTGCGCATCGAAGCCTATGGCACCGTCGACGAGACCAACGCCGCGATCGGCGTCGTCAGGCTCCATACGCGCGACGTGCCCGAGACTCGACGCGATGCTCGGCCGCATCCAGAACGATCTGTTCGATCTCGGCGCCGATCTCGCGGTGCCCGAGCGCGAAGGCAAGGCGGAGCGGCTGCGGGTGGTGGCGAGCCAGGTCGAACGGCTCGAGCGCGATATCGACGCGATCAACGACAAGCTTGCCCCGCTGACCTCCTTCGTGCTGCCCGGCGGCACGCCGCGCCGCGGCCCATCTGCACGTCGCGCGCACGATATGCCGCAGGGCGGAACGGGTGATCGTGGAACTGGCGGCCCAGCCCGGCGAGCCGGTCAGCGCAGCTGGCATCCAATATATGAACCGCCTGTCGGACTTCCTGTTCGTGGCCAGCCGGGCCGCCAATGGTAACGGCGCCGGCGACGTGCTCTGGGTTCCCGGCCAGAACCGCTAACCATCGTGCGGGTCATCGAGCCCGGCGCATTTCAGAAGGCCAAAATTAGGCCCGTTCGCGCGTTGACCGGGGCAGGTCGGGCCTTTAGGTTCCGCGCCAGTTGATAACCCCCTCCCAAATTGAGTGAAAGAGGATCGATGAAGGTCTTAGTGCCGGTAAAGCGGGTGGTCGATTACAACGTCAAGGTCCGCGTCAAGGGCGATGGATCGGGCGTTGAACTCGCCAACGTCAAGATGTCGATGAACCCGTTCGACGAAATCGCGGTCGAGGAAGCGCTGCGTCTGAAGGAAGCCGGCAAGGCGACCGAAGTCGTGGTGGTCTCCATTGGACCGGCGCAGGCGTCGGAGACGATCCGCACGGGTCTTGCGATGGGCGCCGACCGCGGCATCCTGGTGAAGGCCGAAGGCGCAGTCGAGCCGCTCGCCGTCGCCAAGATCCTGAAGAAGGTCGCCGAAGAAGAGCAGCCCGGCCTGATCATTCTCGGCAAGCAGGCGATCGACGACGACAGCAACCAGACCGGCCAGATGCTGGCCGCGCTGCTCGGCTGGTCGCAGGCGACGTTCGCTTCGAAGCTCGAGGTCGAAGGAAGCGACTTCAAGGTCACCCGCGAAGTCGATGGCGGTTTGCAGACCGTGAAGCTGAAGGGACCGGCGATCGTCACCACCGATCTGCGTCTCAACGAGCCGCGCTATGCTTCGCTGCCCAACATCATGAAGGCGAAGAAGAAGCCGATCGCGGACAAGACCGTTGCCGATTACGGCGTCGATGTCGCTCCGCGTCTCGAGGTCGTCAAGACGACGGAGCCGGCCGGCCGCAAGGCGGGCGTCAAGGTCAAGGACGTCGCCGAGCTGGTGTCGAAACTCAAGAACGAAGCCGGGGTGCTCTGATGACGACGCTTCTGATTGCCGAACACGACAATGCCTCGCTCAAGGATGCGACCAACAAGGCCCTGACCGCAGCTAGCGCGCTCGGCGCGGATGTCGAGGTGCTGGTCGCCGGCCAGAACGCCAAGGCCGCGGCGGATGCCGCCGCCAAGCTTGCCGGCGTGAAGAAGGTGCTGCTCGCCGACGGCGACCTCTATGCGCACGATCTGGCCGAGCCGCTGGCCGCGCTGATCGTCTCGCTGGCGTCCGGCTATGACGCGATCGTCGCGCCCGCGACCTCGCGCTTCAAGAACGTGATGCCGCGCGTCGCTGCCCTGCTCGACGTCATGCAGGTTTCGGAGATCATCAAGGTGGTCGCTCCCGACACCTATGAGCGCCCGATCTATGCCGGCAACGCCATCCAGACCGTGAAGTCGAAGGATGCCAAGAAGGTCATCACGGTGCGTACCTCGACCTTTGCCGCGGCAGGCGAGGGTGGTAGCGCGCCGGTCGAGACCGTTCAGGCTGCGGCCGATCCGGGCCTGTCGACCTTCGTCGGCGAGGAGGTCGCCAAGAGCGACCGTCCCGAGCTGACCTCGGCCAAGATCATCGTGTCCGGTGGCCGTGCCATGCAGAGCCGCGAGAATTTTGCCAAGTACATCGAGCCGCTCGCCGACAAGCTCGGCGCCGGCGTCGGTGCCTCGCGCGCGGCGGTCGACGCCGGCTATGCGCCGAACGACTGGCAGGTCGGCCAGACCGGCAAGGTCGTGGCTCCCGAGCTCTATGTCGCCGTCGGCATTTCCGGCGCTATCCAGCATCTGGCCGGCATGAAGGACTCCAAGGTGATCGTCGCGATCAACAAGGACGAGGACGCGCCGATCTTCCAGGTTGCCGATTATGGCCTGGTCGCCGACCTCTACCAGGCGGTTCCGGAACTGACGACCGAACTCGGCAAGCTCGGCAAGTAAAAGACGCCAAAACACCGGCCGGAGGTATAAACTCCGGCCGGTGTTGCTTTTTGAGGCGTTTTCTTTGGCGTGGGGCACGCCTTCGAAGCGATCCAATCTAGGTTTCGAGCCAAGGTTCTGATTAAATCGGATCTCCCGGCTCAAGGGGTATAGGCAGGGCGTGCTCGTCGCGCGCCGTTCCGGTGGATGACAAGATGGCGGCAGTGATCAAGAAGGTCGGCGTGATCGGCGCGGGTCAGATGGGCAACGGCATCGCGCATGTCGCGGCGCTTGCCGGTTTCGACGTGGTGCTCAACGACATTTCGGCGGAGCGCCTCAAGTCGGGCATGGCCACCATCAACGGCAATCTGGCGCGCCAGGTCTCCAAGAAGGCCGTCTCCGAGGACGACAAGACCAAGGCGATGGCGCGCATCTCGGCCGCCGAAAAGTTCGACGACCTCGCCGATTGCGACCTCGTGATCGAGACCGCGGTCGAGAAGGAAGAAGTCAAGCGCAAGATCTTCCACGAGCCTCTGCGCGGTGCTGAAGCCGGAGGCGATCGTCGCTTCCGATACGTCCTCGATCTCGATCACCCGGCTTGCCGCCGCCACCGACCGGCCCGAGCGCTTCATCGGCATTCACTTCATGAATCCGGTGCCGCTGATGGAGCTGGTGGAGCTGATCCGCGGTATCGCCACCGACGACCAGACCTTCGAGGCGTCCAAGGAATTCGTCGCCAAGCTCGGCAAGCAGGTCGCGGTCTCCGAGGATTTCCCGGCATTCATCGTCAACCGCATTCTGCTGCCGATGATCAACGAGGCGATCTACACGCTGTACGAAGGCGTCGGCAACGTCGAGGCGATCGACGCGGCGATGAAGCTCGGGGCGCACCATCCGATGGGCCCGCTCGAGCTTGCCGATTTCATCGGCCTCGATACTTGCCTCTCCATCATGCAGGTGCTGCACGAGGGCCTCGCCGACTCCAAATACCGGCCGTGCCCGCTGCTGGTGAAATACGTCGAGGCCGGCTGGCTCGGCCGCAAGACCCAGCGCGGCTTCTACGATTACCGCGGCGCCAAGCCGGTTCCGACGCGGTAGAGACGATCTCGTGCCCCGGACGCTGCGCAGCGCGTCAGCGATGCGCTGCAGAGCCGGGGCCCAGAAGCTGCGTGCACGCTGATGCATGGGTCCCGGACGCGGTGCGTCACTTCGTGCCGCGCCGCGTCCGGGACACGCACACAGCCACTTGTGACAATTCATGTCCCGTTAACGCCTCGCGCCTAGGCTGCGGCCAGTACGAGGGTTCGCGTAATGGACATGATGGCAATGGTCAGCACCATGCTGGCCGCTCAGCAAGGCGCGCTGCAGTCGAATATTGCGGCGACGCTGAGCAAGCAGAACGCGGATATGGAGAAATCCACCGTCCTGACGCTGCTTGGCGCCGGTCAGCCCTCGCTGGCCAATGTCGGCGCCGGCGTCGGCGGCAATCTCAACGTGACGGCCTGAGCCTCAAAGCGACGCGGCAGCCTTGCCGGTCGCGGCCCGGATCAGCTTGAGCGCGTCTTCGCTCGCCCATTCCGCCGGTCCCGCGATTGTCGCGATCTCGCAGCCCTGCGGGTCCACCAGCACCGAAGTGGGCATGCCCAGCGCCCGGCCGATGGCTTTAAGATCCTGAAAAACCTTGGCTTTCTGGTCGCTGAAATAACTCAGCCTGCCTAGATTGGCTTCTTTTAGGAAGGTCTTCGGCTTCTCGGCGTCGCGGGTGTCGATATTGATCGCCACCACCTCGAAATTCGGGCCCGACAGCTTGCCCTGGAGCTCGTCCAGCGCGGGCATTTCCTTGCGGCAGGGCACGCACCAGGTCGCCCACAGGTTCACCAGCAGCGTCTTGCCGCGGAAATCCGACAGCTTCTTCGGCTTGCCCTCGGAATCCTCGAAGGCGAGGTCCGGCAGCTTCAGGGGGCGCTTGCCATGGTCAGCGCCGCCAGCTCGCCATGGGCGAGAGGGGCGATCTTCTGCGCCGTGGCCACCGCCGGCTTGCAGGTAGGATCGCCCGCGGGCGACCGTCCGAGGCCCAGCCCGTACAGCGCGGCAAAGCCCGCCAGGCCTCCGATCGCCACGGTGGCGATGACGAGGGGGACCCGGCGCGTGGCGGAGGGCGTCTTGTCGAGCATATCGTTTGTCATCCGGTCGCAGATATGGCTATCAGGGGCCTCTTAGTACGGCAGGCAGCGGCCGGCAAACGTGCGGCATATCAAGGCGTGAGCAGGGGATCATGAGCAACAAGATGTGGGGCGGCCGGTTCTCGGAACGTCCCGATGAGATCATGGAAGAGATCAACGTCTCCATCGACGTCGATCGTCACCTGTTCGCCCAGGACATTGCCGCGTCCAAGGCCCACGCTGCGATGCTTGCCAGCCAAGGCATCATCACGGGTTCTGATGCGAAAAATATCGGCAAGGGTCTAGACACGATTTTGTCAGAGATCGGCAAGGGCGGCTTCGAATTCAAGCGCGCGCTCGAGGACATTCACATGAATGTCGAGAGCCGCCTGTCCGAGCTGATCGGTCCCGCCGCCGGCCGCCTGCACACCGCGCGCTCGCGCAACGACCAGGTCGCGACCGACTTCCGTCTCTATGTCCGTGACATCGTCGACGAAACCGATGCCGCGCTCGCGGCGTTCCAGCAGGCGCTGGTCGAGCGTGCGCTTGAGCACGCCGGCACCGTCATGCCCGGCTTCACGCATCTGCAGACCGCGCAGCCCGTGACCTTCGGCCATCATCTGCTGGCCTATGTCGAGATGGCCGCGCGCGACCGCGGCCGCTTCCAGGACGCGCGCAAGCGGCTGAATGAATCCCCGCTCGGCGCCGCCGCGCTGGCGGGAACCTCGTTCCCGATCGACCGCCACGCCACCGCCAAGGCGCTGGCCTTCGACCGTCCGATGGCGAACTCGCTCGATGCCGTCTCCGATCGCGACTTCGTGCTGGAGACGCTGTCGGCGGCCTCGATCTGCGCCGTGCACATGTCGCGCTTTGCAGAGGAGATCGTGATCTGGACCTCGCCGCTGGTCGGCATGATCCGCCTCAGCGACAAGTTCACCACGGGCTCCTCCATCATGCCGCAGAAGCGCAACCCGGATGCCGCTGAACTCGTGCGCGCCAAGACCGGCCGCGTCATCGGCGCGCTCAACGGCCTGTTGATCGTGATGAAGGGCCTGCCGCTCGCCTATCAAAAGGACATGCAGGAGGACAAGCAGGGCGCGATGGAAGGCTTTGCCGCGCTGTCGCTGGCGATCCGCGCCATGACCGGCATGGTCCGCGACCTCGTCCCCGACGAAGCCAAAATGAAGCTTGCTGCGGGCGAGGGCTACGCCACTGCGACAGATCTCGCCGACTGGCTGGTGCGGACGCTGAAAATGCCGTTCCGCGACGCCCATCACATCACCGGCCGCATCGTCGCCAAGGCTGCCGAGGGTGGCGTCGCGCTGCACGAGCTGCCGCTCAAGGAGATGCAGGCGATCGAGCCGAAAATCACCAAGGACGTGTTCGGCGTGCTCTCGGTCGAATCGTCGGTGAAGAGCCGCACCAGCTTCGGCGGCACCGCGCCGAAGAACGTGACGGCCCAGGCGAAGGCTTGGGCGAAGCGGCTGGAAAAAGAGCGAAAATTGGGCTGAGGGTAAAATTTCGCTGATGTTTCATGGTCATCCGGCTCTCGCCAGAGCACGCCAATCTCTGTATGGTGCGGCCCGCGTAGTGGGGATTTCGTCGTGACGTCAAAGTTTCGCCCGGCCGGTTCGGGGTGGGCCATCATTGTCTTGAGCCTGACGGCGCTTGCGCTTGCCGGTTGCGGCCGCAAGGGTCCGCTGGATTTGCCGCCGACGGCCTCCAACGCGCCTACGGCCAACGTCGCAGCTCCGACCGACACCGAGACCGCAGCCCAGAAGACGTCGAGCATGTTCAGTCCCACCTCAGGTGCGGATGCCGAGCCCGCGGCGGCCAAGGGCCGGAAGAAACCGTTCATTCTCGATCCGCTGTTGGACGAACCTCCCGGCAAGAGATAAGCCGGGACAACCGAGCCTTAAGCCATGAACCATTTCGACTATCGCAACGGCGTGCTGCACGCCGAGGCGGTGAACCTGTCCGAGCTGGCCGCGACCGTCGGCACGCCGTTCTATTGCTATTCGACCGCGACGCTCGAGCGGCACTATCGCGTCTTCACGGATGCCTTCGCCGGCGAGAAGGTGCTGGTCTGCTACGCCATGAAGGCGAACTCCAACCAGTCGGTGCTACGCACGCTGGCCAAGTTAGGGGCCGGTGCCGACGTGGTCTCGGGCGGCGAGTTGAAGCGCGCGCTGGCCGCCGGCATTCCTGCGAACAAGATCCTGTTCTCCGGTGTCGGCAAGACCGAAACCGAGCTGCGCGCCGCGCTGGCCGCCGACATCCTCTGCCTCAACGTCGAATCCGAGCCCGAGCTCGAGCTGCTGTCACGGCTTGCGACCGAGACGGGCAAGACCGCGCGCATCTCGCTACGCGTCAACCCTGATGTCGATGCCGGCACCCACGCCAAGATCTCGACCGGCAAGTCCGAGAACAAGTTCGGCATCCCGATCGTGCACGCCCGCGAGGTCTATGCCCGCGCCGCGAAGCTACCGGGCATCGAGGTGACCGGGACCGACGTGCATATCGGCAGCCAGATCACCGAGCTCTCCGGCATGGAGACCGCGTTCCGCATCCTCTCCGAATTCGTGCAGACGCTGCGCGCCGACGGCCATAACATCAGCCACGTCGATTTCGGCGGCGGCCTCGGCATTCCCTATTACATGGACCGCGAGGCGCCGCCGGCGCCGGCCGCCTATGCCGCCATGGTCAAGCGCGTCAGCCACAATCTCGGCTGCACGCTGATGTTCGAGCCGGGCCGCATGATCGTCGGCAATGCCGGCATCCTGGTCGCCAGGGTGATCTATGTTAAGCACGGCGACGGCAAGAATTTCGTCATCATCGACGCAGCGATGAACGATCTCATTCGCCCGACGCTGTACGAGGCGCATCACGACATCCTGCCGGTGACGCAGGCCCCGAAGGGCGCCGCGACCATCATGGCTGACGTCGTCGGCCCGGTCTGCGAGACCGGCGACTATCTCGCGCTCGATCGCACGCTGCCGACGCCGAAGCCCGGCGATCTCCTCGCCATCATGACCGCGGGTGCCTACGGCGCAGTGCAGGCCGGCACCTACAACACGCGGCCCTTGGTGCCGGAAGTGCTGGTGAAGGACGACCAATACGCCGTGGTGCGCCCGCGTATGGAGGTCGAGCAGCTCATCGCGATGGACAAGCCCGCGCCGTGGCTGTGAGGCGTTGAGGGAGCGTCCGCGCTTCAACAAATTCGGCGTCGTCCCCGCGAACGCGGGACCCATAACCCCAGGGCGTGGTTATCGAGCGAAGCGGTAACTCCGAGTCTTCGCTCAACTCCTCCCTGTGGCTATGGATCCCGGATCTGCGCTTCGCTTGTCCGGGACGACAGTGGAGATTGAGGCACTACTTCCCGGCCAATCCACCCTTCGTTCCACCGACCACAACGCCCGCCTTCTTCTCGATCGGCTTGATCGCCGCGGTAAAATCCGACTCCGCGCCTTCCGCAGCGATCACCGTCTCCCACAATCGCCCCACGGCGTCGGCGACCTCCATCGACAGGCCGAGCTGCTTCATCTCCTCCAGCGCCAGCCGGACGTCCTTCACCATCAGCCCGGTGGTGAAGCCGAAATCAAAGCTGCGTGGCAGCACCGATCGCGGAAACTTGTCGCGGCTCGCAGTGTTCATGCCGGAGCCAGCATTGATGACGTCGACCATCACGGCCGGATCGAGCCCGGCTTTCACGCCCATCACCACCGCTTCCGACGTCGCCACGATCGCGGTGGCCGACAGGAAATTGTTGGCGAGCTTCATGGTCTGGGCCGCGCCGGGCTTCTCGCCGATGAAGAACACTTTGCCGATTACGTCGAGGGCGGGCTTGAGCAGCTCGAACTCCGCCTTCGGTCCTGGAGACCATCACCGCCAGCGTGCCCTTTTCGGCGCCGCCGACGCCGCCGGAGACCGGGCAGTCGATCTGCACGATGTTACGCCTGGCGAGGAGGCCGTGGATCTGCACGGCCATCGCCGAGCCGACGGTGGAGAGATCGATGAAGCGTTTTGCGCGCTTGCCCTCGATGACGCCGTTCGCTCCCGTCGCGACTGCGAGCGAGGCCTGCAGCGAAGGCAGGCTCGCCATCACGGTCTCGACCTGATCGGCGACGTCCTTCGGCGATGTCGCGGCCGTCGCGCCGAGCGCCGCGAGCTTGCCCGCGACCTCCTTGCGCGTGTCGAACACGACGAGCCTGTGTCCCGCCTCGATCAGCCGCCGCGCCATCGGGAAACCCATGTTTCCGAGCCCGATGAATCCGATGTCCATGGTGTTTCCTTGCTTCTTCTTGGTTGTTGAGGTCGTCATTGCGAGGAGCGGAGCGGCGAAGCAATCCAGCAATGTTTCCGCGGAGGGATTTCTGGATTGCTTCGCTTCGCTCGCAATGACGGAGCCATACGATTATTAAGGGCGACTGGCTTGGCTCACGCCTTGCCGTCGATCTCCGCGAACACCTCGCGCGCGATGCGGAAGCTGTCGACCGCGGCGGGCATGCCGCCATAGATCGCGACCTGCATCAGGATCTCGCGGATTTCCTCGCGGCTGACCCCGTTGGTCAGCGCGCCCTTCAGATGCGCGCGAAATTCGTGCTGGCGGTTGAGGATCGCGATCATGGCGATGTTGAGCATGCTGCGGGTCTTGCGCGGCAGCTCCTCGCGGCCCCACACCGTGCCCCAGCAATATTCGTTCAGCATCTCCTGGAACGGACGGTTGAAGTCGTCGACGTTCTTCAGGGCGTTGTTGACATAGGCCTCGCCCAATACCGCTTTGCGGACTTCCAGGCCTTTGTCGTGCATCTTCTTGTCCATGGCGTTTCCCTTGCTTTCCAGCGTTTTCCTTTGGGTGACGCGCGGAAACTAAGGGGTTGGACCGGATCAGTCACGTCCTCGTGTTATGCGGGAAAAGGGGTGTCTCCCGTACCGGAACGGATGCCTCAGTGCTGCCGTTGTGATAGGCTCCGCTGGACCGGGCAACCTGGAGAGTTGATTGAACGGCGTCACACCCGACCCGTCAGACCCGATCCGCAACAGTGACGCTCTGTCGCGGCTGAAGCTGGCGCAGGCCCTCGACCGGGCCACCTATGCCATCGCGTGGGAGCGTGCCTGGCCCCATCTGGCGCGGCTTCTGACGGTCGTCGGTCTGTTCCTGGTGGTGTCCTGGGCCGGCCTCTGGCTGGCGCTTCCCTTCCTTGCCCGTGCCGTCGGTCTCGTCATTTTCGCCGGCGTTGCGATCGCCGCCTTGTTGCCCCTGATTCGCTTCCGCTGGCCGCGCCGCGAGGAGGCGCTGAGCCGGCTCGACCGCGGCTCGGGGATCCGTCACCGCCCGGCCACCACGCTGACGGACACGCTGTCCACGCAGGATCCGGTCGCACAGGCGCTGTGGCAGGCGCAGCGCGAGCGGACGCTGGCCTCGCTCAAACGTATCCGCGCCGGTTTGCCGCATCCGCGGCTCGCGCTGCACGATCCCTGGGCGCTGCGCGCGCTGGTCATGGTGATGCTGGTTGCGACCTTCTTCGCCGCCGGCGACGAGCGCGCGATGCGGCTCGGCGCCGCGTTCGACTGGAACGGCGTGCTGGCGCCGGCCAATGTTCGCGTCGATGCCTGGGTGACCCCGCCGCTCTATACCGGCAAGCCGCCAATCATCCTGTCGGCGGCCAACAAGGAAGCTGCCGCGCTGCCCGCCTCCGGCCCGCTGTCCGTTCCCGCCGGTTCGACCCTGATCGTGCGCTCCTCCGGCGGCGCCCTGGATGTCGTCGTCTCCAGCGGCCTCAAGGAGGTTGCTCCCGCCGAGGCCGCGCCCAAGGGCACCAACGAGAAGCATTTCACCATCACGGCTGACGGCACCGCGCATGTCCGCGCGCCCTCCGGCCAGCCGCAATGGGCGTTCGCGGCAACGCCGGACCGTGCGCCGACGATCGCGCTCGCCAAGGATCCCGAGCGCCAGGCGCGTGGCGGTCTGCAGCTCTCCTACAAGATCGAAGACGATTACGGCGTCACCGGCGCGGATGCGCAGATTGCCCTGCGACCCGCCGACGCCAAAGACGGAGCCAAGGATTCCGACGGCAAGGCTACGCCGCGGCCGTTGTTCCAGCCGCCGCAATTCCCGCTGGTGCTGCCGAACGCGCGCACGCGCAACGGCGTCGGCCAAACGGTGAAGGACCTCAGCGAGGATCCCTATGCCGGCGCCGACGTCACGCTGACGCTCACAGCCAAGGACGAGGCCGGCAACGAGGCCAGGAGCGAACCCTTCAGCATGCGCCTGCCCGAGCGCCTCTTCACCAACTCGCTCGCGCGCGCACTGATCGAGCAGCGCCGCATCCTCGCGCTCGACGCCAACAGGAATTCGGACGTCTACGCCGCGCTCGACGCGCTGATGATCGCACCCGAATTGTTCACGCCGGATGCCGGCTGCTATCTCGGCCTCCGCAGCCTTGCGACCCAGCTCGAAGCCGCCCGCACCGACGATGCGCTGCGCAACGTGGTGTCGAGCATGTGGGCCTTCGCGACCACCATCGAGGACGACGGTGTCGCCGGCAGCGTCAACGCCGCGCTGCGCGCGGCGCAGGATGCGCTGAAGGCGGCGCTGGACCGCGGCGCCAGCGAGGACGAGCTGAGGGTGCTGACGCAGAAGCTGCGCGAGGCCATGGCCGGCAAGGTGCGCGATCTCGCCCGGCGCGCCGAGCAGAATCCGCTCGGACCGCGGCAGCCGTTCCCGGCGGAGGTCCAGCTCATTCTCGACAAGGCGATCGAGCTGCGACAGAAGACCCAGAACGCGACGCCCGAGCAGCTCGCGGATCTGGCCCATCAGCAGGACACGTTGCGCGAGCAGCTTCAGGCCTACCGGAAGTCGGCGAACAACCGGGCCAACAAGGCGGGGGACGACAAGTCCAACCAATTTACGCGAGACCGGAAATGCGGAAGCTAGCGCGCGTGCCAGTCTTCAAGGCGATGTCGATCGCCTGCCTTGCTTTGCTGCTCGGCGGCATCTCGCCGGCGGCTGCTCAGCTGGATCAGGATCCCGACGCGCTGCTCGACAGTGCCGAAAAGGCGATGCAGGAATCCGGCGACAGCCTCCGGCAGAAGGAATCCGGCAAGAGCCTCGGCAACCAGTCCGACGCCATCCAGAAGCTCGAGGAATACAAGCGGGCGACGGAGCGGAGCCAATCCTCCAACCGCGACCGCAACGTCATCACGCAGCGCGATCTCGACGATTTGCTGAAGCAGATCGAGAAGGCGGCGAAGGAGGGCAACAAGGAGGCCGCCCAGCGCCTGCTGGAGCAGCTCGCGCAGATCATGGAAAATCTCCAGATGGCGCAACCCGGACAATCCGGCGAGAGCGAGATGGAGCAGGCGCTGAACGAGACTCAGCGACATGATCCGCAAGCAGCAGCAATTGCGCGACAAGACGTTCAAGCAGGGCCAGGATGCCCGGCGTGATCGCTCGCGCGGCAAGCAGCAGGGCGACCAGTCGATGTCGGACCTGCAGCAGGACCAGCAGTCGCTGCGCGACCGCCTGAAGAAGCTGCAGGACGAGATGGCCAAGCGCGGCCTCGCGCAGAAGGGACAAAAGGGCCAGAAGGGTCAGAAAGGCCAGCAGGGCGACCCCGGCCAGAGCGGCGATCAGGACGGCGACCAGGGCGATGACGACGGCAGCCTCGACGCCGCCGACGGCGCCATGGGCGACGCCGGCTCGAAGCTCGGCGAAGGCAACGCCGACGGCGCCGTGGACTCGCAGGGCAAGGCCCTCGACGCGATGCGCAAGGGCGCGCAGAAGATGGCCGAAGCGATGCAGCAGGGCGATGGCGACGGGCAGGGCGATGGTCCCGGCAATCGGGCTGGCCGTCAGCAGAGCGGCGGCAATCAGACTGATCCGCTGGGACGCCCGCTTCACGGCCGGGATCTCAGCGACGACTACACCGTCAAGATCCCTGGCGAGATCGACGCCCAGCGTGTCCGCCGCATCCTCGAAGAGGCTCCGCCGCCGCTTGGGGGACAGCTCGCGCCCGCAGATCGAGGCTCGATTACATCGAGCGGCTGCTCAAGGATTTTTAGCGTCACACGCGGTGTCATCGCCCGCGCAGGCGGGCGATCCAGTAATCACCAGCGTCTCGGTTCAATACGTCCGCCGCGGCATACTGGATGCCCCGCCTTCGCGGGGCATGACAGCAGAATGTGTGGCGTGCGCGGTGGGCTAAGCCTTCTTCGCCGCCAGCGCGTCCGCGACCGCCGTGCGGATATCAGCGACCGAGAACGGTTTCGTCACGACGTCGTGCACCAGCGCGTTGAGGTTCGAGGCGCGTTCGCGCTGGTCGGCGAAGCCGGTCATCAGCAGGATGGTCAAATCGGGGAAATCGCGCGCGGCGGAGAGCGCCAGCGCGATGCCGTCCATGACGGGCATCTGGATGTCGGTGAGCAGCAGGTCGATGGCGCCGTCTTCGCGGGTCAGGATCTCCAGCGCCTCGGCGCCGTCCTGCGCCGTGACGGTCTGGTGGCCGTCCATGGCGATGGCGCGCGCCACCAGCTGGCGCATCGAGATCCTCGTCGTCGGCGATCAGGATCTTGGGCATCGGACCAACCCTTGGGAAGAACCTTCCCGTGCAGAACTCTGCAAGCTGATTATACGCTGCCGCCGGCAATGTCGCGCCGGTTGAAGAAGCGAACGTCGATATTGCGGCCCTCCGGCGGGGGCGATGCGAGGCGCGAGCGGAAGAAGGCGCGCTCGCCGGGCCGCAGCACGGTTTGCTCCAGCACGGCATTCCAGGCGTAGATCTCGGCGCCTTGCGCGTCGCGCACGGCAAAGCGCAGCCGCGGGATGTCGAGGGCCTTCTTGCCTTCACCGACGATCACGCCCTCGATCACCAACACCTGCTTACCGTCCACGGTCTCGCTGGACAGCTTCACGTCCTTGAAGGAAAGGCCCCGCAGGTTCACCTCGAGCCCGACCAGCTTGTAGAAGGCGGCGGTCTGCGGCAGCAGCCGCACCATGTCGCCACGCCAGATCACCAGCGCCAGCACCAGCGCGCCCATGGCTGCGCAGGCGGTCGGCAGGCCGAAATAGGATTTTTGGGCGACGCGGTGGCGGCCGGCCGGCTGACCCGTGCACCGCGACGGGGGAACAGGCCGCGGAACCAGGACTGGTGCTGCGCGCCGACGACCTCTTCCTCGGCCGCCCGTGCGGCCGCGGACCACTCGTCCTCGGTCTCCTTGGCCTCCTCCTCGGGCCAGTCGCTGGCGATCGAGGGGCTGTCGACCACAGGCGCGTCAGCGGCGCTGTCGTCCTTGGCGAAGGAGTTCCACTGTTCGGCGAGATCGGATTGGTCGTCGGCCTGGCTGGCTGCGGCCATGGCCGGGACGGATGCCTCCTCGATGGCATCCTCGGCATGGGCGATCCAGGTTTCCTTGCAGCGGGAACAACGGACCGCCCGCCCGTTCGCCCCAAGGCTCGCGAGCTTGATGGCGTAGGATGTCATACAATGGGGGCAGACGATATGCATGGACGAGCCTTGATGCATGAACGAGGACTTGAACGAGGTCCTGACCATGGCCCCGTCGGACAGAGCGGGGCGGCCAGGATGCCACCAAATATGCTACAGGCCGACCGTTAACGAACCGGAAACCATAACGGCGGCAAAACCCGGTGATCGCGCATGGCGGAGCAGAGCCGTGCGACCCGCGCCCCCTCTCGAACGGAGCTGAACGTGGTTCGGTTCGAAAATGTCGGATTGCGTTACGGTCTGGGGCCGGAGATCCTACGCGACCTCAGTTTCCAGATTCCGGCGCATTCGTTCCAGTTCCTCACCGGCCCCTCGGGGGCCGGCAAGACCTCGCTGTTGCGCCTGCTGTTCCTGTCGCACCGGCCGACGCGGGGCCTCGTCAATCTGTTCGGCAACGACATCTCGCAGCTCGGCAAGGACGAGATCGCCGATCTGCGCAAGCGCATCGGCATCGTGCTCCAGGACTTCCGGCTGCTCGATCACATGACGACCTATGAGAATGTCGCGCTGCCGTTCCGCGTCATGGGCCGTAGCGAGTCGAGCTATCGCAAGGAGGTGATCGACCTGTTGCGCTGGGTCGGGCTTGGTGAGCGCATGGACGCGCTGCCGCCGATCCTGTCGGGCGGTGAGAAGCAGCGCGCGGCGATCGCGCGCGCCGTGATCTCGCGGCCCCAACTGCTGCTCGCGGACGAGCCGACCGGCAGCGTCGATCCGACGCTCGGGCGCCGCCTGCTGCGCCTCTTCATCGAGCTCAACAAATCCGGCACCGCCGTCATCATCGCGACCCACGACATCGGTCTGATGGACCAGTACGAGGCGCGGCGGCTGGTGCTGCATCAGGGACGGCTGCACGTCTATGAGTAGGACCGACGAGCGCGGCGTGCTGGTCGACCTCGGGCAGGAGCGTCCGCAGCTTCCGGCCAAGGCACGCAACATGTCGCCGATCGTGCCGCGCGCCTCGATCCAGGGCCGGGCGCTGGTCGCCGTCGTTGCCATCATGACCTTCCTGGCCTCGATGACCACGGGCACGGTGCTGCTGGTCAGCGCCTCCGCCGCGGAATGGCAATCGGATGTCGCGAGCGAAATCACCATCCAGGTCCGCCCGCAGACGGGGCGCGATCTCGATCGCGACACCGCGGCGGTGACGGAGGCGATGCGCGCGCAAGCCGGAATCGTCGAGGTCAAGCCGTTCAGCAAGGAGGAGAGCGGCAAGCTGCTCGAGCCCTGGCTCGGCACCGGCCTGTCGATGGACGATCTGCCCGTGCCGCGCATGATCATCGCGCGGGTGCAGCCAGGCACGCCGCTCGACCTCGGCGCCCTGCGCGCACGGGTGACCCAGGTCGCGCCGGGCGCCAGTGTCGACGATCACCGCGCCTGGATCGAGCGGATGCGCTCGATGACCAACGCCACCGTGCTCGCCGGCCTCGGCATCCTCGCGCTCGTCATCGTCGCCACCATCATCTCGGTCTCGTTCGCGACCCGCGGCGCCATGGCGGCGAACCGTCCGATCGTGGAGGTGCTGCATTTCGTCGGCGCCGGCGACCGCTACATTGCCAATCATTTCCTGCGTCACTTCCTCAGGCTCGGCCTCGAGGGCGGCGTGATCGGCGGCGGCGCCGCCATGCTGGTGTTCGGCTTCTCCGAGTCGGTCGCGGGCTGGTTTTCCGGCACGCCCGTCGGCGACCAGTTCGCCGCGCTGCTCGGCACCTTCTCGCTGCGGCCATCCGGCTACATCGTGCTTGCGGTCCAGGCCGTGCTGATCGGCGCGATCACCGCCGTGGCCTCACGCCAGACGTTGTTTGCGACGTTGAACGATGTGGATTGAGGCCGATTCCTGCTTCTCCTATGGCGGCAGAGGGTGAAGAAACCGGACTCCACTTCGCCCCAAAACGTTTTAAAATCACCCCAGGGAAGGGATCACTGACTTCACATGACCTCGCCGACCGACGATCGATCGCCGAAACTGCCGCGCGGCTGGCTGCGCGCGGCCGTGGTGTCGACGATCGCGTTCGCCTTCGTCGGCGCGGCGGCAGGCTTCATCGCGTTCCTGTCGCAATTGCGCGGTGCCGAGATCGCGCCAAGCCGCAAGGCTGACGGCATCGTGGTCCTGACCGGCGGCTCCTCGCGGGTGTCGGACGCGATGGAGTTGCTCGCCGCCGGCTACGGCAGGCGGCTGCTGATTTCCGGCGTGCATCCGACCTCGACGGCGAGCGACATCTCGCGAACCTTGCCGGAGAACCAGTCCTTCATGACCTGCTGCGTCGATCTCGACCGCACCGCGCTCTCGACCCGTGGCAATGCCGCGGAGGCACGGCGCTGGGCCGAGGGCCGGCGCTTCAAGTCGCTGATCGTGGTCACCTCGAACTATCACATGCCGCGCGCGCTGGTGGAGTTCTCGCATGCGATGCCGCAGACGACGCTGATCCCGTTCGCCGTCGTCGGCGACAAATGGCGCGAGGAGCCGTGGTGGACCTCGCCGTCCACCTTGCGGCTGCTGTTGTCGGAATATGTCAAGTACATCGCGGCCGAGCTCCGGGTCCGGCTGGAGGATTTCGGGATTGACCTTTCGCCCGAGATGTCGGAGCAGCCTCTGGGCCAGCAGCCAAAGCGACCCGCCACCGCCCAGGCCAATTGACCGGCAATTGATGGACCGTCGATGTTCCTGATTTTCCTGCGCTCGCTCGTGTTTAACGTGCTGTTCTACGCCGTGCTGGTGTGCCTCGCGATCGTGGCGCTGCCGACCTTCGCGTTGCCACCGCGCGCGATGCTGACGGTCGCCGAATGGTGGGCCAAGGCGACGCTGGTCCTGATGCGCGTGGTTTGCAACATCAGGGTGGAGTTCCGCGGTGTCGAGAACATCCCGGCAGGGCCGCTGGTGATCGTCGCAAAACACCAGTCGTTCTGGGAGACGTTCGTGCTGCCCGGCTTCTTCAATCGGCCGATCTTCATCCTGAAGCGCCAGCTGATGCAGATCCCGGTGTTCGGTCAGTTTCTGGTCAAGACCGGGATGATCGCGATCGACCGCAATGCCGGCGTGAAGGCGCTGCTCGACATGACGCGGCGGGCGCGCGAGGCGGTGCGCAGCGGAAAGCAGCTCGTCATTTTCCCGGAAGGCACGCGCCGCGCCCCGGGCGCACCGCCCGACTACAAGACCGGCTTTGCGCAGATCTATTCGTCCTGCGGCGCGCCGTGCCTGCCGATCGCGCTCAATTCCGGCCTGTTCTGGCCGCGCCGCACTTTTATGCGTTATCCCGGCACGCTCGTGGTCGAGTTCCTCGCGCCGTTGCCGCCGGGCCTGCCGAAGGACGAATTTCTCTCCCGCGTGCAAGGTGCGATCGAGGATACGACCGGCCGCCTCGTCGAAGCTGGCCGGAAGGAGCAGGAGCAGTTGATCGGCTCTTCGCCAAGCTATGTGCCGACGGGCGGCTAGCGGTTTTCGCGGTCTTCGAATGGCGGCGGCGCGTGCAGGGAATGCGTATCACCATGAAGCATGGTCGCTAGCTGATGCAGCTGCGTGTCGCGAAAGCCCTCGGCCTCGATCGCCTTCACCGTCGCGGTGACATAGTCGCGGTTGGCGCCGGACTGGCCGTGGCCCTGGACTACATGGCGGTGCTGCTCGGTGAGCGAGAGCCGGCCGGCATATTGCACGTGGCCGCGGTCGACGACATAGGCGAGCGCGGAGACGCGCTGGCGCGCGTCGTTCTCCAGCCAGACCGAGCGCATCACCTCGCGATAGACCGATGTGACCTGCTCGCGCGCGCGCAAATAGGCGACGACGTCGGCGCGCTTCTTCTCGGCGACGCGGAAGGCGATGCCGCGGCAGGCGCCGCCGCGGTCGAGCCCGAGCACCAGGCCCGGCTTTTCCGGCGTGCCGCGATGCACGAACGAGTAGACGCAGAGCGCGCGATGCTCGCCGACCAGCCGCGCCGGGACGCGCTCCTCGAAGTCGAAGCCCGGCCGCCACATCAGCGAGCCGTAGCCGAACACCCAAAGGTCGCCCTTGGCGGTGGTGACGGAGGGAAGGGTAATTTCCGACATTTCGGGCACGGCTACCAGAATGGAGCCCCCAAGCGAAGCGAATTCTCCGCCTTTCGCCGCAGGTCGGCCTCGCTTACATTTGCCAAAATCTGGGGTCAAAGGGTCGCCGCATGTCCAATATGACCGTTGCCGCAGGCCGCCGCTCCCGTTGGGGCCTTTTCATCGCACCCCTTTTCGTCCTGGTCCTCGCCGTCGCGTGGAGCTGCTTCTGGTTCTATGCGGCCTCACAGGCCGAAGTGGCCGCAGACGCCTGGCGGGCGCAGGAGGCCAAATCGGGGCGCATCTACGATTGCGCCAAGCGCTCGATCGCCGGCTTCCCGTTCCGCTTCGAGGTCCAGTGCTCCGGCGCCAGCGTGTCCCTGGTTTCGCAGAATGCGAGCAAGACGCCGTTCACGGCCAAGCTCGACAACATCCTGGTCGTTGCCCAGGTGTACGATCCCAAGCTCGTCATCGCCGAATTCTCCGCGCCCGCGACGCTGACCGACGGCGTCACGCAAAACACTTTCGTGGTGAACTGGAGCAAGGGCCGCAGCAGCGTGGTCGGCCTGCCGGCTATCCCGGACCGTGCCTCGCTCGTGTTCGATGATCCCAGCCTCAACCGTCTCGACGGCAGCATGCAGGTGCCGCTCGCACGCGCCAAGCAGGTCGAGCTGCACGGCCGCCTTGCGGAGGGATCGCCGGCCGACCATCCCGTGATCGAAACCGTCGTGCATGTCGCGCAGGGCAGCATCCAGGGCGTCCATCCCCTGCTTGCCGAGCCGTTCGAGGCCGACACGCGTGCCAGGATCACCGGCCTCTCCGACCTCACGCCAAAGCCCTGGCCGCAGCGCTTCCGCGAGATCCAGGCCGCCGGCGGCCACATCGAGATCGTGCAGTCGCGGATCCAGCAGGGCGAGATGATCGCGGTCGCGGCCGGCACGCTCGGCCTCTCGGTCAACGGCCGGCTCGACGGCGAATTGCAGATGACGGTGACGGGCCTCGAGCGCGTGATCCCGGCGCTCGGCATCGAGAAGATGCTGGAAGAGGGCGTGCCGCAGGCTACGCTCGACCGCGTCGCGCCCGGCGTGAAGTCGCAGGACCTCAACAATCTGTTCGGCGCGCTCGATCGTGCGGTGCCCGGCCTCGGCAAGGTCATCAAGCAGAACGCCAATGCCGGCGTTGCCGCCGGCATCAATTCGATCGGCACCGAGAGCACGCTGGAAGGCAAGAAGGCGAGGAGCTTCCCGCTGAAGTTCGTCGACGGCGCCGTGCTGCTCGGCCCGGTCAAGGTCGGCCAGATCCCGCCTCTGTATTGATTGAAGTTGCCGTAGCCCGGATGGAGCGAAGCGCAATCCGGGATTCCGGCCGCGGCTGATCCCGTCCCGGATTACGCTGCGCTCCATCCGGGCTACGGGCTACGCGTTCATAGGAATCGTCGTCACGACTGCTTCGCCGGATCGTGATTGCACGCGCGGGAATGCGGGGCCCGAACCGCCGCTCTCTCTTCTGTCGGCCGCACAATGATGCGAGCCGCAGGCAGGAGAGACTACCATGACCAAGTCCAAGCTGTTCGTTGCCGCGCTCGCCATCTCGGCGGCATCCGCGACGCCGGCGCTCGCGCAGTGGCAGTGGCAAACGCAGGAGCCGGCTGCTTACGCCTCGATGTATCCGAACGGCGATCGCAGCCTCGCGAGTCCCGCGACGCGGGATACGATGGCGTTCGTTCCCTCACCGAAATCACCGCGTCCCACGGTGATGCGCGCGACCAAGGGCAAATAGCCGCCGTCCATCGCTTGCCCGTCGCGAACGGGCCCGGCCATGCCCCGGCCGGGCCCAATGCGCAGAACCTCGGACAATGGCGACGCGATCGGGAACGCCGCGCAAATATTCCGAACCAGGTCGTCAGGAAAACGTGATGCAGAAGATGCGCCTCGCCGCGAATAACCGCAGCCGACATCCAATCACTCCACACCAGGGAAGCATGCAGCTGCCGGAGACGGCAGGAGGAAACCAACCTGCTTCCCAAGAAGAGGGAGGTTCAAGTGCGGATCATCACTTGCGGACTGATGCTGGGCATCGCCGCTGCCTGTTCGGGCGCGGCGCGTGCCGACGACAATGTCGCAACCGAAATCCAGTCGCTGAAAGCCAAGCTGAAGGAGCTGCAGCAACGAGTGGATTCGGAAGCGCGCAAGACGCGCCAGGTTGAAGCGCAGGCGAAGGCGGCTCCGATGCCCGCGACATACAAGGTGCTCCCGGTCGATCCCTGTGCGGTCGGCAAGGTCTGCTACAAGGGCATCACGCTGACATTCGGCGGCTGGGTCGATCTCACCGGCATCTACCGCTCGCGCAATCTCGCCTCCGACACCGGCTCCGTCTACAACTTCATCCCCTATCAGCAGAGCCGCAATTTCAACATCCCGGAAACGCGCTTCTCCGCGCGCCAGAGCCGCTTCTCGGTGCTGGCCGAAGGCAATGCGGGGGCCGACACGCATCTTGCCGGCTACGGCGAAATCGACTTCGAGGGCGCGGCGCAGACGGCGAGACTCGGTTGCGACCAACTCGTTCAATCCGCGCATGCGGCAGCTCAGCCTCGAGGTCGATCGCAGCGATCTCGGCCTCCACTTCCTCGCCGGACAATCATGGTCGCTGAACGCGCCGAGCAAGATGGGCATCGATCCGCGCGGCGTCGACGCCCCAGGCGTGATCGACTTCGAATCCGTTCCGGGATTTCTGGCGGCGCGCCAACCGGGCTTGCGCGTCTGGCAGGACATCGGACCGGAATTCAAGCTGGCCGCATCGATCGAGAATGCCCAGACCGCATTCTTCGGCGGCAATTTGCCGGCCGTCGGCACGCCCGCGGTCGGCCCGCAAGGCGTGCTCAATCCGAACCTCCAGGTCAATCTGACCGGGCCGGGCGGGAGCTTCTTCAACAACCTCAACAATGTCAGCCTGAACCAGGTGCCCGACGTCACGGTGAAGGCGGCATGGGATCCGCGGCTCGGCCCCTACAAGCTGCATGTCGAGGCCTGGGCGCTCTATCGCCAGCTGTTCGACCGCTTCAACGACGCCAATCACACTTACGACACCGGCAGCTTCGGCGGCCACGTCTATGCCGAGCTGATTCCGAAAACGCTCGATCTGCAGCTCTACGGCTCGCACGGCGTGCTCGGCCGCTTCACGGCGACGCCGTTCCCCGACGCCGCGGTGGCGCAGGACGGGACGCTGCTTCCGTTGACCATCACGGCGGCGGCCGTCGGCCTGATCTGGCACGCGACGCCGAGCCTCGACCTCTACAGCTACGCCGGTCTGGAGAAAGCCAAGGCGAATTTCGCTGATGTCGGCACGGTGCCGTTCGGCTACGGCAATCCGCTCTACAACAACACCGGTTGCGGCATCGAGAGCTCGCCCGCCGCAACCTGCAACGGCAACACCAGGGAGGTTCGCCAGATTACGGCCGGACTCTACGACACCATCTACCAGGGCAACTACGGCACGCTCAAAGCCGGCGTGCAGTATTCCCACACGCAGCGGTTCGCGTTTGCCGGGGTCGGTGGTGCGCCGAAGACGGACGACAACGTCGTCATGACGCAGATCCGGTACTACCCGTTCTGACGCAAGCTACGGCTTTTTGCCGAGCTGGCCGTGCTGGCGGCCGAAATCCGCGGCCGCCGAATCCTGGCCGATCTCGACGATGCCGCGGCGGATGGCGCGGGTACGGGTGAAGTGATCGAACAGCGCTTCGCCGTCGCCGCGGCGGATCGCGCGGGTGAGCTTTGCCAGATCCTCGGTGAAGGTGCCGAGCATCTCCAGCACGGCGTCCTTGTTGGCGAGGAACACGTCGCGCCACATCGTCGGGTCGGAGGCCGCGATACGGGTGAAATCGCGGAAACCGCCGGCCGAGAACTTGATCACCTCGGACTCCGTCACCTGCGCCAGCTCGTCGGCGGTGCCGACGATGGTGTAGGCGATCAGATGCGGCAGATGGCTGGTGATCGCGAGCACGAGATCATGATGATCCGGCGTCATCACCTCGACCTTGGCGCCCATTGCTGCCCAGAAACCACGCAGGCGATCGGTCGCCGCCGCATCGACGCCTTCCGGAGGGGTGAGGATGCACCAGCGGTTGATGAAGAGCTCGGCGAAGCCGGAGTCGGGTCCCGAATGTTCCGTGCCCGCCACGGGATGCGCCGGTACGAAATGAACGGTCTTCGGCAGATGCGGCGCCATGTCCCTGACGATCGCGCCCTTGACCGAGCCGACGTCGGACACGATCGCCCCGGGCTTGAGATGCGCGGCAATCTCCTGCGCGACGGGCCCGCAGGCGCCGACGGGAATGCAGAGGATGACGAGATCGGCATCCTTCACCGCTTCCGCATTGGTCGCGACGACCTGGTCGACGATGCCGAGCTCGAGCACCCGCGCGCGCGTCTTCTCGGAGCGCGCGGTGGTGACGATCTTACCGGCCAGCCCCTGGAGCTTCGCAGCGCGCGCGATCGAGCCGCCGATCAGGCCGAAGCCGATCAGCGCGACGCGCTGGAAGTGCGCCTTCGCGCTCACTTGCCGGCCATGAAGTCGCGCAGGCCTTCGACCACGAGGCGGTTGGCCTCCTCGGTGCCGATTGTCATGCGCAGCGAATGCGGCAGGCCGTAGTTCTTCAGGCCGCGCAGCACGAGGCCGCGCTTGGTGAGGAAGGCGTCGGCGTCGTCGGCCGTCTTGCCCTTCTCGGTCGGGAAGTGGATCAGCACGAAATTGGCGACGCTCGGCGTCACCTTCAATCCGAGCTTGCCGACCTCCTCGGTCAGCCAGTTGCGCCAGGTCTCGGTAAACTGCTTCGACATCGACTGGTGCGCGGTGTCCTCGATCGCGGCGACCGCGGCGTACATCGCCGGCGTCGACACGTTGAAGGGACCGCGGATGCGGTTGACGGCGTCGATGACGTGCTCGGGGCCGAACATCCAGCCGATGCGGAGCGCTGCGAGGCCGTGGATCTTGGAGAAGGTGTGCGTCACCACCGTATTCTCGGTGGTGGCGACCAGCTCTATTCCCATTTCATAGTCGTTGCGGGAAACGTAGTCGCAATAGGCGGCGTCGAGCACCAGCAACACGTGCGAGGGCAGGCCGGCGCGCAGCCGCTTGACCTCGTCGAACGGGATATAGGTCCCGGTCGGGTTGTTGGGGTTGGCGAGCCAGACCAGCTTGGTCTTCGGCGTCACCGCCTTGAGGATGGCGTCGACGTCGCAGGTGAGGTTCTTCTCCTGCGCGACCACGTTCTTCGCGCCGACCGCCATGGTGGCGATCGGGTAGACTAGGAAGCCGTGCGTGGTGGAGATCGCCTCGTCGCCGTGGCTAAGATAGGTGTGGGCGAGCAGATTGAGGATCTCGTCCGAGCCCGCGCCGCAGATGATGCGGTTGGGATCGAGCCCATAGGTGCGGCCGATCGCCTCGCGCAGCACGCGCGAGGTGCCTTCCGGATAGTCTTCCAAATGGTCCGCCACATGCTTGAACGCCTCGATCGCCTTGGGCGAGGGCCCGAACGGCGTCTCGTTGGCCGAGAGCTTGAACACCTTGCGGCCGGGCTCGGGCACGGGGCTCTTGCCGGGCGTGTAGGGCGCAATATCGAGAATGCCGGGATTCGGCACGGGGCGGGACGACATCTTGAACTCCGAAAATGGCGGGGCGGGCGCGCGGTTTACGATTTCGCCCCGGTCGGGGGCACCGTATAGCGCGTTGCGTGGCTGCCGACGAGGGCCACAGAGCGCACCGAGGCCCCCGCCTCGATCAGGGCAGCCCTGATTTTATCGATGCTGGCGCCGGCGACCGAGACCAACAATGCCGCGCCGTCGAAGGCGGTATCGGGCACCGCAACGATCTCTGCGAGCGGCGACAAAGCGCGCGCGACCTCGGCGTTCCAGCCGGACACGCGCACGCTGAAGGTCTCGACCTCCGTCACCAGGGCGCTGTCGGCGACGCGCGAGATCGCGAATACCGGCAGTGCGGCCGGATGGTCGGCTCGTTCGATGAAGGGCATCCGCGCGATGATCTTCGGCGCGCCGTCCGCTTCCAGCTCCAGCCACCACGGCGTGCGGCTCGAGGTGGCCGACACCATCGCCAAATCGCCCTTGGATTTCGCCACCGCCTCGACCGCGGCCTGCGCGCTGAAATGCGCGACGTAAGGCACGGTGAAGCCGAAATTGAAGCGCGCGGAATCGCGCATCGCCGCTTCGCTGGCCGAGATGTCGGCATGCACGGAGAACGGCGCCTGCACATAGGTGAAGGTCGAGATGATGACGCGCCAGATGCTCTCGACCGTGTCGAGCGGCAGGATGCCGCGATGACGCTGCACGAGCTCGCGCATCATCGAGGCCTCGCGCGCGGGGCGGAACGCCGAGCCGACCTCCTGGGTCTGCTTCACCTGGATCAGGCGGTCGATGATGTCGCCACGCTGCATCAACAGGCGATGCATGCCCTCGTCGATCGCGTCGATCTCCTTACGCAGTTCCTGCAGCGATGGTGGCGCGGGCGGACGTTGGGACATGGCTTGGACTATCGATGGTTCCGATGGGGGATGTCCTGATTAGGCAGTCGGGGCGGCGAAAGCAAAGAGAAATGACGTCCTTTTCGGGCTGCGCGACGGAGGCGAAGCGGTTCAATCCGGGCCGCGACTTGACGAAAACCGCCCAAGACGGTAGTTTTTGCCCGTTCCGTGGTCATTTGAGCCGGCCGGCTTGCAGCCACGTTAAAAAACTCGCTAAACAGGCCGGGGACGCTTCTGATCCCGGCCGAACCTATCGTTCAGGCCGGGTTTTTCATGGCCTGATGCAAGTGGCGATCAAGCGTTTGATCGCAAACGAGGTCGATGGTCAGATGGATGGCGTCAAGTCGATACCGAGTCCTGCGATCAGCGCCGACGAGCGGTCGCATGAGGTGGATCATCCGGAGCCTCGCAGGTCGTGCATTTCGGCGCCGAGCAGCCGCTGCGGCTCGATTGCGGCGTGGATCTCACCCCGTTCCAGATCGCCTACCAGACCTATGGCGAGCCTCAATGCCGATCGTTCCAACGCGGTCCTGATCTGCCATGCGCTGACCGGCGACCAGCATGTCGCCAATGTGCATCCCGTCACCGGCAAGCCCGGCTGGTGGGAAACCCTGGTCGGCCCCGGCCGTCCCATCGATCCCAAGAACTACTTCATCATCTGCTCCAACGTGATCGGCGGCTGCATGGGCTCGACCGGGCCGGCCTCGATCAATCCTGCCACCGGCAAGGTCTGGGGTCTCGAGTTTCCCGTCATCACCATTCCCGACATGGTGCGCGCGCAGGCCATGCTGATCGACCGCCTCGGCATCGACACGCTGTTTGCCGTCGTCGGCGGCTCGATGGGCGGCATGCAGGTGCTGCAATGGACCGCGGCCTATCCGTCCCGCGTGTACTCGGCGCTGGCGATTGCCTGCGCGACGCGACACTCGGCGCAGAACATCGCCTTCCACGAGCTCGGCCGCCAGGCCGTGATGGCCGATCCGGACTGGCACGGCGGCGGCTATGCCGATCACGGCATCCATCCGCATCGCGGGCTCGCGGTGGCGCGCATGGCGGCGCACATCACCTATCTCTCGGATGCCGCGCTGCATCGCAAGTTCGGCCGCCGCATGCAGGACCGCGAGCTGCCGACCTTTTCGTTCGATGCCGACTTCCAGGTCGAGTCCTATCTGCGTTACCAGGGCTCCTCCTTCGTCGAGCGCTTCGACGCCAATTCCTATCTCTATCTGACGCGCGCGATGGACTATTTCGACATCGCCGCCGATCATGACGGCGTGCTCGCCAAGGCGTTCGCGGATATCAGGACCCGTTTCTGCGTGGTCTCCTTCACCAGCGACTGGCTGTTCCCCACCTCGGAATCGCGCGCGCTGGTGCATGCGCTGAACGCCTCCAGCGCGCGGGTGTCGTTCGCCGAGATCGAGACCGATCGCGGCCACGACGCCTTCCTGCTCGACGTGCCCGAATTCCTGGATATCTCCCGCGCCTTCCTGCAATCCGCAGGCAAGGCGCGCGGGCTCAACGGCAACAACTGACGAGGACGGCTAGCGATGTCTGTGCAGGAAGTGCTGCCGCTGAACGGCGTTGCGACCGGATCGTCCGGTCAATATCGCGCCGATCATCTCCTCGTCGCCGACATGGTCAAGCCTGGCTCGAAAGTGCTCGACGTCGGCTGCGGCGAGGGCGATCTGCTCCAGCTCTTGGAGACCCGCGGCATCGACGGTCGCGGCATCGAGCTGTCGCGCGAGGGCGTCAACCGCTGCGTCGCCAAGGGCCTCGCGGTGGTGCAGGGCGATGCCGACACCGACCTCGTCAACTATCCCGACGATGCCTTCGACTACGTGATCCTGTCGCAGACGCTGCAGGCGACGCGGCAGCCGCGCGTGGTGCTGGAGAACCTGCTGCGGATCGGCCGCCGCGCCATCGTCTCGTTTCCGAATTTCGGCTTCTGGAAGATGCGGCTGCAGCTCCTGATCGGCGGCCACATGCCACGCACGGAGAACCTGCCGGCGACCTGGTACGACACCGCCAACATCCATTTCTGCACCATCAAGGATTTCGTGCAGCTCTGTGACGAGATCAACGTCAAGATGGAACGCTCGATCGCGCTCGATCTCTACGGCCGCCCGGTGCCGCTCAATCTGCCGTGGTGGGTGTGGAACATGTTCGGCGAGCAGGGCGTCTTTTTGCTCAGCCGGGGCGGAGGGAAGTAGTTCTTCGTTTTGGTCACCGCGTAGCCCGGATGGAGCGAGCGCAATCCGGGGAGATCATGCTCCGCGCAAGAACCCCGGATTACGCTTTCGCTCCGTCCGGGCTACGCAGCGGAGTGTTTGGCAGGGCCTGTGCCTAATGCGCCGCCAGCGACCGCGGATCGCGCACCGGCCAGCGGCCGGCTTCCACCAGCGCCACGAACCGCGCCACCGTCTCGTTGAACAGCGCGGGCTCTTCGAGATTGAGCACGTGGCCTGACTTGGGAAACATCGCGAGCCCTGCTGCCGGCAGGTGCTTCTTCAGGAATAGGCTCGGCCCGATACAGGGATCGTCCTCGTCGCCGCAGATAATCAGCGCCGGCGTCGCGACGCCCTTGATCGCGTCGGTCATCGCGTAGATCGATGGCCTGCCGCCCTGGAAACCGCGCATCGTGCTGGCCGAGCCCTTGGCGTCGTGCCGCGCCAGCGCGGTATAGAAATCCGCATGACCGCGCGGATCTTTCACCAGGAAGGGAATTCGGCTCGGCGCCTCGCGCGTGACCTTCGCAACTTCGGCCGAGCCCAACGTCTCAAACTGCTCGGCATTGGCGCGGCACTGCTTGCGCCAATTGTCGAGATTCTCGATCTCCGAGCCGGAGCCGACGCCGGCCAGCGTCATCGACAGCGCGCGCTCCGGCGCGTTCAATCCGATCTGCAGCGACGAATAGGCGCCCATCGAGAGGCCGACGAGATGCGCGCGTTCGATTCCGAGATGATCGAGCACCGCGAGCGCGTCGGTGTAGAAATGCGTGAAGCTGTAGACCTCACCGGCAGGCACGTCCGACGGCGTGTAGCCGCGCGCCGAATAGGTGATGCAGCGGTGGCCGCGCGAGAAGTAACGCATCTGCGGCTCCCAATTGGTGTAGTCGGCGGCGAACTCATGCAAAAAAATAATCGGCGTTCCCTGGCCCGCTTCCTCGAAATAGATGCGGACGTCGTCCCTGCTCGTGGCGTGGGGCATTAACCGTTTCCCTCTCTTCAAGTCGCCTTTGCAGGATTGCAGTTAATGCTGTTGTCCGCAATGCGGCAGCCTTGAAACAGCATCGGCGCAAAATCATCACAGCCATTCGCGGGCAGCTAGCGTCTTTTTCTCGCCACATCCGGCGGCTTAACGGCCAGACAGATGTCGGCCCGCCGCACGGGCCGACCGGGAAGTGGGGTGTCAACGAAGGATGAAGAATGATTGAGTTGTTTGCGTACCGCCTGTCGCGTTGTGTTGTCGCGCTGGCGATCTTCTCCGCGGCGATTGCCGCATTTGTTTCTCCGGCCTCGGCGCGGCCGCATCATCGTCATAGCGCAGAACGGCACGCTTACGTGCACCACGCCAGATATCATCATTACCGCCATCACGCGCGCAGCTCGCGCTTCGAGCGCAGCGCGGCGCAGCTCCAGACGAGCGGATTCGGCAACACTTTTGCCAGCTATGATCCAAACACCAATAGCCCAGGCGTTGCCATGAGCGGCAATGGTGAAACGATCATCACCGGCGGCGGTCGAATGGTCACGCGCGCAAGCCGTCGAGCGGCGACGAGCGCGAGCGGCGGCATGGCGAGGGAGGCCACGAGCAGCGGTGGTTTCGGCGGCGGATCTGGCCTCGTCTCCGAGGCGCGCCGTTATGTCGGCGGCAATCCGACCGGGCGCGGCAGCCTGTGGTGCGCGCGTTTCATGAACATGGTGCTGGAGAAAACCGGTCATCGTGGCACCGGCTCCGATATGGCGAACTCCTTCGCCCATTACGGCACGCGTGTCTCCGGTCCGCAGGTCGGCGCCATCGCCGTGATGTCGCGCGGCCGCCGTGGCGGCCATGTCGGCATCATCACTGGCGTCGACGCGCAGGGCAATCCGATCATGATCTCCGGCAACAACGGCAACCGCGTCCGCGAGGCGCCGGTCTCGCGCGGCCGGATCTATGCGTATGTGATGCCGAATTGAAGGTGAGGTCGTTGGGGGCTCGATCGAGGGTTTGCTCTCGCGTCATATCAGGTCGTCGTCCCGGACAAGCGTCAGCGCAGATCCGGGACCCATGACCACCGGCCCAACTTGTTGCGCGAGAGGATAACCACGAGCCTTCTCAAACCACTCCCTGTGGCTATGGGTCCCGGATCGGCGCGCGCTTAGGGCGCGCTTGTCCGGGACGACGGAGAAGGCTCACAGCAGCTTCGGCTCTTCCACCGCAACCGCATCGCCGACGCCGATGTCGCCGTCGGCGATGACCTCGCCATAGATGCCGCAGTCCATATGGCCGAGATGGCGCGATAGCGTCGGCGGGATCTCGAGGTCGCGCCTGGCCGTCACCGGGTCCACATTGGTGGCGGGGCAGCGGACGATGCGCTTGACCACCTTCAGCCGAGCTTGCCCGATCGCCAGCGTCTGGCCGACGAGATCGAGCTCCGACCATGCCGGCCAGCCCTTCACATAGAGATTGGCGCGGAAGCGCAGCGGATGAACGGCGGCGCCACCGAGCATGTCCTCGATCGCACGGACGCTGCCGAGATTGATGATCGACACGACCTTGCGGGCGACGTCGGAAAAGCTGTGGTCGCGGCCGGACAGGACTTTTGGCGGGCCCTTCAACTCCGGCTGAAAATTCTCCGCGAAGTAGCTCTCGATGGCGGCGCGCCCGGCCGCGGTCTCAAGATCGCCGCTGGCGACGATCTGGCCGTCCTTGCGGATGGTCAGCAGATTGGTGGCGTCGTCGAAGCGGGTGTCGAGGGAGGCCAGGCGCTCATTGCGCGCCAGCATCAGGAACAGGATTTTCGGCTTCCATTCGGGCGCCTCGGGATCGAACCCGCTTGGGCCGTTCTCGATGGCGTAGCGGCGGTCGGCGGGCAGGGTCTGGCCGATCCGCAAGGGGGCGCTGGAAAGGGCCTCCGGCGTCAGGCCCTTGATCGGGTAGCGGTAAAGGCCGGCGATTTCGGCTGTCTGGCTTGCTGTCATGGCGCTACTTAAGGGATCTGACCCGGGCTCGCCAAGCCGGCGGATCCGCGCACGAAATTGTGAAGACGCCTCTTTCACATCTGCAACCTGCTTCCCACATCTGCGTCAGGCCGGCGGCAACGCCGGTCGATGACGACCGTTACCGGTTGAGAAACGTCAATGCGGTAATCGGAAACCCAATGAAGATGCCGTTTGGGGTGCCTTAGGGGCCCCGAGGGCAGGCCGAGGGAAAGAAAAGACCATGAATATCGACAAATATACCGAACGCTCCAGGGGCTTCGTCCAGTCCGCGCAGTCGCTCGCGATGCGCGAGGGGCACCAGCAGTTTTCCACCCTGCATGTGCTGAAGGTGCTGCTGGACGACAATGAGGGCCTCGCTTCCGGCCTGATCGACCGCGCCGGCGGCAATTCCCGCGCAATTCTGAAGGCGACCGAGGATGCCCTCGGCAAGGTGCCGAAGGTCAGTGGCGCCGGCGCCGGGCAGATTTATCTCGCGCCCGAGCCTCGCCCGCACCTTCGACGCCGCCGAAAAGGCTGGCGAGAAGGCCGGCGACAGCTTCGTCACCGTCGAGCGGCTTTTGCTCGGCCTGACGCTGGAGAAGACCAGCGAGGCCGGCACGATCCTCAATAAGGGCGGCGTCACGCCGCAAAATCTCAACGCCGCCATCGAGGCGCTGCGCAAGGGCCGCACGGCCGACAGTGCGACCGCCGAGAACGCCTATGACGCGCTGAAGAAATATGCCCGCGACCTGACCCAGGCCGCGCGCGACGGCAAGCTTGATCCGGTCATCGGCCGCGACGAGGAGATCCGCCGTACGATTCAAGTGCTGTCGCGGCGGACCAAGAACAACCCCGTCCTGATCGGCGAGCCCGGTGTCGGCAAGACCGCTATCGCCGAAGGGCTCGCGCTGCGTATCGTCAACGGTGACGTGCCGGAGAGCCTGAAGGACAAGAAGCTGCTGTCGCTCGACCTCGGCGCGCTGATCGCCGGTGCAAAGTACCGCGGTGAGTTCGAGGAGCGGCTGAAGGCCGTGCTCCAGGAGGTCACGGGCAGCGAAGGCACCTTCATCCTGTTCATCGACGAGATGCACACGCTGATCGGCGCGGGCAAGGGCGACGGCGCGATGGACGCCTCCAACCTGCTCAAGCCGGCGCTCGCCCGCGGCGAGTTGCACTGCATCGGCGCGACCACGCTCGACGAGTACCAGAAGCACGTCGAGAAGGACGCCGCGCTGGCGCGGCGCTTCCAGCCGATCTTCGTCAGCGAGCCCTCGGTCGAGGACACTATCTCGATCCTGCGCGGCCTGAAGGACAAGTACGAGCAGCACCATGGCGTGCGGATCACCGATTCCGCGCTGGTCGCGGCGACGACGCTGTCCAACCGCTACATCACCGACCGCTTCCTGCCCGACAAGGCGATCGACCTGATGGACGAGGCCGCGGCGCGGCTGAAGATGCAGGTCGATTCCAAGCCGGAAGAGCTGGATCTGCTCGACCGTGAGATCATCCGGCTCAAGATCGAGCAGGAGGCGCTGAAGAAGGAAAGCGATCTCGGCTCCAAGACCCGGCTCCAGACGCTGGAAAAGGACCTTGCCGAGTCTCGAGGAGAAGTCCGCGGCGCTGACGGCACGCTGGAGCGCGGAGAAGAACAAGCTCTCCGATGCCCAGAAGCTGAAGGCCGAGTCTCGACGGCTTGCGGGTCGAACTCGCCAACGCGCAGCGCCGCGGCGAATTCCAGAAGGCCGGCGAGCCTCGCCTATGGCCGGATCCCGCAGCTCGAAAAGCAGCTGGCCGATATCGAGGCCAAGGAGAACTCCGGCGAGATGGTGGAGGAGGCGGTCACCGCCAACCACATCGCGCAGGTGGTCTCGCGCTGGACCGGTGTGCCCGTCGACAAGATGCTGGAGGGCGAGAAGGAGAAGCTCCTGAAGATGGAGGAGCAGCTCGGCACCCGGGTCGTCGGCCAGGCCGAGGCCGTGCGCGCGGTCGCAACCGCCGTGCGCCGCTCGCGCGCAGGCCTGCAGGACCCGCATCGCCCAATGGGCTCGTTCATGTTCTTAGGCCCCACCGGCGTCGGCAAGACCGAGCTGACCAAGGCTCTGGCGGAGTACCTGTTCAACGACGAGACCGCGATGGTCCGCCTCGACATGTCCGAATACATGGAGAAGCACTCGGTCTCGCGGCTGATCGGTGCGCCTCCGGGCTATGTCGGCTACGACGAGGGCGGCGCGCTCACCGAAGCGGTGCGGCGCCGGCCTTACCAGGTGGTGCTGTTCGACGAGATCGAGAAGGCGCACCCTGATGTCTTCAACGTCCTGCTGCAGGTGCTCGACGACGGCCGCCTGACCGATGGCCAAGGCCGCACCGTCGACTTCCGCAACACGCTGATCATCATGACCTCGAACCTCGGTTCGGAATTCCTGGTGAACCAGCCGGAGGGCGAGGATACCTCGGCCGTGCGCGAGCAGGTGATGGGAATGGTGCGCGGGCACTTCCGCCCGGAATTCCTCAACCGGGTCGACGAGATCATCCTGTTCCATCGGCTGCAGCGCAGCGAGATGGGCCGGATCGTCGAGATCCAGTTCGCGCGGCTGCAGAAGCTGCTGACCGATCGCAAGATCGTGCTCACGCTCGATGCCGCCGGTCGCGATTGGCTCGCTGCCAAGGGCTGGGATCCTGCCTATGGTGCACGGCCGCTGAAGCGCGTGATCCAGCGTCACGTCCAGGATCCGCTCGCCGAAATGATTTTGGCCGGCGATGTCAGGGACGGCGATGCCGTTGCGATCTCGTCCGAAGGCAACGTGCTGACTTTCAACGGCAAGGCGCCGCAGACGGCGGAGATCGCGCAGTTCGAGGCGCCGACGGCCAAGCGCAAGTTGAACTGAGCGCCGGCCTTCGAAGCCTGAGACGACAAATCGCCCCGGAGAGGTCAGCCTCTTCGGGGCGATTTTTGTGGGCCTTCTGGCAGGCGCAGGCAATGCCGGAGCCCGGCTGTCCGGCCGCGCAATCGTCTTGATGCAGCCTCACCGACATATGCACGCTATCTACAATTTTGATGCACTGCACGCAAAAGGAGTGTGGTGCAAATGAAACACGGCAAGCGCTTTATCGCTCCGGCTGTGCGAATCTTCTTGAACAACCCGTCACGTCGTCGCCACAATCGTTAACGGGGAGTTAGGGGGCGTGGTATGCGTAGCGTGGGGGCGTTGCGTCGCAGAGTCGTTTTGGCGATCGGACTTTTTGCAGCAACTCTGGTGCTTGCAGGCTGTGAGACGTTTCAAGGGCGTCCGGCTCGATTGTATTCAGTCGCCGATGAATTGGTAATGGCCCGCGAAAGATTGCCGGATATTGCCGAGAGTTATCGGCTTTCGTTTCTCGATGATGATCGAAAATTTCACCGCACCGAATACATTGCTCTGAGAATGTACATTATCGATGCCGAATATACGGAATTTGAGTCTGCTCTAACAAAAGAGCGTGGAGAGTTTGGATTTACAACAGCATTGGTTACGCAGGGGCTCACTACGGCTGGCGCTGTGTTTACACCAGCGAATACTGTGAGGACCTTGAGCGCTCTTGCTGGCGGCGTAAATGCGAGTCGTGGCTTTTATGACTCAGAACTTCTCGTCAATAAGACAATTCAGATTGTTCAAGCGCAAATGGAGGCGAAGCGCGATATCGTTGCTGCGCGCATTCTTAGTAAAGTCGATCTCTCGCCGCGGTCGTATCCTCTCTCCGCTGCATTACATGATCTGGAGGATTACTATCGTGCGGGTACGCTGACCGCGGGGCTCATCAAAGCCGCCGCCGAAGCCGGAGAAGCTGCGAAGGATGCCTCTGACAAAAAAGAGCTGGTCATGAGGCTTCAAGGCGGAAAATTTGACGCCAAGGACGATACCATAAAGTTGGTGCAAAAATATTTGGCGCCGAACAGCACCAAGAACGGGGTTCGGACGGCGCTTCTATCGCAATGTTTAATTCCGCTGGGCTTCAAGTCAGCTCCAGCTGCTTATGCACTCGATCCCGGTAGCCGAGGCGTGAGATTGATCATGATACAGTGTGCTGCAAAGGCAGGCGATCCAATGTGAAGTCTTAGAGAGGGGCACCAAATGTCACTAACAGAAGTACCAGTACAATTTGACGACAAGGATGAAATGAAAACTCAGATTGAGTTCTTCATCGGCCAGCCATCTGCGAGAAAGATTGAAATTACCAGCGCAGGCGCGGGGTATGATGTCGTCTTCACGACTGACGATGCTCCGCCAGCGCCGGCGGCAGGCGTTGCTTAGCGAGCGGTTAATCCAACCCGAGTTGTTTTTATTGTCCATAATTGATTGAGGGAGCCATGCCAGAGACGAAAACGGATCTATCGGCTGACGACGCGAAGAAGTTCGCGTTTGAAGCGCTCGACAAGAAGACGACAAAAAAGGTTACGCTTGAGAGCAAGAACGGTCAAAAGTGGACGGTGACTGTCGAGCCCTGAACTTGAAGCTCACGGTTGGAGGAGGAAGAACAATACTTTCAGGTAGCCGCCACCTGTCTAGAAGGCATGCGGTCGCCAGGTTGCCAAGTCGGTCGGCTCGCGGGAACGAGCCTGGAGTTATTTCCTCGTGACCTTATAAATCGCGTTCTCAACGTCCGACGAGAAGTAGATCACGCCGCTCGCTCCGATGCCGACGCCGGTCGGAATGTTGGTCGGCAAGCCGCCCGGCGCACCGGTCAGCCCAATCGGAAGATTGGCCGCGATCTCCGTCACCGCGCCGCTCTCCGGCGCGATCGCGATCAGCCGCTTGGCGCCGACTTCCGCCACGATCAGCATGCCGTCGCTGCCGCGCGCGATGCCTTCGGGCATTTTCAGCTCTTTGGCGATCACGGTCTTTTCGCCGTTGCTGTCGATCCGGGACACGGTGCCCGCAAAGGCCTCGGTGACGTAGACCTCGTCGGTCTTGCCCCGAACGAGCCCGACCGGGCCTTCGAGGTCGCCGATCAGCGTGGTGCGATCCTTGCCGTGCTCGCCGCTCACCTTGACCAGCGACTTGGTGCCGAGCTCGGCCACCAGCACGCTGCCGTCGGCGAGCACGATCGCATCATGCGGCGCCTTGAAGCCGTGCAGCATGTCGCGCGTCGCGCCGGTCTTGCCGTCGATCACCTGCACGGTGCCGGTGAACCAGCTCGACAGCACCACGTCGTTGCCCCGCGCCGTCGCGCTCATGGGATATTCGAGCGTCGTGCCGTCGGCGTGCATGCGCGCCTTCTCGGTGACCCCGCCGGTCGCGCCGTCCACCGTGCGATAGGCGAACACGTCGGCGACGTGGATCGTATCCTTGCCGTTCTCGCTAGTGACGCCGATGCCGCCGGGCAGCGCGAGCTTGCCGATGATGATCTGCCTGGCCTGGCCGGTTGCGGGATCGACCTCCTGGATGCCGTTGTCGGCCATGTTGGAGACGTAGATCCGGTCCTTGTCGTCGATGGCGAGATTGTCCAGCGAGGGCTTCAATTGCGCGACCATGGTCTTGGCGCCCGATTTGGGATCGACCCGGACCAGCTGGCCGAGCGCGGTGTCGACCACGAACAGATTGCCCTTGGAATCGAAATTCACCGCGGCCGGGACCTTGAACCCGTCGGCGACGACGGTGAGACTCGGCCTTGTCGACGTCGACTTTCGCGACCTGGCCCTTGAACCAGAGCGGACCGTAGAGCTTGTCGTCGGGACCGAACTCGAAGCCGTTGAGGCCGCCCATCTTCTCCATGATCTGGCGCGGCGGCTTGGTGCCCTCGACGTCGATCTCGTAGAGCGTGTCGCCCAGGAAGACGGTGGTGGCATAGAGCCGGCCATCCTTGCGGAAGGCGAGCGAGTTGATGCCGGGAAGGCCGCTCGCGAGCTTCCTGATCGAGCCGTCGCCCTTGCGCGAATAGAGATCGCCGGTGAGGAATCCGGTCCAGGCCATGGTGCCGTCTGGCGCGAAGGCGATGTCGTCGGCCATGCCTACGGGAGAGGGGATTGCAACCTTGGCGGTACCGCTGGAGATATCGACCTCGTAGAGCGCCGCGCCGGCGACGCTGCCGGCGAACAAATGGCCGGCCTTGTCGATTCCAAGTCCGTGCACGCCGTGGAATGCCGAGCCGGGAACGAGCTTCGTCACCTCCCAGCTGTCGGCAAATGCGCTCGTGGTAGCCAAAAGCGCAGCGATCGAGGCTGCGCAGGCGAGCCTGTTCTTCATGGCGAGACCTCCCGTTTTTGGAAAGTATTCGCTCCTCACGCCGCTTTGGCAAACGAAACTTCACGTTGTGATGCGGCGAAGCGGCATCACGCGAATGGCGATGAATTCGAATCGTGTTTGAAGCTGTCCGGCCGGGTTCGGCCGATTGCTATCAGCGATTGCTGACTTGCAGCGGGCCGCCGGTCGCATCCGACATGCGGGCGATGGCGCCGCCGCGGCCGCTCATCATACCCTCGAGCCGGTCGCGCTCCTTCTCGAAGCTTGCGAGCATCGGGCCTTCGAGCGAACGGCCTCGCGGCAGCTTCACGCGCATCGGATCGACGAAGCGGCCGTTGACCAGGATCTCGTAATGGACGTGGGGGCCGGTCGACTGGCCGGTCGATCCGACGAAGCCGATCACCTGGCCCTGACGCACCTTCTTGCCGGCCTCCATGCCCTTGGCGAACGCCGACATGTGGCCGTAGGCGGTCTCGTAGCCGTTGGAGTGCTTGATGCGGATGTACTTGCCGTAGCCGCCTTCGGGGCCGACCTTCTCGATCAGGCCGTTGCCGGAGGCGAAGATCGGCGTGCCGTAGGCGGTGGCCCAGTCGACGCCGGTATGCATCTTCACATAGCCGAGGATCGGGTGGCGGCGGCCGCCGAAGCCGGAGCGCATGATGGCGTTGTTGACCGGCTTCCTGACCAGGAACTTCTTCGCGCTCTTGCCGGTCTCGTCATAGTAGTCGACGACGCCGTCGTCGGGGCTCTGATAGCGGTAGTATTTCTTGGTCTCGCCGCCGACGGTGAGGGAGGCGAACAGCACGTCGTTCTTTTCGCTCGCCGTCACGCCTTCGTCTTCGCCGGCGTAGAACACGTCGAAGGAATCGCCCGGCTGCACCTTGCGCTGGAAATCGACGTCGTAGGAGTAGATCTTGATCATGTCCTCGATGACCGGCATCGGGACCTTGTTGCGCATCGCGGTCTCGTAGATGCTCTGGTAGAGCCGCACGCCGGAGCCGTCATCGTCGTCATCGTCGTCGCTGTTGGCGTTGGCCGCAGCGTCGGCGACGGTATTCATGCTGGAGACGTCGACCGCGACGTATTTGCCGAGATCGGACAGCGCCGCGATCGCCTCGATCATGGTCTCGTTGGCGACGACGACACGGTAGGGCTGGAGGCGGGCGCCGGGATTCGCGGGCGCCATCAGGATGCGCAGCTTCTCGCCTTCCTTCAGGCCGCCGTCGCGGCCGCGCGGGCCGAGCGTTGAAGTGATCGCCTTGATTTCCTCGGCCGTCGCGCCGAGATCGCGCAGCACGCCGGCGACGCTGTCGCCCTTCTTGACCAGATGGACGCGTTCGCCGTTGGGATTGCCACCGGTGATCTGCTCCTTGGTCTTGGGTAGCAGCGTGACGTTTTCCGGCACCACGCGCGTCTCGAAGCCGGCATAGGGATCGGACGGCGAGGCTTCGGGGGCGTAGGCGGTTCTGATGTCGGAGGGGCCGGTCGCACCGGAAATGTCGGCGGCGGCGTTGGCGAGCGAGGCGTAGCGCACCCCGCCATTGCCGCGCCAATTGGCGGCATCGCGCACCCGCATCAGGATGTCGTCGAGCGCCACCACGGCGGAGATCTTGGCTTTCGGCAGCACCCCCGACAGGTCCTTGGTGACGAAGGAGACCTCCGCGTCGGGCTCGACGGCTTCCGGATTGTTCGGGTCTTCCGCGGCCGTCTTCGGATCGGAGCCGACATCGGTGAGCAGGCGCTGGGCGTTGAACGGCGGAATCTTCGCCGACAGATCGCTCGTCGTCATCGACAGATTGCCGGCGATCCGCACGAAGGGACGCACGCGCATCACGTCGCGGTTGCCGACGCGCGCGACGGTCGAGACGCGCACGATGTTGCGGGACGCCGTGGATTCGCTCGGCGGCGGCAGGCGGTCGCTCTTGTGCAGGGTGGCGGCGCGATCGGCGGCGCCGAAAGCTCCGCGCAGCGCGCCCTCGACCCGCTCCGGCACCTTGGCGAAGGTCATTTCGCCGTCGAGCGATGCGAAAACGGCGCCGCCGATCAGGGCTGCGCCGCAGAGTCCGGTCAAGATTGTGCCGCTGAACCACTGCACCGAGACGCGGCGGCGGTCGATCACGGCGGCTTCCGAACCATCGACGGACAGCGGCGGCTCGTGGCCGAGATCGATGATCCCGGTCTCACGCCCGTAAGCGCCGCGTGACGTCCTGTGGTTCACTCAAGTCCCCCAATCAACGACCAAGAAGCCCGGTTCGAACCCTTGTCCGCATCGCCCTCTTGAAGGGGCATCGCCGGAAAAAGGCAAGCCGCGCAGGCGTCCGTGCTCAGAAGGCCCCGAGACGGGACCGGCCGAAATTACGAACAGCTGGACGGAAAAAGCTCTCTCGATGTGTTTCGAATGTCCGGGGAAGGCCGCGTCATCTGCAAGATCGCCTTCCTCTGACCCCATGAAAACCGCAGGCAGCCCCCACCGGCACCCCCGCGATTCAAGCTTGTCTCTTATCAGAACGCCGCGGGATTGTGGCTCAAGTACGGCGCCTGTCATGGAAAAGTTTCCTGAACGGCAGGCCGTAAAAGCCCGGTCTGGCAAGGGGAAGAAGCTCGCCCCCCAGCTGGGGAGCTGATCGGGCCAGGGGCTGCCGGGGGGCCCGCCGGGCGGGGCCGGGTCTGCCCACTTGGCCAAAGGGGAGCGCCCACAGGGCGACAAGGGGAGGGTCTCGAGGAGGGGTCCTGAAGCGCCCTTGGAGGCCCGCTGGCGGGCAAACTTTTTTCAGATTTTTTGCCGCGCGATCTCGGTGACTGCCCTCAGCGTCCCGCTAATGGACTGGAATCATTCAAATTTTTCGACGATCCGCTGTGCGACGTTTTGTTGACGATTGGCGTTGACAGCCCGGAAGGCGGGGCCTATAACCCCAACCACTGAGCGCGGCGCCGCCGGGTCACTGACCAAGGCGAGCGAACGCGCCACTGATGCTCCTCACCTTGTTGAGTGACACAACAGTCGACGCAAGTCGATTGGAGTTCATCCATCGTCGGTAAGGGTGTCGGAACCCTTCCTCTCAGGAAGGTTGGGGCCTCTCCGGTCCCGGGCTGTTTGACAAGTGAAGATGAAGAAAGAGAAACGTGGACGGCGGAGTCCTTGCGGGTCTCGCATCTGAAAAGCTTCGGCTTTTTTGATCGGGACCGGACGAAAGACTTCGGCGGTACACGTTTTAAAGGAAACACCATCGTTGCCAGCGATGTGAATCGCGGGCAGCTCGGCGACTTCGGTCGTCGGAAAAATGGTGGGACCTCGTCAAACGTTGTGATCAGCCGGTTCAAAGTTCAAGTCCAACTTGAGAGTTTGATCCTGGCTCAGAGCGAACGCTGGCGGCAGGCTTAACACATGCAAGTCGAGCGGGCGTAGCAATACGTCAGCGGCAGACGGGTGAGTAACGCGTGGGAACGTACCTTTTGGTTCTGGAACAACACAGGGAAACTTGTGCTAATACCGGATAAGCCCTTACGGGGAAAGATTTATCGCCGAAAGATCGGCCCGCGTCTGATTAGCTAGTTGGTAGGGTAATGGCCTACCAAGGCGACGATCAGTAGCTGGTCTGAGAGGATGATCAGCCACATTGGGACTGAGACACGGCCCAAACTCCTACGGGAGGCAGCAGTGGGGAATATTGGACAATGGGGGCAACCCTGATCCAGCCATGCCGCGTGAGTGATGAAGGCCCTAGGGTTGTAAAGCTCTTTTGTGCGGGAAGATAATGACGGTACCGCAAGAATAAGCCCCGGCTAACTTCGTGCCAGCAGCCGCGGTAATACGAAGGGGGCTAGCGTTGCTCGGAATCACTGGGCGTAAAGGGTGCGTAGGCGGGTCTTTAAGTCAGGGGTGAAATCCTGGAGCTCAACTCCAGAACTGCCTTTGATACTGAAGATCTTGAGTTCGGGAGAGGTGAGTGGAACTGCGAGTGTAGAGGTGAAATTCGTAGATATTCGCAAGAACACCAGTGGCGAAGGCGGCTCACTGGCCCGATACTGACGCTGAGGCACGAAAGCGTGGGGAGCAAACAGGATTAGATACCCTGGTAGTCCACGCCGTAAACGATGAATGCCAGCCGTTAGTGGGTTTACTCACTAGTGGCGCAGCTAACGCTTTAAGCATTCCGCCTGGGGAGTACGGTCGCAAGATTAAAACTCAAAGGAATTGACGGGGGCCCGCACAAGCGGTGGAGCATGTGGTTTAATTCGACGCAACGCGCAGAACCTTACCAGCCCTTGACATGTCCAGGACCGGTCGCAGAGATGTGACCTTCTCTTCGGAGCCTGGAGCACAGGTGCTGCATGGCTGTCGTCAGCTCGTGTCGTGAGATGTTGGGTTAAGTCCCGCAACGAGCGCAACCCCCGTCCTTAGTTGCTACCATTTAGTTGAGCACTCTAAGGAGACTGCCGGTGATAAGCCGCGAGGAAGGTGGGGATGACGTCAAGTCCTCATGGCCCTTACGGGCTGGGCTACACACGTGCTACAATGGCGGTGACAATGGGATGCTAAGGGGCGACCCTTCGCAAATCTCAAAAAGCCGTCTCAGTTCGGATTGGGCTCTGCAACTCGAGCCCATGAAGTTGGAATCGCTAGTAATCGTGGATCAGCACGCCACGGTGAATACGTTCCCGGGCCTTGTACACACCGCCCGTCACACCATGGGAGTTGGTTTTACCTGAAGACGGTGCGCTAACCCGCAAGGGAGGCAGCCGGCCACGGTAGGGTCAGCGACTGGGGTGAAGTCGTAACAAGGTAGCCGTAGGGGAACCTGCGGCTGGATCACCTCCTTTCTAAGGATGATCCTTCAGCGAGCTTCGGCTCACTATCGGATCGTTTTAGAAACATCAGTGGCCAACAGATCGCCAGATCGTTGAGCTGCATTGGCGGGATTTCGCCGTCTTCGTTTCTCTTTCTTCGCGGACGAACACGCGCTGGGGCTGCAAGGTTGCAGAACCCCCGGTCCTTAACAGGATATGCGTTAGGGGCTTGTAGCTCAGTTGGTTAGAGCGCGCGCTTGATAAGCGTGAGGTCGGAAGTTCAAGTCT